>NZ_JABASZ010000026.1 GCF_012979275.1 Pseudopontixanthobacter vadosimaris
GATGAGGAACAGTGGGTCTCAACCGTCCTCAGCAGCCTTCAGACACGCTCTTCTGGGGCGAGAGAAGCGTTGGCAAAGGCTCTTCGCGACGGTGATCATCGGCTAATCCCAGCAGGGCTCACCACTTTATGCCCACGGATCAGAGCGGTTCGCAGGCGTCGTTTTGTGCGGCGCGGCGGACGCGGTCGTAAGCGGCGGCTGTCGGGGCCAGTCTGCGGATCAGGATGAGGCCGCGTTCGCTGCCGGATTCGATCGCGGGCAGCGCCGGGTCGGCAGACGCGGCGTCCTGCCCGGTCAGGATGAACTCCGCCGGTTCTGCCCCGACCCTTTCCGTCGCGATATTGACGGTTTGATCGTCGAACACCGAAATCGACGACATCCCGTCGTAAGCTCCCGCACGCACGCGGATGCCCCCCGGTGCGGCCGCGAGGTCGAACCGGCAGATGGAATAGGCAAGGTCGGGCGAGGGGCGCACCACCGTCTGCGTTTCCGGCGTAATTCGCGGCAACAGGACAAATCCGTGCAAGGGCACGCCCCGATCCGCCATTGCCGCCATGGCCCGCGACATGATGAATTCAGGCGCCGCGCGCAGGGCAAGTACATGGCCCGCAGCCACGCAGACGAGAAACAGGGCAGCAGCCCCCAACCAGCGGATCATGCCTCATCCCCCCGGCAGGAAAGCCGTTCGATGCGGGGGGCGGGGATCGCGCCCTCCGGGTCGGACAGCACCTGCGCCGTGGGGCGGTACAGGCGCAGCGTCAGGTCGAACTGACCGGCAGCGCGGCTGGAAAGCCAGTTGCCTCCGTCGCCGGGATCGCGCGGCGCGATCAGGGCCGTCCAGCGATTGGCATCTTCGGTCTTCGTCGCGTCGATCGATAACGCCTCGTCGTTATTCATCGGCAAGCGGCTCTCCGCATCATAGAGCGTGATAGACCACCAGCCCGCCGGCTGACGTCCGCCTGTCAGCCGGTAGGAGCAGCGCTCCGTCAGCGGGCGACCGGCTTCGTCCGTCTGGCGGGTCAAATAGACAGCTTCCTCTCGCGAAAGCGCCAGCAGCCCGTGGCGGGCGATCCTTGCGCGCAGATAGGGGTCGGCCGCCGCGCCGCCGATCGCCCAATCGCTGCGCCAGCCGCCGACATCGACATCGCTGAACCCCAGCGCCGACCGGCCGGGCCAGAGACCTGCCGCCCACAGCGCGGAGGCACCCCCTGCGGCCAGCCCGGTCAAGGCCAAGAGAATGATGACGAGCAACCGCTTCATCGGGCTATTCTGCGCGACCCGGAGCGGAAAGACAAAAGTCCGCCATGCGGCCTACAGCAGATGTTCTATCGGCAGGCGGGAAAGCGCCCTTACCAACAGGCGCGATAGCCAGTTCGTGCCCGGTTCGGTAAATTCGACCTCCGGCATCTCGTCCCGCTGGTCGATCCAGCCCAGCCGGCCTCGGCGGCTCACCACATTATAGGTGTTGGGCGCGATGGCCTCGTCGAACGCCTCCCGCATCTCCTTCGCCAGATCCGCATTTTCTATGACGATGCCGAGTTCGGTATTGAGCGCGAAGGAGCGAGGGTCGAAATTGAAGGAGCCGATGAACACCGCCTTGCCATCGACGGTGAACGCCTTGGCATGGAGCGTCGAACCGTTGCCCTCTCGCCTGTTCCGCGCATGGCCGCGCACGAATTTGCCTGACAATTTCGGCCGGTCGCCGGGTGCGGGCATTTCAAATAGCCGCACGCCCGCCTCGACCAGCTGCTTGCGGCGGTGGGCATAGCCGGCATGTACCGCGCCCACATCGGTCGAGGCGTAGGAATTGGTCAGCACCCGCACGTCCACGCCCCGGCGGGCCATGGCTGCAAAGGCGCGCGCACCCTCGCGGGTCGGCACGAAATAGCCGGACACGATCAGCAATTCGCTCTGCGCCTCGCCCAGAAAGGCGGTCAGGCGGCCGAGCAGCGAGATGGGGCCGGGTCGGGGCTGCGAAACCTTTT
The DNA here is from genome assembly GCF_012979275.1 of Pseudopontixanthobacter vadosimaris. Lineage (GTDB taxonomy): Bacteria > Pseudomonadota > Alphaproteobacteria > Sphingomonadales > Sphingomonadaceae > Pseudopontixanthobacter > Pseudopontixanthobacter vadosimaris. The sequence goes on from NZ_JABASZ010000026.1 coordinate 1,986, forward strand.
CCGGCGGATCGCTGATCAGCGTGACCGGTGCCCACACAAGCTTCACCTCGCCCGCTTCCAGCTGGGCGAGGCACGCTGATTCCGCTACTTGTTGCAGATAGTCGGTCGCTTGCGGCTGCGCGACGATTTTCCGGTGGTTGCCACGGGCCTGCTGTATTGCGTCGAACAATCGGTCAGCCACAAGCGTTTGGACCGGATGCGCGGCTGGTGAATTCCAGAAGCGGTCGAAACTGTCCGAAATGTCCCCGACGACCGGGCCGGCGCAGACGGCGTCCAGATCGGCGAAAACCCCGTCCTTGCGCCCGGCGAGATATTCGTCGCCGATGTTACGTCCGCCCACGATCGCGACCTGATTATCGGCGGTGAAGCTCTTGGAATGCATCCGCCGGTTGGCACGCGCAAAATCCGTGATGAAATCCAGCGATTTGAAGCGGCGGTGCCGGAACGGGTTGAACAGCCTGATCTCGATGTTGGGCAGGCCCGCCAGCCAGAACAGCGTGTCGTCGAGGCCGGCGATGCCATTATCATCCAGCAACAGGCGGACGCGGACCCCGCGCGCCGCTACCTTGCGGAGTTCCTCCAGCATCAGGTGCCCGGTCATGTCGCCATGCCAGATGTAATATTGCAGATCGACGGCCTGCTCCGCCCTTTGCAGCAGCCACATCCGCATGGCGAAGGCATCGATGCCGTCGCGCAGCAATTCGACGCCGCTCAGCCCCGGATGACGGACAGCCTCCTCAGCAGCGAGCATACCCAGCGACGACAGCGCGGTCTGCCGCGTTGCATAAGGCGGCGTTCTGCTTTTGCGCGATTGGGCGCCGGTGCGGGTTTCAGGTGCCGCCATCAGGGATCGGCCGTCATGATTTCGTCGAGCATGGCCCGGTGGCCCTGCTCGAGGATTTCGTAAAATCGGGACAGGTTTGCAAGATTCTCCCGTCCCGCATCCCGGTCGATCCGCTCCGCCGCCGTTTCGACCATCCTGCGGTGATTGGCGAAACGCTCGATGAACTGTTCGATCAGGGCGCTGTAGGGATGGGGGCACATGCCGAAATAGATCTCGCGCTCGCCGGGCCGGGACCGACGTTCGATGATCTTGAGGTTTTCCAGCATCCGCAGATTGGTGCTGACACTGCCGCGGCTGACCATCAGCGTATCGGCGATCTCGGCCGAGGTGAGGTCGCGCGCCAGAACCATCAGCAACGCCCAGATACGGCCGGTGATCCGCGCCTGGCCGTCCGCCTCGGCATTGATGCCCATGCGTTCCGTGAAATCCACTTCCGCTTCGGTCAGAGATATTTTTCGCACGGTCAGATCACCGCCCGTGCGGGCCTCGTCGCCACAGGGGGCGGAATTCTGATTTCTGATCCTGGCATCTGTGCTCCTCGGCTCCCTCGACAGTGTCTTGCGATCTTCCGCGCGGACATTGCCGACCAATGCCGGCAGGACCGCGCTGCCCAGGCCGAACATGCAGAAGCTGCGAGCGCTCTCGAGTTCGGGGCGGCAGCAGCAGGGCGGCGGGCCAGCGCATCAATCGAGCATTTCCGCCCGGGCGCGGCTCTTGCGGGTCAGCAATGTATAGAGTGCCGGAATGAGGAACAGCGACAGGACCGTGGAGGACACCAGGCCGAACATGATCGCCAGGCACATCGGCCGGTACATGGGGCTGCCGATGGCGAGCGGGGCCAGGCCCACGATCGTGGTCACCGATGTCGTCAGGATCGGGCGCAACCGGTCCGCGGCACCGCGCGCGGCGGCATCGGCGATGCTGAACCCCTCCTGCAGCCGCGTATTCATCGTATCGACCATGACGATGCCATTGTTCACCACGATCCCGATCAGCGCGATCACGCCGACGACCGCGAAGAAGGACAGGCTGAGGCCGAAGGCGAAGAAGCCGAGGAAGGTGCCGATCAGCGCCAGCGGCATGGTCGTAATGAGGATGAAGGCCTGCGGGAAGCTGTCGAACACGATGACCAGCACGCCGAACACCATGATCACCGCCACGACCAGAGCGATACCTGCCGAACCGAAGGTTTCCGCCGTCTCCTCCGCCTCGCCGCCGACCGCGAAGGCATAGCCCGCGGGCGCATCGGCCAGCACTTCCTCGATCGCGGGAGTAACGGCATCGATGATTTCCGTCACCGCACGGTCCTGGTTCTTGGCCAGTACGGTCAGCGCCCGCTGCCCGTCCTTGTGGCTGACCGCGACGGCGGCTTCGGATTGCACGGGTTCCAGCAGCGACAGCAGCGACACGCTTTCGCCGCTCGGCGTAAAGGCGCGCACCAGCGCCAGTTCCTCGTATCGCGAAGGCCCGCCCGCCTCGTAACCCTGCTGGCTCGGCCAGTCGGTGCCGATGTGAATTTCCAGATCGTCTTCCGGGCCGGGAGTGACGAATTCGCCCACCTGGTCGTTGGACAGGGCAAAGCGGATCTGCGCGGCCAGATCGGCCTGCGTCAGCCCGAAGAAATCGAGCGCCTCTCGGTTCGGGCGGAGCGCGATCTCGCCGGTGACGCTGCCGAGATTGTCGCGCACGTCGACGACGCCCGCCTCGTCCTCCAGCACCGCCTGGACCTGCTGCGACAGATCCTGCAACTCGCCCATCTCGGGGCCGGTCAGGACGATCTCGATCGGATCGCCGGTGGTCGGCTGCCCGGTTTCGGGAACCACCAGCAGATCGGCACCCGCGACATTGGCATCCAGATAGGCGCGCAATTCCTCGCGCAGATCGTCGGCGATCTCGAAACCGGGGGCGTCCCGGTCCCCGCGTTCCACGAAGGTTGCGGAAAAGCCGATGAAGTTCTCGGCGCTGGACGGCTGAAGCGATGCCGCGACCGAACCGCCGGCAAACGGGCTCTTGCTGCCGACCAGCTTCAGCACATCGGCTAAATAGGGCTTCTGCAGCAGGATTTTGCCCACGCCGTCGGCCACCCGCTGCGACGTTTGCAGCTGGGTCGAAGCGGGCAGTTCGATATTGATGCCGAGATTATCGCCATCGGTCTTGGGATACAGCACCAGCGACGTCTGCGCGATGGCAAGGCAGGACAGCACGAACATGGCGACCGCACCGCCCACCCATGCCCAGGCCCGTTTGCGGCTGGAGATGATATGCGCCTGGGTCCAGTTCTCCAGCCAGTGCGAAGCCCTGACCGAAATCTCGTCGGCCTTGCTCGTCTTGTCCTGCGCGCCGCCTTCGGCCGCCCGTTGCAGCAGATAGCGCGACAGGGGAACCGCGGCGAACAGGGCAACGATATACGCCAGCACGAGGCAGGCGATGGCCGTAATCGGAAGCACGCGGATGAACTTGCCCGAAACGCCCCCGATCGCCATCAGCGGGGCCAGCGCGAGAATGGTCGTGAGCTGCCCGGCAAGGGCGGGAATGGCATAGCGGCCGATGGTGCCCAGCACCGCTTCGCCGAAGCTTTTCCTGTTGGCGTAGATATCCTCGTGCAGGCCTTCCATCATCAGGATGAACACATCGACCAGCAGGCCCAGCGCCAGCACCATGCCGATGATGACCAGTTCGTTCAGGGAATAGCCCATCAGCAGGATGACGATCAGCACGCCGCAGAAGGTGACCGGGATCGACAGCCCGGCGATCAGCCCCTCGCGCCAGCTCAGCACCAGGAACAGGATGATGAAGACGGCCAGCATGGCCTGCCAGCCATTGTTGAACACGCTGATCAGCGAATCCCAGATGGTCTCCGCCCCGTTCTGCACGATGGCGAATTCCACGCCCTGCGGCCAGGCACTGGTTTCGGAAAACGCCTCGATGTCCGCTATCACGTCGTCGATCAGCTGGATCGTGTCCGAACCGGGAATCTTCTTGACCGAAAGGCTGACCGACGGCCGGTACCGTTCGCCCCCTTTGCTGTAGAAAGTGCGCGAATCCTCGGTTTCCAGCTGGCGGCGGACGGTGGCGACCTCGCCCAGCAGCACCGGCCGGCCGGTGGCACCGTCACCGAAGCGGGTGACGGGAAGCGCCCGCAGATCGTCGACGGTGCGGAACTGGCCCTCCAGCCGGACGACCGCGCCGATTTCCTCGCTGTCGATCTCGCCGAAGGGCTGTTCCAGATTGGCGCGGGTGATCGCGTTGCGGACCTCGACAGGTGACAGGCCGAGCGCCAGCAGGCGTTGCGGTTCGAGTAGCACCTGGACGATCTCCTGGCGAACCCCGGCAAGATCGACTTCGTTGACGCCGCCCACCCGCTCCAGCCTGTCCTGCAGATCTTCACCGAGTGCGCTGAACGCCGCCGGCCCCGCGTCGCCGTAAAGAGCGACGGTAAGCACGGGCCGGTCGTCGACCGACACCTGTTCGATGGTCGGCTTTTCCGCTTCGGAAGGCAGTTCGGCCTCGGCATCGGCAACCTTTTCGCGCAGGCGCGCAATGGCTTCGCCGCTATCCGCGCTGGCCTCGAATTCGACCGAGATGAGCGAGAAACTGTCGAACGATGCGCTGTTGATCGCCTTCACACCTGCAAGCGTGGTCAGTTCGTCCTCGATCTCCTGCGTCACCTGCTCCTCGATCGTGGCCGGATCAGCACCGGGCCAGGTGGTCGTTATCGTCGCCTGCGGAATGTCGAGGTCGGGCAGCGATTCCTTGACGAGGCTGAAATAGGCCATGACGCCGCCAACCACGAGAAGGGTGGTAAGCAGAATGCCGAAAGTCGTCTTGAGGAAGAAGAACCGGGCCAGCGGGCCTGCATCGGCGACGGCGTCGCTTTCCTCGTTTCCTGCATCCTCCCGGCCGTCGTCTGTCTCTTCAACCGGTCCGGCTTCGGCGGGGCTGTCCTGCGCGCCATCCCCGGCAGCCGGGTCGTTTACCGCATCGTCCGCTGAAAGGGAGGCTGCCGCATCATCCGCATCGGTGACGGAATTTACGGGTATGGCATTGCCGGGCGTGGCTTCGCCGCTGTCCCTGTCGCTCATCGCGCGTCGCCAGCCCGGCTGCCATAGCGGCCGCGCTCTCGTTGCTCGATCCGGCGCACGCGGTCGCCATCCGACAGCCGTTCCACCCCGCTGGTCACGATCGGCGTATTCGCCTCGAGCCCGGACAGGATGGCCACGCCCTCGATGCCCTGCAGACCGAGGCGGACAGACGTGCGCCGCGCCGTCCGCGTTTGCGGATCGTAGACGAAGACATAGGCGGCATTGTCCTCGAACCGGATCGCATCATAAGGCACGATGACCGTGTCCTGCGCCTGGCGGCCGGCGATCCAGACGGTGACGAATTCGCCATCCTGCAGCCGGGTGGCGGCAACGCTCGACCGGATCGTGACCTGGAAGGATCGCCGTTCGGGATCGAGCGACGGCGAGATCGCGGACACCCGCCCGCGCACCGCATTGTCGCTGACGGCCAGCCCCGGTGCCCTGCCGGCGCCGATGCCGGGCCGCGCCTCGGTGCGATCCCCGGTGGCAAAGGCGCCTTCGTTGGTGTCGATCAGCACCTCGGAGCCTACCGTGATCGCATCCCGTTCGAATGCGGGAAGCTGCACGGTGATTTCGAAGGAAGACGGATTGATGATGACAACCGGAACGCTGGACAATGCGCCCGATTCACTGCCGATCTGCACCGCTTGCGGCGAGAAATAGCGCCCCTGCTCGATATTCAGCCGCGCAATAACGCCGTTGATCGGCGCGACGATGCGGCTTTCGCTGACGCTGACCTGCGCCTCGTCCACCTGCGCCTGCGCGGCGTTGACGCCGGAGCGGACCGAGGCGAGCTGCGCGTCGGCCTTCGCCTTGGCGGCACGGGCCTGCGCCAGTCGCGCTTCGGCCTCGTCATATTCCTGCTCCGATGCCGAATTCAGCGCCAGCAGCTGGCGATAGCGTTCGAAGGTTTCACGCGCGAGTTCGAGATTGGCCGCCGCCTCGCGCTGATTGGCCTGCGCCACCTGCACTTCGGTGCGGGCACCGGCCAGGCTGGCCCGCGCACTGGCGACCCCTGCCTCGGCGCGGGCCTGTTGCTGATAGGCGATGACCTGCCCCTGGCGAACGCTGTCCCCTTCCTCCAGATTGGGGTCGACGTAGACGACGCGGCCCGCGCTTTCGAAGGACAGGAATTCCCGCTGCGCCGCCCGGGCGGTGCCCTGGGCATAGACCCATGACTGGATGTCGCCGGTCTGCGCTCGTGCCACTTCCACGCTGATGGCCTGCGCCGCTTCGGCGGCGGCGGCACTTTCCTCGCTCTCGGCCTCGTCGGAACCGCCGCCGCAGGCTGCAAGCGCCAGCAGGAGGCAGGCGGACAAAGCGGATCGGATCGTCATTGGGCAGGTTCCCGGGGAAGCTGGATGGTGGGACCATCGTCAGTCGAAGCGCCGATGAAAGCAGGTGTCGAGGCGGGCGAGCCGAAGCCGCCGCCGAGAGCAAGGTGCAGGGCAACGCGGTTTTCCAGCCGCGCGCGGCGAGTGGCGAGCACCGAACTGCGCGCATCCAGTGCGTTCTGCTGGCTTTGCAGAACGGTCAGGAACGGATCGATGCCGGCGCGATAACGGTTGAACGAGATGCCGACCGATTCCTGCGCCGCGGCGGCGGCGGCGGTCAGCGCCACCTCGCGGGCGGTGAGATCGCCGTCTATCGCCAGCGCGATTTCCACCTCCGACAGCGCCGTCAGCAGCGTTTCGGCATAGCGTTCGGATGCCTCGTCCCGCTGCCCTTCGGCAAACCGCACCTGCGCCCGCAGCCTGCCGCCCTGAAAGATGGGCTGCAGCAGGCGCCCGGCGATCGACCAGACGAAGAAATCCCCGTCGAGCAGATTGCCGAGTTCGTCGCTGGCGGTGCCCGCCGATCCGGTCAGATTGAGCGAGGGGAGAAGCGAGCGGCGCGCGGCAGCATCGCGAAAACCCGCTGCGCGCAGATTATATTCGGCCACCGCGACATCGGGCCGCCGCGTCAGCAGATCGACAGGCAGGCCGGTGGGCGGGGGCGGCGGCACGCCTGGCAGCACCTCTGCCGTGCTCTGCGTTCCGGCGGGATAGTCGCGCAGAAGCACTTCAAGCTGCCGGGTCAGCCGCTCGGCATTTTCCTCGCGCTGCTGCAATCCTGCAACTGCCGATTGCAGGTTGGAAATGGCGAGCAATTTGTCGTTCGGCGGCGCGATGCCGACATCGGCCCGGTTACCGACCTGACGCGCGATTTCGCCAAAGGTTTCGACGACCTCTTCCGACAGGGCAACCTGCGCGCGGGCTTCGACAAGGGTGAAATAATTGCGTGCGACCTGCGCCGCGATCGCCTGGCGCGCGGCCCGCAGATTGGCTTCGCTGGCGAGGAATTCGGCGCGGGCGGCGGCAGAACGCGCGCGTAGCGCACCGAACAGATCGGTCTGCCAGCTGACGTCGAGGCCCAGATCGTAATTTTCGACCGTGAAGCCGGAGGGTGCCTCCTCGCCTTCGGGCAGGCCGGGGATCGATCCGATCGGGCCGAGGCCGCCGAGCGTCTGCCGGGCTCGCGAAGCCCCGGCGGCGGCGGATATCTGGGGCAATTGATCGGCGCGCCGGATGCGGGCCTGCGCGCGGGCCTGCTCCACCCGGGCGATCGCCTGGCCGATCTGCGGGTTCTGGCGAACCGCCTCGTCGATCAGCGCGGCAAGCTGCGGATCGCCGAAACGAAGCCACCAATCATCGTCGGGCTGCGCCGCGACGCCGCCGGCGGCGAAGCCCGGCGGCAGGTTGCGCGCCAGTTCCGGCAGTTCGAGATTGGGAGAAGCGCACCCCGACAGGACGATGCAGATGGCGCAAACCGCTGCCTTTGCAGCGCCCGCGCGTTTCGGCGCGAATTTCGGAAACTTGAAACCGGACATGTTGACAGTCGCTAGACGAACCCGTTTTCAAGAGCAACTGAAGCCTCTGAACGGACCGACATCAGGGTCGTCGCCTTACGGCAGCGCTGAAGCGACCATCCGCTTCAGCCCGGTGTCCGCTGATAGCCGTCCGATCCGATGGCCGCATGGAACGCCACGTAGGAACTGGCGAGCGCGGCTTCGCTGTCGATCAGCGACTGGCGGCTGGCGATCAACTGGCGCTGCGCGTCCAGAACGTCGAACAGCGACGCCAGCCCTTCACGATAAAGCGCGTTCGACTGGCCGAGCGCCGTTTCGCTCTGTGCGATGGCTTCGGCCAAGGCTGCCAGGCGCTGCCGGTAGGCATCGATGGAAACCAGCGCGGTCTCGACCTCCGCCAGCGCATCCAGGAAAGTGACGCGATATTCCGCCAGCCTTGCATCGGCCTCGGCGCGCGCGGCAGCGACCTCCGCCCGGCGGCGACCGCCGTCGAACAGGGGCAGGTCGATGGCGGCACCCAGCGTCAGCAGGAAATCGGAGAAGAGCCCGCCGAGCGACCCGTCGCCCAGCGAGACGACACCCGGAATGGTCAGCGACGGGCGCAGATCGGCCTGCTCTACGCCGATGGCGGCTGCCGCCTGCGCCAGCCGCGCTTCGGCGGCAAGAATATCCGCGCGGCGGCGCAGCAGGTCGGCGGGGGTGCCCGCGTCCGGCCCTCCGGCGTAATCCGGTATGCCGTCCGCCTGTGCGTCGGCGGGAAGGAAAGCACCGGGCGGCTGCGCCAGCAGCACGGCGAGGGCGGCGGCGGCTTCGGAGCGGGCGATGGCGATCAAGATCGGAAG
>NZ_JABASZ010000027.1 GCF_012979275.1 Pseudopontixanthobacter vadosimaris
ATTCGCCCGCCATCGCCGTGGCGCAGACGCTGAACGATGCCGGGGTGGAGGTCACCGCCTATGATCCGGAAGGGATGGATCTGGCGCGCCCGATGATGCCGAATGTGGAAATGGCCAGCAGCCCCTACGCCGCGATCGAGGGGGCCGATGCGATCGTGCTGGCCACCGAATGGGATGCGTTCCGCGCGCTCGACCTCGACCGGGTCAAGGGCCTGGTGCGATCACCTGTCATGGTCGACCTGCGGAACATCTATTCGCCGGAGGCCCTGCGCGCCGCTGGCTTCACCTACCACAGCGTCGGGCGCGAATAAGCTTCTGAGCAGCCCAGCTTGAAAAGTTCTTAAAGACCTTGCGCGGAGTTCATCACGTCGATCGTGCTCCGCACGCCCCTGGCTCCAACAGCCATGCAGTGAACATATCTACGCAGGTGAAGCGATCAGGTTACCACGGTCTTTGTCGGATGAGTCTGGATCTCGCTGTCCCATCAATTGCCGCAGGGCCAGCGGGATCATCTTTGTTGTTCGCACCATTGTTCGCCGGCACATCGCATTGCTGCATCCCGTCTACCCCTTGGTGTTCACGTGAAAAGTCCCGTCCCCATGTCGGCCCGCCGTGCAAGGGAGATACATTGCATAGCACCAGCTAATTAACGGCGCTCCAGTGCTCTCAAGGACGGGACCAGCGGATGTCGGAACCACCCGAGCGCGGTGCGTCCTGCCGGCGCAACCGGCTCCTGATTACGAAGATGATCCCGGCATCGATCCCCCGATGATGAACCCGCAGCACCTTACGCAGCAGCGAGAGATATGGCTCGATCCGGCGCATCTGCGCCTTTCGATAACGAGATTGGATCATGCGCGGCAAGGCCTCCTGAGCATTGCCGCTGGATCAGTGCATCCAGCCCGGGAAAATCACGTGGACAGGTACAGAGCCTATGCCAAGCCGATATCGGGTGCATCTTCCTGTTTCATGCCGACAAGATGGTAGCCTGCATCGACATGGTGAACCTCGCCAGTCACCCCCGATGACAGATCGGACAGCAAATAGAGTCCGGCACCGCCGACATCGTCTATGGTGATGTTGCGGCGCAGCGGGGCGTTCAGCTCGTTCCATTTCAGGATGTAGCGGAAATCGCCGATGCCGCTGGCGGCCAGCGTCTTGACCGGCCCGGCGCTGAGCGCATTTACCCGGATGTTGCGCGGACCGAGGTCGTTGGCGAGATATTGCACGCTGGTTTCCAGTGCCGCCTTCGCCACGCCCATGACATTGTAATGCGGAATGACCTTTTCCGCGCCGTAATAGGTCAGCGTGATGATCGACCCGCCGCTTTCCGGCATCATCCCCGCCGCGCGTTTCGTCACGGCGACCAGGCTGTAGGCGGAGATGTTCATCGTCATCAGGAAATTATCGAGGCTGGTGTCGAGATAATGACCGCGCAATTCGTTCTTGTCGGAAAAGCCGACGGCGTGAACAACGAAGTCCAGCGTATCCCAGCGGCTTTTCAGCGTATCGAAGGCGCTGTCCAGCGCGGCCATGTCGGATACGTCGCAATCGAAGATGAAATCACTGCCAAGCTGCGCCGCCAGCGGTTCGACCCGTTTTTTCAGGGCATCCCCCTGATAGGAAAAGGCGAGCTCGGCCCCGTGCTCCGCCAGCTTCTTCGCAATGCCCCAGGCGAGCGACTTGTCATTGGCAAGACCCATGACGAGGCCTCTCTTGCCGTGCATCAACCCGTTCATCCCGCGCCTTCCTCCATCGCTTTTTCCCGCCGCCGGCGTTCGTCCGCCTGGCCGATGACGTCGATTTCCTCCGGCGTTTCCGCCAGTGCCGCGTTCAGTTCCGCGCCGACCACGACCCCTAGCCCGACCAGCCAGAAAAAGAAAAGCGCGATCATGATCCCGGCCAGACTGCCGTAAGTCAGATCGAGGGTGAAAAAGCTGCGCAGGACAGGCGGCAGCGCCATGGTCACCACCACCCACCAGAGGGTGACGGTGAGCGCACCGGGCCATTTGGGATAGGCACGGTCGCGATATTCATGCGGCGTCAGCGTGTAGAACAGCAGGTAGATCGAACCGAACAGGCCCAGTGCGGGCACGATCCGGGTGAGCTGCAACTGCGTGGCTGCATTCACCAGATCGGGGATATACGCGGAAATCACCTCCTGAACGGCACCGATCACCACCTGCGCGATCAGCGACAGCATCAGGATGACGACCGCAGCCAGGATGATGCCGAAGGACAGCAGCCGGTATCGCCAGAACGCCAGCGTCGCCATCGTGCCATAGGCCCGGCGCAGGATGTCGCGGATCGTTTCGACGAGGCTCGACACCGTCCACAGGCCGACCGCGCCGCCGATCCACAACAGCCAGCCGCTGCGGGCGTCGATCACATCCAGCGCGACCGGTTCGATCACGTCGGCGACGACTGGCGGCAGGGCGAGGAGGATGGCGTTGATGGTCGCCGCGCGTTCGCTTTCTTCCCCGAAAACCGAGAAGATCGCTGCCCCGGTAATGAAGAAGGGAAAAATCGCCAGCAACGCCATATAGGCGAGATTGCCCGCGTGAATGAAACCGTCATTATACGTGCCGATCGCCACCCGCCGTAGCACTTCCCAAGTCCGGCTGCCCGGCCCGACCCTGCGCGTGACTCGGTGCCGCAAAGCCTGCTGGCGCCTTGCCTCGGGCGTCAGATCTTCGGGAAGGCGTTCTTCTGGCGGGGCAATCGTGCTGTCGACCAATCCTACCCCGTCTGCATGATGCGCCGGAATGGCGGCCTGTCGCGGATTGTCAGACCCCCAGATCGCTGCGCGGGTTGCCGCCGTCTTTCCAGCCTTCCAGACGCTTTGCAAGGTCTGCGGTGTCGCCGGGCAGTTCGATCTGCAGCGTTACCCGCTGATCGCCCCGGCTTCCGGCCCTGGTCGTGAAGCCCTTGCCCTTCAGGCGCAGGACCTTGCCGCCGCTTGTCCCGGGGGCGATGGTCATCATCACCGGCCCGTCGACGGTGGGAACGCGTATTTTCGCGCCGTTCACCGCCTCGTCCAGGGTGATCGGCAAGGCCATCTCCACATCGTCGCCTTCGCGCCGATAGAAGGGATGCGCATCGATACTGATTGTGACCAGCCCGTCGCCAGCGCCGCCGGGGCCGGGCTGCCCCTTGCCCTTCAGCCGCATCTGGGTTCCGTCTTCCACACCGGCAGGCAGTTTCAGATCGATGGTCTTGCCGTCGGCAAGCGTGATACGCTGATCGGCCCGCACGGCCGCATCGGTGAAGGGCACGCGCAGACGGTACTGGATGTCGGCCCCTTTCTGCGGCGGGGGCGGTCTGCGGCCCTGAAAGCCCCCACCCATGCTCCCGCCCGGCCCGCCCGCACGGCCGCCGAACAGACCTTCGAAAATATCGCCGAGATCGGGTTCGCCCGCCCCGCCAAAACCCTGGAAATCCTCTGCCCTGAAGCCGCCCTGCGGCCCGCCTGCCGAACGGCCGCCACCCCGGCCGCCGAAACCGCCGCCCATTCCGCCGCCGAACGGACTGGTCGGATTGCCTTCGGCGTCTATCTCCCCCCGGTCGAAACGGGCGCGCTTGTCCGCATCGGATAGCAGGTCATAGGCGTTGGTGACCTGGCTGAATTTCTCCGACGCCTGCGGATTGTCCTTGTTGCGGTCGGGGTGCAATTCCTTCGCCAGCTTGCGATAGGCGCTCTTGATATCCTTTTCGGATGCGGAACGGGATACACCAAGTGTCTGATAGGGGTCGGCCATGGTGTGACAGCTAGGTAATGCACCGCCGCAGCGCAAGCGCGCCGCAATGGCTTGCGACACTTTCCTCGCCGCGCCGATGGAGCTAGGGCCGGCTTTATCGCAACGATGATCGGGCAGGGCGGAACAGGAAGCGACAATGGCGGACGATCTGACAGACAGCGCGATACCGGCGGCGGACAGTCTGGGCGGCGATCCGTATCGCCTGTTCGCTGCCTGGTTTGCAGAGGCGCAGGGCAGCGAGCCGAACGATCCCAATGCCATGGCATTGGCGACCGCCACGCCGGACGGAATCCCTTCGGTCCGCATGGTGCTGCTGAAAGACCATTCGGCGGATGAGGGCTTCACCTTCTATACCAATATGCAAAGCCGCAAGGGTGCAGAAATCCGCGCCAATGGCCATGCCGCGCTGTTGTTCCACTGGAAGAGCCTGCGCCGCCAGATTCGTATCGAGGGGCCGCTGCGGGAAGTCAGTGCGGCACGCGCCGATGCCTATTTCCATTCGCGCAGCCGCGATGCGCAGATCGGTTCCGCGGCGTCCGACCAGTCGCGGCCCCTGCCCACCCGCGCGACCTACCTGGCCCGAATCGACGGGATCGCCGCGCGCTTTCCCGCAGGCGACATACCGCGCCCCGACCACTGGACGGGATTCACCCTGCGGCCCGAACGAATGGAGTTCTGGCTCGACCGGCCAAACCGCCTGCACGATCGCCGCCTGTTCACGCGGCATGCGGATGCGGCAGGGTGGTCAGACACCTTGCTCTACCCGTGACCGCGCCGACCAGCGATGCCGCGCTGACCCGCAGCGCCGCCTATGCCTCCATCGCCACGGCGCTGTTCCTGGCGGTGCTGAAGGGCTGGGCCACCTGGCGCACGGGCAGCGCCGCGATGCTCGGCAGCCTGGCCGATACCGGGCTGGACCTGATTGCCAGTGTCGCCACCCTGGCGGGCGTCTGGATCGCCGCGCAACCGGCGGACCGCGAACACCGCTTCGGCCACGGCAAGGCCGAGGCGCTGGCCGCCATGTTCCAGGTGATGCTGATCGGCGTCTCGGCGGCCGCCATCGCCTGGCGTTCTGCGGTGCAACTCGCGGGCGGGGGGCGCACGGCAGCAGCAGGGGACGGCATCGCGGTCTCCATCGCCGCGATCGTCGCCACTTTCGCGCTGATCGCCTGGCAGCGCCATGTCATTGCCCGCACCGGATCGGTCGCGATCAAGGCGGACAATGTGCATTACCAGTCCGACCTGCTGCTCAATGCCGCCGTGATCGCCGCGCTGGTGCTGGATCAATATCTCGGGCTGGGCGCGGCGGACCCGGTGATCGGCCTTGCCATCGCCGCCTGGCTGGCCTGGGGTGCCTGGCGCGCGGGGCTGGAGGCGGTGGATCACCTGATGGACCGCGAATGGCCGGAGGAAAAGCGGCAGCGCTTCGTCGAGATCGCCGCGACTCACCCCGAACTCAGCAATCTGCACGATCTGCGGACCCGGACCAGCGGCGCGCAGGATTTCGTGCAGTTCCATGTTGATATGCCGGCGCGCATGACGGTGCAGGAGGCGCATGACATCATGGAGGACGTGGAGCGCGATCTGTGCCGGCACTTTCCCGGCATGGAACTGCTGATCCACATCGACCCCGAAGGCCATGTCGACAAGCCGGACGATCCGCTGGTCGAGGAAAATCTGTTCGATTCGCTGGAAAAGGGAAACCGAGGATGAGCGCCGCCGATCTGGAATATTGGCACGTCGATGCCTTCACCTGTGCCGATCCTGCCGGAGCCGCCCGGCCATTTACCGGCAATCAGGCTGCGGTCATGCCGCTGGACGGCTGGTTGCCGGGCGCCACGCTTCAGGCCATTGCCGCCGAGAATAATTTTGCCGAGACTGCCTTCATCGTCCGCGACGGGACAGATGAGGCGGATTGGGAACTGCGCTGGTTCACGCCCACCGAAGAGGTGCGCCTGTGCGGCCACGCCACGATGGCGAGCGGCCATGTGGTGCTGTCCCGCGATGGTGGCGCGTCGGTGCGGTTCCGTACGCGCCAGGCGGGCGTTCTCGAAGTGCGGAGCGGCGACAGCGGCTACGAACTGAGCCTGCCGGCGATCCGTACGGCCAGGGGCGAATGGGCCGAGGCCGCAGCGCTGCTCCGGTCTGCTCCGCTGGAGATTTGGCGCAATCCGGATGGCTACGACATCTTCCTCTACCCGGACGAGGCGAGCGTTCGCGCCCTTGCCCCCGACCTTCGCGGGCTGGAGAAGCTGGGCGACAATCAGTTCATCTGCACCGCGCCGGGCACGAAGAGCGATATCGTCAGCCGGGTCTTCGTGCCGGGCGGCGGCGTGGATGAGGACAGTTTCACCGGATCGGCCCATGCGACGCTGACGCCCTTCTGGGCGGATCGGCTGGGGCGGGCGGAATTTACCGCCCATCAGGCCTCGCGCCGGGGCGGGGACGCCATGTGCCGGCTGCAAGAGAACCGCGCCGTGCTGACGGGATCCTGCGTCACCATCGTCGAGGGGCGGTTTCGCGTACCTGGCTGACGCAGCCCTAGCGGCTGGGGTACAGTTCCATGATATCGGCCAGTTCCTGCAGCATCGGCGGGCGCTGCACGGCATCGGAATGGCCCAGCCGTACCAGCGTCAGCCGCTGATCCGGCGAAACCAGCACATATTGGCCCATGTGGCCGATCGCCGCGAACATCGAATCGGGTGCGCGATTCGGGAACAGCGGGTGGTCGCTTTCTCCCGTGGCCCGGTTCAGCCACGTCTGCGCCCCATATTGCGGGCTGCGCGGGCTGGGGCTGGTCATCAATTCCACCCACTTGCGCGGAACCAGTTGCGCGCCGCGATGAGACCCTCCGTGGCGCAGGAATTCGCCGAATTTCGCCCAGTCGCGGGCATCACCGTGGATCAGGCTGCCGCCGATCAGCGTGCCGCTGGCGTCGAATTCCGGCACCATGGAGTCCATGTCCAGCGGATCGAACAGACGGGCATGCAGATAGGAAGACACGGCCTCCCGCCGCACGTCGGGATCGTCGCTCTTCGTCAACACGCGAGCGGCAATGTCGGCCAGGATTACGGTGGTGTTGCTCGAATATTCGAACTTGCGGCCCGGCTCGGCCTCCAGCGGCTGGCTTTCCGCCCAATCGGCCATGTCGTCGCGGCCGTCCAGGAACAGCATCCGCACTTCGGACGATTCGTAAGGCGGATCGCCCGCTTCGGTGTGCCGCAGGCCGGACCGCATCTGCAGCAACTGGCGCAGGGTGATGTCGCCGCGTGGGTCGCCGGGGCGCTGCCAGCGCGGAATGGGCGGGGTCTCGTCCAGGTTCAGCCGCCCGTCGGCGACCAGCATGCCGATCATCACCGCCGTGATGGTCTTTGCCATGGACCAGCTGACGAAGCGGGTTTCCGGGCCATAGCCGGGGCCATAGCGTTCCGCTGCGACCTCGCCTTCATGCATGACTACCAGCGCCCGGGTTTCGCCCAGCCGGTCCTCATCGGCGAAGAGATCGTCCACCGCACGGGCGAGCTGTTCCGTCGGAGCGCCCGGATTTTCGCTGACGGCGGCCAGCGCGGCGCTCGACAGGGGTTCGGGGGTTGCCGCTTCGTCGCTGCACGCGCCGAGGCTTGGCAGCAGGGCAAGGCAGGCGATAAGGGGGGCGGGCCGCAGCGTCATGGGGGCGTCACTGGCATGGAGGTTTCCCGCTTGGCAACGACAAAACAGAAACGCCTCGCACCCGGCAATCGCCGGCGCGGCGGCACCGCGCGCGCCTCCGTGCGTGGCCGGGGCGGAGCTGGAGTCCGGTCATCGCGGCGAGGGTGGTGGATCGCGCTGATAATCGGCCTGATCGCGGCAGGTTTTGCCTATCATTACCGCGCGCCCATTCAGGGCTACAGCAGCGCGGGCACGGCATATGCTGCGCGGGTCGGTTGTTCATGCCGTTTCGTCGCAGGACGCGACATCGAAGATTGCGAAAAGGACCGAATGGCCGGGATGGAAGCCATCTCGCTTTCCGAAGATCTGGCCTCGAAAAGCGTCACCGCCAGCTTCCCGCTGCTGAAGAGCGATACGGCAACCTATCGCGAAGGCTATGGCTGCGTGTTGCAGGAATATCGCGACTAGGCTTCGTGGACAAAGCTTGACCTGAGACTCGACCGCTGATTCAAGGCTACCTTTTGGAGGCAGCATTGGGTGAGCGGGTTGGTGTGTCGGGTGACGAGTGGGCTTTGATCGGCCCACTGCTAC
>NZ_JABASZ010000028.1 GCF_012979275.1 Pseudopontixanthobacter vadosimaris
CGGGGCAGTGGCGGCGGCGCTGGCGGGCCGGGTCACGGGTTCCTGCGCCAGCGGCAGGTCGCGCCGGGCCGCGGGTGCGCTGTCGATCAGGGCCTGGTTGCGCCCGGCTTTCGCGCCATCTTCGTCCAGAACGTCGCGTCGGTCGGTCTCCACGCTGGTGCGCCGGCTCGCGGCGAACAGGAACCACGCGACGATCAGGCCGATCAGCAGGGCAACCAGCAGCAGCGGCCAATTGGCTTCGATCAGTTCCATCATAAGGTTTCGTCCTCCATTATCTCACCCGCGCGGCCCCACATCATCCAGCCGAGTGCCAGCCCGATCACGTAGGCAACCACGGCCAGCACGAGAATTTCGAACATTATCGGCATGGCGTCATCTCGCTCCCGGCGTATCGACCGGGGTGGGTCTGAGCGGTTCGGTCGCAATCACCGAGAAATCGATGCGGCGATTGGCAGGGTCGGCGGGGGCCAGCCCCTCGACCGGTTCGCGCGAGCCCAGCCCGACCGCGCGCAGCCCGTCGGACGGGATGCCCCGCGCCACCAGCGCCTGCTCGACCGCCTCGGCGCGTTCCTGCGACAGCGCCAGATTGCCTGCCTCCGGGCCGGAACTGTCGGTATGGCCGGTGATGGCGATAATGCTGCCAAGGCAGGGGCGCAGCGCGGCCGCCACCTCGTCCAGAAGGGCGCGGCTGGCGCGGTCGATGGTGGCGCGCGATTCCTCGAAGCGGATGGAGCGGGCGCGCAGCAGCGCCTCCACATCTTCCTGACAATGCAGCGGCGAGATCGGCACGGCGCCGCTTTCGGCGACGATGGTGCCGTCGGCCCACCGCACGCCGCCCATGCCGGGAATGGCCGCGACCGTCTGCGCGATCTGTGCGCGGGTGCCTTCATCGAGATTGTCGCCGCCATCCAGCACCGGATGGCGCGTGGGCAGGCCTCCCGGCATGAAATCGGCCCTGACGCCATATCCGCCGGCGTCCGCGATGGCGACTGCGGCCGCCTTGGCCAGATTGACTGCCATGGTTTTGCCGCCCGTCATGGAATAGGCGATGGACATGGCTGCGACCAGCAGGGTTCCCGCAATCATCGTAAGGGTGGGGCGAAGCTGCATCGCCTGCGACCTTAGCCACCGCTGCGGCGGGGATAAAGGGCCAAGTTGGAGGATTACCGCGCGACTGCCGGACCCTCAGACCGCAGTCGGCGCATCGCCGCCCAGGTTGCGGCGGAACAGCACACGATCCTCCGGGCCGAAGCCCCGCCGCCAGATGACCGCGCCATAGACCAGCAGGATCGCCGGAATGCCGAACAACAGCTCCGCCCATTCGGGCAGGTAGGTCGAAGCGTAGCCGACCAGCAGGGCGGGCGCGGCGGCATAGACCAGCGCCCAGCGCCAGTTGTTGACGCGGTGCCCCAGGATGCGGCCCAGCGTGACCGCCTTCACCAGCGACATCGCGCCCAGTGTCACCATCAGCGCGATGGCCGCGCCCGCCGCTTTCCAGGTTTCGGGATAACCGAAGCGGTCGACCGCGATCATCACCGCGACCGTCAGCACCGCCTGCAGCCCGATGGCTGCGACCGAGATCCACAGATTGCGCAGCCGGGCGACGTAGATCAGCGCGGCTTCCGAAACCACGGCGGTGGCCGCCACCACCTCTGCCGCCAGCAGGAAGGCGAGCGCGCCCGTTCCGCCGACGAAATTCGGCCCGACCAGGCCCATAACGGCCTCGCCCGGTACGCCCAGCGCCAGCGCGATGCCTGCCTGCGCGGCGACGATCCAGAAGCCCACCTGGCAGACCTGCCGGGCGATCGCGCCAAAGTTCTTTTCCCGCAGATTGCGGGTGATGACGGGGCCGAGGATCGGTTCGAAACTGGTTTTCAGCTTCTGCGGCAGGCTGGCAACCTGCTGGGCGACATAATAGACGCCGACGGCGGCGGGTGCGGCAAACAGGCCGAGGATGAACAGATCGAGCCTGCGGGTGCCCCATTCGATGGCGTCGGCACTGGCCAGCGGCGCGCCGCGCACCGACAGCCGCCACATGCGCGAAAGGCCGGGCTTCCAGCCCTGCGGCGCGCCATAGGTTCTAAAAAAGGGCCAGAAAGCGGTTACCGCCGCGGCATAGATGGATGCCAGATAGGCCACGGCCAGCCCGCTTTCGGGCACAACGTAGAACAGCAGCCCCGCCATGATCGAGATGGTCCAGGGTTCGACCACGGCTCTGGCCCGGACACTCGTGGCGATGTCGTAGCGATAGGCCTGCGCCGCCAGCGCGATCTCGGTCAGCGCCAGCGCGGGTATGGCGAGCACGATCAGCCGGTCGAGCGCGGTGTAGTGACCGCTGGGGAACATCGGTGCGGGCACCAGATAAAGGAATAGCGCCGCAACGATGGAAACGAGGAAGGCGACCGACAGCCCGTCATAGACGAGGCGGGTCTGCGCCGCATCGCTCTCGTCCGTTTCTGCCCCGTCGGAAAGCCGCTGCGCCAATCCGCGCTTTTCGCCCATCGTGCAGAGCATGGCGACCAGTTCGACCACCACCAGCGCCGAGGCGAAACGTCCCAATGCTTCCGCACCGTAGAACCGCCCGGCGATGAACAGGAAGGGGATGCGCGCGGCAAGGCGCAGCAGGAAACCGAAGAAATTCGTGCGCCCGCCCCTCGCCAGGGCAGCGATGTCACCCTGTTCGGTCCCGTCGCTGCCCCGGCTTCCCGCCCTGTCTTCGCGATCGGGTCTATTGCCGGCGGCTGCCGGACTGCCAATTTTCGCAGGTGGCAGGCTCACGCAGGCCGATCCGTATCGCCGGGGGTTTCGGCTTTCAGGGGGCGGGCGAGCAATTCGCGCGCGACCTGTTCTGCAGGAGCGCCGTCGAGCAGGCGCCCCACCGCCTGCGTGATGGGCATGGCGATATTGTGCCTGTCCGCCAGCTCGGCCAGCACCGGCGCGGTAAAGGCACCTTCGGCCACGGTCTTGCGGTCGGCCATCAGCGTCGCGGCCGACTGCCCTTGGCCCAGCGCCTTGCCGAGCGAGAAATTGCGGCTGGCCGTGGACGAACAGGTGAGCACCAGATCGCCCAATCCGCACAGGCCGGCCAAGGTCTCGCGCTCGGCGCCCAGCGCCTCGCCGAACCGCAGCATCTCGGCATAGCCGCGCGCGATAAGCGCCGCGCGGGCGTTCTGGCCAAGGCCCAACCCGTCCACTACGCCGCAGGCAATGGCGAGCACGTTCTTCACTGCGCCGCCGATTTCGGCACCCGTGACATCGGCGGAAAAATAGGGCCGGAATTCGGGCCGGGCGATGGCGGGCGACAGCCGCGCCCATTGCTCCTCGCCGCCTGAACAGGCCAGCGTGACGGCGGTGGGCAGCCCGGCGGCGACCTCATGCGCGAAAGTGGGGCCGGACAATATGGCGATAGCGCTACCGGGCGCGGCGGCTTTCGCCACCTCGTTCATCAACCGACCGGTTCCGGCCTCGATCCCCTTGCTGCACAGGACCAGATCGCGCGGGGCGGCAGGTAATGCGCCGACAATGCTGCCCAGATGCTGGGCAGGCGTCACTGCCAGCACGATGGTGCATTCGGCCATGTCCGCAAGGTCGTTCGTGGCGCGGATCGTCGGCGCCAGACTGGCGGACGGCAGATAGATCGAATTGGTGCGGGCATCGTTGATCTCATGCACGAGATCGCCTTCAAGTGCCCACAACAGAACGGACCTGCCATCGGATGCCAGCATCTGCGCCAGCGCGGTGCCCCAGGCCCCTGCACCGAGAACCCCGATGGCGGGCGTGCCGCTCTGCTGCGCCGTTTCATGCATCGCACTCAACCCTTGTATCCTGCACCGCGCACCGGTTCCGCCTGCGGATCGAGAGGCCAGCGCGGGCGGGCGGCGATATCCAGCGGGTCGGACTGGCCCAGACGCTCGATCCCGGCCCAGGCGATCATCGCCGCATTGTCGGTGCATAGCGCCAGCGGCGGCGCGGTGAAATGCATTCCCCGCGCGGCGGCGATATCCTCCAGCGCAGCGCGCATCGACAGATTGGCCGCCACGCCGCCCGCGACGACAAGCGCACCCGGAGGCTTGCCAGCGTCCTGCGCCATGGCGTCGAGAGCGATATGCAGGCGGTCGGCCACGCAATCGAGCGCGGCCCGCTGGAAGCTTGCCGCGATGTCTGCGGCGTCGTGCTTGTCGCTGTCATGGGCACGCATCACCGCGCTTTTCAACCCGGCGAAACTGAAATGCGGCTCTCCGCTGCCGACCAGCGGACGGGGCAGGGGCACGGCGGCAGGATCGCCGGAGCGGGCCAGCCGTTCCACCGCCGGGCCTCCGGGATAGCCGAGGCCGAGGATCTTCGCCGTCTTGTCGAAAGCTTCGCCCAGCGCATCGTCGATGGTGGTGGCGAAGCGGCGATATCGACCGACGCCGTCCACTCGCAAGATCTGGCAATGCCCGCCCGACACCAGCAGCAGGGCGTAAGGAAATTCGAGCGCCGCATCGGCAAGGCGCGGGCTGAGCGCGTGGCCTTCCAGGTGATTGACGGCGATCAGCGGCACATCGCCCGCCATCGCCAGCGCCTTGGCCGTGACGAGGCCAACCATGACCCCGCCGATCAATCCCGGCCCTGCGGTGGCGGCGATGGCGTCGAGATCGCCCAGCTTCAGGCCCGCATCGGCCATGACCGCGCCGATCATCGGAGCCAGCCGTTCGGCGTGAGCGCGGGCCGCGATTTCGGGCACCACGCCGCCATAGGGCGCATGTTCGGCATCCTGCGAGGCGATACGCTGCGCCACAATAGCTCTTTCGCCCGTCACGAGCGCAGCCGCCGTTTCGTCGCAGCTGGATTCTATGCCGAGCACGATCCCCATGGCTCTTCCCCTGAACCAGTTGCATGGCTAGGGCAAGCATCCGCGATGACCCAGCCACCGAACCAACCCCGAACCGATAGCAGCGCGGCACCGACATTCGGCCCCGCCAGCGGCTCGTCCGGCAGCGGAGTGCTCCTGCGCCTGGGCACCCGGCAATCACCCCTTGCCATGGCGCAGGCGGAAGAGGCACGGCGCCGCCTGTGCAAAGCGCATGGCTGGCCGGAAGGTGCGGTGGAACTGGTGCCGGTCCGCGCCAGCGGCGACAGGATCCAGGACCGCCCGCTCGCGGAAATCGGCGGCAAGGCGCTGTGGACCAAGGAGCTGGACGAATGGCTGGCGGAAGGGCACATCGACGCCGCCGTCCATTCGATGAAGGATGTGGAGACGATCCGTCCCGGCAGCCTGACCATCGCCGCCATCCTGCCCCGCGCCGACATTCGCGACGTGCTGATCGGCGCATCCTCCATCGCCGCCGTCCCGCGCGGGGCGACCATCGGGACCAGCGCGCCGCGGCGGGCCGCGCAATTTCTGCATCACCGACCCGACTGCCGCGTGGTGTCGCTGCGCGGCAATGTCGCGACGCGGCTGGCCAAGCTGGCGGCGGGCGATGTCGATGCGACCTTCCTCGCCGCAGCGGGGCTGCAGCGGCTGGGGCAGGAGGGCACGGGAACGCCGCTGCCGCAGCAGGAATGGCTGCCCGCCCCCGCGCAGGGCGCCATCGGGATCGAATGCAATACTGCCGATACCGGGACCCGTGCGCTGCTGGATGCGGTGAATGATGCGCCCAGCTTCGCCTCGGTCATGGCGGAACGCGCGTTGCTGCGGGCGCTGGGCGGCAATTGCCACAGTCCGATCGCCGCGCTGACGACGGCGGAGGGCGCGCATCTGCGGCTGCAGGCGGCACTCTACAGCCCGGACGGTCTGGCCAGCGTGACCGGCGAATGCGTGCTGGAGCCGCTGGACGATGCCCCGCCCGCCGCGCTTGCCCGCGATTTGCTGGCGCGGGCGAGCAAACTCATAACGGTTCATTTCGACGGCTGCTGAATGATGCAAATCATCTGCATCCGGCCCGAACCCGGTTTTACGGCAACGCAGCGCCAGGCACACGGCATGGGAATGATTGTAGGCGGAGAGCCGCTCTTCCTGATCCTGCCGGTGCATTGGGCTATGCCGCGAGGCAGTTTCGACGGCGTGCTTCTTGGCAGCGCGAATGCCGTCCGGCACGGCGGACCGTCGCTGCGGCAAATGGCCGGCCTCGATGCGTATTGCGTTGGCCGGACCACGGCGGCGGAGGCAGCCAGAGCGGGCTTCGCCGTCGCCGCGACGGGGCAGGGCGGCCTTCAGGCGGTGCTGGACAGGCTGGCGGGAAAGCGGCTGCGCCTGCTCCGCCTGTGCGGTGCCGACCATGTGCCGCTCGAACCGCCGCCGGGCATCGAACTGGTGGAGCGGGTCTGTTACGAAAGCCGCGCCTTGCCGATGTCAGCCGATCTGGTGCGGCAGCTTGGGCCGGGCGCCGATTGCGGGGCAGGTGTAGTAGCCGTCGTGCTGCTCCACTCCGCCGTTGCATCACGCCATTTCGCGCAGCAATGCGACGCGCATGCGCTGGACCGCAGCGCTTTGCGCCTCGCCGCGCTCGGCCCCCGCATCGCGGCGGCTGGAGGAGATGGCTGGGGCGCGGTCGGCTGGCCCGCCGTGCCGCAGGATGCCGCCTTGCTGGCCTTGGCGAAGGACATGTGCCAAGGATGAGTTTTATACAACATGCCGCCCCGCCGGCATTTTCGGCAAGAGTGACATGGACCACGATCTGAAAACGCGGCGCACGGGCAGTTCTCTGAAACTGGTCCTGATCGCTGCCCTCGTCGCCTTCCTGCTCGGCGGCGCGCTGGTGTATTACCTGGCCGCCCGGGGCGATCTGGAGATGTTGCAAGGCATCGAGGAAGCCGAGCAGCGCGGCGCGGTATCCGATGCCGAACCCGGCGGACGGACCAGCGAACCCGCGTCGACCCCCGCGCCTGCGGCGACCCGGCCCGCAGCGCGGATGGCCGCCGTAGCGCAGCAGCAGGGCGGCATCGAACAGCGCC
>NZ_JABASZ010000029.1 GCF_012979275.1 Pseudopontixanthobacter vadosimaris
CGATCCCCAGCCGGTCGATCGCGCCCTGCGCCAGCCAGGCGCTGCCCGCTGGCGGCGCGGCGGCGGTGCGCCCGCCCACCAGCGTCAGCGTGCCATAGAGCGGCCACGCCTCGTCCACCGCTTTCAACTCGATCGGTGCAGTGGAACCACCCGCAACCGCCATGGCCTGCCAGCGCGTTCCGCCGGACACTCGCCCGTAATCTTCCAGCGCGGCCAGTTCCTCATCACTCAACGTGCGCTGCCAGACTTCGACCTGAAGGTCGCCGCCAAGGATTTCCTGACCGCGTGAGGAAAGTTCGTTGTCGATGGCTGCCGTCAGCGTGCCAATGGCGGCGAGCGCTCCGGTGCCGAGGAACAGGCAGACCAGCAGCAACCGCAGACCGCGGAACCGGGCATTGAGATCGCGCCGCGCGATCCGCCATGCGTCGGACCAGCGCAGGGCAGGGGCGGCCGCCCCTTTCGCGCTCACGCCGCCCTCACGCTGCCGCGGACCCGGCAGCTTCCGCCGTGTCGCTGGCGATATTACCATCGGCCATCGTCAGCACCCGCTGGCAGCGCCGGGCAAGGGCGGGGTCATGCGTGATGACGATCAGCGTCGCGCCGGTCTCGGCGCGGCGGGCGAACAGCAGTTCGACGATGGCCTCGCCCGTGGCGACGTCGAGATTGCCGGTCGGTTCGTCGGCGAAAATGAGTTCGGGGCGGGGCGCGATGGCGCGGGCAAGGGCCACGCGCTGCTGTTCTCCGCCCGAAAGCTGCGCTGGGTAATGGTGCAGGCGGTGGCCGAGACCGACGGCCTGCAATTCCGCCTCGGCACGCTGGCGGGCGTCTGGCGCTCCGGCAAGTTCCATGGGCGTGGCGACATTCTCCAGTGCGGTCATCGTCGGCAGCAGGTGAAATGCCTGCAACACGATGCCGATCCTGCCGCGCCGGGCCAATGCGAGCGCATCCTCGTCCATGGCCCGGAAATCCGCGCCGGCGACCTCCAGCGTTCCGCCGCTCGCCTGTTCCAGCCCGGACAGCACCGCCATCAGCGACGATTTCCCCGATCCCGACGGGCCTAGCAGCGCCAGTACTTCGCCGCGCGCCACGTCCAGATCGATGCCGCGCAGGATCTCGACCGGTGCCGACGCCTGACCGAGAACGAGCGTGAGATCGCGCGCCCTGATGGCATAACGGGGCGGGTTGGCGGGGCTTTTGGAAGGGCTTGTCACGCCACGGGAATGGCATAGGCTACGCGTAACAGCAAGGAAGGTTGCCGAACATGAAGCGTCGTCTGTCGATTAAACCGCACCATTCAGCGGCCACCGCGCTCCTGCCGATCTGCCTGGCACTGAGTGCCTGCGGGGCGGAGGCGGAGCGTGAAGAGGCGGTCACGGCCGCTTCTGCAGAAGATGCCGCTGCCGGAACGATGGCGGCGGCGGAAATGCCGGTCATGGGGCCGCAGCGTAACGTGCTGGCTTTCGGTAACAGCCTGTTCGCGGGCTACAATGTGGACCGGCAGGAAAGCTATCCGGCGCGACTGGAAGCGGCCCTGCGCGCCCGAGGCATCAACGCGCGCGTCGCCAATGCAGGGGTTTCGGGCGATACGACGGCGGCGGGGCGGCAGCGGCTCGCCTTCACGCTGGATGCCCAGGAGAACCCGCCCGAACTCGTCATTCTGGAACTCGGCGGCAACGATCTGTTGCGCGGTATCGAACCGGCTGAGACCCGCGCCAATCTCGAAGCGATGCTGAAGGAACTGCAGTCGCGCGAAATTCCAGTGCTGTTGATGGGCATGGTCGCGCCGCCGAATTACGGGCCCGAATTCCAGCAGGCCTATGATGCGATCTATCCCGAACTCGCCGAACGTTACGGGGCGGATCTGGTGCCGTTCTTCCTCGAACCGGTGTATCAGCGCCCGGACCTGATCCAGGCGGACCGCATTCACCCCACGGCACAGGGGATCGAGGCGCTGGTTGCCGCGACCCTGGATGAAGTGGCTGTCGCTCTGCCGGCTGCGGCTGCCGCCAATAACAATTGACCAGACGCGGCGCGGTCAGGAAATCCGTTCGACCCTGCCGCTTTCGACGCGCCAGATGGCGGCTTCTGCCCTGATATGTTCGAACGGGGCAATTTCCGTACCGGTCAGCCAGACCTGCGCGCCGCTCGTCCGCAGCCGGTCGAACAACGTCCGGCGGCGCAGCGGGTCGAGATGGGCGGCGACTTCATCCAGTAACAGCAGGCCGGGGCGGCCGCGCGCCGCCAGCACGGCATGGGCCAGGCTCATGGCAATAAGCAACGCCTTCTGTTCGCCGGTGGACCCCATCGCCGCCGGCACATCGCGCCCCGCGATGGTGATCAGCAGATCGTCACGATGCGGGCCGGTCAGGCTGCGTGCGGCGGCACGGTCGCGCGGACGCCCGGCGCAGAAAGCCTTCCGCAGTTCGTCTTCGCCAAACGGCGCCTGCGTGTCATAGGCTAGGGCCGGGCGGGCGAAGGGTTCTTCGGGCAACAGGGCCAGTTCGGCGCCGAGAGCGGAGATGACCGCCGCCCGCTGCCGCATCAGGGCCGCACCCTGCCGGGCCATCTGCGCCTCTAGCCCGGCCAGCCATTCCGCTTCGGGCATCGCATCTTCGGCCAGCAGGCGATTGCGTTCGCGTAAAGCATGTTCGTAACGTGCCGCGACCGAGGCATGGGCCGGGTCCAGCGCCAGCACCATGCGGTCGAGAAAGCGGCGGCGGACGCCGGAGCCGTCGCTGAACAGGCGCTCCATGGCCGGGGTCAGCCAGCCCACCGCCAGCCATTCGCCGAGACTGGCCGCGCTCGTCGCTGCTCCATTCACCCTTACCAGCCGCCGGTTGGGGCGCTGCGGTTCGGTATAGGTGCCGATGCGGATCAGATCTTCCGCATCTCCGGCAGTCAGCGACGCACCGATGGCGAAACCGCCGGGCCCTTCCGCCTTCGCCATGTCGGAAAGTCGCGCGGATCGCAGGCCGCGTCCCGGGGAGAGCAGCGAGAGCGCCTCCAGTATATTGGTCTTGCCGGCACCGTTTTCGCCGACGAGCAGGTTGAAGCGGCGCGTGCCATCCAGCGCGGTCGCATCGTGATTGCGAAATCGGGAGAGGGAGATCCGGTCCAGCGCCATGCGGCTTTGCAGATAGCGTCAGCGCAGACGATGCACCATGGCTAACCGCTTGCACCAAGATTCGGGAAAAATCACCAAACTTGCGGAACTGAAAACTTCTGGCGGCGCGAACCAGATGAACGACGCTTGAATTTACGCGTTTTTCTGGTTTGGCATGGCCGTTGCAATGCAGGGTTCATCGGCGGGATTGGCCCTCCGACCAGTCAAAAGGAACCCTGTCATGAAAGTCAGCAATCTCTTCGGCGTCCGTTTCGCTGCCGCCGTTTCGTCCCTCATGGTCTCCGCCATGTTCCTGGCCTTCGCCATCGTGCCGGCCAGCCCCACCATCGCCATGACCGGAGTTGTCGCATGAGTGAGGATCGCCCCGACCGCACCGATCGTCCCAGCCGCCAGCTCGCCCGTGATTTCCGCCTCGACAAGACGAATGGGAAGCTGGCCGGGGTCTGCGCCGGCATCGCCGATTATTTCGGCATAGATGTCACCCTTGTCCGGATCCTGTTCGTGGCAGGGACGCTGATCGGTTTCGGTTCGCTGCTGCTGATCTACATCGCCATCGCCCTGATCGCCGATTGACGATGCGGTCCCGCCCGAAACGGGCCGCATCGCTTCGGCGCAGACAATCGGTCAGGAGGTTGCCGCATCAGCACAGCCCGCATTCACAAAACCTGTATTCACATTGCCGAAATGCCGCCATCGACCTTGATTTCGGCCCCCGTCACGAACCGGCTTTCATCACTGGCAAGGTAGAGCACGGCCGAGGCGATGTCGGCCGGCTGCCCCACGCGGCCCAGTGGTATCTGCCGGGCGAGCTTGTCCATCACGACGCTCTTGTCGATCCCCGCATTCCTGCCGATGCCGTCCAGGATGGGCGTGTCGATGAAAGTGGGATGCACCGAATTGCAGCGGATGTCCCAGCCCTTCTTGGCCCCGTAAAGCGCCACCGATTTCGACAACATCCACACCGCCGCCTTGCTGGCGTTATAGCCCGGCATCGTATGGCTGGCGATCAGCCCGGCAATGGACGAGATATTGATGATCGAGGCGGGCTGGCTGTCCCTGAGCAGCGCCATGCCATGCTTGCAGCCGAGAAACGGCCCGTCGCTGTTGACCGCGAAACCCTGCCGCCAGTCTTCCAGCGTGCAGCTTTCGATATCGCCGGGCACCCCGATGCCTGCATTGTTGACCAGGATGGACAAGCCGTCAAGCTTTTCACGCGCAGCTTCCATCACGGCGATCCACTGGTCTTCCTGCGTCACGTCGTGCTGCATGGCGGAGGCCGATCCTGCGCCCGCCTGATCGTTGATGGCCCTGGCACTTGCCTCCGCCCCCGCGCCGTTCATGTCGGTGACGAGCACTTTCGCGCCTTCCTGCGCCAGCCGCATAGCGATGGCCGCGCCAAGCCCCTGCGCGCCGCCCGTGACCAGCGCCAGCTTGCCCTCTACCCGTCCTGCCATGTGAAACTCCCTCGCTAGCTGAATATTTAGAGTTGCCCCTCGGCGAGAAGCAGGCCCATCACGCGCACGTCGATGCCGCAGCCGCGTCGCCGCGCCGCATCGACGAAATTGCCGAGGCGGCTGAGTTCGACGCGGTGAACCGTGATATCCTCACCACCGATGCCGCCGCCTTGTCCGACCTTTTCTAGTTCGCGTGCACGGACCAGCGTGAAACTTTCACTGACCATGCCGGGCGAAGAATAGAAGATGCCCGCATCTTCCAGAGAGGCGGCGCGATAGCCGGTCTCCTCCTCCAGTTCGCGCCCTGCGGCCTCCAACGGGCTTTCGTCCTCGCTGTTCGCATCGTCGCCGATCAGCCCGGCGGGCAATTCGATGCAGCGGCGTCCCATCGGTACGCGATATTGTTCGATCAAGATGACATGGCCGTCCTCCACCGCCAGGATTACGGCCGCCCTGATGTTGCGGGCGCGCCCGACATATTCCCAGCGGCCGCGCCTTTTTGCGGTGACGAATTTTCCCTGCCAGACGATTTCTTCGGCGGCACCTGCTTCGGGCACGTTGCCTGCCGTGCCAATTTCCCCGGCAGGAGGATCGGCGGAGGGGCCGGGGGACGGGGCGCGGGGCGGGGCGGTCAAATCTCGATCAGCCGGTCGGGCAATTCGTTCACATCGTCCTCTGCACGCGGGAAATGTTCGGCAAGAACGGCCCCGACGCGCTCGACCGCGGCGACCATTCCGGACGCGATATTGCCCTCTTTCAGTTCCACCAGCATGGCCGCCATGGCATCGCCCCAGACATGATCGGCCACCTGTTCCGCGATGGAGCGGTCGGCGACGATCTCGGCGCGGTGTTCGTCCATCGACAAATAGATCATGATGCCGGTCCGCCCATGCGTGCGGCGTTCGGCACCGACGCGGAAGAGGGTGATGGCCCTGTCCTCCACCCGTGCCGTCTTGACTCGTCCCGGCACCATGGCGAAGCGCACCGGACCGATCAGCTGGATCAGCCACACGGCAAGGAAGGTGAGAATGCCGATGCCCGCTGCCATGGCGAAGATCTCGCCGTCCGGCCATTCGGCGTTCCAGCTGCCGTGCAGGGCGGCATAGGCATCCAAGGGCCAGTGTGGCACGAAGGCCAGCAGCGTCAGCAGGGTGAATGCAGCCAGTGCCGCCCAGGCCAGCGCAATGTCACTGTAGCCATCGCTGCGCTGTGCCAGCACGGTGACGATCTCGCCCGAGGTGCGCTGTTCCGCCCGGCCCACCGCATCGCTGACGCGGCGGTGATCCGCTTCAGAAAGGATCGCCATCTACCAGCCCCCGCTCGCGCCGCCGCCGTTGAAGCCGCCGCCCCCGCCGCCGAACCCGCCGAAGCCGCCCCCGCCACCGCCGATAAAATG
>NZ_JABASZ010000030.1:2500-5856 GCF_012979275.1 Pseudopontixanthobacter vadosimaris
GATGTAATATCTGGCTGAGATATTCCTCCACGCCAATTGGATATGACGGGCTTTATGCAGGCCTGTCGTTGATGGTGTGGATTCTCAAGCGTGAGGTAAGAGCATTTGGTGGATGCCTTGGCACATACAGGCGATGAAGGACGTGGCACGCTGCGATAAGCGTCGGGGAGTTGTGAGCAAACTTTGATCCGGCGATTTCCGAATGGGGAAACCCATCCTCACCATTTCTTTCCTTTTGCGGTTTTCCGCAGATCGAGAGAGGTGGATAGGATATCCCAAAGTGAATAAAATAGCTTTGGTGAAGCGAACCCGGGGAACTGAAACATCTCAGTACCCGGAGGAAAAGACATCAACCGAGATTCCCGTAGTAGTGGCGAGCGAACCGGGACCAGGCCAGTGCCTTTCATTCAACTAGCAGAACACTCTGGAAAGTGTGGCCATAGCGGGTGACAGCCCCGTATGCGAAAGTGATATGGAAGGACTCGAGTAGGGCGGGACACGTGTAATCCTGTCTGAACATGGGGGGACCACCCTCCAAGCCTAAATACTCGTATGTGACCGATAGCGAACAAGTACCGTGAGGGAAAGGTGAAAAGCACCCCGATTAGGGGAGTGAAACAGTACCTGAAACCGAATGCTTACAAGCAGTGGGAGCTCCTTTGGGGAGTGACCGCGTACCTCTTGCATAATGGGTCAGTGACTTAATCTAGCATGCAAGCTTAAGCCGTTAGGTGTAGGCGTAGCGAAAGCGAGTCTGAACAGGGCGACTGAGTATGTTGGATTAGACCCGAAACCCGGCGATCTAGGCATGACCAGGTTGAAGGTGCAGTAACATGCACTGGAGGACCGAACCGTTTAATGTTGAAAAATTATCGGATGAGTTGTGTTTAGGGGTGAAAGGCCAATCAAGCCGGGAAATAGCTGGTTCTCCGCGAAATCTATTGAGGTAGAGCGTCGGATGTATGCCGATGGGGGTAGAGCACTGGATGGGCTAGGGCTGCGCGAGCGGTACCAAACCTAACCAAACTCCGAATACCATCGAGTCTTATCCGGCAGACAGACGGCGGGTGCTAAGGTCCGTCGTCAAAAGGGAAACAGCCCTAACCTACAGCTAAGGTCCCCAAGTCATCACTAAGTGGGAAAGCATGTGGGAATCCCAAAACAACCAGGAGGTTGGCTTAGAAGCAGCCATCCTTTAAAGAAAGCGTAACAGCTCACTGGTCTAAACAAGGGTTCCTGCGGCGAAGATGTAACGGGGCTAAAGTGATGCACCGAAGCTTAGGGTTCAGAATTTATTCTGAGCGGTAGCGGAGCGTTCCGTAAGTGGATGAAGCCGAAGGGTAACCGACGGTGGACATATCGGAAGTGCGAATGCTGACATGAGTAGCGATAAAAAGGGTGAGATACCCTTTCGCCGAAAGACCAAGGGTTCCTGCGCAATGCTAATCAGCGCAGGGTGAGCCGGCCCCTAAGACGAGCCCGAAGGGGGTAGTCGATGGGAACCACGTTAATATTCGTGGGCCTGAAGATGTGTGACGGATGGCGGAAGTAGTTCGATCTTATTGGATTGATCGGGCTGCCAAGCTGTTCCAGGAAATAGCCTCTTCATATAGACCGTACCCGAAACCGACACAGGTGGTCAGGTAGAGTATACCAAGGCGCTTGAGAGAAGTATCCTGAAGGAACTCGGCAAATTGCCTCCGTACCTTCGGAAGAAGGAGGCCCTGGATCGAGGCAACTCTTTTCAGGGGGCACAGGCCAGGGGGTAGCGACTGTTTATCAAAAACACAGGACTCTGCTAAGTCGGCTTCAAGACGACGTATAGGGTCTGACGCCTGCCCGGTGCTGGAAGGTTAAGAGGAGGAGTGCAAGCTCCGAATTGAAGCCCCAGTAAACGGCGGCCGTAACTATAACGGTCCTAAGGTAGCGAAATTCCTTGTCGGGTAAGTTCCGACCTGCACGAATGGCGTAACGACTTCCCCACTGTCTCCAGGATATGCTCAGCGAAATTGAATTCTCCGTGAAGATGCGGAGTACCCGCGGTTAGACGGAAAGACCCCGTGCACCTTTACTGCAGCTTCAGAGTGGCATTAGGAAAGAGTTGTGTAGCATAGGTGGGAGGCTTTGAAACTTGGGCGCCAGTCCGAGTGGAGCCATAGGTGAAATACCACCCTGCTGTTTTCTGATGTCTAACTAGCTACCGTTATCCGGTAGTAGGACCCTCTGTGGCGGGTAGTTTGACTGGGGCGGTCGCCTCCTAAAGAGTAACGGAGGCGCGCGATGGTAGGCTCAGGACGGTTGGAAACCGTCTGCGAGAGTGCAATGGCATAAGCCTGCCTGACTGCGAGACTGACGAGTCGAGCAGAGACGAAAGTCGGTCATAGTGATCCGGTGGTCCCTCGTGGAAGGGCCATCGCTCAACGGATAAAAGGTACGCCGGGGATAACAGGCTGATGATTCCCAAGAGCTCATATCGACGGAATCGTTTGGCACCTCGATGTCGGCTCATCACATCCTGGGGCTGGAGCAGGTCCCAAGGGTTTGGCTGTTCGCCAATTAAAGTGGTACGTGAGCTGGGTTCAGAACGTCGCGAGACAGTTTGGTCCCTATCTGCCGTGGGCGTCGATATTTGAGAGGAGTTGCCCCTAGTACGAGAGGACCGGGGTGAACGTACCTCTGGTGTACCTGTCATTGCGCCAGCAGTGCCGCAGGGTAGCTATGTACGGACGGGATAACCGCTGAAAGCATCTAAGCGGGAAGCCTCCCTCGAGATTAGATATCTTCGAGTCGTGATAGACCATCACGTTGATAGGCCGGGTGTGGAAGCGCAGTAATGTGTGAAGCTAACCGGTCCTAATAACTCTGATCATGCTTGATGAATCCGCACCATCAACGACAGACCTGTAACAGGGCCCGTCGGGTGTGAGGAACATCCAGCCAGATACGCCCCTTGACTACATCGATTTGAAAACCCGCACATACGCCGGCTTCATTGCTTGGTGGTCATAGCGCCTGTGACCCACCCGATCCCATCTCGAACTCGGCCGTGAAACCAGGTAGCGCCGATGGTACTAGTGCTCAAGCACTGGAAGAGTAGGTCGCCGCCAGGCATTGAAGCCGGCGTATGTGCGGGGCAAAACCCATTCACCTGTCAACAAGGGCCGACCCATCACGGGCGGCCCTTTTTGACGCATCTCGCGATCAAACAGGTCGCAAGACGCCCGGCAGCATAGCTGCCATCGGTACCGCGGGGTGGAGCAGTCCGGTAGCTCGTCAGGCTCATAACCTGAAGGTCGTTGGTTCAAATCCAACCCCCGCAACCAATCCCCAGCACCACAATTATAGCTCCCCTAGGC
>NZ_JABASZ010000031.1 GCF_012979275.1 Pseudopontixanthobacter vadosimaris
CTGCCGGCGTCGAGGCGGTGATCCCGGCTAGGAGCAACCGCCGCAACCCAGCCCCGCACGACCGGGAGAAATACCGCTGGCGCAACCTAGTCGAGCGGCTGTTCAACAAGCTGAAGAACTGGCGCCGGGTCGCCACTCGCTACGACAAAACCAAAGAATCCTACCTTGGCTTCGTCGCCCTCGCTTCAATCAAACTCTGGATACCCTTTGTCCACGAAACCTAGGAAACGGCCCGTCACAAGCTGCTTCAGAGAACCAGCGCGCGAAATTTGAGGACGAACATTGCCCGAGGCGGATACGAACGTGCAGCCGGCCGATAAACAATTTCTTACAGTCACGCCTGTGGTGCTCGAGCTGGAAGAGGACGCATTGGTGAGGGAAAGCCGCCAAGTCACGGTACCACCGCTCGCGGCCACGCTTCCAATCACGGTCTTCCCGAGCGAGAGATCGGCCAACACGGCGGGCGCGGATTTCAGCCTGATCTCGGTATATTTGAAGTTGCCGTTGTCGGCGGCGGGATAAAGGTCGCAGATTCTGAGCCGCCAGGTACCCGCCGAACTCTTGCGCGCGAACGCGTCGAGCGGATTCGTGGCCATGTCGCCGAGAATCATCCACATTTGAGTTCCTGCTGGAGGCTTATTTCGTCGTCGGCGAACGCAAACGCCAACCGCAATGGACCGCTGACCATCGTCGGAGCGAGTTCTATCAGCGCGACGCCGTTGTCCCCCTCGGTCGTCCAGTTGCCGAAGCGCTGCCTTCCCCCTTTAGCTGTGCTGCCGCGGCGGACCGTAAAGCGGACGCCGACGATAGGACGGCGCTCACATGCGACTGTCGGAGAATAATTGCGGCGCATCACGGAGCCGAAGTGAACATGACGCTGCGCTCCAACAGCTCAGCTACCGAACCGTTGGAGTTGCGCAAGACGGCCGTCAGTCGCGTGGTCTCGGGATCGGATGGGATTCCGCGCCACGTCGGAATGGCAAACTGGCCGTCCGGCGACCGCGAGACTCCGTCGAAGGCAAGCGGATCGACAGGTTTGCCGTTTGCAAACAGATCGACGTTCTGCTCGAGGCGATGGCGGATGACGACGCGCAAGGCGGGGGTGCGGGAATTGTGGTCGGGGGGGGCGGGGGAACAGGAATGCAATGGGGTCCGTCGCCCTGGGCAAGCCAGTCGGTTTCGGCGCCCGCCGCCGAACGATCGGTAGCCGGCCCGCGCCGAGCCGGAAATTCGGCGGAGATTTCCTCATCGGGGCCTGCCGGTCATGCATTGGCTTCGGGAAGTGACGGCACGGCGGTCGTCGCGGCGGTCTGGAGTGCTGCCCGATTGGGGACCTCTGCATGAAAGTCAGCGACCGCCAAGCTGCCGCTCTGGCCGGTCACGTGTCGCGAAATGGCGATTTCGGCACTCCTCGTCGATCGATCGCAATCGATAAAGTGCCCGCCGCTGGACAAAGTCTGTCGCCGGACCTGCACGACAGCGGGCTGCGGCTTAAGCTTGCAGATTTCTCGACCTTCGAAGCCACCGTTCTGTGAAAGAAGAGTCTAGAGGCCGGCATCGAATTCAAGATGCGCCTACACCCGGCGGTGGTGCAGTACATTGCGCAATGAGCCGTCGTCAGTGTCCGCGAAGAGTGAGCGTGCTCGTCCTCGGACGGGTGCTTCACTCCCTGTCGAATTGAGCTTTGCTTCTAACCGGTGAACCGTTCCGACATTGCCGGAAGCCCCAACTCCTGGGGGAAAAGGCCACTAGCCGCAAGATGAGTTGGACGTACCGCCGGTAAGACCGGGCGCAAGGTTGCGATCGTCACGTGTCAGAAAAGCGGCCTCCTGGCGCATGGTCTTGCCGCCGGTTCCGAAGGGATTTTCGAAGAGTGGATCGTAGTTGTACTCGATTTCAACGAACATCACTGCTTGCCCACTCTTCGCTGTGATTTTCGTGTCACTCGAGCCCAGACCAGTTATGGCAGATCCGTTCAGGCCATTGTTGTTGCTATCGTTCCCATACCGGGATTCCGTCACCGCTTCACCGCGACAACGCTGCCAATGTATGAACTGTTTGCCCGTGACATCGTCATATTCGAGGCTCGACAGGATGATCCGACCATTCTGCTCAAGCTGAATGCCTTCGCCTTCGCGAAGTGCGCCGTTGACGATTGCGTCCACGTTTGCCTCGGTGATCGTCGGAGTGATACCGCTGTTGTCGGTTTGGCCGAGGCGGGATGCATTGTCGGCGAGAGAGAGAGCGATCTGACTTACGCGCAATTTTACTGTGACCATGCGCGCGATGTCGGCACCGAAAAGTCCAAGTGTGAGAAGAACCGGAAGGACAAGGGCGAACTCGACGAGCGAAACGCCCCTGATATCCCGCCTGATCACGCTTAGCAGAGCTCCAGCCGTGCGCAAGGGATCGAGTATCTTAGCGATCATTCGCAACTCCCCGCCGATGAGCCATATTTGTCCTGGTCGGCGAAAGGCTGATTCTTCTTTACCGCGCTCGCGGTTAACATCCGCTCGCTCGACCCACCGGGTAGGAATGGATTGGGGAACAAAGGGTCATAGCTGACATCGACTTCATAAATGACGACGTCGCTAGCTCCTCCGTTACCCGAGGTTCCGACGTCGTCATCCCACTGCCCATTGCCGTTCTCATCGGTATAAGTCTCACCGTCATCGCATGTCCCGTCCGCATCCTCATCGTTCCACGCTTCGGGACGTCCGATATCGTTGAAATCGAAGTAGCTTACACGGCTGGCCGTCACATTGGCACCCGGCGCTACCGTACGCACGATTTCGGTAATCTTCGCGTCGGCCTCGGCTGTATCGCCGGTCTCGAGTGAAGATGCGCGCGCCGCTTCCTGCGCTGCGCCGGTGAGTATCGACTTGGTGTAAGCCATCTGGCCAATGTCGAACAAGCCGAGAAGCAGAGTCATGAAAATGGTCACAGTCAGGCCGAATTCCAGGACCGTGGTGCCGCGATCGTCACGAAGAAAAGCGCGAACAGCGATCACTGCACCACCCTCAGCTCACCGACATTCTTGGCAATTTCCTGGAACGCCGCATTGAGCTGGGTCGCATTCTTGGCGGTGAAGGAGCTGTCGGTCGAGGCGCACTGCGTCAACTGGCTGGTCAGATCGGAGGCGAATGCGATCACCCAAACTCGGATACCCTTTGCCTTCGCTGCGGCGCAGACCGCCAGGAAGCGGGAGTTGTGCCGCGCCTTCTGATCGGAGTATCCGTTTTCCGTCACACGGCGATCGTGCCACTCGATGCCGTAGCTGCTCTGGATGTCGTAATTGGGAGCCATTTCGCCATCGGTCATGAAGATGATGTGCCGTGCGACCGCGCCTCCGTTAGCAGGAGCTTCCATCACGTTGTCCTCAAAGATGCCTGTGGGCGAAGCCAATCGCGCGCCCCAGATCATTCCGATGTCGTGATAGGTTGCACCGTCAGGAGTCAAGGAGTCCGCGTATGCATCGAACTCGCCTTCGTCCATTTCCTCGAGCAGCCGCGCCGCCAGGGGGCAATAGGTGTTTGTCTTCACGCCAGTTTGCGTCTCGGCGGCGTTGGTAAGATAGGTTCTTCCACCTGATTTGACCGTACGGTAATATGAGATTCCGCGCCACATGGGGCGCCAAGCGGTATCATCGCTCCCATCGGGCGGCGCATCGATATCGAGGTCGTGCGCGCCTGACGGCGACATGCCCAACAAGGTGTTAAAGCTGAACGAAGCCGCCGGCGTCGATCTACGCTCTTCTATGCAGCCTTTCCAGGTCCACGCTTCCAGAGCCCCGTCGGTCCCAGTCGGCGTAGACGCGCTGGAAAATGCCTTGAAGGCGCTTGTGTCAAACTGCAGGTTCGCGTATCGCCAGTGACCAAATGCGGTCGTAGTCACCGTCTTGTACTTGGGATCACTTATAGCATACTCGTGATAATAGTAATCCAGAGTCGCAGTTCGCTTTTGAGCCCAGAAGTTCCTCCTTGATTTCTCGATGCACTGATACTCGGTTCGCTTTATCGGATAGACCGTAGTGGTGGTCACTACCTTCTGACCCTGTCCGTTTATTTCCTCCTTGGAGGTCTGGTAGGTCTGCCCGTTACTCACCCAGTTCGAGTTGTCGGAAGTTCCATCGTCGCAGTCCCTGCTTGTCCTGTAGGAACCTTTGAGGTCTATCCAGCTTTCACCTGTGTAGTTTCCCGTCCCTGTTCCTGTGCTGTACACTGGATCCTCCCAGCCGTCCGCGACCTGTACGTCGACATTCTTGGTCACCGGCTCACGCGACTGGATCCACATGCTGTCAACGAGGTAGCTCGGATTGAGGTCGTAGAGCAATTGCCCGACATTCACCGACGAACTGTAGGGTACGAAGCCGTACCGTATGCGGGCATTGGTACCTTGGCTAGCAGCATCGACGGTGTCGAAGAACGCCTTCATGGCGTCCTGCAACGCCTCCAGCCGTGTCTGTGAGCCGTCCAGGGAGAAGTTCATCGAACCGGTGGTGTCGAGGACCATCATCACGTCGCTGTTGCCGATTGACATTGACGCCGAGCAACTGACCGAGATCGGCATCTCTTGATACCCGAACAGGCTCATCACTACGGTCTTAAGTGTAGTGCTGGCGGTGCCGTCTACGCGGTTGCCGTTTTCGGTTGTCGTGGGCACGAATGACGTGCCTTCAGCGTCTTGGTCGCTTTCGTCGAAGTTGGTTCCGAAGTAAGCGTTTGCCTGCGCTTCGGCCTCTTCGTCAAAGCCTTCGTCGCTGACCGCCCGGCGACCGGCCAGGACGCCGGCATCGCACGCGTTCTGCAGGCGATTCTTCACCATATACGCACGCGACATGTCCACCCCACCGCCGATCATTCCGGCGAGGGCAATGAGCGCGATAGCTGACATGGGCATTATATTGCCCGAGGAATCCCGTGCGGCTTTCCTGACTGCACACGAGAATTGCCTGGCGACGAGCATGGCCGTCTCCGAAGTTGATGAACGAAGCTTCGAACTTAGGCGGGGTTACCTAAGAAAGTGTTATACCGTTCCGCGTGCCTCGAACTCGCCGGCAGTACAGCAAATTGTCCTCACGCAACCTTGACCCATTTATGCCAGCCGACGGCGCCGAATGCCGCAGCAGCGGAATCGTGTGGTACCTAGGCTTCGTGGACAAAGCTTGACCTGAGACTCGACCGCTGATTCAAGGCTACCTTTTGGAGGCAGCATTGGGTGAGCGGGTTGGTGTGTCGGGTGACGAGTGGGCTTTGATCGGCCCACTGCTA
>NZ_JABASZ010000032.1 GCF_012979275.1 Pseudopontixanthobacter vadosimaris
ATTCGCCCGCCATCGCCGTGGCGCAGACGCTGAACGATGCCGGGGTGGAGGTCACCGCCTATGATCCGGAAGGGATGGATCTGGCGCGCCCGATGATGCCGAATGTGGAAATGGCCAGCAGCCCCTATGCCGCGATCGAGGGGGCCGATGCGATCGTGCTCGCCACCGAATGGGATGCGTTCCGCGCGCTCGACCTCGACCGGGTCAAGGGCCTGGTGCGATCACTTGTCATGGTCGACCTGCGGAACATCTATTCGCCGGAGGCCCTGCGGGCCGCCGGCTTCACCTACCACAGCGTTGGGCGAGGCTGAAACCCCGGGCCATCGGCTTTCAGCGCCGTCAGAGGATTTCGAACCCGGTAACGGTCAGCCGCGCCGGTCCGGTGGCGAAAACGCCGTGGCCATAGCCGCCTCGCGATCCGAGCACGAAACCTACCCGCCCGGCTTCCTTCAGCGACTGGTCGAAGATTTCCGGCCGTTCGCTGCGCGGGCGGGCCAGCACCGATATCCATTCGTCATCGAGGCTGACCGTCATCGTGTGCGTACCGGGCCGCAGTTCCTGCAGACTGTCGCGCGGTGCGAACCAGCGGTAATGTTCATATTTGCCCTTCGCGCGCCAATTGTCGCCCCGGCGCTGGAAGAACAGCGCGATGGTAGCGGGGCGTTCCGGAAATTCCTGCGGCACGAAACGCACACCCGGCACTGCATCGATGCGGTAAGTGAACCGGATTTTCGAAGCGCCTTCCAGCGAACCGGGATCGAAAGTCACGTAATGAACGTGCCCGTCCGCCCGTTCCGGCCCAGGGAATTCGATCGTAAAACCTTCCCGGACAGGCGTCGGCCGCAGCGGCATGTTCACGGAATAGTTGCGACGCCCGATGATCGGACCGATCTCCCAGGCCGATGCTGCGGGAGCGGGTTCGGCAAGAGCCGGGCCGTACATCATGGGCGCAGCGACCGTGGCGAAGGCTGCAAGCGCGAGCGTATAGCGGATGATCTGTTTCATCGCCGCAATCTGCACCGCCGCCAATGTCACCGGACTGAACAGGCTTCGAAGATGGTATTCAGGTGCTGCAGCCGGTGGCGCCTGCCCGCCTAGCCTAACCAGCGCCGCCGGCATTTGGGAGCCCGCAGTTTCATGATTGCGACCACCGCGACGATCAGGGCCGCCACGACGCAGGCACCGGCGATGATGGCCGCCATTTGCCCCCCGGCCATGAAGATGCCGAACAACGCCCACAGGAAGGTGCCGGCGTAATAGGGATTACCCTTGCTGCCCGCAGTGGCAGCCGCCCCGACGATACCGCCGACAAGCACGATGACAGCGGCCAGCCACGGCTTCGGCTCCGCATCGAAAATCCCGTGATATTGCAGCATTGCTGCGATATTCACGATGGTTGCCGCCGTCAGCCAGGCGGCAAGTGCACTAAAAAGCAGCACTGCAATCCAGCGTTCCTGCGTCGTGAACGGCCGGTGGAAATTGGTGAGCCGACGCAATATCACCATGAGGCTGGCAAGAGTGGCGGCGATGATGACCGACGACACGATGGTAAGATCGGCCAACTGGGTGTAAGTGGCCCACAGCCCGTTTCCGAGGAAAGCGAAGGCGGCGGGCCATCCGATCCGGTCCAGCAGCGCATTGCGGCGCGTCATGGGGAGAGCCTGCCAAAGCGCGAACACTGCACTGCCTAGAAACAGCGGCCCCCAGATGGAGAATGCCCATCCGATCGGCGTGATCAGCGTCCGCGTATCGTCGGACTGGCTGCC
This sequence comes from Pseudopontixanthobacter vadosimaris, assembly GCF_012979275.1. Lineage (GTDB taxonomy): Bacteria > Pseudomonadota > Alphaproteobacteria > Sphingomonadales > Sphingomonadaceae > Pseudopontixanthobacter > Pseudopontixanthobacter vadosimaris. Next base: position 1,767 of record NZ_JABASZ010000032.1, read on the forward strand.
GATATCCTGGCCGATGCCCAGTTGCGGCAGGAATGTCGCGCCGATCTGGAACATGACGGCGAGGATGATCGCGATGCGTTGCGCCGCGCTTCTCGGTTGGTGAGTCATTGCAGGGCCCAATCCTTCGCTTCGGGCGTCAAGGCCCGGATGGTGCCAGGGGACCTGTAAGCCGGGTTCTGTCTTGCGAGGCGGTATGCACCGAAGTGCACCGGCCCTGCAAGGGCAGCCATTCATCTAGGCCATGCGTTGCCGCATGGCTCAAGCGACCAACCCGGGCGGTCGGCACGAAACATGCCAGCCTCAGGCAAAAACCTGCGGCGCGCCGCCCCTATTCGGTCTTGCTCCGGGTGGGGTTTACCATGCCGCGGCCGTTACCGGCGCGCGCGGTGCGCTCTTACCGCACCCTTTCACCCTTGCCCCTTCATCCGCGCTGCGAACGGCGGGGCGGTTTGCTCTCTGTGGCACTTTCCCTAGGCTTCGGAACCGCGGTTTCCTGCGGCCCTCGCCCGGCGGGCGTTACCCGCCACCCTAGTTTCGTGGAGCCCGGACTTTCCTCGGCACTGTTTCCAGCGACGCGGCTGCCCGGCCCCCTGGCACAACACCTATCTAGCGTTCCCCCGGTCCCTGTCCAGCAGCAGCTGGAAAAGGATCGCACGAATTTCTCCATCGATCTCCCCGTCGATCTTTTGCGGGCGCCAGCGCCGCTGGAACGACCGCACCGCCGCATGGCCGTTCGTGATGTCATATCCATAGCGTTCGAGCGCCAGGTAGAAGGCGCCGTCATTGGTGAACGGATCGCCCAGCTTCACCTCCGGCGTGGGCAGGGCCAGCCCGTATTCCGCCAGCCGCTCCCACGGAAAGAATTCACCCGGATCGATCTTCCGCATCGGCGCGACATCGGAATGGCCGACGACATTCGCACGGGGTATGTCGTGCGTCTTCATCATTCGCGCCAGCAGCGGGACCAGGGCATCGATCTGCACGCGGGGAAATTCGGTATAGCCGAATTTGTGTCCAGGATGGTCCAGCTCGATACCGATGGAGGCGCTGTTCACGTCCTTGTGCCCGCGCCAATAGGCGACGCCTGCATGCCAGGCGCGCTTGTCCTCGTCGACGAGTTGCACCACCTCCCCGTCCTTGCCGATGAGATAATGGGCGCTGACGCCGCTTTCACGGTCGCAGAGGCGTTCCAGCGCGGTCTGCTTGTCCTTCATCTCGGTATAGTGGATCACCGCCATGGATACCGGCAATTCGCGACCGTTGAAATTTGGGGAGGGCTCCCAGCGATGGACCAGTTCGTCCACCGTCAGACCCGGGGCAGCACGGCGCCAAGGACAAGCGTGCCCTCGCCCCGGTGGAACTGCAGCCCGCCACCCGCCTGCTTCGCCACCAGCGACACCATATGCGCGGCAGCGGTCCGGCTGGTCAGGCCGCCTTCGGGCATACCGCCTTCAAGGGCTTCGCCGATCACTTCGTCGAAGGCGATCTTCGGTCCTGCAGCGCGAACCACGATCTCGACCGCTTCCCCGGGCCGGTTTTCGGCGCCGATATCCAGAGTCCCGCCCCGCACCAGAGCATCGAGCGCGATCTGCGCCATGTTCAGCAGAACCTTGACCGCTCCCTTGGGCAATTCTTTGGTGGCGAGCGCCCAGTTGATCTCGATCCGCTTCGCATCGCCGACCAGCGCCTCGATGAGCTGGCGGGGTTCCTCCACCGGCACCATTTCCCCGAAGCCGCCGGCGGCGCCGAAGGCAAGACGGAAGAAGCGCAGCTTGTCGGCGCTGATCCGGGCGCTCTGGTCCAGAAGCTCGAAACAGCGCCGGCGCATTTCCGGGTCCGTCTCGTCCGCCAGCAATTCGAGCCCGTTGCTCAGCGCGCCCACGGGGCTGAGCAGATCGTGACACAGGCGCGAGCACAAGAGCGAGGCAAGTTCGGTGGAAGCGGTATCGTTCATCGGCAGGGCTGATCCATGGGGTGTGCGGGCAATGATGTCAGCGACCCTTAACCGTCGGACAGGCGATAGGGAAGCGCAGCGAAGCCATCCGCCTCGTCCTTCCAGAATTCGACGCCGCCCTCTCCCCAGATCGCCCAGACGGCTCCGTCATGCGCGGCCATCGCCCGGTCTGTCGCGGAAGGCCTGGCCGCCCCATGCGGATGGGAATGAAAATAGCCGGCAATGGCAGTGCCCCCCGCCCGCGCCGCCTTATGGGCGGCGATGAGAACCAGCGGGTCGATTTCGAAATGCGTGGCGGGGCGTGCATGGACATTCGCGGCAGGCACATATTTCATGATCCGCGTCGCATCGCCCAGCAGCAGACCGCATGCTTCCTCCGGATGAGCCCGGATGGCGTGATCGCGCATGTCTGCAAAGACAGCACTTGAGAGTTCGACGATCATTGCCCATCGCTGTAGCATGGATTCGGGCGAAATCATCACCGGTGCACTAGCGGTGGGCGGGAGGCTGGACAAGGCGCTGGCCGAGGCGTCCGGCCTCTCGCGCGAGCGGGTAAAGGCGCTTCTGGCCGAAGGCTGCGTGAAGCTCGGCGGATCGCCTGCCGCCTCGCCTTCCGCCAGCGTGGCGGCGGGCGCGGAATTCACGATTGCCGTCCCTGCCCCTGCCGCGCCTGCCGCAGCCCCGCAGGACATTGCGCTCGACATCGTCTTCGAGGATGCCGACCTGATCGTCGTCGACAAGCCGGCGGGCATGGTCGTCCACCCCGCAGCGGGAAATCCCGACGGCACGCTGGTCAACGCGCTGCTGCACCATTGCGGCGACGGCGGACTGTCGGGCATCGGCGGGGTGGCCCGGCCCGGCATCGTCCACCGGATCGACAAGGACACCTCCGGCCTGCTGGTGATCGCGAAGAGCGCCCGCGCGCATGAGGGACTGGCGGCGCAATTCGCCGATCATTCGATCACCCGCACCTATCGCGCGATCTGCGGCGGACATCCGCTGCCGCCGTCGGGCCGGATCGCGACGCTGATCGGCCGGTCCGACCGCAACCGCAAGAAGATGGCGGTTCTGGAAGAAGGAACGCGCCGGGGAAAACACGCGATTACGCATTATGCCACGGTGGAACGGCTCGCTCATTGCGCGCTGATCGAATGCCGCCTCGAAACGGGGCGAACTCACCAGGTCAGGGTTCACCTTGCGTCAATAGGTCATGCGCTAATAGGAGATCCTGTCTACGGACGAACCCCTGCGCCGCTGCGGGCGCTGCTGAAGGAAACAGGCTTTGCCCGCCAGGCACTGCATGCCGCCACACTCGGTTTCATTCACCCGGCATCGGGCGAGCGAGTCGAATTTCACGCGCCGACACCGGCCGATATGCAGGAACTTATCGACGAAACCGCTCGTTGAAATCGAGGAAACGCGGTGCAGGGTTCGGCCAGATCGTCTAGAGTAATAGCAATCCCGGGGCCGGGCTGGAATGATTACGCCCGCCGCGCGGCACGACCCGTATCACAGCCGGGCAGGCCGGCACAGGCAGGTGCCGGCAAGTTGAAAGGTAAGGAACGAAGTGAGCGAGAAGAAGTCTTTGACAGTACCTGCGTTGAGCGGCGAACAAAGCCTCAACCGCTATCTGTCTGAAATAAAGAAATTCCCGATCCTGACGGCCGAACAGGAATATATGCTCGCGAAACGTTACGCCGAGCATGAAGACCCCGAGGCCGCAGCGCAACTGGTGACAAGCCATCTGCGGCTCGTCTCCAAGATCGCGATGGGCTATCGCGGTTACGGTCTGCCCGTGTCCGACCTGATTTCGGAAGGCAACGTCGGCCTGATGCAGGGCGTGAAGAAATTCGAACCCGACCGCGGTTTCCGCCTGGCGACCTATGCCATGTGGTGGATCAAGGCCAGCATGCAGGAATTCATCCTGCGTAGCTGGAGCCTTGTGAAAATGGGCACGACGGCCGCGCAGAAGAAATTGTTCTTCAACCTTCGCCGGATGAAGAAACAGCTGGAAGCCTATGAGGACAGCGACCTTCATCCCGACGATGTGACGAAGATCGCCACCGATCTCGGCGTGCCGGAACAGGAAGTCATCAACATGAATCGCCGCATGATGATGGGGGGCGATTCGTCGCTCAACGTCTCGATGCGCGGTGACGAGGATGGCGCGGGCCAGTGGCAGGACTGGCTGACCGACGACCGGCCTTTGCAGGACAAGACCGTCGCCGATGCCGAGGAAGCCGAGGTGCGTCACGCCATGCTGCTAGAAGCGATGGACAGTCTGAACGATCGTGAGAAGCATATATTGACCGAACGCCGCCTGACGGAAAATCCGCAGACGCTGGAGGAGTTGTCCAAGGTGTATGACGTCAGCCGCGAACGCATCCGCCAGATCGAGGTGCGGGCATTCGAGAAGCTGCAGAAGGCGATGCAACGGATCGCGGGCGACAGGCTGATGCCGACCGCAGCATAGCAGGCATCATTGCCGCGACTTATTACAGGAAAACGGCGATGGACGATTTTTTCGGTCATCGCCGTTTCTGCGTTCTGGCCGCGTGTCTTCACGCTTTCAGACGATATCCCCGATACTGCTATTACCCGGCTATATGCTGAGGAAGCGCGGGACACGATCCGATGGGCGCGCGACAATCCGATACAGCAAATGCTCGATCAAATTCTTGTTCAGCAGTGGCATCTGTCGAACTGGCGGCTGGTTCCAGGCAGCGGCGAAGGCAGCCAGGCCGTACGCGAAGCTGCGGATGTGCTGGTTACGGCGCGCGCCATCGGCCCTTGGGGCATTCCGATGCACCGGCTGACGATCTGCTGTGGCGGATCGGGCTTTACCCTTCTGGAAACCGTGCCCGCTCCCGGTGAAATCGCGGATGATCTGGGCGATCGCACCAGCACTCCTCCGCCACCTCCTCCTCCGCCGCCGCCAGCCTATGCAGTTCCCGGTTTCGAGCGATGAGGGTCGCGCCCCTTGTCTATCGGGCTGCTCCGGCTAATACCGTGCCATGGGCTGCATCCTGAAAACACTCGTTTCGCTGGTCGTCGGCTTCATCGGCATCAGCCTGCTGCTGGTAATCGCCTATCGTTTCGTGCCGGTTCCCTACACCGCCACCATGGCGATGGACGCAAACAGCGTGACCAAGGATTGGGAACCGCTCGCTTCCATCGACCGCAACCTGGTGTCGGCAGTGATCGCGGCGGAGGACGGCAAGTTCTGCAGCCACGACGGTTTCGATCGGGAAGCCATCGAACAGGCGTTCCAGCGCAATCTGCAGGCGAAGGAGAAAGGCGGCGTGATCCGCGGCGGCTCCACCATCAGCCAGCAAACGGCGAAGAATGTCTTTCTGTGGCAGGGCGGCGGCTATGTGCGGAAGGGCCTGGAGGCCTGGTTCACCTTTCTGATCGAACAGATCTGGGGCAAGCGGCGCATCATGGAAGTCTATCTGAACGTCGCGGAAACCGGCATCGGCACCTATGGCGCGGAAGCCGGCGCGCAGCGTTACTTCAACCATTCGGCAGGCCGTCTGTCCGTTTCCGAAGCCAGCCGCATGGCCGCCGCGCTGCCGCTTCCCAAGGAGCGGTCCGTCGTCAACCCTTCAGGCTTCACGCGCCGTTATGGCAACACCATTGCCGCACGCATGGGTTCCGTCAGACGTGGCAGGCTCGACGCCTGCGTTTACGAATAAGCATATGGGCGCAGGACACGATCATTCCCATCCCGCAGGCGGCAGCCACGCGGGCCATTCCCATGCACCAGCTGATTTCGGGCGCGCCTTTGCCATTGGCGTGGTTCTCAATACGGTCTTCGTGGTGATCGAGGCGACCTATGGCTTTCTTTCCGGATCGATGGCGCTGGTGGCCGATGCCGGTCACAACCTGTCCGACGTGCTCAGCCTGCTGCTGGCGTGGGCCGCGAGCATCGCCGCGAAGAAGCCGCCGAATGCACGTTTCACCTATGGCTATAAGAGTTCCACCATCCTCGCCGCGCTCGGGAATGCCGGTCTGCTGCTGATCGCCATCGGCGCGATCCTGTACGAAACGATCAACCGCCTCGCCGACCCCGCCCCGGTGGAGGGCTGGACCATGATCGCGGTGGCCGGTGTCGGGATCGTCATCAACACCGCGACCGCGCTGATGTTCGTTCGGGGCCGGAAGGATGACATCAACATTCGCGGTGCCTTCCTGCACATGGCGGCGGATGCGCTGGTTTCGGCGGGCGTGGTCGTGGCGGGCGCTATCATCCTGCTGACGGGCGCCGCGTGGGTCGATCCGGTCACCAGCCTGATCATCGTCGCGGTGATCGCCTGGGGCACCTGGGGGCTGGCAAAAGACAGTTTGCGAATGGGTCTGCTGGCGGTGCCGGAGGGAATTTCAGAGGCGCAGGTGCGTGAATATCTGCATGAACTGGACGGGGTGGCCGAGCTTCACGATCTGCATATCTGGCCGATGAGCACCACCGAAACGGCGCTGACCGCGCATCTGGTAATGCCGGCTGGTCATCCCGGCGATGATTTCCTGAAGCGCGTCAGTCAGGACCTGCTGGCACACCACCGGATCGGCCACGCCACCTTGCAGATCGAACAGAGCCGCGAATGCGCGACCGAGGGCTGCTAGATCGAACCCAGCGAAAGGTCGCTACCCGGCAAGGCGATCCGCGTCAGATCCCAGCCCAACCCGTCTCGTTCGAAGATGAATACGGGTGCGCTCCCATCGCTGGTCGAAACGGCGCGGAAGCGTGAAAGCCCGTCACGCTCGATGGTCCAATCCGCAGAATCGGCGGGATCTTCATCCGCGCCAGGTGCAGAGTTCCGCGGAAGGGGCGCTGCGCCGGCCGGGTCACCGTTAACGGCGCGCCCTTCCCTCACCAGCGCGGCGATGTTGTCCGGCGTAACCAGCCGGTCGATCACGGGGTCGATCAGTTGCAGAGCGAGGCCTGCGCCGAACTGCGCCGGCGCGCCCCCACGGCCCGATGCGACCTGCGCCTCGACCTCGGCGCGGGCATCCGCTTTCAACCCTTCACGGATCGAATCGAAGTCCGCTCGTTCGCGCAGCGCATCTGCGTTGCCTTCGACCGCTGCCTGACGCAATTGCATCACCGCATAGCCGGGCGATGCGAAATACCAGACGCCTGCCGATACCAGCAACACGGCGACGAAGGCGATCAGCAGTTTCTTCAATGCGCGACCCTCGCTTCAGCCAAAGGAAACGCCGCGCGGTCCTGCCGCGCGGCGCGGACAGGTCAGGCCGCCTGTTCCTTGCTCTTCTGGCTGCCCATCACCCGCACGGGATCCTTGCGACCTTCGACGACATCCTTGTCGATCACGATCTCGGTCACGCCTTCCATGTCCGGCAGATCGAACATCGTGTCGAGCAACATGCCCTCGACAATCGACCGCAGGCCGCGCGCGCCGGTCTTCCGCAGGATGGCCTTCTGCGCGATGGTTTCGAGCGCATCGTCGGTGAATGTCAGCTCGACATCCTCGAGCTCGAACAGCTTGCCATATTGCTTGACCAGCGCATTCTTCGGTTCGCTCAGGATCTCCACCAGTGCGGCCACATCCAGATCGCGCAGCGTGGCGATCACAGGCAGTCGCCCGACAAATTCGGGAATCAGGCCGAATTTCAGCAGATCTTCTGGTTCGGCCTTCTCCAGCAATTCGCCCACGCGGCGCTTGTCAGGATCGGCAACATGCGCGCCGAAGCCGATGGAGCGCTTCTGCAGGCGATCCGCGATGATCTTCTCCAGTCCCGCGAAGGCGCCGCCGCAGATGAACAGGATGTTCGTCGTATCGACCTGAAGGAATTCCTGCTGCGGATGCTTGCGCCCGCCCTGGGGGGGAACGCTGGCAGTGGTGCCTTCCATCAGTTTCAGCAGAGCCTGCTGCACCCCTTCGCCCGACACGTCGCGCGTGATGGAGGGGTTCTCGGCCTTGCGGGTGATCTTGTCGATCTCGTCGATATAGACGATGCCGTGCTGCGCCTTGTCGACATTGTAATCGCTGGCCTGCAGCAGCTTCAGGATGATGTTCTCGACATCCTCGCCGACATAGCCCGCTTCGGTCAGGGTCGTCGCGTCGGCCATGGTGAAGGGCACGTCGAAGGTGCGCGCCAGCGTCTGGGCCAACAGCGTCTTGCCGCAGCCTGTGGGGCCGACGAGCAGGATGTTCGACTTCGCGAGTTCGACATCGCCTGATTTTCCGGCATGCTTCAGCCGCTTGTAATGGTTGTGCACCGCGACGGACAGCACGCGCTTCGCCCGGTCCTGGCCGATTACGTAATCATTCAGCGTCGTGAAGATGTCGAGCGGCGTCGGGACGTCGCCTTCCTTGCGCCCGGCGATGCCGGCCTTGGTTTCCTCGCGGATGATGTCGTTGCACAGTTCCACGCATTCGTCGCAGATGAACACGGTCGGTCCCGCGATCAGCTTGCGCACCTCATGCTGCGATTTGCCGCAGAAACTGCAATAGAGTGTGCTCTTGGAGTCCGTACCGCTCAATTTGGTCATGTCCCGTTTTCCCGAATGCCGCCGAATGTCGCACGGCGGCAGATTCGCCCGACTCTATAGCCGGGAGTTCATATATCAACCGATAGCTTTAGCATGCCGCCCTTGCCCCAGGGTGAAGGGTCCTGACGAAAGGACCGGCCGCGCGGGTCCTATTCCGGCGCGCCGCCCGTGCCTTTTTCGGTCGGATTGTCGCTGTCCTCCGGCGTGCCTTCGTTTTCGGGCCGTGTCTCGAACACCTTGTCGACGATACCGAACTGCATCGCTTCCTCGGCTTCGAGGAAAGTGTCGCGGTCCATCGCCTTCTCGATCTCCGTCAGGCTCTTGCCGGTATATTTGACGTAGAGATCGTTCATCCGCTGGCGGATACGCAGGATCTCGCGCGCCTGGATCTCGATGTCCGACGCCATCCCGCGCGCACCGCCGCTGGGCTGGTGAACCATGATGCGGGCGTTCGGCAATGCGATCCGCATGCCGGGTTCACCCGCCGCCAGAAGGAAGCTGCCCATGGACGCCGCCTGCCCCATGCAGACGGTCGAGACCCGCGGCTTGATATATTGCATGGTATCGTGGATCGCCATACCGGCGGTCACGACGCCGCCCGGCGAATTGATATACATCGAGATCGGCTTGGAAGGGTTCTCGCTCTCGAGAAACAACAGCTGCGCGGTGATGAGCGAGGCCATGCCGTCCTCGACCTGGCCGGTCACGAAAACGATGCGTTCACGCAGCAGGCGGCTGAAGATGTCGAAGCTGCGCTCCCCCCGGCTCGTCTGCTCCACCACCATCGGGACCAGCGCGCCGGTGACCGGGTCACGCGTGAACTGGCCCTGCGTGCCGTGGGTTTCGCCGGAATTGCCGAACAGATCGATCATGTATTGCCTCGTGGATTGAATGTCGAAGGGCTATGTCGTCCTTGCCGGCGCGATGTTCAAGGGCGTTAACCCCGATCCGGAATGGGCAATCGCAGCTTCGCGCTGCAAGCCGGGCGCGACGTCCCTCTACCGGGCCTTGCATCGCGCGAATGAATTGGCACAAGGGCGCATGAGAAATCTTTCGCGCCTCCTCGCCTGCGCCGTCATGGTCGCACTTTCCGCCTGTTCCACCGCTCGCATCCCGGCAGAGACGCCGCTGGTACGGCAAACAGACCCGGCGGCCCGGCAGGCCGAAGCCTTTCTGGCCAGGATAGCGACGCTTGACGATGCCGGTCCTGAACTGAACGCCGTGATCGCCATCAACGCCGCTGCTCCGGCCCAAGCGCGAGCCGCCGCCGCCGCGGGTCTGCCGCTGGCCGGGCGGACCGTGCTGATCAAGGACAACATCGAAACCCGCGAACTGCCGACTACGGCGGGCAGCCTGGCCCTTGCCGGCAATCGCACGGGCCGCGATGCGCCGCTGGTAGCCAATCTTCGCCGCGCTGGCGGGGTCGTGCTTGGCAAGACCAACCTTTCCGAATGGGCGAATATCCGCGACAGCAACTCGACCAGCGGATGGAGCGCCGTGGGCGGCCTGACCCGCAACCCGCATGCGATCGATCGTAACAGCTGCGGCTCGTCATCCGGCAGCGGCGCTGCGGTAGCTGCCGGCTTCGCCTGGGCGGCCATCGGCACGGAAACCGATGGTTCGATCACCTGCCCCGCGAGCGTGAACGGCGTCGTCGGTTTCAAGCCCACGGTCGGCCTCGTCAGCCGTTCGCGAGTGGTGCCCATCAGCAGCAGTCAGGATACTGCCGGTCCGATGGCGGCGAATGTGCGCGATGCGGCCATGCTGCTGACCGCCATCGCCGGTAGCGATCCCGAAGATGCAGCCACTGCCGAGGCGGACCGCCGGCGTGTGGACTATGCCGCCGGGCTCGACACCGCTTCGCTGCGAGGCCTTCGGATCGGCGTGCTGACCGAACAGGTCGGCAGCCGCCGCGACGTGCGCGCGCTGTTCGAAGCCGCAGTGGCGGATCTGCGCCGGGCGGGCGCCGAGATCGTGGATGTGAGCCATACGCCCGATGCGGCGATGTATCGCGACGAATTTGCAGTTCTGCTCTTCGAATTGCGCGAGGACATGAACGCCTATCTCGCCAGCTTGCCGGAGCAGGCCGATGGAACGCAGCCGCCCCGTTCCCTCGATGATCTGATCGCCTTCAACATCGCGCATGCCGACCGCGAGATGCGCTGGTTCGGGCAGGACATCTTCCTGCAGGCTGCCGAAGGACGCGATGCCGGCAGCTATGCCGAGGCGCGGGCGAATGCCCTGAAGCTGGCGGGCGTGGATGGTATCGACGCCCTGCTGGCGGAACACCACGTGCAGTTCCTTATCGCCCCCACAACCGGCCCCGCCTGGGCCAGCGATCTTGTCGCGGGCGACAATTATGGCGGTGGGATCGGCGCAGGTTCGCTGGCGGCCATTGCCGGCTATCCTCATCTGACCGTACCCATGGGTCATGTCGAAGGGCTGCCGGTCGGCATCAGCTTCCTGGGCGGAGCCTGGCAGGATTCAGCGGTTCTGAAGGCGGGCGCGGCCTATGAACGCGCCCGCAGCGCGGAACTGCACGTTCCCGGCTTCACCCGCTGGCAGCCGCCGGAGAAACGCTGAGCGTGGCTCCTCCCCGCAAATCCTTGCCGGACCGTAAGCCTGCGCGTAGACGCGAGTGATGGACCCACGGATCGCATCGTTCGTCATACTCGGCCTTGGTCTGATGTTCGCAGTGGGCATCGAAAAGGCCCTGTCGCGCAGCAATATCCTGTCGCTGCCGATCGTCTATGTCGCCGCCGGATGGGCGCTGTTCTCCCTTCCCTTAAACCTGCCCGACATCAATCCGCTGACCGATTCCACGGATATCTACGCCCTGGAATATATCACCGAGTTCATCGTGATCGTGTCGTTGATGGGGGCCGGCATCGCTATCGACCGGCCGCTGAACTGGCCCAACTGGAAGCAGATCTGGCCGCTGCTCGGCATCACCATGCCGATCACCATCCTTCTCGTCGCCCTGTATGGCTGGTGGGCACTCAGCCTCGCTCCGGCCAGCGCGATCCTGCTGGGCGGTGTGCTGGCCCCCACCGATCCGGTGCTGGCCCGCAGCGTGCAGGTCGGCCCGCCAGGCAAGGACAAGCGGCACGATCTGCGCTTCAACCTGACGGTGGAAGCGGGGCTGAACGACGGTCTGGCCTTCCCCTTCATTCATCTGGCGATCGCCGCCATCGGCATGACCACACTGGGCGGCTGGACCTTGCTGTGGCTGGCCGAGGACGTCGTCTGGCGGATCGGCGCCGGCACGCTGGTCGGTTACCTCGTGGGGTGGGCCGCAGGCTGGTTCGTGTTCCAGCGCTATGCCGGAAGCGATGCGCCGGACGTCGAGAAATCGATGGAGGAATATTCGACCTCCGAAGGGCCGATCGTGTTCGGTGCCCTGCTACTGGCCTATGGGGTGGCCGAAATGTGCCACGGCTACGGCTTTCTCGCCGTGTTCGTCGCCGCGGTGATCGTCCGGCAAAGGGAAGCCCGCAGCAGCTACCACCGGGTGCTGCATCACTTCATCGAGCAGATCGAGAAAGTCATATTGGTCGCCATGCTGCTCGCCTTCGGCGGCATGCTGGCGAGCGGCGTGATGAACGAACTTACCTGGGCGCAGGCCGGACTGGGGCTGCTGCTGATCTTCGTTATCCGCCCGCTGGGCGGATTGATCGGGGAATTCAGGAGCCCGCTGCCGAAGCGGGGCAAGGTGGCAATGGCGTTCCTGGGGGTTCGCGGTCTCGGGTCGATCTATTATCTCGCCTATGCGCAGAACCATGGCGAATTTCCCGGCATGATGACCCTGTGGGGCACGGTCAGCTTCGCCATTCTGGCCTCGATCATCATCCATGGCACGACGACCATGCGGCTGATGAAACATGTCGAGGATGCAGGGGCGCATGTCTATCGCAAGGATGATGACGAGGCGGCGGCCGACAACAGATCGGCGGCACAGGCCCGCACCGCACGGGCGAAGGAGAGATCGCCCGAAGAACAGATGGAAAGCGACATCAGCCAAGGCTGACCCTGCTAGCGACAAGCCTGAAACCGGGCCGATCGGTGGCGCGAATTGCCGCGAACGTGAAAAACCCCGCCGCACCACAGGGTACGGCGGGGTTTTTCATGTCCTGATGCTTATTTCTTCGGAGCAGCTTTCTTCGCGGATGCCTTTTTCGCGGCCGGCTTCTTCGCAGCGGTGTCGGAGTCGCCGGACTTGTCGTCGCCCGATGAGTCGTCAGCGGACTTCGATGTAGCGGCCTTCTTGACCGGCGCCTTCTTCTTGGCGAAGGGCTTGCCATCCTCCGTGTCGGAGGCGGGATTCTTCTCGGCCGCCTTCGTCGCCGCCTTTCCATCCTCTGCCGAATCCTCGTCTGCGGCATCCTTCTTTGCTGCAGACTTCTTCTTCGCCGCGGGCTTCTTCGCCGCAGGCTTGGTTTCGCCGGACTGGTCTTCCGCTTCTATCGCGGCTTCCAGTTCCTCGCGCGTCACTTCGCGCTCGGTGATTTCCGCCTTGTCGAACAGGAAGTCCACGACCTTGTCTTCGTAAAGCGGCGCACGCAATTGGGCCGCAGCCATGGGCTCGGACTGGATCAGCTGCATGAAGCGCTGGCGATCCTCGGCGCGATATTGCTGCGCGGCCTGCTGGATCAGCATGTTCATTTCCTGGCCGCTCACCTCGACACCGTTCTTCTGGCCGATTTCGGACAGTAGCAGGCCAAGTCGGACCCGGCGTTCGGCGATGGATCGGTAATCGTCCTTCTCCGCTTCCACGTCCTTCATTGCCTGTTCCGGGTTCTCGTCGCGCGCGGCTTCCTGCTGCAGCTGGTTCCAGATCTGCTCGAACTCGGCATCCACCATGCCCTGCGGCACGGCGAAATCATGGCCAGATGCAAGATTGTCGAGCAGTTGGCGCTTCATCTGGGTGCGGGTCAGGCCATTGGTTTCCTGCTCCAGCTGGCCGCGCAGCAATTCGCGCAACTTGTCGATGCCTTCGAGGCCAAGCGATTTTGCGAATTCATCGTCAAGGGTGGTTTCCTGCTCCACCTTCACCTGCTGCACCTTGATGGCGAACCGGGCTTCCTTGCCCTTCAGATTTTCCGCCGGATAGTCGTCGGGGAAATTGACGGTGATGGTCTTTTCCTCGCCCGTCTTCACGCCGGTCAGCTGCTCTTCGAAACCGGGAATGAACTGGCCCGACCCGATCACCAGAGGCGCGCCTTCGGCCTTGCCGCCCTCGAATTCCTCGCCGTCGATGCTGCCGGTAAAGTCGATGATGATCTGGTCGCCCTCGCCCGCTTTCTTCGTCTTGGGCGCGTCCTTGTAGCTCTTCTGCTGACTGGCGATGTTCTGCATCGCCTCGTCCACCTGCTCGTCCGTGACCGGAACCGTCAGGCGTTCCAGCTTCAGGCCGTCGGTATCCGGCGCCTCCACCTCGGGCAAAACTTCCAGTTCGACGTCCAGCCTGGCATCCTTGCCCTCTTCGTAGCTTTCATCGAAACTGATGGCCGGCTGCATCGCGGGGCGCAGCTTTTCGTCCTTCATCAGTTTATCGATCGATTCCCGCACCGTTTCATTGACGATCTGCGCGTGGATCTGGTCGCCATGCATCTTGCGGACGAGGTTGGCCGGAACCTTGCCGGGACGGAAGCCCGGCATCTTGACCTGCGGCGCGACCTTGGCGACCTCGGCATTGATACGCTGCTCGATATCGGCTGCGGGGATGGTCAGCTGGTAGGCGCGCTTGAGCCCCTCGTTCTTCGTCTGATTAATCTGCATGATGCGGTCTGCTGCCTTCTTGTAAATCTGGCGTTGTCTGAAATCTCGTGTCCGTTCCGCCTCTCCGCAGCCTCGATCCGGGGGCAGCATACGGCGGATTGGTGCGGGCGAAGGGACTCGAACCCCCACATCTTGCGATACTTGGACCTAAACCAAGCGCGTCTACCAATTCCGCCACGCCCGCAACCCGAACGAAGCCGCGCAAGGGCGAGCCTCACGGCAAGCGCCCGCCTGTATAAGCACATGGTGCAAAGGGCAAGCGCGGCGACATCGCGGCCCGGCGACGGGAACCCACGGGGTGGCCGGTCCGTTTCGAACGGCAGGAAGGATCGCGCAATGATCATGGATGAAACCTGCAATTCCCGCTCACCTGGCTCACGTTCCGGCAAAGGCCACGACTATTCGACGCCTGTGACCCCGCCCGCCACTCCGCCCGTCATCGATCCGGGGGCGCGCGCCGCCGACGCCGCCAATCTCCCCATGAAGGATGGCGACAGCGATTTCCCCGCCAACACGCCACCCGAAACATTCCCGGACGATGGTGACGTGATCGAACCCGCCGGACCGTCGGAGATCGAGATCGAGCGGGAAGATGTCGATGAACCCGGTCAGGGCGGCGGCGATGAAATCGTTCCCCCGCACATCGTTCCGCCACCGGATTGATGAAGGATGCAATGTCGGTGACGAGCGCGCTTGCGAATGACGCAGGCGCGATCTATCGGCGCCAGCCATGAACGACGAAAGCACCTCTCCCGCCACGCCCGCATCTACCGATGTTCCGCCCGATCACCTTTCGGTCAATCCCGGCTCCCCGGCGTTCGATGCGGAAAAGCTTCAGCGCGGCGTCGGCATCCGCTTCAAGGGCGCCCAGCGCCGCGATATCGAGGAATATTGCATCTCCGAAGGCTGGGTGCGGGTGCAGGCGGGCAAGAGCGTCGATCGCAAGGGCAACCCCCTCACCATTAAACTGACCGGCCCGGTCGAGGCATGGTACGAGGATCTCGGCGAGGACGCGCCGGTCAACAGCGCCGTCGCCAGCCAGGGTTGACGGAAGGCGGCAGATAAGCCGCCGCTTTGTCAGTCGTAATGCGCCAGCGCCGCAGCAATTCTGTCGTCCGGCGCTGAATCGCGTTTCGCTTGCCGCACCGACCGCCCGCGGCGCCGCTTTACGGCGGCCCCGGTGCGCTTCGAAACTTTCGCCTGAGAAGCAATGCCTGCGAATGCATTGCGGAATTCCGGCGAGGATTCGAGCCGGACCGGTTCCGGTGCAGCCACGCGTGCGAGCCTCGTTCTGTCCGCAGGTGCTGCCCCGTCCCCATAGATGAAGCCGGAAACAGGCCAAGGCGTAAGGCCCAGATCCTGGATCGGATCGTACCACACCCGAACACTGGACCAGTCGTTTCCGGGCGAGACGTCCATCGCCAGAACGTCATTCTCTATCTGTCCGCGCCGCCCGTTGATCGGCGACCAGTTCGCATGCCGCAGCAGAATGCGCCTGGAATCCAGAACGCGGCTGACGGCGGCGACATGGCCCAATCGCATGTTCCTGTGCGGCGGAAAATGCATCACCGCCCCGATGCGCGGTTCCCTGCCGCGCTCATATCGGCCCGCCGCCTGGTCCCACCAGCTGTGGGCATCGCCGTAAATCTGCACGCCCGATTGCTGACGGGCATAGGGAACGCATTGCAGATAAGGCGGCAGTTCCGCCCCTCTGGCGGCAGCTTCGCCGTTCGGGCTGCGAAATCCCGTGGCATCCTCCGCACGCGCCGGTGCGGCCAGCGAGAGCAGGCTTGCCGCAAGAAGAATTATTCTTGTTCCATCCATGGTGCGAAGCTGCGCCCGGTGGAGTAAAAATTTCGCTAAGGATCGCTGACCGGCGCCGGTATTTTCCCTGAGGCAGGCCGCAGCAGTTTCTTGCCAAAGCCCGCATGAAGGGCCACTTGCGTTCCATCATGTTACCGCAAGTCATCATCATCGGGCGGCCCAATGTCGGCAAGTCCACCCTGTTCAACCGGCTGGTGGGGAAGAAGCTGGCGCTGGTCGACGATCAGCCCGGCGTCACGCGCGACCGGCGCGCCGGCGATGCCGAGATCGCGGGGTTGAAGTTCCAGATCGTCGACACTGCCGGCTGGGAAGATGATGATGCCGCCTCGCTGCCCGGACGGATGCGCCAGCAGACGGAGATGAGCCTTGCCGGTGCGGATGTCGCCCTGATGGTGGTGGACTCACGCGCCGGGATAACCACGCTTGATCAGGAAATCGCGCTCTGGCTGCGGCAGCAGGAAGTGCCGGTCGTGCTGGTGGCGAACAAGGCCGAAGGGCGCGGCGCCCTGCCCGGCATTTACGAGTGTTTCCAGCTTGGCTTTGGCGACCCCGTGCCGGTATCGGCGGAACATGGCGACGGCATCGCCGATCTGTTCGATTCGCTTTGGCCCATTCTTGGCGAAGGCGAGAAACTGCGCGAAGCGGCCGAGGCCATTGCGAAGCAGGAAGCGAAGATCGCCCGGCAGCACGCCCGCGATGCCGCCGAAGACCTTGGCGAGGAATATGTCGAGGAGATAGTCGCCGGGCCGCTGAAGCTGGCCATCGTCGGTCGTCCGAACGCGGGCAAGTCCACGCTCATCAACCGACTGCTGGATGAAGAACGCCTGCTGACCGGGCCGGAAGCCGGCATCACCCGCGATTCGATTGCCATCGACTGGCAATGGCACGATCCCAAGGCGGACGAAGCTCGCGAAATCCGCCTGATCGACACGGCAGGCATTCGCAAGAAGTCCCGCATAACGGACAAGCTGGAGAAGATGGCCGTCAGCGATGCACGCCATGCCATCGATTTCGCCGAGGTTGTCGTATTGCTGCTCGACGCCACGCAGGGCCTTGAACATCAGGATCTGAAAATCGCCTCCATGGTGCTGGAGGAAGGGCGCGCCCTGATGGTGGCGATCAACAAATGGGATATTGCCGAAGACGCCAGCGGCCTCTTCAACGGCATCCGCCATGCGCTGGACGAAGGGCTGGCGCAGGTGAAGGGTGTGCCGCTGTTCGCCGTCTCGGCACGCACCGGCAAGGGGCTGGACACGATGCTGTCCGCCGCGTTCGAAATTCGCGAAAGCTGGTCCAGGCGCGTGCCCACCGCCGCGCTGAACCGCTGGTTCGACGATGCGCTGGAGGCAAATCCGCCGCCCGCGCCCAAGGGCCGGCGGATCAAGCTGCGCTACATAACGCAGGTCGGCACGCGTCCGCCCCGCTTCGTGATCTTCGGCACGAGGCTGGACGCTTTGCCTACCAGTTACGAACGCTACCTGGTCAACGGTATCCGCCGTGAACTGGGGTTCGAGGCCGTGCCGGTGCGCGTGAACCTGAAGAGCCCGAAGAACCCCTTTGTCTGAATTTCACGCCATGATTGTCGCAATTCTTGCTGCGGATGCGGACCTCACCACGACCCTGATCGAACGCACATCCAGTACGGTGCGCGTTCAGCAGATTCTGCAACTGTCGCTCGCGCCGGTGTTTCTGCTGGCGGCGATCGGCGCTGTGCTGAACGTGATGAACACGCGGCTGATCTGGATCGTCGAAAG
This sequence comes from Pseudopontixanthobacter vadosimaris, assembly GCF_012979275.1. Lineage (GTDB taxonomy): Bacteria > Pseudomonadota > Alphaproteobacteria > Sphingomonadales > Sphingomonadaceae > Pseudopontixanthobacter > Pseudopontixanthobacter vadosimaris. Next base: position 19,591 of record NZ_JABASZ010000032.1, read on the forward strand.
GGTAAACCGGATCGAGGAAGCGGAAGACGCAGGCGGCGGGGGCCGTGAATCGGAAGAGCTTCCAGCTCTTCGGCAGCGTCGCTATCTGGCGCAGGCGGCGGTCAACCTGTCCACGGCGGCGGCCCTGACCATCTGCCTTGTCGTCGCGCTGCTGTTCATCAGCGCCTTCATCCGCCCGCAGATCGGCACCTGGGTCGCGGCGGCCTGGATTGTTACCATGGCGCAGCTGGTGGTGGCGCTGCTGCTGTTTCTGCTGGAAACACGCGCCGCCATCACCTCTCCGCGCGAACGTCGCCAGATCTCGCGCGACATCCTCAAGCGCCGTCGCGACCGCCGGGATTGACTGGGCCCCGCCGCAGGGCAAACACACGGCCATAGGTCAGGCAGCGCCACAGCCATTCCAGCGGCCCGTAACGGAACCGCGCCAGCCACGGTTCGGAACCAGCGAGCATGATCGCCCAGGCGAGCAGGACGACCACATACAGGCCCGCGCGGTCCAGCCTGCCGAACAGATCGCACAACTGGCCGTGGAACACCGGCATCATCACGACCGATGTACCGATGTAATTGGTGAACGCCATTCGCCCGGCAGCGGAAAGGCGGCGGCCGAGCCATCCCGTGGCCGTCGGCGCCCATAGGGCGAGCAGGGCCGCCATCCCCAGCGCCATCGGCAGCTGCCCCCATCTGCTGAGGCCGATATAGGCGAATATCGCGGCGAAATAGCCGAAGCCGGTGGCCTTGACCCAGAGGCCGAAGGCCAGCGTCAGCGCCCCGCCCCCCAGCAGCCCCGCCCAGCCCCACCTTCGCTGCTTTACAGGATCGAATCCGCCGGTGAACAGGCCGAGCCGGTACAGGCCCATGCCGATCAGGATCAGCGGCAGCGTTTCCAGCGCCGTCAGCCACAATTCGCTGCCGATATCGCCAAGATGACCGCTGAAATTATGCTCGACATATGTGCCATAGCTGCCGTCCAGCACGATGGCCGCATCGCGGGCGCTTTCCTCGATCTCGCTGGCCTTGGATGCCAGCATCATGGCGCGGCCATCTGCCAGCGCCGCACCCGCGCCGGCCTCTGTTCCGCCCATGACATACATCGATGCACCCATGGCCGTCATGATCAGCGCACCGGCAAGGAACCCCATCAGACCGACGATCACCTGCGTCTTCGCATCCCAGCCGATGCACAGCAGGGCAACGAGGCCCCAGATGGCATAGAGCGTCAGAATATCGCCGCGCCAGATGAACAGGAAATGGGAGAGGCCGAACAGCAGCAGAAAGAACAGGCGCCGTGCCTGCAACCAGCGCGATGCTCCGCGCTCCTTCGCCCTGTCGACGAACAGCACCATGCCCGCCCCGAACAGCAGCGTGAACAGGGCACGCATCTTGCCATCGATCAGCGTGAACTGCGCCAGCCATAGATAGTCCGAGCCGGGGCCGTGCTCCACCATGAATGCGGGCGGCCAGATATAGGCCACCCAGGGCTGGCCGAATGCGACGATATTGGCCAGCAGGATGCCGAGCACGGCGATGCCGCGGATGAAATCCAGGCTGGCGATGCGCGGCTGCCCGGTTCTGGACAGGGGCATGGGCTGCATGATGTTGCCCGGAACGCCGGCCCGCGATTTATCCACATCGCGATCACTGCTGCCTGCTTCGACCATCCAATCCCCCGTTTCCGGCCACTGCACTAGCAGATAGCGGCAGTAACGGCAGAGTTTTCGCTCATGCAGCAGCGCCTATCCGGTGACGAGGCAATCCTGTCCCGCGCGCTTCAGCGCCGTGCAGGCGGCGGCGGCATCTGCCTGCGTGGCGAAGCCGCCTGCCTGCAGCCGCGTGATCCGCCCTGCCGGCACGAGAATGCGCTCGGTTCCTGCAAGTTCAGGCCGCGAGGACAGACGATCCCAAAGCCGCTCCGCACTTCCATCGACAGAGAATGCGCCGAGCTGGACCCGCCATCGGCCGGCACGGGTCGGACGTGCCGCCGGCTTTTCTGCAGCGGGAGGTGCGGGAGGCGTGGTGGCGGCGAAATCCGGCAGGGACAGCACCGGCGCAGGCGCGGTCGGGGGAATGTCTCGGATAGGCACGGGGGGGGACGAACCCTCCGGCAGCAGCGCCTGCACGGGAACCGGATAGGCCGGCCCGCGCGTGCCATCCGCTCCGGCCCGTGCGGGGTCATGCACGCCGGCCGCCTTTGCCGCCTCGGCAACCGCGCGCCTTGCATCGGTCACGTCCGGAGCCGTGGTGGCCACACCGGTGCCAGTCGGCGCGGACGGTGCCATGCGCCCCTGGCCCAAGGCAAGATCGACGGCGGCAAGCTGGATATTGCGCCGAGAATCGGAGTCGCTGCGCAATTTCTCGGCGAGTAGCTGCGCCTGCTGGCGCTGCTCCAGCGGGATATGACTGTCCATCTGCGCGATGGCCGATGTGGCCTGCGGCAGACCGGCGGCATTCGCATTGGTCAGCAGGGCATAGGCCCGGACCCAGTCGCGGGATACGAGATCGCCATTAAAATGTGCCACGCCCAGCAAATATTGCGCGCGCGGATCACCGCGGTCTGCCGCTGCCTGTACATAGGGCAGCGCGGCCTTGCGCCGCCCGTCCTGAAACATCAGCAGCCCGTAATTGTCGGCGGCCTGGATGTGGCCCTGCGCCGCCGCCTGCGCGTACAGGCGTTCGGCCATATCCATATTCGCCGTGACACCCCGGCCGAGGCGATAGGCCTGCGCCATATTGAACTGCGCGTCAGCATCGCCCGCGTCTGCCGGCCCTCGCCAGATGGCGACTGCAGCGCCATAATCACCGGCGCTCCACGCATCCACCCCGCGCTTGACAGTCTCGCTCTGCATGACGGCATTGCTTCCACCCTGCGCCAGGATTTCCGGGGCTACCGCGCCCAAAAGACCGGCCAGCAGCAATGCTGCCGTCAAGCGGGCAGCGATCGGGCGAGCCGCCCTGCGGTGCCCGCGGCGGGCATTTGCCTCACCTCCTGCTGGAAGTTCGGGAAAGGGTCCGTCGGTTCTGCTCATATCGCCCACCTGTCGTTCTCTGCCGAGCCGCAAACGGCCCCTGACGCGGTACTTCTTAATGAATGCAGTGTTAGCAAAGAGTTTCCTTCGGAACAAAACACGGCCTCGCCTGCCCTGCAACCGTCATGCGGCCGGTGCGGCTGCGCCAGTCAGGGCCGGACTTCAGGGCGGGACTGTCGCCGGAACCCGAATAGCGCCTTAACCCTAAATTAGGGGTATCCTGTGCATCAGTGGCTGGCGGGCCCCGGTGACGAGGTCCGTTTCAGGGTTTCACACGGTTTATCCGGCAATCAAATCAGGGGGACCAGTCCGTGCGTGTACTGGCATTGGCATCGCAAAAAGGTGGATCGGGCAAGACCACCCTGTCCGGGCATCTGGCGGTTCAGGCGCAACGCGCCGGCGCGGGTCCGGTCGTTCTGATCGACATCGATCCGCAAGGTTCGCTGGCGGATTGGTGGAACGAGCGTGAGGCGGAATACCCGGCCTTCGCACAGACCACAGTCGCAAGATTGGCAAACGATCTGCAGATCCTGCGCCAGCAGGGCTTCAAGCTGGCAGTCATCGACACGCCCCCTGCCATCACCATGGCCATCCAGTCGGTCATCGGCGTGGCCGAACTGATCGTGGTTCCCACTCGCCCCAGCCCGCACGATCTGCGGGCCGTCGGCGCCACGGTCGACCTTTGCGAACGTGCCGGCAAACCGCTGGTCTTCGTGGTGAATGCCGCGACGCCCAAGGCCAAGATCACGTCCGAAGCGGCAGTGGCGCTGTCGCAGCACGGCACGGTCGCACCCATTACGCTTCATCACCGCACCGATTTCGCTGCCAGCATGATCGACGGGCGCACCGTCATGGAAGTGGACCCGAACAGCCGCAGCGCAAACGAAGTCACGGCGTTGTGGGGTTACATCTACGACCGGCTTGAAAAGAACTTCCGCCGCACGGTCTTCGCAGCGCCCGGCGGCATGCATCAGGTATCCGGCGCCGTTCGCAACGCCGGAACCCACCGGCCCGCAGGCGGCTTCGGCCGCCGGGTCGCCCAGTAGCATCGCGGAAGCCGCGGAACCCCCGCACAGGAACGCATATCATGTCGGAAGCCAGTTTCGCCTCTCTCAGCCCGACGCTGCTTGCCCGCAAGGGCGGCGCACGGCCGGCCATGCGCCCGCAGCTCACACCCCTCATTCCGGGCCGCCCGGCCAATCTGGAGGATCTGGGCTGGAACGACATGGGCGATCAGGACGACGATGCACAAAGCGAGAGCGAAGTCGTCCAGCTGACCCCTGCCCCCGCCAATCCCGAAGCCGAGGCGGAAGCCCGCGCGAACGATCGCGAGGCCGATGCGGCTCTCGCAGACAAGCGGGCGAAGAACACGCCCCCTGCCGTCCACCGGCAGCGGGATGAGATCGCCGCCCGCATCAATGCCGCAGAAGCTTTGCCGAAAACCCCGGCTGCTCAGGCAGCGTCACCTGCCCCGCAAGAGCCTGCACCGGTGAACGGGCGCAGCGAAGCCGCCGACCTGCCCAGGAACGCTTCGGCGGTGCTTTGCAGTGTCAGGCCTGCTCCGTCGCGCCAGTCGGCGGCATCGCGCGGGAAGCGCGCCGCCTTCACCCTGCGCCTGGATGCCGAACGCCATCTGAAGCTGCGTCTGGCCAGCACGATCACCAATTGCAGCGCCCAGCAGATCGTCACCGACGCGCTGGATGCCATGCTGGGCGACATGCCCGAACTCGATACTCTGGCCGCGCAGTTGCAGCGGCACAACAAGCCATGAGGGGACAAGCCATGACCGGAAGCAATCCGAAGACGCGCCGCATCGCGCTCGCGGCCACCACCGCACTGGCCTCCCTCGTCCTGAGTGGCTGCGCCACGGGCAGCGCACCCCGGGCCGATCTGTCGGCCAGCCACGCGCAGAAGGAACTGGCGAAAGGCAATCACGAAAAGGCGCTCGCCCATGCCGAGGCTGCCGTTCAGGCAGACCCCCGCAACGCCGCCTATCGCATGGTTCTGGGCGCGGCCTATTTGGATGCGGGGCGGTTCGCATCGGCTGCGACCAGTTTCGAAGATGCGCTGGAACTGGGCGACGATTCCGCCCGCACCGCGCTCAGCCTCGCCCTTGCCTATGTCGCGCAGGGCGAACAGCGCGCGGCGCTGGACCTGCTCGACGAGTGGGCTCCCGACATCGCCCCTGCCGATCTTGGCCTCGCCCTGGCACTGGCCGGAGAGCCCGACCGGGGCGTGCAGATCTTGGGCGATGCGCTGCGCGCCGGTGAGTCGACCGCGAAGCTGCGCCAGAATCTCGCCTATGCCTACGCGCTGCAAGGGAACTGGAGCGGTGCGCGGATCATGGCCGCAGAAGATGTCCCCGCCGGACAACTGGATGCGCGCATTGCCGAATGGGCGCGATCGGGCCGGCCCGACCAGGCGCATCTGCGCATCGCGAATGTCCTGCAGGTTCCGGTAATTGCCGATGCCGGTCAGCCGGCGGCGCTGGCGCTGTCGAACAATCCCGGTCCGCAGCAACTTGCGCAGGAGGCCGCCACGCAGATGGCGCAGGTGGCGCAGCCGGTCATTTCGGCAGGAACGGGCACTTCGCCGAGTAATAGAACCAGCCTTTCCTCCGGCAATATGGGCAGCATTCCGCAATATGTCGCAGCCCGTCCGGCCGCCGAGCTTCCACCGATCCCGGTGCACGCTGCTTCTCCGGCGGCCACACCCGTCGCGCCAGCGAAAATCAACGAAGGCGCGCGGTCCCTCACCCAGATGTCCGCACGGTCGCCGCAATTCACCAAGGCTTCCGCCAGCAGCGAGGTGATGCAACCCGCGTCTGCCCGCCAGCCCTCCGCCAGACCTGCGCCGAAGCAGATCCAGCGCGCGGCCTCCGCCGCGCCTGCAGCCGGTGGCAGCCATCTGGTCCAGCTCGGCTCCTTCGGGAGCGAGGAACGCGCTCGCCGCGCCTGGGACATCTATGCCGACCGTTATCCCGAACTGCGCAATCACGACATGGTCATCACCCGGGCGCTGGTACGCGGGAAACCATATTACCGCGTCTCTGCCGGTGGGCTGCGCCAGGCCGCCGCAGCTTCCATGTGCGCCAGCGTCAAGGCATCCGGCCAAGGCTGCATCGCATGGGCAAAGGGCAATCCGCTGCCCGGCGCCATCGATCAGGGCGTCCGCATGGCACGCCGCTGAACTGATACGAGCTCGAGAAATTACACGCGCCCAGCTCGCCAGCCAGCCGCCGCGGCGGGGCCGGCGCTGCCGGACATCGCCCTCACGCTCCTTGCCCCGAACTGCCGAATTGGCGATAGCGACTGCCTGTCTTCAATTGCGCAAAAAGATGCCATGATGAACCCGACCGACCTCGAAGCCGCTTTCGGCCGCGTCACTGACTACTGGTCGCCCAAGGTCGTGGGGCAGGTGAACGATCACCTGCTGAAAGTCGCCAAGCTGAAAGGGCAGTTCGTCTGGCACGCGCATGACGCGCAGGACGAATTGTTTCATGTGGTGAAGGGCGCGCTGCGGATCGAGTTCGAGGACCATGCGGTCGATCTGGCAGCAGGTCAGTTCCTGACTGTCCCGAAAGGCGTGCGCCACAATCCGGTGGCGGAGGAGGAATGCTGGGTGCTGCTGATCGAGCCTGCATCCACCCTGCATACCGGCGATGTGGACACGCCGATCAGCCGCAGTCTCGACGAACAGATGGCCTAGCTCAGACTTTTACCCCGCCCTTGAACAGCGCCATGACCCGGCCTTGGGTCGGCTGCCCGTCGAAGGGCGTATTGCCAGCACGCGCTTCCATGCGGCGGCTGTCGACGATCCAGGGCTTGTCGGGATCGACGAGAGCGATGTCGGCCTCCGCGCCCGCGCGCAATTCGCCTGCATTTACGCCAAGGATGCGCGCCGGATTGGCGGCAAGCAGCGCCGAGGCACGCGGCAGGTCGACTACGCCGTCACGCACCAGCGTCAGCACCATTGCCAGCAGGGTTTCCGCCCCCGCCATCCCTTCCGCCGCATCGGCAAAGGGCAGGCGCTTGTCCTCCGGCCCGCGAGGGTCGTGTCCGCTCGCGATCACGTCGATGGTGCCATCGGCTATAGCTTCGCGCACCGCCTGGCGGTTGTCTTCCGACCGCAGCGGCGGGGACAGTCGCGCAAAGGTCCGGAAATCGCCCGTCGCAAGGTCCGACAGTATGAAATGCGCAGGCGTGATACCCGCCGTGACCTTCAGCCCCCGCGCCTTGGCCTCGCGGACGCGGTCCAGCGCCGCGCGGGTGGTTACCTGGCGGAAGTGCAGGCGCCCGCCCGTCATTCCCGCCAAAGTGATATCGCGCATGACCGCCAGTTCCTCGGCCTGTTCAGGCGCGCCGGACAGGCCCATCCTCGTCGCCATCTCACCGGCGGTCGCGACCGCAGGACCCGACAGCGCCGCATCTTCTGCATGCGCGATCACGACGAGGTCCAGCATGGCGGCATATTGCAGCAGGCGCAGCATCATGCCCGAATCGGCGATCCAGCGGCGGCCCGTCGCGATGGCGCGGGCACCCGCCTCGCGCATCAGCGCCACTTCGGCCAGGCGTTCGCCTTCCAGCCCAACGGTCGCTGCGGCCAGAGGGTGGACCCATAGATCGGGCTTGCCGCTTTGTGCAGCGAAGCGGATGCGCGGCGGGAAGTCGAGCGGCGGATCCTGGTCCGGCATCAGGCCCGCACGGGTGATACCGCCGAAGTGAAACGCCGGCTTGTCGATCGAGAAGACGCCCAGATCGATCAGCCCCGGCATCACCAATCGGCCTTGCGCCGGAATGACCTCGTCACCGTCCTGCGGTTCGATATCGCCCAACGCGGCGATATGCCCATCGGCCATGCGCAGGGCGCCATCGACAACCCTGTCCGCCAGCACCAGCCGGCCACCTTCGACAAACACCGCCTGCGCCTGCTTCATGGCCATTTTCCGCTGGTGGGGAGATCGTTCCATCCTTCCACGCCCCGCTGCCGGCGGGTCAGCACGTCGAGGCAGGCCATGCGCATTGCCACGCCCATTTCCACCTGCCGCGTGATGATCGAGCGGTCCAGCAGATCGGCCACGTCGCTGTCGATCTCCACCCCCCTGTTCATCGGTCCGGGATGCATCACCAGCGCGTCCGGCTCCGCCAGTTTCAGCCGCTTGAGCGTCAGGCCGTACAGATGGTGATATTCGCGTGGCGAAGGGATGAACTGCCCGGCCATCCGTTCCGTCTGCAGCCGCAGCATCATTACCACGTCCGCACCCGCCAGCGCCGTATCGAAGGAATGGAACGGGGTGGCTCCCATCGCCTCCACCGCCGCGGGCAGCAACGCCGGTGGGGCGCACACCCGCACATTCGCGCCAAGCGCGGTCAGGCACAATATGTTGGACCGCGCGACCCGGCTGTGCAGGATGTCGCCGCAGATCACGATCGTCTGCCCCGTGAAATCGTCTCCGGCCTGTCCACGCGCGCGCAGGGCATGGCGTAGGGTCAGCGCATCGAGCAGCGCCTGCGTCGGATGTTCGTGGCTGCCATCGCCTGCGTTCAGGACAGGGCAGTCCACCTTGTCGGCGATCAGCGCGACCGCCCCGCTCGAGGCATGGCGGATCACGATGGCATCGGCCCGCATCGCGTTCAGCGTGATGGCCGTGTCGATCAGCGTCTCGCCCTTCTTCACGCTCGAGGTCGCCGCATGCATGTTGACGACATCGGCACCGAGGCGCTTGCCCGCGATCTCGAAACTGAGCAGCGTGCGGGTGGAATTCTCGAAGAAGGCGTTGATGATGGTGAGGCCGGTCAATGCATCGACCCGCTTGGCGCTGCGGCGGTTCAGTTCGACCCACTGTTCCGCCTCGTCCAGCAGATACAGGATCTCGTGCCGTTCCAGCCTGCCGATGCCCAGCAGGTCGCGATGCGGAAAGGCCAGACCGCCCGCCGGGTAACGGGATGCTGCTGAAGGGGTGCCGGTCGCTGCCATCGCGGCCATGCCCTTAATCGAGCCGGGTATGTCGCTCAAGGGGATTCGGGTGGCGGGAACGGGCTGCTGGCCCTAGATGGTCTGCATACGACACGATCGGGAACGCTTTCAGATGATTTTTGCGCGCAAGGTCTGGCACCTGCTGGTTGGTATCAAGGACGGGCTGAGCCTGATCTTCCTGTTGCTGTTCTTCGCATTGCTCTATGCCGTGCTGACCGCCCGGCCCAGCCCCGCGATGGTGAAGGAAGGGGCCCTGCTCCTCGAACTCGACGGGATCGTTGTCGAGGAACGCACGGAGATCGATCCCTTCGCCCTGCTGCTGTCGGGCGCTGCACCGACAGGCGAATATCCGGTGCGCGAACTGGTGCGCGCGCTGGATGCCGCTGCGGATGATGAAAGGATCGGTTCCGTCGTGCTCGACCTCACCCGCTTCATGGGCGGGGGGCAGGTCCATCTGCAGGAGATCGGCGGCGCGCTCGACCGCGTACGCGCGGCGGAAAAACCGGTGCTGACCTATGCCGTCGCCTATGCCGATGACGGCATGATGCTGGCCGCCCACGCCAGCGAGGTCTGGCTCGACCCCATGGGCGGCGCCAGCATCACCGGGCCGGGCGGCAACCGCCTGTATTACGGCGAATTGCTCGACCGGCTGAATGTGAATGCGCGCGTCTACAAGGTGGGCGAATATAAATCCGCCGTCGAACCTTATTTGCGCAGCGACATGTCGGACGCCGCGCGCGAGAATTACGAGGCGCTGTATGGCGCGCTGTGGGAAGAATGGCAGGCCAATGTCCTGAAGGCGCGGCCCGGCACCGACATTGCCCGCGTGACGCAGAACCCGGCCGAATGGCTGCAGGCCAATGGCGGCGATTTCGCCACCGCCGCCCTGCGCGCCGGTCTTGTCGACAAGCTCGGCAATCGGGCACAATTCGGCGCCCGCGTGGCGGAGATTTCCGGCGAGGACGAATGGAGCGAATTGCCCGGTGCTTTCGCCCATACCGAACTCGACCCCTGGCTGGCAGACAATCCGCTGGAGGAAACAGGCGACCGTATCGGCGTCGTCACCGTCGCCGGAACCATCGTGGATGGCGATGCCGGGCCGGGCACCGCAGGCGGGGACCGCATCTCGAGAATACTCGACGAGGCGCTGGACGAGGAGTTGCAAGGCCTCGTCATCAGGGTCGATTCACCGGGCGGGTCTGCCCTCGCCAGCGAGGAAATCCGCCGGGCCGTCCTGCGCCACAAGGCCAGGGGCATCCCCGTTGCGGTCAGCATGGCGAATGTCGCGGCCAGCGGCGGTTACTGGGTCGCCACGCCCGCCGACCGGATCTTTGCCGAACCGGAATCCATTACCGGCTCCATCGGCATTTTTGCCGTGATCCCGACATTCGAGGAGGCGGCAAGCAGCATCGGCGTCTCCTCCGACGGGGTGAAAACGACGGTGCTGTCCGGCCAGCCGGATCTCATCGCGGGATTTCCGCCGGAGGTCGACGCGATATTGCAAAGCACGATCGAGGACGGTTACAACGATTTCATCGCCCGCGTGTCGCAATCGCGCGGATTGTCGGCGCGGGCGGTCGACCGCATCGGGCAGGGTCGGGTCTGGGATGGCGGCACCGCCCGGCAGATCGGGTTGGTGGACCAATATGGCGGACTGGACGACGCGCTCGCCTGGGTCGCTGCCAAGGCTGGGCTGACCGGCGACGACTGGCACCCGGTATTCCTTGGCGCGGAGGAAGGCACTTATGACGCCTTGCTGCGGACGATGTTCATGCCCGCGGAGGTTCGTGGCCCCGCCATCGACAGTTTCGCACTGCTGGCAGGACGGCAGGACGTCCTGATCGCACGGCTGCAGAGCGATCTGGAACGGTTGACCGGCACGCGCGGAATGCAGGCCTATTGCCTGGAATGCCCCGCCCCGCGCCGCGCAGCGACGCCTGGCCGGTTGGAGGGCGGCTGGCTGCAATTACTGGCGCGTATGCTGAGTTGATGCGAAATCAGTGGCCGAGCCGCAAACCTCCCCGCTTGCCAAGCATTCCGGATAATGGCAAAGGCGCGGCCCTGTCGGTTATCGAGAAGACCGGCCACAGCCGCCAGGACACCGGCGGGCGCGTAGCTCAGTGGTAGAGCACACCCTTCACACGGGTGGGGTCGCAAGTTCAATCCTTGCCGCGCCCACCATTTTTTCAATGAGTTAGAAGAGATGGGCAGCGTTTCCATGAAAAAAACATGAAAAACTTGGGTGGGCATCCGCGAACATCGGCGGGGACCTCGGCGCGATGAGACTTCAAGCAATTGCCGGATCGATCGACCTGCATAGCCGCAGCGAACCAGAGGGTTACCGCATTTTCACGATTGGCTGACAAACATGCCCCGTCAAACTCGAGAGAAAGCATGTCAGCCCATCAACCAGTCCTTCCGGCCAAGGCCATTGAGCTCGTTAAGTCCAGAAATCTCGAAAAAGCTGATGATTTGTTAGCCGATTTCGCCGCGGCCGGTCTGATCAAAACCTATGCTCTCGTGCGAGAAATAAGAGCCGCTGGGGGTCCGACCAAGGTAGTGCGCGATGCTCAGATTCCGGCTCAAGATTGGGAGAGGATTGTAGCATCGGATAAGATTCAAGCCGCCCTAAACGGTGGAACGGTTCGGCTAGAAGGCTCGCCTCTGCAGGGAGGCGCGCCGTCAGTCCTCATAACCGGAATCAGCTTTTCCGAAGCTGCGCTCGTCAAAGTTCTTGATAGGTATTGCGTGGGTTTACCTGCCGGTGCGTCAGAGCAAGCTAGCGGCTGCGATGCGCGCGCTACGACGAAAAACATCGTTCCATGCATTGAAGCTTCCGAGCCAAAGAAGGAAGACGTGCAACCGATCAGGCCTGGGGACCTTACCGCGTCGGTCGCTCAGACTGAACAGGCGACTGGGTTGGGTCGGACGACAATCGACAAGCTTATGCGAGATGGCACGCTGGTCAGGAAAAAAGTCGGCAGACGAACTCTGATCACGGTCGAAAGCATCGAGCGTTTGGTCGGTGCAAAGGTGGCCTGACAACTAAATGCGATAGTTCTCAAGTCCGCTTTGCGCCCTCATTTCGGTCGTTCGGTCTCGCATTGGAGCTACCGGAAAGCGGTCGTTCCAAGTTTGTCGCTGATCGCGATAATGCTTTGAGCAAGTGGCCCGAGTCTAAGGCATCGGGCTTGATAACAGGATAGGTCTTTACCAAGCCACGAAAAAGCTCATCCTAATCTCGCAAAATTGGCCACTCCGGGTGCTGGCTGGCGCGAATGCCGGATGGGCCTAGCGGATATCCCGCCAAGTTTGCCCGCGGCATCGACAACCTTCGCAAGCCTGACATCATCAATCCGGTAATAGACGAGCTTGGCGTCCTTTCGGGTCTTCACAAGGCCCGCGTTGCGCAGGACCGCCAACTGCTGCGATAGCGTCGGCTGACCGATCTCGGCCGCATCGTCGATCTCACCGACGTTCCGCTCCGTGCCCGTTAGAGCCTGCATGATGCGAAGACGCACGGGATGAGCGAGGGCCTTCAAGGCGTCGACAAGCTCTTCGTCGGTCATTTGCGAGACCCTCGCTTCGTTTCCTTCATGAACCAGTCGGTCTGACCCTCGGCGGAGAAAACCGTATCCAGCGATGCGTCGGGCTGGGCCAGTAGCGCTTGCCCAGGTGCCCAGTTAGCGGGGGCGAGTACGGGTCCATCGTCGACCGCCTGAAGCGCATCTAGGGTCCGCAGCATTTCGGGTGTCGAGCGTCCAACGTTAGCGGGATAACAGGTCATCGCGCGGATGACGCCGTGCGGGTCGATGAAGAATGTCGTCCGCACCGTCGCACTATCGTTGTCGTTCGGTGCCACCATGCCGTAGGCGCGCCCGATCACGAGCGTCGGATCCTCCACGATCGGAAAGCGCACCTCGATGTCGTAGCGATCGCGAATTAGCCGCAACCAGGCGAAATGCGAGAACAGGCTATCGACAGAGAGCGCCATAAGCGCACAGTCGCGCTGTTCGAACTCGCTGGCCGATTGGGCCAGTGCCACGAACTCGGTGGTGCACACGGGTGTGAAGTCGGCTGGATGCGAAAACAAGATCAGCCACCGCCCTCGGTAATCCGAAAGGCGAATATCTCCCGTTGTGCTGCGTGCGGAAAAGTTCGGGGCGACGTCGCCGATACGCAGTCCGGCGCAAGGCGCCTCTCGCTCGACATTCGCTTCGATCATCTGGGTCATCGAGCCTTCATACCACTTGACAGCCGAATAGCAACACATATAAACGGTTTATGTAAATGTATGGAGATCTAGTCATGGCTGACGATCAAAAACTGGATAATGCCGCCTCCCAGATCGAGCGCGCACAAGCCGACAAGTGCCTCCGCCCTTCAATCGCGGGTTTTTTCGACGAGGCAACGAATACTGTCTCTTACGTGGTGCACGACCCAAAGACTGATGAGGCAGCTATAATCGACTCGGTCCTGGACTTTGAGGCGGCGTCCGGTCGCACCTCGAATGGCTCAGCCGATCGCATTATCGAGTATATCACTTCTAATAATTTGAAGGTGACTTGGCTGATTGAGACTCACGCGCATGCGGATCACATCTCAGCGGCCCCCTATCTGCAGGAGCGGCTTGGCGGTAAGTTAGCCATCGGACGCGATATCATCCGCGTGCAGGAGGTATTCGGCAAGCTCTTCAATGCAGGCACCGATTTCGAACGCGACGGATCGCAGTTCGATAAGCTGTTCGAGGACGGCGAGACTTTCAAGATCGGCGAGCTGGAAGGCATCGCATTGCACGTGCCGGGTCATACGCCGGCTGATATGGCTTTCATCATCGGCGATGCGGCATTCGTTGGCGACACGATCTTCATGCCCGATTTCGGCACCGCTCGCGCCGATTTCCCCGGTGGTGACGCAAGGCAACTGTTTCAGTCGATCCGCCGGCTGCTCTCGCTTCCGGACGAAACGCGCCTGTTCTTGTGCCACGACTACAAGGCGCCGGGGCGTGACGAATACGCGTGGGAAACCACCGTCAAGCAGCAGCGCGAAGAGAACGTGCATGTGAAGGATGGAGTGAGCGAAGCCGAATTCGTCGAGATGCGGACCAGCCGGGACAAGACGCTCGCAATGCCGAAGCTCATCATGCCCTCCGTGCAGGTTAACATCCGTGGTGGGCGCTTGCCCGACCCCGAAGATAACGGCGTCAGCTACATCAAGATTCCGGTGAATGCGGTATGATGCTCCCGAGTTTTCCTGAAGCTGCGCCGCTTGCTGGCCTGGCGGGCGGCGTCCTGATCGGTCTGGCGGCCGCCGTTATGCTGCTAGGCCTTGGCCGGATCGCCGGCGTCTCCGGTCTTGCCGCGAAGGCAGTCGGGCTTGGCGGCAGCGGCATTGCCAGAAGCGGGGCATGGATGTTCGTGATCGGCCTGCCGCTAGGAGCGCTGATCGTAATGCTGGCATCGGGCGGGCTCGAGGCCAGCTTCGCCAGCCCCGTAACGCTTGCGATCGCCGGATTGGCTGTCGGTGTGGGCACGCGCCTGGGAAGTGGATGCACCAGCGGACATGGGGTTTGTGGTGTTAGCCGTCTGTCTGGCCGCTCGATCGTCGCAACGCTTACTTTCATGGCGACCGGCATTGCGACAGTCGCGATCATGAATGCGCTCTGGCTGGAGGTGTTGTAATGCGAACCGCTCTCACCTCGATCGTATCCGGCGTTCTTTTCGGCGCTGGGCTTGCCCTTGGCGGAATGACCGACCCTGCGCGGGTGCGCGGCTTTCTCGACATCTTCGGCGATTGGGACCCAACCCTCGCCTTCGTGATGGGCGGAGCCGTCATCGTCATGGCCATCGCGTGGCGGATCGTTCCGCGCCTAGCCGAACCGATCTTCGCGGGCGAATTTCACCTGCCGACCAAATCCGATCTCACCCCCCGCCTTGTCGGCGGAGCAGCTCTGTTCGGTATCGGCTGGGGGATCGCGGGACTCTGTCCGGGACCTGGCATAGCTGCTCTGGTCATCGAACCCGCTGCAGCCGCGATATTCGTCGTCTCCATGCTCGCCGGCATGGTTTTTGTCCGGCTTTTCGAAGGAGCATCATGACGAAGCTTGCCAATGTGAGCGAAACCTTCGCCGTCTCTCCTCAACTTGAACCGAGCGACATGCGCGGGCTTGCCGACGCCGGATTTCGCACGGTGATCTGCAACAGGCCGGATAGCGAAGAGCCGAGCCAGCCCACCGTCGCTGCGATACGGGAAGCTGCCGAAGCGGCTGGGTTGGCCTTTCATCATATCCCGGTTTCGGGAGGCGAGTTTCCGCCGGTTGCGATCAAGGCCTTCGCCAAGGTCCGCGAAGAAGCGGACGGCAAGGTGCTTGCCTTCTGCCGGACCGGCACGCGCTCCATTACGCTCGATGCTCTCGCCAACGTCGAGAATGAAACTGCCGACGCGCGCATCGAACGTGCGCAGTGCGTCGGCTACGATCTGTCGGGCTTGCGCGACCGGCTTGGCGAATAACGAAAAGACATTGGAGAGTTTGTCATGGCCCGAAGCCTGAAACACGAAGTAGTCATCATCGGCGGAGGTTCAGCAGGAATTGCGACTGCATCGTCCATGCTGAAGCGGCGCCCGTCACTCAATATCGCAATCGTCGAGCCTAGCGAAGATCACTATTATCAGCCCGGGTGGACGATGGTCGGTGGCGGTGTCTTCGAAGCGTCAACGACCAAGCGCACCACAGCGAGCGTAATGCCGAAACAGGCGACCTGGTTGAAAACGGCCGCCGCGTCTTTCCAGCCCGAAAACAATCAGGTCACGCTCAGCGACGGCACGACGATCACCTACGGTATTTTGATTGTCGCTCCGGGCATCCGGCTCGCCTGGGAGAAGATCGACGGGCTGGAAGAGACACTCGGCAAGAACGGCGTCACATCCAATTATCGCTACGATCTGGCACCCTACACCTGGGAGCTTGTGCGCAACCTGAAATCGGGGCGTGCGATCTTCAGCCAACCGCAGATGCCTATCAAATGCGCAGGTGCACCGCAGAAGGCCATGTATCTGTCATGCGATGCTTGGATGGAGCGCGGCGTTCTCGGCAACATCGATGTCGAATTCCGCAACGCTGGCGGCGTCCTTTTCGGTGTGAAGGAATACGTCCCGGCGCTGATGGAATATGTCGAAAAATACGGGATCGATTTGCAGCTCAACCAGACACTCGTTGCGGTCGAGGGCTCCGGCAAGCAAGCCGTTTTCAAAACCGAGGCCGGTGAAGAGACGGTCGAGTTCGACATGCTCCATGCGGTTCCGCCGCAGGTAGCCCCGCAGTTCGTCGCCGACAGTCCTCTCGCGAATGCCGAAAGCGGCTTTGTCGACGTCGACAAGTTCACGCTACAGCATGTTCGCTATCCCAACGTGTTTGGTCTCGGCGATGCGGGATCTACGCCCAACGCCAAGACAATGGCGGCTGCGCGCAAACAGGCACCAATCGTCGCGGTCAATGCGCTCGCCCAGCTCGATGCAAAGCAGGCTGTGGCCGATTACGATGGCTACGGCTCCTGCCCGCTGACCGTGGAACGCGGAAAGATTGTGCTCGCCGAATTTGGTTATGATGGAAAACTTCTTCCGAGCTTCCCGAAGTGGGTAATCGACGGCACAAAGCCGCGGAAGCTCAGCTGGCTTCTGAAGTCAGAGGCGCTGCCGTGGATTTACTGGAACGGTATGCTGAAGGGCCATGAATGGATGGCCAAGCCGCACTTGAAGAAGGCTGCCTAATCGTGAGCGACAGCAATCCAGGGCCGATTGGCGAGCCGTCCGGTTTGCCTCGCAGGCAAAAGCCCGGGCTGTTGGCGCAATACCTCCCGATCCTCGAGTGGGGCCGGACCTACAACGGATCGGTCCTGACGAACGATCTCGTCGCGGCGATCATCGTAACAATTATGCTGATCCCGCAAAGCCTCGCTTATGCGCTGCTGGCGGGGTTGCCGCCGGTCGTGGGCCTTTACGCCTCGATCTTGCCGCTGGTCGCCTACGCGATCTTCGGCACCAGCCGGACGCTTGCGGTGGGGCCCGTGGCGGTTGTGTCGCTGATGACGGCGAGCGCTGCCGGAGCCGTAGCGGCGCAGGGGACTGAACTTTATCTCGAGGCGGCAATCACCCTTGCAGCCTTGTCCGGTGTGATGCTGGCCGTGCTCGGATTCCTGTGGATGGGCTTCTTGGCCAACCTCCTCTCGCACCCCGTCATCAGCGGCTTCATCACCGCCAGCGGCATCCTGATCGCGACGAGCCAGTTGAAGCACATTCTCGGCGTATCGGCAGGCGGCGACAACTGGCCCGAGATGCTCGGCGGGCTCGCGGCGGCAATCGACACGGTCAATCCGTGGACGCTCGCCATTGGGATTCCAGCGACGTTGTTCCTCTTCTGGGTCCGAAAGGGCTTGAAGCCGGCCTTGGTCGCGATGGGTCTATCTTCACGAGCCGCCGACATCGCGGCCAAGGCAGGTCCGGTCGTAGCAGTTGTTGCGACGATCCTTGCCGCCATCGGCCTCAATCTCGAGGATCGCGGTGTGAACCTCGTCGGTGCAATTCCGCAGGGTCTTCCGCCTTTCGCCCTGCCATCGACCGATCTGGGTCTAATCGGGCAACTGTGGGTCCCCGCGCTGCTCATTTCGATCATCGGCTTCGTCGAAAGCGTATCGGTTGCGCAGACGCTTGCGGCTAAACGCCGTCAACGGATTGCACCGAACCAGGAGCTTATCGGCCTTGGCGCATCGAACATCGCCAGTGCCTTTTCCGGGGGCTACCCCGTCACCGGCGGATTTGCGCGCTCGGTCGTCAACTTCGACGCCGGGGCCGAGACGCCCGCAGCCGGAGCTTACACCGCTGTCGGTATTGCGCTGGCGGGACTGTTCCTGACCCCGCTGCTCTACAGCCTGCCCATCGCCACATTGGCTGCAACGATCATCGTCGCGGTTCTCAGCCTCGTCGATCTCAAGACTCCCGGCCAGCTCTGGAACTACTCCAAGGCCGACTTCGCCGCGCACATGGCGACGATCGCTATCACGCTGCTTGCGGGCGTCGAGCTGGGTGTGATCGCGGGCGTTGGCGTCGGCCTCCTTCTCTATCTCTGGCGCGCCAGCCGCCCCCATGCCGCCATCGTCGGCCGCGTCCCCGAGACCGAGCACTTCCGTAATGTCGACCGCCACAAGGTCTTTACCGTGCCGCACGTCCTCTCGGTCCGGATCGACGAGAGCCTGACCTACCTCAATGCGCGATGGCTCGAGGAATACGTGTTGGAAGAGGTCGCCGACCGCCCAGAGGTGCGCCACGTCATCCTGATGTGCAGCGCGGTCAACGAAATCGACGCTTCCGGCCTAGAAAGCCTTGAGGCGATCAATCACCGCATGACCGACGCCGGGATCGGGCTGCATCTTTCCGAAGTGAAGGGCCCCGTCATGGACCGGCTGAAGCGGACCCACTTCGTTGACGAACTCAACGGGCAGGTCTTCCTGTCGCAGAACCGCGCATTCCGGGAATTGGCAACGAACGGCGGACCGCCAGCTGAACCAATCCCCGATGCTGCGAGAGGTATGATCTGATGCCCACCATTCCTGACAAAGATGCCCGTTGCAGGGAGATCGCAGCTTTGATCGCGTCGGGAAAAGGCGTTTGCGAGAGCTGCCGCGAAATCGGGATTTCCGAAAAGACCTACTATCGCTGGCGCAAGGCACGCGCCGAAAAGCAACACGGATAAAGACATGTTCGAACAGCTCGATGCCCTGCTGCTGGCCCGCATCCAGTTCGCCTTCACGGTAAGCTTTCACTTCATCTTCCCGGCCTTTTCCATCGGTCTCGCAAGCTATCTGGCAGTGCTCGAGGGTCTGTGGCTCAAGACAGGCAAGGCGATCTATCTCGATCTCTTCAAATATTGGCTGAAGATCTTCGCCATCGCCTTCGCAATGGGCGTCGTTTCGGGCATCGTGATGTCCTACCAGTTCGGCACGAATTGGTCGGTTTTCTCTGATATTGCGGGGCCGGTTATCGGCCCGCTGATGGCCTACGAGGTGCTGACCGCGTTCTTCCTCGAAGCTGGCTTCCTTGGCGTCATGCTCTTCGGCATGAACAAGGTCGGCAAGAAGCTGCACTTCGCCGCCACGCTCATGGTCGCTGTTGGCACCTTCATCAGCGCCTTCTGGATCCTGTCGGTTAACAGCTGGATGCAGACCCCCGTAGGATATGAAATCGGGGCGAACGGGCAATACCTGCCGGGTGAAAGCTGGTGGGACATCGTCTTCAACCCCAGCTTCCCCTATCGCCTGGTCCATACCGTCATCGCAGCTTACCTCACGACCGCCTTCGTGGTCGGCGGGGTCGGGGCCTGGCACCTTCTCAAGGACCGGACAAACCTGCACGCGCGCAAGATGTTCTCGATGGCGATGTGGATGGCGGCCATCGTTGCGCCGATCCAGATCTTCGCAGGCGACATGCACGGGCTCAACACCCTCGAACATCAGCCGCAGAAGGTCATGGCGATGGAAGGCCACTTCGAGAGCCATCCGGATGGTGCACCGCTGATCCTGTTCGGCATTCCGAACAGCGAGGAAAAGCGGGTCGACTACGCAATTGAGATACCCAAGGCATCTTCGCTGATCCTAAAGCATGATCTCGACGCGCCGCTCGCCGGTCTGGACACGATCCCGGACGACGAGGAACCGCCGGTCGGCATCGTTTTCTGGTCATTCCGGATCATGGTCGGGATCGGCTTTGCCATGCTCGGCATCGGAGCGTGGAGCCTGTTCGCTCGCTTCCGCAAGAGGCTCTACGAATGGCCCATGCTCCATCGCGCAGCCTTGGTCATGGCTCCCAGCGGTTTCGTGGCGGTCATCGCTGGCTGGATCACGACGGAGGTCGGCCGGCAACCGTATGTGATCTACAATCTCTTGCGCACGGCAGATGCTGCGAGTCCGCTGGATGCCCCCGCCGTCGCCGCGTCATTGCTTGCATTCGTCGTGGTCTATTTCGCAGTTTTCGGCGCGGGTGTCTGGTATATCCTGCACCTGATGCACAAGCCACCGCACGCAGGCGAACATGGCGTCAAGCGCGGGGACACCGGGCCGATCCGGACTGCTGGCATTACGCCTGGCCCATCCCAGAATCCGGGCGATCCCGACACACTTCCGCGCGATCACGAGGAGGCGACCGATGGACGTTAACGTGGACCTGACGACGATCTGGGCTTTCATCATCGCCTTCGCTGTCTTCGCCTATGTGGTGATGGACGGGTTCGACCTCGGCATCGGCATTCTTTTCCCTACCTTCGAGGTCGGGCCGGAGCGCGATCGTGCGATGAATTCGATAGCGCCGGTCTGGGATGGCAACGAGACTTGGCTGGTCTTGGGCGGCGGCGGATTGTTCGCAGCCTTCCCATTGGCTTACGCGGTGATCCTGCCCGCCACTTACCCGCTCATCATCGCCATGCTGTTGGGACTGGTGTTCCGCGGTGTCGCGTTCGAGTATCGCTGGCGCGACCCCGGGCACCGCCGATACTGGGACGCGGCCTTCACTGGCGGCTCGCTGGTCGCGGCGATGGCGCAGGGCATGACATTGGGTGCGCTTCTCCAGGGGATCGAGGTCGTGGATCGATCCTATGCGGGCAGCTGGTTCGACTGGCTCACGCCCTACACGCTGTTGACCGGCCTAGGCACAGTCGCCGGCTACGCTCTGCTTGGCGCGACCTGGCTGGTGTGGAAACTGGATGGGGAGAGTCAGCATCATGCCCGAAAGTTGGGCAAGCGGGCGGCATGGGCAACGTTGGTCTTGATGGGAGGCGTCAGCCTCTACAATGTGTTCCTGAACGCCGAATATGCCGAGCGCTGGTTGACTGCGCCGGAGATCTACTTCGCCGCGCCGGTCCCGATCCTCACAGCGGTGATTGCCGTCATGCTGCTGAGGGCTCTTTCAGTGGACCGGCACAGCAAGCCGTTCTGGCTGAGCCTTGCGCTGTTCTTCTTCGGCATGGCCGGTCTGGGCGTCACGATGTGGCCCTATGTCGTTCCACCGGGCCTCACGATATGGGACGCCGCCGCGCCCGAACGCAGCCAGATCTTCATGCTGGTTGGCGTCGCGATCACCATGCCGCTCATCATCGCATACACCGCTTGGGCTTACTGGGTGTTCCGCGGCAAGGTGGCGGATGAGGGATATCACTGATGGACGAGCCTCAGGATCGCCCACTTTGGCAGCGGCTCGGCTGGATGTTCGTGATCTGGCTCGCCAGCATAACCGTGCTGGGTCTCGTAGCCTCGGTCATCAGGTTCTGGCTGAAAGCGTAATTGACGTTATCAATGCTCAACACAGTTATAGGTATTGGTTAAGTTATGAGGTCATCATCTAAAGGAAAAGGTGTGCCTCTCCGGCCTCTCTACCCTTCTGTTTGGTTTATCACTTATCGCAATCGATAATTTGAATTGGACAGCGTGCCTGGGTCTCTCTACAAAGGATGCATCGACACGGAACAAGGAAAATTGAAATGAGCCTTCACATCGGTGACACCGCCCCCGACTTTACCGTCGACACCCAGAATGGCGAAATCAGCCTGCACGATTGGGCTGGCGATAGCTGGGTATTCTTCTTCAGCCACCCGGCCGACTTCACCCCCGTCTGCACTACGGAGATGGGCCGCACTGCGCAGCTCGCCAGCGAGTTCGACAAGCGCAATGTAAAGCCACTCGGCCTCTCGACCGACACTGCCGAAGAACACGCCAAGTGGATCGAAGACGTGAACGACACCCAGAACACGAATCTCGTGTTCCCGATCGTCGCTGATGCCGATCTCAAGATCGCCAAGCTCTATGACATGATCCATCCGGATCAGAGCGAAACGGCGGCTGTGCGGTCGGTATTCATCATCGATCCGGACAAGAAGATTCGGCTCACCATGACCTATCCCATGAGCGTAGGACGGAACTTCGACGAGATCCTGCGCGCGATCGATGCGCTCCAGTTCAGCGACAAGCATGGCGTGGCCACTCCCGCCGATTGGCGCGAAGGCAAGGATGCGATCATTCCACCATCGGTTTCCGACGAGGATGCAAAAGCCCGCTTCCCGCAGGGCTTCACCACGCTGCGCCCCTATCTGCGCACGGTAAAAATCGATTGAGCGTGACGCGCCATCGAATCTTTTGAAAGCGGGATCGGTTCGCGCCGGTCCCGCTTTTTCCTTATGAAGGAGGCACCATGCTGCTCGAGAAAATTAAGACATCCGGACTGTCCCACCTATCCTACCTGATTGGTTCGGGCGGGAAGGCGGCCATCATCGATCCGCGCCGCGACTGCGAATGCTATGTCGAAATGGCGCGCGCCGAGGGGCTGGAGATCACTCATATCTTCGAAACCCATCGCAACGAGGATCTGGTTTCGGGGGCGCCCATCCTGAGAGATTTGACCGGCGCGCGCGTCCTGCACGGTCCCAATTCTGTGGGCACGGTCGAATATGCCGAGACGGCTCACCAAGGTGATGAGTTTGAGATCGGACAGCTGAAAATTCGGGTGCTGGAGACACCGGGGCACACGGACGATCATCTTGCTTTCGTTCTTCACGACACTGCCTATCCCGATGGGCCAGTTGGAGTGTTCACGGGAGACGCGCTGTTCGTTGGCGATGTCGGACGGACGGACTTCTATCCCGAACGCAAACGCGAGGTCGCAGGTCTTCTCTACGATTCCCTCCACAAGATTCTCGATCTTGGCGACCAGGTCATTCTATATCCTGCGCATGGAGCGGGTTCCGTCTGCGGGTCGGGAATGGCGGAACGCGAGTTCTCGACACTCGGCCATGAACGCGCGAACAATCCGCGCCTTCAATTCGAAAGCCGGGATGCGTTCATCGACTTTAAGGTGGAAGAGAACCACTACCAGCCGCCGTATTTCCGGTTGATGGAGCGCCTTAATCTGGAAGGCGGCGAAGCTGCGCCTCGTGTGATGCGACCCAAGCGCCTGTCGCTGTCCGAATTGGAAAAGCTTGACGTCGACCACTTGGTCGATGTGCGCGAGCCGCTCGCGTTTGCCTCAGGCCATCTTCGCGGTTCCATGAACCTGCCAGTCGGGATGATCTCGGCATTCGCCGGATGGTTCATCCGTGAAGGCGACAATGTCGCTCTTGTCGCTTCCGATGAAGACCAGCTCGAAGCTGCTATGACGCATCTCGTGCGGATCGCACTCGACAATATCGAAGGCGGTTATGTCGGCGTCGTGCCTGCCGCTGCCCAAGGCAAGGCGATGCGGACTATCCCGATGATCGGGACCGACGAAGTTGAACGGCGACTGGAGAGCGACGAAGGTGACTGGACGCTGCTTGATGTGAGGGATGCGGACGAACGCGCGCAAAACGCGATCGAGGGTTCCGAGCATATCTACGTGGGTGAACTCAACGAGCAGTATCACGATCTCGATCTGTCACAGCATTACACCCTGATGTGTGCAAGCGGGATGCGGGCCACGGTTGCCGCAGGATGGCTTGCGAGCCGCGGCTTCGAAAAGCTGGATGTCTATCTCGGCTCCATGGGTGCATGGAAAGCGGCCCATGACTGAACCGAGCCAGGCGGAGTTCTGGAACGAGCGTTACGCAGCGGACGAGTATCTGTTCGGGACCGCGCCCAACGCTTTTCTGGCGCGCGAGGCGTACCGCCTGACTCCCGGATCGAAAGTCTTGGCTGTCGCCGATGGCGAGGGGCGCAACAGCGTATTTCTGGCCCAGCATGGCCATCGTGTCGTCGCTACCGACGTTTCAGAAAGGGCGCTCGACAAAGCGAGAGCTCTTGCAGAGCGGCGAGGGGTCCAAGTCGAATATCGGCAGGCAGATCTGGCCGAATGGGAATGGCCAGCGGAAGCTTTTGACGCGGTGGTCGGCATTTTTGTCCAGTTTGCTGGTCCCGAACTGCGTTGGGATATCTTCGATGGTGTCCATCGCTCGCTGAAGCCGTGTGGCCTGCTTCTGCTCGAAGGCTATCGCGAGGAGCAACTGGCCTATGGGACAGGTGGTCCGCCAAATATCGAAAATCTCTATACGGAGGAAGGTTTGCGCCGCGCCTTCTCGGCTTGGGAGATTGAATTGCTCGATGCCTACGATGCCGAGATCCAGGAGGGGACCGCCCATTCGGGCAAGTCGGCGTTGATCGACCTGGTCGCGCGGAAGCGTGGTTGACGAATGCCCGGCTAAGCCCGGGCCCCATAACTAGATTTGTTCTGCGCTCGAGCGGATCCAGAGCCGATTTCCAAATGTCGGATTATCGCGACTCAAACACCAATAGCTGCCGGTCCGCTTACGGCCCCCTTGCTGTCGGGCAGCTCCTGGGAAAAGCAGTCAGTCGGCAAAGCGCCCTCAATTCGGTCGTAGAAGTTCCGCCACCGATCGCCCGAAAGCGGACGTCTGCAAAGCTTGTTCGACGTAGCAGCAATGGGGAGCGATCCGGTCAGACACGTTTGGGATCTAAAAATTGGCAAGCTGCCATTTCTATTGTGCGGTCCTTAGCCGCGCAATCTGCTCCCTAATAGCGACAACCGATAATTAAGCATATTCGGCATAATGCATTGGCATCTAATGGAGAATGCGCCCGTGCAGTACTTAGTGAGGTCGATCAATGGGGATGCAGGGGGCTCTGTCCTAGCGGTTCGCAAGGGGGCCGATGACGAGCAGCTCCTCGCAATCTTTGCGGATGCGTCGTGCCAGGATTTTGTCCTGTTTGGCGATCATTACTGCCTCGCTCTGTCCTACAAGGGCGAATTGGCGCTCGTTGACCTGGCTACTTTGCAGGTTGAAAAGCGGCTTAAGCAGTCGCGCCGCTATGATCGTTTGGCAGTCTCTGGCGACCATAGCCGCGCTATCGCCTATCATTGCAATCCAGGCCTTGTGCAGGTGATCGACTTGGCAAGCTTTCAAACCACGGCACGATATAATCTCGTCCAAAAACGCGATGATGATAAGTTCGATCTACTGGAAAAAGACCACGAAACACTGAAAGCAGAAGGGACGCCATGGGATTCTATCCCAACCTCGGATGGCTCGCTGAGTGAGGAAACGCGCGATGATTCGCCGTTTCTGCGCTACGCCTCAGATGTACCAAGTGGCCTTCGACAGATGCGGTTTTCACGTTCAGCAAGAGCGGTCTTCAGGGCCGACGGCTCGGTTGTCCTACCGTTTGAGTTCTTCAAATACACGGGTCCCTCATGGATCAGCGATCCAAGACCGAAGAAACCAAGTATCGAGAAGATGATAGAGGTCAGCGACGGCGTGGCCGTTTTCGACCTCGACAGGCAAACTGCACGCTTTGACGTCTTGCGTACCCGTTTGCAGGGCATGCCCCCCTCAAGCCTGCCGGTCCGTTCGTTCAGTCCTGATGGAATGACTGCAATTGTTCCAGCGTTTGAACCAGTAAGGCTGTCCCCCAAGGCTCCAGAAACAAGCGGACTGTTTCAGAAGGTGTTCGGACGCAAGAGCGCTGGCGATTACGCAATGGCTCTTGAGATTTGGGACATTGGCGGCCAGCCAACCCTTCAGCGCACCATACCCTATCGCGTGATAGCAGGTGAGAACCTGCTGCGGACAGACACACAGCGTTTCAATGAAGCGGAACTCGCACAGGGTGAGCGTGAAATTGATCTGATTTTTAAGGGCATTGAAGCCGCATATCTTGACCGGTTGGATGATTGGCGGTCTAGCTCTGCACGAAGGGCTGAGGACCAACATTTCGAGCCTTTGGAACAAGCCCCGGCGTACAACAATCCCGCCTACAATCGAGTAGCCCAACCAAGCTTGTTCGCAGCGACGGTGAAGCGTCTGATGAGCCTGGACCCGCAGCCATTCTCTTCCTTTCCATGGGAGAAGTGCGAGCCACGCCAATGCAAGTTTTTCAAGAGCCTGATTGGTTCGTGGTCCCGACACTGTGAGCATGGGACTGATGCCCTCCTGTGGCTCACGAATGAACACTTCCTGACGCTATCGCGCGGCGGCAGAGGTCGGATCATCTCTACGGGCGGCGATCTTGGCTCTGTGTATCAGCTCTCCCATCCTGACGGGAGTGAATGGAAATACTGGAGCGGGTACGACATGACAGTCGATCTCCAGCCAGGTCTCAACGCCGGTTTTGAGCTTCGCGTGCATGGTGACCATTGGGAGATTGATTGGCCCAAGAGCAATTTGTCACCAATGGAGCCTGCGCAGAGCGTTCAGCCAGTCAAAGCGTTGAGGGTCCACAAAAAGGACCTCAAAGAAAACGAACGGCTGCGCAAAAAGGTCGATCGCATGACAGCCAAAATCCGTCGCGGCTACGTCAAGGTTAGCGGACGAGATACGAATAACATCGTTTCCGGTCTGGAAGATTTGTCACGCGCAGTGCGCGCGCACCTGCCGGAAATCGTTGTCGATCATCGTTGGGCTCCAGCGCTCTACTACCGCGGCAAACCCATTATTGAAGATGAGTTCTGTGACATCCTCGTCGCCGATCCAAGTGAAGTCGGTATCAGAGCGCTCGACAATCTTCTGACGGCATTTTTGGATGCCACCGAGGAAGATCCCCAGAACGTCTGGCACCCCGATGATCAGAAACCAACTATGGGCCCGGTGACCATGGCGCTGATGAAGATGACAAGCCGTCTCCCATCATCAGTCATGCGCTTTTACGCGGGGCGCGATATGAATCACGATATGTGGACCTATCAAGCGTTCGAGGAAATGGGATTGAGCGATGAGCGATTGCTGTCCGCTGATCTCGTGACTTTGCAGATCAGATTGGCGATTCAGGACATTTGCACTGGCAATATGAACCCGAACATTTTCGCGCTCTATCGGCTTCCGTTGGTGAGCGATGTATTACAGCGCAATTCTCAGCTTGTTCCTGAAATTTCGAAAGTCATTGTTGATCAGACTGAGGCGCAAGCGCCGCATTTCACTTGGGCGTCAAGTGAAGGTGTTGCAGGTGTTCTCGCTGCAATTTCTGACGAGTTGAACAAGGGACAAGCAGCAGAGAAGGGTTTGGCAGTCGCTCTGATGGATGAAGCAAAATCGCGAGGCCACTTGGCTAGTCCTGCAACGTGAATGGACGGCTGCTTCTATCCGGCAACAAGGGAGACAGCGATGACTGCAATGGCGAGCGATACCCGAACGGCGGCTTTAGCGGCCCTGACACCAAGAAGCTGACAGTCTTCTCTCGGCCCAGTTTCAGCCGGTCTGCAAAGCGCCCCAAGTGCGGTCATGGCATCAGAGTTCGTCCTGCAGAACCATGCGCTGGCCTTCGTCAGCACTCCGCAGCCAGCAACCTTAGATGCACGAGGTGATCGGCAGACAACTTCATTGCATCGAATTACCGATCTGAACACTCGCTAGGGTCCGGACTCATTAGGGTCCGGACTCATTAGAGCCACCACGTGACGAAGGCTGCGATGGCGATGGTTGCCATGAAGGTCTTGATATTGCGGTCGAAGCGGGTGGCGACGCGGCGCCAGTCCTTGAAGCGGCAGAACATGCGTTCGACGACATTGCGCTTGCGGTATATCTGCCGGTCATGCTCGATCTGCACCTTGCGGTTGGCCTTCGACGGGATGACCGGGGTGGTGCCGCGTTCGATCAGCCAGGAACGCAAAGCGTTGCTGTCGTAGCCTTTGTCGGCGACCAGATAGTCGGATGGCGGCACGGCATTGATCGCCAGCATCGCGACCTTGGCATCATGTGTATTGCCCGGTGTCAGCAGGAGGACGTGCGGGCAGCCCTTCTCGTCGCAGACGGCATGGAGCTTGGTGTTACGCCCGCCTTTGGTGATGCCGATACCACGAGCCAAGCCCCCCCTTTTGCGCCTCCGGCAATGCGGTGGACCTTGATACAACTGCTGTCGATGAAGAGTTTGCCAGGCACGCCATCGACCCCGGCAAGCTGGGCGAAGATGCGCTCCCACACGCCGCGCTCGGCCCAGCGCCGGAACCGGTTGTAAAGCGTCTTCTTCGGCCGTAGACCTGCTCGGGACAATCGCCCCAGCGACCGCCGCTCTTCAGAGCATGGACAATCCCGGAGAGCACCCGACGGTCATCGACTCTCGGCATACCACGCGTATCCTGCGGCAGAAGCGGTTCAATCCGCGCCCACTGCTCATCCGAAAACCAGAAGAAATCCGCCATCCACCACACCTCCTCGCTGGAGGCTGGTTGACGTGACCCCCAGCTTTCCCCCAGCTGGGATTAGAGCCGGGCGGTTGTTTTGCGCATCAGCGCGGTTGAAGCAATGGGTTGCGTAGCGGAGCCCGTAGGGCGTAGCGAAGCAGGCCATTGCTTATCCAGTTCAGCGGCGAACGCCGCCGGTGTTGCGTAACCGAGAGACGAGTGTGGTCGCTCCCGATTGTAGTCTTCGACCCAGGCCGCGATCTCGACACGGGCATGGGCCATACTCAAGAACAGCGTCTCGTTGAGCAGTTCGTCGCGCATGCGACCATTGAAGCTCTCGACATAGCCATTCTGCATCGGCCTTCCGGGCGCGATGTAATGCCACTCCACGCCGACCTCGCCGCACCATGCCAGCACAGCGTTGCTGGTGAGCTCGGTGCCATTGTCGCTGACGATCATGCCTGGCTTGCCGCGCTGATCGATCAGTGCGGTCAGCTCGCGAACGACACGGCGACCAGAGATCGAGGTGTCCGGCACCGCTGCCAGGCACTCCCTCGTCACGTCATCGACCACGTTGAGCACCCGGAACCGTCTTCCCGAAGCCATCTGGTCGTGAACAAAGTCCAGGCTCCAGCGCTGGTTCGGCAGCGCCAGAACCGGAGCAGGTGCCCTTGTGCCAACAGCACGCCTGCGGCTACGTCGTCGCCTGACCGCCAAGCCTTCCTCACGGTAGAGCCTCTGGGTCTTCTTGCGGTTGATCATGATCCCCTCCCGGCGCAGCAGGATATGCAGACGCCGATAGCCGAACCGGCGACGCTGGTTGGCCAGCTCGCGCAGCTTCTCCCTAAGTTCTGCATCGTCATCTCGCTTCGAACGGTAACGCACGCTCTTGCGATCGGCATCGATGACACGGCACGTCCGCCGCTCGCTCATCCCATGGCACGCCTGGAGATGAGCAACAGCTTCTCGCTGCGCGGCGGGCGTCAAAACTTTTTTGCCAGAAGATCCTTCAACGCGGCCTGATCCAGCATCGCATCGGCAAGCAAACGCTTGAGCTTCGCGTTCTCGCTCTCGAGCTCCTTCAGTCGGCGGGCATCGGACACCTCCAGCCCGCCATACTTCGACTTCCAGTTGTAGATCGTCGCTTCCGACACACCGTGCCGCCGAGCCAGGTCGGCGGTCTTCGCGCCCGCCTCAGCTTCCTTCAGCACGCCAATGATCTGCTCTTCTGAAAACCTCGTTCTCTTCATCTCGTCCGTCCTTCTGTCAGGTCCGGACTCTAATCCAACTTGGATGAAAATCAGGGGGTCACGTCACTGCGCCTCTATCCGTCAGACTGACGAACCACACGCTTTCGCTTTTTGCAGCTTTGTCCAAGCCATATAGCCTGCCAAAACGCTTCTGCGGATGCGTAGCGGGCAGGCTGCGATCACCCAGTACAACCACGCGGCCTGCGCTTCGGTGTGGAGGCGGGCAACACGCTGAATCGCAGTCGGGTTCGGTCCATGGATCGAAATTCCGCCGATCCGTGCTGCGTGAACCAGTTGATCGTGCGGGATCACGGCGTGGATGTTCCGTTTGAGCCCGGATCGTGGAACGTACTTTGCGTACGACGAAGAATAAGGAAGTGGTGCCAGTTTATGACGCCGTGCAAATGATGGTGCGGCAATGTGGATCAATGCCGTTGTCTCCGGCGTGAAAAGCGCTTCGATCTGCCTGCGCATACGCTCAGGATCGTAGCCTGCGCCGAAGCCGTGCGCATATGAGGCAAACTCTGCCTCATAACGCCAGCGACGGGTGACGATGAATGCTCCGAACCCGAATGGTGCCGGCGGGTCGAGAGCCAGAGGCGGGGGCAGGATGGAAAGCGCGACCATGCGTTCAGGGAAGCGCGAATAATTACGAAATCGCATCTAAAAATATCCTAGGAAAAGCGCAGCAGGCGGTTCCTTTCGAGAACCGCCCGCCGCTGATTGGATTGAAGGTCAGCGCTTGCGGTCAGCTTACGTCGATTGCCTCGTCGGCGAACCGCAGCCGCAAGATGTGTTCGGTGAACGCCTGCGCCCCGTGCTTGCTTGCAAGCGCCGTCCACGCTTCCCACCGGTCGATCCGGTGAACCAGCCAGACGAAGAGGCGATCGCGCGCATATTCGTCTGGAAAAGTCATGGTCCAAAGCACGCGGCCGAGCGGGATATTCGCGCCTTCGGGCGCACCGATGAGCTTGATCCCCCATTCCCTTGCGATCCGTTCGCGGACGAACCGGCCCGGCAGATTTTCGGCGAATGCCTCGTTGACCTTGAATGCGCGCTCGCGCTCTTCCCGGGTATCGCCGCCATCGAGCCCGCGCCACGGTACGACCGTGGGAAGGCCAATCGGGATGGGCGCGGCCTCGGCACCCCGCGTGCTGGCCAGCGCTACGAGGATGGCTCTTCCCTCCGGAGTGAGGTCGCCGGTCAAGCCGGCGGCGAGCTTGTGCCCTTCGAGCCACGCCGCGTAATGGCGCTCGCCATCCCAGGCCCCGCCGAACAGATCGTTGGTTCGCTCCTCGATGTGCACGATGCGTCTATCGATCGCAGCGAGCACGGCGAGCAGAAACTCGGTCATGGCGGTGAACTCCCAGTTGGAGCCGCGCGCCATGCCAAGGCGACCGCACCAGATGTATTCGCGCAGCGATTTCCAGCGGCGTCCAAGCTCGTCGATGAGGTGCGGGTAGCCGTCCGGATCCGCAATGCACCAATAGCCGAAGGGCAGGTTCGGGTTGCGGCGCTGTTCGTAGGGAATGTCCTGCTGGTCCATGATTAGCGTCCTCCCGGCTTGCCGAGCCGCGGCGGCGGCGGTGCCAGTACGGGGTCGGCCTTGCCGACGTTGCTCTCGTCGATCGCTTTCAGCTGTCGGGCGAGCTGCACGGTTTCCGAGTACATATAGTCGATGCCGCGGTAGATCTCGCCCTCCTCGCGTGCGAGGATCGGCTTGGAATCCGATGGAACCAAGTCGCCGCGCTTGTCGGCAGCGAAGCCGAACCACCACGCATTGTCCCCTGTCTGATCCTCCGCTTGTGGGGCATCGGGCCTGCTATGGACGTGACACACGCGCACGGCCTCATCCTCGTACCGCGAGCAGGCTTCGGCGTAATCGATGCCCCCATGCGGCGCGAGGCCGATGGCTGCCGGGATGGCATCCTCGCAGTAGCCATAGAGCGGGTGGCCGGGAGGTACCGCGACGAACCCACCCCAGACACCCGATGCCTGGCGCAGCAGAATGCAATCGAGACCTGTCGCGGCATCGTTCCAGGCAACCTTGTCGAACTTTTCATCGTTCCACGGTCCGGACCCTCGCGGCTGGCGCTTCTTGATGATGTAGAGTTGTTCGGGCCTCACCTCGTGATCGCCGATGGCGATGCGCTCGGGCAGGCGAGCGAGGTTGGTGTTTTTGGCGGTCGCGACAGCGCGACCGGTGTTCGATTTCTTCTGGGGCATTTTGAGATTCCTTCAGGCATAAAAAAGGCCGCGCATCCTTGGTGGACGAACGGCTCGGGTACGGTCTGCTTGCGGCAGAGCTTTTGCGGCACGGTGCTATGTCTTGAAGGCCCGTGCCTGCCTCCTGTTGGCATTTCCTAAGTCATCTTTTCCTCCTCTCTTTCAGATCGCTTTTTCCCGTCATGGTTCTGACGAGTATTCAATCGGTTACGCGGCGGCTCGGTAGACAGTACCGCGTAGGCCGCTTTCGGCCTTTTTCCCTCGTGCCCACGGTGCAAAGGACCGGCGGATGAATTCGCTGTTCGGCAATGCCGCGCCTGCGGCGTCCGCGATAGCCACCAGGGTATCGGGCTGATGGCATTCGATCTGGCGGTGCGCGGCCAGGTGCCGGATTGTCAAAACGGCGGTGGTGAGGACATCTGCGACCACCTGGTCACGCACATTCGCCCAGTTGCCCGCTTCGCAGTGCTTGCCGATATCTTCCGATGGTGTCGGCTTGGATGGAACACCGACCGCGGCCGCCAGCTCGGGCAGATGCACACTGGAGGCCTGAACGCAGCTTGCGCGGCACAGATCGAGCCGCTCCTTCGCATGTGGAGAGCCGTCGATCAGCTGACGCGGCAACACCAGCCCAAGGGTCGCCGCTGCACGGCGCAGGACGGCAAGGTCGCGAGCCTCCCCTCCCCAGGTAGTCGCGACCGCGCCGAGATCCTTTTCAAGCGCGTTGAACAACGCCGTAACCATGGAGCGCTCGTCCGTATCCTCGGCCGTCAAGACGAACGGTCCTGCGATCGCCGGAACACCTCCATCGGCGACGAACTCCAGCGTCATCCAGCCGACCGCTGCGACCTGATGGAACGGCCAACGGATCGACAGCTCGGCATCCTTTCCCTCGGCCTTCGTATAACCTTGGTAACGCGACCGATCGAAAAGGAATTCCAGATCGAAGATCAACCAGCGGCGCGCTGTATCAAAACGGCCGTCACGCTTGCGCGCTAGGAACATCTGCGCTTCGTGCTCGAGCTTGCGAGACAGGCGCTCGAGTTCGCCGCCCAGCGGTACGATATTGGTCATGATGTATTTCCTTGTTGCGCACCGGTGCCAACCGAGAAGTGCACCGGCGCATTTGCGTCGAATTGTGAATGAAGAAACGGCCGCGTTCAGCGATGCCGCTCGCGCGCCGTCACGGTGCGCGTGGTCATCGTTGGAAGACCGTTGCGATAGCCCCATGCTTGTTCGTGCTCGACCTTCTGCGGCGGCAGTTCGATCTGCCAGAACGGGCCGTCGGGATTCCATCGATAGCCGCGCGCTTTCAGCATCTCTTTCTTTGAGTACGGCGCGCGTTCGGCCTGCACGATGGCCGAGGGCGTGTCGGCAGCGTCGATGAGGCGCGCTAGGTGGGTGCGGACCGGTCCTCCACCGGGATCGCGTTGGCGGTGGCGTAGCAGCCAGAACAGCGCCCAGACATCCGCGGCCGCGCGATGCGCGTCCGAAAACCATCCGGCATGCGCGAGAAGCGCGGATTGCGAGCGGCCGTCGAAGCCCAATTTCAGCCAATCGATTTCACTGCACGAGCAAGCCCAGGCTTTGCCCGCCAGATCGGGATAACGGCGCTCTATGAATTTGGAGTCGAAGCGCGAATTGTGAGCGACGATCAGGTCAGCGCGATCGAGCAGACCGCGCGCGAAAGTATCGTTGATCTTCTGGCCCTTCAGATGCTGCGCGCCGAGCCCTGTGATGAGGCTGATCTTGGGGTCGAGTTCGCGGCCCGGATCCTGCAGCCAGCTGAACGGTCCGAAGTGTGCAATGGACTCGCTATGATCGTCGACGAAACAGAGCATGATGGCGAGCTCGATAATGACGTCGTTCTCTGCTGAAAGACCCGACGTTTCCGTGTCGACAATGGCAATGCATCGGCCTTCGGGCATAGGCCCCATGTGCGGCATCGATGGATAGGGTTTTGGGACGCGCCGCAGCACGCGATAATCGTCGCTACTTTGAAGCTCAGCCGCCAGCGCTTCGGCGTCTGGTGCCAGGTGGTCTGTGTTGATCATTCCTATTCTCCGGTTTCGTCGAAACCGGCGAGGCGCGGGACGCGCTTTCCGCATCCCTTTTCCTTTCGCCCTGCCGGCTTCAACCGGCAGGCCAAGATGACGTCTTCTTTGGCGGCCCGCAGCTGTCAGCGCAGGGTCCGCGCTTCCTTCCAAGGCGTTGTGACGCCGCCCCAGACCGCTGGCGGTCGCACCCAAGGAGGTTTGCCAGACCGACGTGCGAGACAGGGTCGAGCTATCCCTGGCAGGACCCTGTGGGTCCGAACAGGCGTAGCAAAAAGGTTCGCGCCATTAGGTGCATACCTTTTTGCGGTATTGCGCATAAAAAAACGAGAACGCCGAAAGTTCGTGCGTTCGTTCGGAATAGCAGATTTACAGATCTTTCGACAATTTCCCTGGAATTGGCCGTTCGGCGTTCCGACGGGAAACGCCCTTTTCCGTCGGATTGGAAAAAGGGTTCCGATCTGAAGGAAAGGTCTGGAATTCGACGGACTGGGCTAGGTCGGGTCTATCAGCCGTACGCCTGCGCAGGCGTGTTCGAAAAAAAATTCTCGACCCGTTTGGGTTGCTCAAAATCTCATCCTACAAGCTGGTCGATGGAGAACACACCACTAGACGAGCTGCTCGCCGATGCGCTGGAACTTTGCGCCAAGGACTTCCCGCGAGCCAAGCAGAAACTCGATGCCTTCAACGCGGCATTCGAGCGATTTCTCGAGCGCGACGAGCATGGCAATCTGACGCGCGCAGCCCATGATGCGAGGCAGTATCTGCGCAGCGATCTGCTCGACATGCGGCCCTATCAGAGAGCAAAAAAGGAAGTCGAAAAGCAGTGCCGCAAAGCCAAGGCGAAGGCCGAAACCGCTATTGCGCAGGCGCTGGCGGCATACGTCGTCTACAAGCAATGGGATATCGAGGCGGAGCTGCTCAACGACAAGGATGATGGCACCAAGATGGTGCCCAAAAGCCGGGAAGATCATACCCGGGATGGCATCGCACGCATCGCCGAACCGTTCGTCCAGGCTATGATCGCACGCGGTGTAACCCCCGCTGCAATTTCCCGGCGCAGGGCCAGCGAGGCCGACGTGATCGCCCAACTCATCCAGTCAGCGCACGAAGATCCGAAGTATGAGGATCCCAACAATCCGTGGGTTGCGATGTACCGTTCCGGCCACATCGATGCCTACCGCACCGGGGTCACCGAAGACGAAGCGAGGCTCCTCGATGTCGCCGTTACGCTGCGCGAGGAGGAGGCGGCCGAGGCCTTGGAAAAAGCGCGCGCATTTCTCCCGGCGGGAGTGTCCGTCAGCACCGGCGTCGCGCTGGGCGCGGCGCGCATCATGCAGGCTGCGGGCACACTCTCGGATGGCCTCGCACAAGCCTACGCCGACGCCCACAATCTCGTCCGTGACAAGGATGCCGAGCAGCTGGGGATAGTGCTAGGGATCGACAACGAGGCAGGCTTGATCAAGCTGCAGGTGCTCCTCAATTTCCTGCGCGTGCAATCGGTATCGACCTATCCCGAACTGCCGACCTGGGTCGAAATCGATGTCATGCGGCGTGTCATCGATACTCAGAACGCGCACGTGAAGCCCGCCACTGAATGGGTCGGAAAGGTCACCGAAAAGCTAGGCAATCTGGCCGAAGTGTTCGGCAACCGCCTGTCCAGCGAGGACGCTTTCTACGCGCTGCTGAGCGCTGCTATGCATTCCAGCTTCACCTATCGGCACTTCGAGAACGAGGCCGACATCCGCGCCTCGAAGGACGCCGAACTGGTTCGGCTGCGGCTCATGCGCGGAGCCGTACTGGAAGGACGAACCTTCAAGATCGATGGCGTCGGATATCCGGTCTGCGAGGGCGAAGAAGGTTACGACGAGTTAGAGGCAGAGATCTACCAGGCCCTCGTTCGCGACGAAAAGGATGGCCCTCAAGACGAGCCCAACAGCATTCGATCAGCGGATGAAACCCAGGGATATTCCACTTCGAACCAGCAGGATGCGCGTTTGAATTCTGCGTTGGCGCCCATCGAACCGGGGTTGAAAAGCATAGGCGTTGCTGCGCCTGAGTCCGATCCCGTTTATCTCGAAAGCCGTGAATACGATGATGAAGGCGAGGAAGTGGATTTCTACGCCATCGCGGCGCGTGACGATGACGATGACGATGACGATCATCACCCCGAAGATGGCAGCGAGAATGTCGATCTCGCGCGGCGGTCGACCGCCTCATTAGAGCGGCGCGCCTACGGCCAGGAGCAGCCGTCCAGCCCCGCGTCGGCGTCCCCGACAGCCGTCGATAGCGACGACCACGGATCGGCAAAACTCGCTGAACAGGTGCCCAAGCCGGTCGAAGAAAATCAATCTTCCAGATCGGCAGGTGAGTCCGTTGACGGTCACGAGCCGGCGGGCAGCGACAAAGGACAGGCCTCTAGTCACGGTGTCGCAAATCGCGCCCTGCCTCTGTTTGAAGAAGGGATAATGGAGTGGGAAGATGACTAGCGAGATCACGACATTTGATCCTGCCGCGGCCTTGCTGCGCGAGAAACTTGCTCAAAAGTGGCGGTCCAATTCGCCTGTTCTGGTGATGGAAGACGCGCCCGAAAGCACGCTTGCCAGCACGATCATCCTGGCCAAGCGCTACGGTGGCACCGGCACCAGTACGCTCGCGCTCGTTCTCGAATTCCTGATGCGGCAAGAGGCGCTCATCATTGAGGTGGGCGGCAATCGCTGTCCCATGTTCCGGGGGCGCGGCGACGATTTGCACGCACACTTTCCGATGTCCGATGGCAATCGGATCAACGAAGCGATGGATTTGAGGCTGGCGCATCCCGGCCGTGTCGCGATCCTCGAATTCGAGCCGGCTTTATATACCGAAACGCTGCGCATCGCGAAGAACATGATCTCTCTTGACGCAGGTCTGGTCCCGACAATCTTTTACGTTTCCGCGCGCCACGAAGCCGATCCCCTTTATGCGAAGAACGCGCTCGCGAGTAAGATCGATCAGACTTTCATCTGTCAGGAGGCGGTTCAAAACCCCGCGGCCCAAGGTGCGGACAAGCTCGTGCTACCCTGGCTCGACAGATCGATCATGGAGATCTTGTGGGCTGGCGCGGGTGACCTTCAGACTGCTCTCGAACAATGTCGGGGGAGTTGGACGCTCCAGGAAACCCGCCTCAACCTCGAACAATTCTACACGACGCTGATGGCTGACCGATGACCTACCTCGAGACACTCTGGAAGGACCTGTTCGGCAAGGACATTACGATCTTGGAAGAGAAGGTGATGATCGGTGTCAGCGAGCAGTTTGAACGCGATGCACCTGTCACCCTGCTTGCCGCAATCATCGTCCGCATGCTGTTCCTGGTGCTCATCGAGCACAAGGCGAGCCCGTTCAAGATCCTGCGGAATTTCGGCCAGGCAATGGACGAGAACCGCCAATCCGTTTCGCGGATCAACGAAACCTATGCGGACCTTCATGGCAAGATGGAGGCCGTCAAGATCGACATCGAGAATGCTCAGCATGCATTGCGGGAAATCCGAGAGTATGCGCATGCGAAGGTCGGCTACAATTCATTCACCGGTTATTATTCTGTGCCTGTATCCGAGGTCGCTCAGATATCGAAACTTACGATAGCGGCGTTTATCTCAGCTTGCTTCGGCGCAGCATTTCTCGGATCCGTGATAGCCATGATGATTATGCTGGGTTGATTTGCTTGGCCCGGCTTCTAGCGACTCCGGCGGAGCGCCCTCGGATTGGCGGGAAGGTTTCCACCCCCTTTCATGACCGTTTTCCAGCGCTCGATTTGGTCGCGTCTAGATGGAAGAAGCCTTCAGGAGACGGAGGCGCGTGGCGACGGCCGCTGCAGTCAATTGCGCCCTTGTATCACCGGGCTTATAGCTCCCAATTGTCATACCCGCGCGTAGGTTAATGTATAACGGGGCTGCTAGTTGCGACGTCATATGTGGTTGGCGGTAAGGCGCTCGTAACGATTCCTGTTGCATGCGATCGTGCATGTCGAGATACGACAAGATGCAACCGGGCGTTCGATCGCTTCCGCGCGGATATCGTCTCCCCTGGACGAGCGCGCTGCAGCTCCTGCACGCCGAACGCTTCGCCCGGTCGCTCCAGCGGCCCATGACCCACGCAGTGACCATCAACTTCACCCGACCCCTGAAACCGGGGATCAGCGCGCGCGACGTGTTCATCGAGATCCGCAACAAGGTCCAGCGTGCGTGGAATTACAGGCGCAGGAAAGGAGCTGTCAGCGATCCGCTCTACTACCTCGCCGTATTCGAGAACCCTCCTTTCGGTCGCCGGTTCGGAAGAGCGGTCTACGGCCCGCTGCATGTCCACTGGATGATCCATTGGTATGGCGTGCCGACCACGCTCATCGAACAGATCGCCAATCGGGTGCTGCGCAAATACAGCCAGGGCGTACCACGTGACGCGATCGACATATCGTCGCTCTACAAGCCGGTCGGCTACGTGATGTACATGTGTAAGGGCATCGATCCGCCCTACGCGAAACACTATCACATTCAGCATAGGCCGCAGGGTTTTGTTCCCTTCAAGCGTATCTCCATTTCCAACCGCCTCGGGGATGCAGCTATGAAGAAATACGCCCAGCTTCACGGTGTCCATCCGTTTACGGTGGCCAACAGCAAGCGCACCAACAACGCCTGGAAGTTCACTGGGAAGCGCCGGCGCAATAGGATGAAACGCCAACGGCCATGGAAAGGCCGGACCTACATGTCGGTCAATGCTGTGAATCGGTCCTCACCCCAGCCTCCGACACCCTGATCGCATCACAAAAAATCATCCTCATCCATGTGCGGCTTCTGGCGCGGGCCGTCGAGGCAAGGTCTTGCGGCAGTATCAGCCGCGTCCAAAAAATATCTAGGTACGGTCGGCCTTGGAAATTTCCAAGCCTATCGCTGCCAAGCGGGCAAGCTCGGGATGGACAAAGCGGAATACGGGGTCAGCTACCTCCCCCGCCCCGACCGGCTTTCCCGAATCAATCCGCTCGAGCAACCGGCCGGAAATGCTCTGCGATCGCTCGATCCGCGATAGCTGCGAAACACTCAGGCCCGTCTTTCTGGCCAGTTCATCAAGAGTGAGCTCCTCTTTCTGGCGGCCGGCGCGCAGTGCGGACCCGAGATCCTGGCGACGCTCAGGAGCGTAGAGGCGCGCTGGACGCTCGCTCGGTCCGTCGTGAGCGAGTTCGTGCCATTCCAGATCCAATACGTCCATGATCCTGTAGAGCGCATCATAGGACGGCCAGCGGTGCCCATTTTCGATGCGCGATAGACTCTCGCGCCGGATGCCGGCGATGTTGGCCAATCCCTGCTGACTGAGCCCGCCGCCGCCTTCATATGCCTTCCGGCGCATGCGAATGAACTCGCCGAGGTCGTCTCGAAGGGCGCAGAAGCCATCGGGAAGCAGCATGCGAAGTTTTTTCATCGGGCCGCCGAACGTTATGTGACGTTTTTGCATATTGGAGGTTGGGCAGTTCTACAAGCCATATCATGGACCATGAAATGCAAGGAGGAAGCACGCTTCAGATGAATTGTGTCAGACGCAAAGCATTCTCGCACCTGCTTCAATCTGCCCTCGACGACGCGAGCGCCGGTATCCCGGACACCCCGATCATTTGGGTCGACGACACGTGCCTCACTTTCGTTTCGGATGTCTGGACCTCGGCGCTGACGCGAGACATCTTGAAGGTGACGTGGCAGTCGAATCTGATTGTCGAGGGTGTTCTTGCGGACGGCCTGATCGCGCCTACAGCGGCTTCGGCTGCTTCGGTCATCGAACAGCAATTTGGTTCTTTCCTGCGGGTTCAATTCGATCGTTGGGCCTTGGCGTATGAACAGGAACTCGTGCGCAACGGCATTCCGTCGGATCTGCCCTACGACAGGATGCTGATCGACCGAACGCTCGTCGCGATGCTGGGTGACGACATGGAATTCGTAAATCGAGGAGCCATGTCTCTTTCGTGCAACAAGAAGGTCCAAGTCGGAGACGAACTGCCTTCCGTGCCGGTCGGTGCTAATAAAGGCATGGTGGTTTTCGCGCGACAGATCGGAACGACGCTTCCCGTCGTCGGGAGCTGGAAACCGCTCAGCAAAGATCCGCTTATCCTATTCGACGGCTCTTACGTCGTTTTCGACGGACCAATTCCTGAAACCAGAATTTTCACAGCCCCGGGTCTCCAGTTGAAGGAACTGATCGAAACAGGAGTGCCGAGCCTCGACAACAGGATAATCGTCAGCATCCATTCGGTCGGCGAACACGCGCACGGGTTCACGCTTTGGGACGAGGCATATTGCTACTACATTGAGTTAGAGGCGGATCTAATTCCCCTCGGTTCGGTCCTTCGGTAGACAGTCAAGTTTAGACAAAGGACCGCGTCGCTAATCGTCAACACTCGACACGTTATTGGCGAGGCAAACCGCCTGATTAACGCCGCATAAGTTTCCCGAGTCCGCTTAGCTCTCGGCCAAGGCGATCAGCCGGTCCGCCAGTTGCGTAATGCTTTTGCGCCAGGCCAGTCGGTCCAGCCACTCGGTGGGGATACCCTTTTCGCCAACCAGCGCGCCGATCAGCTGCCCGGTAATCGCCGCGGTGGTGTCGGCATCATCGCCCAGGTTCGCCGCACGCAGCACCACCTCGCGGAAATCGCCGCCCTGCCCCACGCACCATAGCGCTGCCTCAAGCGAGTGGACTACATAACCGCTGCTGCGGATCGCATTGCGTGGTTTGCCTTTCCAGGAACCCCCGGCGATCGCGGCAATGGGCTCGGCCAGATCGAGGGTGCTGGCAGCCTGCATCGCATCTTCTGGCGACGCGCCGCCGATCGCCGCGTGGACGATCACGCTCCACGCTTCGCACGCATCGAGGCAGGCACGCGCGGCATGGGTAGTGGCGCTCTGTATCCGCGCCGCCTCCCGCATCGCCGTAACTCCGGTCGACAGCCCGTAGATTGCCACCGGAGCGAGGCGCATCAAAGAGCCGTTGCCGGCAGCGTCGGGGGCGCGCGACCCGGCAATCGGATCGCCGCTCTGCTCGAACCGCGCGAGCGCGGCGCGCGTCGTCATGCCAATGTCGAAGCAGGTGCCGGTCGGACTGTATTCGCCATCTCGCCACCAGCGCACGAACCGCTCCATCAGATCGACCGGATCGAGTGCGCCGCGCTCGGCGAGGCTTTCGGCGAGCGCCAAGGCCATGCTGGTGTCGTCGGTCCAGACACCAGGCGCGAGGCGAAATGGCCCGCCGCCAATCATGTCGGTCAGAGGCTCATAGCTGTCGCGCGGCTTGAATTCGAGGGTCGTGCCCACCGCGTCGCCCACTGCCAATCCCAGCAATGCGCCGCGCGCCCGATCTCTGATTTGTTTGTCGAGCATGGCTTTGCTCTCCTCGCTCATGCCGCGAACCCCATCGTCTTGCGCCCCTCGCCTCGCGCCTCTGCCTCGGCACGCAGCCATCCGACGATGACCATCGGATCGCGTTCGTCGAGCAGCTTACGTCGCTTTTCGATCACCGCGAAGTCGCCCGGAGTCTGTCCATGCAAGGTGATTCCGCGTGGCAGCGTCAGATCGAACCAGCGGGAAAACAGCGTAGCCGCTCGCTTCGTGTCGAGAGCGCGGAATTCGGCATGCACCGTGAACCGTCTCCGGGTTGCCGGATCGAGCCGGTCGGCAAGATTCGTGGTTGCGACGAAGGGCGCCTTGAGCGCTTCCATCTGGCGCAGCATCTCGTTGACCATGCTCCGCTCCCACCCGCGCTGAGCTTCGCGGCGATCGAAAAGGAAATCGTCCGCCTCGTCGATCAGGAGCAGTGCACCGGCGCGCGAGGCTTCCGCAAATGCCTGCGCGATCTGCATTTCCGTCTGTCCGACATACATCCCCAGCAGGTCGGAGCCGCGCTTCTCGATGATCTCGATACCGAGCCGTTCAGCCAGATGGCGAGCGTAGGCGCTCTTCCCCGTCCCACTCGGACCGGAGAGCAGCACTGACAAGTTGCGGGCCGCCGAAGCTGCGAGGCGGGTGGCCAGACCGTCAAGGTCCTGGTCCGCCGACGAGAGGTCCGGATCGTAAGCCACGGGGAGAGAGAACGGCTCGGGAGGACGGCCCTGAATGACCGTGACGAGCCCTTCGCCAATCGCTTGGGCGTCCCCGGCGTCCCCGCGCGCCTTGCTGGCTCCACGAATGGCCGAGGCGAGGATGGCCGGTGCTGCCGGCAGTGCGGCAAGGCGAGCGACCTCCTGTTCAGACATGGCGATGCCGACAGCCTTGGCGTGCTTTCCCACGATATTCCGGCGCACGTGGAGCGGCGGGCGAGGAAACTCGAGCGCAAGGCTCATTCGCCGGACGATCGATTCCTCCAGCATCCTCGGTTCGTTGACGATCCAGATCGTCGGGCGCTTGCCATCCTCGATCAGCCGGTTGAGCCACAGCTTCGAGCGATGCTCGCGGTCGCCGGGTTCCTCAAGCACGAGGATATCGTCCGCCTCGTCCATCACGACGATCCTGCTGTCGTCATTTCGGGTGAGCGCACGCAGCACGGAAAGATGCGCGATCCGCTCCCGCCGCGAGGGTTCGCTTCCACAATCGTCGGAAAGTCCGGCAAAGATTGCCTTGCGGCCAAGCCGGGAGGCAAGCAGGCGGGCGAATTCGCTCTTGCCGGTTCCGGGCGGACCGTAGAGCAGGATCGCCACCCCTTCGTTACTTGCCACGAGGCGCTCCGCAAGCTCGCGCTGCGGACCCAGATGATCGAAATCGCTCCACGCCAACGTGGATTGCGGGGCGGACGGCATCAGGAGACCAGGCAGGCTCGCGGGCCCCGAGCGAACGCCCGCGATAAAGCTCAGCAAGCCGTTGGCGCTGATCGACCC
Organism: Pseudopontixanthobacter vadosimaris; assembly: GCF_012979275.1. Classification (GTDB taxonomy): domain Bacteria; phylum Pseudomonadota; class Alphaproteobacteria; order Sphingomonadales; family Sphingomonadaceae; genus Pseudopontixanthobacter; species Pseudopontixanthobacter vadosimaris. The sequence goes on from NZ_JABASZ010000032.1 coordinate 62,144, forward strand.
GTCGTGCGACTGATCGATCAGACCCGTGCTCCACAACCGCGAACCGGTTGCCAGCCGCGCCTCCACCCGCGCGGGCGACAGTCCACTGGCGAATGCGATGCGCCCGACACTACAGTTCGAAATGCGTCCAGGCAGCGCATCGATAAAGTTTTCCCAGCATTCGAATAGCGCATATCGTGCGGCGCTGGTGACGATGGCCTGTTCCACATCATCGAGGCCAAGCGTTGCGGCCAGCCAGGAAATGCGGCGATCGAGGGGTGCCGGACCGGGCTTCTTTGGCAGAGCGTGCTTGTCGGCGAGACTGCGGAGAAGCGGCACGTAATTCTGCGTTGTCAGCTTATCGAAATCCTCCGGGTCTTCCATGACATGGTCGGGGTCGTCGATATGATCATGCCAGCATTCGAGCATATCTTTGCCACGGCCACGCAGCTGGCGCGAGGTCATGCGATCGATTGCCGAGCACCAGGCATGGAGGAACACCCGATGCTCCGCGGGGGATGTCGATGAAGCGGCGGCGGAACCGTAGGAACTGCTGCGGCGCCGCCGGGGGCGAAGAGCGGAATAGATCGTCATGTGATCTATCTGACGCAGTTATGCGACAGGAATGGTCGCTCTAAGTAAGCTCGATAGATTTGAGCCACTCGACGACTTGGTGCGCAGTTGCCGCATCGGGAATTTTCAGCGTCCATTCGCCGGCAGTATTCATTCGCCCATCACGGAAATGCCGCGAGAACGACGGTCCGATACCCTCAAAGGAGGACAGTGCGGGCTTGCGAACGTAGAACAAGAGGTCTGCGCGATTGACGATATAGGAGAACAGATAGCGCCCGGCACTATCGTGCAACCGAACTGCGGCGACGGCGCCAGTGTTTGGCGATGCAGTAAGCCCGAGGCTTTCTGCTTCGCGCATCGCAGCATAGGCTGCCTTTCCGTTTCCGTTGTGCAGGCGGCTCAAATGCTCGTTACGCCAATCTTCGTCGACATGCGCAATTTTCAGATCAACCGCGGGCAATTCGCTTGCGGATGACTTCTTCGACGTCGTTTGCGTCTGTTGGCTACGACCTTTCAAGACCCGGACTATCAGGTCGGAGGGATCGCTGTCGGGAGAGATCCAGTTCTGTCGCCCCGGGTGGCTCACCGTGATTACCGACAGTCCCGCCGCATTACGGTGCGCCTCTGCGGTCCAACCACGCGCGTTTGTTTCCTGATAGCTGTCGAAACGGTCAGTGGCTCCGACTTGGCCTCTCACCCATTTTCCTGCCGTGTTGCCCAAGCAGATAATGGCTTCGACGCCCAAGCTGTCGATGACGGCTTGGTGCACCGGCCAGCATAATCTCAATAGCTCAGCCTTTTCGGCCGCAATCGCACGTTCGTCCCGTGACCTGACGAACACGACATTGCTAGCTGGAACTTTTCGCGCATCCAAGCCGATACGGTCGAACATGTGCAGCATCCGAGGTTGCATGCCCCATGTCCCGGGAGGCGCGCCTTGCCAAGATTCGTCGGCGTAAGCGGACCATTTCGGCGGGCCCGCCAGCCATTCGGCGATGTCGCGCTCGATCGTCTCGGCCGATTGCGCAACCGGATCTCCGCCGGGATTGAGACCGAGAATGTAAATCTTCGACGGCGTTTCGAAAGCCGATGGTCCAGTATAAAAGACCGATCCCGAACGCTTGCTCAAGGCTGCCGGAATGAGGTTCGCGATCTTCTTCGCAGTCGGTGCAGTTGAGGACACTGAATCGGTTTCCTTTAGTTGAGTCCTGTTGGCAGACTGGGTTTTCTCTATTTTGGTGCGAGCCATAGGCTCCGCCACCTTCTCCGACTTATGAGAAATAGAAACAGCAATTACGATGACCGCAATTACGGCGATGATCATGAGGAGATTGAGTGGTCCTCCGAAAGATTCGCTGATTTCGAAAAAGGCGACCAGCGAAACAAGCCAGACCCACGGCGGCGGCGCTTTCGACATTAACTGGCTAACCTCCGCGCCACTGCCACCATCGCCCAGGTATCCCTCTCGCAATAAGCCTTGAGCGCCTCTGCGAGTGCCTCACGACGAAGCGGATGACATTCAGGCGCGGCGGCTTCCAGCCAGGCCTCCTGCGCGTTGCCGCTGTCTTTCACCTCGAGCGACGCGTATTCCAATTCCGGCGCAATCGTCGGCAGGACGGCCTTGATCGACCAGCTGCCACGCTGGTCGCGATGATACCAGTGCTCACGCGCGACGGGGAGGAGGTCGACGGTCGCGGCCTCCAGAGCAAGCAGCGGCGCGGCAAGGTCGGGAAACCAGCCAGCAAGGTCGCGTAGCACGCGCTTTTCGAAGCTGGCGTTGTAGGCGATCACGCAGGCACCTGCCGGGATCATTTCTACCAGCGCCTCCGCACAGGCGCGGCGCGGATCGCTGCCGTCGCAGCTGAGGAATTCGTGGTGGGTGATCGTGCCGTCCTTCGCCTCGAGGTGGAGCGAGAACTGGAACGGGATCTGCTGATACGGCCGCGTGCCAATCCAGCGCGGGACGGCCGCGGCGATGGTTTCGAAGTCGAGCCAGGCGCGCGGCCAGCCCCAGCTCTTCATCGCCTTGCGCGCACCCTTGGCATCGTGAAACGGCACGTCGTCGCGCGTCGCGGCGAGAATGCGAGCGTTGCGAGCGTTGAGATCGCCTTCGTCGAGATCGAGCAAATCCTCGATGCCCTGCTCGGCCCATTTCTTCCCGCCACCGTAAGGCAGCAGCGTTACCGGCCAGTCCGGCCCGGTCGGCAGGTCGCGTCGGCACCAGGCGATAAATTCGCACTCGAACGGAGACGAGCAATGCTCGCCGATCTCGACCACCGGCTCCTCGCCCGCAAGCACCTCGCGCGCGGCGGCGACCACGCCGGCGCGACCTCCGATTATCGTTTTCAGAGGCCGTAGCAGCTCGGCATCGGCGAAGAGGCCTGCATAGTTGCCCTCTCGGGTCAGCTCGAAATCGCGATCGATATGGCGAACGCTGGCGCTCTTCAGCGGCAGGTCGCAAGCCTGCAACACCCACGCCTGCGTGGCGAGGTCACCACGGTGGTAATCCTTCACGCCCGTCGAACTCTTGACCTCCGCCGCATGCCAGCCCTTCTTGCGGCGCTCGAGCACATCAACCCGAACGAGCACGCCGTCATGCTCGAACGTCGCCTCGAAAATCGGCCCGGGATGTCCCTCGGCGATGAGCCGAGCGGTTTCCGCAACAGCAGCACCAAGATCTGGCTCGGCCTCGACCATGACGCCCGACGGGTGGAGCGCAGAGGCGATGTCGCCAACCGCATTGCCTGATGCAAATCGCGCCTCGGCACCGGCATCGTACTCCGCCACATCGCGGCGATGGACCGAAAGCCAGAGCTTCTTTGGGCACTGCTCGAAAGAGGTGATGCGTGACTTGGACAAGCCGTACCGGAAAGATTGTGTCGTTTTCATCCCCAATAACTCTCACGGCGACATGACAGAACCGGTCGCATCAATGCAGCGCCGCAAGGAAGCTGGTCGGGGTCAGGATGACGTGCGCTTGCATCGGCGGACGCAGGACAAAAGCGGAAGGCTGACGAGCGAAATCCCAGATCCGGACGAGTTGCCATGCCTCGCGCCGTGCACCGGCTACAGCGAGCTCGTTGGCGCTGAGATGGAAGGGCGTACGCTCCCAGCCGTTCGTGGTCTTCACCTCAATCAGCTTTTCGCGACCATCCGGTTCAAAACTGGCGATATCGTAGCCGAAACCGTCGCCATCATCCTGCGACGTCCAGCGCGCGCGGCGGGCAAGATCCTCTCGGCCAACCGCACGGAGGCGACGCTGTTCTTCAGCGAAGACGGCCTCTTCCCCTGCGATGCCCAAGGCTCGGTTCCTCGCATCGCGGGCCGCAACATCGAACTTTCGCCCGATGGCGGCCATGAATTCGGGATCGATCAGTGGCGGCTCGTTACGCTGGGAGGGTGAGGCAGCGAAGCGGATCAGACGTTCCGGCGTCGGACCTTGGAACGGCATCTGTCCACTGTTTCCATCGGCAACGCGATTGGACGAACAGCGCGGCCTCAACCAGTCCTCGTGACTGTTGAGCCAGCGCAGAACCCCCTCCACCAGCGCGCCCTGAAAGTTTGCCTTAGGCTTGTAGCCGGTAATCCATGGCTGACCCAGGCCGAGCATTACTGCCGAGATGTTCTGGTGCTTGAATTCGATCGAGCCGCGATTGCGGGGGATGGTAGCTTGCAAGGCTCGGTTCCGCTCGGCCTTGTTGACAGCGATACCGGCAATCTCGGCAGCCAGCATGGAAAAGTATTCTCCGACGGCTGCGTCGATCTCGTTCGATGACCAGTCGCCGCCCGCCACGATCTGTCAGTCGACCACCGGATAGTTGGGCATGACCCACTCCTCGTCCGGGTGATCCATCATCAGGTCGATGAACACCGGAAGCAGACAACCGAGCAGCGCCGCGCCATCGCGAACCTGATCTCGGTTGGCGTTGCTATTCCAAGTAGCGCCGCCGTGGACTAGCTGGTTCCTCAACACGTAGAGCCGGTCAAACAGGATCGAGAGAACGACAGGAGTATCTCGCTGCGCCAACGCGCGATTCGCGGCGCGCTTGGCGGCTTCGAAGGTGATCTCCCAGCCCCCGCCGCCGACCTCGCCTCCGTGGTGCTTCCAGAAGGGCGCGAAGACATATTGATTGTCGAGCAGGAGGCGGATTTCCTGGCTGAATCGATCCCAGATCACGCTGTAGATCCGGTTGTTGCTATCCATACGGACGAGGGCCGCGAAGAAATCGTCGAAGCGCGCCCGCTCATTGCTCGCGCCCGCTCCGTCGAGCGCCCGATCGAGATCGCCTGCATAAGCAGCGTTGAAACCGATCCACAGCAGGATGAAGCGGACGTCGAGATCCTCGTGCTCCTTGTCCGCCCGGCGTAACCAGCTGAGCGCGCGATGGACGCGCAGCGCCAGCGGCAACGTGAAGCCGTCCCGCAAACCGCGCTGCTTTTCCTTGAGGCTCTCACCGTGCAGCGGGTTGCGGGGTGGATAGGGTTGGCTCATTGGCTCATTCCGTTGAGAAACCATAGTGGTTCCGATGCCATCGCAAGTGCTCGCGATGTCCGTCGTGCAGTTCAAGGGTCACCCCCTCGCAATTTGAAAGCATCGTTCGGGCGGGTTCCGAAAGGGCCTCACTCAGCAGGGCCCGGCCCGAGTCATCGAATGAAATCAGACCAGCATCGAACGCCGCGTCCCAGTGTGCCGCTAGTAACAGACCGTTGTGAACGTTTAATCTTTGCGCATCAGATACGCACTCCGCCCAAGGCACGATGTGACTAGCGCGAAGAAGCAAGGTTTCGGTCACGCCGGTCATAGGGCAAGTGGCATTCCAATAATCCAGCAAAGCCGCTCGAAAGCGATCTTGGCCGATCCGCTGGCGCATAAGCCTTTCGGCTTCGGTATCGCCTAAATGAGCAGCAGCTTCTTCGAACGATTTCAGCGGATAGTCGGGCACGCTACGCGCGAGATGAAACACCCGGTTAATAGCGCCATGCAGATCGGCTCGTGTCGCAAAGGCGTAGGCAGCGGCAAAGCGGCCGGGTGGTGGCTCTGCCCTGTCCGCTTCCAGCTCGGCAACGACTCCGGGGTGGTCGAGCGCGAGAAACCATGGCGCGCCGTCCTCACCTGAACCGACTGCCAGCGCGATCTCGCCTGGCACGCCTTCCTGGCTGCGAAAGAACAGCCATCCATCAGCCTCGCCATACTCACCGCGATACCCGTTGTAATAGGCAGCCTCCTTTAATTCGGAGGACCAAACCAATCCGGGGTGGCGCAGGCGGCAGCTCGTATCCTTCACCAGCTTTGCCCGTACGACAAATCGGCTCCAACGAGCTCGTCCGGCATCCTCGGTGCGCTGCAAGTTAGGCCGAGAAATGTGGCTGCGCGGGTCGCCCCGACGTAAATGTAGCGGTCGAAGAGCTCAGGCTGCGCTTCAGCCAGACGATCTACATCTGCGAAAAATACGGCTTCAAACTCGAGGCCCTTGATGTGCTCTATTGAGAAAACCCGCACGTCCTGTGAGTGGCCGATCGCGTTCCCAGCCGAATACGCTCGGGCGCGAAGGTTGGTCTTGGCCAGTTGGCGGTCGAGTTGGTCAGTGAGAGCATCGACCGCGTCCCTGTCGGATACTAGGACCGCTACAGTGGGCAAAGTTCCATTGCCAATCGCCTCGATTTCTCTGATGCGTCGAGCGAGCCATTCAGCACGCTTCTCGTCCGTATCGATACCGACGCCGCAAACTGGATCGAAGCCGATGTTCTCACCATAATCGGGCGCTCGGTCTTCAATGGTCGCTCCCTGCTTGCGAGCAAGTGCGCGCGCGTAATCGGCCAATTTCCTGCTTTGCCTGTAGCTTACGGCGATCTGATGGACATCGACCCCAGGCACAGACCAATCGAGGTCGTCCTCGCTGCGTGTGCCTTGCACAGTCAATCTCTGATTGAAGTCGCCCGAAAGGAACACCGCTTCGGTCGTAGGCGCAGACAATGCTGCCATTGCCGCAAGCTGCACTGGCGAAAAATCGGTTACCTCATCAACGAGAACCTGATTCCTGCGTAAAGCGGCAATAGAATCCAAGATGGGTGGGCGTCGGTCCGGACTTACTCGGGAAGACAGCAAGCGGTCTGCGTCGAAAGCACGCGCGGCCTGGAACATCGCCAGGATAATTAAATCGACCTCTGCCGGGTGAGCCATGCGAACTGAAGTCGGCGCTTCACCGTACCATTTCCCGTCGGTCCGCATGGAACGCCTGAACCGGCGATAACGCAGGGGCATGCTGCCGATAAAGGCTCCCGGTGCGCGGGCAATCCTTCGCGCGGCCCGTTGGAGGATCAGCAGCCGGCCGGTCGCCGACAGGTCTGGCAAGTCGAGCCCGCGTTCCGTGATCAATGCCGCAATCTTCGCCGCGCGGCTGGTTGGTCCGGGTTTGCGCCCTGTCGCCTGGCTCATCGCGAAAGTGCGCATAGCCTTCCGAAAGACATCTACCGCGAGCTTGCGCCCTTCGAGCGACTGCGGGTTTGCCTCTTCGATGTCTTCATCGGCGTCCTCGTCCTCCTCATCCGCGTCTTCGCCCGATTGCTGGAGGTCGGTTACCAAATTCACAAGCGCGTCCATGAATCCTTCGTCGCGCTTGACATAGCCGTTTCCCGGGCTCGCAATATCGCGTCGAATGCCTTCGTTCAGACCGTTGGCAAATGTGCGCAGGTCATCGGCCTGACCGGCTATTTCACCGAGAAGCCGGAGAACGTTGCCACCGGCACGGTCGACTGCTTCGCCGATCCGCCGGCCCAGGACAGCAACGCGAGTATCGTCCGATTTCGCCAGCCGTTCCGCCTCCATCGCGATTTGGCGGATGAAGAGATCGCGCTGAAAGGCGTCAAAAGCTTCGTACCAGGCAATCTGATCGGTCAGCGTCCCCGGTGCGAGCAGAGCATCATCCTCGCGAATGGTGAGTCCGCTGCCAGTACCGGTCCGCAATATCCGCAAGCTGCTGCGGGCAACCTCGCGCCGGTAATCATCCCACGTCCGCAGACGCTGGTCGTGCACGGGCACACCTTTCCGGCCCAGCGCTTCCTTGACGTAGAGACGGAGCAACTCGGTCGGAGTGAATAATATCCAGCTATCGGGATGATCAAGGCCCGCGGCATCCGGCTCCTCGACCAGTTGCAGTTCCTCGTCATCGAGAAGGGCGAAATCGAGTTTCTGACGCAGTCGGGTGACCATCGTCGTGGTCTTGCCAGTGCCGGGGGGGCCCATCACGGCAATCCGGCTTGTTATCGGCAGGCGGAAGATTTCGCTCTGGAACTTGTCGAGGAGTGGGGCCAGCCGCAATTCCATGGCCGTGCGGGCTTGATGGGCAATTCCTTCGAACACGTTTCCATTGTCCTCGCTGGATTCCGCCAACCTTTCCATCTCGTCGATCTCGTCTTCCGGCACTCCCGCTTCGCGCAGGAGGGCACGCAGCGATTTGATGGACTGCGCCTTGCCTTGAGACTGGAAAGCGATGGCCGGTCGAGCGTCCCACTCACCGGTCTCACATATCGGATCGAAAGAAATCTTTTCGAGAACTTCGAAATAGCGAACGCCGGAGGGAAGCCTGATGTTGGTCCCGTCACCCGGATTGAACGAGGCGAGTTTTCCTTTCCCTGCGTTGTTCAGATAGCTGCAGAGTTTCATGCCGGGTATCGACACCTCGGCATTGGGAGCGATGTACAGCGTTTCCTGCTGGTCGTCCTCGTCTGCGATGACGAGGCGCGCGATCGCCGGCTTGCGGCGCAATTCGTGCAGGTTGCTCGTCCGGTCGAGATTGCGTTGGTGCATGTTGGCGGCGATCGCCTCGGCAGTGGCCTGGTTCACGACTGCGAGCGCGCCAAGGTTGAGGCCGCGCTTTTGAAGCAAACTCGCAGCTTCGCGATCAATTGATTGAAAGGTTTCAAGCGCCTCGCGCGCGACCGGCTTCAGTTCTTCCAATTTTGCCCCCACTCGACCTAAAGGTTGCGCCACACGTCTTCGGCGTTTCTTGCTGCTTCAACTAAGGGCAGCAAGTCCATTTCCCGTTCTCTGGGTCGGAGATCGGCAGTCGTCCACATATACCCGTATTCGTCGTCATATTCCCACCCCTCGACTTCCATTTTCTTCAGTATCTTCTTGTCGTCTTCGCCTTTCCATATGGCGAATCCCAACTGCAACCCTTCATCATACGTCGCGTAAGAGCACAGGTGGCAGACAAACACATCCTTACCGAAAACCCTGGTAAAACAGTTCTCCCGCCAGATTTCTCCGACGTCGAGTGAACCATCCTCCCCCGGTTCTTGCGGGCTTCCGGAAGACCAATCGATGTCAACCTGACCCCAGGTCTCCTGCCATAGCTTTGCCAAGGTCATGGAAAATTCGGCCTGGACCTGCTGCATGGAGAGGACGCCGCGATAAAAACTCTCCAGATCATTCCAGCGAACCTCTTCGGGGACCGGTGGCTTCTTCTTCGATGCAAGCAAATTTACAGCGGTGCGGACTTCTTGTTGCGTGAGATATGCAAAAACACTTTCCGGTATCGACAGCAATTTCTTATCCTTCAATGTAGGCTTGGCACCAAACGTCTTTGCGGAATTGCGAGAATCTCGGGTCGTCATATTCCCTGGCCAGCTCGTGTTCGTAAGCAAGCATGAAATCCCACCAGGTCACCTCTTTCCATCGAGGATTTTCAAGGAGATGCGCGGTGTTCTCGGATCGCTTGCGCGACACGATCAGCAGGTAGGAGCTTCGCTTCTTCGACCAGCCCCTTTTCTTGCGAGTATGCCTTCTCGCGTTTTTCAACTGCCGCTCGGTCAGTTTGTGCTTGAACTTCGCTTCCACGGCGACCCCGAACGTTCTGTTTTCACCGCGGATTTCGACCAGGAGGTCGATGCGTTTTTCTTCCGCTTTAGCGACCACGGCATTCGGTCGGAATATTGGTTCGACCGGGGAAACGACGTCAGACATCCGGCAAGACGCGCGGTAGAAAGCCATGCACCGATGAGCCCGTATCTCGAATGTGCCGCTCGAAAGAAAGTGGGCGAAGCCTCTGGTGATTTGCGGCTCCAGATAATTTACCCACTCACTCGCATTCTCTCGAAAGCAGTGATTTTGGCGATCCAGCCCGAATTGCTGGTCCAGATTATCCCAACTTTCAGCCCAGGATGGGCCTGAGAACAGGGGCCGCTCCAGCAAACGCTTGGCAGCCGAGTGGGCTGCCCGACGCACGACCTGAAGATCGACTGGCGAAAAATCGGGTGGCGGCAGCGTGCTCAGGATATCGAGGGTCCGGACCGCCATCACCGATACCCCTCCACCCTTGGGCGCATGCCTTCGGCCACCAGCTTGTCGTAGGCGGCGAGGACGAGACGTTGGGTGCGGTATTCGCCGTGTTTCTTGATCTCGTTGTTCTTGAGGACGCGGAAGGTTTCGCTGGGGTAGTCTTCGCCCATCACGTCCTTGGGATCGAGGACGTAGCGTAGCTCGTCGCGGGAGAGCCCGTAGGCGAGGGCGTACCAGGCGTCGAGCTCGGCGCGAAGCCGGGCGCGGCGGTCCTCGTCCCAGCGGAACGGCTCGCCCTCATACCCCAGGTCGCGCGCGAAGGGGGCCATGGAATGCGAGGTGTAGCTGAGCTCCAGCACCCGCGGGACGATGAAGCCGAGATCGTCCTCGGTGTAGGCGCTGGGAGGGAGGATGGCCAACTGTGCAAGGACGAAGAGCCCTAGGTTTAATCCGCCAAGTTTGTTTCGAAGGACAAAGTCAAATGCAAGCGCGCTGAAATTAGCTTGGAATGCTGCATGAAGTGGCGCGCTAGTCGTCGGCATACTAGGGATGAATATGCTATCCCCGTAGCCTCCTAATGGCGTGCAAAGACCGATCCCCGATCGCTCATTAGTTGGCGTAGCGAGACGGCGATAAACAAACGCCCAATCGTAGAGCCATTTTTTATCTGCAAGCTTAGTCCTTACGATCTTCTCAGCAATCCAGTAGCGAGGAGTCACCTCTAATCTTGGATTGGCTTTCTCTTCGCTCTGCAAATCTCGACTGTCCGAACCCGTGAACGTCGAAAATCGGTGATCGAATTGCCAAATCAGTTTCCCCTCGTAGAGCGGGACATAGCGCTCCTCGCTCGCCGGGGCGGGGGAGCCGGTGGAGAGGTCGAGGTGGGCGGCGTCGCGGCCGCCGGTGAGAGCGAGGCCGGGGGCGTTGCCGCGCGCGCCTGATGGCCGGACCCAGTCGGTGCCCTGCCGCTCCCACCCCTCGGCGGCGAGCTGTTCGGCGGTGCGGAACAGGTGGCTGTCGCTCGTCATGTTGAACAGCCCCTGCCGGAACTCGACGCCCCATGGATTGCCCGGTTCGCCCGGCTTGCCGCCTTTCTCCTCATCGATCAGCACGGGCACGCGGTTGTAGATGGTCGCGGTCAGTTCGGCATCCTTGCGGGCGCGGAAAACGGGGGCGGTCTTGGTGTTGGGGTTGATCCGGGCGATTTCGGCGGGCGAGAGAGTGAAACGACGGCGGCTGTCCTCCAGCTGCGCGGGATCGGTGAGGAAGAAGGAAAATTCCGCCTCGTCCACATCATTACCGAGCGTGAGCAGACAGAACTTGAAGCTGCGATGGACACCCGCGAACAGTGGCGCACTGTTCTCGAAATCGAACAGACGGGCGAGGCGCTTCTCGCTTACGAGATGGCCGAAGAAGGGAGCTGTGGTGGCGTCAGTGGCAATGCCGGTAGGGACGATCAGCCCTGCCCGGCCGCGATCCCCGGAGGCTGCGAGGAAGAGTTCGGCGAACAGCCCGTAGGTATTGACCTTCCCCCGCGCGGTTAGATCGAAACGACCGCTGGCCCGAGCAAACTCGTTCATCGCGTCGAACGCGCGCTTGTCGCGCGCGAACTCGGCGAAGATTTCGGGCCGCTCGGCTTCCAGAGCCTTGATCGCTTTCTTGCGCGCTGAACCCTTCATCTCGGCTATTTCGGGAACGCGGCTTTCAAAATATTCCTTTTCGGCAAGCTGGACGACTTCCCACGGCGGATTGCCCAGCACCACGTCGAACCCGCCCTTGCCGATCAGCACATCGGGAAAGGCGAGCGGCCAGTGGAAAGCGCGGGCTTCCTCCGAAGCGTCCACGGCAGCGGCTTCGAGCGACCCGTAGACCTGCCCTCCGCCCAATCGCTTCCACACGTCCGCCGTGGTCGGCACGATGCCGCGCTGGTAATTCTCCGGCACCTCCACCTTGGGCAGCAGGAAGGCGGCAGTGTAGAAATCGCAGGCGACGCGGGTGGCGCGTCGGTCGGGGTCGTTCTTCCACGCTTCGAACGCCTCTCGCTTCTTTTCCACCTGCCCCACCGTGTCTTCCGGCATGCGGCGGATGGTGGACAGGTTTGCGGCCAGCTTCCTCGGCGGCATGGCCCCGGTGCCGCTGTCGAAATCGAAGCTACCCTGGCCCTTCTTCTCGTCCTTGTTCTTCTTCTTGTAGTAGGCGGCGGCTTCTTTCGCGTCGCCGGTCAGCGGCTTGTAGGCGTCGTCGGGAATGCCCTGCTCCAGCGCTTCCAGGTCGAACACGCCCAGCAGCGCGTCGCCGCAGCGGATATTGGCGTCGAGGAAGCCCAAGGGTTGCCCCGGGGAAACACTCTCGATCCACAGCGCCACCTTGGCCAGTTCCACCGCCATCGGGTTGCGGTCCACGCCGTGCACGCAGCGGGCGACCACGTCGCGGAGCGCCGCCTGCCGGTCGGGCGCGTCGGGATCGCGCAGCTCGGCCACCTTGTCCGCCATGCGCCGCGCCGCACCGAGCAGGAAGTGTCCCGATCCGCAGGCCGGGTCGATGATCTTGAGGTCGAGGATGGCGCGGACCTTGTCCTCTGCCGTCTCGCCCTCGGCTTCCGCCTTCTCCAGCACCGGGTCGAGCGCGCTGTCGAGCAGTGTTTCGACGAGGCTGTCGGGCGTGTAGTAACTGCCTGTGGTCTTGCGCGCGTTGCCCTTGGCGCCGCTGTTGAGCGCAAACTCGCCATTGGCTTCCAGCGTGGGGCGGATTTCGAGCAGGCTTTCGTAGACGCTGCCCAGCTCCTCTGTCTTCATGTCGCGCCAGTTGATGCGTTGCAGGCTGCCGTCTTGCTTCAGGTAGCCGAGCCGGTAGATCGCTTCAAGGAAGCGGCGGTTGGGCAGTTTGCCGGCGTCCATTACCGGCGTGTTGCCGCGCGCGAACATGCCGCCCAGCGCCGGCAGGCCGAGCATTTCCTGCCCGCGTTCCAGCGCGCGGAAGGTGACCTTCATCCCCTCCCATGCATCGAAATGCCGGTCGCGCGCCACGCGGCGGCGGCTGCGTTCGCGCCAGAAGCCGAAGCCGTAGCTGCTTTCATAGAGGTCGCGCGCGCTGCGCGGGGTCCGGCGGGGGTGGAGCAAGTTGCGCTCTTCCGCCACGGCGAGGAAGATCAGGCGATAGACGGTGCGCAGCAGTTCCTCGAACAGGGCGGTAAGCGAGACTTCGTTCGCCTCGATCTTCGCGCGCAGTTCCGGGTTGGCCTCGATCAGGCCCTGACCCATTTCGCGCAAAGCGTCCTCCACCCCTTCGCGCAACCGATCGCGCGCGGCGGTGCCGGATTTCATGCCCGCCTCGCGCCATTGCTCCAGCGGGGCGCTGCTGGGGGGCTGGCCGGGATTGCCGAAGCGGGTGGCGTGGGTGAGCAGCCACCATGCGGTAAAATCGGCGAACATTTCGTCGCGGAACATCGCAGCCAGGTCCGCCTCGATCCACGCGGCGCGGGTCAGGCTGGCGTTGTCGCGCATCAATCGCACGCGGTCGCCCGCGAAGACGAGGCCCCAGTAGAAGCCGTCGTTGGCGTTGAGCCAGTCCTGAAGCAGCACGACCGGGTTGCGTTTGGCACGTCCCCCCTCCCCGTCGCCGAATTCGGGCATGGCCTTGGCGAAGCCGTCGCCATCCTCGACCGGCGCGGCGACGACGATCGGGACGTGTCCGCCCTTCCCTTCCAGAGCGATGCGATAGCGGCGGGCGCCGTCGTGGTGATCCTTCGGTCCTGTCAGGTCCTCGAAGCCGAAGGCCTGTTCCAGCAGATCGCGCGCGAACCTGGCGGTCTGGGTGACGGTGGGCTGGTCGATCTTGCTGTAATCCAGCCACAGCGCCTGGCCGATACGGAAATAGCGCGTGATCTCGTCAGCGAGATTAGTGCCCTTGGGACAGCCGTAATCGGCGGCGGTCTTCGCGTTTCGTTCGGCCCCGGCGATCTTGAGAACCTGTTCGGGTGCGATCAGTCCGCCCTCGATGGCGATAGCTTCGAGACCGAGTTCGGCGGTGCGGTTACGGCGAGCCATCAGGCGATCTCCGGCACGAGGACATAGAGGCCAATGACGTCGGCGGGCAGCGCAGGCTCGACTTCGGTGGTGGTGCCTTCCCCTCGCGTGGCGGCCTTTACCCGGTCGTGATCCTCGCGCAGCGCTTCGGCACGTTCGTGCGCGAAGGTGGCGATTGCCTGTTCGTAATCGTCGAGCCGGTTCAGCGCCTCGCCGACCTGCCGCTCGATCGCGATGCGTTCGATATTGCCGGTGGCTTCCTGTTCCAGCAGCGCGAGAGCTTCGGCCCCTGTTGCAAATGGCACTTGCTCTCCCCGGCGGAAGGCGAGCGCGGTGGCTTCTTCGGCCAGCAAGGTGCGCCTTCCACTGACGGTGAGGGTGAAGCGCAACCGCATGAGCAGTACAGTGGTGACGCTCTCGACTGCGCGCGTGCGCCATGTACCGCAGCGACCGAGCGGTTCGATTTCACGCGTGCCGCCGGGGTCGAGCGCGCCTTCGGCCAGGGTCTCGGCAAGCGTTGCGACCAGTGGGTGAACGCGGCCGACGTGGGTCACATCGGGTTCTGGATCGTCGGCAAAGCTCACTGCCCGACTGCCGGTGAAGCCGCGCGCCTCCATGCGCTCGCGCAATTGCGTGGGAAGGCGGTCGTAGTGAACGCGGGGATGCTTGCCGGTCGTGTCGAGCGGCGCTTCCAGACGTGAAAGCGCGCGGCGGGTGAAGCGCTCAACCTCTTCAGGCCCGCCGTTGAGTGCACGCAGGCGCTGCCATTCGGGCAGGACTTCGGCGGGTTTGAGCGCGCCTTGTGCGTAGCGTGCCTGGCTTTTCTTCGCCGAGTCCTCGGCATTGCGCCACTCGACTTCGAGCTGAGCATCCGCCTCGCCGAAATCGAACATGCCTTGCGATCGATGGCGTTCGGACTTGAGCAACATGGCCTGCATAAGCGCGCTGGTGACGCTTGCGGAGTCTTCCGGCACTGGAACCGTGACGCCGAGTGCTTCGCGGATGCGGTCCGCCTTGTCGGTGATAACCTGGATCACGGCCCCGTCGATCATCGAGTTCGCGCCGAACATCATGACCGACCAGACATCCTTTGCCGGCTGCCCGAAACGGTCGACGCGCCCTTCGCGCTGCTGGTGGCGTGTCGGGTTCCAGTTGAGATCGTAGTGGATGACCGCATTGAACGACTTCTGCAGGTTGATGCCTTCGGACAGGCAGTCGGTGGCGACGAGAATGCGCCTGTCGTCATCACCCATATCATCCACTCGCTCGCGCCGCTCTTCGGGCGTCAAGCGGCCGGTGACGACTTCGATACGGTGCTTGCGGAAAATCTTGCGCAATGCCGCGCCAACCGCATCTGCGGTGGAGATGAAACGACAGAAAACGACAGTACGTGCGTTTTCCTTTTCCAGCGCTTTAAGCTGCTTGACCAGCATGACGAACTTCGGGTCTTCATCGATCCGTTCGGCGAGCGCCTCAGCCTGCTTGATGAGTGCGGAGATCTTTTCGCGCTCTTCGCCTGCAACAGCAGTCGCGGGTTCGACATCCGTATCGGAAAGCATTCCCTCGTCGTCGTCGAACAGCACCGGCTCGAGCGCCTCTTCCTCAGTCATACCGCTCAGGCGGTTGCGAAGCGCGCTTGCCGCGGCAGCCGGGGAGGATCCGACACAGCGCATCAGGGCCAGAGTTCCCCAGAAGGCCAGACGCCTTGCGCTGTCTCCATCGGCATTGGTGGTCACACCGACGCAGTAGTCGAGTACGTCTTCCTGAAAGTTCTGGAAGTCGCCGGTCAGCTGGAATGGTGCTTCGCGAGAATGCGGGCGGGCAAAGGCGCTGCCATCACCCCAAGCCTCTTCGATATCGGGCCGGCGACGTTGCACGAAATGCTGGGCCAAGCGGCGGCGATAGCGTTCGAGTGCATTGGGATCGGCGCCGCTGGGGGCATCGGCGAGGTCAGCATCGATCAGTCCGAGCAGCCTTCCGTACGCATCCTGATTCCCGCTATGTGGAGTGGCCGTTAGCAGCAACATGTGCCGGTCCGGTTTTTCAGCGAGCCGCTCTAGAAGTGCAAAGCGCTGTTGTGTCCCGCGTTCGCTGCCACCCACGCAGCTGTGGGCCTCGTCAACGATAACGAAATCCGGGCAGGCATGGGCGAAACTGTCACGACGATTGTCGCTCTTGATGTAATCCAAGCTGACGACTGTGTAGGGGTAGGCGTCGAATATGCTTTCCGACAGCGCCAATCCGCGCTCAAGGGAGCGAGCTCGCGAGGATGTAACGGCAACCGCGTCGATATCGAATTTCTCGGCAAGCTCTCCGACCCACTGGTTGACGAGATGCGGAGGGCACAGCACGGTGAAGCGATCGACTTCGCCCCGGTCGATCATTTCCCGCAGGATCATGCCGGCCTCGATCGTCTTGCCGATGCCCACATCGTCGGCGATCAGCAGACGCTTGGTTTCAAGACGCAATGCCATGAGTAGCGGGACGAGCTGATAGGCGCGCGGCTCCACGCCGAGGTGCGCTGCACTGCGGAAGGGCCCTGCCCCCCTGCGCAATGAAAGGCGAAGGGCGTCGGCGAGCAAGCCCGCGCCATCCTGTGTGTCGGGTTCGTCTGCGGAGGGCGGAGCGAAACGGGCCGGTGCGACTGACATCGTCTCCAGAGCAGGCGCGATCACCTGCGCGTCCTCCTCGGAGCCAGACAAGGGACGGACGCGAATGAGACCTTCCTCCGGCAACCCGAGCACAATCCACTCGCGGCCCCTTGCCTGGACGAGGTCGCCCGTTCGCAAATCGATGGCATTCATTCCGAAATTCCCAGTGCCTTTGCCAAATCACCTGGTGGTTGATCACCCGGTTTCTCAGCTAGTTCGATCAAGAGGAAGCCGGCATTGTCGCACCACGCGCTGCGCTCTTCGGTAGGTCTTCCTGCAGTTGCAGCGACCATGCCTGCCGGCCATATGTAAGACTTATCCGATTGTTGCTGTTCTGGCGGCGGCCATTTCCAGGCCTCAAACGCACGAAGCCACGGATCGTTGGTGTCGCTTTCGCCTGTTGCCTTACTTCCTCCCGAGGTAGCCGCAGTGGAATCCTCCGTGCATTCTGCGAGGCGAACCAAGACGGAAAGCACCTCCTCATCCTGTCGGTCGATGAATTCATGATCGGGTTGATTGTAATAGGATAGGAGGCAGCGATAGCAGCCCTTCACACACGCATCTTTCTTGTCCGTGAGCTCGTCGCCCTCACGGTGGTAATGCATTAGATCGAGGGCTTTCCCGGCCAGTGCGCGCCATTGGTCAGCCCCCTCCATAAGGCGCTTGAGCACGCCAGCCCCTCCTTCAGACGCCTCATAAAACAGGATAGCGTTACGACTGTCGCGAGTAGGCATTGGCTCGCCGAGCAATTCGCCGGTTTCCAGAACATGTTCTGCTTCGATGGCCCTGGTCAGCGCATGCTGAAGCGTCGCCATCTGATCCTTGTCCAGGTTCAGCGACCGATCAAACTGTAGCAGAAGGGAGTTTTTTGTGTCTTCGACGAGCGGGACAATACGCTGGCGCTGAGGCTTTGCTACGTCGTCACCCTCATCGTCTCCCTGCGCCTCATTCTTCAGCCAACGGCCACTAACCGTATCAATATCGAAGCCGTGAACCGATTGCTCTTTTCGGCGGCGTAGTCCCAAGTTCACGCGAGAAAGCTTCGTCTGCGGGCCATATTGGAGGACCGCCAAGGGCCCTTCCCCTTCTCCCAGCATCAGCTTGCGCCGACGACTGTTGTCCCACTCGAATAGCGTACGCAGTTCGAACCCGCGCCTTTGGCGATCTTCATCATTGGCAGTGATCCGAGCCCCGGGGACAGCGTCCACATTCTCGATGCGATAAAGCTGGGTAAGGTCTCCTTCGCTGGTAAGCGGGTCACCACAAACACGGCATTTTTCAAGCGTCTTTTCCGCATGCGCAGCGCCGCAATTGTCGCAGCAGCGGAGCTCACGAGTAACCAGCAGGCCTTCTTCTCCTCGCGTCCCCGCCGCAAGCTTCGCGCGATTGCACCGATAGGCTTTGCCCTCGTGATAAACGAGGCTGTTCGGTCCGAACTCCGCCAGGGCAAGAAAGCGCGGACGCTGCAACACGGCAGTGCCTTTCTCCGCATCGATGAAGGCATAAAGGGGCAGGCGCAGGAAATTGTAGCCAGGTAGAAAGCCTTCAGTCGCCAGATAACGATAAATGTAGAAATCCGAGCTGGCCGAAGACGTACCGGCCTCGAGCAGCCCAACCTGCCTGTCCGCAGCATGGTAACGCTGACGGGCGGCGTCGCGCTCTGCTTTGGACAATCCGGAACGGTCTCCCAGTGCAGCGGCTGCCTGCCGCTCCTCCTGAGCCGAGTTGTAGAGCGTACGCCAGCGATCAATGGCGCTGTCGAAACTTGCGCTCGCGCTTTTCCATCGATCCTTCACGAAGCTTTCCAGATCTTCGATCTCTGGGACGACCTTATCCTGCAAGCCTGACCTAACGACGGCTAGCGCCCTTCCTCGCGCTGCCACATCACCTGTCGCTTCCAGAAACGCAGGCTCCAAATGCCGGCCAAGCGGGCGGCCATCTTGCGACATTTCCAAATTGTCCGGAATGGATTTCCGGAGAGGCTCTCGTGCCGCTGCAAGCCATTCGGCGTGCACGTGTGCTGCAAGAAGGTCGGCATTGGCGAGATCGATCGCTGGTGGTTGCACGATGCCTGCCACCAAGTCGATCCGGCGTTCGAAGTAATATTGATCGTGCGGGCTCTGAGCTGCGCAGTACGTGATGATCAGGGCCGCCTGGCCACTGCGCCCGGCGCGGCCGGCACGCTGCGCATAGTTGGCTGGGGTAGGAGGCGCATTGCGCAGATAGACCACGTTGAGCTGGGAAATATCGACCCCCAGCTCCATGGTAGGGGAGCAATAAAGCAGGGGGAGGAAATCAGGCCTCTCTTCCTTGAGGCGCAGTGTCGCGGTTGCTTCTTTCAAGCGCTTCCGATCGGTATCGCCGAACCTGAAGCGATCTTCACGAAGTTGTCGAAGCTCCTGTTCGACTTGGGCAGTGTGCTCGCGCGCTTCGAATGCCATCGGCAGGCGGCCGGGATCGCCGAGACGTTCGGCCACGTCGGAGTAGAGCTGAGAAAAAAACGGATTTGCATCTTGCGGTTCAGGCTCATTCTTGCCTGCCGAAAGCCTTATTGCATCAGGCGCGAGACGCCATCCCGTCAGGCTTCCCGCCGCAAAGCGCCTGACGATCTGATGCCGCTCGGCCGCCACGAGCATGGCCTGGACCAGTACTTCGCGATCCCCGATCGAAACATCGCCAACCTCCTTTCCAAGTTTGCGGGCCAATCCGCCCCGCCCTGTTACTCGGACAATGCGGTCTCGCGGATTTCCGTCTTTGCCGACAACCAGTGAGACTTGCACCGCCAGCTCATGGTTTTGCTCTTCTCTCCCAATCGACCAGGGGTCTTTGAGCGTCCCTCGTGAGCGCTCGGCGACCTGCTCGAGCTCCGTCTGATCTAGCGCATCGACTGCGATGGCCAGGTTCTGGCGCATGTGATCGAAGAGAGCTCCAAACATAACTTCCCGCTGCGCAGCCGTCGCGCCGGCCAGCAGAAAGAGACCGCGCTCAATATCCTGATCGATGCCTGCATGCGCTGACGATGAGTATATGCTCTCATCAGCGGCGAGCATCGCGACCCCAGGATAGCCAACCCGGATCAAGTCCAGTTGATCGAGGTTCGGATTGGTATAGCGCCATCCACGGCGAAGATCGTTCCATACCCTATGGGCCAACACGCGATTGGCCGAACGCTTCGCTTCATCTAGCGCCTTGAAGCTAGAGGGCTCGGGGTCGAGCATCCATTCGGAGCGCCGTTTCTCATCCGTCGGTTCAAACCCTAGCGCCATGCGAACAGCGTCGCCAAAGCGCTCGTATTCAAGACCTTCCGCGCCTGCCTGCCGGACTGCCCGCAATATCGCCCCTCGAAGCAAGGTCACGAAGATGAAATCGTTGAAATGGCCCGCCTGCAGAGCAGCGTCCTGGCGATTATCCGTGAACCCGAGAAGTTTGCGCCTGAGAGGATCAGACGGAACATCCACGCGATCCATCCAATCGAGGATCTGGCTGGTGATCAGGGTCGTCGCGGAGCTACGCCCCTCTGCCGAGAGGCCCGCCAGCTTATTCTGGTCGCGCGCCTGGGGGGCGGGCTGGTTTTTGCAACGCGGACAGAATCGATATTTCCCGGGGAAGAACCAAGCCGCAACGCCATCTTCCTGATGCCGTCCATCAGGACCTACGCACATCATCCTGCCATCGTGTTTCCCGCGATAGCTCGACTTCAGTCTCGGCCCTGCAGCAGCCTGCTCGATCCAATCGTCCGGATATTCTTCAATATCTCCAGCAAACGGCAGCGTGCCGTCAGCATCCGGTATGAGAAAGCCGTGTAGATTGCCTTCGTCGTCGGGCGAATCCTGGGGGGTTTGATCTATCGAACGTGGAAGAAGCTCCCGGTCCTCGCTAAGGGTGACCGAATGCACTTCCTGTCCGCAGGACCGGCAGAAGAACAGCGGGTAAAGACGCGCCTGTGGCCGATCGCGGTGGAAGAGTTCGCCGGAAAGATCGACCAGCCTTCGACCTGCCGGTTCGAGCGTTGCCGCGGCGTGGCCGGCACCCGAAAGAAACCGGTGGAGCTTGAAGGCCATAAAAGCCTGTTCATGCCCATCGGCAATATCGCTCATCGCGACCAACCTGCCCGCAAGAGCTTCCCGGCAAGCGGCTTCGTCGCATCCGGCAAACTTGGCTAGCGCCTTTACGGCCTCACTCATGGTCTGCGGCTTGGCGCGGCGTAATGTCTCCCCAGCATCGAGGCCGATGTTCAGCTCGATCCAGACAGCCAGAGGATCAGTCTTAAACAGAGAAGGATCGGCAGGGGGTGGGGCGCCCGACGCAATTAGCTCGGCGACCTGCCTCCGCAAGGCGCTCTCGTCACCTGTGTGGGTCGTCCGCCGCTCGAGTGTTTCTGTCACGACGTCTTCTGGGGTTACTGACTCCCCGAAGAGAACGGATCCGACCTTCGATACCGCAGCCCGCCCCACATCCTCGTCACCCGATGCCATTGTGGCAGACGTTCCGATGCACGTCATCCGATCGGCACCTAAACGTTCCCGCACCCGGCGTACCAGCATCGCCACGTCCGCTCCTTGACGCCCGCGATAGGTATGAAGCTCATCGAGGACGAGGAACTCGAGTCCTCGCATATTGTCGATGACGCCTTGATCGATTTCGTCCTGCCGGGTCAGCAGAAGCTCGAGCATCATGAAGTTGGTGAGAATGATGTCGGGGCATTCTGCCCGTATCTGCTGACGCCTCGCTTCGCTTTCCTGCCCGGTGTAGCGCGCAAACGTTGGCTTCAGGTTGTCAGGCAGGCCGGACGGACCGATGAACTTTTCCAGCTCTTCAAGCTGCGAGTTTGCCAGCGCGTTCATCGGATAGATGATGATCGCGCGCGTGCGCCGCGGCTCCCCGGCGCGGCGTGCCTTTACAATGCGATCGATAATCGGAAGGAAGAAGCACAGCGACTTTCCCGAGCCTGTGCCTGTTGTGACGATGAAGTTCCGGTCTTGCGCAGCCTTCATCAGCGCTCGTTGCTGGTGGAGGAAAAGCTCAATCGGTTGGCGCGGTTGGCCGAAGGCAAAAATGTCCGCGAGTGCGGGATCGACGAGACCGTCGGCCACAATTTTGTCGATCGACATTCCCCGTGCGTATTGCGGGTTCAAACCGATAAGCGGCTCCGGCCAGAACCGCCCGTCTTCATAGATTCCATCGACAGACTGGCGCAGATCGTCAGCGCGAATTTCCGTGAAAGAACGCGCGAACTCCTCATACTTGCCGATGAGAGCGCTATCCAATTCGAAAACGTTCACGCCTTTCGTCCCTTCATCACCTTCTCAATACCCCGCCACTCGCTCTCATGACTGCCTTCGTTGTTCGGCATGCCCGGTTTCGTCAGGCAACCCTTGGGCTTCACATAACTGTCGATGCGCCGCTCGGGCTCTTCGCGCCACTGGATGTTGAATGCCCACATCTTCGGGAAGAAATAGAGCGTCGAATACGGCAAGTGGTCGTGGACCCACCAGGCGAGTTTCTGCCAATCGCCCTCCCCTTGAAAAACATCCCAGAAAGCGGGCACTACCACGCAGGCCGTCGCGCCCATCCGCCCCGCCCCGTCACGCCGGTCCCAGATATGATCGGCATAGTTGGCCTCGTTGCGGGCGCAGCCCAAACCGTTCTCATTGCCGAATTGGTTGACGGCGCAGCTACGATAGGCCGAGCGGATAGCGAGCCTGCCGAAGCACTCCTGCAAAGGTTCGAGCAATTCCTCGCACAGCCGAGTGCCTGCAGCGATGGCAAGGTCAGGGTCGTCTGGGACATTCGACAGTCCGTGAACTGCGGCGATGTCGGAGAACAGGAAATCGCGCATGAAGAAGCTCTTCGACAAACGTACCCTGCCAAAATCTTCTAAAACCTTGACGGTTTTGGGGTGTCTCATTGCTTGTACGTCACGGTCAGCGAAACGTCCCGGTGCCCGCTAGCGTTGAGCATTCGCCGCGCATTGCTGTAGACCGCCGCTATCGCTTGCTTCTTGGCAAGGCGCACAAGGAATTTCTGACGGGCCTGTCGATAGAGCTGCGATCTGGCTGCTTTCCGCGTTCTCGCCTCTAGTCGTCTGTCGGCGTTGGTCAGATCGGACCACATACCCTCGTTAAAAAATTTCTGGTGCCGCGTGTCGATGTTGGGGCGCTCGATCATTAGCCGAGGCATTTTAATGGTCATCTTATTGCCATCAAGGGTCACTCTGTCTCCGTCCAACTCGGACATATCGACAAAGTAGTTTACGTAGGCGGGGGTTATCAAAGCCTGAGACGACTTGATTGGGCATCCCCAGAACTGACACTCTTCTGCTTCGGTCAGAGCCATCAGATACGTCCGGAAGACCACTAACCGATTAAGGCTCTGTAATCCTGTAACGGCCTCGCCAACTTGCACAGTCGTAGTCTTCGAGCCGGTGAGAATGTTACGCTCAACTTCTGTGCGAACCTCTACCGGCTGACGATCCAACCACGCATAACCGCCAAGCGCCAGAATGAGCCCGAGAAGGACCCCTCCCATCATCTTACCCATGAATTTCCTCCTTGCTCACGCCAACCTCTCCATCTCGTCCACAAGGCGGGCGAAACGCTCACTAGCCATGCCCGGAGCAAGCTCGGCGAAAGCGTCCGATAGCTCGCGGTAATACCAAAGGCTGCCGTCCTTTCCGCCAGTGAACCGGGTCCAGACCTGCTCGCCGTGGACGTAGAGGTCGGCGACTATGGCGCCGGCGTTATGGGTTTTGTCAGCGATGCTGACTTCGAGCGAAGCGGCGGGTTTGTGCGGCAAGCTGGCAACGTAAGCCTCTTTACGCGCCCGCCATGGTGGCTTGGGCTCTGTATCGCTGTCGGTGCAGTCGGCAACGATACGGGCGACCTGCTCGCCAAAGCGGGTGCGGATGTCTTCAAGCCTTGCCGCCCCGCCCTGATCCTCGACCGCATCGTGCAACAGCGCTGCAATGGCCTGATCTTCCGTTGCGCCATTCTCGATCGCGATGGCCGCAACGCCCAGGAGATGCGACACATAGGGAATATCCGCACCTTTGCGACGCTGATCCCGATGAATGCAGCTTGCATAAACGAGTGCTTCGTCGAAGCGATCGGTAAGATGATTTTTTGGAGTCGTCGTCATGGATCCCTCCTGACGGGTTCTTGCGACATTTCCGGTCGCACATGCTTGAGAGAGCCCTTCCCCGCTTCAAGTCGATCCCGCATAACAATGCGCAGCTCTTCAGGCGCGACGATCGCAACCTCGCCGCCCCAGGTAAAAAGATGCTCGGCAATTTCGCGCAGGCCCCCGCTGCGAAAGCGGACGAGCAGTGCCCCACCCTCCCCCTCTTCCAGCTTCTGCGCCGGATGAAATCTCCAGCCCCGCGCGCGCTCGGCGGAGGCAGGTGCAACCTGCAGTATTATGTCATGCTCATCCTCGCGCCACACGCCGAAGCTCTGGGCCAGCCAAACGTCGAGGTCCCAATCCTCCGGCGCGCAGCCGAGCTGGTTGCTGGCGCGTGGTTCGCTCATGCGGTCGAGCCGGAAAAGGATGGGAGGTTCTTCGCGGCCGGGCATCTTGCCCACGAGGTAGGGGACTCCGCCGTGGATCAGCCCGTACGGAACCACACGCCGCCATTGCGGCGCGTCTGCACCTTCGGCGCGGTATTCGAATTCAAGACAGACACCCGCAAGGATCGCGCCCTGGATCGTGGCGACGGTTTCCGGCGCAACGAACACGGCCGGGCCAGCCATATGCATTCCCCGCTGCAACCGTCCGAGCGCATCGAGATCCGGATCGATCCGACGCTTCTCGCGATCGTCGAGCGCGGCCTTTACTTTGCCAAGCAGGCTTTCGAGCTGAGGCGCGTGCGCCGCTCCCTTGCGGGCAAGAGTGGCAACTTCGGTCTGGAGAGCAGCGACTTCCGCAGCGTTCGGCCGCGTGTAGGCACGGCGCAGGCCATCAGGGATGCGGAAACGCTTGCGCCGGTCGTCGGCCAGTTCTTCGAGCACGAAGGCCTCGGCGATCACATCGCGCATCCGCTCTGCGGTGCGGCGATTGACTTCGAGTTCTTCGGCCATCTCGTCGAGCGTCAGGCCTTCCGCACTGTCGGCCAGCAGATGGACGAGGCGCAGCAGCCTGCGAAACTTGCCCATCCTGTCGCTCATTAATCGCCATCCCCCACGGCGTGCCCGGCCGAAACGACCGAAGCTGTCGCAGGTCTTGTCGCGGCAAAATCTCAATAAAACAAGTCTTTCCTAGGCCGCTGTCCCGAATTGCGTAGGAATACTCATGTCCGCGAAAAGTCCTCCCAGCGATTGGATGGCATCCTCTCGGCTCGTAGCAATATCGACCTGCGCAACACGCAGCCGCTCCATTCCGGCTGTCATCCCGAACGACTTGCGCTCGCCCTCGGCGCCGCCCGGCACACTGGGATAGAGCAGCATGAGATGGTCGCAGTCATAGATGCGCGCATAGGCCATTAACTGGTAAACATCGGCCTGGCTCACCCCGCCCTTCCCTTCGAAAGGTTCGGAGATAGCTTTCCACTTGGTATCGATGATGGCGACGATCTGGCCACCACGGCGCAGCAGAATGTCCGGCCTCGTCTGGAACAGATGGCCTTCACAAGCCTCGCCTTCGCGCCATTCGCCCAGACAGTATTTCAGCCCGCCCTGTTCGGTCACTTCGATATCGGTCCCCGCCAGCGCGCGGCGCAGAAGGGAGGCGACATAGCTTTCGAAGAGATCGTTCATCGGGAACAGCAGCGTGATCCCCTCCCCCGCCTTCTCGCGGTGGTGGGTCGCCTGCCAATCGCGCTTAAGGAAAAGCTTTGCCAGATCGAACAGGCTTCGCCAGCGGCGGTTGGACCGGTCGAGCTGCACCCGGTCCCACGGCAAGCTGGCCGGCGGCACATCGCTCACCTCGTCGAGCAGGTGGCGCAGCTCGGTAAGGCGTCGGCGCGTTTCGGCGGCTCGCACGTGCTTCCCCAGGAAAACCACCGCTGCCTTCATGATCTGCAGCAGCGGCGTATCGGATTCGAGGGAATCGAAGCGGCAGGCGAGGCGGTCGGGCCGCACGGCGTGGTGGGTGAACTGGCGCACCACATCCATGCGGCCGCGCAATGCAGGCAAGTCATCCTCGCACAGCAGATATCGGCGCGGAAGGCCGCGGCGCACCTCGTCGAGAAGGCGATCGGCAAAC
This sequence comes from Pseudopontixanthobacter vadosimaris, assembly GCF_012979275.1. Lineage (GTDB taxonomy): Bacteria > Pseudomonadota > Alphaproteobacteria > Sphingomonadales > Sphingomonadaceae > Pseudopontixanthobacter > Pseudopontixanthobacter vadosimaris. The sequence continues at coordinate 87,850 of NZ_JABASZ010000032.1, forward strand.
AGGCGAATGAGGATGTCGAGCAGCGTCTCCCCCTGCCGCGCCAGTTGTGCCGCTCCACCGCTCGACAGGTCGAGCCCGAGCGCGATGTCGAGCATCCCGATAAGCCGCCGGCGCACCGTAACTGCGTCCTCGCCGGGGCTGCCCGGATCGACCTTGGGCAGGATCTCGAGGCTGCAGCCCCTCCCGGCAAGCACACCGACCACCTGGCGCGCGGTCAGGTGCTTGTGGTGATCTGCCAGGATTGCCGTGCCTTCCGCCCCGCCACACGGATGCGCCCGGGCTGCCGCCAGCAGCTGATTGGCCTCGGCGCGGGTAAAGCCGCCCTCCCCCACCGGCACCCGGCCCCATTCGTGGACGGACTTGTGGGTCACTGTGCGTTCTGATCCTGCGGCGCCTCTTCCGGTCGCGCCTTTCCGACCAGCGTATCGTAAGCTTCGCCGGCAAACTCCCTCCGCACGCTCCAGCTCAAGCGGTCCTCGCCAGCCTCGATGCCGGGAGGCACGGGCAGCTTGCGTTTCTCGACAAAGCCTTCGCCCACCACGGCCGCGATCCGGCTCCAGTCGTCGAAGAAATATTCCTGCAGCAGAGGGATGACCTTGTCGCGCATCGTGGCATCGATGGCTTTGCGGTCCGTACCGCCGTTTCCCATGAAGAAGGCGTGTCCGATGCGGTGTTCGCGATCGTGCAAATATTCGATGCGCTCGTTCATGACCTCGAGCACGCGGCGGAGAGGCACACCATCGACCTGTGCAGGGAGCAGTTCGGGTTCGGGCGCTATTTCCTCGAACCGGAAGCGGCGGCGAAGCGCGGTATCGAGCAGCGCAATCGAACGGTCGGCGGTGTTCATCGTACCGATGATGTGGAGGTTTGCCGGCACGCCGAATTCGCGCTTCGAGTAAGGGAGGCGAACCTTGAGCGCGTTGGCCATGCCGAGCCGCTTGTCCGGCTCGATCAGCGTAATGAGTTCGCCGAAGACCTTGGAGATGTTGGCACGGTTGATCTCATCGATGATGAGGACGTGAGGCAACGTTTCGCCATCCTCGCCCTCTTCGTCATTCCCACTGTTGATCAGCCTGGACAGCACTGAAAGATTGAGTGCCGCTTTCGGCAACTCGTAGATTGTGTCGAGGCTGAAGCGGCGGTCCGGCATGAGTTCGGAAACTGCCACGCCATCGGGATCCTCCCACAACCAGCGCACCTTCCTGCGATGGCAATAACGGCCATCAGGCTTCGGCGCGTACTCGTATGCGCCTTCGACAATCCCGATAGCGCGGAATTCGTTGAGGCCCTTCGATGCAACGATCACATCGCCGATGCTCAGCTGGTTGCGGAACCGGTCAGGGGATTTCACCTTGCCGTGCTGGACAGTGATATTCTCTTCGGGAAAGCGAGACTGGAGCTCGTGGAGGATGGCGTCGCGATCGGCGAATTTATCGGGAGACCAGTCGACGTCCTCGAACCCGAAGAGCGCATATCCGTCCTGAATGGACTCTTCATAGACCCAAGCCGCTTGCGGTATGTTTGCCTGGCCGAGCGACATCTTGAAGATCCGCCGATTGTCGAGAGATGTCTCTTCGCTTCCGGTTTTGACCGGGCGCCCTGCCCTGTCGGCAATGCTCTTGAAGATGCCGGTCTCGGGCTTGAGGCTGAAGCCACCCTTCCCTTCGCCAGCATCATCGGTGTGCGGCCGGAGTCCTTCGACGAAATCCTCGTAGCTGAAGTTCTGGTGGAAGGTGACGAACTCGATCTGTCGCGCCTTCACCAGCTCGTCATAGCGGGACATGAGTGCAGCCCTGCCAGCTTCATCCTCGCCGTAATCCGCCTCCCCGTCGCACAGCATCACGGCCTCCTTGGCAGTCCGATAGGTCTTGCCGGTGCCCGGGGGACCATAAAGCACGAGGTTGGTGGGTTTCATAACTGTGCCAGTCTTGGTGGTTTGCGCGCCGAAAAGTCGGTCGCGCCAGAAGGGTTGGGCGAGAAACCAGGCGTAGTCCTGGTCGGCTCCATCGAGGAGAAATGCGCGCAGGCGGTCCGCCGAATGATGGTTCTCGGAATGGTCCTTGAGGCGCCAGACAGCGCTGTTGTTGGTGTAGAAGTACCAGATGCGCGGTTCGAAATCGGCATCCCATTCGACGCCGACACGCAGCCCGTCGCCGCTCGCCTCGCTCACCGTACCTGCGGCCCGGATGCGGTGAGCAGTGACGATCCCTCCATTCGCATCGAACGGCAGGTTTGCAGCGCGCGGGATGTAGTCTTTAAGGAAAATGCGATCACCGACCTGCATTTCCTTTACCCTGCGGTTGTTGTCGCTGCGAGTGTCGGTCAACAGACTCCATTCACCTCGTTCAAGGAATCCCTCCGTCCCGTCGCTGTCTCCCCAGAGGGAGGTAACCAGCCAAACTGTCGGTGTTGCGGAGCCTGTCGACCCTTCCCAGGCGCTCAAGATTGCGCCCAGTTCATCTCTGTTGGCAAATTTGACCAGTGTGACATCGCGGGAATCGCTTTGACCGGGCCGCAGGCGGGGCGGCAGATTCGAGTTTCGCGGAGCAGACGGGACGTAGTGGCGTGCGCTCTCGAAATCGCTCAACGCCGCAGCAATATTGCCTTCGAGCCATACTTGGGGCGCCGCGCTCTCCAAATCGAGCGCGAGCTGGCGGCCATCGCGTCCTTCGAAACTTGCTATCTTCTTCGTCTGAGAGAGAGGCGATCCAAAGCGCTTAACCAGTGTTTGCAGTGCCCAGTAATTGGTCGGATCGAGATCGAATACGAACCGCGTTGCTGTGCTCATATCGGCACCAAACCGCTGCGGAGGCGGTACCTCCGCAAGCTCCAGAAACTTGCGCCCACGGACTGCCTGGCAAATGTTCGGCCAAGCCTGGTCCAGCCCCAGCGCGTCATTAACTTCCTTGACGATCAGCTCGGCGCTATCGTCCTCGCGCTCCCGAGCGGATTCGATGTAGTTTTCCAGTACGTGCTGTCGGATGAGATCGGCATCACTGCTGGTGCCGCCTTCACCGGCAAGGAACCGGCCATATTGGGCGAGCCAACTGCGCCAGTTCGAGAGCCGGTTCCGCGGCCGTTCCGATTCCGGCATCAGAATGCGAAATCGTGTGCCGCCTTCATCGTAATCCTTGCGGATCTCGGCCAACGTATCGCGTAAAGCGACAAACCGGTCCACTGCCCATGCCGACTCGAGATCAGGCTGAGCAATGCCAAGTTCGCTCAGCTTCGCCTCGATCGTTCTCATGGCGTGGACGCGCGAGTTCCGCCCTGCAGCGCTGTTCGCCCCATTCGCTTCTAGCCACTCGCGAAATTCCTGTTCCTTCAACTTATTTCTTCCCTGTCAAAATGGCCATCGCAAACAGTAAACCAAATATCTACGACGAAAACGGTCGCAGATATGTCGACTGAATTGTTTCGTAAGCTTGCCCCGAAGCATCGATAGGACGCTGGCTGAAAATGTGAGCAGAACTTTTTATTAATCTACGCGCGTGGGCCGATAGCAACATGGCCATCTACTCCCTAATCCCTCGCATCGTCGCTAGCGTAGCTCGCATCGGGCTTTCGCTTCAAATTTCCAAAGTGGCCAACGCTTCTTCGGCATCATCCCGTACAAGGTGACCGTAGTGCTTCTCGATCATTGCAACGCTTGTACCGGACAGCTGGGCTACGGTGAGGATCGGCAGGCGCACGCGCACAAGATCCGTAATTATGCTATGGCGTAAAGTGTAGGCGGAAACGGCATTCGGCAGGTTCGCACCCTTTACTGCGGTCTTGATCGGATTTTTCCAGCTATCCTTGTTCCACGCATCTCCAGAATTCCTCGAAAAGACCGGCTCGGTCGGCAACTTGTCTTTCACCTGAGCAGCAAAGAAATCGGCGATTACTTGGGGTAAGGAAATCTGCCGCGGGATGCCGTTCTTGTCCTTGCCAATTGTGAGTGTTCGGGTGCGCTTGTCAAAATCTCGCCCGGTCAAGCTTGCAAGAGAGCCAGGACGAAGAGGCAGAAGGCATAGCGCCTTTAGGAACGGCCGGACTTCCTCGCATGCGGTATCAATTAGTCTCTTCCGCTCACCCTTGTCCAAATAAAGTTCTCGGCGTTTATCGGCACCCTTGAAGGGCTTGAGCGCCTCCTGCCAGGCTGCATCGGTATTGGGGGCACCGGACATGAGGACACGCCCGAGCGCCGCACGCAATGGCACCATGTCGCGGTTCACTGTCGACTTGGCTCGTTCCTTCCAGCGCTTCTCGCCGTCCCTGGTCCGGGACAACATGGCGGGCGCCTTTTCCAGCCGCTTGCGCCAGCTGCGCAAATGGTGCCGCCGAAGCTTGTCGAGCTTCACCTTAGCGATGGGATCGTCGTAGACGTGTCGCCGGAACACGCCTTCGGCAATAGAATTGGGCTTTTCCTCCAGATAGGCGAGACAGGCATCTTTCACCGTCACCATATCGCGGGCGAGTTCGCCGCCGGACTCCACAGTTGCCGCCCACGCCTCAGCATCGGTCTTGGCCTGCTTGAAGACGTCATGACCGGTAAGCGTGCCGTAATCGCCAAGCCTCATGCGCTTGTTGCGATTGCTGTCCGCGTCGTAGAATCGAGCGAACCACGTGCCACCGTCGGTCTTCTTCGATCGCCTATAACCCAGATAGACCCCTTGGCGCAGACGATGCCAGTGCGGCTCATCGCCTGATTTCGGCTTCAGTCTTTCGCGATCCCCGATGCGGCTCAAATCTGGCATCCGCATGCGCTATCCTAAAATCCATGAAAAAAACATGAAAAAGTTGGGTGGACAGCGGCGAACACCGGCGGGGATCAAACGTTGTTTTTATTGACTTTTCTCATATCCCGAAACCGCAGATTTACGTTATTCCCATCCTTCACACGGGTGGGGTCGCAGGTTCAATCCCTGCCGCGCCCACCATCTTTTCAGATACTTAGCTGACTAGATGGCCCGCGGTCCCATGAAAAAACATTAAAACCCTGTGTGGGCACCTGCGAACATCAGCGGGCATCAAGGCGCGACGAGGATTTGAGCTCTCGCCAATCCCGTCCTCTAGCAATTCCGCAGCGAACAAGAAGGTTACTGCTTTTTCAAGATTGGCTGACTAACATGGCTAGACAAGATCGAGAAAAGCATGCGCGCCCATCGACCGATCCGTTCAACCAGAGCCGTTGAACTCGTTCAATCCAGGGATCTCGACAGAGCTGATGCTCTCCTCGCCGACTTCTCAGCTGCGGGCCTGATCAAGACCTATGCTCTTGTGCGAGAGATACGGCCCAACGGAGAGTGAACCGAGATAGTTCGCGCTGCCCAAATCCCGCCTGAGGAATGGAACGAATTGTATAATCAGAAAATATCCAAGTCGCTCTGAATTATTCTCGAAAGTTACAGAACAGCGTAAGTCACTGCCTCGCCATTGGGCGGCTTTCGCGAATGAAGGCGGTAAAGCCGGCCATGAAGTCCTGCAGGCGCCCTTCCATGTCCTCGTCGATCATCGCGCCGTCATCATCGAACACCTTGTGCGCGCGCGATACCAGGAGGCGCCCTTCGAACCATGGACGAGTGCCCAGGGTGCGCAATACGCTGAGCCATGCATCCTGCGACAGGAGCGTGCCGAAACCGCCGGGCGTCGCGCCCATCAAGGCCACCGGCCGACCACCATAAATCCGTTCGATGTCCTTCGACGGCCTGGTCGTCCAGTCGATCGCGTTCTTGAACACGCCGGGGATCGAGTTGTTGTATTCCGGCGTGACGAGCAAGAGACCATCCGCCGCCGCGATCTGATCCTTCAGTTCGGCGACAGCGTCCGGCAGGCCGTGCTGCTCCTCCTCGTCACCATTGTAGAGGGGGATGCCCGCGATGCTGCCTTCGATCAGCTGGGCATCACCGGGCATGACACCCTGGGCCGCGCGGAGCAGCGCAGTGTTGTAAGAGCCTTTGCGAAGGCTGCCGGACAGCGCGAGAATCCTGGTCATGGCTTGCTTTTCCTCTATTGGTCCTGGGCCACGCCGGCCCGGACGGCGGGCCGGCGCGGCGGTTCAGATTGCGATCGTGCGCACTTCGATGCGGTTTTCCAGAGTACGATGGACAGGGCATTTCTCGGCGATTTCGAGCAGCTTCAGGCGCTGTTCGGAAGAAAGGTCGCCGCGCAGTTCGATCGTCCGGTCGATCACATCCATTCGGCAGCCGGCTTCAGGGTCGCTGCAATCGGCCGCATGTTCGCGTCCGTGTTCGAGCACGACCCTGACGGAGTCCAGCGCGATTGCCTTCCTGTCGGCATACATGCTGATCGTCATCGACGTACACGCACCGAGGCCTGCCAGCAGCAGGTCGTAGGGCGTCGGACCAAGATCGGTTCCCCCGACCGAAACCGGTTCGTCGGCGAGGAATTGGTGCGATACGGTGCGGACGATCTGCGCAAACTTGCCGCCCGCCGTCTCGACCGACACCAGCCCTTGCGCAAGCGGCTCGGGCGCTGGCGAAGGGGCCGGCATATAGGGTTCGGCCCAGGCGGTAATGACATTCGCGGCGTATTCGGCGGACCCGTCCTTCAGTAGAAGATGGTCGGCCTCATCCAGCGATACGAAGGATTTCGGATGCTTCGCTGCGATGAAGATGCCGGTGGCATTCTCGATCCCGACCACCGTATCGCCCGGCGAATGCATGACGAGCAGCGCCGCGTCCAGGCGGCGCAACCTTTCGGCCTGCGGCTGGCCGAGTGCCTGTTCGATGAACGCGCGGCCGATCCTGAACGGCCTGCCGCCAATCGCGACTTCCACCTCGGTCCCGTCCCGCACGTCGCCCGGTGCGCTCCCCAATTGATGCAGCACGTGATCGACTTCCAGCGGAGCGCCGATCGTCGCCACTGCCTTGACTTCGGGAACATTTTCGGCAGCGGCGATGACGGCCGCACCGCCCAGGCTGTGCCCGATCAGGAGCGACGGGGCCATGCCCCGTTCCCGCAAGTGATCCGCGGCGGCGACCAGATCCTCTACATTGGCGACGAAGCCGCTGTTCGCAAACTCTCCATCGCTGCCGCCAAGCCCGGTGAAGTCGAACCGCAGCACAGCGAACCCCCGCGTGGCCAGTGCGGCGGTGATGCGCCGGGCGGCATGGCTATCCTTCGTGCAGGTAAAGCAATGGGCGAACAGCGCCGTCGCGCGAACGGGCAGGCCCATCGGCAGTTCGAGTCGCGCGTCGAGTTCGTGGCCCTGATTGTTCGTGAAGCGGAAGCGCTCCGTCTTCATGTTCGGCATTGTTTGCCCTCCGGCCCCATCATGCGGGCAGCATGACGGTTTTCAGGTTCATGAATTCGTGCAATCCGTGCCGCGACAGTTCGCGGCCGTGCCCCGATCGCTTGATCCCGCCGAACGGTGCCTCGGGCGCGGAGGCGAGCATCTGGTTCACGGCCGTCATGCCTGCTTCGATATCGCGGATGAAGCGCTCGCGTTCGCCCTCGTCGTTGGTCCAGACGGACGAACCGAGGCCGAAGGGAATGGCATTGGCGATACGGATAGCATCGTCGATATCTTCGGCGCGGAAAACCATCGCGACGGGTCCGAACAGTTCTTCCGATGCAAAAGGGCCGCCGGGATCGACGCCGGTCAGGACTCCTGCCGACATATAGGCGCCTTCGCCGTCCAGCGCTTCGCCGCCGAACTCCAGCGTCGCACCCTGGTCCTGCGCCATGGCCAGTTGATCGAGCACCGTGCCCCGCTGTTCAAAACTCGAAAGCGGCCCCATGTCGGTCGCCTCATCCATCGGGTCGCCGGCCTTTACCGCGCGCATGGCGGCCGAGAACCGCTCCATGAATGCATCGTAGATCTCGGTGTGGACGATCATCCGCTTGCCGCAGATGCATGACTGGCCGGTATTCTGGATGCGGGCCTTGACGGCCTGGGCAACGGCTTCGTCAAGATCGGCGGACGGCATGACGATGAACGGATCGGAACCGCCGAGTTCGAGCACGACCTTCTTGAGATAGCGCCCCGCCTGCTCGGCTACCGCCTTGCCTGCGCCCTCGCTGCCGGTAAGCGTCACCGCTACCACCCGGTCGTCGGCGATAATGGCGTTCACCTTGTCCGACTTGATCGACAGGTTCTGGAACAGGCCGTCGGGGCCGCCCGCCTCGATCACCATCTCTTCCATCAGCCGCGCCACGCCCTGCACCGAGCTGGCGTGCTTCAGCAACGCGACATTGCCCGCCAGAATGGTCGGGGCGAGAAAGCGCACGACCTGCCAGTAGGGAAAGTTCCAGGGCATCACGGCAAGGACCGGCCCCTGCGGTAACCAGCGACCTTCGGCGGTCTTGCCCTCGCCCAGCGACCATCGTTCAGGCTCCAGCATCGGCGGCCCGTTCTGCGCCAGATGCCGGAACAGTGCGGCGCATTTCTCGACCTCGGCAATGGCGGAGGCGTAGGTCTTGCCCATTTCGGCGACGCACATCGTGGCGAGCTTGTCCTTGTTCGCCTCGTAGCTCTGCGCGAGTCTCGAGAGCAGTTCGGTGCGCTCGCCCAACGCGGTTTCACGCCACTCGCGATAGGTAGCCTGGGCCTTGTCGAGCCTGGCGCCGATCTCGTCCGTGGTCAGTTCGGGATAGCTTTCGAGCTGTTCGCCGGTTGCCGGATTGACGGTGGTAATCATGATGATCCTCAAATTGCCGAAAGTTCTGGCCGCATCAGGGGTAGGCCACTGCACCGAATGCCTTGCGGGGAATTCCGCGATCTTCCGGCAGGGGGATAAATTCCTCGTCGTCCCCCGGAACGGGATCGAACCGACCTTCGGACCAGTCCTGCTTCGCCTGTTCGATCCGTTCGCGGGTGGAAGATACGAAGTTCCACCAGATATATCGTGTCTCGCCCATGGGCGCCCCGCCAAGCAGCATGAACCGGGCGTCGGACCTGGCCGTCACCGAAACCGTTTCGCCGTCTTCGAGAACCAGCAGTCGCCCCGGCCCGAACGTCTCGTCACCGATCTCGATCGTGCCTTCGACGGTATAGAGTCCGCGTTCTTCGGCGATAAAATCCAGTTCGGCCGATCGGCCGGCCTCGACCTTCACGTCGGCGTAGAATGTTTCCGAAGCGGTTTGCAGAGGTGAATTCATGCCGAAAGCACGGCCGGCGATCAGGCGCATCCAGACACCGTCCGCTTCGTGAACGGGTAGCGCGTCGGCTTCCAGGTGAGTGAATTCCGGTTCATCCTCTTCGGCATTCTTGGGCAGGGCCATCCAGGTCTGGATGCCGTGCAGCCTCTGGCCCGTTGCCTTCAGTTCAGTCCGCGTGCGTTCGGAATGAACGATGCCGCGACCGCTTTTCATCCAGTTGACCGCGCCCGGTTCGATTGCCTGCTCCGTTCCCAGGCTGTCGCGGTGCAGAATTTCACCTTCGAACAGATAGGTCAGCGTGGCCAGGTTGATGTGGGGGTGCGGCCGTACGTTGATGCCTTCACCGGGTGAGAAATCAGCCGGGCCCATCTCGTCGAAGAAGATGAACGGGCCGATCATCTGCCGCCGTATGGACGGCAGCGAGCGGCGTACTTCCATTTCGCCCAGATCGACGACCTTGGGGTCGATGATTTGGGCGATTGCCGCATTGTCCGTGTCGGTACATTCGCTGTGTTCGGTTGCCTTGGTGGTGCTCATCTTCGGTCCTTCGTAGGTTCATTCCGCTGCCGTGGAGGGCCGCGTCACTCGTGAACGGTGCGCGGAACCGCCGGTCTGCCGAAATCGCATTCCAGCGCCTCCCGGTCCCAAACGCCGCCCTCGGCCGCCGCTTCGTAGGTTGATTGCAGGAAGGCCAGCAGGTCGTCTTCGGGGTCGGTGCCGGTTCGCACCGCTTCGTAGGGCAGGACGAATTCCTGCAGATCACCATCGAAGCGAGCGGCTTCGGGCGACACTTCCCGATCGCTGAACCCAGCGGGTGCGGGATAGGCGTAGGAATAGAACATCGCTTCATCCGCCCCGCTGCCGCCCGGCCAGAATCCCGCCGACGACACTTCGTGACTATACGCCTCCTGTGCGACATCGTCGGGCAGATTGGGCACGCCGCCGGGGTGGAGCGGAGCCTTGCGTCCGGAGAACCGGGTGACCGCCAGATCGAACGAACCCCAGAAGAAATGCACCGGCGAAATCTTCCCCAGGAAACTGGTGCTGAACTTGTCGAACACCTTGGTGATCGAAAGCATGGCGCGATGGAACCGGCGGACCGCATCGCCATCGTAGGCGCGTTCTTCGGTGTCCTTCGCGAAAGGCACCGCGTCGGACACTTCGTTCGGTGCGCCGTGAATGGCCATCTTGCCGCCCAGTGCGGAGATGAGATCGCCGGTTCGCTTGTGAAACTCCGCCACGCTCATGGGTTCGAGCGCAAAGCTCTGGCGCATGTCCGGCGTTTCGCCGACCAGCATGTGATCCCTGAAATCGAATGTCAGCGTGATCGGGGCGTCGCCGTCGAATATCGGACCGGTCGTCAGCCCGCGCGACGTGACGTAGAGCGTCACGTGCCAGCTATGATTGTCCCATGGTGCATGTGCGACCCGGTACTTGCCCACGATCTGCGTCCACAGGTGGAGACCCGTGCAGGTTTCCTTCCATTCGGAATAGGGTATCGCGGGCCAGTTGCCGGATCGGTCGCTCATCCCAGTGGCTCCATGTCCTGGCGCTTCAGTGCCTTTTTCACACCTTCGTCAGCTTCCATGTTAGCGGCAGATCCTGCCCTATACAGGCTCTCTTCGCTGGTAGCCGGTTACCCGACCGGTCCGGTGAGGTCGCCGCTCCAAGCCCCAGAATTCGGCTAAGGTCATCTTTGCGGCCAAGAATATCGGCCAGCGAGTAGCGGTCGAACACCGCGAGAAAGGCGGCGAGCGCTTCCGCCGCCACGCCGGTCAAGCCGCAGGCCGGCACGATCCGGCAGTTTGCACAATCGACCAGATCGAAACCGTCTTCGGTATGGCGCAGCACCGCGCCCAGATTGATCGCGTCAGGCTCCCGGGCAAGCCGGATACCGCCCGAACGTCCGCGCAGGCTCGTAAGATAGCCCGATTTAACGAGGTCATGCACGATCTTGGTCAGATGGTTGCGCGAGATATCGAACGCACCGGCAATTTCGCCAATCGATGCCTTGCGGTCGGGTTCGGCGCCAAGATACAGCAGAATGCGCATGGCGTAATCGGTATAGCGGGTGAGCCGCATCGATCCTCCTTCCAGCCAACCAATATACAGCCTTCGAATAAAAGATGCATTCTCATTGCATGTATTGTCATGGGGGTATAGATGCATTTGCAGCACATGTTTTGATCGAGGAGCGCCGGGTAACATGGCGAAGGTAAAGGAAGCCGAGCTCGAAACCCTGATTCCGGCATTCTATGCACGGGTGAGGTCCGACGATCTGATCGGTCCGGTATTCGAACAGGGCGTGTCCGATTGGAACATTCATCTCGGCAAGCTGGTCGATTTCTGGTCGTCGGTGATGCTGACGAGCGGCCGTTACAAGGGCAATCCGGTGGCGTCGCACCTGAAGCACAAGGATGTGCTTACCCCGGACATGTTCGACCGCTGGCTTGCACTATGGACCGAGGTAACAGGTGAACTGTTGCGACCTGAAACCGCCGCGCAGTTGCAGGACAAGGCGGACCGCATAGCGGAAAGCCTGAAGCTCGCTTTATGGTTTCGCTTGCCCGCAGGTTCGCCCGCTCCCCTAACCCGGCAGCAACCCACGCCAGCTTCGCCTGCTCTTCCCCAGACGGCAGGAACGCCTGCCGCGCAGGAGTAAACCATGCCGCAGCCTTACAGATCGACGCCCATATTCGACGCCGACACATTGCCTGATGCTCTTCAGAAGGAACACCGGACGAAGGCGGGGGTCTGGGGTGTTTTGCGCGTTCTGGATGGCGAAGTGCGATTGCGGTTTGGCGATGGTCAGCCTGCATCGGTGGTGAAACCGGGCCAGCCGGGATTGCTCCTTCCCGAACAGCCGCATTGGGTGGAGCTGGCAGGCGCAATGCGCATGCAGGTCGATTTCTACGACGAATATCCCGATGTTCAACCGGAGGACGATGCATGAAGACCGATAAAGCCGCCGAACACCGCACCAGGGCCGATGCCAGCTTCGCGCGCCTGATCGGCTACACTTTCGTTGCCGCGATTGTCTCGGTGGTGTGTTCGCTGTTCTATCTCGGCTGGAATGATGTGCTGACCGCGAGGTCCGGCATACTCACCGGAATTGCCGTGTTCCTCTCCGTCATGCTGGGCGCCGGGCTGATGGCGGTGGGCTTCTACAGCTCCAATGTCGGCCATGACGAAACCGCCACCGGACGGCACCGGCCCCAAGCGGACGGCGAGTGCGACGACGAGCGAAGCGGTAACTGAATCCCGTCAACCGAGGAGAAGCGCATGTTCTGTCCCGAATGCGGCGAAATCATTGGCCCGGGCCCTCTCGACCGTCGTAAATGCAGAACCCGGAGCGAGCCGGACGCGCCTGATACATCCCGGCACCGCTCCGACGAAAGCCTTATGGCGCGCTTCTGGCGCGGGCGCAGTTTCCGGAATTAGGCCGATTACGCGTTGGGAGGCGGCTTTCGTGGCGCGCTGGACGAACTGTGATGGCTGGGTGCGCGGCAGCGTGTCGCATTGATGTGTTCGGAAGCGGTATGGTGGCGGTGCCACTGCCGTATTATCGTCGATTATCTGCTGGCCGCAGGACATGAGGTCGAACATCTGATGGCACCGGGACGACAGCAGGCAGCGGTGATGAGCGAGGACGCCGTCGTCCGGACCGAGCGCAGCATAATTTACCCGCCGCAATCCCGGGATGCGGAACCGCCGATCAGCGACACGGCAGATTCCGTCCCGCTGTGCCGCGCCGAGCGCCTGGCCATACGCGAAAACCAGCAGCGTGCGGCAAGTTTACAGATTCACGGCGAGTAGGAGACTTCGCCGCTTTCCGTTCACTCAACCATCGAGAAGCTGCGCCAGCCCCCTTGAAACGCAGCGTGATTCCTCTTTCGCCAAACGAACGCCGACGCCGCTTTCCTGCGCCAGTTTTCGGGCGAACAACCCGGTACACGCGCTCCCGCCAGTCATCACGATGTCGCTTGCGAAAAGGTCGGCAGCAAGGTCCGGCGAAATATCGTGCAGCACGGCGCGCGCCGCTTCGACCAACGGCAGTACGTGTTTTTCGAAAACGGGCAGGAAATCGCTTGCCGACAGATAAATCGTACCGGGACGAGCGCGGTGCATATCCCGCCCCTTTACGCTGATGGTTGCGGTTTGCGCATCGCTCGACGCGAAGCTGCGCGCAAGGTCGCGTTTGAGCCGTTCGGCTGTCTGTGATCCGACCAGGAAATGGTGTCTCGTATGGAGAAATTCGGCCAGCGCCGCATCGAGTGCCAACCCGCCCTGACGAACGGAACGTGACAGGCATAGCCCATTGAGCGAATAAACCGCGATTTCCGTGGTGCCCGCACCGCATTCGATTACCATCGACGCCCGCGCATCGCCGAGCGACAGATCGGCACCGAGCGCGGCGAGAAAAGGCTCTCGCACCAGTTCCACCTTCCCCAGACCCGCGTCGCGCGCCGCGGAATGGAGCGTGCCGGCTTCCGCCTTGGTGGCGTCGGCCGGGATGCCGATCAGCGCGCTTGGCCGGCGCAGCCCTTTCTTGCCCGAAACGGATGTGAGCGCATAATCCAGCATCGCGCTGGCCGCATCGATATCCTGCAGCACCCCGCGCGCCAGGGGGTGCCTGATCTGCAGCCCTGCCGGGACACGGTCGACCATCCCTGCAACCTTGCTCCCCGCGCTCTGAAAACGCGGGGTGCCCCCATCGTCCACGTAACAGCACAGGGTCGGCTCTTCGAAGACGACGCCTTCCGCGCGCCTGATTACGCGAGTGTTGGCGGTACCCAGGTCGATCGCAAGGTCGGGGCGGGTTCGTCGGGATGCGCGGGAAAAATGAAACATTCCTTTCTGTACCGACGCTGGCGTTGCCTGTCGCGCGCCAAATGGGGTCGCGCGCCAATCGGGCATGATCCGCCAATCGAATTGACGCCCCTAGCGCAACACGGCAGGGCAAAGTCATGGAACGAAAGAAATTCTGTTGGCTGGTGCCGCATGGCGGACAATTGCTCGCACTGGCGTTTGCCCCCTTTCGCTGACGGACCCACCGTTTTGCGACTGGGGGCCGGTTCACCGATCCGTCCGCTTCGAAAGCGGAGCAGCACCAATTACAGCGATAGAGTTACAATCATGTCCAACGCCGATCAGAGCCGTCCCGCAATCCATCTGCTCGATTCCGAGGCGGACCGCATTGCCGATCTAGCCTATATGTCGAAGGCAAAGGCGCCGCAGGCAGCCGCCAGGCTGATCGAGGAAATCGACCGCGCCCAGATCCATACAAGCGACAGCCTTCCAGATGACGTGGTCACGATGCTGTCGGAGGTGGACTTTATCGATGAGAACAGCGGGACAAGCAGATCGGTAACGCTCGTCTGGCCGTCCGAGGCAAATATCGATGAAGGGCGCCTGTCGATCCTTTCCCTGGTCGGGTCCGGCCTGATCGGGATGCAGCAAGGCAGTTCCATCGAATGGCCCGATCGTTCCGACACGCCCCATATCCTGCGGATCGAAAAAGTGTCCCAGCCGGCGCGCCCGGCCACGGAAGGGGATAATTCGCTCTAGGCGGCATGCCCGGCATCGACAGGACACGACCCGGTCCTGGTTGCTTTCCTCCCCGATAGGGCGAGCCGGCGGCAATCACACAGGATCAGCGCCGGCTCGCGGTAATTCGGTTGATCTTGCGGTGCGCGGTATGTCCCCGCACCGGCCATTCAGGTAGCCGTGCAGGTCACTCCAGGTGCCGACGCCATGGTCTCTCCGGCGCCGAGCGGGGACAGCATGCCTTCGCGCATTCCCTTGGTCCACCACTGCATCCCCCCGCCGACATATCGCGCGCCGCTGGCCGATACGGCGATGTTCATGTCGATGGTACGGCCGTCACGCGTCAGCCGTGCCGTTTCGGTGGTCGGATAGGAGGCCTGAACCATCGTCCCGTCGGTGCAGCGATAGACTGTCTGGGCGGACGTCCGGCGTGCGGTGATCGTCATACCGGACGGCGTCGACAGGATGAGCGATCCCGTATCGTCGATGCGGTAGGTATTCACATTACCGAGCACGTCGAGAAAACGACGTTCCTGGTCCATCACGGCCGGCGGGCAGGCGCGCTTGGTCGCACCGGCGTTATCGATGTCGAGCATCATTCCGTCCGTGCTGTAATCGGCGAAATATCCATTGCACGCGGTATTGCCGTTCAACCGGCCATCCTCGCCGAACATCAGGGTAGTCTGCGCGTCATCGATCACCCCGCGCGATGCGATATCTTCCACCAGCCATTCCCCGCCGGCAAGCATGGAACTGTCATTGTTCGCCATGCTCGTCATGCAGCCCGTCAAGGCGAGACCTGCAAAAAGCGCGACTGTGCCGTGAATCATACGCATTCGAAATACTCCCTTAGAAATCAATGTTCGGAAACGGCGAATCACGAACAACGTTCCGGCATTGCGTTCTTTTTCGAGAGGATACCACTATTTCCCTTGGAACCTGAAATGCAGATGCCCGTTAGAATCGTTCAACAAAAGGGAAAACTCGGATGAAGAATTTTCAATACGCTTTTCTGCCTCTCGCCATGGTGTCCCTTTCTGCCTGCGAGAGCGAGGCTGAACAGCAGGCCGACATCGTGGAGGATCGCGTCGAACAGCAGGCTGATGCAAGCGCCGCAGCGGCCGGCAATGAAATCGCAGCGCTCGGCATGACCGAAGCACAATTGCTCGATGCCGATCTGGTTGGCGCCGACGGCACCGAACTCGGCGATATCGAGCAGGTGCGCCGGAACGCGACTGGCGAAGTGGAAGGCTTCCTGGTCGAACTGGAGAACACCGATCCCGACCGCTATGTCATGGTCGAACTGGCCGGGCTGACGACCCGCGCCGATGGAACCGACATGGATCTGCAAACCAGCATGACGACGGCGGAACTCGCCGCACTTCCCGACGCGCAACTGGACGCCATGTAACATCGTCGGACGGGTCTGGCATGTGCGCACGGCTAGCGCGGAACGCCGAATTCGACGTGACGCTTTGCGGCAAACGCGGTCAACTGGCATGGAGGGCAACCCGGGATGGTTCGCCCTCCTTTCCCGTCTGCCGGATATGATCGATGCACGAAGCCTTCGAGAAGATCATGCGTTTGTCGCTTGTCGCCCGCCGCGAATTGCCCTGGCGGTATATTCTCCCGACCGGAATTCTCGCTTTGCTCGGGTTCCTGGTCATCGAACTCTGGCTGGAAATCGCCGAGGGCGAGGCGCGGCAACTGGACCGCGCCATATTGCTGCTGTTCCGCCGGTCCGGGGATTTCGGCAGTCTGATCGGCCCGGCCTGGCTCGAACAAACCATGGTGGATATCACGACGCTGGGTAGCGCAACGATGCTCACCCTGCTGACTATCGCCAGCGCCGGACTGATGGCCGTGCGGGGTACCTACCGCGTCTCCGCAATCCTGATCGGTGCCATTGCCAGCGGCAGTATCCTGGTCGCGATGTTCAAGGATTTCCTCGAGCGCCCGCGGCCCGGTCTGGTCCATCACCTGGTCAATGAAACCAGCATGAGCTTTCCCAGCGGTCACGCGGCCAATTCCGCCATCGTGTACCTGACTATCGCGGTCCTGTTCGTCCGCTTCGAACGGCATTTCGCCACCAAGCTTTTCGTTCTGGCGATGGCGGCTTCGATCGTCCTTGCCATCGGCGTGTCACGGGTGGCGCTGGGGGTTCACTGGCCGAGCGATGTTCTGGCCGGCTGGATGCTTGGAACGGGGTGGGCTTGTTTCTGGGCGATAATCGTGAAACTGCCGATCGCGCGTATTCCCGAAGTCCTGCCCGCCGATCCGGGAGATGCCGCGACCGAACGGCATTCCTCCTAACAGCCGCTGGATGGGCACGGCGCCGGATATCGGCGGCCTGGTGCTGGCGCTGTTCCTCACACGCACAGTGGTGCTTCAAGACGGGGTCATCAGGCTGAGTCGCGCACCCTCGAAGGCGGGCTATCATGCGGCGGAGTTCTGCCCCGCTTTGGCGGTGCCCCTCTCAGAAAAAATCGGTTCTGTTCCTGATAGCCCGAAATTATTTGCGATGGCCTGGAAAGCTATCGGCGCAATCGGGACGGTATGACATGGTGGTGCTGTCTCTTACCGGCATCGCGCTGGTCGCTTATCTGCTCGCCCCAAGATCCCCGGTGACCGGATGGCTTCTGATAGCGACCTCATGGACCCACGCCTTCCGGTTGCTGCGCTGGCGGGGCTGGCGTGCAGCGCGCGATCCGCTGGTGCTGGTCCTTCATGTCGGTTACACATGGCTGGCGCTGGGATTGGGGTTGCTGGGATGGGCCACGCTGGGAGACTTTCCCCAAATCGCCGCGCTTCATGCATTGGGCGCAGGAGCGATGGCGACGATGATCCTGGCCGTCATGACGCGGGCAACGCTGGGCCATACCGCGCGCGAATTGCACGCCGATGGAATGACCGTCGCGATCTACGTTCTGGTAAATATTGCGGCGGTTGCGCGCGTGTCGGCGGGGCTTTCGATCGGCGACGCAACCTTGCTGCTGGCAATAGCGGGCACGGGCTGGATCGGAGCGTTCGGCCTGTTCTGTATCGGCTATGGCCCGAAACTCTTCGCGCCTCGCATCGACGGGAGGCCATGATGCAAAGAGTCGCCAGCAATATGCGGTCCAACTGGTGCGGCGCGGTGGCAAGCGGGGCGACCGGAATCCTGTTCGCCCTGTCTTTCGTCGCGACACCGGTGAAGTTCATGGCCCCGAACGTCGCTATCGCGGACCTGCTGGCTGTCGGCCGCGTCACCTTTCGCGCCTCCTTCGCCGTAGAGCTGGTGATGCTGGTGATTATGCTGGTTCTGGCCCGAGGGCGCGCGCGTTATCTGATAGTGCTCGCCGGGACCATTCTTGCCATGCAATGGCTCGCGCTGATGCCGTCGCTCGATGCACGGACTCTGGCGGTCATGGTGGGCGATCCCCCGCCCCCCTCCCCCTTGCACATTTACTGGATCGCAGCGGATATCCTGCGGCTCGGCATTTATGCCGGTGTTGCGGTCCTGTCGTTCAAGGGTGCCTGCCGCACCAGTCACTGAACGGTTGGCTTTACCCGGCTTGATCCTTACGTATCGTTCATGGATGGCATCGATCTCGCTCAGCGGCCGAACTTCTGTCAGGCCTGCACGATCCGCAACCGCGCCATCTGCGCCGATCTGGATGATGAGGAAGTCGCACTTCTCAATCGGATCGGGCGCAAGCGGCATTTGCAGCCCGGCGAGCAATTGCTGTGGGAAGGTGAAGCAGCGATCCTGGTGGCGAATGTCGTCAGCGGTGTGCTGAAGCTTTCCACCGCCACCGCCGACGGGCGCGAGCAGATCGTCGGGCTCGTCTATCCGTCGGATTTCGTCGGCCGGCCCTTCGCCGAAACCACCCCCTATGGCGCGGAGGCCCTGACCGACACCGAAGTGTGCGTGTTCCAGCGCAAGGATTTCGACCGTTTCGCCCTGGAGCATCCGCGGCTCGAACATAAGTTGCTGGAACGTACGCTGACCGAACTCGACCGGTCGCGCCGCTGGATGCTGCTGCTGGGCAAGATGAACGCCCAGGAACGCGTTGCCAGCTTTCTCGTCGAGACGAGCGGGCGTTTGCAGGGGGGCAGGAAGGACATCGGCGCATCTGGTGAGCCATCCCAGATCGAGCTGCCGCTGTCCCGGCAACAGATCGCGAATGTTCTGGGCCTGACGATCGAAACCGTGAGCCGCCAATTCACCCAGTTCAGGAAGGATGGCATTATCGAAATGCCTTCCAGCCGAACCATCGTGGTGCCTGACAGAAGCGCATTGCTGGCCCGGACGGGGTAATCGATCGGCACTAAGCTGGAATTGATCTCCATCAAGGCATTGCCTGACGCAATGAACCATAGACTGCCCGATGCGTATCCGCAGTCCCACCAGCTCATTTGATGAAACGCCGGGAAAAGCGATATTCTCGCAGCAGATGCTGCGGCAGTTGCAGGCGCACGGGCAGTCCGTCGAAATGGCAGATGGCGAGACGCTGGAGCTCAACGCGATTTGTTTCCTGATGTCGGGTTCTGCCAAACTTTGGCGGATCCTGCCGAGCGGCGCGGAGCATATCAGTGCCTTCGCCTTTGCCGGCGGAGTGATGTTCGGACAGGCTGGCAAGTTCCCGACTCGATGCACGGCCCTGGAACCGTGCCAGGTCCTCCTTGTCCCTCCGCATTCGCTTGGCGGGATGGAACGGGACGACAAGCTGTGCGCGGGTGATCTGCTGGAAATGGCAACCCAGCAGATACGGTCCCTGCAAATGCACGCCGCGATGCTGGCCCGAATGACCGCTTGCGAGCGCGTGGCCGCGTTTCTGGCGTCCCTGGCCGATGGCGCTTTCTGCGACGCGAAGGCTCCGCTGCGCCTGTATTTGCCGATGTCACGGGCCGATATTGGCGATCATCTGGGCCTGACCATCGAAACGATCAGCCGCTGCATGACCCGCTTGAAGAAGGACGGTCTTATTGCATGCCCCGCACGGCACGAGGTGCTGGTTCTCGACCCGCAGGGTCTGGTGAACTATTACGACCCGGGCTGATGGGTGGCTGCTGAAATTTATCCGCGCAATTTGCGCTAGATCAATGAACCGCCGCCTCCCTTGCTCCATCTGCCGGTAATCAAAGGCAGGTGATTCATTCATGGAAGCAGTACTGGGACGGGTCGGGATGTGGTTCGGCATCACGTTGCTGGCCATTATCGCCATCGCACTGGCGCAGGATACCGGCTTCGCTGCCAGCATGACGGTGGTGGCAGTTGTCGCGTTCGGTTTCCTGATCGCCACCACGGCGCGGTTCGATCCGATGGCCAGGGTGCAGGGCCTGTTTCGTATGCCCACGGACCCCTCGCGCTATGATGACGATCCGGTTCGCTGGGGCATCATTGCCACCGTATTCTGGGGCGTCGTGGGCTTTTCAGCCGGACTGTTCATTGCCCTGCAGATGGCGTTTCCGGCGCTGAACCTGGATTCCCAGTTCACCACTTTCGGACGCTTGCGACCACTCCATACCTCGGCAGTCATCTTCGCATTCGGCGGCAATGCGCTCATCGCGACAAGTTACTATGTCGTGCAGCGCACCTGCCGGGCCCGCCTCGCCTTTCCCGCGCTCGCGCGGTTCGTGTTCTGGGGCTACCAGATGTTCATCGTTCTGGCAGCGGTGGGCTATATCTATGGCGTCACCCAGTCGAAGGAATATGCCGAGCCGGAATGGTTCGTCGATATCTGGCTGACGATCGTCTGGGTGGCTTATTTCATCGTTTTCGTCGGCACGCTCGCGCGGCGGACGGAACCCCATATCTACGTCGCCAACTGGTTCTATCTCAGTTTCATCATCACCATCGCGATGCTGCACATCATCAACAATCTGGCGATGCCGGTGTCGATAGTCGGATCGCGCTCCTACCCCATGTTCGCCGGGGTTCAGGATGCGCTGGTGCAGTGGTGGTACGGGCACAATGCGGTGGCGTTCTTCCTGACCGTGCCGTTCCTGGCGATGATGTATTACTTCGTGCCGAAACAGGCGAACCGGCCGATCTACTCCTATCGGCTGTCGATCCTCCATTTCTGGTCGCTGATCTTCCTCTATATCTGGGCCGGGCCGCACCACCTCCATTACACGGCGCTGCCCGACTGGGCGCAGACGCTGGGCATGGTGTTCTCGGTCGTGCTGTGGATGCCGAGCTGGGGCGGCATGATCAACGGGCTGATGACGCTGAACGGCGCATGGGACAAGGTCCGCACCGACCCGATCATCCGCATGATGGTGGTGGCGCTGGCGTTCTATGGCATGGCCACCTTCGAAGGGCCGATGCTGAGCATCAAGGCCGTGAACTCGCTGTCGCATTATACCGAATGGGGCATCGGCCACGTGCATTCGGGCGCTCTGGGCTGGAACGGCATGATCACTTTCGCCGCGGTCTATTTCCTCGTGCCCCGCCTGTGGAAGCGGGAGCGGCTGTATTCGCTGCGCATGATCAACTGGCATTTCTGGCTCGCGACGCTGGGGATCGTTTTCTACGCATCCTCCATGTGGGTGGCGGGCCTCACCCAGGGTCTGATGTGGCGTGAATACGGCCCCGATGGCTATCTCGTGAACTCCTTCGTGGAATCGGTCGCCGCCATGCATCCGCTCTACGTGCTGCGCGCGTTCGGCGGGTTCCTGTACCTCTGCGGCGGTTCGCTGATGGTCTTCAACGTCTGGAAAACGATCAAGGGCGAGCTGCGTGAAGAGGCACCGATGACGGGCGCGCCATATGATCCGGCGAAGGATCGTCCGATCGTTGCAGTTCCGGCGGAATAAGGCGGCAGACATGTTCAATTTCACGCAGCAACACAAGAAGCTGGAACGCAGCGTCACCCTGCTCGGAAGCTTCGCCTTCGTAGCGGTGGTCATCGGCAGCCTGGTGGAGATCGCCCCCTTGTTCTGGATCGACAACACGATCGAGGAAGTGGACGGGATGCGCCCTTACACCCCGCTCGAGCAGGCGGGCCGCGACATCTACGTGCGCGAAGGCTGCTACAGCTGCCACAGCCAGATGATCCGCCCCTTCCGCGACGAGGTGGAACGGTACGGTCATTACAGCCTGGCAGCGGAAAGCATGTACGATCACCCGTTCCAATGGGGTTCCAAGCGTACCGGCCCCGACCTTGCGCGCGTTGGGGGACGCTATTCCGACGAATGGCACGTGCAGCATCTGATCGACCCGCGCTCCGTCGTGCCCGAAAGCATAATGCCGCCCTATTCCTTCCTGGCTGACACCGATCTGGAACCCGCCGATCCTTCCGCGCATCTGGTGGCCCTGCGCCGCGTCGGGGTGCCTTACACGGACCGGGATATCGAACTGGCGGAAGACGACATGAAAGCGCAGGCCAATCCCGATCTCGACGACAACGATCTGCTGACCCGCTATCCCAAGTCGCAGATCCGCGATTTCGACGGCGACCCGTCGCGCCTTACCGAAATGGATGCGCTGGTCGCCTATCTGCAGATGCTCGGCACGCTGGTCGATGTGAACAGCGTGGCGGCGCAGGAAGAACTGGCGGCGGAGAAGGGCCGATGAGCGAACACTCCACCTACGAAACCTTGCGCCATTTTGCCGATAGCTGGGGCCTGCTGGTGATGGTGATCCTGTTTGCCGGCCTGGTGGCATGGCCGTTCCGGCCAGGCGCGAAGAAACGCAATCGCGACGCTGCCGAAGTGATTTTCAGGGATGAAGACAATGGCGAATAAACATCCCGACAGCCGCCCCGTCCAGCCCCCCGCCCAACCCGACACAGGCGGCAAGCGGATCGATCAGCCGACCGGCACGGAAACGGTCGGCCATGAATGGGACGGGATCGAGGAACTCGATACGCCCATGCCGCGCTGGTGGCTGTGCACGCTTTACGCGACCATCGTCTGGGGTATCGTCTATGTCATCCTCTACCCCGCCTGGCCGCTGCTCGAGAAGGGAACGGAGGGCGTGCTCGGCTGGACCAGCCGCGGGCAACTGGCAGAGGAAATGAGCCTGGCCGACCAGGCGCAGACCAGTTTTCGCGAAGAACTGTCGCGCATTCCCATCGAACGTCTTCCCGACAACAGCGCGCTGATGGCACAGGCGGTCGCGGGCGGGCGCGCGGCGTTCAAGGTGAATTGCGTGCAGTGCCACGGCTCCGGCGCGGCGGGCAGCAAGGGCTACCCCAACCTCAACGATGACGACTGGCTGTGGGGCGGTGATCTGAAAGCCATCGAATATACGCTGGCTCACGGGATCAGGCAGCCGGGCGACGACGAGACGCGCATGAGCATCATGCCGGCATTCGACGGCGTGTTCGAACCGGCGCAGCGCGAAGCCCTGGTCAGCCATGTACTTTCACTGAGCGGAAAAGGGCGATCCAACTCGATGGGGGCGCAGCTTTACGACGAAAATTGCGTGATATGCCACGGTCCGAACGGCGAAGGAGATCGTTCTCTCGGGGCGCCGCAACTGAACGATGCGATCTGGCTTTACGGCAGTTCGCGGGCAGAGATCACCCGGCAGATTCTCGATCCTCGCATGGGCATGATGCCCAAATGGGAACACCGGCTCGATCCGGTCACGATCAAGATGCTGGCCGCCTATGCCCATTCGCTGGGCGGGGGAGAGGATTTCGTGGAGGTTGCCGAAGATCCGGCAGTTCCGGTCGATGAACAACCCTGAAGGCCCCACCACCGCCGACAAGCCGGTTGTCGAGGACGGTATTCCCAAGACCAACCGTCCGGTCAGCAGCGCGGTTGCGGAGCCGGACGCGACCACGCACCGCCACGAACCGCACGAACCCCCGCGCCAGCATCTGCCCGAAAAGCTCTATGAAAAGAGCGAGACGGTGCACAATAAGCGCATCGACGGCCCGTTCCGCCGGTTCAAATGGTTCGTCATGCTGGTCACGCTGGGGATCTACTACATAACCCCGTGGCTGCGCTGGGACCGCGGTCCCTATGCGCCCGATCAGGCGGTCCTGGTCGATATCGCCAACCGGCGGTTCTACATGTTCGGAATCGAGATCTGGCCGCATGAATTCTATTTCGTGGCCGGCCTGCTCATCATGGCGGGTATCGGCCTGTTCCTGGTGACCAGCGCGGTGGGCCGCGCCTGGTGCGGCTATGCCTGTCCGCAGACCGTATGGACCGATTTGTTCCAGCATATCGACCGGTTCGTGGACGGGGACCGCAACGCCCGCATCCGGCTGGACAAGGCGCAGTGGAGTCCGGCCAAGATCGCCCGGCGCGGTTTCAAATGGTCGATCTATCTCGTCATCGCATTCCTGACCGGCGGCGCGTGGATATTGTATTTCGCCGATGCGCCCACCCTGGTCCGGGAATTCTTCGCCGGTGAAGCACCGCTGGTCGCCTATATAACCGTCGCGATACTTACGATGACGACCTTCACGCTGGGCGGGTTCATGCGTGAGCAGGTCTGCATCTACATGTGCCCCTGGCCGCGTATCCAGTCTGCGATGCTTGACGAGAAATCGCTGATCGTCACTTATAAGGACTGGCGCGGCGAACCGCGTGGCAGCGTGAAGAAAGCGAAAAAGGAACCGGAAAAGTTCGGCGACTGCATCGATTGCCTGCAATGCGTGGCCGTCTGCCCCACCGGCATCGACATCCGCGAAGGGCCGCAGGTGGGCTGCATCACCTGCGCGCTGTGTATCGATGCCTGCGACAAGGTGATGGCGGATATCGGCCGTCCGCGCGGGCTGATCGATTATGCCACGCTGGAAGATTGCGAACGCGAGGCGGCGGGCGAGGAGCCCAAGCCGGTCTGGCGCACGCTGCTGCGCCCGCGCACGCTCGTCTATTTCGGTGTCTGGGGCGCGATCGGCCTGGCCATGCTGTTCGCGCTCGGCGTGCGCAGCCATACCGAACTGTCGGCGTCGCCCGATCGCAATCCGCCCTTCATGCTGATGAGCGATGGGTCCATCCGTAATTCCTTCACGCTCAAGCTGCGCAACATGGAAAGCCGCCCGCGCGAGATGGAGATCGCGATCGAGGGCCTACCCGGCGCGGTGATGTGGACCGACACGATCCGGCGCGAGGATGCGGCGCCGACGCAGACGATAGATGTCGGTCCCGACCAGACCAGAAGCGTGCGCGCCTATGTCATGGTTCCGGCGGGAACCCCTGCGACCGATTTTGCATTCAATCTCACGTCGCTCGACGCACAGGGCGAGCAGGACACGGCAGAAGCCCGCTTTACCGCCCCGGGGGATCAGTCATGAAACGCGCCTTTACCGGCCGTGACATGGCCATAGTGATGGTGGCAGGGTTCGGGATTATCATCGCGGTCAATCTGCTGATGGCGACATTCGCCGTGCGCGGGTTCGGCGGGGTGGTGGTGGAAAATTCCTACGTCGCGAGCCAGAAATTCAACGGCTGGCTGGGCGAGGCCGAACGCCAGCGCGCGATGGGCTGGTCGGCGGAAGTTCGGCGCGGCGAGAGCGGCCAGCTGGAGGTTCTGACAGGCGGCGTGCCAGCGGGTGCCCAGGCAGAGGCCCGCTTGCGGCGGCCGCTGGGCAAACCCGAGACGCTCACGCTTTCGCTGATGGACGCTTCGCTGGGCAGATTCGCATCGCCCGAACCCGTGCCCGACGGCCGCTGGCTGGTGCGGCTGACGATCTGGTCGAATGGCGACATCTGGCAGCAGGAGGACCGGATCGAGTGAATGCGCCTTTCACCCTCGATCCTGTGGATGATTGGTCGGCGTCCGGCGACTTGCTGGACACCCGCTTCACGGTGCCCGGCATGCGCTGCGCCGGTTGCATCGCCAAGATCGAGCGGGGGCTCGCCGAACTGCCGGAGGTCGGTTCGGCGCGCGTCAACTTCTCCGCCAAACGCGTCGCTGTCCGGCATTCGCCCGCATTGACAGAAGACGGCCTGGTTGCCGCGCTGCGCAGCCTGGGTTTCGAGGCCGAAAGGGCCGACGCCAACCCGCTGGCTTCCGACGAGAAGGAAACAAGGGCGCTGCTGAGATCGCTTGCGGTTGCAGGCTTCGGCATGATGAACATCATGCTGCTATCGGTTGCCGTCTGGTCCGGCGCGGGCGGCGTAACGCGTGACCTGTTCCATTGGTTGTCCGCGCTTATCGCCATCCCGGTCGTGGCCTATGCGGGCCGTCCGTTCTTCGCGTCTGCGGCAATGGCGCTACGATACCGGCGCACCAACATGGACGTGCCGATTTCCATCGGTGTCCTGCTGGCCACCGCGCTCAGCCTGTATGAAACCGCGACCGGCGGCGAACATGCCTATTTCGATGGCGCGGTGATGCTGCTGTTCTTCCTGCTGTGCGGCCGCGCATTGGATGCCATGATGCGGAACCGAACGCGTGCCGGGATCGGCGCACTGCTGGGCCGGATGGGCAGAAGCGCCAGCGTGGTGCAGCGCGACGGCAGCCTGAAGCGCGTGGATGCAGGCGATCTGGAACCCGGCATGCTGATGTCGGTCGCTGCGGGCGAGGCGCTGGCAGCGGATGGCACGGTAGAAGGTCGGGGTTCAGGCCAATTCGGCGCGATCGACAATTCGATGCTGACGGGCGAAAGCACACCTGTGTCGGTGTCTGCCGGTGAACAGGTGTATGCCGGTGCCATCAACATGCTCGGCCCGCTAACGGTGCGGATCACGGCGGTCGCGGAAAACACGGCCATAGCCGAGATCGCCCGGCTGATGGACGAGGCGGGCCAGTCCCGCTCCCGCTATGTCCGCATCGCCGATCGCGCATCGCGGCTATACGCGCCCGCCGTGCATACGCTGGCCGCCCTTTCCTTCGCTGGCTGGATGATTGCCGGGGCGGGCATTCACCAATCGCTCGTCATCGCCATTGCCGTGCTGATCATCACCTGCCCGTGCGCGATGGGTCTTGCCGTGCCAGCCGCGCAGGTGGTGGCCAGCAACACCCTGGTCCGGCGCGGCCTGCTGGTGAAGGACGGAAGCGCGCTCGAACGGCTGGCCGAAGTGGACATGGCGTTGTTCGACAAGACCGGCACGCTGACATTGGGCGAACCCCGGCCCGACCTGTCCGCGCTTGGCGCTAGGGAACGCAGCGTCGTGCTCGCTCTGGCTCAGCACAGTCGCCATCCCTTGAGCCAGGGGCTAACTGCCAGCCTGACGGCGCAGGGCGTCGTTCCGGCGCAGGTCGAGAACATTCAGGAGAACGCCGGTGAAGGCATTACCGGATACTGGAATGGTAGCCTCGTTTCCATCGGGCGCGCTTCTGCGCAGGGCGCCGCGCTGGCCAGCGAACTTGCCATAGGCGATGAAAGCTGGACGGTCCGCTTTTCCGATCCACTGCGCGGCGATGCCGCGGAAACAGTCACCAGCCTCGCATCCATCGGCGTTGAATCGGCCATCCTGTCGGGCGACCGCGATACCGCTGTGAAGGCGACGGCCGACGCGCTCGGCCTGAGGGCTTTGTCGGCCATGACACCCGCTGACAAGCTCGCGGAACTGAACCGGCTGAAAGAGGCAGGTCACCGCCCCCTGATGGTCGGCGATGGCCTGAATGACGGGCCGGCGCTGGCCGCCGCCCATGCCTCCATCGCGCCCGGAACCGCCAGCGATGTCAGCCAGCAGGCGGCGGATGCCGTCTTCATCGGCGAACGGCTCGCGCCCGTTGCACTGGCCGTAAGGGTCGCGCGTGCCACCATGCGGATCGTCCGTCAGAACTTCGTGCTTGCCATCGGTTACAACATCCTCGCCGTGCCGCTCGCCATTGCCGGACTGGTCACCCCGATCATCGCCGCGATTGCGATGTCGTGCAGCTCGATCATCGTGGTCGCCAATTCGCTGCGCCTTGCGCGAGTCGCGAAATGACCGGCCTCGCCTTTCTCATACCCGTCGCATTGGGACTGGGGCTGCTCGGCCTGGGATTCTTCTTCTGGACGATGAAGGACGGGCAATATGACGATCTGGACGGCGCCGCCCATCGCATCCTGATCGAAGACGAGGATGAGGACGGTGTGCGTGGTACCGCTTCCGATACCGCCGCATCATCCCGCAAACCCACACGATAGGAGTGTAAGATGCCTCTCTGGTTTTTCCCGGCCCTGATCGGAGCGTTCGCCATCGTCAGCCTGGTTGCAGGCATATGGCTTCTTCTCCATCTGCCAGCAGTCATCGAGTTGTTTTCCCGCGGCAACGATCTGGTTCGTGGGCGGGCCCGGCGAACAGCATCGCCGAAAGCTGTCTGGATAGCGCTTATCCTGTTCAATATCGGCTGGATCGCCTGTATCCTGATCTATAGTTTCGCAATCGGTGGGGATGCAGGTCCACTGACGAATGCCGCAGCGGGATCGTAGCCAGGCTGATTGGTGGAACGGCATTCGACGACCATTCAGGGCGGAGGCGGTGCCAGTGCGGTTCATCACCCGGTTTCGGCCTCAGCTTTTCACGAGTCCCGATGCGGCTAAAATCTGGCATCCGCGATCGCTATCCTGGTATTTATCAGGAAAGCATCGAAAACCTGGGTGGACAGCGGCAAACCGGCGGACATCAGATATTGTTTTCGATAGCATTCTTCTTTTTGTGTGACTCATGACTCCCGCATTCGAATTCTTCACTACTGGACTCGCAAGTTCAATCCTTGCCGCGCCAGTCATTGGCTGACGGGGAATGCCGGACTGGTCGCCGCCTTTCAGCCTGCCTTTCGGCGCTTTGACGGGGGCGCGGCGCCTTCTGCCGGGATCGCGAAACTTCGCGCATATTCACCAAGGCTGTTCGTGATGTCTGCCTCGCTCAGCCCGAATTGTTCGAGGCTGTACCGGTGCGGTTTCTGTTTAAGCCTGCGCGAGCGGGCAACATAGGCTTCCATCGCGGGCTGCGCCGGTTCCATCTCCATGTCCAGAAAGGCATAGATTCGCGCCATCGTGCCGCGCCAGTCCCGGTCCATGTCGGCGAATTGCACATCCATCATGCGCTCGGCAGGGATGCTTTCCCGCGCCTTTCGCATCCGGGTGATTTCCAGTTCGGTCTTCCGCAGCCATTCCCGCCCGATGTCGGCCGGGTGGACGGAATCGGAATAGATGATCGTCTGATTCCAGGCGAGGCTGGCGGCGCTGCCCACCACCGCCTTCGGGTCGCGGTGCGTGAAGATCAGCCGCGCATCGGGAAACACGTTCAGCAGGGCCGGCAGATCCAGCATGTGCTGCGGTGTCTTCATGATCCACCGGCGGATGCTCGATATCTGCTGCGACCAGCCGATCAGCCGCAGCAGGTCCGCCATGTAACGATAGGCGGGTGTCGCATCCGTTTCCTCGCACCAGCGGCCATAGGTCGGCACCTGCCACTGCGCCTCGTGCTTCATGCCATACATGCTGGCGACCAGCAGGCCGAGTTCCTCTTCCGGCTCGTACGGGCCGGTCGGATGGATCGACAGGGTGCGCGGGTTCGCAAGGCGCGCGACCTTCATGATCCTGGCGGCGAGGATCGGCCTGGAATCGCGCGTGGAGGGATCCTCGAACTCCGGGCGCGGAACCGGGCTGATCGTTTCGAAACTGCGCATGTGCGAAAACCGGTGATCGCTCGCCAGCAGGCGGTGCAGGCGGGTCGTTCCGGACCGCATCGGCCCGACGATGACCACCGGTCGCCTGACCGGGCGGGCGAGGATTTCGGGATGCCGCGCAAACCACATCTGCGCCCAGAGCCTGTCCACCAGCACTTTCTGGAACTGCTGCTGGGCGGCGATTTCGCCCGCTGCGTTCAGCCTCGCTTCGCCATTCACCGATTCCAGCAGGATATCGAAAGGCTTCAGGAACCAGTCGTCCCCGAAATCGTCCAGTCCGGCCTGTGCCGCAGCCCTGTCCAGCAGCACCTGCCGCTCGAGGTGCACCGGATCCAGCCAGCCCAGCCGCCGGCCCGCGCGGATGGCACCGTCGAGAATGTCGATGAAGCGGGCGCGCTGCGGCGGAAGGGCATGTATCCGTTGCAAATCGTCTCGCCAGTTCAGCAGCCGTAGTTGGTGCTGCTCGCTGCCAGAGCGTGCGCCCGGCGTCCAGCCCCTGCCAATTTGTCCGCTATTTGCAGGGTGGACAAGGCCGCCTGCCTGTCCAATAGCACCGCCATGCATGATATACGTGTGATCCGCGAGAATCCCGAGGCTTTCGATCAGGGCCTCGCACGGCGCGGTGCCGCCGCCGGAGCCGCCGAAATCCTTGAACTGGACAGTCGCCGGCGTGCGGTGGCGACCCGGATGCAGGAAGCGCAGGGTCGCCGCAACGAGGCGAGCAAGGCCATCGGGCAGGCCATGGCGAAGGGCGAAACCGAACTGGCCGACGCCTTGAAAACGGAAGTGGCCGAATTGAAGCAGGCGCTACCGGGGCTTGAGGACGAGGACCGGCAGCTTTCCGCAGATTTGGCCGAACGCCTCGCGGCCCTGCCCAATCTCCCGGCGGATGACGTGCCGGACGGCGCCGACGAGAGCGCGAATGTCGAACAGGCACGCTGGGGGGATCGCCGTCAATTCGCCTTCACCCCGCGCGAACATGCCGATATCGGCCCGCCGCTGGGGATGGATTTCGACACCGGTGCACAGATCTCCGGCGCACGTTTTACCTTTCTCAAAGGCCCGATGGCCCGGCTGCACCGCGCTCTGGGCCAGTTCATGCTCGACATGCAGGTGACGCAGAACGGTTTTACTGAATGCGCCCCGCCCCTGCTGGTGCGCGGCGAAGCTGCCTTCGGCACTGGCCAGCTGCCGAAATTTGCCGACGATCTGTTCCAGACCACGGACGGCCGCTGGCTGATCCCCACGGCCGAGGTCAGCCTGACCAACGCCGTGCAGGGCGCGATACTGGATGACAATGCCCTGCCGATGCGTCTGACGGCACTGACGCAATGTTTCCGCAGCGAAGCCGGTGCCGCGGGCCGTGATACGCGCGGTTTCATCCGCCAGCACCAATTCGAGAAGGTGGAACTGGTCAGCATCGTCCGGCCCGAGGACAGCGAAGCGGAGCACGAGCGGATGACGGCCGCCGCCGAAGGCGTGTTGCAGGCCCTGAACCTGCCCTATCGGCGAATGCTGCTCTGCACCGGGGACATGGGCTTCACCGCGCGCAAGACCTTCGATCTGGAAGTCTGGCTGCCGGGGCAGGATGCCTGGCGCGAGATTTCCAGCATTTCCGACACCGGCGATTTTCAGGCGCGGCGGATGAACGCCCGCTATCGACCGGCGGGCGATGCGGGCAGGAACACCGCTTTCGTGCATACGCTGAACGGGTCGGGCCTGGCTGTTGGCCGGACGCTGGTCGCCGTGCTGGAAAATTACCAGCAGGAGGATGGCTCGATTGACATTCCGGACGCTCTTGCCCCTTACATGGGCGGAACGACGAAGCTGGAGGCGATCGACTGATGCGCATTCTCGTCACCAATGACGATGGCATCCACGCCCCGGGCATCGAATTCCTGGAAGAAATCGCCCGGGAAATGAGCGACGATGTCTGGGTCTGCGCGCCGAGCGAGGAACAGTCGGGCGCCGGCCATTCGCTCACCCTCAACCGTCCGGTGCGCCTGCACAAGCATGGGGAACGCCGCTTCGCCGTCAGCGGCACGCCGACCGATTCGGTGATGATGGTGTTGCGGATGGTGATGACGGAGGAACGCGGCGGCCCGCCCGACCTGATCCTGTCGGGCATCAATCGCGGCGCGAACCTTGCCGATGACATCACTTATTCCGGCACGGTTTCCGCCGCTGTGGAGGGCGCACTTGCCGGTATCCGCTCCATCGCGCTGAGCCAGGTCCATTCGCGCGAAAGCCACGGGGAGGATATTCCTTTCGCCGCTGCGCGGGCATGGGCGGTACGCGCGATCGAGCCGCTGCTCGACACTCCCTTGCCCGAGCGTACGCTGATCAACATCAATTTCCCGCCGATTGCCGCCGACGCGGTGCAGGGCATTCGCGTCTGCCGGCAGGGTTTCCACGATTATTCGCGCGGATCGGTGGTCGTGGGACGTGACCCGCGCGGCTATCCCTATTACTGGTTCGGCCTCAATGCGATCGAGCATTCGCTGGATCGTGGCACCGATCTGGAGTCCATCGACGATGGCTACGTTTCCGTGACGCCGCTGCAGCTCGATCTGACGCATCATGCCTCGCTCGGTGCGCTCGCCGACAGATACGCTTCCTGATGCGGTATCTCGCTCCCCTCGCGGCTCTCGCCACGATTGCGGCGGTCCCTGTTCATGCGGTCGATCCGGCGACGGAAACCACTCATGTCGTCGAGGAGGGCGAGACGCTGAACGGCATCGCCAACCGGGCGCGGGTTCCGGCCGCCGTCATTGCTGCGGCGAATGGCTTGCAGGAGCCTTATGCCGTCCGCCTGGGACAGGAACTGGTGATTCCGCGCCAGCGTTCGCACCAGGTGCGCGAGGGCGAAACCGGCCTGTCCATCGCGCGGCGTTACGGCGTGCCGTTCGCAAATATCGCCATTGCCAACCGGCTGGAGGAACCGCATGAGGTTCGCACCGGGCAGGTTCTGATCATCCCCGCCGTGCTGAAGGCGCCGCAACGTGTCGCAACCCGCGAAAGACCGTATTTCCGCGCCCCGCATGATGGAAAGATCATGCTCGACTTCGCGTTGCGCCCCGATGGCGGTGGCCATGACGGGCTGGATTATGCCGCCAATGCGGGCGACATGGTGCGCGCCGCAGCCAGCGGCACGGTTGTTTTCGCAGGGGCGGAGGCGGAGCGGTTCGGCCGCATGGTAGTCATCGACCATGGTCAGGGCTGGCGCAGCGTCTACGGTCATCTGGAACGGATCACGGTCGCCACGGGCGATGTCGTCAAGACAGGTGAACGCGTCGGCATCGCGGGCGATGCGGGCGACGCCGAACGGGTCGAGCTGCATTTCGAACTGCGGCACGCCGGCCGGCCTGTCGACCCGGCACCGCTGCTCGCAAGCGAAAGCTGAAGGCTGCTTCACGCATGAGCCGAACCAAGCCGCAGAAACCGTCGGCAAAGCGCGTTCCGACGAGCGGGCCGAAGGGACGGGCGATGGTCGGCCCCGGCCCCCAGCCGCTGCGAAGAGCCGTCAAGGTCCCGGTCTGGGGCGATCTGGGGATCCGCCTCGGCCTGGCCATCCTCCTCGTCATGATCGTGGTGATGATCCACTGGTGGGACCGCGACGGGCTGGTCGACAATCTGGATGGCGAGGTCAGCTTTTCCGACGTCGTCTATTTCACGATGATCTCGATCACGACGACGGGTTTCGGCGACATCGCCCCGATCACCGATCGGGCGCGCATGGTCGAGGCGATCATCGTGACCCCGATCCGCTTTGCCGTCTTTTTCATTTTCGTCGGGACGGCCTATAATTTCATCATCAAGCGCAGCTGGGAGAAGTGGCGCATGGCCCGCATTCAGGAAGAGCTGAACGACCATATCGTCGTGCTCGGCTATGGCATATCCGGCTCCGAAGCCGTGGCGGAACTGATCGAACGAGGGACGGACACCAGCTGCATCGTGGTGATCGACGGTGACGAGGAACGCCTCGCCCATGCCGAATCGCTGGGCTGCGCGGTAATGGCTGCCGATTCCACCCGTGACGACACCTTGCGTGCGGTGCGGATCGACCGCGCCGCCAATGTGCTGGTATCCGCAGGGCGGGACGATACCTCGATCCTGATCGTGCTCACCGTGCGCCACCTTGCGCCCAACGTGCCGATCTCCGTGGTCGTGCGGGCCAGCGACAATGAATTGCTGGCGCGGCAGGCGGGGGCGAACAATGTCATCAACCCGGTGCGTTTCACCGGCCTGCTGCTGGCCGGAAGCGCCAAGGGCGCGCATATTTCGGAATATCTCGCCGATCTCGCCAGCGTGGCAGGCAGGGTCCAGCTGATCGAACGCGAAGTAAAGCCCGAGGAATGCGGCCAGCCGATAAACGAACTCTCGACCGGCGGGCGCGGCTTGCGGGTCTACAGGAACGGCAAGGCGCTGGGTTTCTGGGAAGCGGAATGCCAGACGCTGCAAACCGGCGATGTCGTGGTCGAGATCGTGCCCACACCGAACGGGCATGCGCATGGCGATGGGCCGACCTCGCTCTGATCCGCCGCGTCAGCGGAGCAGGTAGAACACTCCGCCCATGGCGAGATAGGCCAGCATCCAGTAGAGCGCGTCGCGCAATGCCAGCGCACGGCGGACCCGGCGGCGGTTGTACCCGCTCCACAAGGCCGGGATGACGAAAGCCAGCGCGAGACCGCCCGACATCATCGGGAAAAGCCACCATTTCGCAGGATCGATCCGCGCGAACATGTGCCCCATCATCGCAGCGGTAACCAGCAGCAGCAGGAAATTCACCGCCTCCACCACACGGGGGTCGCGCCCCCAACGCACGCCGCGCCGATTGCGTCTATAGAAGACGAACGCCACGACCTGCGCGGCGACGGCAGCCAGAAATACTGCCAACCAGTTCACTGGGCCCATAATCGACCGGTCCTTCAAGCACCCGCGAGGCTGGCGAAAAGCCGCACATGGGTGTAAGGGCGCGACGATCCATGGACAACACACTTACCATTCGCCCCGCCAGGGTGCCAGACACGAAGAGAATCGGCATGGTCAGCCTCGGCTGCCCCAAGGCGCTGGTCGATTCCGAACGCATTCTGACGCGCCTGCGTAGCGACGGTTACGCGATGAGCCCGGATTACGCCGGTGCCGATGTCGTGCTGGTGAACACCTGCGGCTTCCTCGATTCCGCCAAGGAAGAAAGCCTTGCCGCCATCGGCGAGGCGATTGCGGAAAACGGCCGCGTAATCGTGACCGGATGCATGGGCGAGGACGCCGTCGCCATCCGTGCCGCCCATCCGGCAGTTCTGGCCGTCACCGGCGCGCATCAATATGAACAGGTGGTCGAGGCCGTTCACGCCGCGGCCCCGCCGGCACAGGGGCCGTATATCGACCTGATCCCGCAGGCGGCATTCGATGACGCCGGCGTGAAGCTGACCCCGCGCCATTACAGCTATCTGAAAATTTCCGAAGGCTGCAACCATTCCTGCGCCTTCTGCATCATCCCCGATCTGCGCGGCAAGCTGGCCAGCCGGCGGGTCGATGCGGTGCTGCGCGAGGCGGAGAAGCTGGTCGCCGCAGGCACGAAGGAATTGCTGGTCATCAGCCAGGACACCAGCGCCTATGGCGTCGACATCCGCCACCAGCCGCGCGAATGGCACGGGCGCGAGGTTCGCGCGCATATGACCGACCTGGCGCGGGAACTCGGGTCGCTGCGTACGGACAATGGCGCTCCGCCGTGGATCAGGCTGCATTACGTCTATCCCTATCCGCATGTGGATGCCGTCATTCCGCTGATGGCCGAAGGGCTGATCACTCCCTATCTCGACATTCCTTTCCAGCATGCCAGCCCGTCGGTGCTGCGCGCCATGAAGCGCCCGGCGAATGAAGCGAAGGTGCTGGAGCGCCTGAAAGGCTGGCGCGAAATCTGTCCTGAAATCGCGATCCGTTCCAGCTTCGTGGTGGGCTTCCCGGGTGAGACGGAGGATGACTTCGCCTATCTGGTGGATTGGCTGGAGGAAGCGCGCCTCGATCGTGTGGGTGCCTTCCGCTTCGAGCCTGTCGAAGGCGCTGCGGCGAATCACCTGCCAGATCCGGTGCCCGAAGCGGTGAAGGAAGAGCGGTTTGCCAGGTTGATGGAAGTGACCGCCCGGATTTCGGCGGAAAAGCTTGCCGCAAAGATCGGCCGGACCCTGCCTGTCATACTGGATGAAGTGGGCGAACC
Organism: Pseudopontixanthobacter vadosimaris; assembly: GCF_012979275.1. GTDB lineage: Bacteria > Pseudomonadota > Alphaproteobacteria > Sphingomonadales > Sphingomonadaceae > Pseudopontixanthobacter > Pseudopontixanthobacter vadosimaris. The sequence continues at coordinate 123,234 of NZ_JABASZ010000032.1, forward strand.
GGACGAGGATGGCGACATCGGCGCGACCGGGCGAAGCCAGGCGGATGCACCCGAAATCGATGGGCATGTCTTTCTCCGCAACGTTCCTGCCCATGTCCGCACCGGCGATATCGTTCAGGTCGAAGTGGAAGATGCCGACGAGCACGACCTGTTCGGCGTCATCCCGGGTTCCGATCGGTCAGCGTAAGGTTCTGAAAGTGATCGATCGGCGGGTGACCTCCATCGGCGCGATGGAATGTTCCCAATCCTGCCGCGCCGCACCCTCCAGCAGGTAGAGCGAGCGCGGCGGTAGGGTGACGGACAATCTCGCGAATCTTGCCCGCTCACCCTCACCAGGTGCGGCGGACAATCGCCTGCGGAATCGCATGACGGCCGGCGCGCCGAGCGACAGGCCCATGATCCTGCCGTAGATCGGGCGATCGCGATGCCAACCGATCCCCGCACCCGGATCGTAGCGGATCAGCAAGGCCTGCGCCCAGTCCCGCTCCGCCGTGCCGAGCAGCGAGGCGAGCGTTGCGCGCAGCTCCAGCAGCCAGCCCGGCAGCGGATCGGCTTCGACCTGCACGCCCTTTTCATGATCATAAGCCCGCCCGTAATGCGCCGTCAGCCGCTTGCCCTCCCACCGCTGGAACCTGAACGGAGCAAGGGGCGCGGCGTCGATCCTGTCGGCCAGTCCGGCTTCCATCCGTGCCGTGATCGCATCTTCCACCAGCCGCAGGCCGGCTAAGGGCGGCGCGCCGCCGCTTCCATTCGCGAACAGATTGCCCTGGCGCATCATGTCGAAACACATGGGCACCGGTGGGCAATTTCGCCACCATCATCGGCAAAACCGCCGCTTTCTCGCCGCTAACTTGTCACTGGCAGAAACATTCGCCGCAGTCCGCCGTTCACCCGCCATGACCATAAAAATAGATTTGACATTCTCCTATACCGCCGACGAGCCTGCCGACGTCCTGCTCCAGTTCGAGGCTGCGGATATTCCCGAGCAGGATATCGTCTCCTGCGAAACGACCTTTGCGGCGAACGATCATTGCGCGCGCGTTCCCGCGCAGGACAATATCGGCGAACGCATCTGGATCCGCAGCGAAGGTCGCTTCGATATCACCTATTCCGCCGAGGTGATGGTGCAGCGCCTTCTGACCGACCTTGCGCCGCTGCACCGGATCGAACCGCATGATCTGCCGGGCGAGACGGTGAAATATCTGTTCGATTCGCGCTACTGCCAGTCGGACCGCTTGCAGAGCTTCGTGAATGATGAATTCGGCGAGCTTTCCGGCGGCGAACACATCGTCGCCATGCACGATTGGGTGGCGGCGCATTTCAGCTATGTACCGGGTGCCTCCACGGCGGCGACGACCGCGGTGGACAGTTTCGTCGAACGGCGCGGTATCTGCCGTGATTACGCCCATGTCATGGTGGCCCTGGCCCGCGCCTCGGCCATTCCGGCGCGCTTCGTCAGCTGCTTCGCCCCCGGCGTAACCCCACCCGACTTCCACGCGGTCGCCGAAGTCTTCCTGCAGGACCGCACCACGCCCGGCGGCGGCGCATGGTATCTCGTGGATGCGACCGGGATGGCTCACGCCGAGGACATCGTGAAGATCGGTGTCGGCAGGGATGCGGCCGATGTCAGCTTCATGACCAGTTTCGGCCCCACCCGGTTCCTCGAGAAATCGGTGGAGGTAAAACAGGTTGACTGAGCCTGCCATCCTTACCCGCGCTGCTTCTGCAAGCGGGATCCGGCCGCTTGCGGGCAGAAACACTCACGGGGCCAGGTGATGCCGCAGGATAGAGCCGCTGCGTTCGTGGCCGACCGCCTGCTGCTGTTCGGCGCGACGGGCGATCTGGCGCGCCGCATGTTGCTGCCCTCGCTCTGCGCCCTCAATGCGGACGGGCTGCTCGACAAGAACCTGCGGATTGTCGGAACCGCGCGGTCGCAACTCAGCGATGCGGAATATCGCGATCTGGCACGGGAAGCGCTGGAACAGCATCTGCCCGCCGACCGGCGCGGCAGCATGGACGCTTTCCTGGGCCGGTTGTCCTATCAACCTCTCGATGCAACGACCCTCGAAGGTTTCGAAGAACTGGCCGACAGGATCGGCAGGCGCGGCGGAGATGATGCAAGCGGCGGACTGGCAATCTTTCTTTCCACCGCTCCAGCCCTGTTCGAACCCACGATCAGGGGCCTGCGCCATTCCGGCCTGACCGAAGGCAATGTGCGGATCGGCCTGGAAAAGCCCCTCGGCACGGACCTCGCCAGCAGCGAAGAGATCAACGATGCAGTGGCATCGGCATTCGAGGAAAGCGCGATCTTCCGCATCGATCACTACCTCGGCAAGGAAACCGTCCAGAACCTGCTGGCGCTGCGCTTCGCCAATATCATGTTCGAACCGCTGTGGAATGCCGCGCATATCGACCATGTGCAGATCACCGTGGCGGAAACCGTCGGCCTAGAAGGACGGGTCGGTTTCTACGACGGTACCGGCGCGCTGCGCGACATGGTGCAGAACCACATGTTGCAACTGCTCGCACTGGTCGCGATGGAGCCGCCGATCCACTTCGATGCGACCGCTATCCGGGACGAGAAGGTCAAGGTGCTGCGGGCATTGCGGCAGGTCGCGGCCGGGCAGACGGTCAGGGGCCAATATACGGCCGGAGCGATCGAGGGTCAGGCGGTGCCGGGCTATGACGATGAACTGGAGGGCGAATCCGATACTGAAACCTTCATTGCCCTGAAGGCGCATGTCGATAATTGGCGCTGGAAAGGCGTTCCCTTCTATCTGCGGACCGGCAAACGCCTGCCGGAACGCGTGACCGAAATCGTGGTGCAGTTTCGCTGCGTTCCCCATTCGATTTTCGAAGGCGACCATAATCCGAAGGCGGGTGCCAGGCTGCAACCCAACCGCCTCGTCATCGGCATCCAGCCGGAAGAGAATATCCAGCTCTGCCTGATGGCCAAGATGCCGGGGCTGGACCGGGACGGCATTCGGCTGCGGTCCGTCCCGCTCGACATCGCCATGCCCGATGCCTTTACCGGAACACACCGCCGCATTGCCTACGAACGGCTGCTGCTCGATCTGATCGAAGGCGATCAGACGCTGTTCGTCCGGCGCGACGAGGTGGAGGCGCAATGGGCCTGGGTGGATGCGATCCGCGCCTTGTGGAATGCCGAATCGATTCGGCTGAAGAATTACACCGCCGGAAGCTGGGGACCGAGCGCCGCCATCGCGCTCGCCGAACGCGACGGGGTCAGCTGGCATGAATAGGAAAGGTCAGGCATGACGAGCCTTCACGATACCATCCACCGCGTGACGCGGCGGATTGCGGAAAGATCTGCGCCCACCCGCCGCGCCTATGTGGATTTGATGCAGCGCGCGGCTGACGAGACACCCGATCGTTCCACCGTGTCATGTTCCAACCTCGCCCATGCCTATGCCGGGGCGGAGGAAGACCAGGCCGCGCTGATGGCGCATCGCGGGCCGAACCTTGGCATCGTCACCGCCTATAACGACATGCTGTCGGCGCATCAGCCCTATGGCCGCTATCCTGACAGGATGAAGATCTACGCGCGTGAACTCGGGGCGACGGCGCAGGTGGCAGGTGGCACCCCGGCGATGTGCGACGGCGTGACACAGGGGCAAACCGGCATGGAACTGTCGCTGTTCAGCCGCGATGTCATTGCGATGAGCACCGCCGTCGCCCTGAGCCACGCTGTTTTCGACGGGGTGGCGCTGCTGGGCATCTGCGACAAGATCGTACCGGGGCTACTGATCGGCGCACTGCGTTTCGGCCATCTGCCCGCCATATTCGTACCGAGCGGGCCGATGCCGACCGGCATTCCCAACAAGGAAAAACAGCGAGTCCGCCAGCTTTATGCCGAAGGCAAGGTCGGACGTGCGGAATTGCTGGCGAGCGAAGCGGGTTCCTATCACTCGCCGGGCACCTGCACCTTCTATGGCACCGCCAATTCCAACCAGATGATGATGGAGATGATGGGCCTGCATATTCCCGGTGCCGCCTTCATCCAGCCGGGAACGAAACTGCGGCAGGCGCTCGACCGGGCGGCGGTGCACCGCGTGCTGGAGAACGGACGCGCGGGCGATAATTACCGTCCGCTGTTCCGCTGCATCGATGAAAAGGCCATCGTCAATGCAGCCATCGGGCTGCTGGCGACCGGCGGGTCCACCAACCACGCCATCCATATTCCGGCCATGGCCCGTGCCGCCGGCATCGTCATCGACTGGGACGACCTTGCCGAATTGTCCAGCGCCGTGCCGCTGCTCACGCGCGTCTATCCCAATGGCGCTGGCGACGTGAACCATTTCCACGATGCGGGCGGCATGGGCTATGTCATCGGCGAATTGCTGGATGCGGGCTTTGCCCACCCTGACATACTGACCGTCGGCGGCGATGGCCTCAACGCCTATTCGCGCGAGCCCGGTCTGAACGAGGACGGCGCCCTCGAATGGCGCGAAGTTGGCGAAAGCGGGGACGACACCATGCTCCGCCCGGTGTCCGCGCCTTTCCAGCGCGACGGCGGAATGCGGCTGGTGCAGGGCAATCTCGGCCGTGCGACCTTCAAGACCAGCGCGGTGGAGGAAGGCCGCTGGACCATCGAGGCGCCTTGCCGGATATTCCAGACGCAAAAATCCGTGGCGAAAGCCTTCGCAGCAGGCGAACTCGACCGCGACGTAGTGGTGGTCTTGCGCTTCCAGGGGCCGCGCGCCAATGGCATGCCCGAACTGCACAAGCTGACGCCCGTACTGGGCGTGCTGCAGGATCGCGGCTACCGGGTCGCGCTGGTCACCGACGGGCGCATGTCCGGGGCCAGCGGCAAGGTGCCTGCGGCCATTCACTGCTCGCCCGAAGCGCTGGGCGGCGGGCCATTGTCCCGGTTGCGCGATGGCGATATCGTGCGGCTGAGCGCCACCGCCGGAACCCTTTCCACCACCGCCGACCTTTCGCAGCGGCAGCCTGCATCGATGGACGAAGCGGAAAGCGGGATGGGCCGCGAATTGTTCGCCATGTTTCGGCAGTTTGCGGATGAGGCGGAACGCGGCGGCTCAGCCATGCTTTCCGCGGCAGGACTGTAAGGACGGCCATGCAGATCATCTGCGGCGATATCGGCGGCACCCATGCCCGTTTCGCCCTTGCCGATATAGCGAGCGGCGGCGACGTTGCGCTGGGTGACGTGGCGACATTCGCAACGCAGGAACATGTGCGTTTCGAAGATGCCTGGGAAGAGTTCCGCAAAAGCTGCGGCGGAACGCTTCCCAACAGCCTCGCCTTGGCCGTTGCTGGGTCGGTCACCGGAAACATCATCAGCTTCACCAACAACGACTGGACGATCGCGCTGAACACCCTGCGCGACGATAGCGGTATGAAGCGCCTGACGATCCTCAACGATTTTGCCGCCATCGCGCATCATGCCGCGCGCGCGGAAGATGCCGATCTGGTGCATCTGGCCGGACCGGAGCAATGCTTCGCCGGGGAAGGCACGATCAGCGTGCTCGGCCCCGGCACCGGGCTTGGCGTGGCGCATCTTCATCGCGACGGGCATGGCGGCTATCATGTGCAGGCGAGTGAAGGCGGTCACGTCGATTTCGCGCCGGTCGATGATGTAGACGACGCCCTACTGGCCCATCTGCGCCGGCGGTACGATCGCGTTTCCGCCGAACGAGTGGCATCCGGCCCCGCCATCGTCGATATCTGCAAGGTGCTTGCGAAGCGCGAAGGTGCCACGCCTTTCGATCTGAGCGATGTCGAGATCTGGAACCGCGGTCTGGAGGGTTCCGACGATCTGGCTGCGGCCGCCGTGGACAGGTTCTGCATGATCCTGGGGAGTATCGCGGGAGACGTGGCGCTCACGCAAGGGGGATGGGGCGGTGTCGCCATCGCCGGCGGATTGGGCCTGCGCCTGTGCAAGATGCTGCAATCGCCCGGCTTTGCCGCACGTTTCAGCGCCAAGGGGCGTTATGCCGATCTGATGAGAAGCATTCCCGTCAAACTGGTCGCCCACCCGCAGCCGGGGCTGACCGGCGCGGCGGCGGCATTCTGCATCCAACATCCGGAGGCCTGTGCATGAAGCCGATCGAAACCATCATGCGGACCGCGCCCGTCATCCCGGTCATCGTGATCGACGATGTGCGCCACGCCGTTCCACTGGCAGAGGCTCTGGTCGCTGGCGGACTTCGAGTGCTGGAGGTCACATTGCGGACGGCGGCGGCACGAGACGCGATCCGGGCCATGAAGCAGGTGAAGGGTGCGATCGTCGGCGCGGGCACCGTCACCAATCCTGCGGACCTTGCCACCGCACTCGATGCCGGCAGCGAATTTATCGTCTCACCGGGGCTGACGGACGATCTTGCCGATGCATGTGCCGAGGCAGCCATTCCGTTTCTTCCCGGCATCGCCACCGCCGGCGATATCATGCGCGGGCTGGACAAGGGGCTGAACCATTTCAAGTTCTTCCCGGCCGTCGCGGCAGGCGGACTGCTCGCGCTGAAGGCGCTGGCTGCACCATTCGGCCAGTGCCGCTTTTGCCCCACGGGGGGAATTTCGCTGCGCAATGCGCCCGACTGGCTGGCGCTCGATCCCGTGCTTTGCGTCGGCGGCAGCTGGGTTGCACCCCGCTATGCAGCAGACGAGGATGTCGACGGCGATCACGTCGCCGCCCTCGCCCGCAATGCCGCGGCGGTTACAGGAGATGCAAGGTGAAGACCGTCGCGGGGTTGAATGACCGGCTGCAGGCTTTGCATGAAAGAACGCGCGAAACACCGCTGTTCAACCCGGTCTTCCAGCTTTCGCTCGACCTGTCGCGCGCGCTGGAATCAGGCGAAATCGGACTGGACACGATTGAAAGCCTGATCGCCGAACTGGAATGCGATGCCTTGCAGAGCCGCGCGGGACGGCTGCGACGATTGGTCTCGCCTGTCGATCCCGCCACCAACGATGCGGTGATTACCTGCGAAGAGGGCGAAAGTGCCGAGGATTTCGCCTCCTTCCGCAGACAGTGGGAACAGCCCCTGCTGCACGCCGTGTTGACGGCTCACCCCACGTTTCTCCTCACTCCCGATCAATCGGATGCCGTGGCCCGCGCCGCAAGCAGCCTGGACGAGATCGGGAACGAGGCCTGCAGCGCGGCAAGCGAACGCCCGGATATCACCCTCGCCTACGAACATGGCCGCGCGATGCGCGCCATTGCAAATGCACAGGATGCGCGCGACCGGATCGTCGGCAATGTCCTTGCCCAAGCGCGGCAGCGATGGCCGGACGAATGGCACGATTTCGCGCCGCTGCCCTTCCGGTTTGCGAGCTGGGTCGGTTACGACATGGACGGTCGGACCGACATCAAATGGCACACCTCCATCGGCTTTCGCCTCACCGAAAAGGCGGAGCGGCTCGAACGCTACTGCACCCGGTTGAAAGGCATCGATCCGGCGCATCCCCTGCTCGGCGAATTGCGCGCGGCGGCGGGCTATACACGGCAGCGGGCGGATGATTTCACCGCCGATCTGTCCGACCCGGCCGCATTGTCACGGGCTGCCAACCGGCTGACGGCAAGCGATCCGCGCAAATTGTTGAGCCTTGCCCCGATCATCGAAAGGCTGGAGGCGGAAGCTGCCGCGGAAAGCTGCAACAGCGAAGACTTAAAGGTACTCGCAGCCGCGATGCGCGCCGATGGGCTTGGTATGGGGCGCATCCATTTCCGCGTGAACTCCAGCCAGTTGCACAATGCCATCCGCCGCAGGATCGATCCGGACAATCTGCTCGACCTCGCCAGCCAGGGGGCCATGGCGGTTCTGCGCGACCTGCTGGAAAGCGTGGAGCCGCTGAGAGTGAACTTCGCCGCCCTCGCCGTCGAAAGCAGCACCGCCATCCGGCAGTTTCTGGTCATGGCGCAGATATTGAACCATGTGGACCGCGACGCGCCTATCCGCATGCTGATCGCGGAATGCGAACAGCCCTCGACCGTTCTTGCCGCGCTGTATTTCGCCCGTCTGTTCGGGATCGAGGACAAGGTCGACGTTTCGCCGCTGTTCGAAACCGAAACGGCGCTCGAACATGGCGGGCGGCTGCTCGATTCGCTGATCGCCGAACCCTGTTTCCAGACCTATGCCCGCCGCCGTGGCCGCATCGCCATTCAGACGGGCTTCTCCGATGCCGGCCGTTTCGTGGGGCAGGTGCCGGCCAGCCTCTCGATCGAACGGTTGCAGGGGCGCATGGCTGCAGCAATGGCGGACAATGGCCTCACCGACGTGGCCGCCCTCATCTTCAACACGCATGGCGAAGGCATGGGCCGCGGGGCGCATCCGGGCGGCTTCGCGGACCGCCTGGCGTGGCCGCTCAGCCACTGGGCAAGGCGGCGGTTCCTGCGCGCCGGGATCAGGATCGAACCCGAAGCCAGCTTCCAGGGCGGCGACGGCTATCTGTTCTTCGCCACGCCGGAGCTCGCCCTCGCCACGCTGACGCGGATCGCCGAATTGCGACCTGCCGAAACCAACGGGCAGGCCCCGGCCGATCCCTTCTATCAGCAGACCGCCCTCAGCCTCGACTTCTATCGCGCGATCAGATCGCATCAGCGCGGCCATTTGGAAAGCCGCATCTACAGCCGCGCGATCACCGCTTTCGGGCTGGGCCTGCTGAACACCACCGGCAGCCGACAATCGCGCCGCCAGTCCGACCTGTCGGCGGACCGGGACATGAATTTGCGCCAGATCCGCGCCATACCACACAATGCCATCCTGCAGCAGCTCGGCTATCCGGTGAACATCATCGCAGGCATCGGCAGCGCGGCGGACGGTCATTACGAAGAAATCGCCGAATTGCTGTCTGGCAGCGAACGCGGGCGGCAGATCATGCGCTATGTCCGCGCCAGCAATGCGCTGGCCAGCATCAAGACCGTGGCCGCCTATGGCGAATTGTTCAATTCGGCCTTCTGGGCCAGTCGCCCCTATCGCGGTGACGAGGCAGGCGTATCGGCCGCTTGCCAGGCGCTTGCGGAATATCTGGTGCAGGACGACCGCACCGGCGTTTTTCGCCGCCTCGCCAGCCGGTTGCGTATCGATGCCCTCAAACTGCACCGCCTGTTCGCCCTGCTGCCCGACGAAGCTCCGCTGGAGAACCGCGAAACCATCCGGCGTCAGATCGGCGTGTTGCAGGCTTTGCGCCTTGCGCTGATGCAGCACATGTTTCTGAAGGCGGTATCCATTCCCTCATTCTCGCGCGCGAACGACATCAGCCGCGAAGACGTGCTCGAGATGGTGTTTACCCTTCGCATCGACGATGCACTCGCCCAGTTGCGCCGCGCCTATCCGACCAGCTTTCCGCAGCCCGAGGATTTTGCCGTGGACGAACCAAGCGATTATCCCGACGGGCCGGGCGAGGGATATGCGACGATTTGCAGGGTCTATATCGACCCGCTCGAACGCGCACAGGCGTTGAACCTGCGAATTTCGACCGCTATCGCCAATCTGTTCGGCGCGCATGGCTGAGGGTGTAACGAACGGCGTGGATCTGTCCCGATAAGGGACTTAGCCCGCCACCAGTTGGCACCATTCGCCGGTTCGGGCATATAGGCACTATGGATGCGATGATGCGATGGATCGGCGGAACGACCGCCCTGATCGGGCTTACCGTTGGCGGGTTCGCCTTGTCCGCGCGCAACCCCTCGCCTGCACCTTCGCCTGATCCTGCACCGGCCGAACGGGCATTTGCCGCGGACGCTGTGGCCCCGAACACGGATGCGCCGACCGCCGAACCGGCGCCGGCTGCAGAAAGCGCCGCAGCGAATTCGCTCGTCATTAAACGCGTCCTGCCGATAAAGGGGCCGATCCGTTATGGTGAGTGGCATTGGGACGAGGCAGGTGTGCCGGACGGGCCCCTGATCATGACCGTGGATCTGGATGCGCGGGTGCTTTCGGTCTTTCGCGGCGGTTATGAGATCGGCGCGACCGCAGTGATGTTGGGCACGCAGGAGCATCCGACGCCGCTCGGCAGCTTCCCCATCCTGACCAAGGAACGCCATAATGTTTCCGAGAAATACAATAATGCGCCGATGCCCTGGACATTGCGGCTGACCTGGGACGGCATCGCCATCCATGGCGGTGCCGAGGTCGAGAATGGCTATGCCAGTCACGGCTGCATCGGCACGCCCGATCCTTTCGCCGCGAAGCTGTTCGCCGCTGCCAGCAAGGGCGACCGGGTGATCATCACGCGCGGCAAGCGGATCGGCACCGGGGACGCGCTGATCTAGCTGCCCCGGCGCGGTGCCTCCGCAGTGAATTTCCAGGCAATCTGGCCTTCACGGGTGGTGACGCCTGCCTGCTTTCCGCCAAGCGTTGCCGGTTCTCCGCGGCTAAGGCGTGCGACCGCGCGAGCGATCTCGCTGCCACGGGCGCTCGTATCCTTGCCGATGATCCGGCCAATGATCTCCTTGTCGATGAAAGCGCGACCTGCTGCGGGTGCACGGCCGGGAAAGTAGATGCAGGCGCCATTCTCATGCGTCACCGCATCGCTCCAGATCCCACCGATCATGGCATTCAGGGCACATTCCGCCTCCGCAAGGTGGCGTGCGCTGCGGGCGATTGCCATCGCGTCCAGCCAATCGGCCGCCGCAAGGTTTCGGCGCATTGCCACCCGGTCGAAACGGTCGTCCTGATTGGAAGGGTCTGCGACGAAATCGACTCCCGCTGTCGTGACAATTTCCAGAAGTTCAGCCTTGCGCCAGTCCAGCAGGGGCCGGACGAGCAGCCCGCCCCCTTCCGGTGCGCTGCCTGTGGCACGAATGCCGGAAAGGCCGGCAAGGCCGCTGCCCCGGTTCAGCCGCATCAGCAGGGTTTCGGCCTGATCATCGGCGTGGTGTGCAGTGGCGAGCGCGGCAAGCCCGCGCCGGGCGGCCCATGCGTTCAAGGCGTGGTAACGAGCCATGCGCGCGGCGGATTGCAGATTGCCCGCAGCCACATCCACGCGAATGATTTCATGCGTTACGCCCATCTGGCGGCACAGATCGGCGACAAGCGCCGCTTCAGCGCCGCTTTCGAGCCGCAAGCCGTGATCGACGGTCGCAGCCTCGACAGCGCCATCCAGCGCCGCGTCGGCGAGCAGCAGCAGCGCCATGCTGTCCGGTCCGCCGCTGACCGCGACGCCCAGCCGCCCCGGTCCTGGAAAAAGCGCGGCCAGACCGGCCGCGAATTTCTCTACCGCAGCAGGTGCCGGACGGGACGGGTGCCGCATTCGGTCAATCGCAATTCACCCGCGCCAGGCTGTTCTGGTAATCGCCCGACAGGCGGCCCGCTGCAATGGCAGGGTAGGTATCGCTAAATTCGGCAAGCGCGATACATGCGCGCTCGGTATCCTCGATGGCGATCATCGCCCGGGCGAGATACAGCAGGCTGTCCGGCGCACGCGCGGCCTGCTTGTCCGCCTGGTAGTTCCGCAGGAACCACGGGGCAGCCTCGCGCGGCTTGCCATCATCGAGATAGGCGCGGCCCAGAAGATTGCGGCCGTAGGTCACGCGCGAATGGTTGGGATATTTTTCCACGAACAGGTTCAACTGCTGCTGCGCCTCGGGAAAGAAGCCCGCATCCCACAGGCGGTAGCCATAGGAATATTCGTCATCCCCGGGATCGTCCGTCTGCGGCTTGGCGATGGCCTGCACGGCGGCCAGGCGCTCCGCACTGGGTGCTGCCACCGGTGCCGGCGACGGGACTGGCGGGCGCGCTGCGGGCGTGGCGGACCCGATCGTGGCCGCCGATGCGGACGCGCCGCCGCTCATGGCAGCGAGATTGGCATCCGCCGCCGGGGTGCCTGCCGGGGTCGGTCCGGCAGTCGCCGCCTGCACATTGGCACGGCTGGTCACTTCGAGCGCCGCGAGCCGGGTGCCGAGTTCACGCAGTTCGTTGCCATTTTCCTCGTTCATGGCGGTGAGGCGCTGGAGCGATCCTTCCATGGCGTCGAGCCGGGCGAGGATGTCCGTCACTGCGGTGGTGGAAGGTGCGGCAACGCCTGTCGGCTGTGCCGGAGTGCCGGTGATCTCGGGCTCGAAATACCGGCCGTCGGCACCGGGAAACACCTTGCGCTGCAAGGCCCTGATCTCCGCCTCCAGCTTGCGGATGCGGGTTTCGGCATTGTCCTGCGCGGCGGCGGGCACCGCCGTCCCGATGACGGACAGCGCCGCCAGTCCGCCCAGCACGGTGCGGCGAAAATCTGGCGCATTCGTCTTCCTTGCAGACTGTCGGCTCATCATTGTATCCTACCCTCTCCATCCCTTTACCATGATACGGTCCTGCTTTGGCGCTGCGGCACCGAACGCCCGCTGAACGGGACCGGATTGCGCGGTCAGTTCGCAGTTCCGGCGGCAGGTGCACGCGTGGCTGGCGCAGCAGGCACCTGCGGTATCCCGCCGACCGTGCCAGCCGGCACCGCAGCCTGCGCGGCACCGTCGTTCCGGGCGATCAGCGCCGCTGCAGTCACCGGAACATCGGACATGACCTGATCTTCCTCCGCCAGGCGCGGCAGTGCACGGCCACCGACCTTGATGTCGAGCAGATCGGGCCGTCCGGTACGCAATTGCGGTTCGCTTGCATCGGCGGGCACGGTGTAGGTATCGCCGTCGCTCATCACGCCTTCCATCAGCACGTCACCATTCCCATCGTAGAAGCGGACCCAGGCTTCGCCGCGCGCAGTGAACACGACCGGTCCGGTCGGTTCGGGCGTGGGCAGGGCGGCGGCCCCTGCTCCAGCCGCCGCTCCCGATGCCGTCCCTGCAAGCTGCGGTTCGTCGGCGACCAGCGGCGCAGGGCCGGAGCCTGGCGCGAAATAGGCGCGGTAGAACATGAACCCGCCGACCAGCAGCAGCAGGATCGCGAAGACAGAGAAAAAGGCGAGCCCGCGCGAGGGCACCCGCGCCGGATCGCCGGGTTCGAACGTAGCGGCGCGCTGCTGCTGCGCAGGGCGCGAATGGCCGAGTTCCGCCCGCACCTCGTCGGTGATTTCGCGGGGGTCCAGCCCCACCACCTTGGCATAGGATCGCGAGAAGCCAACGGCATAGGTGCGCGCCGGTAACGCATCGAAATTACCGCTGTCGATCACTGCCAGGTGCCGTTCGGGTATGCGCGTCTCGGCGGAGACCTGCTCCAGCGACAGCCCGGCAGCTTCGCGCGCGCTGCGCAGCCTCTCTCCGGCCCCGCCATAGGCGGCGGTTTCGTGAATGCCCGTATCCTCGTCCTTCATGCGTTTTCCCGTCGCAATTCCTGCTTTGGCCCTGCCCCGGACCTGTTTAGATGCTCGTCCGGCACCGGTTAGCCCCGCGCCAGCCTTCTGTTCTGTCTCTGCCGGCGCAGCCTGCCTTCTGTTAACCACAGACGAGAGGCGGGCGCTATCCCTGTCGAGCATCTGCATCGTTCGAAACAGGCGCTGCTGCGGCAGGAGAGGCTAATCCGTCTCGATCTCGCGCTCGTCCGCCCACGCCTTCAGTGCTGAGCGCAGATCGGCTGGTGGAGAGTGAATGAACCCGGCCATCGCCTCCTCTATTTCCGGCAGATCGACTTTGCGGACAAGCTCCTTGATCGGCCCCACCGAAGCGGGGCTGATCGACAGGCGCCGGATACCCAGCCCAAGCAGCGCCAGCGCTTCCAGCCTGCGGCCGCCCATTTCCCCGCACACGCCCAGATCGACGGGATAGCGGACGGTGGCCTTCACGATCCGGTTCAGAAAACGCATGATCGAAATGCTCAGCCAGTCGTACCGTTCGGCCAGCTTGGGGTTGGCGCGATCCGCCGCGAAAAGAAATTGCGTCAGATCGTTGGTGCCGATCGAGAGAAAGCTGAGCCGCGGCGCAAGCTGGTCCAGAACTTCGGCAAGCGCAGGCACTTCCAGCATCGCGCCATAGCGGATCTGATCGGGCAAAGCTTTCTTCTGCAAGCGCAGGAAGCGGAGCTGATCTTCGAACACGGCCTTTGCCGCGTCGAATTCCCACGGCTCGCTCACCATCGGGAACATGACATTCAGCGGCCTGCCTGCGGCAGCTTCCAGCAGCGCGCGCGCCTGCGCCTTCAGCAGACCCTCACGCTCCAGCGCCAGGCGCAGCGCCCGCCAGCCCATCGCCGGGTTCTCGTCCAGTTCGGCCGCGCCGGGGCGCAGATAGGGCACGGCCTTGTCGCCGCCGATATCGACGGTGCGGAAGATCACCGGCTTGTCCCCGGCGGTATCTAGCACATCGCGGTAGAGCCGCGTCTGCCGGTCGCGCTGAGGCAGGGTGGCGGAAACCAGGAACTGGAATTCGGTGCGGAACAGGCCGATGCCGTCGGCCCCGGTCAAGGCGAGGCTCGGCATGTCGTCGCGCAGGCCTGCATTCATCATCACCTGCACGCGCTGCCCGTCGCGGCTGAACGGTTCCACGTCGCGCAATTCGACATAGGCGGCCTGTTTCCGGCGCGAAGCGGCCATGCGGGCGGCGAAATCCTCCGCCATCGGCTGCGCCGGGCGCACGGTGGCAGAGGCACGGTCGGCATCGAGCAGGATGGTGTCGCCATCGTTCACGACGCCGCGCAGGCCCCGGACCCTGCCCAGCACCGGCACGCCCATCGCCCGCGCGACGATGACCACATGCGCGGTGAGCGAACCTTCTTCCAGCAGCACGCCCTTCAGGCGGCGGCGATCATATTCCAGCAGTTCGGCAGGGCCGAGATTGCGGGCGATCAGGATGGTGTCGCGGCGCAGCCCCTGCGTCGCGGCGGTGCCGAGCTGCCCCGAAACGATCCGCAGCAGCCGGTTGGCCAGATCCTCCAGATCGTGCATCCGGTTGGCCAGCAGCGGATCGTCGATCTCGCGCATCCGCATGCGGGTATGCTGCTGCACCCTCTCGATGGCAGCCTCGGCCGTCAGGCCGGAATCAATGGCGCTGTTGATTCGCCGCGCCCAGCCCTCGTCATAGGCGAACATCCGGTAGGTCTGCAGCACCTCCTCCAGCTCGCCGCCGACGCCGAATTCAGCCTGCGCGGTCATCTTGTCGATCTGTTCGCGCATCCGGTCGAAAGCGCGGTAGACGCGTTGCCGCTCGGCCTCGGTATCCTCCGCGACGATCTGGTCGATGGTGACCCGCGGCTGGTGGAACACGGCATCGCCGCAGGCCACGCCCTTCACCAGCGTCAGACCGGTCAGCAGGGCGGGCCCGGTCTGCTCGACCGTCAGCCCCCGCGCCGCCTCGTCATCGACCAGCCCGGCATTGGCGATCAGTTCGGACAGGACCATCGCGGTGGTCTGCAAAGCCTCGATCTCGACATCTTCATACCGGCGCGGATCGACATGCTGCACGCACAGCGTGCCCACCGCCCGTTCGCGGTGGACGATGGGGACGCCGGCGAAGCTGTTGAATTTTTCCTCGCCCGTTTCGGGGCGGTAGAGGAAGTCAGGATGAGCCTTAGCCTCGGCAAGGTTCAGCGTTTCGATCCGGTCGGCGATCGTGCCCGACAGGCCTTCCCCCATGGCAAGGCGGGTAACATGCACCGCAGCCTGGTTCAGCCCGCGCGTGGCGAATAGTTCCAGCATCCCGTCGCGCAGCAGATAGATCGAGCAAACCTCGCTATCGAGCGTTTCGCCGATAATCTCGACCACGCGGTCCAGCTTGCCCTGCACATGCATGCGGCTGGCCATCACCTCGTGCAACTGGGTCAGGATCGAACGGGCTGAGGCGGCGGCTGTCATGACCGCCGCCTATAGCACGTTATGCGCCCTGCGAAACGCAGGCCGTCAATTGGCCGCCAATTCTTCCTTGATGCGAAGCTTGTTCTTCTTCAGTCGCTGGATAGTCGCCGTGTCGGGGTCGGGACGGCCCTGCTCCATTCGCAATTGTGCCTCCAGACCGGCATGTTTGCGTTCGAGGCTTTCGACATGGGACGTGCTCATCGGCTTCTCCTTTTCGGCTTCGACCAGCAGCCTGCAGCTTCAGCGCCCTGGGCACCGAGACTGGCAGGCCTCTGCGGCGACTCGCCTCAATGGCCATGTCCCGGCTGGCAAGCGCCGCAACACAGACGAACCATGAAATCGCGCCTTTGCGAAGGGCGCAATTATGCTTAAGCGACGAGCATCGCATCATGAGCGACGAATTGCAGCCATGATGCCCGGAAGGATGAATCGCGAGCATGGATGAACAGACCCTGCGCAAGCAGCTTGACGCCCTGCGCATCGAACATCGCGACCTCGACGCCGCCATCGATGCGCTGAGCCTGACGGATTTTCCGGATCAGTTGCAGATCATGCGGCTGAAAAAGCGCAAGCTTCGGCTGAAGGACCAGATCGCCAATGTCGCGGACATTCTGCTGCCGGACATAATCGCCTGAACGATCCCCTGATAGAAAGACTTATGCACAGGCCCTTCCGAGGACGGATGACGTCCGGAGCATTATTTTCTCATTTCGACTCTAGCGCGATTCGCAGCGATTCCCTAGCGATTCGCAATGGCAGTCTCGTCCGACATCACCCGCTCCATCATCAACACGCTCTATGCACAGGCGCTGGTTCTGGCCGACGAGGTCCGCCTCGCCTTCACCATCGACCCCGCCGGTGACGGCGTATCTGCCGCCGGCGAGGATGCCGACCGGGTGAGGATCGCGCATTTCGTCGAAGGTTTGCGCACCACCACGCGGACCATGCATGTGCTTGCCTGGCTGCTGAACCAGCGTGCATTCCTGGCGGGCGAGATCAGCGAGACGCAATTGCGCCGCCATGGCAAGCTTCCTGCAGATCGGCTCGCGGATGCGGACTGCCTCGCTCTCCTGCCGCCTGAAACGCAGGAAATCATCGCGCAGACGCGGCGATTGCACCAGCGTATCGCGCGCCTGGATGCAGAATGGCGCCGGGCTCCGGGCGATGTGAGCGGAACCTCCGTTCCCCAGCATCGCGGCGGCGGCACCGTGTGGAAGATGCAGCAACGTCTGGGCCAGGCGATGCAACTGAACTGAGCCGGCGCATCGATGCCTGGCGGGGCGCACGCCGTTCCGCGGGTCAGGCTGCCGACAGCGCCTTGCGCCAGCGCGCCAGCCGCTCTGCCCGCTGCCCCTGATCCAGCTGCGGCGTGAACAGGGCCGCGCCGCCGCGCATCGCCTTCGTCGCCGCAGGCAGATCGGAGAACCAGCCGCAACCCAAAGCGGCGAGCATGGCAGCGCCCAGGGCTGTCGTCTCGATGAATTCGGGGCGTTCGACCGGCAGGTCGAGCATGTCGGCAAGATCCTGCGCCATCCAGTCATTCGCGCTCATCCCGCCGTCGATCCGCAGATTGGCCCAGCGTGCGCCGTCGGCGGCGAAGGCGGTCGCCAGATCCCATGTCTGATGCGCCATGGATTCAAGCGCCGCCCGCACGATCTGCGCGCGCCCGCTGGAAAAACTGAGTCCCGCGATCACGCCGCGTGCATCGGCATTCCAATGCGGTGCGCCCAGCCCGGCCAAAGCAGGAACAATGGTCACCTCGCCGCTGCTCGTCACCGAACGGGCGAGGTCTTCCGTTTCTGCCGCCGTGTCGATCAGGCCCAGGGTATCGCGCAGCCACTGGATCAGACTGCCCGCCACGAACACCGATCCTTCCAGCGCATAAGTCCGCCTGCCGCCAAGCTGCATCAGCACGGTGCCGAGCAGCCGATGAGAGGACCGGGGAATCGTGCTGCCCATATTCGCCAGCACGAAGGCACCCGTGCCATAGGTCGCCTTGACCTCGCCCGGATCGAGACAGGCCTGCCCGATCGTCGCCGCCTGCTGGTCGCCCGCCAGACCGGTGACGGGTATGGCCCTGCCGAGCCATGCTGCATCGGCCTCCGCCAGCGCGCCGGCATTGTCGCAGATGCGGGGCAGCGCCTGTTCCGGAACTCCGAACAGGGCGCAAAGCCCAGGGTCGGGCGCATCGCCGTCCAGCGGCAGCAGCAGGGTGCGGCTGGCATTGCTGGCATCGCTGACGTGCAGGCCTTTCGAAAGGCGGAATGTCAGCCAACTCTCAACCGTTCCGAAAGCCAGCGTCCCGTCCCTTGCCGCGGCGGCGACCGCCGGTTCATTCTCTAGCAGCCAGCGCATCTTCGTCGCCGAGAAATATGGGTCGAGAAGCAATCCGGTGCGCTGCTGCACCAGCGCTTCGTAGCCCTCGTCGCGCAGGGCCTGACACATGCGGGCGGTGCGCCGGTCCTGCCAGACGATCGCGCGCGACAGCGGCTCGCCCGTATCGCGGTTCCAGGCCACGACCGTTTCCCGCTGGTTGGCGATGCCGATGGCGGCGACGCTCGCCGCGCCGCCGATCCGGCCCACCACCTCACGCGCGCAGGCCAGCGTTTCCTGCCATAACTGCTGTGCATCATGTTCGACCCAGCCTGGCCTGGGATAGAATTGCGACAGGGCGCGGCTGGCGCTGGCGGTAACCGTACCATCGGCGGTGAACAGCATGGCACGCGTGGATGTCGTCCCCGCATCCAGCACCAATATATGGTCGCCCGTCATTCCGAAACTCCTGCGAATGTCTGCCCTGCGGCGATTTCGCCGGACGAGACAGGGTGACATGGCGCAGTTTCGACCCCATATGCAAGCCATGGCCCGAAGCGCTTCCGCACCCGAGCAACAGTCGGCACCCACCGGAGAGGTGGAGGTGCTGGAGCCGCTGGTGCGCCGCGTGCTGGCACCCAATCCCTCGCCCTACACCTATACCGGCACGCAGACCTATATCGTCGGCGCAGGCGAAGACGTGGCGGTGATCGATCCCGGCCCTGCCGATGAAGCGCATCTGGACGCGCTCGTCCGCGCGCTGGAGGGCAGGATCGTGACAGCCATCGCCTGCACTCACACTCACCGCGACCATTCGCCCGCCGCCGCGCCGCTGGCCGCCCGCACCGGCGCGCCGATCATCGGCTGCGCGCCGCTGGCGATCGAAAGCGATGGTCCGCGCGCCGATGCGCCGTTCGACACCGACTATTCGCCCGACCGGATACTTGCGGATGGCGAGGCGATCGCCGGGCCGGACTGGACCCTGCGCGCCGTGCACACGCCCGGCCATGTCTCCAACCACCTCTGTTTCGCGCTGGAGGAAAGCGCCGCGCTGTTCACCGGCGATCACGTGATGGGCTGGTCGACCAGCGTGGTCGTGCCGCCCGATGGCGACATGGCCGATTACATGGCCAGCCTGGAGAAGCTGCAGCAGCGCGAAGACCGTATCTATTACCCCGCCCATGGCCCGGCAGTGGAGAACCCGCGCCAGCTGGTGCGCGGGATGATGGGCCACCGCCGCCAGCGCGAACGGCAGATATTGCGCCTGCTGGGCGAAAATGCGCAGAGCGCCGCCGATATGGTGCCGCAGATGTACAAGGGGCTGGACCCGCGCCTGATCCCCGCGGCGCGGATGAGCGTGACGGCGCATCTGATCGATCTGGAACGCCGCGGGCAGGCCGCTCGTTCAGGCGACATATGGCGCGAGGGCTGACGGGTAGGCGATTTTCGCCTGACCCTTAGGCTCAAGCCGTTACAAAAACATCGGCCGCCCCGGCGCGGCAGCAAGGGCAGACGACATGAGCGTTCAGAACAGACTTCCCACCGGCACCGATCTCAGGGCTGAAATCGACCGCCTGCGCAAGGAGCGCAACGCCGTCATCCTGGCGCATTATTACCAGAAGCCCGAGATCCAGGACATTGCCGATTTCGTCGGCGACAGTCTGGAGCTGAGCCGCAAGGCCGCCGCGACCGATGCCGATGTCATCGCCTTCTGCGGTGTCAAGTTCATGGCCGATACCGCCAAGATCCTCAGCCCGGATAAGATCGTCGTCCTGCCCGACATGGATGCAGGGTGCAGCCTTGAGGATTCCTGCCCGCCCGACAAGTTCCGAGCCTTCCGCGCCGCCCATCCCGATCACATCGCGCTGACCTACATCAACTGCTCGACCGAGGTGAAAGCCCTGTCCGACGTGATCGTGACGAGTTCCAGCGCCGAGACGATCCTGTCACAGATCCCCCGCGACCAGCCCATCATCTTCGGGCCGGACCGTCACCTCGGCGGCTATCTCAACCGCAAGTTCGATCGTGACATGCTGCTGTGGCCCGGCGTCTGCATCGTGCACGAAGCCTTCAGCGAAACCGAATTGATGAAGCTGATGGCGCAGCACCCCGACGCGCCGGTGGCGGCGCATCCCGAATGCCCCGCCCACATCGTCGAACATGCCGATTACATCGGATCGACCAGCGGCATCCTGCAATTCGCGAGCACTTTCGAGGGCGACACGCTGATCGTGGCGACGGAACCGCATATCATCCACCAGATGGAAAAGGCGCTGCCAAACAAGAACTTCATCGGCGCGCCGGGTGCCGACGGCAACTGCAATTGCAATATCTGCCCCTATATGGCGCTGAACACGATGGAGAAGCTCTATGCCGCGCTGCGCGATCTGGAGCCGCGCATCGAAATTGCGGAAGATCTGCGCCTGAAGGCGAAGCAGAGCCTCGACCGGATGCTCGAAATGGCGAGCGGCACTATCGGACAGGGCGATCTGGGCGTGCGCAGCGACCTTGGCCACAAACCGGCCTGAACCCGTGGCGGCTGCGGCGGCGGGCAGCCATCGCCATGCTTCTGCCGTGGGGCTGCATTTAGGACTTCTCGGGGCGGCGAAATGATAACGAGGTTAAAGGCGTTCTGGCAGAGCGTGAACGCAAGCTACTGGTTCTTCCCCGCCCTGTTCGCCTTGTCGGCGCTGGTGCTGGCGCTGGTGACCACGTGGCTCGACAAGAACGGCTATGCGGAAACCATCCAGAAGCTGCCCTGGCTCGACGCCGCGCGCCCGCAAAGCGCGACCGACATGCTGACAGTGATCTCCAGTTCGATGATCGGCGTGGCGTCCACCGTCTTTTCCATTACCATCGCGGCCGTTGCCTATGCCAGCGGCACCTATGGCCCGCGCTTGCTGACGAATTTCATGGAAGATCGCGGCAATCAGCTCAGCCTCGCCACCTTCATCGGCACTTTCGTCTATTCGGTGACCATTCTTCGCAATGTACGCGCCGAAGGGGAATCGCCGCTGTTTGCGGCGCAGCAGGACGCGCTGCCGGGCTTCGTTCCGCAATTATCGCTGCTGGTCGCCTATGTGTTCATGGCGGTGGCGATCATGGTGCTGGTGTTCTTCCTCAATCATGTGCCTGCCTCCATCCGCATCAACAGCGTTCTCGAAGGTATCGGATCGCGCCTGCTGAAGGAGATCGAGACCCGCTACGACAAGCCCAATCGCGGGGCGGTGGAGCTGGAGCAAAGCGACGGACGCCCGATCCATGCAAGGCAGACGGGCTATATCCAGATCGTCGACTACGAACGGCTGAGAAAACTGGTGGAGCGTGAAAAGGGCCGCCTCGCCCTTGAAGTCAGGCCGGGCGATTTCGTCCACCCCGGCATGGTCATGGCCTTCTGGCGCGAACTTGACGATCTTCACGAGCCGCTTGACCTTCCCGACGACGACGTGCGTGACTGTTTCGCCTTCGGGGCGATGCGCACCACGTCGCAGGATCTGCAGTTCCTGATCGACGAGCTTGTCGAGATCGGCCTGCGCGCCCTGTCGCCGGGCGTGAACGACCCTTTCACCGCCGTCACCTCTATCCACTGGCTGGGCGCGGCGGTGGCCGAACTGGTCCCGCGCGATCTGGCGGTGCGCTATGGCGAGGATGAAGACCCGAATAACGATCTGCTGATTCCGCTGAGGGATGATTTCGACCATTTCATCGAGCGCAGCTTCGGCGCGATGCGCGGCGCGGTGGCGACGAGCCGCATCGCGTCGCTCGTTACCTTCGATGCCCTTATCAATGCCTCGCTGATGCTGGATGACGCGCACCGCCGCCGGGTGATTACCCGCGCAGGGGACAGGCTGATCGAACAGATCCGCGAAAATATCACCGGCCCCGATCTGGTGGATCTGGAAGCGCGCTACGTCATTTTCACGCAGAAGCTCGCTCGCTGACCGTCTTTGCCAGCACCAGCGCGCAGCCGAGCAGTGCCATGCCGAGCATGTCCAGGGCGCCGACCGCTTCGCCGAAGAACCCCCAGCCATACAACGCGGCGATGGCGGGTTGCGTCAGCAGGGCAAGGCCGATGATCAGCGGGGAAAAGTGCCGCAGCGAGAAAACCAGCAAACCCTGCCCCACCAGCTGGCTCAGCACGAACAGCGTCACGATGGGGGTCCAGTCCTGCGGCCAGACCGGTTCCCCCCGCAGCAGCGCAATGGCCAGCAGCACCGGCCCGCCGGCTGCGCTGGACCATGTCAGGATCGACCAGCTGCCCATGGTGCGGCGGATGTTCTGCAGCAGCAGCAGATAGGCTGCGTAGAACAATCCGGCGAGCAGGCAGAACAGATCGCCCACCAGCGTCTCCTGGCTGATCTCCAGCGATTGCCCGAACAGGATCGCCGCGCCCGTGAAGGCGCTGAGGATGGCCGCTCATTCCATTCCCCGCGGCAGGCGGCGAAGCAGGACGAAGCCCCAGATCATCAGCACGAGGCTGCCCGAATTGCCGAACAGGGTGGCATTGCCGAGCCGGGTGGCGGCGATGCCGATGTGCCAGCTGGCGAGGTCGAGCGCGAAAACCATACCGGCCGCGATGATCGCCAGGAACACGCCCCGGGGGACCGGCACCAGCCTCTGCCCGCTCTGCCGCGCGAAGAAAGCGAGGAACGGGACCGCCAGGAACAGGCGCCAGAACCCCGCCGCGACCGGCCCGCTGTCCGCCAGACGCACCGACCACGGACCGAGGGCCAAGGCGACATTACCCGCCAGCAGCGCCAGCAGCAGCAGCCAGCGCGGGCCGGGCGGCGGTGCAGCGACATGGCCCTGCGCCCGAACCGGCGCCATGGTGTCGCTGCCGAGCGTAGAAATGCTTTCCGACTGCAAACCGGACCCGTGGTTGCGATCCGGCGCGCCTGACCCATCTTCAATCATCGAAGCGCCATAGGCCGGAAATCCGGACGGCGCATATGCAAAAGACGAGGGAGTTTTCATGCACGAGCCGCTTTTTCAACCGCTGGACCTTGGCGCCATCCGGGCACCGAACCGGATCCTCATGGCGCCGCTGACACGTGGACGTTCGGGGCAAGACGGCGTGCCGAACGAGATGGTCGCGACCTACTACCGGCAGCGCGCCGGTGCGGGCCTCATCATCAGCGAAGCGACGGGCATCAGCCGCGAAGGCCTCGGCTGGCCGTCCGCTCCCGGCATCTGGACCGACGAACAGGTCGCAGGCTGGAAGAACGTCACGAAGGCCGTGCATGATGCGGGCGGGCGCATCATGCTGCAGATGTGGCACATGGGCCGCCTGGTCCACCCCGATTTCCTCGGCGGCGATGCCCCGGTTTCGGCTTCGGCGACCAAGGCGCCCGATCATGCCCATACCTATGAAGGCCGCAAGGATTACGAACCCGCCCGCGCCCTGACGGTGGAGGAAATCGCCCGCGTCGTCGGCGATTACCGGCAGGCTGCCGTGAATGCCAGGGAAGCGGGCTTCGACGGGGTGCAGCTGCATGGCGCGAATGGCTATCTGGTCGACCAGTTCCTGCGCGATTCGACCAACAAGCGCACCGACGAATATGGCGGCAGTGCAGAAAACCGCACCCGCTTCCTGCGCGAGGTGCTGACCGCGCTCGTCGATGTCTGGGGAGCCGACCGCGTGGCCGTCCGCCTGTCGCCCAATGGCGAGACGCAGGGCTGCGACGACAGCGACCCCGCCGCCACCTTCGGCGCGGCCACCCGCGTGATCGAGGAGTTCGGACTTGCCTTCCTCGAGCTGCGCGAACCCGGACCCGACGGAACCTTCGGCGCGACCGAGGTGCCGAAGCAGAGTCCGATGATCCGCGAGATCTTCTCAGGC
The DNA here is from genome assembly GCF_012979275.1 of Pseudopontixanthobacter vadosimaris. Taxonomy (GTDB): domain Bacteria; phylum Pseudomonadota; class Alphaproteobacteria; order Sphingomonadales; family Sphingomonadaceae; genus Pseudopontixanthobacter; species Pseudopontixanthobacter vadosimaris. Next base: position 147,088 of record NZ_JABASZ010000032.1, read on the forward strand.
CCGTTGGTGCTGAACAGCGATTACACGCCGGAAGAAGCCGCGGCGGATGTCGCATCCGGCAAATGCGATGCGGTGGCGTTCGGCCGGCCCTACATCTCCAATCCCGATCTCGACCGGCGCATCGCGGCAGGTGCCGATCTGGCGGAGAACGTCAACGTGCCGCAAAGCTGGTATCTGCCCGGCGCGGAAGGTTATGTGGATTACCCGACCCTGGAAGAACAGGAAGCCGCCTGAACCCTGAACCCTGAACCCTGCCCCCTGACCACTGGCCTGCGGGGCAGGAAGCTCAATTCGCTTCCTGCTCCGCCGCCGGGTCTTCCCCGGCAGCCTCGGCTGCGTCGGTTTCTTCGGAAGCGCCGCTTTCGTCCGCAGCCGTATCTCCAGCTTCCGCGCCGTTGCGGACAGCGTCAGCGGCGCCGCCATCGCCCCCCGTCACCGGCGCGGATTGGGTGTTTCCGGAACGGACGGTCGCCAGCGGCAGCATTGCATCGCTGATGGTTCCGCCCGCGACCTGCCCTTCCGCGCCCTGCCCACCGTTTATCGCGGGGGCGGGTTCATCCTTGCAGCCGGAAAGGGTCAGCCCCAGCCCAAGTGTCGCCGCTACCGGCATGATCCACACGATGCGCTTCATTTACCCTCTCCGTCCTGCAGATGCGCGAGAAAGCCGGGCATCCGTGCCAGCAGAGCCTCGTCGAACTGGCTGGCGGCGATGCGGATACCCAGCCTTTCCATGCTCGTCACGCCGAAATCGGCGATACCGCAGGGCACGATACCGGCAAAATGCGACAGGTCGGGCGCGATATTCACCGAAAAGCCGTGCATGGTCACCCAGCGGCGCACCCTGACGCCGATGGCACCGATCTTCGCCTCGGCACCGGCATCGCCCGTCCAGATGCCGATCCTGCCCGGTGAACGGCGGGTGTCTACACCCAGATCGGCCAGCGTGTCGATGACCCAGCCTTCCAGCGAATGGACGAAACCCCGAACATCCCGTCCCCTTTTCGTCAGGTCGAGCATGACATAGCCGATCCGCTGACCGGGGCCGTGATAGGTGTAACGCCCGCCGCGCCCTGCCTCGATCACCTCGAAACGCGGGTCGAGCATCTCGTCGGCAGCGGCGCTGGTGCCGGCGGTATAGACGGGTGGATGTTCCAGCAGCCAGATCATTTCAGGCGCCTCGCCGGCGGCGATGGCGCGGTTGCGCGCGTCCATTTCCGCCAGCGCTTCGCGATAGGGCACTTGCGCCTGATCCTGCCGGATCTCGATCTTATCGGTTGTCAATCGGGTCATCGGCATTGCGTGGCCTGCCCCGCTTCGCTTATCAAGAGCGCGATCGCGACAGGGGCACAAGATGACATTCGACATGAGCAGGACGTGGACCGAGGCGCTGGGCCTTACCCGCGCCAATTTCCAGATCCTGGCGATAATCGCAGGCGTGTTCCTGCTGCTGCCGGGTATTCTCTTCTATGTCGCCGCCCCCGATCTCGCCGCGATGTCGGCGCCCGGTGCCGATGCCGAGGCGATTTCGGCGGCAATTGCCGAACAGGCGGGGCCGATCGTGACTTTCGGGCTGCTGTCCTTCATCCTCGGCCAGATCGCCTATATGGCCATGGTGGCGCTGATGGGCGGCGATCGCCCGACGGTCGCACAGGCGCTGAAGCTGGCAGCCCGCCGTCTGCCGACCCTTGTCGCGGCATTTCTGATCTTCATCATCGGCCTTGTGCTGATTTTCACGATCGTGGGCCTGATCGCGGCTCTGTTCGCACCTCGTGAGAGTGCGGGCCTCAACCTGCTGCTGGCGATCCTCATCGCGCTTATATCGGCCTATGTCGTGACTCGGCTGTCCCTCACCCTTCCGGCCATCGTGCTGGAGGGGGAGCGCAATCCGCTGAGGGCCCTGGCCGCTTCCTGGCGGCTGACCAGACCGCATGTCTGGAAAATACTTGCCTTCTATATCCTGCTGGTCATTCCCTATATGGTGCTGAGCATCGTGCTCGGCTTCATCTTCGGCCTGCCGCTGGCTCTTGCGGGGCCGGACATCGCTACATTCGGCCTCGGGCTCGTCAACGGACTGCTCGGTGCGCTGGTCGGAGTGGTGTTCAGCGGTATATTGGTCTCGATTTACGGGCAGTTGGCAGGCCGGGCGGACGAACGCCGCCAACCGGCCTCCTGACGATCAGGCCGCGTCGTCTTTCCAGCCCCAGAACAGGCGGCAGGGCGGCACGTTCCACAACTCGAACCCCTGTTCGATATGGGCGAAGTGTTTCGCCATGAAATCGCGCGCGGCGGCGGAGAACTGATAGACCAGGAAGGCTCCGCCGGGCCGGAGAACCCGGTGCGTGGCCGCCGCGATTTCGGGGCCGACGCCGTTCGGCAGGGTCGAGAACGGCAATCCCGACAATACGTAATCGGCATGGTCGAAACCAGCGTCCTGCACGATCAGCTCGACATCGGCAGCCGAGCCCAGGACCGCGAGAAAGCGGCTGTCGTCGATGGTGCGGTTCAGATAATCGATATAGAGTTCGTTGGTGTCGATGACGATCAGCCTGCCGTCACGACGCAGCCGTTCCAGCACCGGGGCGCAGAAGGTGCCGACCCCCGGACCATATTCGACGAACAGGCGGCATTCGTCCCATTTTACAGGTTCCAGCATCTTGCGGATGGTGAAACCCGATGATGGGATGATCGAGCCGACCATGCGCGGATGTTCCACGAATCCGCGGAAGAAAACGCCCCACTGGCCCAGCATCCGGCTCATTCGCCCTGCAAGGGCAGGCCGCTGGCGCAACGTCAGATTATCGTGACCCGTCAAAGAACATACTCGTCAAGCGCCGCGCCCAGCCGGCCCGGCCATGTGCCGGAACGCCTCGCAAATTCGGCCCTGCTTGGCAAGCGGCGCAAGTGCCTATCACTTGTTGCGCGCCCGGCTTTTGCGGCGTAGCGCGGTTGCAGATGACCAGCCTTACCGATCCCGATCCCGTTCGACCCGGCTTGCCCATGAGCGGCGAATCTGGCGGAAGAGCTGCCCGCCCGATTTCCCGCGAACGCATGGCCCTGTTATTCATGGTCATGCTGGTGACTGCGGCGGGCAATACGGCGATGCAGTCCGTCATGCCCTCCATCGGCACGGAACTCGGCGTTGCCGACGTGTGGATCAGCGCCGCCTATACCTGGTCGGCCCTGCTCTGGGTCATCATGGCCCCGTTCTGGGCAAGGCGGTCCGACCGGCGCGGGCGCAAGGCGATGATGGCGCTGGGCCTCATTGGCTTCATCGCCAGTTTCACCCTGTGCGGTCTGATCCTGTGGTTTGGCCTTGCCGGGGCGCTCTCGGCGACGCTGACGCTGATCTTCTTCGCCGCCGCCCGCAGCCTTTACGGCGGCTTCGGTTCGGCCGCCCCGCCCGCCGTGCAGGCCTATGTCGCCAGCCGCACGCCGCGATCGGAACGCACGAAGGCCTTGTCGCTCATCGCCTCCAGCTTCGGCCTCGGCACCGTGATCGGGCCGGCACTGGCCCCGCTGCTGGTGTTCGACGGGCCGGGGCTGGTCGGGCCGTTCCTCGCCTTCTCGGCCTTTGCGGCAGTCGTGCTGATCGCCTTGCGCCTGCGCCTGCCCGGCGACGATCCCACTTTCGCCGCGCGCGGAGACGTATTGGCCGCACCCTTCAGCGCCAGTTCCAACAGCAATGTCGTGCGTAGCGTACAGGAGCCCGATCGTGCAGAAGGGGAACCGGCACCGATTACCGACATTCCAAATCTTTCTTGGCGCGACCGGCGCCTGCGGCCCTGGATCGTGGCGGGCCTGTTGGGCGGCCATGCGCAGGCGGCCCTGCTGGGCATCGTCGGCTTTCTCGTCCTTGACCGGCTGGGCTTGCGCGCCACGCCTGACGAAGGCACCGGCCCGATCGGGATCGTCCTGATGGCGGGGGCTTTCGCGACCCTGCTGGCGCAATGGGGGTTGATCCCGACGCTCAAGATGGGGCCGCGCTCGGCCACGTTATGGGGTGTGACGCTGGCATTTATCGGCACGCTGGTGGTCGGCGCGGCGGGCGATCTGCACGCCATCGCCCTCGGCATTTCCGTCGCCTCGCTCGGTTTCGGGCTGTTCCGTCCGGGCTTCACCTCGGGCGCGTCGCTCGCCGTCAGCCGCAGCGAACAGGGCCAAATCGGCGGGGTGGTCGCTTCGGTGAACGGCGCGGCATACATATTCGCGCCCAGCATCGGCGTGCTGATCTATGGCTGGCAGCCGTGGCTCGCCTTCGGCATCATCGCCGGTTTCTGCGCCGTGGTCGCGCTGATCGGCTGGCGCAGCCTCGAAAGCGACGAGGTGCTGGAAGCCCGCGGCGATATCTAGAGGATCTCGAGCACCTTTTCCCTGGGCCGGCAAAGCCGCACGCCCTTATCCGTTTCAACGAGAGGCCGCTCGATCAAACCCGGATCTTCCGCCATCGCGGCAAGAACCGTCTCGTCATCGGCCGTCGTCAGGCCGCGCTCCTCGGCATCGGTCCCGCGCAGCCTCAGACCGTCGCGCGGTGCGATCCCGGCATCGGCATAGAGCTGGCGCAGCTTCGCGGATGAAGGCGGGTTCTTGAGGTACTCGACGATCTCGACGCTCACATCATCCCGCGCTTCGAGGATCTCCAGCGTATTGCGCGAGGTTCCGCAGCGTGGATTGTGCCAGATGGTCGCTTTCATCACATGGGCTCCTTCATCTTCTGTTCCGTATCATTCTGCCGCAGCATCGCCATTCGGCACCGGGGTGATCGCGGGCACGGAACGGGCCGCATCCTGCGCCGCAATGCCGGGTGCCGGTGCGGCGCTGATGATTTCCTGCCTGCGCGTGACCCGCCCTGCCTGACGGACAGCTTCCAGCAGACGCGGATAGACACCGCAGCGGCAGAGATTGGGGATCGCAGCGGCAATCTCCTCCTCGCCGGGGTCCGCATTCTTCGCCAGCAGCGCGGCGGCTGCGATGGCGATGCCGGGGGTGCAGAAACCGCACTGGATCGCCTGCTGCGCGACCAGCGCCTGCTGCACCGGGTGCGAACGGTCGCGCGACAATCCCTCGATTGTAGTGACGAAGCGTCCCTCCACTTCAGCGAGGTTGATGAGACAGCTGCGCAGCGCCTCGCCGTCCACCAGGACCATGCAGGCGCCGCAGTCCCCCGTGCCGCAGCCATATTTGGTGCCGGTCAGATTGGCGGCATCGCGAATCGCGTGCAGCAGAGGTGTCTGCGGGTCCAGCGCGATGCTGACCGGCCGTTCGTTCAGCGTGAAGCGGGACATGCAAGCGTTCCGTGTTTTCCCGCGCGCCGCTTTTCACATACCGCATGCGACTGCAAGCCGGAACAGCACCTGCGATGCATCCCGCGCAAAGAGGTCAGTCGCGCCAGCTGTCGTCGATACGGTCGATCTTGCGCTTCCAGGCTTCGAAATCGGCAGATCCGGGGCCACCGGGCGCCTGTGCCTGCCCGATATCGCGCTGATGCACGCCGATCACCTCGTCCGAAACATGCAGCGGCTTGCCCATCGCCAGCGTCATGCACTGTATTTCGCAGGCCCGCTGAAGCGCCCAGGTCTGTACGAACATTTCCGGGATCGTGCGCCCCATCACGACGGGGCCATGGTTGCGCAGCATCAGGATTCGCTTGCCATCGAGGTTCTTGACCAGCCGCTCGCCTTCTTCGGCACGCACCGTCACGCCTTCGAAATCGTGATAGCCGATCTGGCCGATGAAATTGCAGGCGTAGAAATTGGTCGGCAGCAAACCGCCCTCGCTGCTGCATACCGCCATGGTTTCGGTCGTATGCGTGTGGCAGATCGCGTGCGCGCCGGGAACGTGTTCGTGGAAATAGGCGTGCTGCGTGAAGCCAGCCTTGTTCACCGGCCAGGGATTGTCGGTCAGCTTGTTGCCGCGAATGTCGATCTTGACGAGGTTGGATGCGGTCACCTCTTCATAGAGCAGCCCGAGAGGGTTGATGAGGAATGCCTCGTCCTCGCCCGGAACCTTGAAGGAAATGTGGTTGTAGATCGATTCCGACCAGCCGAGATGGTCGAAAATCCGGTAACAGGCCGCAAGATCCTGCCGGGCCTGCCATTCTTCCGGGCTGCATTTGTCCTGATGCTTCAGCTGCGTCGCCATGGCTCTCTCCTCGCCTTCTTGTTAGCGCGCATTATCGCAGCAGGATGCGCCTGCGACAAGGCCTGCGATGGGGCCTGCGACAAGGCTCGCGATGGGGCCTGCGACAAAGCCCCCGACAAGGGATGAGGTTGCGGCATGACATGACGGCGCGATGCCGCTAGGAGATCGGCCCAGATGGCCGACCCGAAACCAAAGGACAATGCCCGGCTGACAAGCGGCAGCATCGGCGGGCACCTCGTGTCGCAGACGCTGCCGATGGTGATCGGCGTGGCGGCCATCATGTCCATCGGCCTGATCGACGCCTATTACATCGGCCAGCTGGGCGCGCGCGAACTGGCTGCCATCGCCTTCATCTTCCCAATCACCGTGGCGCTGTCCAGCCTCGGCGTCGGGGTGATGGTCGGCGTCAATTCCGTGGTCGCACGCTCGCTCGGCGGCGGAGATCAGGCCGCCGCCGCCCGCCGCGCCAGTTTCGGCATCCTGTTCGCGATTGCGAGTGGAGTGGTGATGGGCCTCGTGCTCTATGCGCTGCTCGATCCGCTGTTTCGCCTGATGCAGGCGCCGGACGATCTGCTGCCGCTGATCCGCACCTATATGGCGCCATTCGCGCTCGGCTTTCCATTGCAGATGACGCTGATGGGCACCAACGGCGTGCTGCGCGGCCAGGGCGAAGCGCGCAAGACCTCGTTCGTTTCGGTGACCTATGCCGCGGCGAACTGGGTGCTGGACCCGATCCTCATTACGGGCGCATTCGGCATCGGCGGCTTCGGAGTCGCGGGTGCGGCCTATGCCACGCTGGCGGGGTGGGCGCTCGCCATCGTGCTCGGCATATGGATGCTCAGCCGCACCGATCTGCCCTTCCGCCCGCGCATGCTGCGCCGCGCGGATTTCGGGGCCGCGACGGGTGCCATCGCCCGCGTTGCCGCACCCGCCGCCTTTTCCAACGCGATCAACCCGATCGGCCTTTCCGTCCTGACCGCGCTGATCGCGGCTGAGGGAGAGGCCGCAGTGGCCGGATTTGGCGCGGCGGGCCGGTTGCAGAGCTTCGCGGTGGTCCCCTTGCTGGGGCTTTCCGGCTCCATCGGCGCGATCGTGGGCCAGAACTGGGGCGCGGGCCGTGCGGACAGGGCGCGACGCGCGGTTAAATTCGCCGGACTGTTCTGCCTTGCCTATGGCCTGCTGCTTGCCGCCGTACTGTTCGCGGCGGGCGAATGGTTCGCCGCCTTCTTTACCGAAGATGCCACGGTGATCCGCGAATTTTCACTATATCTGTCCATTGCGGCATGGGGATATGCGGGTTACGGCCTGCTGATCGTCGGCAATGGCGCGCTCAATGCCATCGACAGGGCGGGCGCGGCACTGGCGCAAAGCTTCGCGCGGGTGTTCCTGTTCATGCTCCCGGTCGCCTGGCTGATGCGCGGGACATGGGGATCGCAGGCGATCTATGTCGGCGAACTCGTCGCCAATGTCGTCGGAGGAGCAATCGCCGCATGGCTGGTGTGGCACATGCTGCATCGTAAGCAGCGCGCGGATGGAGAGGCTGCCACCGCCGACCCCGATGCCGAAGCGAAGATCGCTACCGGGCCGATCAAACCTGACCCGTCGATCGCCTCCTGAACAGCGCCGGGCTGCCGGACGCAGAGAAGCCTGCTGACGCTTCGTTAGCCCCCCGCTCGGTGGGCGGCACGGAAGGTTCGGTGAGAGGGCGGCGCGCGATGGACGACCTGCTGGCGGGCTTCACCGCTGAAACGCAAGAGATGCCGGGGGCGATCGGCGCAGAACCGGTGGCGTCTTCCAAAGGCATGCTGCCCCCGCGCCTGTCCTGCCCGGCGTCAGGCGCGCCTGCTGTGCTTCCAGCTTTGACCATACAGGCTGCCGATGAAATCCGCCACGGCGGCGCCATGCATCGGCCGGCTGAGCAGATAGCCCTGGATCTGGCGGCAGCCCTCCTTCGCCAGAATGTCGGCCTGCACCTGCTCTTCCACCCCTTCGGCCAGCGTTTCCATCCCCAGGGCATCGGCCAGCGCGATGATCGCCCGGATCACCGCCCCCGAATTGCCGCCGTAGAGGAGGTCGTCGACGAAGGACTGGTCGATCTTCAGCTTGTCGAAGGGAAAGGATCGCAGATAGCTGAGCGAGGAATAGCCGGTGCCGAAATCATCGAGCGCGATCCGCACGCCCAGATCGCGCAGCCGGTGCAATGTCGCCAGCGTGGCATCGACATTGGCGATGAAGATGCTCTCGGTAATTTCCAGCTCCAGTCGCTGCGGCGCCAGTCCCGAAGTGGTCAGCGCCTGCATGATGACGGCAGGCAGATTGGGTGTGGTGAACTGTTTTGGCGAGACATTCACCGCCACGCTCAGATCGTCGGGCCAGGCCGCAGCCTGGCGGCAGGATTCGCGTAATACCCATTCGCCGATCGGGATGATAAGCCCGGTTTCCTCCGCCAGCGGGATGAATTCGGCCGGGCTGATCATTCCCAGTTCCGGATGCGGCCAGCGGATCAGGGCCTCGAACGCTTTCAGCCGGTCCTCCTTCGGGGAATAGAGCGGCTGGAAATTCATCTCGAACTGCCCTTCGCGAATGGCGGTGCGCAGGTCCAGTTCCATGCGGCGGCGCTTCTGCGCCTGTTCATCCAGCGCGGTTTCGAAGAAATGATGCGTGCCCTTGCCTTCCCGCTTGGCGCGATAGAGCGCCAGATCGGCATGTTTCATCAGGGTTTCGCTATCCACCCCGTCGGCAGGCGCAATCGCGATGCCCAGACTGGCGCTGGCATCGGCCAGCTGCCCATCGATCTCGATCCCCTGCCCGAAACATGCCTGCAGACTGTCGGCCAGTGCAGGGATGCTGGACCCCGGCCCCAGCCGGTTCAGCATGATGCCGAATTCATCGCCGCCCATCCGGGCTACGACGACATCGGGAATGCACGTCTTCAGATTGTCGGCAATGCGGCAGAGCAGCGCATCGCCGACGGGATGACCCAGCGTGTCGTTGACGACCTTGAAATCGTCGAGGTCGACATAGACGACCATGATCCTCTCGTCGCCATGCCGCCGTTCCAGCGCGAATTGCAGCTGTTCTACGAACAATTTGCGATTGGGCAGATTGGTCAGCCCGTCATGCAGGGCGACATGGGTGATGCGCTCCTCGCGATCCTCGATGGCGTCGACCATCTGGTTGAAGCTGATGGCGAGCCGGCCAACCTCGTCGTCGCTGTCTACCGGCACACGGCGCGCGCGGCCCTGCCCCATGGCTCGCGCCGCGCGGTCCAGCTTGCCGATCGGCCGCGCGATCGAACCTGCTATGCGGCCGCTCAGCACGATGACGAGAGCAAGCCCAACGCCCGCGAACAACCCGAGCAGGAGGCGCAATTTCGTATATTCGGCAAGCGTCGCCTGCAATGAATGCCTGAGCACGAGGCGCGGTTCGACATTTTCCGCCAGCGACGGCAGGGCCGATACGCGGTAGAGCTGTTCATCGTCTGTATCGAGATGTGCCACTTCGCCCAGCGGCAATGTTCCGATCGCGCCAGGAAGCGCCCCACGTGCACGCACTTTCGCGTCCACGCCCAGTGCCGCCAGCCGTCCCAGCCGCGCCATCTCCGCTGCATCCAGCGGCTGCGCCAGCACCAGCCAGCCGAGCAGGTCGGGCGCTTCGACCGGCGATGCGGCCGCCAGGGCCAGCTTGCCGCCGATCTCGATAACACCGCGCTCCTGCCCCTCGTCCAGCGCCGACCACATGCTTTCCGCCGAAGTCAGGGCGGATTGTCCCGAACCTGCAACCGAACCGTCGAGGCCGACGATGAACGCCGCCGAGGCACTGGACCGCGATTGCAGATTGGCGAGCGCGCTGCCGATCGTCGCCGCGTCATCGGTGGCCACCGCCTCGCGGAAGCCGAAATCGCGTGACAAAACATCGGCCGAACCGCGCATCTGACGCGCCCTCAGTTCAAGGATTTCGTCGAATACCCGCGCATTGGCGGCCAGGTCGCGTGCAGCGGAATTCTCGGCGAAGCGCTGGATACCCTGGTTGACCAGCATCATGATGGCTGCGAGCACGATGCCGAACAACAGTGTGTAAAGCACCGCGATACGCCGCGAAAGGGAGGTGAAACGCCAGCGCCCGCCGGCAAGCCGCCGCGTCGGGATCATCGCAGCCGCATCTGCACCGTCTGCGCGATGCTGCTGTTGTTCACGGCGAGTTTGCGCTTCATCTCCCCGTTCGGCAGCCGTGCGCGCGGGTGCCATATCGTCAGGCCATACGATCCGTAGGGAACGGCGGCGATGCGGGCATAGCCATTGTGATCCGTCTTGGCGGCATAGGGCGTATCGACCACGCGGATATAGCCGTTCATCCAGTCATGGATGTTGCAGCCTAGCGCCACGCTGCCCGCTAATGTCGATCTCGGCTCCATCGCCACTTTCGACGATCAGCGCGGGGCGCTGTTTTCCGCCCAGCTTGCTTTTTAGGATAAATTTCATGTCCGTCATCGCCTTAGCCGCCGCTCTCCTGCTGATGCAGCAGGCTGCGCCCGAAAATATCGACTGGGACGAAGCCTTCGGCGTCGAACAGGTGGAAGCGGACCCCGTGACAGGCGAATTGCCGGTTGATCCTTACGTGGTGACCAACGCCAATGCAGGGGCCGATCCCTTCGTCAGCGACCGGATGGCGCAGGCCTTCGGCGGACAGGAAGGCATCCGCGCCATTGCCGATCGGCTGGTCGCGATCAACCTTGCGGACCCGCGCATCGCCGCCATTTTCGAAAGCCACGACCTGGTGCGGCTGCGGCGCACGCTGTTCGAACAGTTCTGCTACATATTGGCCGCCGGCTGCGATTATACGGGGCGTGACATGCAAGACAGCCATGCGGCGCTCGGCATCCAGAAGGGCGACATGAACGCCCTGGTTGAAAATCTGCAACGCGCCATGCGCGAAGCCGATGTGCCCTTCGCTGCGCAGAACCGCTTCCTGGCGAAGCTGGCACCGATGTCGCCGGAGATTATCGACCGCTGACAGGCGCCCGGCCCTTTCAAGCGGAACAGCTCGCCCCGCCTAGCACGCAGAACCGCGCGCAATGCGGATGGTTCAGCATGACCGGTTCGGCGGCTTCGGCCAGCGTGTCGCCAAGGTCGAAACCTTCCGCATAGGGCAGCAGGGTGCAGGCCACGACGCGGGTGCGCGGTTCGCCCTTGCGGCGTACGACCATGCGGCTGCTGGCGCACATCACGTCGCCCGGCGCCTTGTTCAGGATCGACCAGCAGGCGGTGGTAATTTCAGGCACATCGGCGGTTTCGTCCATTTCAGGGAACAGGGTGAGCCGCGACGGGTCCATGGCATCGACCGCGATGGCCGTATCCGCAAACAGGCGGGCGTAGGCACGGCGCGCTTCGTTCTCCGGTTCACCCGGCAACAGGCGCCCGGCCACGGCAAGCGCAAACCCGTTACCAGACAGCCAGCGCAATCCGGCCGTCGCCACGTTCCAGCTGCCCGGGCCGCGTTCCGCCTCATGCACTGCCTGCGTGTGATGATCGAGGCTTATACGCATGACCAGACGGGCCCCGAACTGTTCCCGCAGGCGCAGCAGCGTGGCTTCGTGCCGCCGCATCGGCTTCATCGCATTGCTGAGGACCAGGACCTCGTACCCACGGCTGAGCGCATCTTCCAGCATCAGGGGGAAGGCAGGGTTCATGAACGGCTCCCCTCCCGTAAAGCCGATCTCGCGCACATGCTGTCCCACAACATCGATCTGGTCCAGATAATCCGCCACCTCCTCGGCTGTGATGTAGACCAGCGCGTTATTGGTCGGACTGCTTTCGATATAGCAGCTCGCACAGGCCAGGTTGCACAGGGTTCCGGTATTGAACCACAGCGTGTCCAGCCCGGTCAGCGCCACAGAGGCGCGGGCGCTGCCGTCCGCCGTCATCTGCGGATCCCTGAACTTGCCGGGTTTCAGCGGAGCAGCGTCCTGCGGCCGGAAGGGCGACCGGGCTTCGGGCAATTTGCGGCTCCTGCTGCGGGGACTCATCCGGTCGGGGACTGCATTCATCCCCATATCCGCCGTGTTTTCGCCACCAGCGCCGACCATTTGCGGGGAGCCGCGCCAAATACCGCCGGCTCCCAGGCCGAGAATGCCGCCGCCTTGGCGATCTCGCTGCGGGTGGGATAGGCGATGATCGCCGAACCCAGCGCGAAGGTCGAGGACTTGCCCGTCATCACCTGGGTCCAGGGAAGCAGCAATTCACCCGCATTCCTGCCGACGATGGTGACGCCCAGAACCTTCCGGCCCTTCATCACGACTTTCAGAAAACCCCGCTCGTCCCCTTCGGTTACGGCGCGGTCGTTATGGTCGAAATCTTCGCGGACGACCGACACCGCATCGCCATGTTTTTCGCGCGCCTTCGCCTCGGTCATGCCTGCCTGCGCGCATTCCGGACTGGTATAGGTGCACCATGGAAGCGCGGCATAATTCACCTTCGCCGGGACGCCCAAGGCGATTTCCAGTGCGACATTGCTGCCTTCATAGCCCGAGACATGGGTGAAGCGCGGGCCTGCGCGGCAATCGCCGATGGCGTAGATCGCCCTGTTCGAAGTGCGGCGGCGGCTGTCGGTGACGATCCCGTCCTTGCCAAATTCAACGCCCGCCTGCTCCAGTTCGAGACTGCCGATATTGGCGGTGCGGCCCGCCGCCACCAGCAGATGCGAACCTTCCAGTTCCGGCCCGTCCTTCACCGTCAGCCGGGTCACGCCTGCCCGGCGCGAGACGCTGGCGGCCTCGCCCCTGATGAAGCGAACGCCTTCCGCCTTGAGTGCACCGGCGACCAGCGCGGCGGCGTCGCGATCGTCGTGAGCCATCGGATCGCCCGGATCCACGACGGTAACCTCGCTGCCCAAGCGGCGGAAGGCCTGGGCCATCTCCATCCCGATGGCCCCTGCCCCGACGATGATCAGATGGTTTGGCAGTTCGTCGATGCCGAACAGGTTCTCGTTGGTGAGGAACGGCACATCCTTCAGACCTTCGATTGGTGGCAGGAAGGGCTTCGACCCGGTCGCGATGACGATGCGCGGCGCGGTAATCTCGCGATTGCCGACCAGCAGCCGCCTGCGCCCGGTGAAACGCGCGGCCTCGCGCAGGACTTCGCAGCCCAAATTCTCGAACCGCTCCTGCGAATCATGCGGCGCGATGGTGGCGATCGCTTCGTGAACATGCTCACGCACCCCGCGCCAGTCCACTTGCGGTTCGCCGAGCGCGACGCCGAAACGCGGCGCATCGGCGTTTCCCCGGCGGCCTTCATGCGCGCGCGATGCTGCCGCGATCAGCGCCTTGGACGGCACGCAGCCGGTGTTCAGGCATTCCCCGCCCATCTCGCCTGCCTCGATCAGCGCGACCCTGCGGCCGAACATGGCGATACCGCCTGCCGCCGTCAGCCCGGCCGATCCGGCACCGATCACGATGGCATCGTGGGAATATTTCACGTAGAATCCGTCATGGAAGTATACCTTGGCGCAAAGCGGGGCTGCAATGGGATCGGATCTGTGCGACCTTCCCTGACATACGACGGAGGCAGTGGCAAAGGCGCCGTGAATGAAAATCGCTGGTCGATCTCCTGCGATACCATGAAAAGGGCGCTGGTTTGCTGAAAATTCTCGTGACCGGTGCTGCCGGTCTGATCGGCGGAGAGCTATGCGCGCGCCTGACCGCGAAGGGTCACCAGGTCACCGCGCTGGTCCACCGCAATCCCGAAATTCGCGGAAATGATGGCAGTTCCGTGGCGGTGGCACGGGTCTGGCATGGCGATGTGACGCAAAAAGGACTGGGGGTGCAAGGCCATGCTGCCGCAAGCTTCGATCTCGTCATCCACTGCGCTGCATCATTGCATTTCGACGCCCCCGAAGATAAATTGCAGCAGATAAATGTCGGCGGCACGAACCATGCGCTCGCATTTGCCGAAGCGGCGGGCGCAGGTTTCCTGTATGTGAGCACCGCCTATGTCTGCGGCACGCGCGATGGGGTGATCGAGGAGCAGGCCGTGCAGCCCGGCACCCGCTTCGCCAATAATTACGAGGCGAGCAAGGCTGCTGCAGAAGCAGCAGTGCGATCGAGCGGCGTGCCCTTCGCCATTGCCCGTCCCGCCATCGTCCTGGGCGACAGTACCACGGGCGCTATCCGCAATTTCGATGCGATCTACGGCGCGTTCCGCATGATCGCCAGGGGCATCATCCGCACCATGCCGGTCGACCCGGAGGCGACGCTGGATTTCGTGCCGATCGACCATGTTGCCGCCGGGCTGGCGGCTCTGGCCGAAAACATGGCGCAGGCGCAGGGCGGCACCTTTCACCTGACATCCGGCGCGCCCATTCCGGTCAGCGAATTCGCGCGCGCCATCGGCAGTTACGAACAGTTCGACATGCCGCGACTGGTGCCCGCCGCAGATTTCGACCCTCGTGCGCTGCCGCAGCGCGAACAGCGGGCTTTCGTGTGCGTGGCAGGTGCCTACAGCAGTTATTTCCAGCGGAATCCGCATTTCGACGACACGCGATTTCGTGCCGTATGCGGCCTCGCCTGTCCCGACACGAATTACGACTACCTCATCCGTCTGATCGATCATTGCATCGCCGAAAATTTCCTTCCGGCAGAAGCTCACCTTATGTCCGGATAATGTTCGGCAAGGCGGGACCGCGCGCCGAACGCCCAGAGGATCCCGATCTTGAAATAGATCCAGTTCGCCTTCACCGGCCCCCAGGCGGCGATGCGCCGGTCGGAGGTATGGACCGCCCTCCCCACCAGCCTGACGCGCCCGCGCTCCGCCATTTTGATGCAGAGATCGGCTTCTTCCATTACAGGCGTACCGGGGTCGCAGCCACCGGCGGCGAGGTAATCCTCCCTCCGGAAGAACATCGCATGATCGCCGAAGAGCAGGCGGACGCCGCGCAGGAACAGATGCGGCCGCACCAGCAGCGGCGCATACCAGGTCTTCAGCCAATTGTGGAAGGTGGTGCCCCAGCGGGTCCGGTCCGGCCCGGCGATGATTGGCGTGAATCCGGCCAGCGCGATTGTCCGATCCGCAAGGGTGCGCTCAATCACGGCGATGAAATCGTCCGGCGGGATGGTGTCGGCATGCAGCACGCAAACAAGGGGGCTGCGGGCGGCCGCGACACCGGCATTGATCTGGCTGGCCCTTCCGCGCGGCGCACTCAATACGCTCCAGCCCGCGGCTTTTGCCAACTGAACGCTACCGTCGCTGCTGCCGCCATCCACCACGATGATCTCCGCCGGGCGCGGATCGAGTGCGCCGAGAACGCGGACGAGGCGCGGCAGGGCGGCCGCTTCATCCAGCATGGGTATGACGATGCTGGTGCAGGCTTCGGTTCCGCTCATGGGATCAGATCGGGCCAGCGCGGCAGATCTTCGGGCCGATCAAGATCGGCACGCGGGTCGAGCATGACGCAGTCCAGCCCTCTCGCCGCGATTCTGCGGCGCGTTTCCAATGCCACCGTGTCGCCGCCCCACGCCATGTCGACAAACAGGTAAGGCGCAGGCTTCGCGCAGCCGAGCAGGTAATAGCCGCCATCCTCGGCAGGCCCGATGACGAAAGGCGCGTGCTGCAGCGCCGCTGCCGCCTGGCGCAGATGTTCGGCGGTCAGGTCCGGAATATCCGCGCCCAGCAGGATCATCGGCGCCGGAACCCGCGCCAGCCTGTCACCCAGATCGCCTGACCCCTGTTCCTGCAGATTGACATCACGCCCCAGCCAGCGATGGAACGCACCGGCATCGGCTCCGGTGATCCAGACGGTAAACGGCAGCCCGCTGGCGCGTATCGTGTCCAGCGTGCGTTCGACCAATCGCCGGTGTATGTCTGCCGCGCCCTGCGGCCCCAGCGCCGGAACGAGGCGCGTCTTGCATCGGCCCGGAGTGGGATAGCGGGCGAACAGGGCGATGCGCGGTTGTAACATTCCGATTGTTTAGGGGTCGACGCAGGCGGCGCAAGCGCGCATTTTCACGCGCATGATCACAAGGAGGGAACTGACGCTCGGCCTGTTCGGCGCGGCTGCCATCGGCGGATTGTTTCTGGCTGAGCGCCTGCGCCCTCTGCGCCGGCAGTCCCGGCCCGTGGTGCCGCGCATGGCGCGCAATGTTGCCCTGGGCGCATTATGCCAGGCGATGATCGCCGCCTATGAAACGCCGCTGACCGATGCAGTGGCAGAACGGAACCGGAAGCGATCGCGCGGCATCGAGGGCGTCATCCCCGGTCCTGCAGGACGGCTGGCCGGATTTCTCGCGATGGATTACGGTTTCTACCTCTGGCATGTCGCAACGCATAAACTGCCCTTCCTGTGGCGCTTTCACCGGGTGCATCATGTCGATGCGGATATGGACATGTCGACAGCCGTGCGGTTCCACTTCATCGACATGCTCGTGTCGCTTCCGTGGCGCCTGGTTCAGGTGCGGGTGAGCGGCGTGGGGCCGCAAGGTCTGGGCATCTGGCGCGCCTTCTTCTTCGGCTCCATCCTGTTCCACCATTCCAACCTGCGCCTGCCGAAGGGATGGGACCGCCGGTTTGCCGCGATCCTCACGACGCCGCGCATGCATGGCATCCATCACAGCCAGCGCCGCCGCGAGATGAACAGCAACTGGTCCAGCGGCATCGCTCTGTGGGATCATCTGCACGGCACCTTCCGCGACAGCCCGCCTCGATCGGCGATCACCATAGGGGTGGACGATGCGGCGGCACAGCGCGACATTGCCCTCGGCGCCGCGCTGGAAGCACCCTTCAGGGCGCAACCGGCGCGGCAATCAGGCGGCGCATTTCATTCCCACCAATAGGGCAGGCGCGTCGCGTCGCCGGTCTCCACCTCGTTCATCGTGCGCGCGTCATACAGCCGCCCGCCGAGCATCACCTGCGCGATATCGTCGCTGTTGCGGATATCTACGGTGGGGTCGGCGGTGAGCACCAGCAGATCGGCCAGTTTGCCGACCTCCAGGCTGCCGATATCGCGGGCCATGCCGAGCGATTTGGCAGGCACGATGGTTCCGGCGCGCAGCGCCTCTGTCGGCGTCATCCCGCCGCGCACGAAGCTCCACAATTCCCAATGCGCGGCGATGCCCGGCTGCTGGCCATGCGCGCCGATCGACACCAGCACGCCGGCATCGGCCAGCTTCTTCGCCTCGCGCGCATTGTCATCGTCGACAAAGGCCCATTCCGGGGCCTTCACCCGCCGGCTCGTTTCCGCCAGCAATTGCTGCGGCGGCGTATGCACCATCAGCGGGTTTTCCCACACATCGGTCGCCTGCCGCCAATAGGGATCGCCCGCCAGCCCGCCATAGGTGACGACCAGCGTCGGCGTGTAACTGGTCTGGCTCTGCCCGAACATCTGCACGACATCGGCGTAGAACGTGTCGAGCGGAATATTATGCTCCAGCGTCGAATTGCCGTCGGCGACAAGATTCATGTCCATGCCGAACAGCGATCCGCCTTCCGCCACTACCAGCATGTTTTCCGCCGCAGCGGCGCGGGCCACCATCTGGCGCTGTTCGCGGCGGGGCTGGTTGTAATTCTTCACCGACATCCCGCCCTGCGCCTTGATCCGGCGGACATGGGCGAGCGCATCGTCGTAATCGTCGATCTGGGCATAGACGCCGGGCGCCTTGGCCCCGTAGATGATCTCGCCGGTGGAAAAGATACGCGGGGCGAGCATCATGCCCGCCTGCTGCCGTTCCGCCGCGGCGAAGATCTGGCTGGACGATGAGGAGGGGTCGTGCATTGTCGTGGTGCCGAGCGCCAGGTTCTGCACCAGCGCCCAGTTCTGCTGCGGCACCAGATCGTCCACCCCCTGCGGCCCGTGGGCGTGCGCGTCCACCAGGCCGGGCATGATCGTGCGACCGGTGACGTCGACCTGCCGCACACCGGCAGGCACCTGCACCTGCCCGCGCGGCCCGATGGCGGCGATCCGGTCGCCCTGGATCAAGATCACGCCATCCTCGATCACTTCTCCATTTGCACCATTTTCAGCCATCGTCAGGATGCGCCCGCCAACCAGCGCCACGCTGCCCTGGTGCCGGTCGGCCTGCCGCGTCATGGCAAGCGACAAGCCGCTGGCTGGAGGAGTGAAATCCGGCGCGTTCCCTGCCGCCGGAGCACTCGCGAACAGGCGGTCGGTGGCGACGGTATAGAGCTGCGGCCCCATGCTCCAGTGCAGGCGCGCGCCGTCCTGCGACCAGCCGATATAATCCGCCCCGCCCTCGCTTGCCTTCGTTATCGGCAGCGAACTGCCCGAAGCGTCGACTGAAACTGCCTGGCCGCCCGGCATCAAGGGCATGGCGAAGGCTTCGTAATTCTGCCGGAAGGCGAGGAAGCGCCCATCGGGCGAAACCTTGAAATCGTTGATCAATTCACCCTGTGCATGAATGCGCCGTGCCTCTCCGTTCAGATCGGCCGAAACCAGCTGGAGCTTGCCGTTCTCGCTGCCGAGCATGAAGATACGGTCGTTCCGCGCGCCGAATTGCGGCGAACCCAGCCCGCGCGCCACCAGTTCGGGCGTTCCGCCGCTGGCCGCTACGCGGTAGACGCCGGGATTTTCCGAATATTCCGGCGCGGTCAGATAACCGCCCGCCCGCTTTTCAAAGGCGATGGTTTGGCCATCGGGCGAGAAGCGGGGCAGGCCGTAATGGCCCGGTTGAGCGGTGACGACACGCCCCGCCCCGCCCCTTGCGTCGACAGTGACGATCTCACCCAGTCCTGCGTCGGTCCAGCGGACGAAGACGATGCGGTTTCCGTCGCGGCTCCAGCTGGAGAACAGTTCGAGCGTTTCGTCATTCCCGCGGCCGCTGGTCAACCGCCGGGCCTCGCCGCCCGCCATGGGTTTGACGTAAAGCTTGCCGAGCGTCTCGAAGACCACGCGCCCGCCATCGGGCGAGACGCTGGCGAATTTCGGTATCTTCGTCGTGAAACTGTCCGCGCCGACGGGCACGACCGGGTGCGGTGCGTCCGCCACGCCGCGCGTGTCGTTGATCGCGAACGGGATAATGGCCGCGTTGCCGCCATCCGCATCGATCCGCCGCAGCTTGCCGCCTGCCCAGAAGACGAGGGAACGGCCATCCGGCGTCCAGTCCATGTTCGGATATACACCGGTAACCGCCCAGGTTTCCTGCACGTCCTGATCCAGGTCGCCGTAGATCATCCGCTCGGCACCGGTCTGCATGTCCTTCACGAACAGTTTGGACTGGCCTTCTTCCCGGCGGACGAATGCGATATGGCGCCCGTCAGGCGAAGGCGTCGGCCGCACCGCGCCGCCGTAACCGGCCACGGCGGTCGTGATCTCGCCGCTAGCGAGGTCGTAGCGGTCGATCTGGAAGATCCCCTGCGTCGAATCCTGCGCATATTCGAAGATCGGGCCGGAGGTATTGTTGCGGGTGTAGTAGATCGCACTGCCGTCGGCGGAATAGATCGGTTCGCCCAGTTCCTTCTGGTGCTGTTCATTGGGGCGTTCCACCAGTTGCACCCCGCCGCCGCCGCTGACGTGATACAGCCAGATCTCTCCGGTGCCGAGCGAGCGCCCGGTGGTGAAATGCTTCTTGGCCGCGATGAAGCGCCCGTCCGGGCTCCAGCTCGGCTGGTTCAGCAGGCGGAAATCCTCCTTCGTCACCTGCCGCGCATCGCTGCCGTCCCTGTTCATGATCCAGATGTTGTCACCGCCCCCGCGGTCGGAGGTGAAGGCGAGTCGTTGCCCATCGGGCGAGAAGCGCGGCTGCACCTCCCACGCCAGCCCTTCGGCGATACGGCGCGGCGTGCCGCCAGATATCGGCATGGTGTAGATGTCGCCAAGCACGCTGAACGCGAGCGTCCTTCCATCCGGGCTGACATCGACGTCGATCCAGCTAGCCTCGTCGGTCCTGATCGGCACCTGGCGGATGGTCGCGCCGCGCGGATTGTTGACGTCCCAATCCGTTTCGTCCGCAGCAGGGTCTGCTGCTGTCACCATTGCCGCAGTTGGCGCGGCAGGTTGCACGGCGATGCCCGTTTGCACGGGCAGGCTCTCGGCCTGGGTTTCGGGCGAACGCGCCTCGTCCTCGGGTGCTTCGGTCGCTTCCACCGGCGGCTCGACAGGCTGCACCTGCTGCGCTGCGGCGGTGTGAACGAAACTGCTGGACCCCAGCAGCAGGCCGGCGATCACCGACAGGCGAAGCGTGGCAGGATTGTTTTTCATGCAAGTTTCCCCAGGACTGTTTGGGGGATGTCTAGAACGCCGGACGCGCCCCGTCCATCGGCTCTTGCGAGCCTGCGCGACTTCAGATCAGAGGTAAGTTCCATCCTGGTAGATCAGGGGCGCGATGGCTCCGCTCACCTCTGCCTCGTCCACCGCGCCGATGACGATGGAATGGGTGCCATAGGGCACGATCTTCTCGATGCGGCAGATCATGATCGCCTGCGCGTCCTCCAGCCGGGGCAGCCCATCGGCGGCGCTGTGCCATTTGCCTTGGCGGAACCGGTCCTCATGCGCCGCGCCGCCGCCGAAAGCCGCCGAGATCGCGCTCTGGTGCCGTGACAGCAGATTGACGCAGAACAGGGCGTCCTTCTCCATGCAGGCATGGAGCGCGGCCTTGTGATTGACACAGACCAGCAGGGCCGGCGGATCCATGGTCAGCGACGTGATCGAGGTCGCCGCCATTCCGATCGGACCGTCGGGGCCGCGCACCGTCAGCACGCCGACGGCACTGGCCAGCCGCCGCATGGCCGCGCGGAAATTCTCCCCGAGGTCGGACACGCCTGCGATTGCATCTTCGGGAGGGGGTGCGGTGGGGCCGGAGGTCATCGCTGCACCCAATGCCGCAGGCAGGGCCCGGCGGTCAATGCGCGATCTGGTGGGTTCCTCCCTCCACCGGATGTTTGATCGCCTGCGCATAGCGGCGAGAGGAGCGTCCCTGCCTCGGGATCAATCCGCTGTCGCAGCCCGCGCGCCATCCATGCTGCTGCTGCCGGGTTGCTCTGCCGTGCCGCCCGTTTCCGCCGCCTTGCGCGCAGCGAGGTCCCGCTCCAGGATCTCCGAGCGATGTTCAAGATCCGCCCTGGTCCTCTCGAACCGGGTGTCGAAATCCTCTTCCTGTTCGCAGCCCGTCAGCATCATCAGCATGAGAACCGCCACCGCGCGCATCAATAATTCCGGCGATAGCGAAGGTTGACATCCGTTCCGCCCGAACCGCCAGCCTGGGTCAGGATCGAAAGGAACGGCGTGATTGCGATTTCCAGCTGCGTGGCAGTGAAGCCGCGTGCATCGGTGATCAGTTCGACATAGATGTCGTCGGTCAGATATTTGCCGGCCGCCAGCGCCGTGCCGCGTCCGCTGGTATCGTCCGCTCCCAGGATGCGCAGCCGGTCGAAACCGGTGGCCGAACGCAATTTGCCCAGCGGGTTCAGCCCGCCGCCCGACCCGCGCAGCGCATTGAGCGATGCCGCCAGCTGCACGGCCTGAACCGCCGAAAGATTGCCCACCGAACTGCCGAACAGGATGCGCGAGACGATCTCGTCCTGCGGCAGACCGGGCGTGCTGGTAAATTCGATCTGCGGGTTCAGCGCCCGTCCGGACACGACCACATTGACCGTGATGTCCTCGATTTCGTCGGTCGCCACGATGTTGATCGTCGGGTTGATCTCTCGCCCGCCGGTAAACGCCAGTCGGCCCGTCTCCAGTTCGAACGACCGTCCGGCAAAACCGAGCGTTCCGCGTATCAGCTCCACCTCGCCCGACAGGACCGGGGCTGCACTCGAGCCGCTGATGGCCAGATCCGCGCTCCATTCGGATTCCAGCCCCATGCCGGATACGTACAGTTCTTCCGGCGCGACCAGATCGATATCGAGGCGCAATTGTTCGAACAGGCCGGGCAGGCTTTCTTCCGGTTCGCTCTCGGTAATGCGCTGCGGGCCGCGCGGCGGCTTGAAACGAACGCCGGTGAGTTCGGGGATCTCAGCCGCACCCGAGCGGATAATCTCGTAGCGCGTTTCGGGCAGAAGCAGCTCGCCTGCCAGCAAGGCTTCGCGGCCCGCCGCTTTCGTCAGACGCAGGGTGCCGGTCGCCGCGGTGGACAGGGCGTCGCTTCGGGCCAGTCGTGCCCGGTCGAGTTCGACCCTGATATCCATGGGATAGCCGCTGTCCGACGCCAGGCTGACGAAGCCTGCTGCCCGCACGCTGCCATTGCCTGCTTCGGCAGAGAGACGTTCGAGTTCCAGGCGGTCGCCATCGAAACGTGCGTTGACACTCATATCGGTGAGGCGGGTGCCGTAGGTCAGGTTTTCATAGGTCAGGCGGTTCGCCCTGACGACCCCCTGCAGGCAGGGGTCCGATACGCGGCAACCGAAATCCGCCGCCACGCCGACCGGGCCGGACAGGCGTTGATCCACGAGGCCCGCCAGCGAGAACAACGTATCGGCCGGACCATTGTAGCGGATACCGCCGCCGAGCGGTGCCTGCAGCAGGCGCTCGCTCCACGGCCCCGCGCCTGGAGGCAGCGGGCTGAGCGTGGCGACCATCCGACCAATGACGCTGCCCCTGCGGCGGATCACGGCCCTTGCATCGCCGCCATCGGCCAGCAGCTTGCCGACGAAATTGATGTCGACGGACTGGCTGACGGACACCGCGGTCGTGCGCGTGAAATCACGAACCGACAGGCGGGCGTCGGCGCGCGGAAACGATCCGGAAGCCGGCAGTGCGAAATCCAGGCTGCCCGTCGCCGTGCCGTCGAGGCCGAGGCCCGGGACGAAGGCATTGACGATGTCGAGATCGAGGGAATCGAGGCGGCTCTGCACCCTTATCCCGTCGCCATAGGTTCCGGCGAGCCGCAGATTACCGCTGCCGAAATCGATGCGGGTGGGCAGCAGGCGATATGTGCCGTCGCCTGGCACGATACGCGCCGGGCCCGCGGTTTCGAAGTCGAGACCGCGAACCCGCCCCTTGATCGCGGCGCGCCACAATTGCGGCTGCAGGTCGGCATTTGCGGCTATGCGGAACGGCACACCGCTGGTGCCCCGTGCCAGCAGCTTCGCATTTCCGCGCCCGTCACGATAATCGACAATGGCGCGTGCCGCTGCGATGACGATTTCGCCATAACGGGCGTCGGCCAGCTGGACGTCGGCGACGACATAAGGCTGGTCATAAAGGACCACGCGCGCGTCGATGATGGCCGTGCCGATGGCGAGCTGCGCCGGGCCGGGCAAATTCGCGTCCCGCGCCCGCAAATTCAGGTCGGCGGCCTGGTATCGCCCTTCGTTGTCCAGCCGCACCACGCCATCGAAACCGCGTCCGCTGGCCGTCAGCCGCCCGGCGAATGGGCCGGCCGGCGTCTGCCGGACCGATCCGGCAAATTTCACGCCGGCCAGATTGGCGCTGTTGACGTCGAGTGTCAGGACATCGCCGGCATTGACGACGACATCCGCCGTCAGGGGGCCATAATCCGTGTCCGCCGTGGCGGTCAGGCGATAGCCGCTGCCGGACCGGGTGACGTTGGCGGTCAGATTGGCCAGCCCAAGGCCGAAATCGGGATTGGTTGCCGTGATCGTCGCATCCGGGTCGGAAATCGTGCCCCGAACCCTGACACCCACCGCGCCATATTGCTCCGTCACCGCCTGGGCGTCCAGAACGATCCGCCCATCCTGCGTATAGGAGCCGCTGCCACTGGTGATGCGAACCAGCGGCGATCGCAATTCGAGATCGTCGAAATAGATCGTGCCGTCGGGCGCATAGCGCACACCCGCGCCAGCCACCGCATTGCCGCCCAGAAAATCGCGAACGCCCTCGTTCTCGATCAGACGCGACCGCACGTTCACCCGGCCGGCGAGCGCGAAGCCCTGCGCTTCGCTACGCAGGTCGATATCGGTGCTGATGTCGAAGATACCGACCCCGTCGACGCGGTAATTGTCGATCCGCCCGTCGATGGCGCCGGTATACAACCCGGTCGAGAAATCGGCGAGGAGGATCAGCCCGGCATCGATTCGGTCGGAACGAATGCGGAGATTGTCGGACAGCAGGCGCGTTCCCTCTATGGCGATGTCGCCATTCAGGCGCACATTCGTCAGTGTCCCGCCGGCCACGCTGTCGAGCCCGGTAATGCGGTCGATCCGCGCGTCGACGGGAATGAATATCCGGTCCGGATTGATCGTGGCCTGCCCCGATGCGCGCAGGTTCTGCAGCCCGATATCGCCAAACAGGATGCGATTGGCATTCAGCGAATAGGCGATTTCAGGCGCAGTGAAGGCACCGTCCAGCACCAGATTGCCGCGAAGCCCGCTGCCGCGCAGATTTTCCGCCAATACCGATGGCCGCAGCAGGACGAAGCCGACCCGCAAGCCGTCGAAGCTGTTGTCCGACAGATCGACACCGCCATTCGCATTCAGACGGAACGCGTCGCTGCCGATGCTTCCGGCCAGTTCCACGCGCCGCTCCTCGGGCGTGAAAGTCACATCCACGGCGGTTGTCGGCCCGAACAAGGCGGCAGCCTGACCTTCCAGAAGGCGCGCAACCCGCGTCGCCCCGCGCAGGGTGAACGTGCCGTCACGGGCGATGATCGCGAGATCGGCGAAGCTTTCCCCGCCCAGATCGGCGTCCAGCCGTCCGTTCCATGCGGCCCAGTCACCGCGCCCTCCGACGCGCAATGCGATGCTCTGGTCCAGCCCTGCAAGAGCCGCCAGCACACCGTCCGCCGGGGCGTCGAGTGCAAGGTCGAGCGCCAGGCGGTTCTCTTCCGGCACCGCGTCCAGCACGAGGCGGATTTCGTCGCCGCCGGCACGACCTTCACCTGCAATCGTGGCACCGTTCAGGACCACTTGCGCGCGGCCGTCCGAAATGTGCGCCTCGCCGGCCAGCCCCGCCACCCGCCGTTCGCCCGTCACCACGGGTTCCACGACGAAACGGTCGATCGCCAGCCTATCTATATCGATGTCGAGATCCGGCAGGAGCGGATCGTCGGTTTCGGGAACTTCGTAGAATTCGGGCAGGCGCAGCAATGTCATCCGCTCTGCCGTTGCCGACCTGATGTCCACATGCCCGTTGATGAAGGCGAAGGGCCGCCAGTCCACGACGACTTCAGGCGAGGTCAGGAAGGCGCCCTCGGGATCGCGAAGCGCAAGCCCTTCCAGAATCATCTCGCCGTAGATCGACCCGCCGATGCGATCGATCTCGATCTGCAATCCGTTTTCGAATTCGTAACCGGCGATCTGGTTGGCGATGAACCGCTTGCCCGGCCCGCTGTTCAGTCCGAAATAGACGAGCGCCAGCAAGGCGACGACGCCGAAGATGACGAAGGCGACGATCTTGGCAAGCCGCACGGCGATCCGCCGGCCCCAGCCGGGCCGCTGCCGCGGGTCATGATCGTCCATATCGGCGTGGGCAACCTGTTCGCGCGGGGAGTCGTCACGTTCTTCATCGTGCCCGGACCGGGTCACGTCATCATGAACCCCGGCCATCAGAAAGCCTGCCCGATCGAGATATAGACGGCGATCAGGCTCTCACCTTCCCGCCGGCCGAGCGGGGTGGCGACATCGAGCCGGAGCGGCCCGAAATTGGTGTAGAAGCGTCCGCCGATGCCCGCGCCGAAACGCAGGTCGGAAAAGTCCGGCGTGGTGCCTTCATACACCTGTCCGGCATCGACGAAGCCGACGATCCCGAAATCGCCGAAGCGATAGCGCACTTCGATGGCCGCTTCGTTCAGGCTGCGCCCGCCGATGGGCCGGGTGATGAAGGGATCGTCCTCATTCTCGGGATCGTCGGGATCGAAGTCGGGATTGGGTTCGAGCGATTTGGGGCCGAGGTTCTGATAGCCGAAGCCCCGCACCGAGCCGCCTCCGCCGCCGTAGAACCGGCGGGAAGGCGCAAGATCGAAGCGGTCGATCCCCTGAATGGTGCCGAGCGCCACGCGCCCTGCGATGACGAAGGATTCACCGACAGGGTAATAGGTGGAGGCATCCAGCCGCGCCCGCACGTACGGGGTGAAGCCGTCCTGCAGCGACCCTTCGGGTTCGACCAGCGCCGTGACGCGGAATCCCTGCACCGGATTGAGCAGGCTTTCGGTGGTGTCGAAACCCACCTGTCCCTGCAACCCGCCGATGAAGAAGGTCCGCCGCTCCCGCTCGCCCGTCCCGGGGTCAAAATCGTCTTCATTCGTGGCGAGCAATTGCGCGCCATAGGCATAGGTCAGCGGCTTCTGCCAGATCGGCGTGGAATCGTAAGCGACACGCGTGGCAAGCCGGGCGGTAAATGCCTCATAGGCTTCGTAATCGCTGTGCAGCGCCTCTGCCGAGACGGAGAATGTCCGGTCACGCCGCCCGGCATTGGACCGGCGGAAGATGACTCCCGCGCCCTGTTCCTGCGTGCCTGCAACCCCGTTGACGATCAAGGCGCCTTCGGGCGGGAACAGATTGCGGTGACTCCAGCTGCCCTCCAGCCGCACGCCCTGGCCCGTGCCGTAACCTGCGCCTGCGGCCAGCGTCCGGGCAGGTCCGGCGTTCTGCTCCACGGCAATCGTGACATATTCCGTCCCGTCCCCGGCCGACTCTCCGGTCGGTTCCGCCGTGACGGCCACGGTGTTGAACAGGCCTGTGGCGACCATCGCCTGTCGCAGATCGTCGACCAGGCGGCTGTCGTACAGCTCGCCCCGTTCGAAGCGGGACAGGGTGTCGATATGCTCCGCCCCGAAAGCGAGATCTCCGGAGGTGCTGAAGCCGCCGAACCGTGCCCGCACACCGGGATCGACGGGCAAGGTATAGACGCCATCGGCGGTTTCGGGGTCGAGCAGGATGTCGCGCTCCCCGACCTGCGCGAAGGGATAACCCTGCTGGGGAAGGGCGATGGCGACATTGGCTTCTGCTGCCTGCACCCGTTCGGCGACGATCGGGCTACCTGCCTCCAGCGGCAGATTGTCCGCAATCAACCCTTCGGGCACGGTAGGCGGCGCATCGAGGATGATTTCGGCAAATTCGTAGCGTTCGCCCGGAATTACGTCGAGAACCGCCGTCAGCGGCTGTCCGTCGGCCGCGTCGGAGCGATCGACCCGGGTTTCCACCTCGGCCGAAAACC
Organism: Pseudopontixanthobacter vadosimaris; assembly: GCF_012979275.1. Lineage (GTDB taxonomy): Bacteria > Pseudomonadota > Alphaproteobacteria > Sphingomonadales > Sphingomonadaceae > Pseudopontixanthobacter > Pseudopontixanthobacter vadosimaris. The sequence continues at coordinate 174,283 of NZ_JABASZ010000032.1, forward strand.
AGCCTTCCGATGCCAGCAGACGTTTCAGAAGCACGCTGTCTTCGCCCAGCCGCGCGGCGATCTGCGCGACATTCGCCGCATCCTGATCGTCATTCTCAAGCGCGGACAGACCTTCGAAAATGCCGCGAAGGTCGGTTTCCGTCGCCTCGTCCGCTTCCTCGAGCCCGTTCAGCGCGATGGCATATTCCACCTCGAGAACGTCGCTGCCGTCCTCGGCATCGGCGAACTCGACCGGCTCCACCTCGAATTCACCCAGCGGCGGCAGCGGCGCGGCCAGTTCCGCATCGCGGATAGGCGCGTCACCGATCTCTTCCACCGGGTCGCCATCCGCCAGGGCGGGATCGCCAAGCGGAGCCTCCGCGCCTTCCGTCGTACCGAGCGGCGGAAGCACGCCCCGGCCATCCAGCAAATCATCCCGTTCGATTTCCGCCAGCGCCTCGGCATCGCCTTCGGCTGCCTCGATCGCCATGCGCCGCTCGAATTCGGCGATGGATTCGAGCGGACGGTCGAGTTCGGGATCGTCGTCGACATCCAGATCGGGGATCGCTTCGCGAAATTCTTCCAGATCGATGATCGGCGGAATGACCGGCAAATCCGCATCTGCCGGCGGCGGCGGCGGCATGACCATGTCGGCCTGCAAATCGTCCCGAGCAGCGGCTTGCCCCGCACGCTCAGCGCTTGCAGCATCCTGTTGCTCCGCGAAAACATCCTGCGCGGATGCCGGGTTCGAGCAGGCAAGCGTAGCACAGGCCAGCGCCGCATAGCCCGCGCCCGCCAGAAGATCATAGCGTGAAACAGCAAAACCCATTACGACCGCATGAACTCCAGACCCCTCAGGCTATCGGAGATACGCTATCCTGCCGCATCCCTCAACCTGCCCTGCACCATCGGACCACGGCGCAGCCGCTGGTAGTGACAATGAAGCACCATTGCCTATTGAAACCCCCGGCGCAATTGCTGAATCGCCCTGGCGGCTTCCGCGCGCCGCATGGGTCCAGATCCTGAAGCGCGTTTTCATGATGGCGGGCTTCCATAATCTGAACCTGCTGGCAGGCGGCGTTGCCTTCTTCACCTTTCTCGCCATCACTCCGCTCATCGCCAGCACGGTGATGATCTACGGCCTGATCGGCGATGTCGGCATGGTCGAACGGCAGATGCGGTCGCTGGTCGAAGTGGTGCCGAGCGATGCGGCCACCCTGATCGAGGATCAGCTGCTTGCAGTCGTGACCACCAGTTCGGGCGTGACGGGTATCGCGCTGCTTATCGCCCTCGCTTTCGCCATTTACGGCGGGATGCGGGCGGCCAGCGGCCTGATCAAGGCGTTGAACGTCATCAACGAGGAAAGCGAGACCCGCGGCATCGTCAAGATCACCACGCGCGCGGCGCAGCTGACGCTGTGCGCCATCGGCATCGCCCTGGTCGGCGTGATCAGTGGCAGCGTTTTTACCTGGCTGCAGACGCAGACCTCGATCCTGATCGGCTCCCGCGTCGAGAGCCTGTTCAGCCTCTTGACCTGGCTGTTCGCCATCCTGCTCGGCAGCCTGGGCTTCGCCGTCATCATGCGCTTCGGGCCGGACCGCGCACGCGCGCAGTGGCGCTGGCTGACACCCGGCGCCGTTCTGGCCACCCTGCTGTTCATCGCCGTCTCGTTCGGATTTTCGATGTATGTCGCCTTCATCTCGGATTACAACGCGACCTACGGTTCGCTGTCGGCGATCGTCGTATTCCTGATGTGGCTGTTCCTGTCCGCCTATGCGATCCTGCTGGGCGCTCTCGTCAATGCCGAGGCCGAACGGCAGACCTTCAAGGATTCCACCATCGGGCCGGAAGCGCCCCTGGGACAACGCGGGGCAGTTCTGGCCGACAGCACCGTGCTGCGCGGTCATGCGCTGGCGCTGGAGGAAAAGAAGCGGCGCCGCGAAATGGAACGGCTGGCGCGCAAATCGGCACGAAAGACGGCGGATTAGAAACTGCGGACCGGTTTATAGGAGCCGGCCCGCTGCAATCCCGTCGCACGTGCAATCCTTACGCAGTCAGTCGCTCGCCGCGCTCCGCCTTGCCGCGCAGATAGTCGCTGACCTCCAGGCCATATTTGTCGAGACCCGCGACTACCTTGCCCAGCCCGATGGTATCGGCCCAGAACATCGGTCCGCCGGTGAATACCGGCCAGCCATAGCCATTGATCCAGACGACATCGATATCGCTCGCCCGCTGCGCCATGCCTTCGTCGAGGATCTTCGCCCCTTCGTTCACCATCGGGTAAAGCAGACGTTCAAGGATTTCATCGGCCCCGATGTCGCGCTGCTCGCGCCCTGCCTTCGCGGCGAAATCGGCGATGATCGCCTTGGTTTCATCCGAAGGCGTACGATTGCGCGAGCCATCGTAATCGTAGAACCCCTTCCCGGTCTTCTGGCCGAAACGACCCGCGGCGCAAAGCGCCTCGCGCACATTCGTCACCTTCGACGGATCGCGGTGCCAACCGATGTCCAGGCCCGCAAGATCGCCCATCTGGAACGGACCCATGGGGAATCCGAAATCGACCAGCACCTCGTCGACCTCCCAGTAATTCGCGCCTTCCATCACCAGTTCATTGGCCTGCTTCTGGCGGGGTGACAGCATCCGGTTGCCGATAAACCCGTCGCAAACACCGGAAACGACCGCGATTTTGCCGATCTTCTTCGCCAGCTTCATTGCCGTGGCAAGGACATCGTCGCGAGTTTTTGCCCCGCGCACGATCTCCAGCAGCTTCATGATATTGGCGGGCGAGAAGAAGTGCAGGCCCAGCACATAGCCGGGGCGCGATGTCGCTTGTGCGATCTCGTCCACGTTCAGATAGCTGGTGTTGGAGGCGAGGATCGCGCCCTGTTTCACATGGGCGTCCAACTTGCCGAAGACGTCCTTCTTCACGTCCATATTCTCGAAGACGGCCTCGATCACGAGGTCGCAATCGGCAAGGTCGGCATAGTCGAGAGTGGTGGAGAGCAGGCCCATGGCGGCATCGACCTGTTCCGGCTTCATCCGCCCGCGCCTGGCCGCGTTCTCGTAATTCTTCCGCATGACCCCGGTGCCGCGATCGAGCGCGTCCTGCTTCATTTCCAGCATCGTGACCGGCATGCCGGCGGACAGGAAGTTCATGGCGATGCCGCCGCCCATCGTGCCCGCCCCGATGATGCCGACCCTGGCGATGTCGATCAGCGGCGTATCGGCCGGAATATCGTCGATCTTGTTGGCGGCGCGCTCGGCGAAGAAATAATGGCGCATCGCGGCGCTCTGCGTGCCTGCCATCAGTTTGCCGAACAATTCGCGCTCTTTGGCGACGCCTTCGGCATAGGGCAGTTCACCTGCAGCCTTCACGGCGGCGATCGCTGCCTCCGGCGCGTCGAAGCCCTTCAGCTTGCGGCCATTCTGCTGCCGGAAATCGTCGAAGATCGCGGGGTTTGCCACACCGTCCCTGTTGGCATCCTGTTCCGAGGTGCGCGGCACCGGCTTGCCGATCTTCGACCTTGCGAAGGCGATGGCATCCTGCTCCAGATTGCCTTCGGTCACGACAGCGTCCAGCAGGCCGATGCTTTCGGCTTTGTTCGCGGAAACCGGATTGCCGCCAACCACCAGCGGCAGCGCCGCCTCTGCACCCACGAGGCGCGGCAGGCGCTGCGTTCCGGCGGCACCGGGGATCAGGCCCAGCTTCACCTCGGGAAGGCCCAGTTTCGCCGAGGGGACGGCAATCCGGTAATGGCAGGCCAGCGCGACTTCGCAGCCGCCGCCCAGTGCCGTGCCGTGGATGGCGGCTACGACCGGCTTGTCGCTCGCCTCGATCGCATCGCACACTTCGGGCAGGTTGGGGCCGACAGGAGCCTTGCCGAATTCGGTGATGTCAGCCCCTGCAAAGAAGGTGCGACCATCGCAGCGGATCACCACCGCCTCGATCACGTCGTCTGCCAGTGCTGCCGCGATGCCGTCGGCCAGCCCCTGGCGCACGGCCTGTCCCAATGCGTTGACCGGCGGATTGTCGGAAATGATGACCAGGACATTGTCATGGGTCTCGGTACGGATCGGTCCGGATGCAGTCACGGGGCGGCTCCTTCAGGCGTTGCTGCGGGTGAGGGCGGAATAGATCAGCGTCTTCAGCTGGCGGCGGATGGGATAGGTGCTGGATGGGTACACCTGCGTCATGAAGACCATGGTAATCTTTTCCAGCGGATCGACGAAGAAGGCGGTGGAATATGCGCCGCCCCAGTAGAATTCGCCCATGCTGGAGGGGATCAGCGTGCGGGCGGGGTCGATTACCATGGCGAAGCCCAGGCCAAAGCCTGTCCCGGCGTTGTTCGCTTCGGAAAACAGGCTCTGCGACATTTGCGTCAGATCCTTGCCGCCGGGCAGATGGTTCGCGGTCATCAGCGCCATTGTCTTGGGGCTGACGATCTGCACCCCGTCGAGCGTGCCCTCGCCCAGCAGCATGCAAGCGAATCGGTGGTAATCGGCGATGGTGCCGATCAGCCCGCCGCCGCCGCTGTGGAAACTGGCCGTGCCGTTCAGCTTGCTGTCGGGGCCGCGGTCGATCATCCGGGGCGTTTTGCCGGGGCGAAAGACATAGGCATCGACCAGCCGCTCCGCCGCGCCATCCGCCACGCGAAATGCGGTGTCGGCCATGCCGAGCGGCGCAAAAATATGCTGCTCGAAATAATCGCCCAGCGCCATGCCGGACAGGCGTTCGACGGCAATGCCGAGCACATCGGTGGATATGGAGTAGTTCCAGCTGGTGCCAGGAGCGAACTCCAGCGGGATTTCGGCCACGCGGCGCGCATATTCATCCGAAGTCAGGGAGCGCGAGGCAAGATCGAGATTGGCTTCGCGGTAGGCCGCATCCACGCTGGTGCGGTTCTGAAAACCGTAGGTCAGACCCGACATATGCGTCAGCAGATGCGCGAAGGTGATCGGCCCGGCAGACCTCGTCGGCGCGAAGGGAACATCGCCGCCGCCGCCATTGTAAACGCCCAGCCCTGCGAATTCGGGCAGCACTTTCGCGATCGGGTCTTCCAGCGCCACCTTGCACTGTTCAACCAGCTGCATGAAGGCGATGGACGTGACCGGCTTGGTCATGGAAGCGATGCGGAACAGCGCATCGTCGCGCAGATCGCCGCGTCCTTCGCCCATCGTGCCGATACGCGTGTAATGCACCGGCTGCCCATCGCGCGCGACCAGCAGTTGCGCCATCGGCAATTTGCCGTTTTCGAGATAGGCCTGCCTCAGGAACGGCGCGATCCGGTCCAGCCTCCCGGCGGAAAACCCCAGCGTTTCCGGCTTCGCCAGATCGAACATCTGCATCCCCTGTATCGTTGCCGTTTGCGGCCTTCACGACAGGGCATAGCTGCCGCAAAGGCACCTTGCAAACGGTCAGGCAGGTCTGCCGTTTCAGCTTGCAACCGGCGGCGGCCCGGCCCTAGTCTGGATGAAACGATAAAGAGGATGACCTGCATGCCTGCGCCAGCCGAAGCACGACCATCCTGCTGCGGGGGAGGACATCTGCAATGACCATCGAGCCTGCAGGCGCGCAGACCGCTCCGGCGCGAAACGCCGAATGGTCGCGGCCCGCTGGCTGGCCTGCCCGCAGTCGGGGCGAATGCCAAGCCATCCTCACCGCGCCCGATGCACGCTTTGCCATGGAAACGGTTTCGATCGGAGGCATCCCCACTCGCGTCTGGAAAAATGCGCCGCCTACCCTGCGCCATGTGGCCGGGATCGGGCGCGCGCACGGGGATCGCGAATTCCTTATCCATAAGGACGAGCGGGTTACCTACGGCGGATGGTCCCGCGCCGTGGCAGCGCTGGCTGCGGATTTGCGGCGGCGAGGCACCGGCAAGGGCGACCGTGTCGCGCTGGCGATGCGGAACCTGCCCGAATGGCCGGTCGCCTTCTTCGCCATTACCACGATCGGCGCCATCTGCGTGCCGCTGAACGGCTGGTGGACCGGGGCGGAACTTGCTTACGGGCTGTCGGATTCCGGGGCGAAGCTGCTGATCTGCGACGCGGAACGGCTGGAGCGGATCGCCCCGCATCGTGAGAACTGCCCGGATCTGGCGACCATTATCGCAGCCCGCCTGCCAGCCGATGCGCCGAGAGGCGAGGCCGTGCGGCTGGAGGATATCATCGGCCAACCGAACGACTATGGCGATCTGCCCGGACATGATCTGCCGCCCGCCGACATCGCGCCCGATGACGATGCGACGATCTTCTACACCAGTGGCACGACCGGGAATCCGAAGGGAGCGCTCGGCACCCATCGCAATCTCTGCACCAATATCATGTCCACCGCCTATAATGGCGCGATGACAGTGCTGCGGCGCGGCGATCCCCTGCCCTTGCCGCAGCCCAGGACCAATCTGACCGTCATCCCCCTGTTTCACGTCACCGCCTGTTCCGCCGGGCTGATGGGCAATATCGCGGCGGGCAATACGATGATCTTCATGCACAGATGGGATCCGGTGGAAGCGTTCCGCATTATCGAGCGGGAGCGCGTTGCCGTAACGGGCGGCGTGCCGACCATCGCCTGGCAGATGCTGGAGCATCCCGAGCGGGAGAATTACGACCTCTCCTCGCTGGAAACCATCGCCTATGGCGGCGCTCCGGCCGCGCCCGAACTGGTGCGGCGGATTTCCGAGACCTTCGGTGCCCAGCCCGGCAATGGCTGGGGCATGACCGAGACCATGGCCACGGTGACCGGCCATTCTGCGGAAGATTACCGAGACCGTCCGGCAAGCTGCGGCCCGCCCGTCGCCGTCAGCGATCTGAAGATCACCGACCCGGCGTCAGGCGCGGAACTGCCAGCAGGCGAGATCGGCGAATTGTGGGCACGCGGGCCGCAGGTGGTGAAAGGGTACTGGAACCGGCCCGAAGCCACGGCGGAAACCTTTGTCGATGGCTGGGTCCGCACGGGCGACCTGGCCTGGCTGGACGAGGACGGCCTCTGCTACATTGCCGACCGTGCGAAGGACATGATCATCCGCGGCGGAGAAAACATCTATTCCTCCGAAGTCGAGAATGTTCTTTACGACCATCCCGCCGTTACCGACGCGGCGCTGATCGGCCTGCCCGACCGGGTTCTGGGCGAGGAACCGGCGGCGGTCGTGCATCTCGCGCCCGGCAGGCAGGCGAGCGAAGCGGAATTGCAGGCATGGGTCGCAGGCCGGTTGGCGAAGTTCAAGGTGCCGGTCCGTATCGTCTTTTCGCCCACCACGCTGCCCCGGAACGCCAATGGCAAGATCCTGAAGAAAGACCTTCCGGCGCTGTTCCAAGATTGATGGCCGGAAACAACCGCCCCTCGCCTGCGATACTCGCGGGCAAGGGGCGGTGAATGGCGGCCGTCAGTATCCGCCGATATCGGCGAAGCGGTTTCGCAGCATCGCGCTCGAACCCCAATCGGCCTCCAGCGTCCTTGCCCGCTTCAGGTAGAAGCCAATGTCATATTCGTCGGTCATGCCGATGCCGCCATGCAATTGCAGCCCCTCGCGGCTGATCTTGTGCAGCGTGTCGTTGGCGGTGACCTTCGCCATGCAGGCGGCGCGCGGTATGCCGAAACCTGCATCCAGTGCCTGCAATCCGCCCTCCACCGCCGACCGCATCATCGCCAGATCGCCGAACAGGTCGGCCATCCGGTGCTGCAGGGCCTGGAAGGTCGCCAGCACCTGGTTGAACTGCACGCGCTGCTTCAGATAATCCAGCGTCGTGTCGAACACCGCCTGCGCCATGCCGAGCATTTCGCAGGCGGTCAGGATACGCGCGCGGTCGAGCAGCTGGTCCAGCGCATCGTCCGGCCCCTCCGCCAGCTTTTCACCCGGTGCATCGGCAAAGGTCACGGCGGCATGGCTGCGGGCGTCGGCCAGCTTGCGCGTGGACAGGCTGACGCCTTCGCCCTTCTCGGCAATATACAGCCCGTCGTCGGTGGCGGCGATGAAGATGTCGGCCCCATGCGCTTCGTGGACGAACGGCTTGGTGCCGTTCAGCTTGCCGCCCGATGCGCTGGTGCCGCCGGTCCTGCCGTCGTGGCGCGGCGTGTCGTCCACGGCCAGAGTGCCGATGATCTCGCCGCTCGCCAGCTTCGGCAGGTATTTCGCCTTCTGCTCGTCGCTGCCCGCAAGCATGATGGCCGAGGCGGCCAGCGTCGAAGCCACGATCGGGCTGGCCGTCAGAGTCTTGCCCAGTTCCTCCACCACGAGGCCTGCCGACATCCACCCGAAGTCGCTGCCGCCATGGTCTTCGGGAATGATGATTCCTGCCCACCCCATTTCCGCCATCGTCCGAAAGGCAGCGGGATCGAAGGCGCGCTCGTCACCGCCGGAGCGCACCTTGCGCCATTCGGTTACCGGGCTTTCGTTCTGCGTCCATTCGCGCGCCATGTCGCGCAGCATGATCTGTTCGTCGTTGAGAACGGCCATTGGGATCGCTCCTTTACTGGTGGTCGAGCATGCCGAGGACACGCTTCGCTATGATGTTGTTCTGCACTTCGGTCGATCCGCCGTAGATGGTCGTCGCCTTGCCGAAGAGCCAGCCGCGCGTTCCCTGCAATTCGCTTTCGGTGAAGCCTTCGCCTTCCCAGCCCAGGCCCTGGAAACCCATGATCTCGATGGCGAGTTCGGCGCGCTCCTGGCCCAGTTTCGTGCCGAGCTTCTTCAGCACGGAACTGATTTCCGAAACGCCGCCCGAAGCCTTCGATTCCTCGCCAGCGCGGCGCGCGGTCAGCAGGAAGGCGTTCCAGCGGATTTCGAAATCGGCGATCCTGTCGCGCAGCACGCGGTCGGCAATTTCGCCATCATCCGTCGTTTCGACATATTTCTTCGCGATATCGGCCAGCGAAGCGCCCATCAGGCGGGCCATCGCGCCTCCGCCCGAAAGATTGGTGCGTTCGTGCTGGAGCAGGCGCTTGCCGATGGTCCAGCCCTGCCCTTCCTCGCCAACCAGATTCTCCTTCGGCACCTTCACATCGGTGAAGAAGGTTTCGCAGAATGGGCTGACGCCGCTGATCATGCGGATCGGGCGGACTTCGACGCCTTCGGCATCCATGTCGATCAGCAGAAAGCTGATGCCGCGATGCTTGTCGCTGCGGTCGGTCCGCACCAGGCAGAAGCATTTGTCGGCCCATTGCCCGCCGCTGGTCCAGGTCTTCTGACCGTTGACGAGGTAGTGATCGCCCTTGTCCTCGGCCATGGTCTGCAGATTGGCGAGGTCGGACCCGGCATTGGGTTCGGAATAGCCCTGGCACCAGCGAATTTCGCCGCGGCAGATCGGCGGTATATGTTCCTGCTTCTGTTCCTCGCTGCCATATTCCAGCAAGGTGGGGCCGAACATCATCACGCCCATGCCGCCGATGGGATTATGCGCGCCTGCCCTGGCCATTTCCTCGTTCAATATGGCCGTCTGCCGGCGGGTCAGCCCGCCGCCGCCATATTCCGCAGGCCAGGTGGGCGTGCCCCAGCCCTTCGCGCCCATGGCTTCGCGCCAGGCGCGTTCCGCCGGGCTTTCCTCGGTTGGTCCTTCGAGGGCTGATAAAGCGTTGCTCTTTCCCTTCAGTTCGGGCGGGAAGTTCTTCGCCAGGAAGTCCTGAACCTCCTCGCGGAAGTCGTCGTCGGAAACCCGGGATTCCGGTTCGGCTAGGCTGGCCATCGCTCTCTCCTTCGCAAGCCGCAATATTGCGCGTTGCCGCGTATCAAGCGCATATTTCTTGCGGGCGCAACCGTGACGGGCAGTGAATGACCTGGCGGTTCCGAGTTCCGCCGCTTTATGCCCCGGTACGATCCCCCATGGAGGTACGAGGGTGCAGAATGCAACAAGAGGGTTGCAATCGCCGCCGCCCTTTCGAATGAGGGGCCACATGTTGTCCCTCATCCGCCTCGTCCTGTTCGCCACCTGCCTCGCCATGCTTCCGCTCGGCGCCGGACCAGTGATTGCACAATCGCTGCCGGGCGGCGAAACGCCAGAAGCAACGCCAGCGCCCGATGCCTTCGAACGCGAGACGCCGCGCTCCGCCGTGACCGCGCTGCTGCGGGCGCTGGCCGAACAGGATTACACCCGCGCCGGACAATATTTCGCGATGCCCGCGGATGCCGAGAGCGACGCCGCCACCAAGGCACGGGCGTTGCAGGTGGCGCTTGACAAGGGGGGGCAGCTGAAGCTGTTCGCGGAACTGTCGAACGATCCGGCGGGCTTTCTCGACGATGGCCTCGATCCCGGTCTTGAACGGATCGGCGTGCTGCCGGCCGGGGACAGTGGCGATGTCGTGCCGTCAGAGGGCGGGATGGACGAAGGCGAACCCATTCTGCTGCGACTGAGCGAGGACGACGGCATCTGGCAGATCGCCGAGAGTACGACCGCCGCGCTGTCGGAAGTCGAACTCAGCGACCAGGCGGTCTCGGCGGACGATGAAGCGATCCTGATTTCCGGTGCCCCGCTGACGGACTGGCTGCGCCTGCTGGCAGTCTTCGTCGGCCTGTTCCTCGCCTTTCGCCTGACCGCCGCCGCCATTCTGTGGGCTTTCGAAAAGAGCATGGCAAAGCCGCGGCGCAGCGCGATCTATCGTTTCCTCCATGCCGCGCTGCCACCGTTCAGCCTGTTGCTGGCGGTGGTGATCTTCCAGATCTGGGGCAACAGCATCGCGGCCTCACTCGTCGCGCGGCAGATCATCTTGCGGTATATCGGCATTGCCGGGTGGATTGCGCTTGCCTGGCTGGCGCTTCGCCTGATCGATGCCGTGGCTTATTCGCTGATGCACCGGATGGAGCGTGCCGAACGCCGGCAGGCCGTGTCGGTGGTGACGCTAGCAAGGCGCGCGGCGAAGCTGATCCTGCTGGTGGTCGCTTTCGTCGCCATCCTCGACACGCTGGGCATCGATGTGACGACCGGCATCGCGGCTCTCGGCATCGGCGGCATCGCCCTTGCCCTCGGCGCGCAGAAGACCATCGAGAATCTAGTCGGCAGCGTGATGGTCATCGCCGACAAGCCCATCCAAGTGGGCGATTTCTGCCGGGTGGGCGAGGTAAAGGGCACCGTCGAGGATATCGGCATGCGTTCCACCCGCATCCGCACGAACGAACGCACGGTTGTGGCCATCCCCAATGGCGATTTCTCCTCGCTGCAGATCGAGAACTACACGCAGCGGGACAAATTCCTGTTCAATGTCGTCATCGGGCTGGAATATGCCCTGTCCGCCGAAAAATTGCGGGAGGCTATTCGTATCATCGAACAGGTGCTGGAAGATGACGCCCGCATCGCCGACGACCCCCGCGCGAAGCTGGCGAATTTCAGCGCCAGCTCGCTCGATGTGGAAATCTTCGCCTATATCGACCTGCCGGATTACATCGAAAGCCTGAGCGTGCGCCAGGATCTGCTGCTCGACATCTACAGCCGGCTCGAAGCCGCCGGTATCGGCATCGCCTATCCCACGAGCACGATGTATCTGCGTCCCGAGCTGGGCGCTGGATCGGGCGAGGATCGGCAGGGTCTGGCGCAGCAATCCTGAAGGCCGGAGCAGCATGATCTTTCCGGCGCGCCAGACTGTTGAAGCATCGCTGCGGACGGCCGCTGCATGACCTTGCACGCCGCGACACCGCCGCGCCGCGCCCTGTTCGTGGCCACCATCGCGGCAGGCAGCTTCCTGCTGTTCCTGGTGCAGCCGCTGGTGGCGAGGCTGGCGCTGCCCCTGCTGGGCGGTGCGCCCAATGTCTGGAACAGCGCCATGGTCGTGTTCCAGGCGCTCCTGCTTGGCGGCTATGCCTATGCCCATGCCATGACGCGGCTGCCGCTGAAGCGGCAGGCGATCGTTCATCTCGGCCTTCTCATGCTGGCCCTCGCCACGCTGCCCATCGCGCTTGCCGATTTGCCCGCGCCTGCGCCCGGATGGGAAGTGTTATGGGTTCCGGCGCTGTTCGCACTAACCATCGGGCCGGTGTTCCTGCTGCTGTCCGCGCAGGCTTCCCTGCTGCAGAACTGGTATGCAGCCTCGCCGGCGGCAGGCGATCCCTACGCGCTGTATGCTGCATCGAACCTCGGCAGTTTCGCCGGGCTGCTCGCCTATCCGCTGCTATTGGAGCCGCAGATGTCGCTCGGCGCGCAAAGCAGGATCTGGACCGGCGGCTATGTCCTGGTGATCGGCCTGGTGGTGGCCAGCGCCTGGGTACGGCGCAGGAATTCCGTATCACCCCCGGCAACCGGCGAATGCAGGGAATCCGCAGCACCCGCATCCGCCGCCTGCGACCTCACGCCGCCCCGCCGCGCCCGCCGCGCCTTGCTCTGGGTCGCTTTGGCTGCCGTGCCGTCGGGCCTGATGCTTTCGACCACCACGCTGCTCACCACCGATCTGATGGCGATGCCGCTTCTCTGGGTCATTCCGCTCGGCTTCTACCTGCTCAGCTTCTCCGTCGCTTTTTCCGAAAGCGGCGAATGGTCGGCGATCCTGTCCCGCTTCGCGCCGGAACTGCTCCTGCTGGTGGGGGGCCTTGCCATGGTTTCGGGCGGGCAGAGCAATCCGGTCATCGCCATCGCCATGATCGCGCTGCTGTTCATCCTTTCGGTCGCGCTGCATGGCCGGTTGTTCGCATTGCGGCCCGGGACGGAAGAACTGACCTTCTTCTACCTGATGGTCGCCTTGGGCGGCGTGACGGGCGGCATCTTCACCGGCCTGCTCGCGCCCGTCATCTTCGACTGGGTCTATGAACACCCCATCCTGCTGCTGGGGGCCGCGCTCCTGCTGCCGCAGCGTGCGCTGCTGCCGGTGCTGGAGCGGTTCTGGACAGGCTTCAGGCATCGTACTGCACTTGCCGGAGGAATCGTGATCGGCGCAGGCGGGCTGTCCTACGCCCTTGCCGGTGCAGTCGAGGAGGCGCGCGGCGAGGCCATCCTCGACCTGACGCTGGCGCTGATTGCGGCAGGTGTCCTGGTGATCGGCGTCCGCTGGGCCTATGCGACCATATTCGGTCTGCTCATGCTGGGGCTCGGCGGCATCGCGACCCTCCAGACGAGCATCCTCGGCGATCGTACCCGCAGCTATTTCGGCATCTACAATGTCGAACTGTCGGAAGACGGCGCCAGCCGAATGCTCAGTCATGGGACCACCCTGCACGGGCGCCAGTGGCTCCTTCCGGACCGGCGGCAGGAGCCGACCAGCTATTACGGCCCCACGTCAGGCGCGGGGCTGGTCCTGCGCGGCGCTGCGGCCGATGCGAACGTCGGTGTGGTCGGCCTCGGCGTCGGCACTTTGGCCTGCTATCGCAAGCCGCGTCAGGACTGGACCTTCTACGAAATCGATCCGCAGGTTTACGAATATTCCCGCCAGGGCGCATTTACCTTCCTCTCGGGATGCGCGCCCGATGCGCGGGTCGTGATCGGCGATGCGCGCATTCAGCTTGCCGATGAACCTGCCGGCCGGTTCGACATCCTCGTCATCGATGCCTTTTCTTCCGACGCGATCCCCCTGCATCTGATGACCGAGGAAGCCTTCGCCAATTATGGGCGGGTGCTGGCAGAAGGCGGCATTGCCGTTTTCCACATCTCCAATCGCTATATCGATCTCGCCCCGATGATGGCTGCCCTCGCGCAGGCAAGCGGTTGGGAGGCGCGGCTGCGTCACGACATGGAATATGACCGCGACGGACAGACGGAATCGGTCTGGGTCGCGATGGCGCGGGATGCAGGGACGCTGGACCGGAGCGAGAGCATGACCGACGCGGTCTGGAGCGCGCTGCCACCTGCGGCGGAGCAGGCCTGGACGGATGACAATGCCTCCATCCTGCCGCTGCTGCGCTGGTGATCGCAATCAGTCCTCCTCGTCATCCAGGCTGTCCGCCAGCAGGTCGATCAGGCTGACGACCCGGGCCAGCCTCTCGCCCGCATCGGCAATGCGTTCCTTCAGGATCAGCCGGTCGTCCTTTTTCTCCAGATCGGCCCCGGAAATGTCGGCTGCGAAACCGTCGCGCGGCGTGAGCGCGATGGCACCGGGTCCGGCATCGATACGGGCAATGGAGGCGCGGCGGGCGGTCGCACGGATGCGCGCAATGGCAAGCAGGCGTTCCGCCGGCTCGGGCATGGCGCCGAACCGATCGACCAGTTCTTCCGCAAAGGCGTCGAGCGCTGTCGTGTCCGGAATGCGCGCCAGCCTTGCGTAGAGCGTAACCCGCAATTCCTCGTCGGGGATCCAGTCTGCGGGCAGATGGCCTTCCACGCCCAGATTGAGCTCCGGCGTCCAGCGTTCGACATCCTCCCCGCGCTGTACACGGAGCGCGCTTTCCAGCAGGAACTGGTAAAGCTCCACCCCGATCAGCTTCATGTGCCCTGCCTGCTCGTCACCCAGCAGGTCCCCGGCACCGCGCATGTCGAGGTCGCGGGCGCTGATCTGGAAACCGGCGCCCAGCCTGTCGAACGCCTCCAGCGTGCGCAGCCGTTTCAATGTGCGCGGGGCGATCCGGTCCTCCCCTTCGGTCAGCAGCAGGACGTGGCCACGGCGACTGGCCCGCCCCACGCGTCCGCGCAACTGGTGCAGCTGGGACAGGCCGAAACGGTCGGCGCGGTAGATGATCATGGTGTTGGCGCGGGGCACGTCCAGCCCCGCTTCGATAATGTTCGTCGCCAGCAGGATGTCGCCGCGCCCGGACCCGAAATCGACCATTGCCTTGTCGATCTCTTCCGCTGGCATGTCGCCATGCGCGCGCAGCAGGTCGAGTTCGGGCACGAGCCTGGCCAGCTTCTGCGCCAGCGGATCGATATCCGCAATGCGCGGCACGACCACGAAGCTTTGCCCGCTGCGGCTCTTTTCGCGCAGCAATGCGGCCCTGATCCGGTCGGGATCCCATGTGCCAAGATCGGTGCGGATGGGCTGCCGGCGGGCAGGCGGCGTGGCGATAACCGACAATTGCTGCAGCCCGACCAGCGCGCCCTGCAAGGTGCGCGGTATCGGCGTGGCGGAAAGCGACAGCGAATGGCCGGCACTGAGATCCTGCAGCCGGTTCTTGTCCGCCGTGCCGAAGCGCTGTTCCTCGTCGATGATGACGAGGCCCAGGTTCTTGTAATCGACCCCCTTGCCTGCGACGGCGGCGGTGCCGATGGCGATGCGGATGGACCCGTCGGCGAGGCCTTCCTTCACCCGTTTGCGTTCCGCGCTGCTGTTCACGCGCGACAGCCCCGCGACCTCGATACCCGTATCCGCGAAGCGTGCCTGGAAGGTCTGCAGATGCTGCCGGGCCAGCACGGTCGTGGGCGCAGCGAGGGCGACCTGCCATCCGGAAAGGGCGGCGATGGCAGCCGCTCTCAGCGCCACCTCGGTCTTGCCATAGCCGACATCGCCGACGATCAGGCGCCGCATCGGCGCGCCCGAGGCAAGATCCTCGCGCACGGTTTCGATCGCGCGCGCCTGATCGGGTGTTTCGGTGAAAGGGAAACCTGCAACGAACCGTTCATAGGAATCCACGTCGGGTTCGAATGCAGGTGCCGTGCTGTCGGCGCGCTCGGCCGCCAGTGCGATGAGCTGCGCCGCGCTCTCGGCCACGGCCCTGTCGATCTTCGCACGCCTTTTCTGCCAGCTCGATCCATCGAGCCGGTCGAGGCTCACCGCATCCTGTTCGGCCCCGTAACGCCAGAGGAGATCGGCTTCGGCCACGGGCACCAGGCGGGTGTTGTCCCCGGCATAGGTCAGGACAATGGCGTCGCCTGCCGACCGCGATTCATCACCATCCCCGGACTCGCCGGCGCCGTCCGCATCGAGAGCCGTGACCGGCATGGCCGCGAGCCCCGCAACAACGGCGATACCGTGATCCTCGTGGACCACGACATCGCCAACCCTGATCTCGCCAAGGCCGAACTGTTCGGCCGCCGAGACCTGCACCTCGTCGCCGCTTCGCCCCGCGCGGCTGCCAAGAAGGTCGGCGGCGGCGATGACGGCCAGATCGCCGCGAACGAAGCCGCGGTCGATCGGCACTTCCATCGTGCTGATCGATCCGTTCTTTGCCCTGGCCAGCGCAAACCAGTCCGCAACCGGTGTCGTCTCTTTATCCAGCAGTGTCGCCGCACGCCTGGACAGGAAACGGAGATCGCGCGCAGAACCGCACAGGACGATCCGCTTGTCTGCCGCGATCGCCTTGCGGGCGAAGCGGGCAAATGACCGGTCGGGCGATTTCGTCTCGACGAAGCGCGGCGGTGTCTCGCCCGATGGCCGCAGATCGGCCGTTTCCTGCCCCTTCAGGGACCTGCGCCAGTCTGCATCGGTCGTAATCTGCGGATCGGGTTCTCCGGGCAGCCGGCTTGCGGCATCCTTCGCCAGGGCAAGAAACCGGCGGCGTCGATCCTCGGCGGCGGGCATGATGATGGTAACGGCATCGGGCAGATGATCGAGCAGGCTGGAAGGCTCGGAACCGATGCGCGGTTCGGCGGCGCGGCCGATCTGATAGCTTTCGCAATCTTCGAGGGAGCGCTGGTCGCCGGCATCATAGATGTGGATGCGGGCGATCCTGCCTTCCGCCTCCTCGATCCGCACCGGGCGCGGGGCGTCGGCGGGGAAGACGTCGAGCACGTGACCGCGAAGCGCGATTTCGCCCGGTTCGTCCACGCGTTCATCGGCGATGTAGCCGATTTCCTCGAGTTCCTGCGCCAGCGCGGCGAGGTCCACCGCCTGTTCTGCCGCAACGGCAGGCGGTTTGGCAGCATAGGCACCGGGGGCGGCATATTGGCGGCCCAGCGCCTCCCCCGTGGTCACCAGCACGATGGGCGGCACGGTTTTTGCCGCCAGCGAATGGTGCAATCTGCCAAGCGAGGATACGCGCTGGCCGACATTGGCAGGAGACGCCGGAGCATCGTCGCCGGGCAGGGCGTCGCTGGATGGAACGAACAGGACAAGGGCGCTGTCGCCGCACATACCCTGCAACATCGCGGCGATATTGCGCGCGCGCGGTTCGTCGCCGGCAGCGAAGAACACGCGCTTGCTGTCCGATTGCTGCAATGCCTCGACCAGCATGGCGGCGGTTTCGCCCATGCCGGCTTCGTCCGCCGCTTCGTTTTCAGACGATCTTGCGGCAGACACGGATGATGACGGCATCGAGGAAAGGCTTTCGGATGTTGTGCAAACCGGAACTGGCACGGACCGGATGAAAGGTGGTCCTGGCGGCAGGAACGGTCGATCAATCACACCGTTCCACGCATCCGCGGATGCAGGGCTGCCGCCACGCTCAATCCGGCCGCGCATCCGCCAGCATCTGCCGCAGCGCTTTCAGCGCCGAAGCCTTGATCTGATGCACGCGCGGAATGCTGACCTCCAGGATCGCGGCGATTTCGGAAAGGTTCAGCTCCTCCACGAAATACAGCTGCAGCACCAGACGCTGGCGTTCGGGCAGACGGGCGATGGCAGCAGCCAGACCCGCGCTGTCCTGTTCGGCGGACAGCATGGCGAAGGCATCGGGCGCATCGTCGGCGAAACCGGTATCGCCATCGTCATATGCCTCGTCCAGCGATGCAAGGTGGATCGGCTGATCGCGATAATCCGGCGCAGCGACATCCGTTCCGAGGTTCTGCGCCAGTTCCGCCGCTGTCGGCGCACGGCCCAGTTCCAGATGCAGGCGCTGCGCCGTATCCTCCCGCATTCTGCGGCGGCGGGTGGCGCCGCGCGAATCCGGCAGATTCCGGCGTACGAGATCGATCATGGCGCCGCGCACACGAATCTTCGCATAAGCGGCGAAACCGTCTTCGGTCGGTCCGGCATGGCGACGCGCGCATTCGGTCAGCGCGATCAGCCCCGACTGGACCAGGTCGTCGATATCCAGCCCGTCGCGCCCGCCGCCATACACATGCCACGCGGCCCTGCGAACCATCGGCATGAAGCGCCTGACGCGGTCCTGCGCAGCGTCATTGCCGCAATAGGCGCTGACCGCCCGAAAACTCGCCTGATCCATCTTCATGCGGCCAGAACCCCTTCTTGCAGGCCCGGCAGATCGGCCCCCTCGTCTGCTGCCCCGATCGTTTCGATGACCTCGATCGCCTGCGTAACCGGGAGTTCCGGGAGCGACAGCACGAGGCAGTCGGACACGCGCTGACGCAACAATGCATTAAGGGCGCGTCGCGCCTGTGGCTGCACCACCAGCGCAGGAGTGCGTTCGGCACCCAGAGCACGGCAGATTTTCGACATTTCTTCTCCGATCATCGTGGCAAGTCCCGGCTCGATCAGCGGCTGGTTCGTGGCAGGGTCGCGCATGCCCTGCAGGATCGACGCTTCGAGCTGCGAATCCAGCGTGACGACCGGCAGGCGCGCATCGGGAGAACAGACCTGTCCCACGATCCAGCCGCCCAGATCGGCGCGGATACGATCCACGATGCTTTCGAAATCCTGCGTCTGCTGCAACGCCAGCGCGAGCGAGGTGAGGACGGGAATGGGATGCGACAGGGCGAGCCCATCGGCCAGCAGCGTCCGAAGCAGCCGGGTCAGCGCGGCATTGGACAGCGGATCGGGGTGGATCGCCTCGACCAGACCCGGTGCACCCTCCTTCACGCTGTCCAGCAATGCGCTGACTTCCTCGGTTCCCAGCAGCATATCGGGGCGCTCTGACAATATGCGGTTGAGGTGGGTAGCGATGACCGTTGCCGCATCCACGGTCAGGAACCCTTCGGCTATGGCCTGATCCCGGTCGGCCTCGTCGATCCACAGCGCCGGACACCCGAAACTGGGGTCGGTAGTCGCCTCGCCCTGCAACAGGTGCCCCGGCCGGACCTCGCCGACATCGATGGCGAGAATACGCCCGGCCCGGATGGTGGCACCCCCCATCTGCACACCGCCCAGAACGATGCGATAGGCGGCAGGGTCGATATCGAGCGAATCCCTGACCCGGAATTGCGGAACGATATAGCCGAAGCTCTGCGACAATTGTTTTCGCACACCGGTCAGGCGCGACACCAGCGGAGCGCCGCGCGCCTCGTCGACAAGGTGCACGAGGGCATAACCCAGGTCGAGAGTCACCAGCGTGCGGTCGCTGACATCCTCCATCACGATGCGATCGGGATTGGCGGGCGCTGCTTCGGGTTCCGCGATCATGGCCCGTCCCGCCCGCCTTCGCAGGTGGAAGGTCAGCCACAGTGCCGCCGCCGCCGCGGGCCCGCCCGACTTCTTCGGCAGGTGCATCAGGCTGGGCGGGATCGGCGGCAAAGACGGTGCCGTCCTTGCCGATGGTGACGCTGCGCCCTGGCGGTATGGTGACGGGTCCAACCATGCCCATGACCGGGCGGCCGTCGCCATTTTCCAGAACGCCGCTCAGGCCCACAGCCAGATCGCCGCGCCGGGAATAGACCTCCGTTCCGTCCGCCGCCTGCAATGTCAGCAGGGCATTGCCGGAAATTCCGCCCGGCGGAGAATGGTTCGGGGCCGACCGCGCCCTGATCGTGGCGAGCTTCGCCGGGCAGATGCTGGCGACGGCGGTCGCGATCGCCTTGCCGGTCACGCTGGTGCTGCTGCTGGTGCAGATGGTCACCGGCGTGCTGTCCCGCTCCGCCCCTTCGCTCAACCTGTTCTCGCTCGGCCTGCCCGCAGGGGTTCTGGCGGGCATCGCCGGCCTGATTGCCGCGATGCCGCTTCTGACCGAGCAGTTCGTCAGCCTGTCGATGCTGGCCATCGGCCAGATCGAAGGAGTTTTCGCGGCATGAGCGAAGACAGTGGCGAGAAGAGCTTCGCCCCCACCGAGAAGCGCCGCAAGGATGCGACCAAGAAGGGCGATGTCCTGCGGTCCAAGGAGCTGGGCACCGCCGCGGCGATGATGGCGGGCGCGCTCTGGCTCCGTTACGCCGGCCCTGCCTTGATGGACGGCATGGAAGATGCGGCGCGGGCGGGGCTCGTCTTCGACCGGGCGACACTGGACGATCTCTCCCCGATCCGCGTCCTGTTTCACGCGATGATGGGAGTGCTGCCGTCGGTCCTGATGCTGGGACTGCTGGTAATGATCGTCACCGTCACCTCGCAGCTGGCGATCGGCGACGGGAGATTTCTGCCGCGGAACATCGCGCCCAAGGCGTCGCGCCTGAACCCCCTTGCGGGCCTGAAGCGTATGTTCGGCCCCAATGGCTGGATCGAACTGGGCAAGAGCGTGCTCAAGCTGGGGCTTCTGGGCGGCATCGCCTGGTTCTGGGCGCGGGATAATCTTGCCTCCACGCTGGCGCTGGGACGGGGCGAACTGACAGGGCAGCTTGCGGCGGCATGGCAGGCGCTGACGGTGCTGCTCATGCTGCTGGCCGTGGGATTGGCGCTGATCGCCTGCATCGACTTTCCCATCCAGTGGGTGCGCCGGACCGGGCGGCTGAAGATGACGCAGCAGCAGGTGAAGGATGAAAACAAGGAAAGCGAAGGGTCGCCGGAAAAGCGTGCGGCCATTCGCCAGCGTCAGCGGCAACTGGCCAGCGGCGGGATAGCATCGGCCATGGCGGAAGCGGATTTCGTGCTGACCAATCCCGTGCGCTTCGCCGTGGCGCTGAAATACGATCCGTCGCTGGCCGGTGCACCGATCGTGCTGGCGAAAGGCCGGGCGGAGAAGGCGCAGGCGATGCGCGCCATGGCGGCGGAAAGACAAGTACCGGTTCTCGATTATCCGGTATTGGCCCGTGCGGTCTTTTTCACCACGCGCGAAAACCAGATCATCCGCGAGGAACTTTACGCGGCCGTCGCCAGCGTCCTCGCCTTCGTCTTCGCACTGAAACGCGGGGACGTGCCGAAGCGTCCCGCCATCGATGTGCCCCTCACCTTGCAATTCGATGCGGAAGGAAAGTTGCAAAGGAGGCGGCCCACCCCTTAAACCACGCGGATTTCTGCCGTTCTCGGCAGCATGAACAGTACAACTTCTTCAATCGTCGGTGCGCTTGGCGGTGGCAGCGGGGTCGATATGGTCAAGCTGGCCGGCGATCTTTCCGCCGCCCGCTTCGCGCCCCGCATCGCCCAGCTGGAAGGGCGGGCAGAGCAGTTGGACCTGCGGATCTCGTCCGCCGGAGCGCTGAAATCGTCGCTGACGCAGCTTGCTTCGGCGCTGGGCGAACGGATCCGGACCGGCGATCTTGCACCCCGAATCGCGGTTGGCAATGCGGCGGTAGCGACCGCTTCGGTATCGCCAGGCGGTGTGGCTGAGGGGAGCTATTCGCTGGAGGTCACGCGCCTCGCATCCCGTCAGATGCTCGCCCTTTCGCCCTTCGGGTCGGCTCAGGATCCGGTCGGCGAGGGAACATTGACCTTCCGTTTCGGCACCGTCGACGGCGGCAGTTTCAACGAGGATGCCGCCCGGCCCGTACTGCAAATCGCCATCTCCGCCAGCGATACGCTCGAGGATGTGGCGCGGGCCGTCAATCTGGCCGGGGGATCGCTGTCAGCCTATGTCGCCAACGGCGCCGAAGGGGCGCAGCTTGTCCTGAAGGGACAGGACGGCGCCATGAACGGCTTCACCGTCGAAGGCAGCGGCGCCAGCGCCAGCGGTGCGCCGGGTGCCGGGAACATCGATTATCTGAACTGGAACCCGGCCACGGACAGCGGCCAGATCAAGGCGGCGGCCGCTGACGCCGCCTTCACCCTCGATGGTATCGCCATGACCTCGCCCAGCAACAATGTGACAGGCTTGCCGCAGGGGCTGAACCTCGTGCTGCAGGGCACGAATGCGGGCAGCCCGACCGCTCTTACCTTTTCCGATCGAGGGCCGCAGATCGAAAGCGTGGTGAACGATCTCGTGCTGGCGATGAACGATATTGCCGCACAGCTGAAGCAGAACGCCGATCCGCTGGGCGGAGAATTGGGTAACGACCCCGGTGCGCGGACGCTCAAGCGGGAACTGGCAGGTCTGGCGGGTCGCACCGTGATGCCCAACGCTGCACCGGGCGCGCCGCGAACTCTGGGAGACCTCGGGCTCGTTTACGATCGGGACGGTACCTTCCGCCTCGATACGCAGCGCCTGAAGAACACGCTGGCGCGCAGCCCCGCCGAAAGCACGGCGATGTTCACCACCGGCTTTCACGGCGTCTATGCCAGTATCGACAATCTTGCGCGCAGTGCCGGTGCCAGCATGAACCCCGGCAGCATCGGCGGATCGGTCAGGCGATACACCGCCCAGCGCGAGAAGATCGGCGAACAGTTGACGGACATCGCGATTCAGCAGGACACCCTGCGCAGCCAGATGGTAAAGAATTTCGCCTGGGCCGACCGCAATGTCGCGCAGTCGCAATCGACATTGTCGTTCCTGCAGGGCCAGATCGCCATCTGGAATGCGGACAGGGGCTGACATGCTGTCCTGTCGCGACCCCGCCGAAGCCTATCGCCGGGTGGCGGTGGATGCCTGCATCCAGGGCTCGCGCGGGCATGCCCTCACCGCACTCTGCTTCCTCGAGGCTACTGCGGCCCTGCGGCGGGCCATCTATGCCGACCGCAATGGCCATCTGCTGCTGCGCGGGCGGGCGCTGGTTCGCGCCAGATCGGCCGTGCAGGCGCTGCGGGCGGGAGTGGAGCGCACCCATCCGCTCGGCCCTGCGCTGCTGACCGTCTATGGCAGCTGCGATGCGGTAATTGCCCGCTGCATGACCCGCTTCGATGCCGATGCGCTGGCGCTTGCCATCACCGATCTTGACGAAATCCTCGCCGCGCTGGACGTGGCGGCCCGCAAGCCGCCGGCTCAATAGCCGAAACGCAATCCGGCCCAGACGGTGCGCGGTGCGCCAAGATCGATGCTGCCGCCCGAATTGCGGGTCACGATGGTTTCGCCGGTCAGGTTCTCGCCCCGCAGCACCAGCGCCAGATTGCCCCCGAGCGGCACCTGCGCCAGCGCCCCGATGGTCGTTGCAGCCGGCAGGCGATCCGTCTCCACATCGCTTTCGAACTGTTCGCCGACATGACGCAGCGTTGCCGAAAACAGCCATTCGTCCCGCGGCTTCCATGCCAGCGTGGCGCCAGCGGCAAAGGTAGGCGTCTGCGAGGGCCGGTTACCATCGAGTTCGAGCGAAGGACCGCGGCCCTCCACCTCGGCATCGGTCAGCGCCAGGGTTGCATCCAGCGCGAATCGACCTCGCGACACCGCCGCGCCGAGTTCCAGCCCGCGCGCCGCAATGGCGGGCAGGTTCTGCCTTTCCCGCAAGGTCGGCGTCAGGGTGACGTTCGCGATCGCATCTTCCACCCGGTTGTCGAAAGCGGTCAGAGAGAATTCGACGCCGGGAGCAGGTGTCAGATCGAATCCGGCTTCGTACCCTTCCAGAACTTCGTTCCGCAAAGCCGCGTTCGCCTGCGTAACCACGGGGAAGACCACGAAGGGACGATAGAGTTCGTTCAGCGTCGGCAGGCGCAATCCGCGATAATATGCCGCCCGCAGGCGCAAGGCATCACTCGTCTGCCAGGCCGCACCGCCGCGCCAGGTGATCGTCCAGTCTGACCTTTCCGGCGCGTCGAGTTCCGTCACCACGGCGCCCTGGGCATCGCGAGCGATGAAGAAACCGTCGGAAATGCTTGTATGGTCCGCCCTGACGCCGCCGGTGACGACCACTGCGCCGAGCGACCAGTCATCTTCGACAAACAGCCCCAGATCGCTGTTCGTGCCGCCGGCGCGGCGACGCTCCGTCAGGTTGCCGCTGAAGGCGCTGTAGGCTTCCTCCTGCAATTGGCCCTCCGCTCGCCGGTAATCCGCGCCGACTCGCAAAACGTGATCGGGGCCTGCGGGAGGGCGTATCTCGATCTTGCCGCCCAGCCCCGTGGACGGAGTGTTCCGCTGGTCCAGAACGCGGGTGAAACGCGTGGAACTGATGACGACATTGCTGAAATTGCGCGCCTGTACATAGGCAAGCGCATCGAACTGCCAGTCGCCGCGCCGCACCAGCCGCAGGCTTGCATCCTGACCGCTGCTGGAACTGTCGGCCCCCTCGAACCGCAAGGTGCGGTCGTCGGCGAAGGCCAGCACGCGTGCCTGCAATTCCATGTCCGCACCGATCGGGGCGACGGCACGGATCTGCCCTGAATAGCTTTCGAATTCCGAGCGGACGCTGGCTGGCTCGCGCTGGTCGGCAGGGGTGGTGAAGAAACCCGGTCCGCGATCATAGCGACCGCCGATCACGGCAAAGCCGCGGCCAAGTTGCGGCGCGAAATTGACGCTCGCTTCCGTCCCGCCGCGATCGTTGACGAGGGCCGCTGCACTGACCGGCCCCAGCAGCGCGGCATCGGCGCTGGTCAGTTCGATGGTGCCGGCAAGCGCGCCCGCGCCGAACGGCCCTGCCCCGCCTCCGCGAGTTACGCGCACCTGCCCCAGCCGCTCGGGTGCGAGGGCAGTGAAGGGGATGTAACCGAAGAAGGGATCGGCAACAGGAACGCCGTCAAGCAGGACGAGCGCCCGGCTCGTCGCATTGCCGCCAAGCGCACGCAGTGTCACGCCCTGCGCGCTGGGGTTGGACGAGCGGCTGTCGGACCGGCGGAACTGCTGAAACCCCGCGACCGAGGCGAGGACGTCTTCAAGCCGCCCGGATGGCGAACCCACGATCTGTTCACGGGAAAGTTCGCGCACCGAATAGGCGGGGGCTGCGGGCGTGTCGGGCAGACCCCGCCCCGTCACGACGATCTCGTAAGCCTCGTCCACCTGTTCCGCCGGCAGGGTCGAGGGACGCCGAGCGCTTTCGTCAGATGCGGAGCCCTCCTCCTGCGCCATCGCCGGAGCCGGCCCCCAAACCGTAAGGGCAGCGATGGACAGACGGCAGACAAGCCGGCGACGATGAGCGGGAGATCCGTTGAATATGCGCATGGCGGCGGCGATAGACAGCACGGCACGACAAGGCCAGCCCGCAACTGCCGGACCTGTCAGCTGACGCCTGTATCGATTTGCAAAGGCGCAATCTTCCACTTACATCAGTGTCAACAATGGAGAGAGCCCATGGCGCAAAACCAGACCGCAGAATCTACATTTGCTAGCAAGGCGCATTCCAGCGCGGTTCCGGTCGATGTCGATGTCGCTATCATCGGTGCGGGCCTGTCGGGCATCGGGATGGCGGCGCATCTGCAGGCGATGTGTCCCGACCGCAGCTTCGCCCTGCTGGAGAGGCGGGACAATCTGGGCGGCACCTGGGACCTGTTCCGCTATCCCGGCGTGCGCTCCGACAGCGACATGCATACGCTCGGCTTCGTCTTCGAACCCTGGAAGCATGAGAAGAGCATCGCCGACGGCGAAGCCATCCTCCAATATCTCAACCGGATCGCCGACGAACGCGATATCCGGCGGCATATCCGCTTCGGCACGACGGTCGTTTCGGCCGATTGGGACAGCGACTCCGCCCACTGGCAGATCGTGACTGACGGCGATCAGGGCCGTTCGGAAATGACGGCGCGGTTCCTGTATCTGGGATCGGGCTATTACGATTACGATCAGCCCTTCGATGCCGGCTTCGCAGGGCGCGAGGATTTTGCCGGCCAGATCGTTCATCCGCAATTCTGGCCCGAAGATCTGGAGTATGAGGACAAGCGGGTCGTGGTGATCGGATCGGGCGCGACGGCCGTAACGATCGTGCCTTCCATGGCGCGCAAGGCGAAGATGGTCACCATGCTGCAGCGGACGCCGACCTGGTATGCGACGCGCCCGGCCAAGGATGCTTTCGCCAATACCATGCGCCGCATCCTGCCCGAAAATCTGGCCTATCGCCTGACGCGCTGGAAAAACGTGGCGATGCAGGATTTCTTCTACAAACGGGCCCGCACCAATCCGGAGAAATTCGGTGAGTTCCTGACCGGCAAGATCAAGGAACATCTCGGCGATCGATATGACGCCGAAACTTTTACCCCACCCTACGACCCTTGGGACCAGCGCCTCTGCCTGGTGCCGGATGCCGATCTTTTCGAAGCGATCAAGGCGCACCGAGCGGAGATTGTCACCGACCACATCGACAGATTTGTGCCCGAAGGCATTCTGACGAAATCCGGCAAGCTGATCCGGGCGGACATTATTGTCACGGCTACCGGTCTTAGCCTCGCCATCGCGGGCAAGATCGACATCCGCAAGGACGGGCAGCCGATCGACTTTTCAGAGCATTTCTACTATAAGGGCTGCATGTTCTCGAACCTGCCGAACCTTGCAGTGGTGTTCGGCTATCTGAACGCCAGCTGGACCCTGCGCGCCGATCTCAATTCGGAATATGTCTGCAAACTGCTGGACCATATGGAGGCGGTAGGTGCCGACGTCGCAACCCCGGTCCTGCCCGAAGATCATGCGCTGGAAGAGGACGATCTGTTCGATTTCTCGTCCGGATATATCCAACGCTCCAAACACATCATGCCGAAAAGCGCGACCGCGCTGCCCTGGCGGCTCAACCAGGATTACCGCAAGGACCGCGTGGCGATGAAGAACGACCCCATTGATGACGGGATCATGCGGTTCGAAAAAGCTTTTGGCGAGCCATCCGCCCAGGCGGCGGAATAGGGGATGACGAATAAGGGCGAACGTATCTGGACTGCGGGCCTCGTCGTCATCGGCGACGAAATCCTGTCCGGCCGGACGCATGACAAGAACATCGCGCAGGTCGCGAGCTGGTTGCAGGTGCAGAATATCCGGCTCGACGAGGTGCGCGTCGTTCCCGATGTCGAAAGTCGCATCGTGGAAGCTGTCAACATCCTGCGCGACCGCAACGATTACCTCTTCACCACCGGCGGCATCGGTCCGACGCATGATGACATCACCGTCGATGCCGTGGCTGCTGCGCTGGGTGTGCCGGTCATCATCCACCCGGAAGCGCGGGCCATTCTCGAGAACTATTACAAGGACAAGGGCGGTCTGAATGAAGGCCGGCTGCGCATGGCGCGCGTTCCCGAAGGGGGCGAACTCATCCCCAACCGCATGTCGGGCGCGCCGGGTATCAAGATCGGCAATATTCACATGATGGCCGGGGTGCCGCACATTACCGCAGGCATGCTCGACGCCCTGACCGGCACGCTGGAAGGCGGCGCTCCGTTGATGAGCGAGACGGTCGGCGGTTTCATTCCCGAAAGCGAGGTGGCGGATTTGCTGCGCACGGTCGAGAAAGCGCATGATAATGCGCAGATCGGCAGCTACCCCTTCTTCCGCGAAGGCAAGGTCGGTGCCAATTTCGTCATCCGCAGCACCGATGCCGACCAGTTGCAAAGCTGTCTTCACAGTCTGTGCGACGGACTGAGCGCCGCAGGTTACGATTTCACGCCGGGCGGGATCTGAACGCGGCAAATCGCGCTGGTCCATGTCCCGCCTCATCCTCTTCAACAAGCCGTTCGGCTGCCTGTCGCAATTCTCCGGTTCCGGCGTTGCGGCGGATGCGGTGACATTGTCGCGCTTCATCGCCGTGCCCGGGGTCTATCCAGCGGGGCGACTGGACAGGGACAGCGAAGGCCTGCTGCTGCTGACCGACGATGGCCGCTTGCAGGCGCGGATTGCTGAGCCGCGTCACAAGATGGCCAAGACCTATCTCGCGCAGGTCGAGGGCGAACCCCTGCCCGGCGCGCTGGACGCCCTGCGGCGCGGCGTTCGCCTGAAGGACGGCACCACCCTGCCTGCCGAGGTCGAGCGGATCGCCGATCCTGATCTCTGGCCGCGCGATCCGCCGATCCGTTTCCGCAAGAACGTCGCCGATTGCTGGCTTTCGCTCACCATCCGCGAGGGGCGCAACCGGCAGGTGCGGCGCATGACGGCGGCGGTCGGCCATCCTACCCTGCGGCTGGTGCGCCATGCCGTGGGCGGCTGGAGCGTGGATGGCCTGGCGCCCGGCGAATGGCGGGAAATTGCGGTCTAGGCGAAAAAGGCCGGCAAGGTTTCCCCGCCGGCCTATATTCAGTTCACGCGCGAAGCTGACGCCTCAGGCGCCTTCGATACCCGTCGTGTCGATCTTCAGGCCCGGACCCATCGTGCTGGTCAGCGAAACCTTCTGAAGATATTTGCCCTTCGCACCCGAAGGCTTCGCACGGCCGACGGCATTGGTGAAGGCCGTGAAATTCTCCTTCAGCGCCTCGTCCGAAAAGCTCAGCTTGCCGATGCCGGAATGGATGATGCCGGCCTTTTCCACGCGGTATTCGACCTGGCCGCCCTTGGCGTCCTTCACGGCCTGTTCCACGTTAGGCGTAACCGTGCCCAGCTTCGGGTTCGGCATCAGGCCCTTGGGGCCGAGCACCTTGCCGAGCCGGCCGACGACGCCCATCATGTCGGGCGTGGCGATCACGCGGTCGTAATCGAGATTACCGGCCTGCATGTCTTCCATCAGGTCTTCGGCACCGACCTTGTCGGCGCCTGCGGCCAGCGCCTTATCGGCATTGTCGCCGCGAGCGAAGACGGCGACCTTCACGTCCTTGCCGGTGCCCTGCGGCAGCGACACCATGCCGCGCACCATCTGGTCGGCGTGGCGGGGGTCGACACCCAGATTCATCGCGACTTCGACGGTTTCGTCGAACTTGCCGCTGGCATTGTCGCGCAGGGTCTTCAGCGCCGTGTCGAAATCGTAGATCGCTTCGGGGTTCAGATTTGCGATCCGGGCCTTCTGCTTCCTGGTCTGCTTTGCCATGGTCTCAGCCCTCCACCACTTCGAGGCCCATCGAACGCGCGCTGCCTTCGATGATCTTCGTTGCCTGTTCAATATCGTTCGCGTTCAGATCCTTCATCTTGGTTTCCGCGATTTCGGACAGCTTGGAACGCGCGATGGTTCCGGCAGACACCTTGCCCGGCTCTTTCGATCCGGATTTCAGATTCGCGGCCTTCTTGATGAGGAAGCTGGCCGGCGGCGTCTTGGTGACGAAGGTGAAGGAACGGTCGGCGAAGACGGTGATGACCGTCGGGATCGGCGACCCCTTTTCCAGTTCCTGCGTGGCGGCGTTGAACGCCTTGCAGAATTCCATGATGTTCACGCCGCGCTGGCCCAGGGCGGGGCCGATAGGGGGCGAGGGGTTTGCAGCGCCTGCGGGCACCTGCAGCTTGATGTATCCTTCGATCTTCTTGGCCACGGATGGCCTCCTTTCACACTGTCGGGCGCATCGCTGGCGAGGCACCCTCATGATAAGCGGTCAGGCAGCGAACGGATTCGCCTCCCGCAACGGTTCCTTTGCAAGGAGCCGCGCACATAGCGATTTTGCCCCCGGATGCAAGCGCCTCGCTCCTCGTGAAGCACGCCGGTGGAACACATGGAACACGGTCCTGGTGAAGGAAAGCACGCCTCCTGCAATGCGCCCGAGAAGGGGGCAGGCATCACGCCACGCTAGCCAGCCACGGGCAAGTAGGAAAGCACTGCCGCCGTTGCCTGCGCCAGGGGCTGGACGCGAAAGCCGCTGCCGGATTATGACACCCGCCAATCGCCGCCGACCGGAAGTACAGCAATGACCGAAATGAACGATCCCCTTATCGAATTCCTGTGCGCGCCCGAACTGTTCGGGCACATTCCCGCGCCGCACCGCACCAATCGCTTCATACCGGAATGGTTTCGCCGGCTGGATCGCAGGATGCCGCCCGGCGAACCGGGGGAGGAGCGGAAGCTGACGGTAAAGGCCTGCATGCCGGTGACCGACATCTTCGCACTGGGATTCATCCTGCCGCTCGCCTTCGACGTGACGCTGGAGATTTCGCCCGACCGGCGGACGATACGCACGCAGTGGGCCGACGATTGCCCGATCGTGCCGATAGAACCGCACAAGCCGGGCCAGATCGGCGCGTTCGACCCGCCGTTCGAAGACGCCATGCCGATGAAATTCGTCAATCCCTGGCGCATCAAGGTGCCGGATGGCTATTCCGTCCTGTTCGCTCCGCCGCTGAGCCGCCCCGACCTGCCCTTCCTGCCGTTTTCCGGCCTGGTGGATTGCGACAATTTCGACACCAATGTGAACATTCCCTTCCTCTGGACGGGTGCGACCGGCCGGCAAACGGTAAAGGCGGGAACGCCGATCGCGCAATGTGTGCCGGTGCTGCGGGACGCGATGATCAGGAACCACGCCTCCCGCGCCGCCACGGCGGAAGAGCAAGGCGAGCAGGCCGCCGCGAATGCGCGCAAATATGGCGAACAGGGCGCCTATGCAAAAGACTGGCGCGTGCGGAAATAATCGCGATAATCTAGCCGGCAGGAGGACCGATGCGCGAGGTGCGGCGGCAAGTCTGGTTTCGGGTGAAACGCCGGGGATATGGCGTGGGCCTGCCCGTCGCCTGGCAGGGGTGGCTGCTCCTGGCCCTGTTTATCGCAGCGATCGCGATTGCGGCGGCGGTCTGGTCAGAGCTGGTGTCGCTTGCCGTCCTGATCATCCTCACACCCATCGTCATCATCCTGGCGCGCCGGCACTCCGATGCCGAATGGCGCTGGCGTGACGGGCGATAAAGCGCAGCTTCGCTGGAGCGTCAGCGATTTGCCTGGCAGCTGCCCGGCCGCTTCAGAGGTGGTAGTCACTCTGCCGCTATGGCAGCATCTGGGTGGAAGTTCGAACTGCGCCTATTAAGTTGAAATAAGCAAAAACAGATCCGTTCGAGATGTTCCGATACGCGCGCATCGAGATCAGAACCTATGACGAGTTGCTAAAACGAGCGCAGCTTTTCATACGAGACTGATATTCCGAAATCGTAATGTCAGCGCGATCATCTAGACTCCGACCGCGATCCACCGAGGAATGTATGGCTAAGTATTTTGAGACTATAATCGAAGAAACGAAGTTAGATCATAGTACTGGCTCGAATTTAAACGTATCGTCAGAAGTTCGTTTCATGAGCTCTCTCGTCTTGTCGCAGTGCACGTTTACTCAAAGCCTTATCCAAAAGATCATTTATACTACACACGGCGATCAACTGGTCGATGCGAAACGCGCTCTAAAGACTTTTCCAAGCCCAAAAGCTAGGTTCGATTTTTTATGTGACTTCCCCCTACACCGAAGCGGACCCAATCATTGCCAAAGTGTTCCAATTCGCTCGCACATTGTTTCGAGAGCTTTATGAATTCCGCAATGTGCTTGCGCACGAAAACTGGAGTTCAAGCGAGCAATTCCCGGGTGCCGTTTTGTTTTCCAGTTTGGACGAGGAATCCAGGCTTCTGTTAGCGTCTAACAAGCTATGGTATAGCGAGGAAGCCACACCGCAGCAAATCCATGATGCACTCATCCGCTTCATCCGCAACGCGAAGATAGTAACAGTTGCTAACCTCTACGCAGCAATACGTGATGCAGAGTTATGCAGCTGGGTTTTAATGAACATAAACAATGTTTTAGATGAAAGTGATGTGGACCGAAAGGAAGAGGCGCGCAAGGCCTTTCGCGTTTACCGCGGTACATCCCATTTGTTCAACAGTCCTGCCGGTCAAGGAGAAGCAGCTGACTACTCAGGCTCAAAGAGAAAAAGAATCACTGAGTCATAAGTGTCTGTGTGCTGATCCCCACACCTACTTGGGATGCACTTCGCAAGCTTTGTCTACGGGCTGAAGATAATGTTGGTTGTTAGGTCGACGCCGTAACCTGAACAAATCGCCGCTCTTTAGCGCAGGATATGGTGCAGAGGTCCGTCTGCGATAAGGTCGTTAGCCGAAGTTCCGCTCGGCGCGGCATAATGCGAAAGGCTGCCACTCCGCATACGGGAGCGCCCGATTTCCTGCGGGAGATGCCGCTGGATTATTTCGACAGTTCGACCTGTTCGAAATCCAGTTCCACCGGGGTCGCGCGGCCGAAGATGGAGACGCCGACCTTGACCTTGGACTTGTCGAAATCCAGTTCCTCCACCACGCCGTTGAAGCTGGCGAAGGGGCCGTCCAGCACCTTGACCGAATCGCCGATCTCGTAATCGACGCTGACCTGTTTCTTGGGTGCGGATTTCGCTTCCTCGACGCCGCCGAAATAGCGGGCGGCCTCTTTTTCGGAAATCGCCTGCGGCTTGTTGCCGCTGCCCAGGAAGCCCGTGACCTTGGGCGTGTTCTTGACGAGGTGATAGACATCGTCGGTCAGGTTAAGCTTCGCCAGCACGTAGCCGGGCATGAACTTGCGTTCGGTCTGCACCTTCTTGCCGCGCTTCACCTCGGTAATGGTCTCGGTCGGCACCTCGACCTCCTCGACCCCGTCGGACAGGCCGAGACGTTCCGCTTCGCTGATGATCGCATCGCGGACCTTGTTCTCGAAACCCGAATAGGCGTGGATGATATACCAGCGAGCCATGTGTAATCCTGTGTGAGTGTCTGGGTGTGGTCGGGCCGAACTCAGGCGAGCGTCAGCAGCCAGCCGACGATCGCGCCAAACGCCGAATCGACGCCGAGGAAGAACAGCGACACGATGACGACCATGATGCCGACGAAAATCGCCGTGGTCACGGTTTCCTGCCGGGTCGGCCAGACGACCTTGCTGGCTTCCGTCCGCACCTGGCGGATGAATTCGCCGGGCGAGGTTTTCGTGACGCTGCGCGCGGGCGCGGCACGGTCGGCGGCGTCATTGCCGCGTGCCCCGCCGGTCTTCCCACCATTGGTCCTGCTGCCGTTCGTCCTGGCCATGTCCGCCGTTCCCGCTGCCTTCGCAAATGTTTCTCGTGCCTTCCGGGATGGGGCCATCGCCGCCCCGATGCAAGGTCGGGAGGGGCAGATATTCGCTCCGATGTCGGAAAGACGGTGCTGTGTAGGCGCAGGGCCGGTGAAAGGCAAGGCCGCCGGACGCCGCCCGGCACAGAAGCAGATTGGGGCTGGAACAAATCCGCTGCCCGCACTAGCAACGCCTGCTCGCGAATGACGCCAAGGGGGGGCCGCATGGCTGCGCAGGATACGACTTTATCAGGATCGGAAGCGCTGATTGCGCCGATCACCAATATTTCCGACTTCATCTGGGGCGGCACCTGGAACGGCGAGGAAGTGATCGCCTTCCCGCCCATGGTCTTCATCCTGCTGGGCGTCGGCCTGTGGATCATGGTGGGGCTGCGCTTCTACCCCATCCTGAAGCTGGGCAGCGCCTTCAAGGGGTTGTTCGCCGGGCGCAAGACGTCGGGCGCGGGCGAGATCTCTCCCTTCGCAGCGCTGTCCACCGCCCTCTCGGGCCAAGTGGGCACGGGCAATCTTGCGGGCGTCGCTACGGCGCTGGCGCTGGGCGGGCCGGGTGCGATCTTCTGGATGTGGGTGACGGCACTGATCGGCATGGCGCTGGGCTTTGCCGAAGGCTCGCTCGCCATCCGGTATCGCGAACGCACGCCCGATGGCACCTATCGCGGCGGGCCGATGACCTATATCATGCAGGGCCTCGGCCCCAAATGGACATGGCTGGCCATATTGTTCTGCATCGGCACGCTGGTATCGGCGCTGATTACCGGCAATTCCATCCAGGCCAATGCCGTCGCCGACGGGCTGAACGAATTGTTCGGGATCGAGGAATGGCTGGGCGGGCTGATCACCGCGCTGGCCGTGTTCGTCGTCATCATCGGCGGGATCAAGTCCATCGGCAATGTGGCGGAAAAGGTCGTGCCCTTCATGGCGGCGACCTATCTGGTGATGGCGGCCATCGCCATCCTGCTCGACATTCAGGACATTCCCGAAACCTTCGCCCGCATCTTCAACGGGGCCTTCAACCCGCAGAGCGCCGTGGGCGGTTTCACCGGGGCGGCGCTGATCATCGCGATCCGCGCGGGCGTGGCGCGCGGGCTGTTCTCGAACGAGGCGGGACAGGGTTCCACCCCCATCGCCCATGCCGTGGCACAGACCGACGATCCGGAACAGCAGGGCCGCATGGCGATGCTGGGCACCTTCATCGATACGGTCGTCATCTGCACGATGACGGCGCTGGTCATCCTGACTGTCGAGGGCGATTTCACCGGCGGCGGACAGGCGGTGCAGCATGCCTGGCAATCCGATCTGACCGGCTTCGCCATGACATCGGGAGCCTTCGCCGCCGCCTTCCCGCTGTCCGTCGCCAGCATCCCCATCGGCACGCTGATCGCCAGTATCGCGCTGATCCTGTTCGTGTTCACCACGCTGCTGACATGGTCCTATTACGGCGAACGGGCGATCACCTTCATCTATGACCGCGTACCGGGGTCGACGCTCGGCGGTGAAAGGAACCTGCATTATGCCTGGCGGGTGCTGTGGTGCGTGGCGATCTATATCGGGGCAAGCCAGCCTTCCGAACTGGTCTGGCGCATGGGCGACATCTCCAACGCGATGATGGCGCTGCCGAACCTGCTGGCGCTGGCGCTGCTGTCGGGCGTGGTGTTCAAGCTGGCCAGGGGCGAACGCAAGGCCGGCAAGGATTTCCGAACCGATGCGGCAGTGAATCCGGCGGCAGACGAACAGGAGCGCTACTGAACATGGTGAGCCGCCGCTGAAGCTGGCGTGATATCCAGCGGAAGCGGCGGCGGCACAGCTGAATAAATCGGCTCGCAGGAATTATTCGCAGCCCGGCGAGCGCCCCCGCATCGCAAATCCTTGATTGCGCATCGGAATCGCCGCAGTGGCGAGTTTGGCAACGATGACGGCCAGACACTGCTCACCGCTTTGCGAGCAGTGCTGAATACCCGCGGATGGCGGGCGGAATCGGTTCAGACCTTCCCGAACAGCCGGGCGAAGAAGCCGGGGGTTTCCATCGGCTGGACCTTGCCATGATGCAGCAGGCGCATGGAGGGATCGCTGTAAGGCCGGGGGCTGTTCCAGCGATCGGGCTGGCTGCTACGGAAACTAAGGTTCGACATCGCCATACTCCTCTCAGATGCAAATCCATCCACCGACAGAAACACACGGGTCGGCGCAAGGTTCCCGAAGGGCAAGCACCGAAACGGGACATAATTATTCTGAGAAGTTGCGAGCGTCCCGTGTCGCAGAAATCACCGGCAAGTGGCTGCGCGGGCAGCGACACAGCAGCGTGACATCGCGGCACCCCCAACCATCAAGGCGCAATGAACTGGAAAGACTCGCGGATGTCTGCCGGCCTGCCGGAAAGGGCCGGGATGCTGGCAGGAGTGGAGGGACTCGAACCCACGGCCCTCGGTTTTGGAGACCGATGCTCTACCAACTGAGCTACACTCCTGCACGCAAGCGGGCCTGTAAGGCGCTTGCATCAGATTGGCAAGGATGTGCTGCGGGCAAATGCTTTTCCCGAAACCCTGCCTCCACCGCGCGCCCTGTCGCAATCGCCTGCAAACATGCCTAGATGAGCGATATGCACGCCGCCAGCCCTTTCCCGCAGCCCCAGCCCATTCCCGCCGAGATGCTTCTGCTGGCCTATCGCAGCGGCATTTTCCCCATGGCGGATTCGCGCGACGATCCCGAAATCTTCTGGGTCGAACCGCGTGAAAGGGCGATCATTCCGCTGGATGGGTTCATCCTGTCCCGCTCGCTCGCCAAGATCGTGCGGCAGGACCGGTTCACCGTCACCTGCAATCAGGCCTTCAGCGACGTGATCCGGCAATGCGCCGCGCCGCGCCCCGGCCATCCCGAAAGCTGGATCAGCGAACGGATCCTCGCCAGCTATGCATCGCTGCATCAGGCTGGCCACGCCCATTCGCTCGAATGCTGGAAGGACGGCGCGCTGGTGGGCGGGCTTTACGGCGTCGGTTTCGACCGGGTATTCTGCGGCGAAAGCATGTTCAGCCGGGCCGACAATGCGTCGAAAGTGGCGCTGGCCTGGCTGGTCGCCATGCTGCGCCATGCGGGATTTGCGCTGCTCGATTGCCAGTTCATGACCGATCACCTGGCGTCGCTCGGCGCGGTCGAGATACCGCAACCGCATTATCTGGATTTGGTTGCCGCCGCGCAAGGGATGCCGGCCATGACATTGCCGCAGGCTTATGCCGGATTGGTGGCGGGGGCGTCTTCCGCGTCCGCTTCATCGCCTTCTGCATCATCGGACCCGGCTTCCTCACCCGGGAAGCTCATCGCGCAATCCTTGACCCAGACATCGTAGATCGGGTGTTCGACGACGTTGAGCGACGGCGAATTCCTGAACATCCAGCCGGAAAAGATCCGGCGCCAATTGTCTTCATCGCCGGCATCGCGCACGATCACCTGAACGAAGGCGCCGGTTTCCTTGGGCAATTCCCACGGCGGGGTGCGCTCGCAGGCCTGCATCCTGACGATCAGGTCGCCGATGCGGCGGGAATCGCCGGGGCTCATCTCCAGCTCTTCGGAAATATTGTTCCGCTTGTTCAAAACGCCGATCGTCGCGACGCGTTCGGCCATGGGCGTGCCGATCTGCGCCTCGTCGCTGACTGCGGCCGGCGGCGGTGTGTTCTGCCGCAATTCTTCCGGCACCTCGGTTTCGACCGGCTCCGGCGCAGGGGGATCGCGGTCGCAGGCAGCAAGCGCCACGAGCGGGAAGGCGAGCAGCAAGGCACGAAGAGAGGCCGGAACGGGCATGGAAAAAATCAGCTGTCCGGCGTCCAGGATTCGTAATCGCCCCGCGCATGCACGCGTTTTCCGCCCCGTTCCAGCGCGCCTTGCGGGCGATAGGCGTCGGCGGTGCCGGTCGCATTGGGCGTGTAATCCACTTCCCAGATCCGCGCCGGCGGCAGATGGCTTTCGGGGATGTCGTCGAACCTTCCGTGCAGCCAGCCATGCCATTCGGGCGGCACCCGGCTGGCATCGTTGGCGCCTTCGTACAACACCCAGCGCCGTTCGCGGGTGCCGGGATTGCGCCCTTTCGGCTTTACACGGAAATAGCGGTTGCCCTGTGCGTCGGTGCCGACCTGCTCGCCATGCCGCCAGCTGTCGATCAGAGTGCCCAGCGTCGCGCCGTTCCACCAGGTGAAGGGATTGAAAAAGGCCATGCCCGCGCGACTAGCCGATTCGGCCGATTTGGCCAAGCGGTAAGCGATCGGCGCAGCGCACCACCCTCAGGGCGCCTGCCATTCCACCCGGTCGCCGGGCATGATGCCCAGTTCCGCCGCCCGGCCTCCCGGGATCTCCAGCACGGCCGAGGCAAGGCCCGTGGACGTGACCGAATCCAGCGAATAGGGCGGGGTGCTGGCGGCGATATTGCTGATCCGTCCGTCGGTGCCGATGAAGATGATATCCAGCGGCAGCGGCGTGTTCTTCATCCAGAAGCTCTGCTGCGCCGGCGCGGCGCTGGGGAACAGCATGCCTTCATCGGGGCCGAGCACGGTGCGGAACATCAGCCCCTGTGCCCGGTCCTGCGGGCTGCTCGCCACCTCCACCGCGAAACTGTGAGTGCCGCTGGCCCCGGTGACGGTCAGCGGGATGACCTCCAGCCCGGATTCGGGGTGCAGGACCGTTATCTGCGTCGCGGCTTCGCTCGCCGTTCCTTGCGGTGCGGCGGTGCCTGCCTGCTGCGCGGAGCAACCCGCCAGCAGCGCGGCGGCAAGCATCAATGGTGCCGCTCGCCGGGTGCTGCGCTCCGGTCCATCGCTTCTGAACATCATTCGAAATCCTCCCCATCCTGCGCTTCGGCGGCCCATCTTTCGGCCTCGCTCACGCTTTCTGCATTCATCACTGCACGCACGATGTCGAAACCGTGCCCTGCCCGCAGCATGGCGGCAATCTGCTTTTCGCGTTTCTCACGCTCGACCGGTTCGGCGGCGAAGGGGCCGAAGCGGCGCTTTCTCGCCAGCGCCAGCGCCGCGCCGCGCTGCGCGCCCTCGCCCGCTCTCAGATCGTCGCGTATATCCTCGGCGATGCCGGCAGCGCCCAGCGCCTGCGCCACGCGGCGCGGGCCGTAACCGCGGCGCAGCAAACCGCCCGACTTCGCCCTGGCATAAGCGGCATCGTCGACATAGCCGAGATCGACATAGCGCATCACCGTCGCGGCGACGGGCGGCTGATCGTCGCCGTCCCATCCCCGTTCGCGCAATTTCCGTTTCAGATAGTCCTCCAGCTTGCGGCTGCTGGTGGCGAAGCGCGCCA
Source organism: Pseudopontixanthobacter vadosimaris (assembly GCF_012979275.1). Lineage (GTDB taxonomy): Bacteria > Pseudomonadota > Alphaproteobacteria > Sphingomonadales > Sphingomonadaceae > Pseudopontixanthobacter > Pseudopontixanthobacter vadosimaris. Next base: position 212,068 of record NZ_JABASZ010000032.1, read on the forward strand.
CATAGGCGAGCGCGAGTTCCTCCAGCCCCGCCTTGTCGAGCGGTTTGGGGACGCGTTTTTCGCGCGGGGGTCTGGTCTGCCTGCCCGTCATCGCCATAATTATGCCACAGTCTCTGCCGAATGGGAAAATATCTTCGGCCGGAACGCGAAATACGGTCCTGTTGCCCCCGCAGGAAGAACACAGCGCCAGCCAGCGTTCATCATATACGGGTATCGCTACGCACCATGACCGCCAGATTACAGAACGACGCAGCCGGGCAGGATCCTGCCGGCGCCCGTAACGGACAGGCACCCGGACCCGCTTCGGCATCGCGCCCCCCCGTCCCGCCTCCTCTTGTCCCCACGCCCAACGACTGCCCGTTGCCCCGCAGGCGATCGGATTTCCCGACCTTCACCGATGCGGTGGATTACGCCGCGCGCAGCGAGAAGGGGATGAACTTCCACGACATGCGCGGCACGCTGGAGCGGGTCTATACCTTCGCCGAGATGCGCGAGGATGCGCTGGCGAGCGCGCGGCGGCTGCTGGCGGCGGGTATCCGCCCGAAGGACCGCGTGGCGATGGTGGCCGAAACCGCGCCGGAGTTCGCGGCGCTGTTCTGCGGCGCGGTCTATGCCGGTGCCTGGCCGGTTCCCCTGCCCCTGCCGACGACGTTCGGGGGCAAGGACAGCTATATCGAACAGCTCGCCATCCAGTTGCAGAGCTGCGACCCTAAACTGCTGCTCTATCCGGCCGAAATAGCCGACATGGCGGAGGCAGCGGTGCAGCGGCAGGGCTGCGGAGGCATCGACTGGGAAGGTTTCGCGGAAAAGGACGCGCCCGAATGCGACCTGCCCGAAGCCCGGCCCGAGGACATCTGCTACCTGCAATATTCCTCCGGCTCCACCCGTTTCCCCACCGGTGTCGCCGTCACGCATGAGGCGCTGCTCAACAATCTGGCGGGTCATGCCGAGGCGACCGATGCCGGCAGGGACGACCGCGTGGTCAGCTGGCTGCCGTGGTATCACGACATGGGGCTGGTCGGCTGTTTCCTCTCGCTGATCGCCAACCAGATGTCGGTCGATTATCTGAAGACGGAACATTTCGCGCGCCGCCCGCTCGCCTGGCTCGACCTGATCAGCCGCAACAAGGGCAACACGCTCTCCTATTCGCCGACCTTTGGATATGACATCTGCGCGCGCCGCATTTCGAGCCAGAGCAATGTGGCCGAACGGTTCGACCTGTCGCGCTGGCGCACGGCGGGCAACGGCGCGGACATGATCCGGCCCGACGTGATGCAGAATTTCGTCAATGCCTTCGCGCCGGCGGGCTTCAGGGCCAGGGCCTTCACCCCCAGCTACGGCCTTGCCGAAGCGACGCTGGCCGTCACCGTGATGCCGCCGGGCGAAGGCATCAGGGTCGAACTGGTCGAGGAAGAGAAGCTGTCGGGCGCCCCGCGCAACCTGGCGCGGCCTGTGCGCTATCGCGCCATCGTCAATTGCGGAAAACCGGTGAAGGACATGGTCGTCGAGATCCGCGACGAGCAAGGCGCAGAGCGCGCCGACCACCAGATCGGCAAGGTCTGGTGCCGCGGCCCCAGCGTCATGCATTCCTATTTCCGCGACGAGGACGCCACCCGCGACTGCCTGGTGGATGGCTGGCTGGATACCGGCGACATGGGCTATATGGCCGATGGCTATCTGTTCATCGTCGGCCGCGCCAAGGACATGATCATCATCAATGGCAAGAACCACTGGCCGCAGGATATCGAATGGGCCGTGGAACAATTGCCGGGATTCAATCACGGCGATATCGCGGCTTTCAGCATCGAGGCCGACAATGGCGAGGAATCGCCCGCCGTGCTGGTGCATTGCCGCGTGTCGGACCCGGATGAGCGGGTGAAACTGCGCGACCAGATCCGCGACAAGGTGCGCTCCATCACCGGCATGAACTGCGTCGTCGAACTGGTGCCGCCGCGCACCCTGCCCCGCACGTCGAGCGGCAAGCTGAGCCGCGCCAAGGCGAAACGGATGTATCTGGCCGGCGATATCCAGCCGCTCGATCTCGCCGCCTGAGCGGGCGGCTGATATTTGCCGCGATCAGGGGATGGCGGGACTGTTTTCGGGCGCGGTGTTCCAGCGCGCCTGCATGATCGGTCCGCCCTGGATCAATGCCGGCACATCGGCAGGGTCGAGCCCGTTCTCGACCAGGATTTCCACCGCTCTCTCCCGCGTTTCCGGCGTGCCGCCGCGCAATGCGAAGGGCAGTTCCAGCCGCCGGGTCGCCCAGACGATCACCTGCAGCGCCTGGTGCCCGGCTGTGGTCGGCTCACCGGCTTCGAAGGGCACTTCGGGCAGCGCCTGCAGCGGCGGCAGCAGCCGGATGCTCCAGTCCGGCCGCAGGGCGGCGACCCTGCCTTCCAGCGCCCGATAGGTTGCAAGGCTTGCCCCTGCCACCGGGCGCGCCCGAACGGCGGCGCGGCGGTTGCCGCTGTCGATCGTGACGTCGCGCACATCCACCCCGGCGACCAGGGCGAGGTCTTCCGCGAGCCCGTCGATGCGGCTCGCCTGTTCGCGTTCGATCCGGACCTGCGCCGCCGTCAGTTCCGCCGCTTCCATCGCCCGTGCCGTGCCGACGCGGAACTGGGTGAGGTCGAAGATGACCTCCTGCCCCAGCACCCGCCGCAGGGCGGTGCGGCTGGCCCGTTCGGCGGCAGGCTCCAGCTGCGGCGTCAACACCGTGGCCGACACTTGGATCGGTTCGGCCGCGAGGTTGAAATCGAGTTCACTCAGCCGCGCATTGTCGGAAAAGCTGGACAGCACCGTATCGCGGATCTGCCGCGCGGCATTGGTTTCCCAGACGATCTGCCGCAGCGAGAGGAACAGCGGAACGGCCAGCGCGATGAAGACGGTGACGATGATGATCGTCTGCAGCCGCGTCTGCCGTTCCGACAGGGTCGCGCTGAAACCGTAGATCCGCGCCATGATCGTGGCGACCAGCGCGATGGTCATCAGATTCGTGACGAACAGCAGCAGCGCACCCGAAAACACCGTCCAGTTCCAGGTCGCGAGGCCGAACCCCACGACCGCCAGCGGCGGCATCAGCGCCGTGGCGATGGCGACGCCGACGATGGTGCCCTCGCGCCCGCGGATCATCGAATAGGCACCCGCCAGCGCCGAGAACACGGCGATGCCGAGGTCGAACAGATTGGGCCTCGTGCGGGCGGCGATTTCGGGCGTGATGGTCTGCAGCGGCGAGATGAAGACGATGAAGGCGCACAGGCTGATGGCCAGCACCGTACCCGCCACCAGCGCCCGCACCGATCCGCGCAGCCAGCCGTAATCGCCGATGGCAAGGGCGAAGCCGGCACCGATGATCGGCCCCATCAGAGGGGCGATCAGCATCGCGCCGATCACCACCGCGGGCGAGGACAGCAGGAGGCCGAGCACGGCGATCCCCGCCGACATCGCCAGCATGAACAGGTAACGCGGCGAGGTATAGGCATCCTCGCGCCGGGCGTCGATCACCGCCGGGCGGTCGACGGTGCCGACGACCGACATGCTCCACCAGCGGCGGAACACCGCCCAGCTGTCCGCGATCACCTCGCCCATCGACCTGTGCTCTTTCGAGCCATCCGGGCCCGCTGCCTGTGTTCCGGCCACCTGGCCCCCGTTAACCGATTGTTCGAAAGGTGCCTTACAGGCACGCGCGCGGGCAGGCAAACGCCGCTTGCCATCGCCCGCATTCGCATGACACATGCCAGGCCGGATTTTCACCGGATAGCGGCACTGCTATAGTTGCACAACACACCGGGCGATGCCATAATCCCGGCAAAAGGATGATGCCGATGGCCGATATGCAGAATACCGAGGCGAAAGTCGCGACGAAGACCGCGAATGATTTGGAGCTTACCGCGCCCGATCCGGTGCCGCGCGTTTCGGCCGAAAAGGCGGCGGGCCTCGTTCCGCTATCGGAGGAAAAGCGGTCGAAGCTGGACGAAAAGGTCGACGGTTTCGTCGCCGACCTGGTGTCCATCGACGCCAATTCGCCGGAATTCGGCAAGAAGGTCGATCAGCTCACCAATATGGGCCGCAAGGAGATCGCGGCGGCGGCGGGCATGTCGAACCGCTTCCTTGACCGGCCCGTGCGCGCGATGGACAAGGACAGCGGCGTCGGCACCGACCTGGCCGAATTGCGCCGCACGGTGGAGGAGCTCGATCCCGGCCGCAAGGGCAAGCTGCGCGGGCGCAAGCTGTTCGGCATCATCCCCTTCGGCAACAGGCTGAAACGCTATTTCGACAGCTACCAATCCGCGCAGGGGCATATCCAGGCGATCCTTGAACGGCTGGCGTCGGGCAAGGACGAATTGCTGATGGACAATGCCGCCATCGATGTCGAACGGCAGAAATTATGGGAGGCGATGGGCAATCTGGAACAGATGATCCATATTTCCCGCGCGCTGGACGAACGGCTGGAGGAAAAGGCGGCCGATCTCGATTCCACCGATCCGGCCAAGGCCAAGGCGATCCGCGAAACCGCATTGTTCTACGTGCGGCAGCGCACGCAGGATCTGCTCACGCAAATGGCGGTCAGCGTGCAGGGTTATCTCTCGCTGGACCTCGTCAAGAAGAACAATGTCGAACTGGTGAAGGGCGTCGACCGCGCCAGCACCACGACCGTGGCCGCCCTGCGCACGGCGGTAACGGTGGCGCAGGCGATGACCAATCAGCGCCTGGTGCTGCAACAGATCACCAGCCTGAATGAAACCACCGCCGGGATCATCGATTCCACGGGCCAGATGCTGCGCGAGCAGACCGGCAGGATTCACGAGCAGGCAGCGTCCAGCACCATCCCGCTGGAAACCCTGCAGCGCGCCTTCCAGAATATCTACGACACCATGGACGAAGTCGACCAGTTCAAGCTGCGTTCCTTGAATTCCATGAAGCAGACGGTCGAGGTCCTGACCGACGAGGTCGAGAAGTCGAAAGGCTATATCGCGCGGGCCGAAGGGCAGTCGCAGGCGGCCAGCCGCATCGAAGCGCCATCGCTGCTGTCGGTGGAGAACTGATGGCACGCGAGGCGCATGATTCCGACCGTATCCTGAACGCGGCCAGCCAGTCGCTGGCGGTGCAGCGCGCGGGCGGGCGCCGGGCGGGCGTGAGCAAGTCGATCGGCCAGCGGTCGGCGGACATCAAGATCAGGCACTGGATGGCCAAGCTGAAGCGCATCGTCCTCGCCATCGGCGCGATCGTCATCGCCGCGATGGTGGCGGGGCTGGTGCTGGACGGCATCGGCTTCATCGGCGTGATGGTCACGCTGCTGGCGATGATCGCCGCCGTCGTTGCCCTTGCGACTTTTCCGAGGATCAAGGCGCCCACCCGCGCCGATCTGCAGAAGGGCCTCGACAAGGGCGATGTGCGGCAATTGGTCGGCAATACCGAGATATGGCTGGAACATCAGCGCCCCGCCCTGCCTCCGCCGGCGGTGGACGTCGTCGACCGGATCGGCGTGCAACTGGATGCGCTGGGGCTTCAGCTCGAAACCGTGGACCAGACCCATCCCGCCGCGCGCGAGGTGCGGAAACTGGTGGGCCAGCATCTGCCCGAAATGGTCGACAGCTACCGCAAGGTGCCGACCCATCTGCGCGGCGAAGCGCGCGGCGGTGCCTCGCCCGACGAACAGGTGACGCAGGGGCTTGAGAAGATCAGCCTGGAAATCGACAGCGTCACCCGGCAACTGGCGGACGGCGCGCTGGACGATCTTGCCATCAAGCACCGCTATCTCGATTACCGCTATGGCGGCACGGAACAATTGGCCGGGGCAGGTGAACGCCCTGCACCTGCAAAGGAGAATGAATGATGCGCGTGGCCATTCCCCACGACAAGGACCGCGAGACGATCCGCAACCGGCTGCGGACGAAGAGTCACAAGATCCAGGATAATATCCCCGGCGGGGCCGAGGTGGTGACCGACTGGCCGAGCGAAGACCGCATGAACCTGGCCGTGTCCGCCATGGGTCAGCAGGTGCGCGGCCATGTCGAGGTGCTGGACGATCAGGTCGTGTTCGAGATGGATTTGCCGCCCGCCCTCAGCTTTATTCAGCCGATGGTCGAAAATGCCATTCGCCAGCAGGGCCAGCGGCTGATCGCGAGCGACTGAACGCTATATCCTCCGGTCCAGTTCCAGATAGTCCGCCGGGATCCGCAGGGCGGCCGATGCCGCGCGGGTTTCCTTCAGGAACAGCCATAGCGCATACATCAGCAGCGCGACCGACAGCAGGAAAGCGGCGGCAGCAAAGCGCTGCAGGTCGGTGGCCAGCAATTCCTCGATGAACAGGATGGCGACCGTGGTGCCGATGGCGAGGCCGCTGAGGACGAGCGACAGGATCGCCTTGCCGATCAGGTGGATGCGCCGGTCGAGGATGCGAATCTGGCGCACGACGATATCATGCGCGATCCCGTCGGTTTCGCCATGCATCCGCTGCAATTCGCGGCTGCGGTCGACGACGCGGCCCAGCCGTGCGGACAGAAGGTTCATGATATTGCCGATGGCCACCAGCACGAAGACGGGTGCGAGGGCAAGCTGGATGGTCTGGGCGATCATGCCCCGGCCTTACCGCAGATCGAGCAGTGGCGGCTAGGTGGTTCGTTGCCGGTATCCATCGGCCCGCTGCGGCGGGGATCGTTCGGATTATTATGTCGTTTCAGCGGTTTCAATTAGTCCCGCAAAGTCCTAATGCCGGACAGGCGGAGTGGTGATCCGCCCGAACCGAATTGATGCGCCAGAGGTCGTCCTGAACTTGGAAATTGCCAGTCCACGGGAAAATCTGCGGAGCCGACTGCGCGCGGCGACTGCGCCCGCACATGATGCGCTCGATGCTGCGATGGGTGATCTGGACCTGTCGCGCCCTGCCGATTACCTCCGCTTCCTGCATGTTCAGCTGAATGCCCGGATCGAAGTGGAGGACTGGTGCCGGCGGCATTGCTCCAAGGCCCTCTTGCCGCCCCCGCAATCGCCCGCCATCCGGCGTGATCTGGCGGCGCTCGGCTGTGCAGAAGCGCCCGAACCCGTAACCTTCGATCCGCCCGCAGGCAGCGAGCCGCTGGGCATTTGCTGGGTGGTTGCCGGATCGTCCATGGGCAATCGCGCCATGGCGGCAGGCCTGCGCCGCAGGACGGGTGGGGACTGGCCCATGCACTTCCTCGGCGCTACCGACCTTGCCGATTACTTCAAGACATTGAGGCCCCTCATCGAACGCCCCTGTTCCGAAACCCGCACCCGCTCCGCCATCGAAGCTGCCGACGCCGTATTTGCCGCCTTTCGCCGGTCATGGGCGAAGCAGATGCCGGCGACCGCCGCGTGACCGGGGCCGAGACCACCGACCTTGGCAATTGCGACCGGGAACCTATCCACAAGCTGGGCATGATCCAGGATTTCGGCGCGCTGATCGCGGTGAATGCCGATCTCATCATCGTGCACCGGTCGCGCAATCTGGACGAGATACTCGGCCGGAAGACGGATGCCGCTGCGGGGGGCAAGCTGGACGGCGTCTTTCCCTCGGCGGCGATCCGCCAGCTTCAGGAACGGATGCGAGGCGATGGCGATGCCCGCCTGTCGGAAAGGCTGTTCGCCATCGATCTCGGCGCATCGCGGCACTTGTTCGATGTCGCTCTGCATCATTCGGGCGAACTCTACCTGATCGAGTTCGAACCGCATGATGCCGATGCCTTCGCGGCGCAGCTGAGCACCCTGCAGCCGGTCATGGCCAATCTGGAGCGTGCCGGCGATGTGTCCGACCTCTGCCGCCGGGCGGCGGTGCAGGTCAAGGCGATGCTCGGCTTCGACCGGGTGATGGTTTACAGATTTCACGAGGATCAAAGCGGCGAGGTGATCGCCGAGGCGCGCGAGCCGCATCTCGGGAGCTTCCTTGACCTGCGCTATCCCAAATCGGACATTCCCTCGCAGGCGCGGGCGCTGTACGTCCGCAACCCGTTTCGCATCATCAGCGACGTGAACGCGCCGCCCGTGCCGATCGTGCCGGAAACCTCCCTGTCGGGCGAGGCGCTGGACCTCAGCGACAGCGTGCTGCGCGCCGTTTCGCCCATTCACATCGAATATCTGAAGAACATGGGTGTGGGCGCCTCGCTGTCCATTTCCATCGTAATCGACGGCAAGTTGTGGGGCCTGTTCGCTTGCCATCATTATTCCGCGCGCACCCTGCCTTTCTCCCTGCGGACCGTGGCGGAACTGTTTTCGGACGTGTTCTCCCTGCTGCTGGAACGCTCGCTGGGGCGGGAAAGCGCGGCGCGGGCCGTGCGCGGTCGCGAGTTGCACAACCGGCTGATGGCGCGGATGGCCGGCGGCACCGGCCTGGCGGAGAATCTCGAGACCATAGAAGCGGTCATCGGCGACGTGATCCCCCATTCCGGGTCGAGCGCCTATATCGAAGGGGAATACAGGTCGCGGGGCAGGGCCCCGAGCGAGGAAGAATTCCTTGCCATCGCGCCGGCCCTGAATTCCGCCGCGACCAGCAGGATCTTCGCCCATGACGAACTCGGCGCGATCGTTCCTGCGGCGCTGGCCTTTGCCGACCGGGCAGTCGGCGCGCTGGTCATCCCTGTCTCGCGCCGCCCGCGCGATTATTTCATCCTGTGGCGGCAGGAATTGCCGCAAGTGGTGAAATGGGCCGGCGAACCCGAAAAGGCGATCGAATATGGCCCCAACGGCCCCCGCCTGACCCCGCGCAAGAGCTTCGCAGCATGGCAGGAATCGGTGAAGGGCCGCAGCGCTGCCTGGAGCGAGGACGAGATCGGCATTGCCGAAAGCCTGCGGGTGACGCTGATCGAGGTGATCCTGCGCCTGACCGACCAGGCGATGCGGGAACGCGCCAGCGCCCAGCAGCAGCAGGAACTGCTGATCGCGGAACTCAACCACCGGGTCCGCAACATCCTGAACCTGATTCGCGGGCTGATCACGCAATCGCAGGGCGACGCGGTGGATGTGGAAAGTTTTTCGCGCATCGTGGGCGGGCGCATTTCCGCCCTCGCCTCCGCGCATGACCAGATCACCAAGGAAAACTGGTCGCCAGCTTCGGTCAGCCAGCTGATCCTCAACGAAGCGCGTGCCTATCTGAACGATGGCAACGAGGATCGGCTGCAGATCGTCGGCGATGATGTCCTGATCGCGCCCGCGGCCTTCACCGTCCTGGCACTGGTCTTCCATGAGATGATAACCAATTCGGTTAAATATGGCAGCCTGTGCGACAGTTCGGGAACCCTGACGGTGACGCTGGAACGGGGCCGTGACAGCGATCTTCATATCCATTGGCGCGAAAAGGGCGGTCCGCCCGTCAAGGCACCGACCCGGCGCGGCTTCGGCACCACGATCATCCGCCGCTCCATCCCGCATGAACTGGGCGGCGAAGCCGAAATCTTCTACAGGCTCGGCGGCGTGGAGGCCCAATTCGTCATTCCCGCAGCCTATGTCAGCGTCCGTCCGCCAGCGATCGCGGCGGGCGGGGCGGAAGATGCCGCCGGTCGCAGCGACGACCGTGATGGGGACGGTCAGGGGGCGCCCGGCCGTTCTTCCGGACCTGCCGTTCCAAACCACGTCCTGCTGGTGGAGGACAACATGATCATCGCGCTCGACACGGAGGACAGCCTGCGCCAGATCGGCGTCGCCGTGGTCAATGTCGCCGGCAGCGTAGGAAGTGCGATGGCGGTGATCGAGAAGGACGCGCCCGACATGGCGATCCTGGATTACAATCTGGGGTCGGAAACCAGCGATGCCGTGGCCGATGCGCTGCGAAGCAGGGGCATCCCGTTCTTTCTGGCGACAGGCTATGGCGACATGGGCGAACGGATGGAGGCCAGCGGCGCGGCGGGCGTTCTGAAGAAACCTTATGACCTGGACGACATCGCCTCGGCACTGGAGCAGATGGCCGCCGCCTGACGTGAGGCCTGAAATAGGGGCCGGAGACGGGGCCGGAGACCGGGCCGGAGATGGGGTTCAAACCAGCGCCGAAGCGGCCTCAGTAAAAATCCTGCCGCCAGCCATAGACGGCCGGCACCGCCTCGCCCGCAGCATTCATTGCCGGTTCGAAGCGGAAGCGTTCCACCACCAGGCGGCAGGTGGTCTGATCCGCCTGCGGATCGGGGCTGGGTTTCAGCACCCGGCAATCCCGCGCGCGGCCGTCCACGCCGACCGTCACTGCCACCGTCACCGATTGCCCCCGGCGAATTGCGCGCCCGCCCGGCGGCACGGGGAAATCCGCGGCGGAGCGGATATCGCCCGCAATCTTGCGCGCGGGCCGGGCAATGGCATTGCCGGTGCCGCCGCCCCCTCCCCCGGCCCCGCCCTGCCCGCTGCCGGTGCCTGAGCCGCT
>NZ_JABASZ010000033.1 GCF_012979275.1 Pseudopontixanthobacter vadosimaris
CCCCGGCAGAGGCATATAGGTGGATCGACGCTTCAGATCATGGGGGGCATGCCCCCCATGATCTGATGACCAGAACGGCGGCATAATCACATCAAGGATTAGCTTAACTTCGCCGCCAACCTGTCCAGATTTCCGGGACCACCTCAGACTGCTTGGGGCGAATTCGGTGGTGGTGCGGATAATGGCGAGCGCGCAGGTGGTTACGGCCGCCTTTCGGTGGTTCTTCATTTGATTTTTCCAAGAAAATGGCGGCACCATCGAGGTAGCCGCCGTGTGGGATTTCGGGATGAGTTGCGCTGACAATCAGCAGACGTTGCTTGCCTTGCGATAAGAAGCGAGCTCGTGGACCTTCAGCTGGTCAGCAACGGGCGCTGCGCTGGCCATGAGGTGATCGATATTCGCGATCGCAGCCTCGATGCCGCGGGCAACGACGTGGTCCGGCGGGACTTCGACGGGGGTAAGGCTTCCCGACCGATGCCGCCATGCCTCGCGTCGATCTGCGGCCACGAGGATCGCTGATTGCCCTTGGCCAATATAGACAGGGTCAACTTCAACGGTGCGGGTGACGTTGCCAGTGCTGGTGATCAGCACCAGCCGATGAGCGGTAGTGCTATCGTGACGCCGCTCGATGACCGCCAGGAGCAGATCAACCTTGGATACCGTCACCGAGCGCATCAGCTGCTCAATGGCCTGATCGCCTTCATCAATCGTTGCCGAAGCCACGGTGAAGCGAGTGTTACTACCAGGCGGGGGAAGCTGCATCAGCCTCGCAAGCCCCGCCGCCATCATGCGGTGAAGCGTCGCGTGAGGGTGTTCATTCTTCATTTTTTAGTCCTTCGTGGTGACCCGTCACCCGCGAGAAGGACCTTTTCCCCTCATCTGGACGGATCACCGTCCCGCTTCATCTTCCGATTTATTCCTTCTCTTGCTCCGCGTTCAGGCGAACAACTTCGATTTCGCGAGCATCACACGCGTACACGGGTCCAATCAGCGGACTACCGTCGAACATCAGGGATTTGAATTCAGAACAAAAACATTCCCAATGCGTTCTTTTATACCATCTGCTGAGAGGGCAGAAGACACATAGCGTTTGGGGGCGATCGTTCGGTGCCAGAAGGCTTAATGACGGAGATATGTATTCGCTACGTGTTCCCACAAGTTTTGCTAGAGAATCATCGACCATTTTAAATCCCTCCTTGTAATTGATTTGGAATGGGTTCGCGGGGCGTTAATTGCTTTTCAGACCGGAAAATCGGTTTTAGAACGGCATAGTCTCTCAGATCGAAGTCGCGTTTTCGAGCGGCTTGGCGGGCAACGCGCAAAATAAGGTCGTCGCTCCGACGATTACTGACAGGAAGGGGGATTTGTAATAGATCCTCGGCTTGACCAACATCGGCTCTTGCTACGACCGGACCAGCGTGTTGGGCCACCTTCGCCTTTCTTTCGGACGACGCTTCTTTAATCGCCTTTTGAAGTGCGATAGCCGTGAGCCCGGAGAGCAATTGCGGCGGTTTCGCGTTTTGCGCAATTTTGGGCGGCATTTTCATAGTTTGACCATCGGTGGCCAAGCGTAAGACCTTCAGCGATTGCGCATCGGAAGTAAGCTTACGCAGGTCGGCCAAGATTTGACGGCTAACGCGCGAATGGTATTCAAGCAGGCCGTTGTCCTGAATAGAAACTTTGCCATCCGCGATGGCGTCTATGACTGCGACGGCACGCTGTTCGAACACCGTACAGGTTTTTTCTACGGCAGCGCGAGAGTCGGCTGGAATGGGTACGGCTTTCCAGTCGTCAGAACCAAGAAGCCTGAAGTACAGCTGTTCACCTTCTAGGGAGGGAATGGCATCGCACTGCTGAATTAACTGGATGGCTTCCGCCACAGCGGTTTTCCGCTCAGGCGGTGGAGGCCCTACGTAAGGCAGGCTGCTTTCATTGGTATCTGGAGCCGAAGCGGATGCGTTGTCTGGCTGCTTTTCGTTCGGTTGCTGTGTATTAGGAACAGACAAGGGATCGATTTTAGGCATCGAAAAAATAAGCGGAGGTGACGAATCTACCTGATGTGATTGCAAGGGCTTTTCAAGATCGCATTTTTGTTCGTCTTGGCTTTGATGGGTAGACCTTGCACTGACAGGAAAAACCCAAGTCAGAGTCCCGTCTTCGGCAATTGTTGAAATCCATTCCGCCGGTTGACGCGACGCTAATGTTACGGACTCAGGTGGTGTCGTTCTTACGTGTGCCCGCAACGGTGGCACGACACCGGCGGACATATTTTTGGGAGCAAGGGCTGTACGCAATTGCGGCTGGTGCAGCGCTGTAGCCTCATGCTTGCGTTGCTCTAGGAGCTCCTGTGCCAACCCGTGCTGGATTAGCTCGCGCTGCACCGACAGCCGCCCCGACAACGCATGAGCTCGCTCTCGGCCACGGGCGTGTGCCTTATCAAGCATTGGAACCACTTCCTTCAAGGCGTCGGTCGTCAGGCCAAGGACGTTCTTGCCAGCTTTCATAAACCGATGGCTCTGTGCCGTGAGACGATCCGCGAGGTTCTTTAGGCGCAGCTGCCTCTCTTTTACCAAGCTGGTCTGGGCCTTCGCCAGCTCGATATTGCCCAACACTACATCGCATGACTGGGCTGCCCGGACCCATGATCGTCGATCTGCGGGTTTGCAGTGCGTTTGAATGTCGGAGGCGAAATCGAGCTTAGCGAGCTTGATTATCTGCTCCTTGTCGTCCGGTGTCGCTTGATGAACGACGATCATTCCTGGTCCGAAAGTCGCAACCGGCTGCAGGCCACGTGTCACATGCCACAATGCGCCCTTCTTCTTGACCCTGACATCACTCCAGATCGGAGGACCATTCCAGCGGGTGTGGCGAGTTGGGCCAAGGATGATCGCACTATCGCGGCGCAGTTCTACGTCCGGCATTTTCGGATCGTTTAAACCGGGTTGCGCGCGCGGTGGCCTACCCCGTCGCCCCGCGGAGTAATGCAGGGCGCGTTCCAATCGCTCGCATTGCCAGTTTCGAACAGGTGTGGGACGAGCACGGAGGAAGTCGATCCGATCACGTAGCGGGTCGGCCTGAGCTTTTGTGGCCTCCGGGATGGTGCGCTCCAGACGCTCATCGGCTTGGTGCTTGCGATACTGTGTTACAGCCCCCGGCATCGGCAATACCTCATCGCCTGTAACGGATTCGGCTTTAGCAAGCCGTACAGGCTGAAGAACTCCAGCTTCGTCTTTCCTGTAGAAACCAGCGCACGTCGTCATGCCGAGACGTTGCGCTTCAGGCGCGGTCATATGCTCCACGCCAAAGTGTGCGGCGATCCTCTTGGGCGAGGCGCTACGAGCTATGCGGCTGGCTTTGAACGCTTCGACGCCTCGCTGACCGTGAAAGGCAGGTGAGGCGCTACGAGCTATGCGGCTGGCTTTGAACCCCTCTTCATGCAGCGCGATCGTCGCGCCGCTTCCTTCCAATGAATAGGTAATGCCGTCGACGGCTAATTCGGCCGCGAACATCTCCAACGATTGTGCGCCCATAGCCCGATCGAAGGATTTTCGTATGCGGCGCTGTGGTGACGGTAAGCCCGTCTCGCGCTCGAATGCCGCGGCACGGGCGGTGAGGGCTGGCTGCTTGCGCAGGTCATTGGTGATCTTGCAGAAGTTTGCATCACGAAGCTTGGCATTATCTTCGGTGCGGTAAACACCGTCATCGGTGGCATAGAAACCCAAACCGGCTTCCGGCTTATATCCGAATTCGTGACATAGCCGGGCGTTGACGTGGGCCAGAAGGACTTTGCTGTAGCCCCGTTCGAGAATGATTTGGCGCCTTTGATCATTCAGAGCGGAAACCGCGATATGGACATGGTTGTCATCCGTATCGGTGTGGACGGCAATTAAAGCCTTCTGCTTATCGAGGCCAGCGAGCGTAAGAAGCCTTTTCGCCATGGCCATAAGGATCTTCGGATCAGTCCTTCCACGGCGGCTGATGACGAAGTGATAGGCGCTCCGGCCTTTGCCTCGCCGGGCTTTGCGTTGCTGCTCATGCCGGAACTCGGCCAGCAGCGCCGGCTTCCATTTGGCAGCACAGTTCAGGGCAAAGAACGCTGCAGCGCGACCGTGCCCCTCCTCTCCTACATAGTGCGCCAACATTGCGTGGTGGCTGACATCACCGGCAGTGAACGACGTGAAGTAATCGGCAAGATCACGTCGCGAGGTCACTTCCTTGACAACCAAACCGGACGTATCGCTGGTCACTGGGAATTCCGGCGTTCGAGGTAGGCGGCGTCCCATTGGGCTACGTCGAAAGCCCACTGAAAGTCCGCCCAAGCTGATGGGTCAGTTGGATCGGCCCGTAATTTTTGAAATTTCTCGCCGAGATTCGAAAGGTAGAGGCGATGGTAGGCGAGGCTCACACCACTGACGCCGCCCTTGTGCTGATAGTAGTCCCGTAAAGCTTCGCGTGTGAATTCCGACGCCGTTACTCCTAGCTCCTCGGCAGTCTCTAAAATACCTGGCTTCATCTCGCCGACATCGACTGAGAGCCTGCCGCGTCCGGTGGCGCTACGCCTCCTGCGGCTCATCGGGCCGCCCCGACCCAGTGCGAGAAGCGTAGCGCCGAGCAGGGGTCATTAGGCTTCGTGGACAAAGCTTGACCTGAGACTCGACCGCTGATTCAAGGCTACCTTTTGGAGGCAGCATTGGGTGAGCGGGTTGGTGTGTCGGGTGACGAGTGGGCTTTGATCGGCCCACTGCTACC
>NZ_JABASZ010000034.1 GCF_012979275.1 Pseudopontixanthobacter vadosimaris
AACCAGATCGTGTCTTCGAAACCCGGGCGGTGGCGTTCCTCCGGCTGCGGCGCGGGCGCGGGGCTGCAGCAGGCAAGCGCCAGCGTCAGCGCGGCGGCGGCGGGCCTGCCGAAACGGCGAAAGGCGGGGGCGGATAGTGATGCAGGCATGCATTTTCCCTGTTCTGTCGATCGCCTTCATGCAGGCGGTTTTCACCTTGCACAATGCCCGCTAGGGCCATTCGGGTCCATGAACGATCCGCTTTCCCCGTCTCCGCGCCGCAACACCCCCGCCGCAAGGGGCAGGCAGCGCGCCGACCAGATGCTGGTGGACCGGGGTCTCGTCGAAAGCCGCACCCGCGCGCAGGCGCTGATCATGGCGGGGCTGGTCTTTACCGGCGAGACGAAGCTGGCGAAACCCGGCCAGCAACTGCCCGCCGATGCGCCGCTGGAGGTGCGCGGGCGCGACCACCCCTGGGTCAGCCGTGGCGGGATCAAGCTGGCCCATGCGCTCGATCATTTCGCGCTGGACCCGGCGGGCGGCATTGCGATGGATATCGGCAGTTCCACCGGCGGCTTTACCGATGTGCTGCTCAGCCGGGGAGCGCAGCGGGTGTTCGCCGTCGATTCGGGCACCAACCAGCTGGCGTGGAAACTGCGGCAGGACGAGCGCGTCACCGTGCTGGAACAGACCAGCGCCCGCGTTCTGACGCCGGAGATGATCGATGCGCCCTGCGACTGGGTAGTCTGCGATGCCTCCTTCATCGGCCTGGCCAAGGTGCTGGAGGTGCCGCTGCGCCTCGCCGCGCGGCATTGCGACCTGGTGGCGCTGATCAAGCCGCAATTCGAGGTCGGCCGCGAGGAGGTCGGCAAGGGCGGCGTCGTCCGCGATCCCGCATTGCACCGGCGCTGCTGCGACGAGGTGCGCGACTGGTTCGTGCAGGTCGGCTGGCATGTGCATGGCATCGTGAAAAGCCCCATCACCGGCCCGGAAGGCAATGTCGAATTCCTGGTCCACGCCTTGCGGCGCTAGCGACCTGTCCCGCAAGGATACGCGGCCGATGACCCTCGGCCCGGCGGCATTGCGGCCACCGCCGGTGCAGGCTAACCGGCTTGCGAAGAAGCGGCTGCCATGCCGCAGGGCGGGCGAAGGAGCCGGACAGGTCCGTGCCGGTCAGGGAGTTTGCGATGCGGGGAAGTCTGATATGCCGGGAAGTCTGATATGAATCTCCTTGCCTCGCGCCGCCAGTTGCGCGCCAGCCTGCTGCGCTGGGCATTGGTGACGGTTCCGGCGGTCGTTCTGCTGGGCTTTCTCTCGGGCAATCTTGCGCCCAGCGGGCCGGACAATCCGTGGTTCGCCGCCTTGGACAAACCCGCGATCTACCCGCCGCCGATGTGGTTCGGCATCATCTGGGGCCTGTTGTTCGTGATGCAGGGGCTGGCGCTGGCGCTGATCTGCGCGGCATGGGGCGCAAGGGGGCGGGCGATGGCGCTGGTGCTGTTCGCGCTGCAATTCGCCCTCAGCCTGGCCTGGACGCCGGTGTTCTTCGGCATGCGCGACATGGGTCTTGCCCTCATCGTCCTTCTCGTTCTCGATGCGCTGGCACTGGTCACGGCCATCTATTTCTGGCGCATAAGGCGCGGCGCGGGCCTGTTGATGGTGCCCTATATTCTCTGGATCCTGTTCGCCACGCTGCTGAACTGGCAAATCCTGCAATTGAATCCCGACCCTGCGGCAGTGCCGGATAGCGGCGCGGTGCAGCGGATCGCCATCTAGGAGCATTGCTCGGCACGCATTGACGGGAACCGCCGGGCACTCCACATAGGCATCATGCAAAGCCAGAATCCCCTCATCTCCGACTTCGTCAAGCTCGCCAACAGCGCGGCGGGCACCTTTGCCGGCATGACGCGCGAGGCGCGGGAGAGCGGCCGCGAACGTCTGAAGGAAGCGCTCGGCGGCATGGATTTCGTCACGCGCGAGGAATTCGACGCGGTGAAGGACATGGCGGTCAGGGCGCGGGAAGAAAACGAGCGGCTGGCCGCCCGGATCGCGCTGCTCGAAGCCCGGCACGCGGCAGACTGAACCCCGAACACTCCGCCGGCGAAGCTGATAATTGTGAATGCGGGAACCGGCGCGCCTGTTTGGGCCTTGTAGAATCAAGGTTCAACAAGGCAGGCCGCGATGATCATCCAGCTCAACCCTCCGATCCCGCTGCACGTTCTCGGCAAGGGGGATGGCTATGCCCTGGCGATGATCGATTACGGGCAGGAACATAATCTGCTCTGGGTCACCGCCATCGACGATACGGGCGAGATCTGGTGCGCGCCCAATCCTACCGTCCGGATGCAGAAGAACTGGTCGATGGGCCGGGGCGAGCCGCTGGCGACGCGCGCCTCCCGCAGCGGGGCTGCGCCAGACTGACGGAATCCCGCATGGGCGGCGCGGCGTGAGCGAGCAGGCCCGCCCCGGCGCCCGCCCCGGCGCATGATTGCAAGTTTCGCGCCGGCCCGCCACATGGAAGCCATGCAGCTACGCGCCCCTGCCATCTTCCTCGCTGCGCGCCACCATGGCGAAACCGCCATCATCGCCCGGATGCTGACCGAGAATCACGGCATGGTCGCAGCCTATGTCGCGGGCGGGCGCGGGCGGCAGATACGGCCCGTGGTCATCCCCGGCAATCTCGTCGCCGCCGATCTGCGCGCGCGGTCGGACAGCCAGTTGCCTTTCGCCCGGCTGGAACTGGTGCGCAGCCGGGGGCCGTGGCTGTCCGAACCGCTGCCAGCCGCCGCCATCCAGTGGGTCTGCGCGCTGACGGCGACCGTGCTGCCCGAACGCAATCCCTATCCGCGCCTCTACAGCGCGCTGGCCGCGCTGCTCGAACTGGTGTGCCTCGCCCCTTCGGCGCGCGGCTGGCTGGGCGGGCTGGTCATGTATGAAGCGCTGCTGCTGCGCGAGCTTGGCTATGGTTCGCCGGCACCGGCACGCGTTACACCTGACCAGGGGTTCGAGGCTGCGCTTGCCGCCTTCTACCGGCTGGCTCAGCCGATCCGGCACTACCTGCTTGCCGACCGGCGGGGCGATGTTATGGCTGCGCGCACCATGTTGGGGGCGAGGCTGGCGAAGATCGCCGGGGCTGGCGATCCGGAGGGATAACGCATGAAACTGGCGGTTCTGGCAGGCGACGGCATCGGACCGGAAGTGACGGCACAGGCGCTGCGGGTGCTGGACGCGCTGCGCCTGCCGCGCCTGACCATCTGGCATGGCGATGTCGGCGGCGCGGGCTATCGCCGCCATGGCCACCCTCTGCCGCCCGAGACGCTGGAGATGGCGAAGGCTGCCGATGCCGTGCTGTTCGGTGCGGTGGGCGACCCTGACTGCGATGCGCTGGAACGGCGCTTGCGGCCCGAACAGGCGATATTGGGCCTGCGCCGCGAGCTCGGCCTGTTCGCCAATCTGCGGCCCGCGCGCATGTTCGACGGGCTGGAGGATCTTTCCGCCCTGCGCCCCGAGATCGCCCGGCGGATCGACCTGCTGATCGTGCGGGAATTGAACGGCGACGTCTATTTTGGCGAGAAGGGCATGCGCCGCACCGCCGACGGGCGGCGCGAGGGATGGGACGCGATGTCCTACGCCGAGGACGAGGTCCGCCGCATCGCCCGCACGGGCTTTGCCGCCGCCGCGAGTCGCAAGGGCCGCCTGACCAGCGTGGACAAGGCCAATGTGCTTGAGACCAGCCAGCTCTGGCGCGACGTGATGGTGGAAACCGCGGCGGAATTTCCCGAGATCGCGCTCGACCACCTCTATGTCGACAATGCCGCGATGCAATTGGTGAAAGACCCCGGCCAGTTCGACGTGATCGTCACCGGCAATCTGTTCGGCGACATCCTGTCCGACCAGGCGAGCATGTGCGTGGGCTCCATCGGCCTGCTGCCCAGTGCGGCGCTGGGCGAGCGGCAGACGGAACATGGCATTTTCGGCCTTTACGAACCCATCCACGGCAGCGCGCCCGACATCGCCGGGCAGGGCGGGGCCAACCCGCTGGCCGCGATCCTGTCGGCGGCGATGATGCTGCGCCATTCCTTCGGGCGCGAGGACGACGCCGCCCGCGTTGAACAGGCCGTCGCCAGGACGCTTGCGAGCGGTATTCGCGGTTACGATCTGGGCGGACAGGCCGGAACCTTGGCGATCGGTGATGCGGTGCTGGCGAATCTGTAGGCCGGGGCCGCAGGAGTGACCCCGCCGGACCTTGCCATCGTCCTTCCGACGCTGAACGAAAGCGGCAATCTTGCCCCGCTGATCGACCGGATCGGCGCCGCGCTGCGAGGCATCGCGTGGGAAGTGATCGTCGTCGACGACGACAGCGCGGACGGGACGGCGGATGAGGCGCGCCTGCTGGCCCGGCGCGACGGGCGTGTGCGGGTCATTCAGCGGATGGGCCGGCGGGGGCTGTCCTCCGCCGCGATCGAGGGGATGCTGGCCACCGCCGCGCCGCATGTGGCCGTCATGGATGCCGACCATCAGCACGACCCCTCGCTGCTCCCCGCGATGCTCGCCGCCGTGCGGGGCGGGGCGGATGTGGCGGTCGCCTCGCGCTTCGCACCGGGCGGCAGCGTGGCGGACTGGGCGCA
>NZ_JABASZ010000035.1 GCF_012979275.1 Pseudopontixanthobacter vadosimaris
CTGCCGGCGTCGAGGCGGTGATCCCGGCTAGGAGCAACCGCCGCAACCCAGCCCCGCACGACCGGGAGAAATACCGCTGGCGCAACCTGGTCGAGCGGCTGTTCAACAAGCTGAAGAACTGGCGCCGCATCGCCACTCGCTACGACAAAACCAAAGAATCCTACCTTGGCTTCGTCGCCCTCGCTTCAATCAAACTCTGGATACCCTTTGTCCACGAAACCTAACTCATCAATCAATCAAGCTGTTGTGGGGTCGTGCGAGATGTCATGCGACCCTGCGCACGTTCGTCGTGGGTGACTGCTGACATCCGCGTAAACTAATATTTACCAAATTCCCTTAGTTCGGGAGGCAAGAGGCAATAAGTCGCGCCGCCTATCGAGCTGAGATGACATTGATCAACGTACGATCGTTACCGGAAAGAGTGCGGCAGGTTCTCATGGCAGGCCTGGTAACGCTTGTCCTATCCGTAGCCATGATACTCGATCCGATCGACCAGTTCGGCTGGCTGATCCAGTCGAATCTGGCGAACAGGGATCCCTCGGGCGAAATCGTGTATGTTGGCGTCGATCAGGACATCGCCGATCCACTGCATCCCCAGCGCCGGAGAGAGTTGGCGAGGCTGATCACCCGGCTTGAGCGAGCGGGTGCCGATAAACTGTTCTTCAACCTGCGTATTGAGCAGCCGGCAGAAGATCCCGGCGCAGATCGTCAGTTGAATGCAGCGCTCCGCGAGTTTGGTGATCGGGCCACCGTCACGGTTCGGAACGCAACCGATTTCGTCGGCGACTCCGAAGCTTATCCTTCCGTCAAAACGATCACTAATGGTCTGCGCAGTGCGGTCGCTCAGGAAGATTATAGCTATCTCGGCTTTACCTGGTCGATGCAGTATACTTCGCTTGTCGAAGGCCGATTGCTTCCAAGCCTACCAGTCGCGATGGCTGAAGCTGACGTATTACCGAATGGGTCCTTCCCGGTTTCCTATATTTTTGATATTGACCAGATAGGTTCCTACCGTTCAACAGAACTGATGCAGAAAAGCAATGAATATTTGTCCAGATCCTTCGCCGGTAAGACGGTATTGCTTGGCCCATCTTGGGGTAGTGATGAACAAACTGCCAAAATTCCGGGCTATCAAAATGTAGCATCTTCATTCGTTGCGATATTGGCTGCAGAGACTCTACGGGCTGATCTTTTTGTTTCTGTCGGTCCTTGGGTCGGCTTTGGAGCGACCTTCCTGCTGCTTATTCTTGTGGTCGGCATCAGCATGAACGAATCGCATCGTCATCTGGGCTATGTCGCCATCAGTGTTGTCCTGCTTGGCTTGTTTTTGGTGGGGACAGCGCTGGGCGCTCGGATAAGCGTAGGCTCGAGCGTTCTCATTCTCATGATCTATGCTGCGGCTCGCCTCAGGGTCAAATGGCAACAGAAATTCGCGCTGGTGGATCAGCTCACAAAATTGCCGACATTCCGCGCTCTTTTGAGGGATTTGTCGGAAACCAAGAAACGTCTTCCGCTCATCGTCGCTGAAATTCACGGGTTCCAGGCGGTCCTTCAGGCTCTGCCGCCCACACGGCACAAGGATTATATCCTGCGTCTGGTTGATCGGCTTGCGCTGGCGGAAGACCAGAAGGTGATCTACGCAAACGATAGCCGGCATTTCGCCTGGCTCTCCACCGATACGGAAGTGGACGCCATCCGCGAACATCTCGAGGGCTTGCGGTCGTTGTTCTCACAACCGCTGGTGCTGGATGGGACAAAGATAGATGTAGGTATCACCTTTGGAGTGGAAGTGTCCGAACACCCGTCCCCATCGGTGAGGATCGCAACAGCGATGAATGCAGTCGAGAAAACCTCGGAAGCGCATGAATTTATCGTATTCGACGGAGCCGACATCCGGCCGACAGATATGTGGGAGCTATCGCTTCGCGCGCGGATCGATGCGGCTCTCGAACGCGAAGAAATCTTTGTGGTTTACCAGCCGCAGATCGATCTGGCTGAAGGACGGATCATCGGCCTCGAAGCTCTGGTCCGCT
Organism: Pseudopontixanthobacter vadosimaris; assembly: GCF_012979275.1. Lineage (GTDB taxonomy): Bacteria > Pseudomonadota > Alphaproteobacteria > Sphingomonadales > Sphingomonadaceae > Pseudopontixanthobacter > Pseudopontixanthobacter vadosimaris. The sequence goes on from NZ_JABASZ010000035.1 coordinate 2,034, forward strand.
GGGATGATCCCGAGAAGGGCGCTATTTCGCCCGCCTATTTCGTGGAGCAATGCGAAAAGGCCGGTCGCATGGATCACCTGACCCGTCATGTCCTAGACAGGGCTGTTGCCGACCTGGCCCAACTGACGACGATCGGTATCGACATCCGCATGTCCGTCAATATTTCGGCAACGCTCTTAAGTGGTAATGCCGTCATCGACATGGTGCAGAATGCGGTCGACAAGCACGAAGTCAAAGCCAATCGCGTTTGCCTCGAGATCACCGAGACCGCCAAAATTCCCAACATGGACCGCGCTTTGTTGATCCTTGAACGACTCTCTTCTCAGGGGTTCCGTCTGGCGCTTGACGATTTCGGGGTTGGAGAGGCGAATGTGGAAAATCTCTACCGGCTGCCCTTCGACGAAATGAAAATCGACAAGCTCTTCACCAGGGATCTTGCGACACAGAAGAACCGAGCCATCCTCCAGTCTCTGGTCGCCTTGGGCCGGGAAGCTGGAATGGAGGTCATCGCTGAAGGCATCGAGAGCCGGCAGACCTTGCAGTTCCTTAAACAGATCGGGTGCTCCCTAGGCCAGGGTTACTATCTTTCCTACCCCCTGCACCTCAGGCAAGTAGTTGAATATATTGACCATGCCAAAATGGCGAATGATAATCATAGTTAATCCTTTACAAAGATATATGGTTAACGCATGATGCAGGCCTCAAACAGGAGGCTTTACCATGTGGAATTTTTGGGAATGGCTGCTCGGCACCGGTCGGCGCCAACAGTAATTAACACACGAAGGGCCCCTCACGGGGCCCTTTTTTTTGGCCGTTGTACTGGATCCTTGCGAAACCCTCGCGGGCGCGCAAGTGGCGGACAGGGTGGTTGCAATATATCCGGAAAGAGCTTGCAACCGCGCGCGTTTAGCCAGCGACAATATGGATCGCCACTACAATCTTTACCCACGCGCAATGCCCAGGCGCAGGACACGCTGTCGCCATTAATGTTGTTCTACTTTATCTCGCGTGAAATTGAACCCTACATGTCGGAGCAGGTGATCCGAAGCAATACGATCGTTTCGGTCGAGGCAGATGTGCCGGATTGCGCTTTTTATCGCATCAGCGGACGAGGCAAACGCAACGTCTTCGTAGCATACCGCATTTCATCTCTCGTTCTTCTCGCGTCGACATTGCTGAAGAGCGAAGTGCGCGCGATCGGGAACTTCTGAATAGGTAAATGCTTTGAGCTCCGATTCAGTGCAGCGCACGCACTCACTATCGTGCGGTTACATCAGCAGCGCACCGAGCGCCAATGAACTGCCCCCATCTGCAAGATAAGTTCTGCTTCTGATAGACTTGGCCACCGTCTTCTCCCTCGCTTATCTTCGATACATTCGATAAGCCCGAAACGACGTTTAGACTTAGGATTAGGCTTCGTGGACAAAGCTTGACCTGAGACTCGACCGCTGATTCAAGGCTACCTTTTGGAGGCAGCATTGGGTGAGCGGGTTGGTGTGTCGGGTGACGAGTGGGCTTTGATCGGCCCACTGCTACC
>NZ_JABASZ010000036.1 GCF_012979275.1 Pseudopontixanthobacter vadosimaris
GTGCTCTTCCGATCGGGGCGGATGTGGCGGTCGCCTCGCGCTTCGCACCGGGCGGCAGCGTGGCGGACTGGGCGCAGCCCGCCCGCACGCGGCTCTCCACTTTCGCCAATCGCGCCGCGCGCCGCATTACAGGCGTCGAACTGACCGATCCGATGAGCGGTTTTTTCCTGCTGGAGACGGAACTCGCCCGCAAATTAGCCCCGCGCCTGTCCGGCATCGGCTTCAAGATCCTGCTCGACATGCTCGCGGCATCGGAGCGGACGCTGGAGGTGCAGGAGGTGCCGCTGTCCTTCGCCCCCCGGCGGGGCGGGATCAGCAAGCTGGACAAGGGCGTGGCCTTCGACTTTATCGCCGGTCTTTATGAACGCAGCCTCGGCCGCTTCATTCCGACGCGCTTCGCCATGTTCGGCACGGTGGGCGGCATCGGCGTCTTGGTCCATCTGGCGGTGCTGGCGCTGCTGCTCGGCGGTGTGACGGATCGCTTCCCCGTGGCGCAGGCCAGCGCCACGCTGGCGACCATGACGTTCAATTTCTGGCTGAACAACTGGCTGACCTATCGCGACCGCCGCCTGACGGGCGCGGGGCCATGGCTGCGCGGCTGGGCAGGGTTCTGCCTCGCCTGCTCGGTCGGCGCCTTCGCCAATGTCGCCGCCGCCAGCCTGCTGGAAGCACGCGGCGCACCGGTGCTGGCGGCGGCGCTGATCGGCATATTGCTGGGTTCGGTGTGGAACTACGCGCTGTCGTCACGCTTCGTCTGGGGCCGGTACTAAGCCGTCAGACCCAGCCGGGGAGCCACATGTACCGCTGGAACCCGTCCGCCCCCGGCAGCGCCGCCGCCGACAATATGGGATAGAACCACGCGAAGACCGCCACGCTGCCGCCCAGCACCGCCAGCGGCAGCAGCCGCCAGCCCCTCTGCCACGTGGCGTCGAGCGCAAAGGTCAGCGCCGCCAGCAGGAAGCAGGACGGCAGGAAATAATGGTAATAGAACTGCACCGGCTTCGCGGCGACGATCCAGAAACCCAGCGCCACGCCATACAGCACGAAAGCAGCCCAGGCCGCATTGTCGCCCCGCATCACGCCGCGCCAGCCGCACCAGGCAAGCGCCGGCAGGCCGAGCAGCATCGTCAGCGGGTTGCCGATCAGCAGCACCCCGCGCTGCACCCCGTCGACAGGTTCGTACAGATACCAGATCGCCCGCAGGTTCAGCACCCATTCGTCCCAGCGGCTCTGATAGGGGTGCGGCTGGACGACGCTTTCCTGCAGGGCCAGCATCTCGGCATGCAGCGCGATCAACCCGCCCGGCTGCAGGGGCGCGGCGGCGAAGAACAGCGCGGGCAGGAAGGTGAGCGCATAGGTCGCCAGCGGCACTGCGCCGAGCCACAGTACGGCTTCCAGCAGCGAAACACCCGGCACCGGCGCACCCCGGCGGCTCAGCAGCAGCCGCCGCCGCCCCGCGCCCAGGCGATAGAAGAAGAACGCCGCACCTGGCACCATCGCCAGCGGGACGGCGTTCCATTTCGTTGCCATGGCAAGGCCCAGCATGGTGCCCGCCACCGCCAGCCGCCGCCGACCGACCTCCGGTTCGCGCACCGCGCCCGCACATTGCCACAGCGCCACCAGCAGAAACGCTACCATGAACATGTCGAGCATGGCGATGCGCGCATGGACATAGGTAAAGAACCCCGTCGCCAGCAGGATTGAGCCGGCGATGGCAGCGAACCGCGTATCGCGTGCATACCAGCAGGCGCGGCCGAAGGCGAACACGGCGAGCCCCCCGGCCAGTGCGGAAAAGAACCGCCAGCCGACGGGATTGTCGCCGAGGATCGCAATGCCCAGGGCGATGATCTGTTTGCCGAGCAGGGGATGTTCGCGGTTCGGCCACGCGCCCGCACCCAGCATATCGCGCGCGGCGGGCAGATAATGCACTTCGTCGAAGAAGGGCTCCGACGGTATGCCCAGCCGCCACCAGGTGAGCAGCGTCGCCGCGGCTGCAATGGCGATAATCCAGGCGACGGGATCTTTCGGTCGGGGGTTCCGTTGCATCGAACGTGCCTGTATAATTGGAGGGTTGCGGCGGCAATCGGAAAGCGGAACCGGAAAGCGGGATGGGAGAGCGGTGATGAGCAGATGTCACCGTTTATCGACTGCCGGCATCGGTTCGTCTCGAAAGATCGCGCCAGGCGCTACGAAATATGTTGTATATGATAAGAGGCGGAACTATTCGGCCATCGTTTTGTTGATGTATTGAATCGCGCAATTAGGGCGTAACATAGGGCTTAATTATGAAAATTCGCAATCTCGCTTACGCGGCAGCTGCCGCATCTCTGGCCGCAGCGCCGGTCGCCGCACAGGCTGCTGCTCCCGTCGAACGGGTTGCCGCTCCTTCGGCTGAGGAAAACGAACTGTCCCGTTTTGCCAGCATCGGTCCGGCATTCATCATCATCGCCCTCGCGGCGGCTGGCATGGCCGTGCTGCTTCTGACGGATGACGATGATGACGATTTCCCGGTTTCGGTCTGACACCATCTGAATCGGAATTATGGGGGCGGTGCCGCAAGGCGCCGCCCTTTTTCGTGATTGCGGGGAAACGATACGCGCTTCCGCCGCGCAGGCATGCCCTTGCACCTGTCTATCGCCCATTTTCGGTTGCGCCCCGCCGATCCTGCCGCCTAATGCCCATGCCATGAAGAAGACCACCGGCACCGATCGTTCCGTCACCCGCAACTGGCGGCCCCAGACCCGTGCGATCCGCGGCGGAACCTGGCGCAGCGAACATGGCGAGACGAGCGAGGCGCTGTTCCTCACCTCCGGCTATACATTCGACGATGCCGGCACCGTCGCGGCGCGTTTCGCTGGCGAGCAGCCGGGCATGACCTATTCGCGGCTGCAGAACCCCACCGTCGCCATGCTGGAAGAACGCATCGCGCTGATGGAAGGGGCGGAGGCCTGCCGTGCCCAGGCCAGCGGCATGGCGGCGATGACGGCGGCGCTGCTGTGCCAGTTGTCGGCGGGCGATCACTGCGTGGCGGCGCGCGCGGCCTTCGGTTCGTGCCGCTGGCTGGTCGACAGCCTGCTTCCCCGCTTCGGCATCGAAACCAGCGTCGTCGACAGCGCCGACAATACTGCCTGGGAAGCGGCGATCCGCCCCAACACCAGGGTGTTCTTCTTCGAAACTCCGGCCAATCCGACGCTCGACATCGTCGATCTCGAAGCTGTCTGCGCGCTGGCGAAAGCGCACGACATTACCACGGTGGTCGACAATGCCTTTGCCACCAGCGCCCTGCAGCGGCCGATGGAATTCGGCGCGGATGTCGTCGCCTATTCCGCGACCAAGCTGATGGACGGGCAGGGCCGGGTGCTGGCCGGGGCGATCTGCGGCACCGAGGAGTTCATCACCGAAACGCTGCTGCCGTTCCAGCGGAATACCGGGCCGAATTGCGCGCCTTTCAACGCCTGGGTCGTGTTGAAGGGTCTTGAGACCCTGTCGCTGCGCGCCGAGCGGCAGAGCCGCAATGCGCTCGAAGTCGGCCGCTTCCTCGAACCCCGCGTCGCGCGGATGCTGCATCCGGGCCTGCCAAGCCACCCGCGCCACGCGCTCGCGATGCGGCAGATGGATGCCTGCGGCCCGATCTTCAGCTTCGTGGTGGATGGCGGCCGGGCGCAGGCGCATGCCGTGCTGGATGCACTGGAACTGATCGATATTTCGAACAATATCGGCGATGCGCGCAGCCTGATGTGCCACCCTGCCAGCACTACCCATGCGGGCATGAGCGAGGACGACCGCCTCGCCATAGGCATCGGCGAGGGCATGCTGCGGGTGAATATCGGGCTGGAGGATGTCGAGGATCTGATCGAGGATCTCGACCGCGCGCTGAAGGCCGCGGGCCTCTAGAACAGATTCCCGGACAAATACCGACTATCCCACCGCGGGCCTTCCGTGCTCCTTCCGTCCGCCGGTTGGTCAGTCGCGCGGATCGGTATGGCCCCTGGTTTCCAGGTCGTGCTGGATATCCTCTCGCAGGGCACGGGTGCCGGCGTCGGATCGTGCATCCTCTGCCGCGGTGGTCTTTTTGTTGCTCAGATAGGCGAAGATGACGGCGCCGATGAGCAGGATGGGCCCGGCAATGACGACGACGGTCCAGATGGATTCCATGGATTGAGACTCCTTTTGCCCGGACAACGCATGGCCGAGCATTTCTTTCCGCGCTGAACGGCTGGGCGATCTGCGTGCCGGCCACGCGGTTGTGCGTTGCAGCAAAACCTTCTAGGAGCGCGCTTTCATCGTTTCAGGCCCGACGGGGCAAATCACCACAAGCAGGACCGGTCCATGCTCGAAGCCGCGCCGATACAGGAACAGCGCCGCGCCGGCTGGCGCGCCGAGATTCGCAACGAATGGTTCGGCAATATCCGCGCCGACCTGCTCGCCGGGATCGTCGTGGCGCTGGCGCTCATTCCCGAAGCGATCGGCTTCGCCATCATCGCGGGCGTCGACCCCAGCGTCGGCCTCTATGCCTCGGTCGCGATCGCGATGGTCATCGCGCTGGTGGGCGGCCGCCCCGGCATGATTTCCGCCGCCACCGCCGCCGTCGCCGTCGTGGTCATCCCGCTGGTGCGCGACCACGGCGTGGAATATCTCTTCGCCGCCACCATCCTGATGGGCCTCATACAGGCCCTGGCCGCGCTGCTGCGGCTCGACCTGCTGATGCAGTTCGTCTCGCGCTCGGTCATCACCGGCTTCGTCAATGCGCTGGCGATCCTGATCTTCATGGCGCAATTGCCGCAACTGACGAATGTGAGCTGGGAAACCTATGCGATGGTGGCGGCGGGTCTCGCCATCATCTACGGCCTGCCGCGCCTGACCAAGGCGGTACCGTCGCCGCTGGTGGCCATCGTGCTGCTGACCATCGTCGCCGTCTGGTTCGGCCTGCCGGTGAACACGGTCGGACAAATGGGCGATCTGCCCGACGGGCTGCCGTCCTTCATCCTGCCCGACGTGCCGCTGACCTGGGAAACGCTGCAGATCATCCTGCCTTTTTCGCTGACCATGGCGGCGGTGGGCCTGCTGGAATCGCTGCTGACGGCGCAGATCGTGGACGACATGACCCATACCGACAGCAACAAGCAGCGCGAAACGGCGGGGCAGGGCATCGCCAATGTGGGCGCGGCGCTGGTCGGCGGGATGGGCGGCTGCGCGATGATCGGGCAATCGGTCATCAACGTCGCCAGCGGGGGGCGCGGGCGGCTTTCCACCTTCGCCGCCGGGGCGTTCCTGCTGTTCCTCCTCGCCGTGCTGGGCGACTGGGTGGGCCGCGTGCCGATGCCGGCGCTGGTCGCGGTGATGATCATGGTGTCGATCGGCACCTTCAGCTGGGTTTCGATCCCCAATCTGCGCCGCCATCCGCCCACCAGTTCTGTCGTGATGCTGGCGACGGTGGCGGTGGTGGTCGTCACGCATGACCTGGCGCTCGGCGTGCTGACCGGCGTGCTGCTTTCGGGCATCTTCTTCGCGGGCAAGGTCCGCACGATGTTCGCGGTGGAACGGGTGCGGCGCGAACACAGCGCGGTGTACCGGGTGACGGGGCAGATCTTCTTCGCCTCGGTCGACCGCTTCACCCGCGCGCTCGGCCCCGAAAGCGCTTATGCGGATGCCGCGAGCCATGTTGTGATCGACGTCAGCGGCGCGCATTTCTGGGACATTTCGGCCATCGGCGCGCTCGACAAGGTGGTGGACCGGATGCGCCGCAACGGCCGCCACGTGCGCGTGGTCGGCATGAACCGCGCCAGCAGCGACCTGGTCGACAAATTCGCGCTGGAGGACCGCACCGGCCTCGAAACCGGCCTCGCCCCGCATTGATGCGGCAGCGGTTCATGCAGGCGACTAGGCAGCGCGCCCTGCATTCGCTATCCTGCCCGGCGCAATGAGAGAATTCTTCCAGCACGCCGCGATCACGCAGGGCATCACCGTCCGGGTGGCCGCCAGCTTCCTGCCCGAACAATCGCGGCCCGAGGCGGGCAAGTGGTTCTGGGCCTATCACATCCGCATCGAGAACGGCAGCCACGAACGGGTGCAGCTGATCGCCCGGCACTGGCGTATCACCGACGGGCGCGGCATGGTGAGCCTGGTCGATGGCGACGGCGTTGTCGGCGAACAGCCCGTGCTGCACCCCGGCGAAACCCACGATTACGTCTCCGGCTGCCCGCTGCCCACGCCGCACGGGTCGATGGAGGGGCACTACACCTTCCACCGCGAGGACGGCAGCCTGCTCGAGGTGGCGATCCCGCATTTCCCCCTCGCGGCGCCCGCCACCGCGCGCTAGGGCGCAGCAATGAAGCGCACTCACCTCCCCCTCAACGCCCTGCGCGTGTTCGACGCCGCCGCCCGCCACCTCAGCTTCACCCGCGCGGCGGACGAGCTGGCGGTCACCCCCGCCGCCGTGGGCCAGCAGATCCGCGCGCTGGAGGACCACCTCGGCACCGTCCTGTTCCGCCGCACCAGCAAGGGGCTGGAACTGACCAAGGAAGGCAGCGCCGGCCTTGACCCCTTGCGCGAAGGGTTCCTCCGCTTCGAGGAGAGCGTGCAGGCCATGCAGGCCGGGCAGGCGAGCGACCGCTACACCATCGCCGCCCCGCGCGAATTCTACGCCCAGTGGCTCAGCCACCGCCTCGCCGCCTTCCGCCGCGACCATCCCGACGTCACCTTCCAGCTTGTCGCGGACGAGAATGCCGATTTCACCGAGGCCAATCTCGACCTCGCCATCCGCCTTGCCGACGGGCCGGGCGACCTGGAGGGCGTGCAACTCGCCCCGGCGCGCCGCGTGGTGGTCGCGGCGAAGGACGCGCCCGAGGAATGGATCAGCTGGCCCGGCGCGCCGTCATCTTCGGGCGAGGGCGACGGGGCGGAGGCGCGGGTGCAGGCCGGCAATGCGGGCCAGGCGCTCTCTTCCGTGCTGGCGGGGCTGGGCCGGGCGATGCTGCCGATGCTGCTGGTGGAGGATGCGCTGGCCGATGGCCGCCTGCATGTTCTGGAGGGGCCGGACGAGGGCCGCCGCGCCTATTGGCTGATGGCCCCGCCGCCGCAATGGCGGCAGAAGAAGGTCAGGACGCTGGCGGCATTTCTGACGGCGGAATAAGCCCCGCCGCATCTTCGGACCCATCTGCGAAGTCGCAATCGCCTCGCGCATATTCCGCCGCCGAACGCTGGCGGGCGATCATCGCATCCAGCTTGGCATCGATACTGGCGAACACCGCGTCCTCGTCCTCCACGCTGTCCAAGGCGTGCTGCGCCAGCACCTCGGCGCGGATGCTCTCATACAGCGGATGGCCGGGCCGCAGGTTCTGGATGCCATAGCGTTCGGGCATCCGGTGCTGCAGCAGGAAGCGCAGCAGCGCATTGTCATGCCGCACCCATGTGCCGAGCAGCTTCCCGCCCGAGACGATGGGCCGCTCCTCGCCGGCAAGCGCACGCTCGAGCGCACAATCCTCCAGCCGCTGCATCCCGCGCTCCAGCGCCGCATCCCAGGCAGAGGAAAAACCCTCCGCCCCCGGCCGCGCGCGGAGTTTATACAGCGCCTCCAGCGATTTCCCGATGGAGCGCGCCGCCTGTCTCACGATCCCCGTCGCCGCCAGGGTAGCGACGAATCGCCGCTGCAGATCGGGCGTGATCGAATTGGAACGCGGGCGCGCGTGAAGGTAAGGCGCAAAGCCGAGCAACGGATCGTCATCCCCCGGCACATCGCCGGGAAAAGCGGTGGCGGAAGTCCCCTGAGCCGCAATCGCCCGCGTGGAGCGGGAGGCGTTGAGGGACGGGCGATGCGGGTCACGAGGGTCTGCCATATCCCCGCCCAGATTGCAGAAAGCGAGGGAGTAGGAAAATGGTTTGTCGGCTGCATTAGGCATTGGATCATGCCCGGATTGATCCTGCCGGTCTCGGCTGAACGAAACTTTCTGGGGAATTCTCCTCCAAACTGGACATAACAGGAACAAAGGACTTCACAGAGCTTCTCGGGATAGTTACCGAACGCCGCACGGAAAGGATGATGATTTGATGGCAAGCAGCGTTGAGCTCTTCTCAGGATGCGGCGGTATGGCTTTCGGGCTTGCGCAGGCGGGTTTTGGTCACCGATCTCTCGTTGAGTTCAATGAGTGTGCAGTTGAAACTATGCTGCACAACAAGCGCAGAAAAGTTAATCTCGTTGAGAAATGGCCGGTAGTTCACGGCGATGTTCGGCAAGTCGATTGGTCTGAATTTTCGGGAACCGACCTAGTCGCGGGTGGCCCGCCTTGCCAGCCTTTTAGTATTGGCGGCAAGGCTGCTGGTCAAAATGATAAACGAGACATGTGGCCAGAGGCTGCTAGGGCTGTTGCCGAAATTGCTCCAAAAGCGTTTTTGTTCGAGAACGTGAGAGGTCTCGCCCGACCTCGTTTCGAATCCTACTTCAACAACATACAGAAGAAGCTTGCTCGCCCGACCAGCGACTTAAGCTATAGTGTAGCAGTTCAATTGGTGAATGCCGCTGATTTTGGGGCAGCGCAAAAGAGAAACAGGATTCTCATATTCGGCTTGAAAAATGCCGAGGAAGGCTATTTCCAGCCGCTGATGCCAACCCATTCTCGCGAGCGGCTGTTGTGGGAGCAGTGGATTACAGGCAGTTATTGGGATGAACACGAGATCCTTAAGAGTTCTCGAGAGATCGCGAGAGTAGATGCTGCGACTGTCGAGCGGATGCGAAAAAAGAGGATAGAGCCAAAAACAAAACGGTGGGTAACGGTTCGGGATCGTCTTAAGGGATTGGGCGAACCATCAGGGGAAGGCGATCATCGCCTGCAACTCGGTGCGAAAGTTTACTTGGGACATACCGGCAGCTTGCTGGACCAGCCAGCTAAAGCGCTAAAGGCCGGCGATCACGGCGTACCGGGTGGTGAGAACATGATGGTCAAGGATGATGGTTCGGTACGCTATTTCACTGTTCGTGAATGTGCGAGGCTCCAAGGTTTACCAGACGATTATCAGTTTCCAAGAAGCTGGACGGAGTCGATGCGCCAGCTTGGGAACGCTGTTCCAGTTGAGTTGGCAAGGATAGCTGGAGAGCGAATTATGAACTTGCTCTCGCCTAGGAATGAAGATTTTGCCATTGCTGCATGATGGATACGGAGCGGAAAGAAATCGATTCTCCTGAGGTTGCTGGCTATGTCGAATTCGAATTCGATTTGCCGAAGGCGCTTCTCCACCGTTTAATTGAAGTGTTTGATGAAATTTCTGCGGCGGCGCTTTCTGTCACCAACGTAAATGAAATTCCCGATGAGCAAGGTGTATACCAGCTTTTTCTGGATGGTGCGTTAGTTTACGTGGGGAAAACTGATGGGGAAGCAGGTTTGCGGTCGCGATTGAGTCGCCATGCAACGAAGCTTCTTCATCGGCATTCGTTGAGTGCTGACAAAGTTTCTTATAAGGCAGTTCGGGTTTTTGTCTTTACTGCCATGGACTTGGAGGGTGATTTAATCCGCCATTACGGTGGAGTTAAAATGCTTTCTTGGAATGGCAGTGGTTTTGGGTCTAATGATCCTGGTAAAGAACGAGATACAACGAAAGTTAAACTGACCAACTTCGATGCTCAATTTCCGATCGATATCGACCGTGAAATCCATTTCCCAATTGATGCAGATGAAAGTGCTGCATCAATTTTGGCAAGGTTAAAATCTCTTCTACCCTATACGCTTCGATTTGAAATGAGTGGTCCCAAAGGTCGTAAGCCCCACGCAGACCTTGAGGTTACCATTCCGGGAAGTTTAAATGGCCCGGCAACGGCGAGAACTGTTTTGGCGCATATCCTTTCCGTGTTGCCATCAGGGTGGAAGGCCACCGCTCTTCCTGGCTACATCATCATGTATAAGAATGATGCTCGAATTATCCCGAGTGGGTTGGTCGTTGCGACTGCACCTTGACCCGCAGCCAAATCCAACATAGACGGCCCCCCATCCGAGACTCGGCGCTCTAACCGGCGCTGCTTCGGTCAGATAGAGCTGAACATTGCCGGTCATGTCCGGGGGCCTGTCGCTTGATGCGGCTTGGCTCTTTTCTATTGGGGTGGCATTTGCCTCCCTCGGGCAGCCGTCAGAGTAACCCGGTGGCTTTGGGCCATTCGTGGTGGAGCGTTTCAGGCTCGTGCGAACAGACCGCTTCCGGCGCAGACATGCGCCGCGTGCGGCTTTTGCCCGATCCCCCGTTTCTCCCGAACAACTCAAACAGCTACCAGCCCCAATGGCCGGGAACCGCGCCCCTTCAGGAAAAGTGGGCACCGGTTTTCCGCCCGGAAGGGGCACCCCCGACGCGCACTAGCGCGCGTCGGGAAAACAAGGTGAAGAGAATTTATGCCGACAATCAACCAGCTGGTCCGCAAGGGCCGCGTTCCGCAGAAGGCCAAGTCCAAGGTTCCTGCAATGGAACAGAACCCGCAGAAGCGCGGCGTTTGCACCCGCGTCTATACCACCACGCCGAAGAAGCCGAACTCGGCGCTTCGCAAGGTGGCCAAGGTGCGTCTGACCAACCAGCGCGAAGTCATCTCCTACATTCCGGGCGAAGGTCATAACCTCCAGGAACATTCCGTGGTGCTGATCCGCGGCGGCCGTGTCCGCGACCTTCCCGGCGTGCGCTACCACGTGCTGCGCGGCGTGCTCGACACGCAGGGCGTGAAGGACCGCAAGCAGAGCCGTTCCAAATACGGTGCCAAGCGTCCGAAGTAAGGTTTAGCCACGGTAGAGGTCCGGCTCCGGCCCGCTTCCCCGCCCGGTATTGTTTTTTCCGGCCTGAATGGCCGGGCGCGGTGTCGGCCCGCTCCCCCTCCCAACCACCCGGTCCAGCATGGGATCCTATCGGGTGGTTGGGAGGGGGAGAGGGTCGGAGCCGCCCACTCCGAAGGAGTTCGAGAATGTCACGTCGTCGTCGTCCCGAAAAGCGGGTCATCCTGCCCGATCCCAAGTTCAAGGATCTGGTGCTTTCGAAATTCATGAACAATCTGATGCTGGACGGGAAGAAATCCACGGCCGAGCGCATCGTCTATGGCGCGCTGGAAGTGGTGGAAACCAAATCCAAGGCCGATCCGGTGCAGATGTTCCATGACGCGCTGAACAACATCAAGCCGCAGGTCGAGGTCCGCAGCCGCCGCGTCGGCGGTGCGACTTACCAGGTGCCGGTCGAGGTTCGCCCCGAACGCGCCCAGGCGCTCGCCATCCGCTGGCTGATCACGGCGGCGCGCGGCCGTCCGGAAACCACCATGTCGGCGCGCCTGTCGGGCGAGCTGATGGATGCGGCCAACAATCGCGGCAATGCGGTGAAGAAGCGTGAAGACGCGCACCGCATGGCCGATGCCAACCGCGCCTTCAGCCACTATCGCTGGTAAGGCGCTGCTTTTCTGACCGGCCAGAGCGTGGCCCCTGCCGGACAACCCGGCGGGGGCACGTCTTTAACCGGTCGGTGCAGTAACTATATAACCGGGGCGGGGCGCGTGTGGCGCACCCCCCATCCGCTCTAAGATCACAGGAAATCACCATGGCCCGCGAATATCCGCTGGAACGCTACCGCAATATCGGCATCATGGCGCATATCGACGCCGGCAAGACGACCACGACGGAGCGGATCCTTTACTACACCGGCAAATCCTACAAGATCGGCGAAGTCCACGACGGCGCCGCGACGATGGACTGGATGGAGCAGGAGCAGGAGCGTGGCATCACGATCACCTCCGCCGCCACCACGACCTTCTGGGCGAATGAGGATGGCAAGGGCGAAAAGCACCGCATCAACATCATCGACACCCCCGGCCACGTCGACTTCACCATCGAAGTCGAACGCTCGCTGCGCGTGCTCGACGGCGCGGTAGCGGTCTTCGACGGCGTCGCAGGAGTCGAACCCCAGTCCGAAACCGTCTGGCGCCAGGCCGATAAATACGGCGTTCCGCGGATGTGCTTCATCAATAAATTGGACCGCACCGGCGCCGACTTCTATTACTGCGTGCAGTCGATCATCGACCGCCTCGGCGCGAAACCTTTAGTGCTGTATCTTCCCATTGGCGCGGAAGCTGACTTGCGCGGTGTTGTCGATCTGGTGAACAACCGCGGTATCGTCTGGGAAAACGACGGGTTGGGCGCTGAGTTCAACTATATCGACATTCCTGAAGAGCTGGCCGACAAGGCCGCGGAATACCGCGAAGCCCTCATCGAAACTGTCGTCGAACAGGATGACGAGGTCATGGAGACCTATCTCGAAGGTCAGATCCCTGATGCGGCGACACTAAAGCGACTTATCCGCAAGGGCACGATGAATCGCGATTTCGTGCCCGTGTTGTGCGGCTCGGCCTTCAAGAACAAGGGCGTTCAGCCGCTGCTCGACGCGGTCGTCGATTACATGCCGTCGCCGCTCGACGTTGCCGACATTAAGGGCGTTCTGCCCGACAGCGACGAGGAAGCAACCCGCCCCTCCAGCGACGATGCGCCATTCTCTGCGCTGGCATTCAAGATCATGAACGATCCCTTCGTTGGTTCGCTCACCTTTACGCGGATCTATTCCGGACAGCTTGCCAAGGGCAGCGTGCTGAATTCCGTGAAGGAAAAGAAGGAAAAGATCGGCCGCATGCTGCTGATGCATTCCAATAATCGCGAAGACATTGATGAAGCTTTCGCGGGCGATATCGTGGCCATCGCGGGTCTGAAGGAAACGACGACCGGTGATACGCTGTGCGCCTCCTCGCATCCGATCATCCTCGAGCGCATGGAATTCCCCGAGCCCGTCATCGAGCTTTCGGTGGAACCGAAGACCAAGGCCGACCAGGAAAAGATGGGTGTCGCGCTCAACCGCCTCGCGGCTGAGGATCCGTCCTTCCGCGTGACGACCGACCATGAATCCGGTCAGACGATCATCAAGGGCATGGGCGAGCTTCACCTCGACATTCTCGTCGACCGCATGCGGCGCGAATTCAAGGTCGAGGCGAATGTCGGTGCGCCTCAGGTGGCCTATCGCGAATCGCTCGGCCGAGAAGTCGAAGTCACCTATACGCACAAGAAACAGTCGGGTGGTTCGGGCCAGTTCGGTGAAGCCAAGGTTATCGTCACCCCCGGTGAGCGTGGCCAGGGCGTCATTTTCGAAGACCAGGTCAAGGGCGGTAACATCCCACGCGAATACATCCCGTCGGTCGAGAAAGGCATGCGCGAGCAGGCCGAAAGCGGCTTCCTCGTTGGCTTCCCGATCATTGATTTCACCATCAAGCTGATCGACGGAAAATATCATGACGTCGACTCCAGTACCGTGGCCTTCGAGATCACGGGGCGCGGTGCAATGCGGGAAGCGGCGCAGAAGGCCGGTATCAAGCTGCTGGAGCCGGTAATGAAGGTCGAGGTAGTGACGCCTGACGATTATCTGGGCGATGTCATCGGCGATCTCAACAGCCGCCGCGGCCAGATCCAGGGGACCGACACCCGCGGTAACGCACAGGCTGTCGAGGCTCATGTGCCGCTGGCCAATATGTTCGGTTATGTGAACGAGCTTCGTTCATTCACCCAGGGCCGTGCCAATTACTCGATGCAATTCTCGCATTATGACGAAGTGCCCGCAAGCGTGGCACAGGAAGTCAAGGAGAAGCTCGCCTAAGCGCCCTTGCGTTTAGCATAGCAAGCCGCTAGGGGCGGCGCCTGCTGAGCGGGTGCCGTCCTTCTCCCGCGATAGAAGTTACAAACATTCCAACAGAGGTTACATTCACATGGCGAAGGCAAAATTCGAGCGGAACAAGCCGCATTGCAACATCGGCACCATCGGTCACGTCGACCACGGTAAGACCACGCTGACGGCCGCGATCACCAAGGTCATGGCGGAAGAGCATGGCGGTGCCGCTGTCGATTTCGCAAATATCGACAAGGCTCCGGAAGAGCGTGAGCGCGGCATCACCATTTCGACCGCACATGTCGAATATGAAACCGGCGCACGCCACTATGCGCATGTCGATTGCCCGGGTCACGCCGACTACGTCAAGAACATGATTACCGGTGCGGCGCAGATGGACGGTGCGATCCTGGTTGTGAACGCTGCTGACGGCCCGATGCCGCAGACTCGCGAGCACATCCTGCTCGCCCGTCAGGTCGGCGTGCCTGCTCTGGTCGTGTATCTGAACAAGGTCGATCAGGTCGATGACGAGGAAATCCTCGAACTCGTTGAACTCGAAGTGCGCGAACTGCTCTCCAGCTACGATTTCGACGGCGACAACATCCCCATCGTCAAGGGTTCGGCTCTGGCTGCTCTTGAAGGCCGTGACGACAACATTGGCAAGAACTCGATCATCGAACTGATGAACGCAGTCGACGAGCACATCCCGCAGCCCGAACGTCCGATCGATCAGGCCTTCCTGATGCCGATCGAAGACGTGTTCTCTATCTCGGGTCGGGGTACTGTCGTTACGGGCCGCGTCGAAACCGGTATCGTGAATGTTGGCGACGAAGTTGAAATCGTCGGCATCAAGGACACCTCGAAGACGACCGTTACGGGCGTTGAAATGTTCCGCAAGCTGCTCGACCGCGGCGAAGCTGGCGACAACATCGGTGCACTCGTTCGCGGTGTCGGCCGTGATGATGTCGAGCGTGGCCAGGTTCTGGCCAAGCCGGGATCTGTCAACCCGCACACCGAATTCAGCGCCGAAGTCTACGTGCTGTCGAAGGACGAGGGTGGTCGTCACACGCCGTTCTTCGCCAACTATCGCCCGCAGTTCTACTTCCGTACCACGGACGTGACCGGCGAAGTGATCCTTCCCGAAGGTACGGAAATGGTCATGCCTGGTGATAACGTGACGATCTCGGTCAAGCTCATCGCTCCGATCGCGATGGACGAAGGTCTCCGTTTCGCAATCCGCGAAGGTGGCCGGACCGTTGGTTCGGGGGTTGTCAGCAACATCACGAAGTAATATAGGCTGCTGCAACGGCGGAGATTCGTTTCCGCCTTTGCAGAACATCTTCGATTGGTTGCCCCGCTCTCTCCCCGAGAGGAGAGGGGGTGGGGCAAGTTCTTATTGCTCTTTCTCATCGGTAGTTGGAAATGGAAGCCCAGAATATTCGCATTCGCCTCAAGGCGTTTGACCACCGCGTTCTCGACCAGGCAACTGGTGAGATTGCAGACACCGCCCGCCGCACGGGCGCGCTGATCCGGGGTCCCATTCCGATGCCGACGAGGATCGAGAAGTTCACCGTAAACCGCGGTCCGCACATCGACAAGAAGTCGCGTGAGCAGTTCGAAGTTCGTACGTACAAAAGGCTGCTCGACATCGTGCAACCGAACGCCCAGACGGTCGACGCGCTGATGAAGCTCGATCTGGCTGCCGGCGTTAACGTGGAAATCAAGCTGGCTTAATTTCTGCTGGCCTGCTTACGCGGGCCGATGACTAAGGGATACCGCCGGGCTTTGCCCGGGCCGCGTCCCCCGTCTCGTTGCTCCCTAGCCGGGAGTGGCAACTGGCCCGGGCGGGGCGACGCATCACAAAATGGGCTGGCAAGCCCCTGAATGGTTCAGGGGCCTCTGTTGAGGAGTTTTGACGATGCGCACAGGCGTGATCGCTAAGAAAGTCGGGATGACTCGCCTCTTTCAGGAGGATGGACGGCACGTTCCCGTGACCGTTCTCGCCTTGGAGGAATGCCAGGTCGTGTCGCACCGCACAGCTGACCGTGACGGCTATTATGCGTTGCAGGTCGGCTCGGGTGAAGCCAAGCAAAAAAACGTCAACAAGCCGCAGCGCGAGCATTTCGCCAAGGCCGAAGTGTCGCTGAAGCGCAAGGTTGCCGAATTTCGGGTGGAGAACGACGAAGGGCTGCTGCCTATTGGTGCTACAATCAGTGCGGATCACTTCATCGCCGGACAGAAGGTCGATATCACCGGTCATACGCAGGGGAAGGGTTTCGCGGGTGCGATGAAGCGCTGGAACTTCGGCGGTCTCCGTGCGTCACATGGCGTGTCGCTTAGCCATCGTTCGCATGGCTCCACGGGTATGCGCCAGGACCCGGGCCGCGTCTTCAAGAACAAGAAGATGGCCGGTCACATGGGTGACAAGCAGCGCACCCAGCAGAATCTTGAAATCGTGCGAACCGATGCCGATCGCGGACTGTTGTTCGTGAAGGGCTCGGTCCCCGGCCACAAGAACAGCTGGCTGATGGTTCGTGACGCGGTCAAGCTGCCGATGCCCGAAGGCGCGCCGTTCCCCGGGGCGATCTTCGAGAAGAAGTCCACGCTGCCGGAAAGCGAAGATGCGCAGGCTGGCATGGTCGAGAGCGGTGCGGTCAATGAGATCGATACCGGTCCGACGCAGGCTGAAGAGGAAGCGATCCTCGCGCAAAAGAACGCGGGTGCCGCAGCAGAGAATACGCCGGCCGCCGGTGAAGAAACCGATCCCGTTAACAATCCGTCCACCGCCAAGACGGCGTCGGACGAGAACAAGGAGGGCTGATCCGGTGAAGGTGAAGGTCCAGAAAATCGACGGCGGAAGCGCGTCTGGCGATGTTGAGCTGAACGATGCCGTGTTTGGGATTGAGCCCCGCGCCGATATCCTGCATCGCGTCGTGACGTGGCAGCTTGAGAACCGCCGTGCGACTGCACGCCCGGTACGCGAGCGTTCCGACGTGGCGCGCACCGGCAAGAAATATGGCAAGCAGAAGGGCGGGGGCGTAGCCCGTCACGGTGATCGCAAGGCGCCGATCTTCATCGGCGGTGGCAAGGCTCACGGTGCGCGCAAGCGTGACTTCGAGCAGTCGCTTAACAAGAAGATCCGGCAGCTCGGCCTCAAGATGGCCCTGTCGAGCAAGGCTCGTGACGGTCTGGTTGTTGTCGACAGCCTCGACATTCAGGATGGCAAGACCAAGGCGCTCGCAGCCGAGTTCGGCAAGGCTGGCTGGAAGCGGGTTCTCGTCATCGATGGTGAGACCGTAAACGAGGGCTTCGCTCGTGCGGCCGGCAATTTGCCTGGAGTGAACGTGCTTCCTGCCGTAGGAGCCAATGTCTACGACATTCTCAACCATGACACGCTGGTCCTGACCAGGGACGCTGTCGAAAAGCTGGAGGCCCGGTTCAATGGCTAAGCAGCAAACAGTCGACGCGCGTCATTATGACGTCGTCCTCGCGCCGCATATCACTGAGAAGGCGACCTTGCTTTCCGAGCACAATGCAGTCGTGTTCAAGGTGGCGAATGACGCGACCAAGCCGCAGATCAAGGATGCCGTCGAAGCATTGTTCGGCGTCAAGGTCACCGGCGTGAACACCATAGTCCAAAAGGGCAAAACGAAGCGCTGGAAGGGTCGTCCCTACAAGCGCACGGATGCCAAGAAGGCCATCGTAACCCTGGCAGACGGCGATTCCATCGACGTCACCAGCGGCGTCTGAGGCCGGAGGAACGAACCATGGCACTCAAGAATTACAAACCGACAAGCCCCGCGCGCCGCGGGCTTATTCTTGTCGACAAATCCGGGCTCTACAAGGGCAAGCCGGTCAAGGCGCTTACCGAAGGCAAGCACAAGACCGGTGGCCGTAACAACAAGGGCCACGTGACCTCGCGCGGCATCGGCGGCGGCCATAAGCAAAAATATCGTTTCGTTGATTTCAAACGCCGCAAGTGGGAGATGCCCGCGACCGTCGAGCGGATCGAATATGATCCCAACCGCACGGCGTTCATCGCGCTTATCAAATATGAAGACGGTGAGCAGAACTACATTATCGCTCCGCAGCGTCTCGCTGTAGGCGACAGTGTCGTTGCAGGTGAGCGGGTCGACACGAAGCCGGGCAACGCCATGCTTCTCGGGCAGATGCCGGTTGGCACCATTTGCCACAATGTCGAGATGAAGCCCGGCAAAGGCGGTCAGATTGCGCGTTCGGCAGGTGCTTATGTGCAGCTGGTCGGCCGTGACCGCGGAATGGTGATCGTTCGTCTGAACTCGGGCGAGCAGCGTTACCTGCGCAGCGATTGCATGGGTACGGTTGGTGCGGTATCCAATCCGGACAATTCGAACCAGAACCTGGCGAAGGCCGGCCGCAAGCGGTGGATGGGTGTGAAGCCCCTGACGCGCGGCGTTGCCAAGAACCCCGTCGATCACCCCCATGGTGGCGGTGAAGGCCGTACCTCGGGTGGTCGTCACCCGGTCACACCCTGGGGCAAGCCGACGAAGGGCGCCCGCACCCGCAGCAACAAGCAGACGGACAAATATATTATCCGTTCGCGCCACGCCAAGAAGAAGAGGTAAGCGACATGGCTCGTTCCGTCTGGAAAGGTCCGTTTGTCGACCTTCATCTGCTCCGCAAGGCGCAGAATGCCCAGGAAGCTGGTGGCCGTGCCCCGATCAAGACCTGGTCGCGCCGCAGCACCATCCTTCCCGATTTCGTCGGCCTGACATTCAGTGTCTACAATGGCCACAAGTTCATTCCCGTGTCCGTCAGTGAGGACATGGTCGGTCACAAGCTCGGTGAATTCGCGCCCACGCGCAGCTTCCCCGGTCATGCCGCTGACAAGAAGGGCAAGCGCTGATGGGCAAGGCAAAATCTCCCCGCCGCGTCGCTGAGAACGAGGCTCTCGCGGTCGGCACGACCATCCGTGGTTCGGCTCAGAAGCTGAACCTCGTTGCTCAACTGATCCGCGGCAAGAAAGCCGAAGAGGCGCTCAACATTCTCGCTTTCTCCAAGAAGGCGATGGCCCGTGATGCGACCAAGGTGCTGGCGTCTGCCATCGCCAATGCGGAAAACAATCATGATCTGGACGTCGACTCTCTCGTTGTTGCGGAAGCAAGCGTCGGCAAGTCGATCACCATGAAGCGCTTCCACACGCGTGGCCGGGGCAAGAGCACCCGTATTCTGAAGCCGTTCAGCCGGCTGCGTGTCGTGGTTCGCGAAGTATCCGATGAAGTGGAGGCCTGATTCATGGGTCAGAAAAGCAATCCGATCGGCCTGCGCCTGCAGATCAACCGTACCTGGGACAGCCGCTGGTATGCCGAAGGGCGTGACTACGCACAGCTGCTGAAGGAAGACATCGAGATCCGCAAGCACATCGTCGAGACGCTGCCGCAGGCCGCTATCTCGAAGGTGGTGATCGAGCGCCCGGCCAAGTTGTGCCGCATCTCGATCTACGCTGCGCGGCCCGGTGTCATTATCGGCAAGAAGGGCGCGGATATCGAGAAGCTGCGCAGCAAGCTCGCCACGATGACCGCCAGCGAGGTGAAGTTGAACATCGTCGAGATCCGGAAGCCCGAAATCGACGCCAAGCTGGTGGCGCAGGGCGTGGCAGATCAGCTGATCCGCCGTATCGCCTTCCGCCGTGCCATGAAGCGCGCCGTTCAGTCGGCACTGCGGCTCGGTGCTGAAGGTATCCGGATCGTCTGCGGTGGCCGGCTTGGCGGTGCGGAAATCGCCCGCGTCGAATGGTACCGCGAAGGCCGCGTTCCGCTGCACACGCTTCGCGCCAATATCGACTATGCCGAAGCCGAGGCGCTTACCGCCTACGGCATCATCGGCATCAAATGCTGGATCTTCAAGGGCGAGATTCTCGCGCACGATCCTACCGCGCAGGACCGCCTGATGATGGAAGCCCAGACTTCCGGCGTCCGGCCCGCGCGTTGATTTTGGCGCATTGAGATAGGTATTAAGCAATGCTGCAACCAAAGAAAATGAAGTATCGCAAGGCGTTCAAGGGCCGGATCAAGGGCGATGCACGTGGCGGAACGACGCTGAATTTCGGATCCTATGGTCTGAAGGCTCTTGAACCCGAGCGCATCACCGCACGCCAGATCGAAGCTGCGCGCCGAGCGATCACGCGCCACATGAAGCGCCAGGGCCGGCTCTGGATTCGCATCTTCCCGGATGTTCCTGTATCGAAGAAGCCTGCCGAAGTTCGTCAGGGTAAGGGCAAGGGCTCTGTCGAATATTGGGCCGCACGGGTCAAACCTGGTCGCATCCTGTTCGAACTGGATGGAGTGGCCGGTCCGCTGGCTGCAGAGGCTTTCAGCCGCGCGGCGATGAAGCTGCCGATCAAGACGAAGGTCGTGGCACGCTTCGGCGACACCTCGCATCTTGGAGGCGAATGATGAGCAAGATTGAAGATTTGCGCGGCAAGAGCGACGATCAGCTTACCGAGGAACTCGTGGAGCTGAAACGTGAGCAATTCAATCTGCGCTTCCAATCCGCCACCAACCAGCTGGAACGCCCGGCGCGCATTCGCGAAGTTCGCCGTTCGATCGCCAAGATCAAGACGCTGCAGACGGAACGCTCCGCCAAGGCTTCCAGCGAAGCTCAGGGGGCATAAGGAAAACCGATGCCGAAACGTATTCTGATCGGGACGGTAACGTCCGACAAGACCGACAAGACCGTGACCGTGCTGGTCGAACGAAAGGTGAAGCACCCGCTGTACGGGAAGATCATCCGTCGTTCCAAGAAGTACCACGCGCACGACGAAGGCAATGAATTCACGATGGGCGATACCGTCCGCATCGAGGAAACCAAGCCGATCTCGAAGACCAAGACCTGGCGCGTCATCGACCGGGTGCAGGCCAGCAAGGGTCAGGCCGTCGACGCCGACCTTGAAGTCGGAGCTGCCACCCCCAACTGAGGGGTCCGGCCGAACGACACCGTGTTTTTTGGAACTGCCGGGCGGGACTCGGCAAGCCACTAGGAAGGAAACGCATCGATGATCCAGATGCAGTCAAATCTAGACGTTGCCGATAATAGCGGCGCGAAGCGCGTTCAGTGCATCAAGGTACTGGGCGGGTCGAAGCGCCGGACGGCCAGCGTCGGCGACGTGATCGTCGTCTCGGTGAAGGAGGCGCAGCCACGCGCACGCGTCAAGAAGGGCGACGTTCATCGCGCCGTGATCGTTCGTACCCGCAAGGACGTGCGCCGCCCCGATGGCAGCGTGATCCGCTTTGACGGCAATGCGGCCGTTCTTGTTAACAAGAACGAAGAGCCGATCGGCACCCGCATTTTTGGCCCCGTGGTCCGCGAATTGCGCGGCCGCGGCTTCATGAAGATTATCAGCCTTGCTCCGGAGGTGCTCTAATGGCTTCCGCTAAGATCAAGAAGGGTGACACTGTCGTTATCCTGTCCGGCAAGGACAAGGGCGAGACCGGCAAGGTTCGCACGATCATGCCGAAGGACGGCAAGGTGATCGTCGAGGGGATCAACATGATCTCCCGCCACCGCAAGCCTGACCAGGCCAATCCGCAGGGCGGCATCGATCGCCGCGAAGCCGCAATGCATCTTTCCAAGGTCGCGGTTGCCGATCCCAAGGATGGCAAGCCAACCCGCGTGCGTTTCGAGGAACGCGACGGAAAGAAAATTCGTGTAGCCGTGAAATCCGGAGAGACGATCGATGGCTGATTATACGCCCCGCATGAAAAAGCGTTTTGACGACGAGATCGTCAAGGCGATGACCGAGAAGTTCGGCTACAAGAACCGGCTCGAAGTCCCGCAGCTTCAGAAGATCACCTTGAACATGGGTGTCGGTGAAGCCAGCCAGGACAAGAAGAAAGTCCAGACGGCGGCTGAAGAGATGGCGCTTATTGCCGGCCAGAAGCCGGTAATCACCAAGGCGAAGAAATCCATCGCTCAGTTCAAGCTGCGCGAGGGTATGCCCATCGGTGCGAAGGTGACTCTGCGCCGGGAACGCATGTATGAGTTCCTTGACCGCCTCATCACCGTAGCGATGCCGCGTATCCGCGACTTTCGTGGCCTGAATCCGCGTTCCTTCGATGGCCGTGGCAATTACGCCATGGGGCTGAAGGAGCAGATCGTCTTTCCCGAAATCTCGTACGACAAGATCGATACGGTGAGGGGCATGGACATCATCGTTACCACCACGGCGAAGACCGACGAAGAGGCGCGTGAATTGCTGCGTCTGTTCGGTTTCCCGTTCCCGGCTGAACAGTCGGAAGAGAAGGAAGCGGCATGAGCCGCTTAATGGAGAGAGCTTAAGTCCATGGCGAAACTGAGTTCCATAAACAAGAACGAGAAGCGCAAGCAGCTCGTGAAGAAATATGCGGCGAAATACACGAAGCTGAAAGCCATTGCCGATGATACCTCGCTTGATGAGGGTGAACGTCTGATTGCGCGCCTGAAGCTTGCCGAAATTCCTCGCAATGCAAACCCCACCCGTGTGCGCAACCGCTGCACCACGACCGGCCGTCCGCGCGGCTACTACCGCAAGTTCGGGCTTAACCGCATCGAACTCCGCAATCTTGCCAACAAAGGCATGATTCCGGGCGTGACCAAGTCCAGCTGGTGAGGATCTGACGAATGGCTATGACCGATCCCCTGGGTGACATGCTCACCCGCATCCGCAACGGCCAGCGCGCGAAGAAGGACTCCGTCCTTTCGCCCGCTTCCAAGCTGCGCGCCAATGTTCTCGAAGTCCTCCAGCGCGAAGGTTATATTCGCGGTTACTCGGAAGATGCGAGCGGCAAGCATCCGGCGCTGCGGATCGAACTGAAATATTTCGAAGGCGAGCCTGCGATCAAGCACGTTGCCCGCGTTTCGAAGCCTGGCCGCCGCGTGTATTCGGGCAGCAAGGAACTGCCGACGATCCGTAACGGCCTCGGCATTACCATCGTGTCGACGCCTCGTGGGGTGCTTTCGGATAACGAAGCGCGCGGCGAGAATGTCGGCGGCGAAGTGCTGGCGGAGGTATTCTGATGAGCCGCATCGGCAAGAAATCGGTAGCGATCCCGAGCGGTGTAACTGCCAAGATCGAAAGCAAAACGCTGACGGTGCAGGGGCCGAAGGGCACTCTGTCCATGGGTCTCGTCGACGATATCGCCTATGCGGTCGAGAATGACGAAATCAGCATCAAGCCTGCGAATGACAGCCGCAAGGCGCGTGATTTCTGGGGCATGCAGCGGACGCTGGTCTCCAATCTGGTCGAGGGCGTAACCGAGGGTTATACCAAGGTGCTCGAGATCAACGGTGTCGGTTACCGCGCCCAGGCGCAGGGCCGCAAGCTCAAGCTTCAGCTTGGCTACAGCCATGATGTCGATCTCCATGTGCCTGAAGGTGTTGAGGTCAAAACCCCCGATCAGACCACGATCGAGATCAGCGGCATCGACAAACAGGCCGTTGGGCAGTTCGCTGCGGAAGTCCGCAGCTGGCGAAAGCCGGAACCCTATAAGGGCAAAGGGATCAAGTATCGCGGCGAGTATATCTTCCGCAAGGAAGGGAAGAAGAAGTAAGATGGCCAAACTTTCTCTTTTCGAGCGCCGCCGCCGACGTGTCCGTACCGCGCTGAAGAGCCGGTCGGGAACTCGCCCGCGCCTTTCGGTTCACCGCACGGGTCAGCATATCTATGCGCAGATCATCAGCGATGCGGAAGGCCGGACGCTTGCTGCTGCCTCCTCGCTGGGTGCCGATAAGTCCGGTGCCAATGTCGAAGCCGCCAGCCAGGTGGGCAAGGATATTGCCGCAGCTGCGAAAAAGGCGGGCGTTACGACTGTCGTGTTCGATCGCGGTGGTTTCCTTTTCCATGGCCGCGTCAAGGCGCTGGCCGATGCCGCCCGCGAAGGCGGGCTGGAGTTCTGATTATGGCTGAAGAAAACAAGCCCGAAAATGCCGCGAACACGCCTGCTGTCGCAGAAACCGAACACGCGGTGACCCCGCAGCCCAAGGTTGACAACGCCGGGGCTACACCGACTCCGACTGTTGCCCCTACGGAAGCGTTCGAGAACCAGTCGCCCGCTGCCGGCGATCCTTCGCAGCCGCGCAACCAGCGCAATTCACGTGGTGCTGGCGGCCGTGACGGCGGACGCGATGGTGGCCGTGGTCGCGGTCGCGGACGAGACGATCGTCGCGGTGGTCGCCAGGAAGAAGATGACGGCATTATCGAAAAGCTGGTGCACATCAACCGCGTTTCAAAGACGGTGAAGGGCGGCAAGCGCTTCGGTTTCGCTGCACTTGTCGTGGTCGGCGACGGTACAGGTCGCGTTGGTTTCGGCAAGGGCAAGGCCCGCGAAGTGCCGGAAGCGATCACCAAGGCAACGGCTGCGGCCCGCAAGAAGATGGTCCGTGTTCCCCTGAAGGAAGGTCGCACTCTGCATCATGACGGCAACGGGCATTTCGGTGCGGGCAGGGTCACCCTGCGTACGGCCCCTCCGGGGACCGGCATTATTGCCGGCGGCCCGATGCGTGCAGTGTTCGAGAGCCTTGGCGTTTCGGATGTGGTGACGAAATCGGTAGGCACCTCGAATCCCTACAACATGATCCGGGCTACTTTCGATGCTCTGGTCAATCAGACATCGCCAAAATCCGTTGCCCAGCGCCGCGGTAAGAAAATTGCTGACCTGCTGGGACGAGGCGGGTCCAATGATGCGGAGGCGGAAGCAGAAGCGGCCGCGGTTACGGAGTAAGCGACATGGCCAAGAACAGCACCATCAGGATCCGGCAGATCGGCTCGCCAATCCGCCGTCCCAAAGGCCAGCGCGAGACGCTGGTGGGTCTCGGGCTCAACAAGATGCACAAGACTGTTGAACTACAGGATACACCCGAAGTCCGGGGCGCGATTGCGAAGCTTCCGCATCTCGTGCAGATTGTCGACTGATTGACCATCAACAAACCGAAACGCTCCGGGAATGAATTTCCGGGGCGTTTTGTCTGCCTTTTGCAGGTTTCGCAAAACGCAGATCAGAAGCATCGTCCTTGGCAAAGGGAGCCGTAAGACGGCAATTGATCCTGCCGCTCCGGGCGCCACGGGATGTGATGTACGGCATTAAGTCTGCTCGCCCCGCCATTTCGACCACTTATCTTCCTCAATATGCCTGACGCGATCATCTGCTCATGGCGCAGCCCGGTTGATCATGGCGCAGATGCAGCTCTGGTAGGAGCGGCTGCGACCAGCCAGTGCATATCGACGCGGTGTAGTCGATCTTCGACCGCTTTACTGCGCAAATTCCGCTGCACCGTTATCTACACTGATGTCCGACAGGCTGGAGATGAGAATGATATACAGTGCCATCGTAGTGCAGGCCTGACGCCAATGTCTCTGGGCACGGCTGCCTTGAAGGCCCTTTCAGGTGGAAGGCGGGACAGGTGAAATGGGGGGTGACTCTGCGGCGCCTTGGCGCTAAAGGCCCTGCTTCACATCAGCGCGAACAAAAGCGAAAGCGAGTGCAATCTCATGAATCTCAATGAACTCCACGACAATCCTGGCGCCCGCAAGAAGCGGATGCGCGTCGGACGCGGCATAGGCTCGGGCAAGGGTAAGACTTCCGGCCGCGGCCAGAAGGGGCAAAAGAGCCGTTCGGGCGTTGCTGTCAAGGGTTTCGAGGGCGGCCAGATGCCGCTCCACATGCGTCTCCCGAAGCGCGGTTTCAACAATCCTTTCGGCAAGGATTTCGCCGAAGTGAATGTAGGCATGATCCAGAAGTTCATCGACGCAGGCAAGCTCGACGCGAAGAACCCTATCGACCATGATGCATTGAAGGCCGCTGGCCTGGCTCGTGGCGGCAAGGATGGTGTTCGCCTTCTGAACAAGGGTGAGCTTTCCGCAGCAGTGACGTTGAAGGTGGCCGGAGCTTCCAAGCGCGCGATCGAAGCTGTCGACAAGGCAGGTGGTTCGGTCGAGGTGATTGTACCGCGGGTTACCGCCCAGGCGGAGCGGGTCGCAGCCAAGAAGGCCGGCAAGACCGCTTCCAAGTAATCAGCCGATCGGAGGGCGGGGGTTCGACAGCCGGGCCGCCGCCCCCTATCTATCCTGACCGAGGCGCAATTTCGGCGCGAAACCGGGACGATCACGTTAAAATGGCATCACGCGCCGACAATATCGCCAGCAATATGAGTCTCGCCAACTTCTCCAAGGCGACGGAGCTCAAGAAGCGTATCTGGTTCACTATCGGAGCACTGATCGTGTTCCGGTTCCTCAGCTTCGTTCCGCTTCCCGGCGTTAATCCGCTCATCCTCGGATCGCTTTATGACAGTGCCCGGGGCGGCATCCTCGATCTGTTCAATACCTTCTCGGGCGGCAGTCTCGAGCGTATGAGCCTGATCGCTCTCGGCGTGATGCCGTATATCACCGCATCGATCGTCATCCAGCTTGCCGCATCGCTTCATCCGGCCCTCGCTGCGCTGAAAAAGGAAGGAGCGACCGGGCGGCAGAAGCTGAACCAGTACACCCGCTACGGCACTGTTTTCCTGACCGCCGTGCAGGGCTGGTTCCTCGCATCGGGGCTTGAAAGTTTCGGCGCCGCCAGCGGCATGCAGGCGGTGGTCGATCCCGGCATCATGTTCCGCATCGGCGCCGTCATCAGCCTGATCGGCGGTACCATGTTCCTTCTCTGGCTCGGTGAACAGATCACGAGCCGGGGTATCGGTAATGGCGTGTCGCTCATCATCATGGCCGGCATCGTCGCACAATTCCCGACCTTTACCGCAAATCTGTTCGAAGGGGGGCGCAGCGGCTCTATCAGTCCTGTCATCATCATCGGCTTCATCGTCATGGTCGTGATCCTGATCCTGTTCATCTGCTTCATGGAGCGGGCGCAGCGCCGGTTGCTGATCCAGTATCCGAAGCGCGCGAGCGCCCGGGGCATGATGCAGGCCGACCGTTCGCATCTGCCGCTCAAGCTCAACACGGCAGGCGTCATCCCGCCGATCTTCGCCAGTTCCCTCCTTCTGCTGCCGCTGACGATCAGTCAGTTCGCCGGCAATTCCATTGATCCGAGCACCACGATGGGCGGGTTCATCAATTCGCTGAACTTCTACCTTCAGCATGGCCAGCCCATTTACATGACGCTGTATGCGGCCGGCATTATCTTCTTCTGTTTCTTCTACACCGCAGTCGTCTTCAATCCGGAAGAAACTGCCGAGAACCTCAAGAAGAACGGCGGGTTCATCCCTGGCATCCGGCCCGGCAAGCGGACGGCGGATTACCTCGATTACGTCCTGACGCGGGTGACGGTGGTCGGTGCCATCTATCTCACCCTGGTCTGCGTCATCCCGGAATATATGATCGCCCAGACCGGCATACCTCTGTTCCTTGGCGGAACGAGCCTGCTCATCGTCGTGAACGTCACGGTGGATACGATCAGCCAGATCCAGTCACATCTGCTGGCGCATCAATATGGCGATCTGATCAAAAAGGCGAAACTGAAAGGCCGACTGCGCTAGGCGTAGCGGGATGGGGGACGCGGGCATGAACATCATCCTTCTGGGGCCTCCCGGTGCGGGCAAGGGAACGCAGTCGCAGCGGCTCGTGGAGCATCACGGCATGCGGCAGCTTTCCACCGGCGACATGCTGCGAGCGGCGGTAAAGGCCGGCACACCCATCGGGCTGAAAGCCAAAGCGGTCATGGAGCGGGGCGAACTTGTGTCCGACGCGATCGTGTCCGAACTCATCGATGCCGAACTGACCGCCATGGGATCGGACGTCGGCGCGATCTTCGACGGCTATCCGCGCACGGCGGCGCAGGTGGAAGCCTTGGACGAGATCCTCGCCCGGCACGGCCGCGATCTCGATCATGTGATCGAGCTCGAAGTGGATGAGGATGCTCTGGTCGAGAGGATCAGCGGGCGATATTCCTGCGCGAATTGCGGCGCAAATTATCACGACGTCTTCAATCAGCCCGTGCGGAACGGCACATGCGACAAATGCGGGGCGCATGAATTCAAGCGGCGTCCCGATGACAATGAAGAAACCGTGCGGACGCGCATGCGTGAATATCGCGCCAAGACCACGCCTATCCTTCCCGGTTATGAAAGCCGCGGCCTTGTAAGCCGGGTCGATGGCATGGCGTCGATCAAGGAGGTGACCGCGGCCCTGGACGACTTGCTGAACTGAGCTCCTTTTTGCTGGTTCGCTGCACGCCGGCACAAATTGCCAGTGCGAGGTTGACGCCTTGCGCGAATCGCCATATGAGCCGGCCTCATTCGAAGCGTTCGAGTAAGGTCCGGAGGGTAGGTTCCGAAAAGGTGTCTGCTTACCGGATATTTGCCATTCCGGATTGCTTGCAGCTTCGATGATATCAGCGATGAGATAGGAGCGCCTGTCCCCTGACAGGGCATCGGTGCGCTTCCTGTGGAGCATGGAGAAAAAAGTGGCTCGTATTGCCGGGGTAAACCTCCCCACGAACAAGCGCGTTATCATTGCGCTGACCTATATTCACGGGATCGGTCGCACGACCGCCGTGGATATTGCCAACAAGCTGGGAATCGATCACGCGGCGCGTATCCAGGATCTGTCGGACGCCGAGATCCTGCAGATTCGCGAAACGATCGACAGCGACTATCAGGTCGAGGGTGATCTTCGCCGCAACACGGCGATGAATATCAAGCGGCTGATGGATCTGCGGTCCTACCGCGGTCTGCGCCATCGCGCCGGTCTGCCGGTGCGCGGTCAGCGCACCCATACCAACGCTCGTACCCGCAAGGGCAAGGCCAAGCCGATCGCCGGCAAGAAGAAGTAAGTACGGCTCCGGCCACTGACGGCCTGCTGCTGCTTACCCGAACTTCTTTCAAGACAGGATACGAACCATGGCACGCGAACCCCAGCGCATTCGGCGCCGCGAGCGGAAAAACATTTCCAGCGGCGTTGCGCATGTAAACGCCAGTTTCAATAATACGATGATTACCATTACCGATGCCCAGGGCAATGCGATCAGCTGGTCCAGCGCAGGGATGATGGGCTTCAAGGGTAGCCGGAAGTCGACGCCCTACGCCGCTCAGGTGGCGGCCGACGATGCAGGCAAGAAGGCTGCCGAACACGGCGTCCGTACGCTGGAAGTCGAAGTCAAGGGGCCAGGGTCTGGCCGTGAAAGTGCGCTGCGCGCGTTGCAGGCGGTGGGCTTCACCATCACTTCGATCCGGGACGTTACGCCGATCCCGCACAATGGCGTACGTCCGTCGAAGCGCCGCCGCGTCTGATCCTGCCCGGCGGCCCGGCCATGCCAGGCGCGCCAACTCCTCAAGGGGCCGGTCAGAACGAGTGTTCCGCTCGAGGCCGGCTCCGCCCGTATCTGAACCTAGGGGAAATCCATGTCCGTCAATATGAAGAACTGGCAGGAACTCAAGAAACCCAATGGCCTCGAGGTCAAGGAAAGCGGCGACAAGAGCCGCAAGGCGACCTTCGTCGCGGAGCCGCTGGAGCGCGGTTTCGGCCTGACGCTGGGCAACGCGTTGCGCCGCGTGCTGCTGTCCAGCTTGCAGGGCGCGGCCATCACGTCCATCAAGGCAGAGAACGTCCTCCACGAATTTTCCAGCCTGGCGGGCGTTCGTGAAGATGTGACCGACATCGTGCTGAATGTGAAGCAGATCGCCCTGAAAATGGAAGGCGAAGGCCCCAAGCGTCTGCAGCTGTCCGTCACCGGGCCTGGTGAAGTGAAAGCGGGCGATATTGCTGTTTCCGGCGATATCGAGGTCATGAACAAGAACCTCGTCATCTGCCATCTCGACGAAGGCGCTTCGCTGAACATGGAACTGACGGCGGATATCGGCAAGGGCTACGTTCCTGCCGTTCAGAACCGCCCTGTCGATGCTCCGATCGGGCTCATCCCTGTCGATTCATTATACTCGCCGATCCGGCAGGTCAGCTACAAGGTCGAAAATGCCCGCGTTGGACAGGAACTCGATTATGACAAGCTGAGCCTGACGGTCGAAACCGACGGCACGGTTACTCCCGACGATGCCGTGGCCTACGCCGCGCGCATCCTGCAGGACCAGCTTTCCCTTTTCGTGCATTTTGAGGAAGGCGTTCCGCAGCCGAGCAGCGCGATGATCGGCGTGGCCGCGCAACCGGAAGAAAGCGATGCCAACCAGCTCAACCGCTATCTGCTCAAGAAGGTGGACGAGTTGGAACTCAGCGTCCGTTCGGCCAATTGCCTCAAGAACGACAACATCATCTATATTGGCGATCTGGTACAGAAGACCGAGGCGGAAATGCTGCGAACGCCGAACTTCGGCCGCAAGTC
This sequence comes from Pseudopontixanthobacter vadosimaris, assembly GCF_012979275.1. Lineage (GTDB taxonomy): Bacteria > Pseudomonadota > Alphaproteobacteria > Sphingomonadales > Sphingomonadaceae > Pseudopontixanthobacter > Pseudopontixanthobacter vadosimaris. The sequence goes on from NZ_JABASZ010000036.1 coordinate 29,937, forward strand.
GCTGAACGAGATCAAGGAGGTTCTCTCCAGCATGGGCCTGCGCCTCGGGATGGACATTCCGGGCTGGCCGCCGGAGAATATCGAGGAAATGGCCAAGAAGCTCGAACAGGAACTTCTCGGCTGAACGGGTCGGGGCGGCGCACCCGCAAGCGCCGCCAGTACCGGGCTACCTGATACGGGCCCCTTACGAACGGAGTACAGAATATGCGTCACGGTATCTCGCAACGTAAACTCAGCCGCAAATCGGGTCATCGCAAGGCCTTGTTCCGCAACATGGCCGGTGCGCTGATCAAGCATGAACAGATCAAGACCACATTGCCGAAGGCGAAGGAACTGCGCCCCTATATCGAAAAGCTGATCACGCTGGCGAAGCGCGGCGGATTGTCGAACCGTCGCCTCGCTGCCGGACGTCTGCTCGACGATGCCCAGGCGCGCAAACTGTTCGAGGTTCTGGCTGACCGATATTCGGATCGTGAAGGTGGCTACACCCGCATCATCAAGGCCGGCTATCGCGCCGGTGACGCGTCGCAGATGGCTATTATCGAACTGGTAGACCGCGATGTCGATGCCAAGGGGCAGGACAGTGGTCCGGTCATGAACCAGGACGAGGAAGAATTCGAAGCGGCCTGAGCATACTGTCACAGGAACACCGAGTGGGCCGGCGGATCGAGTTCCGCCGGCCTTTTTTTGGGAAGCTGTCGGGGAGTGCCGGGCATTCTGCCAGCCCTTCCGCCTTTCAAGCGCGTTCTGTTCACAAAATAGCAGTATTATATGAACCTTTTTTGACAGCGCAATTCAGCGTTACCAAATTCCGTCTGGGGTAGAACCTTGTCATGATCGCCGCCCTCCATAGCGGTGCTAACGAAAGGTTTGTACGATGAAGAGCATTTCCAGAACCCTGACCAAAGCAGCGGTTGCTACCGTCGCCGCCGGGGCAGTGGCGGTGGCTTCCGCAAGCCCGGCTTTCGCTCAGCGATACTACGATCGCTATGATGACGATGATGGCATCAGTGCCGGCGAGATCATTGCCGGAGCCGTTATTCTGGGCGGCATTGCGGCAATCGCGTCTTCTGTCGGACGCGATAGATATGATCGTTATGATCGGTACGACGATCGTTATCGCGATCGCTATGATTATCGGGACAATTACCGCCGTGGCTCGGCCCGTCAGGCGGTGGATCGCTGTGTTCGTGCCGCAGAGCAGGACGTGGGCCGGTACACTTATGGACGCGCGAATGTGATGCAAATTCGCGACGTCGACCGCAAGCGGAACGGCTATCGCGTGAAGGGTTCCATTGCCGTGCGTGATGGTTACGCCTCACGCCGTGGCAGCCGCTACCGCGCTGATCGGCGCGGCTACGACACGGGCCGATTTACCTGCGACATCCGCAATGGCCGGATAGTCGACTTGAATTATCGCGGGCTGCGCGGCCTGCGCTGATCGGTGCGTCGGTCGTTCGCATCCCCTCGATACGATCTAAAGGTGTAAGGGGGGGTGGCAGCGCCGGTGCTGCTCTCCTGTAAAGGGAGCGGTCACGAAACATTCGGAAGAACAGAAAAATTGCAACGGGGGGTTCTAGCGGTCCCGATAGGCTGGCAGCGCCAGCTTCCACTGGATCGCTGCGGCGCGCAGGGCGAAGCCGGCCAGGGTGGCGAGCGGCCATGTGACATAGCGCGGCAGCCCCGCCGTGTCTCCCGCCATTGCCAGGAGGGCAGAGAGGCCCGCGGCGGTGACGTAAAGTTCCGGTCGCATCAGGATGGAGGGCCGCCCTGCGACGATATCGCGGATGATCCCGCCTACGCAACCGGTCACCACGCCCATGACGACCGCAGGGATCGGCGGAATGCCATACGACATGCTCTTGGCCGTGCCCAGAACCGCATAGCCGGTCAGACCCAGGCCATCGGCGAATTCGAGTAGCTTACCTTCCCACCAGCGCGTCGGCGTCAACCATGATATGCAGGCCACGCCGAGGCATACCCCAGCGACCCAGGCATCCTCTATCCAGAACACGGGCGCGCCGATCAGCAGATCGCGAACCGTGCCGCCGCCGACGCCGGTAACCAATGCAAAAAACGACATGGTGACGAAGGTCTGCCCCTCGCGGGCCGCGATCAGCGCGCCCGACAGGGCAAAGATCGCCACGCCGAGCAGGTCGAGCCAATCGAGAACCGGCGTCAACACCTCGACGGCCATCATGGGACTCGTCACTGCAGGATCGTCCCTCGGCGGCGGAACAGTAGCACCGCACCGATCAGCACACCTGGCGGCCATCCGAACCGGATGGGCCCACCAACAAGATGGCGATGCATCGTGAATAGGAACATGCTTCGTATCCTGCAGCCGGCTGTCGGCCAGATAAAACACCGGCTGGCGCCATGCCAGCGCAGTTACCTCAATCCCGCGCGAAAATCCGGCTGTTATCGGCGAAGGCTTTCATCTCGACCGCATTGCCGCTGGGGTCGTGAAAGAACATGGTGGCCTGTTCGCCAGCCTGACCGGCGAAACGAATATGGGGCTCGATCACAAAACGAATCTCGGCCGCCCGCAACCGATTCGCGAGTTCATGCCAGTCTTCCATCGACAGGATGATGCCGAAATGCGGAACCGGCACATCATCCCCATCCACGCGGTTCGACGCGGCGGCGCGATCCGCAACCAGGCCGGGCGCCTGATGCGCCACGATCTGATGCCCATAAAAATTGAAATCTACCCAATCCGCGCTGCTGCGCCCTTCCGTGCAGCCCATCACCTCGCCCCAGAACGCCCGTGCGGCGGTCAGATCGTGAACGGGGAAGGCCAGGTGGAAAGGACGTAGAGACATCAGATCGCTCGTTCTAGATGTGGATCGCGCTGCCGTTCACCAGCATCGCGGCTTCCTTCAAGGCTTCCGAATGCGTGGGATGGGCATGGCAGGTGTAGGCGATATCCTCGGCCGTCGTACCGAATTCCATCGCCTGCGTCGCCTGTGCGATCATCGTTCCTGCCAGCGCGTTGATGCACCATACGCCGAGCACGCGATCAGTCTCCGCATCGGCGATGACCTTGACGAAGCCTTCCGGTTCGCGGTTGGTCTTGGCGCGGCTGTTGGCCATCATCGGGAATTTGCCCGTCTTGATCTTCCGGCCATCCTCCTTCGCCTCTTCCTCGGTCAGGCCGACGCCTGCCATTTCCGGCATGGTGTATACGACGCTGGGGATCAGATCGTGGTTCACTATGCCGGTCTGCCCGGCGATGTTCTCGGCCACGGCGATACCTTCGTCTTCGGCCTTGTGCGCCAGCATCGGCCCGGGAATGACGTCACCGATGGCCCAGACCCCGTCGACCGCCGTGCGGAAGTCGTGATGCGTTTCGATCTGGCCGCGCTTGTTCTGCTCGAGCCCGATTGCGTGCAAATTCAGCCCCTCGACATTGGGGCGCCGCCCGATGGAGACCAGCACGTGGCTCGCTTCTATCGTCGACGACTCGCCGCCATCGGCGGGTTCGACCGTCAGCGTGACGCCTTTCACCGTATCCTTCGCGCCGGTGACCTTTGTCTGTAGCTTCAGGTCCATGCCCTGCTTCTTGAAGATCTTCGCCGCTTCCTTGCGCACATCGCCATCCATACCGGGCAGCAATTGATCGAGATATTCGACGACCGTGACCTTGGCGCCAAGGCGCCGCCAGACAGAGCCGAGTTCCAGCCCGATCACCCCACCGCCGATCACGACCAGATGTTCCGGCACCTGGTCCAGCTTCAGCGCCCCGGTGGAGTCCACGATCCGGCCCCCATCATTATCGACATCGATGCCAGGCAGGGGCGTGACGCTTGATCCCGTCGCGATCACGATGTCCTTCGCAGTGACGCTCTTGCCATCGACTGTAACAGTATGCGCGTCCTCGAACGCGGCGCGGCCCTTCAGCCATTCCACCTTGTTCTTCTTGAACAGGAACTCGATGCCGCCGGTCAGTTCCTTCACCGCCTTCGACTTCTCGCCCATCATGGTGCCGAGGTCGAGTTCGACCTTCGGAGCCTTGATGCCCCATTTCGCCATGTGGCCGTTCGCTTCGTCGAACAGTTCACTACCATGCAGCAGCGCCTTGGACGGAATGCAGCCGACATTGAGACAGGTGCCGCCCAGCGTATCGCGGCTCTCCGCGCAGGCCGTTTTCAGGCCCAGCTGCGCGGCGCGGATGGCGGCGACATAGCCGCCGGGCCCGGCACCGATGACAAGGACGTCGTAATCGTAGGTTTGGTCAGCCATGTTCGGTCCTCAAAGGTCGATCAGCATCCGCGTGGGATCCTCGATCGCCTCCTTCATGATTTTCAATGCGGTAACGGCCTCGCGCCCGTCGATCAGGCGGTGGTCGTAGGAAAGGGCGATATACATCATCGGCCGGATGACGATTTCCCCGTCGACCACGACGGCGCGGTCCTCGATGCGGTGCAGGCCCAGCACGGCGCTCTGCGGCGGGTTGATGATCGGGGTGGACATCAGCGATCCGAAGACGCCGCCATTCGAGATGGTGAAGGTTCCTCCCTTCATGTCGTCCATGGTCAGCGTGCCTTCCTTGGCCCGCTTGCCGAAATCGGCAATGTCCCTTTCGATCTGGGCGAAGCCCTTCCGGTCGGCATTGCGGATGACCGGGACGACGAGGCCGTTCGGCGCGCTGACTGCCACCGAAATATCGACGTAATCGTGATAGACGATCTCGTCACCCTCGATATAGGCATTCGCGGCGGGCACGTCCTTCAGCGCAAGGCAGGCGGCCTTCGCGAAGAAGCCCATGAAGCCTAGCTTGATGTCGTGCTTCCTGGCAAAGAGTTCCTTGTATTTCTCGCGCGCGGCGACGACGGCGCTCATATCGCAATCGTTGAAGGTGGTGAGCAGCGCCGCCTCCTCCTGCGCACCTTTCAGGCGGCGGGCGATGGTCTGGCGCATACGCGTCATCTTCACGCGTTCCTCGCGGCGTTCGCCTGCAGCAGCGGGAGACGCTGATGTGGCGGGAGCGGTCTCGCCAGCCTGCGCTGCTGCCTGACTGCCCAAGCCCTTGGACTTTGCCGCTTCCAGCACGTCTTCCTTGGTCAGGCGGCCATCGCGGCCCGATCCCTTGACACTGGACGGGTCGATGCCGTGTTCCAGAACGGCGCGGCGCACCGCGGGTGACAGGGTCTGATTGCCGGCACCGCTGTCGTCACCCGAAGCTGGCTGCGCGGCTTCGCTCCGGTCGCCGCCACCTGAACCGGAAGGTTTTTCCTCCTGTTTGCGTCCGGCATCCGATCCGCCGGCGGCAGGGGCCGCGCCTTCCTCGACCAGCGCGATGATCGCACCGACCTCGACCGTGTCGCCGACCGCAGCGCTGTGTTCGCTCAGCACGCCTGCAACGGGCGAGGGCACTTCCACCGCGACCTTGTCGGTTTCCAGGCTGGCGATGGGTTCATCCAGCGCGACCGCATCGCCAGGCTGTTTCAGCCATTCGCCGATAGTCGCTTCGGTAACCGATTCGCCCAGTGTCGGGACTTTGACTTCGCTTGCCATTATTTCGCTTTCCTGGATTCGGTCTGTGTCTGGGGTGCCGCGCCCGGCCTGATCAGGGTCGATCCGATGCGTGCGCCTTCACGTTCGGCATGCCCGCCATCGGCAAGGCCAAGCGCGATATTGACCAGCGCCTGCTGCTGCACCTCGTGCCGCTTGGCAAATCCGGTCGCCGGGCTGGCCGCGACTTCGCGCCCGGCATAAAGGGGGCGCATTTTCTTGCCGGCCCCGACGGCCGCATCCTCGATCTGGCGGTCCACGAAGAACCAGGCGCCATTGTTGCGCGGTTCTTCCTGGCACCAGACGATCTCTTCGAGATTGCTCATCCGCGCTATGCGAATGGCCAACGGTTCACCGGGGAAGGGGTAGAGTTGCTCGATCCGGATGATGGAGACATCGTCCAGGCCTTCGGCATCGCGTTTCTCTATCAGGTCGAAAGCGACCTTGCCCGAGCACAGGACGAGGCGCCGCACCTTGTCGTCGGCGATGTCCTTCGTGTCCGACACGATCCTGCGAAAATGGCTGTCGCCGGTGAAATCGGCCCGCTCGGAACGTGCCATCGGGTGCCGCAGCAGCGATTTCGGCGTCATGATGATGAGCGGTTTGCGGAACGGCCGCAGCATCTGCCGCCGCAGGACGTGGAAATAATTGGCCGGAAGCGTGATGTTGCAGACCTGGATATTGTCATTGGCGCAAAGCTGCAGGAACCGTTCGAGCCGCGCGCTGGAATGTTCCGGCCCCTGGCCTTCGTAGCCATGGGGCAGCAGCATGACGAGGCCGTTCGCCCGCAGCCATTTCACCTCACCCGCTGCGATGAACTGGTCGATGATGATCTGAGCGCCATTGGCGAAATCGCCGAATTGCGCTTCCCACAACACCAGCGTTTTCGGATCGGCGAGCGCAAAGCCATATTCGAAGCCGAGTACGCCATATTCGGACAGCGGGCTGTCATAGACCTCGAACTTGCCGTGGGGCAGGGTGGCGAGGGGGAGATATTTGCGCTCATTGGTCTGGTCGATCCACATCGAATGGCGCTGGCTGAAGGTGCCGCGGCCCGAATCTTGACCCGACAGGCGTACGCCGTGTCCCTCGGTGACGAGGCTGCCGAATGCGAGCGCCTCGCCCGTAGCCCAATCGAACCCTTCGCCGCTCTCGAACATCTTGGCCTTGGCGTCGAGCACGCGGCCAAGGGTCTTGTGGATGTTCAGATCTTCGGGAACGGTGGTCAGCGTGCGGCCGAGGCTATCGAACAGCTTGCCCTCGATCGCGGTATCGACGTTGCGCCGCGCGGTTTCGGCATCGGCAGGCTTGTGCAACCCGCTCCAGCGCCCCGCGAACCAGTCGGCCTCGTTGGGCTTGTAACTGGTGGCGGCGTCGAATTCCTCGGTCAGATGATCGCTGAATTCGGTTTCCAGTGCAGCCAGATCGTCTTTGGAGATGACGCCTTCCTCGGTGAGGCGGCTTGAGTAGAGAACGCTCACCTTGTCATGCGCGCGGATGCGGTCATACATCAGCGGTTGAGTGAAACTCGGCTCGTCGCCTTCATTGTGGCCGAAGCGGCGATAGCACCACATGTCGATCACGATATCCCGGCCAAAACGCTGGCGATATTCGATGGCCAGCTTGCAGGCGAAGGTCACGGCTTCCGGATTGTCGCCATTCACATGCAGGATCGGCGCCTGCACGCCCTTCGCCACATCGCTGGGATAGGGGCTGGAGCGCGCGAATTGCGGGCTGGTGGTGAAGCCGATCTGATTGTTGATGACGAAGTGGATGCAGCCGCCGGTATTGTACCCGCGCACACCCGAAAAGCCGAGGCATTCCCAAACGATGCCCTGGCCAGCAAAGGCGGCATCGCCGTGGATCAGCACCGGCAGCACCTGCTCGTGCTTCTTCAGATCGTCGCGGATCGCCTGCTGCGCGCGGGCCTTGCCCAGCACCACGGGGTCCACGGCTTCCAGGTGGCTGGGGTTGGGAACCAGGCTCATATGCACCTTGATCCCGTCGAATTCACGGTCCGTGCTGGTGCCGAGGTGATATTTGACGTCGCCCGAACCGCCGACATCGTCGGGATTGGCGCTGCCGCCCTGAAATTCGTGGAAGATGACCTTGTAAGGCTTGCCCATGACGTTCGAGAGGATGTTCAGCCGCCCCCGGTGGGCCATGCCGTAGATGATCTCGCGCACGCCCATCGCGCCGCCATATTTGATCACCGCCTCCAGCGCCGGGATCATGCTCTCGCCGCCATCGAGGCCGAACCGCTTGGTGCCGACATATTTCTTGCCGAGGAATTTCTCGAACTGTTCGCCGCGCACCACGGCTGACAGGATGGCGCGCTTGCCCTCGTCGGTAAACTGGATGACCTTGTCCGGCCCCTCGATCCGCTCCTGCAGGAAACGCCGCTCCTCCACGTCGGAAATATGCATGTATTCGAGGCCGACCTGCCCGCAGTAATTCGCACGCAGGACGTCCACCAGCTCGCGCGGGGTGGCCCATTCCATGTTCAGCGTGCCGCCGAGATAGACCTCGCGGTCCAGCGCAGCGCCGGTGAAGCCGTGCCAGTCCAGCTTGAGATCTTCAGGCAATTCGCGCTGCGACAGGTTCAGCGGGTCGAGATCGGCAGCAAGATGCCCGCGTACCCGGTAGGTCCGGATCAGCAGCATGGCGCGGATGGAATCACCCGCCGCCTGTTCCACGGCCGCATCGTCCATGACCTTGCCGGCCTTCGCCGCAGCATTTTTGACCGCAAGTTGCATGGCGGTGGGATCAAGCGCAGCAGTCAGATCGTCCGTGCCATCCAGCGGAGGCCAGTTCGGCCGGTCCCAGGAAGGGCCGGGCTGCGGACCTTCCTGATCGGGCAGGAAATCGTGGCTTTCATCACCCATGCGGGTCACCTTTCGCGCGGACAGTCATATTGCCGCATTTGTAAACGTCGCCGCCCGGCAGGGCAGGGCGGACCGGCACTGGCCCGCCCGGCCCGGCCTCAGGCGTTTTCCTTCAGCATCGCGTCAAGCGTGGTGCCGAGTTCGCTGGGGCTGGGCGAAACGCGGATGCCCGCATCCTCCATCGCCGCGATCTTGTCGTCGGCGCCGCCCTGACCGCCGGAGACGATCGCCCCGGCATGGCCCATGCGGCGGCCCGGAGGCGCGGTGCGTCCGGCGATGAAACCGACCATGGGCTTGCGGCGGCCCTTCGCGGCCTGTTCCTTGATGAAGGCTGCCGCTTCCTCTTCGGCGCTGCCGCCGATCTCGCCGATCATGATGATCGATTTCGTCTCGTCGTCGCTGAGGAACAGGTCGAGCACATCGATGAAATTGGTGCCGTTGACCGGATCGCCGCCGATGCCCACAGCCGTGGTCTGGCCGAGTCCGACCTGCGTGGTCTGGTGCACCGCTTCATAGGTCAGCGTGCCCGATCGCGAGACCACGCCGACGCTGCCCTTCTTGAAGATGGAGCCGGGCATGATGCCGATCTTGCATTCGCCGGGTGTCAGCACGCCGGGGCAGTTGGGGCCGATCAGGCGCGACTTGCTACCTTCCAGCGCCGCCTTCACCCGCACCATGTCGAGCACCGGGATACCTTCGGTGATCGCGATGATCAGTTCGATCTCGGCATCGATTGCCTCGCAGATGGCGTCGGCGGCGAATGGCGGCGGCACATAGATGCATGATGCGGTCGCGCCGGTTTCGGCCTTCGCCTCGCGCACCGTGTTGAAATTCGGCAGGCCGATATGCGTGGTGCCGCCTTTGCCGGGCGTTACCCCTGCGACCATCTTGGTGCCATAATCCAGCGCCTGCTGCGTGTGGAATGTGCCGGTGTCGCCGGTCATCCCTTGCGTGATTACCTTGGTATTCTTGTCTACGAGGATGCTCATTTCTTCTCTCCAAGTTCGACGACAGTCGCGCGGAAGGCAGGTTCCTGCTTCGATCCTGTCGGTTTGAGCAGGACGAAATCGCGTCCTGCCATATATCTGAGATCACCACCCTTGCTGCCGGCGCTGGTGAAGGCTTCGCCAAAGGAACTCCGCAATTCGCCGAATGCCGCTGACGACGAGAGCCCGCCGACCACGACGCAGACCGCCGCGTCCTTGGAAAGCATCACGATGGGGGCGCCCCGCTCCTTGCCGAAAATTGCAAGTTCGGCCTCGACCTTCTCGCCATCCCTTTCATATTGCGCCGCTTTCCAGCCACGCTGGATCAGCACATCGGGATCGACCGTTTCCGGCGAAGTGGCGGCGGCGCAATCCCGCACGGCACTTGCGGCGCTGCCGCCACCGACCGCGGGAAGGGCGGCCGATGCAGCAGAGGCCCCGGCGAGGATTACCGCCGGGGCGAAAAGGGCGAACGCCTTACGCAAGGCTGCTGTCGATGCCCTTGCAGGCTTCCAGAAGTTCCCTCACCGCGTCAACGCTCACGTCGAAGTTCTTCTTCGCTTCCTCGTTCAACTCGATCTCGACGATCTTTTCGACGCCGTTCGCGCCGATCACCACCGGCACGCCGACATACAGATCGTTGACACCGTACTGGCCGGTCAGGTTGGCGGCTGCGGGCAAGACCCGGCGCTTATCCTTCAGATAGCTTTCCGCCATCATGATCGCGCTGGTTGCGGGGGCGTAGAACGCGCTGCCATTGCCCAGCAGACCGACGATTTCGCCGCCGCCCTTGCGGGTGCGGTCGACGATCGCGTCCATCTTGTCCTGCGTCGACCAGCCCATCTTGATGAGGTCGGGAACGGGGATGCCGGCAACGGTCGAATATTCCAGAACGGGAACCATGGTATCGCCATGGCCGCCGAGAACGAACGCCGTAACATCCTCGACCGAAACGTCGAATTCATCGGCCAGGAAGTGGCGGAAGCGCGCGCTGTCGAGCACACCGGCCATGCCGACGACCTTCTCATGCGGAAGGCCGGAGAATTCACGGAGCGCCCAGACCATCGCGTCGAGCGGGTTGGTGATGCAGATGACGAAAGCGTTTGGCGCATTGGCCTTGATGCCTTCGCCGACGGCCTTCATGACCTTGAGGTTGGTGGCGAGCAGATCGTCGCGGCTCATCCCCGGCTTGCGCGGAATGCCGGCGGTAACGATGCAGACATCGGCATCCGCGATATCGGCATAGTCGCTGGTGCCCTTCAGCTTCGCGTCATAGCCTTCGACCGGCCCTGCCTGCGCCAGATCGAGCGCCTTGCCCGACGGCATGCCTTCGGAAATGTCGAACAGGACGACATCGCCCATTTCCTTCATTGCGGCGAGATGGGCGAGCGTGCCGCCGATCATCCCGGCGCCGATCAGCGCGATCTTTCTGCGGCGGACGGGGTTGTTGGCTGTATCTTTGGCCATGCGTCTCGTGTGGTCCTTCCCGGGCGGGATCGGATTTGCGGCGGTTTGGCAACCGGCCCCCACGTCCCGCGGCGGAGCCTGTGCCCGATGAACTTGCGCGCCGGACTAGGCCCGGCAACTTGTGAATGCAACACCAAAGCCCCGACCCTGCCGACTATCTTCATAAAACGCTTCGCAAACGCTTCGCATTAGCATCAGGACAATTTCTGTTCAACGGAATGACGTTTGGCTGGCGGCTTCGTTCCCTCAGCCTGACTTGCAGCAGGAGCGGCCGGCAGGATCACAGCTTCGCAACATCCAGAACTGCAGCCGTGCCGGAGCGGTGCAGCGCTGCTATGCTTGCTGGTCCGGACACGCCGAAGCTTCCAGCCTAGCTGCCGCCCGCCGGTCGAGCTTGCCGCAAATCCCGAGCCAATGGCGGTAATCCGTCATGCTGCCGGCATCGAGAGCATCCCGCGCCCTCTGCACAGCGGCATCGGCTGCATTCATCCCATGAAGCGCGAAGTGGCGCAGGGATTGCTGCAGCCGCAGATCGTCTTCGCGGCGCGCCAGGTCGGATGCCGGTCCATTGTCATTCGCGTATCTTGCCTGTCCGCGCCGGGAGAGTGCGCGTGCGACCGGGGAACAGGCAGCGGCGGAGCGTGCAGCGGCGAAGTGAACCGTCATGACGGCAAGAACCCTTGTTTTTCAGCCGGCGATCATCTGCCGCCCTTCGTCCTAGTGATAATCGCGACCCGCTAAGGCTTTGTTCCAACCCAGGGTTTCCAGCCGCTTAACGATGAGAAGCCCCCTTAATTGTGAGAAGCCCCCTTAATTATGAGAAGGGAGTCAGTCCGGCTGGGCTATCCAGCGGCCGCTGTTGCGGTATTCCGGCCTGACCTGACCTGACGCTGGCAGATTCGACCGATCCGCTGGCGGTATCGTTCCCATCGCCTCCACCTCTGCGCGGGAGGTCGGGGTCACCTGCTGCTGACCGGTCGAGGGTGTCGCGGCGCGCGGCATGATGTCGCGGCGTTCCGCACTGGCCTGCTCCGTCTCGCGGGAGGCTTCCTGCTGCGCCTTGCGCTTCGCCTCGGCAAAGATGCGCTCATATTCCCGCGCCAGCAGGATGGGGTCCGTCGCGCTTGCCGGTTCGGGCGCCATGCTGCGGGGATGCGGTGCCGGCAGGGGCTCGCCGCCGCGATACCGCATCGAGAATGCGCTCTTCATCCCTGCCGCACCGCGCCAGCGATAGAATTTATGTGCGCCGATCGTGCCGATTCCATGCAGGCTGGGCGCCCAGTAGGGCGCGATCCAGATGGTATGATAATGGGTGGCGAGGCCGACGGGAGCATAGGTCTCGCCGCTCAGCGCAGCATGGGCCACCTGCCGCGCACGGGCGAAGGTCGCAGGCGAAGGCCGCCGCGCCAGCGCGCCGTCACAGGTGAAGCTGAACTGGCATCCGGTCTGCCGTTCCGAACCCTGGAACACGACGCCGCAGACACTCGCGGGATAGCTGGGATGCGCCACGCGATTGAGAACCACCTGGGCGACGGCCCGCTGACCATCGGCGCTTTCGCTCGCCGCTTCGTAATAGACCGCCATGGACAGGCATTGCAGCGCCCGCGCCTTGTCGATCCCGCTGCCTGCGATACGAAACTCCGGTGCTGATCCGGCGATGCGGCTGGTCGCAATTTCGGACGGCGCAACCATATGGTTCCCTGCGGGTAGCAGGCCGGAGCCGGAGGTCGGCAAGGCTTTGCCGGCCAGATAGTATAAAGCGGAAGCCGAAGAACCTGCCTCCGGCGTCTCGGCGGAACGGGAAGCGGCTGCATCCGCCACTGCGCTCTCGCCCTTCCATAACGGCCATGCGCCTGCCACGCCCAGACCGCCGGGCGCGGTCAGCGCGGGAAGCGCGATCGCTGCCGAAAGTGCGATCAGCCGCCGCCTGCGCTGCGCCGCTGCCCGCCGCAAACCAGCGCCAGCCACGGCGCCGCGATGGAAGCGCGCGCGGAAGTCCGCAGGCCGCAAATCATCAGGCAGCATCGCATCGCTGAAAGGGTTGGCGTATGGGGGCAGTCGATGTCTCCTGAAAAATTCGCGCACCGGGCGCGTATCGCCTGAATAGGCCCCAGGCGAATCCCGCAACATGCGCTGCCCCATAGCAGGACAGGTAAGGAGATCGAGTTAACGAGTGTGGGTGGCGGACTTGCAGCAGCAGGGTTGCCGCCCGCTGCGGAGCAGGTTAGGGGCGCGTCACGTCATGGGTTGCCCGTATCGGTTTCGATGCGGGCCTAAGAGGGAAGCCGGTGCAATACCGGCGCTGCCCCCGCAACTGTGACCGGGGAGCCTGCGTTCCAATTGCCACTGGCCCGTTGCCTGCTGCACGCAGGTTCGGGCCGGGAAGGCGGAACGCAAGGTGTCGATCCGGGAGCCAGGAGACCTGCCCCTGTCGGTCGTTCCAGCCACCGGGCGGGGTGTATCGGAGGCAGATGTGAAACAGGCGTATGCCTGCTTCCCGTCGTGGGCGACATATGTTCGTCCATTTATGGGAAATGTCATGCGTAACTCACTGTATATACTCCTCTCCGCATCCGCTATTGCCGTGGCCGCACCTGCCTTGGCTCAGGACTTGCCGACTGGCGCCGAACACGGCGGATCGACTGCAGAAGAACTGATCGTCATCGGCACCGGTCTGCCGGACGCCGCCGACCGGACGGGCCAGGCGATCACCGTGCTGGACGAGGAGGTGCTGGATTCCATCCAGAGCCCGGACCTGTCGCGCGCCCTGCGGCGGCTGCCGGGTGTCACCCTGACGCGCAATGGCGGGCTCGGCGGTTTCACCGGTGTGCGGGTGCGCGGGTCGGCTGCTGAACAGGTGCTGGTGCTGATCGACGGGGTGCGGGTGAACGACGTTTCCAGCCCCGGCGGCGGCTATGATTTCGGCGGATTGATGGGCGGAACAATCGAGCGCATCGAATTACTGCGAGGGTCCAGTTCGGTCATCTGGGGTTCCGACGCGCTTGGCGGCGTGATGAACCTGACGACGCGCCGTGCAGCCGGGCTGGAAGCCGATGCGGAATATGGCGGAGATGACAGGTTCAGCGGCAATCTGGCCTATGGCATCGAAAACGGCGCGCTTTCGGCGGCCTTCGGCGGAGGCTATGTCACTGAAGAAGGCTTCTCCTCGGCGGCATCGGGAACCGAGGCGGACGGGTTTCGCCAGTATGATGCCACCGCACGCGCGGACATCGCGCTCGGCGGCGGCCTGTCGCTGAACGCCGCCGGACGCTTCGCCGATTCCGAGCTGGAGATCGACGGATTTCCCGCCCCCGCTTTCACCTTTGCCGACACGCTGGAACGGCAGGACCAGCGTGAAATCTCGAGTCGCTTTGGCGCGGATTACACCGGCGATGATCTGACTGTGCGAGGCGGCATCGCGCTGGCCGACATCAGCCGCGATCTCGTCGATGAAGGCGTGGGGCCGGAGCCTTATTATGCAACCGACGGGCAGTCGGTCCGGGCGGAAATCTTCGGCCGTGTGCGCCTGCCCGGAACGTTCGCCCTGGATTTCGGCGGCGATTACGAATGGACCGATTTTCGTGCCGATGACGGTTTCGCCGCCACCGATGGCTCCGCCGAACTGCGTAGCGTCCATGCATTGTTCGGTCACTATGGATCGCGCCTGACCCTTGCCGGCGGCGTGCGCTACGACGATCACTCCCGTTTCGGCGGGGAATGGAGCCTCGGTGCCAATGCCGCCTATGCCCTTGCGCCCGACCTTCGCATCCGCGCATCCTATGGCGAGGGGTTCAAGGTGCCCACCCTGTTCCAGCTGCTGTCCGATTTCGGCAATGATGCCTTGCAGCCCGAACGCAGCAAATCCTATGATGCCGGACTGGAATATGGCGCACGCGACGATGCGTTTTTCGCCGCAGTCACCGCCTTTCGCCGCGACAGCGACAATCTGATCGATTTCGTCTCCTGCTTCGGTTCGCCCTCGCCGATCTGCACCGGTCGCCCCTTCGGCACCTATGACAATATCGGCCGGGCACGGGCGCAGGGCGTGGAGGTGGAAGGCAGCGTGGCGCCGGATGCAAACACCCGCTTCGGCCTCGTCTATTCCTACATCGACACGGAAAACCGCACTGCGGATGGCAGCGCATCGGGCAACCAACTGGCCCGCCGGCCAGCCCACGCGCTGACCGCCAGCGCCGACTGGCAGACACCTTTCGGTGTGGTGCTGGGCGGAGATATCCGGCTGGTCGGCGACAGTTTCGACGATGCCGGCAATCTCGTCCCGATCGACGGCTATGCGCTGGCCGATATTCGCGCCAGCCTGCCCTTCGGCGACCGTTTCGAGCTTTTCGGCCGGATCGAGAATGTGACCGACGCGGACTATGTCGAGGTAGCAGGCTACGCCACGCAGGGCCGCGCTGCCTATGTCGGTGCGCGGCTGCGGATGTGAGGCGCGCCGCCGCCTTGCTCCTCGCCGTGCTGGCGGTTCAGAGTGCCGCCTGTGCGCCGCCCGGCGCGGCCTCGGCGGCGGCTGCGTCTTCAAACGGTAGCGCGCAGGCGGCGGAACCTCTCCGGTCCCGGCCCACCATCGTCAGCCTCAACCCCTGCACGGACGCGATCCTCGCGGAAGTGGCAGCACCGGGACAGTTGCTGGCACTTTCGCACTACAGCCATGATCCCCGGGCCTCGTCGATGAATGTGTCGCAGGCCCGGCGTTTCGCGGCCACGGGAGGAACGGTGGAGGAGGTTCTGGCGCTCGATCCCGACCTGGTCGTGGCGGGCGATTTCCTGCCGCCCGCCACCCGTGCGGCGCTGAACGACCTGGGAATCCGCGTGGAGACATTCGGCATCGCGCGCAGCGTTGCGGAAAGCGCGGCGCAGGTGCGCCGCATCGCTGCACTGGCGGGCCATGCCGGGAGGGGGGAGAGGCTTGCCCGCCGCATCGAAAGCGCCATGGCCGCTGCCGAACCGGTCACCGCACAGCCGCCGGTTCGCACGATATTGTGGCAGCCGGGCGGCATCGTTGCGGGTGAGAACGCGCTGGTCAGCGAATTGATGCGGCGTACTGGTTTTTCAAGCTACAGCGCCGAGCAGGGAATGGGGCAGGCCGATTACCTGCCACTGGAACGCCTGCTTGCCGACCCGCCCGATCTGGTGCTGGTGGCGGGGCAGGAACGGATGCAGCGGCATCCGGTGCTGGCGAAACTGCCCCGAATGCAGCGCGCCGACTTCGATCCGGCGCTGCTTTATTGCGGCGGACCCACCATCATCCGTGCGGCCGAGCGGCTGAAGGCGGTCAGGTCGGATATGCACGCCAGAAGCGGGGATGGCGCGTGATGCTGCTGCACCGGTTAGATGCTCGGCCGGATTTTCGGCCCAATCTGCTGCTTGCCCTGCTGATTGCGCTGGCTCTGCCAGTGTCGCTGCTGGCGGGGCGGGTGTGGATCGACCCTGCAACCACGCCGAACGCGGCCGTGATCCTTGCCCAGCTGCGCCTGCCGCGCGGGTTGCTGGCGCTGGTGATCGGCGGCGGGTTGGGAGCGGCGGGAGCTGCGATGCAGGGCTATCTTCGCAATCCGCTTGCGGATCCGGGCCTGTTCGGCATCGCGCCGGGCGCGGCTTTGGGTGCCGTCATCTGCCTGTGGTTCGGCGCGGCCCTGCCTTTCGCCTCCACCGGCCTGCTAGTGCCGATCTTCGCCCTGATCGGGGCGGGCGGCGCGATGGCGCTGCTGTCGCTCATCGCCGGGCGAACGGGCGGTATTGCCCTGTTCACGCTGGCAGGCATGATGATCGCCAGCCTTGCCGGTGCGCTGACCAGCCTTGCCATCAGCCTTGCGCCCAACGCCTTTGCCATGTCGGAAATCGTCAGCTGGCTGATGGGCGCGCTGACCGACCGCAGCTGGAGCGATCTGTGGATCGCCCTGCCGTTGACCGCTGCGGGCATCGCCTGCCTGCGCCTGGCGGGAACGGGACTCGATGCGCTGATCCTGGGCGAAGCCGCAGCGCGGTCCATGGGCATGAACCCGCAGCGACTGCAGGCGCTGCTGATCGCCGGCGTCGGCCTGACCGTCGGCAGCGGAGTGGCGGTGGCGGGGATCGTCGGCTTCGTCGGGCTGATCGTTCCGCATCTGGTTCGCCCGCTGACCGACCAGAGGCCGTCCAGCCTGATCATGCCGAGCGCGCTTGCCGGGGCACTGCTGGTGCTGGTGGCGGACAGCGTCTGCCGCATCCTGCCGCTGGTGACGGAATTGCGCCTCGGCATCGCGCTCAGCCTGATCGGCGCACCTTTCTTCCTGTGGCTGCTGCTGCGGATGCGAAGGCGGATGGCATGAGCGTGCCAGCGGTTCTGGAGGCATCCGGCCTTTGCGTCGCGCGGGGCGGGCGGGGCGTGCTGAACGATGTTTCGCTAAATATCAAAACGGGCACCGTCACCGCGATCTGCGGCCCGAACGGCGCGGGCAAGTCGACCTTGCTCGAAGCCTTGGCAGGGCTGGTTCCGCTCCAGAGCGGGGCCGTGCTGCTGGGGGGCAGGGCGCTGGCGGAAATTCCTGCGCTGCAACGGGCGCGGCAATTGGGCTATCTGCCGCAGGCGGCGGAAATCGCCTGGGACGTCGCGGTCCGCAATCTGGTCATGCTCGGGCGGATGCCGCATCGCGATGCCGATCACCGCATCGTGCAGGATGTGATGAAGGCGCTCGATCTGCTGCCATTCGCCGCGCGCCCCGTCTCGCAGCTATCGGGCGGTGAACGCGCCCGCGCGCTGCTGGCGCGGGTGCTGGCGGGAACCCCGGAATGGATATTGGCGGATGAACCGCTGGCGGCTCTGGATATCGCGCATCAGGACAATCTCGTCTGCCATCTGAGGCAGGCGGCGAAGGGCGGGGCAGGGGTCGTGCTGGTCCTGCACGATCTCGCGCTCGCCATGAACCATGCCGACCGGATCGTGGTGCTGGACGAAGGGCGCATCGCTGCGGACGGGCCGGGCGCGGCGGCGCTTGCCCCTGCAATCATCCGCCGGGTCTGGGGCGTGGAATGCGAATGGCTGGGGAGCCAGGGCCGCTTCGCCCTGTCCACCGGACCGGCCCGATGACGCGCGAAGATCTGGAGGCGCGCTGGTTCGCGCTCACACGCGAAGAACTGCCGGGCATGGCACGGGAGCGGGGCTGGCCCATCCACCTCGACCATTGCTTCCAGCGCATCCTGCTCGACAATGCCGTGGGCATGGCATGGCGCGATGCCATTCGCCCACCGGCCTATCGCAACACGAGCGATGAGCAACTGGAGAAAGCTGTCGGCCTTGGCGAAGCGGCGGCGAGAGGGGAGGAGGACCTCGCCGCTCTCAACCGCCGCTCGCTGGCCTGGCGGGGCAAATCTTTGCCCCGCTGACCCGGTTCGCAAATCAGCCTCAGCCGGTTTCGTCGGCGAGGTTCGGCTTCGGATCGTTGCCGACCAGGCCGCGCGCTTCCAGCATCGGCTGCACATCGGGCTGACGACCGGCGAAGTTCTCGAACATCCGGAAATAATCCATCGTCCCGCCGCGGCTGAGCACGGTCTCCCGGAAATGATCGCCGTTCGCGCGGGTCAACCCGCCGTGATTACGGAACCACTGGCGGCTGTCGCGGTCTAGCATTTCCGTCCACAGATAGGAATAATAGCCAGCGGAATACCCTTCCGGGCTGCTGAAGATGTGGCGGAAATAGGGGCTGCGGTAACGTGGCGGCACCAGTTCCGTTTCGAGACCGAGTTCGCCCAGCGAACGCGCTTCGAAGGCGCTCACTTCCTCGGGCGTGTCGATGGCAGCCGCCTCGGCCGCACTGAGCGAATGCCACTTCATGTCGAGCAGCGCCGCTTCCATCGTCTCACCCAGCGCATAGCCCTGGTTGAACAGCGCGGCTTCCTCGATCTTGGTGATCAGTTCGGCCGGGATGGTTTCACCCGTCTGATAATGCGTGGCGTAATTCGCCAGCACCTTCGGGTCCGTCGCCCACATCTCGTTCACCTGGCTCGGATATTCGACGAAGTCGCGCGCCGTGGCGGTGCCGGAAAGCGAGGCATAGGTCTGGTCCGCGAAGAAGCCGTGCAGGGCATGGCCGAATTCGTGGAACATTGTCTGCACATTGTCGAAGCTGACCAGCTGCGGTTCACCTTCGGGCGCCTTGGGGATGTTCAGCACGTTGTAGATGACAGGCTTGGTGCCGTAGAGCCTGGACTGGTCGACGAAATTCGACATCCACGCCCCGCCGCGCTTGCTGTCGCGCTGATAGGGATCGAAATAGAACAGGCCCAGTTCCGAACCGTCGCGGTCGAACACGGTGTAGGTGGTGACGTCGGGATGGTAGACCGGCAGGTCGGTACGCTGTTCAAAATTCAACCCGTAAAGCTGGTTGGCCGCGTAGAAAACGCCGTTTTCCAGCACGTTCTCGACCTCGAAATACGGCTTCACCGCGCTTTCATCGAGGTCGTAGCGCGCCTTGCGGACCTTTTCGGCATAGCGATCCCAGTCCCAGGGCTGCACCTTGAAATTGCCACCCTCGGCGCGGATGGCCGCGTTCAGCACCTCTGCCTCGCGCCGCTGGGTGGCGGCGAGGGCGGGCACCATCGCTTCCATGAAGTCGATCGCGGTCTTCGGTGTTTTCGCCATGCGATCGTACATGACATAGCTCGCCCAGTCGGGCTGGCCGAACAGGGCTGCCTTGCGCGCCCGCAAGGCGGCGATTTCCGCCACCATGGCGCGGGTATCATTGGCGTCGCCGCGATTGGCGCGGTTGATGCTGGCCATGAACAGGGCCTCGCGCGCGGCGCGGTTCTCCATCTCCGGCAGAAGCGGCTGCTGCGTGGTGTTCTGCAGGGCGATGACATACTGGCCCGGCAGTCCGCGTTCGGCGGCCGCCTTGGAAGCGGCTTCGATGGTGGCAGGCGACAGGCCGGCGAGCAGCGAGGCATCGTCGACGACGAGCGCGTTCTCGTTCGTCGCCTTGGTCAGCAATTGCGAAAATTCGGTCGTCAGCGTCGAGAGCCGCGAATTGATCTGCTTGACTTCCGCCTTCTGCGCCTCGGTCAGCATCGCGCCGGCATGGACCATCTGCTCGTATGTTTCCTCCAGCAGCTTGGCATCTTCAGGCACCATCGCCATCGCGGCGCGATTGTCGTAAACCGCCTTCACTCGCCGGAAAAGCTGGGGGTTCAGCTGGATCGCATCGGAATGCGCGGACAGCTTCGGGCTGATTTCGGCATCGATCGCATCGAGCGTGTCGTTCGTGTTCGCACCGGTCAGCGCGTAGAACACGGAAGCGACGCGGTTCAGCATCCGGCCCGAGGTTTCCAGCGGCACGATGGTGTTGGCAAAAGTTGCGGGCGCGGGATTGTTCGCGATTGCCGCGACCTCGGCAGCATGGATGCGCATCGCCTGTTCGAAAGCCGGGCGGAAATCGGCAGGCCGGATCTGGTTGAAATCGGGCGCCAGGAACGGCAGCGTGCTGTCGGCGGCGAAATAGCCGGTGCCTGTGGGGATGTCGGCATTCAGGAAAGGTCCGGCTTCGGTTCCGGGCAGGGTTTCACTCGTTCGGGCAGAGGCCATGTCCATGTCGTTCATCGTGGTGCATCCTCCAAGCAGCGCGCCGATCGCGGCTGCGGCCAAATATTGAGCTTTCATATCGTCTCCGTCCAGATCGTCATTTTCGTTACAGAGCAGGACCTTGGCGGCATGTGCATGTATGCTCGCTGAAGTCGCGCCCATCCCGATTGCCCGATCTATGCTGAAAAGGCCAATCGGTTTCTGTTGTAACTGTTAACCGTTGCCAGGCGCTAGCGGGAAAGATCGCGGACGGTTCAGCGCGCAGGCAGCTCGCGCCCTGCACCGGCATCGGCTTGCTGGCTCGCCGCGCTGGCCGCTTCGCCCAGCGCCTGCCGGTTGACGGTGACGATCTTGGGCCGTTCGCCAGGTTCGGGCACCACCAGCCAGAGCGAGCCCAGTTCGAAATAACCGCCTTTGCCTTCCACCACCGCCATATCCGCCAGATCGACATTCTTCATCATGTCGAGAATGCCCGCGTCGAACACTTCCTCGAATGCGGCATCGACATCTTCCTGCGCGGTCAACTCGCGGCGATTGCCTTCGGCATCGATGTGGAGGACGGGAATGCCGACTTCGCTCAGGATCGCGGCCTTGTCGCCGCGCCTTGCGGCGCCGCGAATGGTATCGAGCGCCGCTTCGAACTGGCTCGGCGATGTTCCGGTCGCACAGGAAATCGCGCCGCCTTCGGCCCGGTCGTTCTCGCGGTCGAAATCCACGTCGGGAGCGGCGCCGCTGGCGCTTTGCCGTTCCCACACCAGGAGCAGGCAATCTTCGGCAGGCTCCTGCGCCGCCGCCGCGAGTACCGCGTCACTGACAGCTGCCGAAGCGTCGGGCGCAGCCGGCGGTGGCGCCTGTCCGCATGCGGCAAGCAGGCCGGCAGAGAGTAAAGACAACATCCGCGTGGCGGCAGCACTCCGCCGAAGCGGCGGATAGAGACGGAGGGGCTGCAGGCGGGTTCTCATGGTATCCTTGGGGCATTTCGTGAATACGGCCGAACGGCAGTGGTGTGGCGATCAAGGGTAGATAAGCCGGGGCGCTGCTATGACAACGCGCGAAAAAGCGGTGGGTTGCGCCTGGCCTGCATCATTCCGGCCCGGCGAGATGGGGCTGGCCGCAGCTTGTTTCGGCCAGCGCGATTTCGGCCACGGCGCGATAGAGCGATCCGCTGCGCCGCAAATGACTTTCGAACAGGACCACCGCGTCGACGGTGAAGGCATCGCTCCGCAAATCGCCCCATCTCGCAAGCCATGCCGTCGCATCGCCGCTCATGCTGTTTAGCCGGGCCAGCGTGACATGTGGCGTGAATTTGCGCGTCTCGGCAGGCAGGCCCACCGATTGGCACACGCGTTCCACCTTGTGCTGTAACCGGCGCAATTCGGGTGAAGGCGCAAGCCCTGCCCACAGGGCACGGACTGCCCCCTTGCGCGTGAAGAACCCGGTCCCTGAAATCTGCAAGTCGAACGGTGGCATTGTCACCGTGGCGAGCGCGTCGGCAAGATCGTTAGCCTGCGGCGTCTCGCATTCTCCGATAAATCGCAGGGTGAGATGCAACTGGTCCTCATCCTGCCATCTCGCCGCCTCGACACCGTCCATCGTGTCGATCAGCAGGTCGCGGACCGGCTGCGGAAGGCGGATGCCGACGAAGATCCTGTGCATTTCTGCGGTCCCTGGGTCGGGGTCAATCACGCAATCTGAAGGCGGATGTTCCGAAACATTGCACGCCGTGAGAGGGGCGCACGATCATGCGAGCCGGGGGTCTTCGTAATTGGCGTCCATGAAGATGGCCATGCGGCGTTCGCTGCGGTTCACCAGTCCGCCTGCCACCTGACCACCGGCATGCGTGTAATCGAGTTCCCTGGCGATGCCGACATAATCGCCGGCCTGTATCGCGGCATTCAGGCGCGGACTTTCGGCTTCGCTGACATTGCCTTCGCCCACGTTGTAGACGAGATCGACCAGCGCATCGAATTCGTGCTGATGCAAGGCAAGCCCGCCGACCAGACGCGCCACGGCTGCTTCCGCCTTGGCAAGATCGGCTTCGAGGAATTGAATGACCTGATCGTAGCTGATCCGCTGACCGACGGAGAGATTGTCCGCCGGCGTGACCAGATGACCGACGCCGACGGTGGGATAGCCCGCGACGTCGCGATAGACAGTCAGGCGCACGCCTTCTTCCTGCACCAGGGCCTCCTTGAAACTTTCGCTGGTCGTCATGGAGGCAGCGTTCTGACGCAGATCCTGCATGAAGGGCGAGGCATGGGCCGTCTGCTTCTGGTTCTCGTTCGGCTGGGTGGTGAAGGCGGCCAGGCCCATCGCGCCTGCCGACAAGGCCATCACGGCCGTCCTGCGGCGACCGATGTTGCGCAGCTTGCCCGCCGGGCGGCCCGTGCCGCTGCCGGATGGATGAGTGTGCCCGCCCGTCTTGCGCCCGCCGTCACGGCCGGCTTCACGCGCCCGCAGGCGCAGTTTGACGGTGAGCGCCATGGCGCGGTCGAGGCCGGTCGGGGTGGAAATCCCCGGCGCAGTTCGCATTTCCGGCATGTTGATGTTCAAAGTACTGATGGCTCTACCCCGTAATAGCTTGTTCTCGTGAAATCGCGGTGTGTCTGCCGGCCGATCTCCCGGTTTCGTCGCACTGGTTCATGCGACCGGGCCTGTTTCGCCCCTCTGCCCAATCAACGGGCGGGTATGGAAATAGGTCCGGAATTGGTCCTGTCACAGGACCGATTCGCGGTTTCGCTGACCCTGAAATCGGGCACCTTTGCACATTTGTAAGAGCGCGCGGGACCAGCCGTTGCATATCAGGGACGAACGCGCGCGCCATGAATGCAAGTGAAATTAGCAGGAGATTTCAGTTACCTGCGGTTAATCTTTGGCGGTGCCTTCAGCCATGTGTACCTGACTTGATGCGAAACACCGCCAGCCACCGCTTGTGGCGCGCCCGGTTGTAAAGCGCCGGCCAGCGCCCACATCGCGCGGAGCGCATCCGGCGCTCTTGACCCAATCGAACATTTGCGGAACACGCGCTTCATGGCCTTAACCAAGATTTCCGTGCGCGGTGCGCGCGAACATAACCTCAAGGGCGTGGATATCGATCTGCCGCGGGATTCGCTGATCGTCATCACCGGGCTTTCCGGGTCGGGCAAATCCAGCCTCGCCTTCGACACGATCTATGCCGAAGGGCAGCGCCGCTATGTCGAGAGCCTGTCGGCCTATGCCCGCCAGTTCCTTGAAATGATGCAGAAGCCGGATGTCGAACATATCGACGGCCTCAGCCCCGCCATCAGCATCGAACAGAAGACCACCTCGCGCAATCCGCGCTCCACCGTGGCGACCGTCACCGAGATCTACGATTACATGCGCCTGTTGTGGGCGCGAGTGGGCGTGCCCTATTCGCCCGTGACCGGCGAACCGATCGAGGCGCAGACCGTCTCCACTATGGTCGACCGGGTGATGGAACTGCCCGAAGGTACGCGGCTGTACCTGCTTGCCCCCGTGGTGCGCGGGCGCAAGGGCGAATATCGCCGCGAACTGGCCGAATGGCAGAAGGCGGGCTTCACCCGCGTTCGCATCGACGGCGAAATGTACCCGATCGAGGAAGCGCCCGCGCTCGACAAGAAGTTCAAGCACGACATCGAGGTCGTGGTCGACCGGCTGGCGGTTAAGGCCAAGGACGATACAAGCATCCAGACCCGCCTGGCCGACAGTTTCGAAACCGCGTTGAAGCTGGCGGACGGCCTCGCCTATGCCGACCTCGCCGACGGGGTCGTGCCGGGGCGCGAGGCGGATGGCGCAGGTGCTGACGGCGGACAGATGAAGGGCGCCATGAAGGGTGCTGGCCTGCCCGCCAATCGCATCGTTTTCTCCGAACGCTTCGCCTGCCCGGTGTCGGGCTTCACCATCGAGGAGATCGAACCGCGCCTGTTCTCCTTCAACGCACCGCAGGGGGCCTGCCCCACTTGCGACGGGCTGGGCGAGAAGATGCTGTTCGACCCGCAGCTGGTCGTGCCGAACGAGGCGCTCACCCTGAAGAAGGGCGCGGTGGTGCCCTGGGCCAAGTCGAACCCGCCGTCGCCCTATTACATGCAGGTGCTCTCCAGCCTCGCCGCCGCCTATGATTTCGACCTCACCACCCCCTGGCAGGACCTGACGCAGGAGCAGCGCGACACCATCCTGCACGGCACGAAGGGCAAGGCCGTGCCGCTCACCTTCAAGGACGGGCGCAAGCAATATACGGTGAACAAGGCGTTCGAGGGCGTCATCGGCAATCTCAACCGCCGCATGCTCCAGACCGAAAGCGCCTGGATGCGCGAGGAGCTCGGCAAATACCAGACCGCCCAGCCGTGCGAAACCTGCCACGGCGCCCGCCTTAAGCCCGAGGCGCTGGCGGTGAAGGTTGCGGGCGAGGATATCGCCGGCCCCACCCGCATGTCCGTCGCCGATGCGAAGGAATGGTTCCTCACCCTCGAACCCAGGCTCACCAATCAGCAGCAGCAGATCGCCCGCGCCATATTGAAGGAGATCAACGAACGGCTCGGCTTCCTCGACAATGTCGGGCTGGACTACCTCAACCTCAACCGCACCAGCGGCACGCTGTCGGGGGGCGAGAGCCAGCGCATCCGCCTCGCGAGCCAGATCGGCAGCGGCCTGTCGGGCGTCCTCTACGTCCTCGACGAACCCAGCATCGGCCTGCACCAGCGCGACAACGACCGCCTGCTCGAAACGCTGAAGCGCCTGCGCGACCTCGGCAATACCGTCATCGTGGTGGAACATGACGAGGACGCGATCCGCACCGCCGATTACGTGGTCGACCTCGGCCCCGGCGCGGGCGTGCATGGCGGCGAGATCGTCGCCGAAGGCACGCTGAAACAGGTGCTGAAATCGAAGAAGTCGCTCACCGCGCAATATCTGAACGGCACGCGCGAGATTGCCGTCCCGAAACAGCGTCGCAAGGGCAATGGCAAGAAGGTCACCGTCCACAACGCCCGCGCCAACAATCTGCAGAACGTCACCGCATCGATCCCGCTCGGCACCTTTACCTGCATCACCGGCGTGTCGGGCAGCGGCAAGTCCAGCTTCACCATCGACACGCTGCACGCAGGCGCGGCGCGGGCGCTGAACGGAGCGCGCGTGATCGCCGGAGCGCATGACAGGATCACCGGCCTCGAAAATTGCGACAAGGTGATCGAGATCGACCAGTCGCCCATCGGCCGCACCCCGCGTTCGAATCCGGCGACCTATACCGGCGCCTTCACCAATATCCGCGACTGGTTCGCGGGCCTGCCGGAAAGCCAGGCGCGCGGGTACAAGCCGGGGCGGTTCAGCTTCAACGTGAAGGGCGGCCGGTGCGAGGCGTGCCAGGGCGACGGGCTGATCAAGATTGAGATGCACTTCCTGCCCGACGTCTATGTCACCTGCGAACAATGCGGCGGCAAACGCTATAATCGCGAGACGCTGGAGGTCCGCTTCAAGGGCATGAGCATCGCCGACGTGCTCGACTTGACGATCGAGGATGCGGAGGAATTCTTCAAGGCCGTCCCCCCCATCCGCGAGAGGATGCACATGCTGAACGAGGTGGGGCTGGGCTATGTCAAGGTGGGCCAGCAGGCGACGACGCTGTCAGGGGGCGAGGCGCAGCGCGTGAAACTGGCGAAGGAACTCGCCCGCCGCAGCACCGGGCAGACGCTGTATATTCTGGACGAGCCGACCACGGGCCTGCATTTTGAGGATGTGCGGAAACTGCTGGAGGTTCTCCAACGGCTGGTGGACCAGGGCAATTCCGTGGTGGTGATCGAACATAATCTCGACGTGATCAAGGTCGCCGACTGGATCCTCGACCTCGGCCCCGGAGGCGGCGTCCGCGGCGGCGAGATCGTGGCCGAAGGCACCCCGGAGGAAGTGGCCAAGGAGCCGCGCAGCTACACGGGGCACTATCTTGCGCCGATGTTGGAGAGGGTGGGGCAATACTAAGTGGAGAAGTGACGTTGCCAGTATGTCGACAAAGGGTGATCGCCTAAGGTCGCAAGCAAGTGGCCCTGCACGCTGTGAAGTTGACGCAAACTTTAAAGGTCATCGCCCACTACCTCATCGCCTACGTGAAGTCCGTCCGGATTTGAGAAGTGAGCCTGCTGATGAAGATGCAGGTTGACGCGGACTGCCGCCGCCATTGCTGGTGCTTTGATTGACCCGTCGGACCCTTCGGCCGTCTTCTCGATCATGTATTCACCCCAAAGTCCTAAGGTGCCATCCCATTCGGCATCTTCAAGCACGCGATTCGCTATATCTTCGTAGTCCTCGCCGCCTTCGCTCCGCCAACTCAGCCATGACGCGGTCTTTGCGATATCGATGCGCGGTACATTCCTCATAGGAACAGGCTTAGTCGGGGGGCGGGTGCTCCCCCAATCACCGTAGACGAGTTCGCCACCGTT
The DNA here is from genome assembly GCF_012979275.1 of Pseudopontixanthobacter vadosimaris. Lineage (GTDB taxonomy): Bacteria > Pseudomonadota > Alphaproteobacteria > Sphingomonadales > Sphingomonadaceae > Pseudopontixanthobacter > Pseudopontixanthobacter vadosimaris. The sequence continues at coordinate 56,791 of NZ_JABASZ010000036.1, forward strand.
TACCGCTCGTCGAACCTCTTGAAACAGACCTCGCTCGTTCACCGGAATGATAAAACGGTCGCCCAGACCGCCGAAAGCATCGGGGAAGCTGCTGCCAGCCACCACGATCTCTATTGTTGGCGACAAATCAACAAGCGTTTGAACGATGCCGGAGCACAGCGCGGCTTGGGTCAAGATATTTGGCCCCCAACCACAATCGACTACGAAAACTACATTCTCCAACCCTCGTTGGATTACCGCATCAGCAATGTTGATAATCGCACCGGGTTGGTTCGCAAGTGCACGAACAAATAGCCCTCGCTCTAGTTCTTCTACCTGTTGCAGCTGATCTTCGATCTGAGGTTCCCGGTCAGTTATACCACGGAACACAGGAATTCGGTTTGGGCCGCTTTCAACCACATCGTAGTAATTGCGGTACCCATCCGTAGGATCAAAGAGTGACGCGAATTCAACCTTGGCAAGTTTGGCAGGATCAGGATGCGCTTCATATTTAAATTCGTCTAAATCAAGACCGTAGAGACGATTACCTATCGCTTCATCTAGAGTATCTAAAGCTTTGTCGAGGGTTTTTGAGTTAAGCCAAGGGCGAAGCTTAACGATCGGTATCATCAAATTTTTGCTGCTTTCTGGCAACTCGCGTAAAGCCCTTACTTCTGCAAGCCGCAGATGCAACAGCGGCACATAAGCCTTACCTTCGAGCATCAGACCCCTAACTTTATTCGCATGGCAGGCTCCGAAACTCTTAGCTGCTTAGCCATTCTGGCTACTTTTTCCTCAGTTGGCAATGTTGCATACTGAGCGCTTAGCCTTTCGACAGCTGCATCAGGCATAATAATAAGAGATGCTAACTTGTTTGCTTCAATCTCGTGGCGAGAGCTCAAATTCGAACGATACATTGTGTTATCAACTACACCGCCGCGGATCAGCTCCTTGTGCAACAGAAAGTGTGCAATTTCATGAGCTAAAGTAAACCTCTGCCTTTCTACGCTTTCATGCCTATTAAGCTTGATTCGAAATCCAGATGCCGAAGTTTTTGAAGGCTCTATTAAACCCGAGATTCCTGGCTTGAGTGGCGAACGAAAAACTTCGATGCCCAAATCGGAAGCCAGAGCACCAAGCTTAACTGGCACACTCTCAAGATGACGCTTTATAATCTCTTTGACCGTCTCACTCATCAGACTTCATTCTCATCAAATGGGCTTTGATTTTCGATGTCTTTCTTCGCATTTTTCGCGAGTTGCGCTTCTCGTCGCGCGTCATCCCGAAGCGTCTCGACGAGATCAGCGTACCTTTGATCTGAAGGGCTAAAGCGCTTTTCCAAGAATTCCTCAGCGTGCGTTCTGACCCGGTCATCAAATGTTTTCCAACCGACCAATGCCATCCCGCCTAGGAAAATCGCCAGCGCGGCCAAAATGACCCCGAGTGCGGTTAGGATGATCGCCACGAAATCCGCCCCGCTGATGTTTGGATTTGGTTCCATGCGCAGATTTGAGCCAGCCCACAAAAGGTATGCGAGCGACGCTCCGACGATGAGGTAGAATGCGAGCTTGGCGAGCGAAACAGCGTGCCTCATAGAGCATATCCTAGGAACAAAAATGGAACATTGCAACCTTGATAAAACGAGATCGAGAGGAAACAACCCCTTACCTTGGACGAAGAGTGTCTGAGGATGAGGGAAGCTTTGGCTAGTCTGCTGTCCTACAGGTAGTTCCTGCTATAACTGGCTCGGCTTCCTTCATCAATGTAAGTTGAACCATGACTGCCCTCATCCCCCACGACACCTTCACCGACACTACCACGCAAGCAAACCACACGATCCTCACCCCCGAGCGGCAGGCGGATTTTCTCGCCAGTCTGCAACTCTATGGCAATGTGCGGCTGGCCTGCCGCGCGGCTTCGGTCTCGCCGCAGACGGCCTATCGGGCGCGGCGGCGGCTCGCCGGGTTTGCGAGGGGCTGGGATGCGGCTTTACTCAGCGCGCGCGCTCATGCCGAGGAGGTGCTGGCGGACCGCGCCATTAACGGGGTGGAGGAGGCGGTGTTCTATCACGGCGAGGAGGTCGCGCGGCGGCGGCGCTTCGATTCGCGCCTGCTGCTCGCCCATCTGGCGCGGCTCGACCGGCTGGAGACCCGCGAGGACGTGGCTGCCACTCTCCCGCTGCTCGACGATCAGATCGACGCCCTGCGGCGCGGGGAGGAATTGCCCCAAACGCCCCCGGAAATTGAATCGCAGGACCGTGTTCCACCCGTTCCATCCTGCGCCTGCGGCCAGGCGGAAAGCGGCGATGAGGACGAGGCCGAGGCGGGCGCGGAGGACGAGCTCGACGAAGACGAATATTGGGCCGAGTACTGGGCCGACCAGCTGGAGGACAAGACGCCGCTGGGCCGCACCCTCACGGCGATGGAATATGCGCGCCCGCCCGGCGCGCCGCTGCCGCATCAGCTGGGCGATGCGGAAGAGGTCGAATATTGGCAGATAGTCGCCTTCGAGGCCGGTCAGGACGAATGGTGGCTGGTGACGGGAGAGGACGATCTGGACTCGCCCGACGCCGCCGCCTGAATTGCGGCCTCAGTCCAGCAGGGCCAGCTCCACATGGCCGTGGCCGCGCTGGACGATGCCGATACCCTCGGCGGCGGAGCGCGACAGGTCGATGATGCGGTTGCCGTGGAACGGCCCGCGATCGTTGATCCGCACCGTGACGCTGCGGCCATTGGCGGGGTTGGTCACCTGCACCAGCGATCCGAAGGGCAGGGTGCGATGCGCGGCGGTCAGCTGGCCGGGGTCGAACCGCTCGCCGCTGGCGGTACGCTTGCCCGCGAACCGCTTGCCGTAATAGCTGGCATTTCCCGATCCGATGACGCGGGCGGCTGGCTCTTCCTCCACCGGAGGGTCGATCCGGGTGATGTCCACCACGTTGCCGGCAGGCTGCGGCATTGCGGGCAGGGCGCGGAACCGGACGAATTCGGCGGTAAACTCGGCGGAAACCGCCTGCTGCGCGGCAACCGGGGCACCGGAAAGATTGGGGAGGAGCAGCACGGCGGCAATCGTGGGGATGCGGCGGCCGGCGGTGTGGCGACCCGACCGGAGGAACCGGGGACGGGCGAAAAGCTTGGGGCTGTTCATGGAGGGTGCTTTTACAGACCCAATCTAAACAGCGGCAGTCCAGCCAAACCGCTCCGCCCCTGGAATCACTCCACCCGTCCCGAAAATGCGGGAACCTTTGTGCACAATGGCCGTTCTGGCGCGAAACCGGGGGAGAGAATCGCTTAAGCGCGATCCCGCTGGGCCAGCAGCCTGAGGCGCAGGGCATTCAGCTTGATGAACCCCTCCGCATCGCGCTGGTCATAGGCGCCTTGGTCGTCCTCGAAAGTGACATGGCGTTCCGAATACAGGCTGTTGGGCGATTTGCGCCCGACGACGCTGACGCTGCCCTTGTACAGCTTGAGCCGGACCGTGCCGCTGACCTTCGCCTGGCTGTGATCGATGGCCGCCTGCAACATCTCACGCTCGGGTGAAAACCAGAAGCCGTTGTAGATCATCTCGGCATAGCGGGGCATCAGTTCATCTTTCAGATGCGCCGCCCCCCGGTCCAGCGTGATCTGCTCGATCCCCCGATGCGCCCGGGCGTAGATTTCACCGCCCGGCGTTTCATACATGCCCCGGCTCTTCATGCCGACGAAGCGCCCCTCGACCAGATCCAGCCGCCCGATACCGTGCTTGCGGCCAAGATCATTCAGGGCGGTGAGCAGGATGGCAGGGCTCATGCCCTCGCCGTTCAGGCCAGTACCGTCGCCCCGCTCGAAGTCGATGGTGATATATTCCGCCTCGTCCGGCGCGTCTTCGGGATTGGCAGTGCGGGAATAGACGTAGTCGGGCGTCTCCTCCCACGGATCTTCCAGAACCTTCCCTTCGGAAGACGTGTGCAGCAGATTGGCATCGGTGGAGAAGGGACTTTCGCCGCGCTTGTCCTTCGGAACCTCGATCTGGTGCTTTTCCGCCCAGCCGATCAGCGCACTGCGCGATGTCAGATCCCACTCCCGCCACGGCGCGATGATGCGGATGTCAGGGTTCAGTGCATAGGCACTGAGTTCGAAGCGGACCTGATCGTTGCCCTTGCCGGTCGCTCCATGGGCGATAGCATCGGCGCCGGTCTCCTGCGCTATCTCGATCAGCCGTTTGGAAATCAGCGGCCGGGCGATTGAGGTGCCGAGCAGATAGTCGCCCTCATACCGAGCATTCGCGCGCATCATCGGGAACACGAAGTCGCTGACGAATTCCTCGCGTAGATCGTCAATGTAGATATTCTTGTCCGGCACGCCCATCCCGCTGGCCTTGCGGCGGGCAGGTTCCAGTTCCTCTCCCTGACCGAGATCGGCGGTGAATGTCACCACCTCGCAACCATAGGTAACCTGTAGCCATTTCAGGATAACGCTGGTGTCGAGGCCACCCGAATAGGCGAGGACGACCTTCTTGATATCCGACATGCGCAATTCCAACCGATTGTGACCTGAATATAGACGCGCCTATCAGCGGAGCAGGGGTATCGCAAACAAGAAGGGTTTATTCAAAAGGAATTCAGATGCCGGCGTACCATTGATAGCCGCGATCCTCCCAGTAGCCGCCTTCGCCGCCGCCGATGCCATCGAGGCTGGCGACCGCTTCGATCCCGGTCAGATATTTGGCGTGTTTATAGCCGAGTTGCCGTTCGATGCGCATCCGGAGAGGCGCACCATTCCTTATGGGCAGGGGTTCGCCGTTCAGTTGGTGGGCGATAATGGTTTGCGGGTGGTAGGCATCGAGAAGGTCAATGCTCTCGTAATAAGCGTTGCCATTCAGTTCATCGGCGCAGCGAAATACAATGAAGCGGGCGCTGTCCTGCAATCCTGCAGCGTCGAGCACGAGGGAAAGTTGAGGACCGGTCCACTGGCCGATGGCGCTCCATCCCTCGACGCAGTCGTGCCGGGTGATCTGCGTGCGCTGAGGGAGGCGGCGGATATTTTCGATGCTGAAAGCAAGGGGATTGTCAACCAACCCGCCCACGGTCAGCCGCCAATCGGCAAAGCCATTCGCGGCAGATAGAGCATAGGAGGCCTCAGCGGGCCGCGTCGTTCCGTTACCCCGAAAAAAGGGCGAGATGTCTTCTGGAGAGTATTCCTTCACCAGTGCCGTTCTGCTTTGGAACAGGCGCTGCGCCTTGCGGTGCAAATCTTCGGCTGTGTCGAACACGGTCGATCCGCCGCTGTCGGCGACTTTAGAGCACGCTCCCACCAGGGTCACGCCCATGGCGAGCAGAATATCCCGGCGATGCAGGCTCATTTGCGGTTCCCGAGGATCATGGATCGCATCTGTCCGATCGGCCCCGATACGAAGACCAGCGCGACATGCAGGACGAAAAAAACGAAGATTGCCCACGCTGTGATGAAATGAAGCGATCTGGCGGACTGCCGGCCGCCCATCAACTCGATCATCCAGCCAAGCGCAGGTTCCCATCCAGGACTGATCGCCATGCCGGTAAAGATCATCAGCGGCAGCATGACGCCATAGACCAGCCCGTAAGACAGCTTCTGGAAGAAATTGTACTTGCCGTCGGCAGGATCGAATTCGAACCGGAGGTGGTTCCGGACATCCTGCTTGATCGCATTCCGGTCCCACTCCCTGCCGCGGGTCGCTATATCACGGCAGAAATGACGATTGGCAAGCATGCTGATCCAGATGAACAGCAGTCCCACCGCATAGGGCAAGGCTGCGGTCAGGTGCCAGTCCCTCGCCGCGGCAAGGCTGTAATAGTCCGGTATGGTGGCCCAGCCTGGGAAGCGCATGACGGCGAACCAGGCATCTTCGGGCAGGAACCCGGCGTCGCCCCAGTAAAGCCACGGATGCGCGTTGGAGATGTTCAGTCCCGACATGAAGAGGATGACGATGCAGGCGAAGTTCACCCAGTGCCAGATGCGCGTCGACGCTCGGTGTCGCGGCGGGAAGGGGGCAGTCACCGCAGCTTCTCTTTCCGGCTGAGGGGTCATGGACGCGCTTTCTCACGCGCCAGATAGATGACGTCGCGCGGTTGCGACAGAAGATGCTGTCCACTGTCGATGAAAAGGCTTTCGCCGCTCTGCAAATTTCCTTCCGCCAGCCACAATGCGGCCTGCGCGACTTCTGCTGCTTTCGTCTTGCGCTGCAACAGGTTCAGGCGGTGCGAAACGTCGGTCTCCTTAGGATCCTGATCATAACTGGGCAGGATCGCACCGGGCGCAAGATCATAAATGCGATCGTCAGCATGAAGGGAACGGTCCAGTGCCTGCATGCCGGTTGCGGCAGCCAGAGCATGCTTGCTGGCCGTGTAGGAAAAGAAATCCGGGTTGGTATTCTCGAGTTTCTGATCGGTGATGTTGATCACCACGCGCCCGCTCCTGTTCTCTCTGTCCGACAGGAAGGCCTGTGCCATCGCGGCAGGCGACCGCGCGTTGACGGCCATCGCCCGGTTGAAAACCTCCTCATCCGGTGCATCAGCCTCGTCCGGCTGGAAAACCGACGCGCAATTCACCAGCACCTGCCAATCATCTATCCGCTCCAGCAGATCGGCCACCACACCCCGTGCTGCGGCAGTATTCAAAAGGTCGCAGCGGACGATCTCTGCCGATGAAAGGCTGTCGCACAAAGCCTGCGCCTCTTCGCGCGAGGTACTGTAATGGATGACGACATGCCATCCGGCATCGCCGAATGTCCGCGCGATCGTGGCGCCGATCCGGCGCGCGCCGCCGGTGACGAAAACGGATTTGCGGGTCAACTGCAAGACCCTGCTACTGGCATGGACATTCAGCCAATTTCCGCTGCCTCCCGGTCGCGCTGCGCACGCGTCTTCTTTTCGGCGGCAGTTTTCAGTTGACCGCAGGCGGCATCGATGTCCCGCCCGCGCGGCGTGCGGATCGGTGCACTGATCCCGGCACCGAACACGATGGCGGAAAAGCGCCTGATCCTGTCCGGAGTGGAACATTCGTAGGGTGCGCCGGGCCAGGGGTTGAAGGGAATAAGATTGACCTTGGCCGGAAGATCGTAGTCGCGGATAAGTCTCACCAGTTCCCGCGCGTCTTCGTCGCTGTCGTTCCTGTCCTTCAGCATCACATATTCAAACGTGATCCGGCGCGCGTTTGAAGCGCCGGGATAGGCCGCACAGGCGGCGAGCAGTTCCTCTATGCCATATTTGCGGTTGATCGGCACGATCTCGTCGCGAACATTCTTGGTCACGGCATGCAGGGACACTGCCAGATTGACGCCGATCTCTTCACCGCAGCGCGCCATCATCGGCACCACACCGCTGGTCGACAGCGTGATGCGGCGCTTCGACAGCGCCAGACCGTCACCGTCCATCACGAGTTGCAACGCATCGCGCACATTGTCGAAATTGTAGAGCGGCTCACCCATTCCCATCATCACGATATTGGTAAGACGGCGGCCAGCGGAGTCGTAGCCTTCCTCCTCCTCGCCTTCGGACTTGGGCTTGTTCGTCATGGACGCACCGTCCGGCCATTCGCCCAGCGCATCGCGGGCGAGCATGACCTGCCCGACGATTTCACCCGGAGTAAGGTTCCGGACCAGGCGCATGGTTCCCGTATGGCAGAAGGTGCAGTTCAGGGTGCAACCGACCTGGCTCGACACGCACAAGGTGCCGCGATCGTCGTCGGGGATGAAGACCATCTCGAAATCATGGCCGTCCGGCGTCGACAGCAGCCATTTGCGGGTACCATCTTCGGAAAGCTGCGCTTCCATGACATCGGGCCGGCCGACCACGAAACGTTCCGCAAGCCAGGGCCGCAGAGATTTCGCCATATCCGTCATCGCATCGAACTGACGCACGCCGCGATGATACATCCAGTGATAGATCTGTTTGGAGCGTAGCCGCGCCTGCTTCGGCTCCATACCCGCAGCTTCGAAAAGATCTCTGATCCGTTCGCGCGGAAGGCCCGTCAGGTCGATACGTCCATCGGACCGCGGCGTGACGCCACGAGCAACAGGTACGGGATCGATCTGGCCGGGGATTGGCATCAAAGCTGTATGCGACATGACATGGATATAGAGTGCCGGGCACGAAAGCGCAAAGCTGGCGGAGAAAACTTCCGACTTTGATTCGGGAAGCATATCGCCTGAACCGTTCATAGTCGCGCAAGAATGTGTTGCACTTATGCATCATCCTTATCGTTGTGCTATGTTAATGAAACAAACCTTCCGTTGGGGCCGTTTCAATGGTCCACGACGCGGCGAACCTATCAGACCGCCGGGTCGAATGAACGGAGAAACCATCTGATGAAGTACACAGTCGCAATTCTCGCCGCCACCTCGGCCGCCGCAATCGCTTCGCCTTCCATGGCACAGGACACGAACGCCGCTTTTACCGGACCGCGCGTAGAGGTCTTGGCCGGGTTCGACAGCTCGACCGCAGGCTCCAGCATCGATGACGATATCAATGTGGATAATGACCAGTCGATCGAAGGCGTCGCCTATGGTGCGGCCATCGGTTACGACGTTGCCTTTGGCGGCGCTCTCGTCGGTGTCGAAGCCGAATATACCGGCTCCACTGCAGACACTGATTTCGAGGACGGCGATTTCGAAGGCTTCGGGTTCGGCAATGTCGAGACCGGCCGTGATCTCTATGTCGGTGCTCGCATCGGCGTGCTGGCGCAGCCCGACCTGCTGGTCTATGCCAAGGGCGGTTACACCAATGCCAAGTACAACCTGCGGGACACCAACGGCACGCGTCGGTTCGAACAGGACCTCGATGCCGACGGCTACCGGGTCGGTGCAGGTCTCGAATATGCTCTGAGCGGCAACAGCTTTACTAAAATCGAATATCGCTATTCCAATTACAGCGATGCCGAGATCGATTTCAGCAACGATGTGCCCGACAGCGACCGGTTCGACATCGATACCGACCGTCATCAGGTAATGGTGGGCTTCGGCTATCGTTTCTGATTTCAACTGATTTACGACCACCGAGGGGAACGGGTCGGAAGCGCAAGCTTCCGGCCCTTTTCCGTTCCGGCTATCGGTATTGCGCGCAGGCCACTGTCGCTGCATCCATCGCGGTCGCCGCGCCGGAAAGATCATACGTGTTCGAGAACCGCCGCCCGCGCACATCCCGGCTCCCGACGATCATCCGCCCTGCGACACGCATCGCGGCGATGATCGCCGCGTCCATCCTGGCGTCACGCGCCCAGGCATCCCCGCCGCCACTGGCGAGCCGAAAACGCTCTCCCCCGATACGGAGGGTAACGGGTGCGCCCGGTTCAATCTTGCGGGACAGCCTGACATGCAACTGGCCGCGTATGTTCCGCCGGGGCCAGGTGCCAATAGAGGCGAATGGGCGATACTGCCGTTCAAGCGTGGTGGGTTCTGCCACCGCGATGGCATAGCAGCGCGGCACCGAGGGATCGCGAAAAGCGCCCCAGTTCTGAAATATGCCGAGACTGTCGCGTGCGCCGGCCGTCTGGGGCAGGGCAGCCACGCACAGCGCTGCTGAGAACATCGCGAGAGCGTGCTTCACCGGCAAATCATTCCAGTCAAACCTCGATCGGCCATGGTGAAGGCTGGCGAATTACGGCCGGCCTGCCCCAACAAAAAGGCCGCGCCGATCTCCGGAACCGATGCGGCCTGCTGCTTTTTCAAAGGTCGGATCAGCCGGGTGCCTTGCCGAGAAACTGGCTGACGCCGCGGGGGCGCCCATATTCCGCCTGCCCCGGGTTCATCGCTTCGTAGACCACCGCGTTTTCCAGCACGCGCTGGACATAATTCTTCGTTTCGAAGAACGGGATCTCCTCGATCCAGCGCAACCAGTCGATATTGCCTTCCCGGGGGTCGCCGTTCTGCCGCAGCCATTTGTTCACGTTGCCCGGCCCGGCATTATATGCCGCGACCGCCAGCGGATAGCTGCCGCCGTAGTAATTCAGCATCCGGTCGAAATAGGCCGTACCCAGTTGCAGATTGTAGGTAGGGTTACCGATCAGGTCGCTGGACATGTAGTTCATGCCAAGCTTGCCCGCCTGCTCGCGGGCAGTACCCGGCATCAGCTGCATCAGCCCGCGCGCGCCGGCATGGCTCACCCGTGTTTCGTCGAATTCGCTTTCCTGCCGCGCAATGGCATGCACGAAAGTCCAGTTGGCGCCCCGCGGCGTCGAGAGTGTCGGGAAACCGATCCCGGTAAAACCCGAAAAATTCTTTTCCGGCGCGACGCGGCCGATCACGACCCCCAGTTCCGGAAGATTCAGCCCATTGGCGAGCTCACCGGCCAGCGCAAGCTCACCCGGCGTCTCGGCGGAATCGGCGAGGGCCGTATAGAAGTAGCGCGCGGTCTGCCAGTCGGACCCGCCCCGCGACAGGGAGCGGACAGCCTGCACCAGCGGACTGCTGATGAATTCCGCTCGTTCCTCCTGCGTCGGAACTGCCAGCGTCTGTCCGGCATAGGACGGAATCGACCGGCCGAGACGTTCCAGCGCCAGCAGCCCGTAATAATATTCCGGGTACTCGGCAGCCATTTCAAAATACCGGTTCGCTTCGGCGGCGTTTCCGGCGCGCGCCGATGCATTGCCCGCCCAGTAGAACCCCTTAGACCGTGTCTGCGGAGTCTGTGCAGCCGCGCCATAGCGATAGAACAGAGGTGCTGCCGCATTCCCGTCGCCAAGCTGGTAAAGCGCATTGGTCCCCCCGAGCCACATCAGCGACGTGTAATCGTCACGGAGGCGGTAGCTCATCGTCGAAACGTCGGCGCCGGGAGCGAAGATATCGTCCGCAGACGCGGCGATCCGAACGGCATCGCGCGCGGAGGCATTACGGGCATTCGCCAGCATTTCGGTGACGAAAGCCTCGGCGCTGACCGCCGGGCGGGAAAACCCGGGACGATTGGCAAGGAGCGACACTGCGGCACTGCTCTGCCCGCTGTTGCGATATTGCCGCGCGATATTGTAGACATATCCGGGATCGCTCGAGGCGCTTGCCGGGATCGGCAGGCCCGCTTGCGCAGGATCCTGCCCCTGCAGAAGAGCCAGGCGCGCCATCGCCACGTCGCGGTAGGCGGGTGAGACATTGACGATCTGGCGAGCGGCCGCTTCGTTCCTGCCCTGCCAAAGCAGCGCATCCATTCGCGCATTATGGTCCTCAGCCGAAAAGCGCGAACCGAACAGGCCGGTGATATAGGCTTCCGCAGGGCCGCTCATTTCGCCGCCGCGCCACGCCTTGCGGGCGTAATCGGCTGCCTCTGGCCGGTTCAGCGTCGCCAGCGCAAGCGCGTAACGGGCAAGGCCGCTGTTGGTCAGCGGCGGTTTCGCATCGAAATAGGCGACAAGTTTTTCCGGGCCGACCGCACCGCGATCGAGTGCGTCTTCGGCAAAGGTGCGAAGCTTCGTCTCCATCGGGAAGCCGGGGTTCGCCAGGATGAACCCGGCATAATCCTCGAATGCGAGGCTGTCCGTCTTGGAAAGATAACGCCAGCGATCGACGGCGGCATCTGCGCGCGTCGGCGCTTGTGCGATCATCTGCGCGCGGATCTGGTCGCCTGCCGGATCGGGCAAGGTGACCTGCTGGGCCATGGCGGAGGTTGCGGTGGAGGCCAGAGCGGTACTGGCCAGAATGCTTGCGAATGTAAGTGAAATACGGTCCATGCTGGACACAATGCCGCATCGCTCATTATCAGGCAATGAATAGAACCCGTTACGCGCGTTGTCGCAAGGCCACTCGTTTACCGTATCGGATCAAATGCATGAGGCCCAGATGTTTTCCGGATCGATCCCCGCCCTGATTACACCCTTTCGCGACGGCAAGGTGGACGAAAGCGCATTCCGCCGTCTCGTCGATTGGCAGATCGAGAACGGATCCACCGCTCTGGTGCCTTGCGGAACCACCGGCGAGGCATCGACCATCTCGAATGCAGAGCATCACCGGGTGGTGGAAATCTGCGTCGAACAGGCTGCGGGGCGCGTTCCCGTGATCGCCGGTTGTGGCAGCAACGATACGCAGAATGCCTTGCTCCACATGCGCTTTTCGCAGAAGGCGGGAGCGGCGGCGGCACTTTGCGTGGCGCCTTACTACAATCGCCCCAGCCAACGTGGGCTGATCGCCCATTTCAGCCATCTCGCCAGCAATTGCGACTTGCCTATCGTTCTGTATAACGTGCCTGCCCGCACGGTTACGGATATAGCGCCGGAAACCGTCTGCGAACTCGCGCAGAGATTTCCCGACCGCATCGTGGCCATCAAGGATGCGAGCGAGGATCTTTCCCGCGTCGCGGATCACCGCATGGGTATCGGCCATTCCTTCTGCCAATTGTCCGGAAATGACGAGCTGGCGCTGCCGTTCAATGCCGCGGGCGGGGCGGGGTGCATTTCCGTTACCGCCAATGTCGCACCGAAGCTGTGTGCCGAATTCCAGAGAGCCTGCGCCGATAACGATCTGGTGCGGGCGCGTGAGTTGAACGACCGGCTATATCCTTTGCATTATGCCATGTTCGAAGATGCCAGCCCCGCACCTGTAAAATACGCGCTTTCCCGCGTGCACGACTGGCTCACCGATGAAGTGCGGCTGCCCTTGTGCGCCGCCAGCGACGAGGCTCGCGCAGCGGTGGACGCAGCACTGGAACATGCCGGAATCGGGTAGGACCAAGCGTTTCTGCACGGCACCTGCTGCGGGCCGAGCCGCAGCAAGACCTGCCAGTCACCTTTCCCTTTCCGCCAACCGGTCCTACATCACACACCATGGCACGTCCCAAACCCGAAACTTTCGACAAGCAGAAGACCGTGGCGGAGAACCGCCGCGCACGTTTCGATTACGCGATCGATGACAAGGTCGAAGCAGGGCTTGCACTGCAGGGGACCGAGGTGAAGGCCTTACGCGCCGGACAGGCGACCATCGCCGAAAGCTACGCCGAAGTCCGCGACGGACAGGTCTGGCTGATCAACGCCAACATCCCTGAATACAGCCACGGGAACCGCCTCAACCATGAACCGAAACGACCGCGCAAGCTGCTTCTGCACGAGCGCGAGATCGCCCGTCTGACCGGCGCGGTCGAACGGAAGGGCATGACGCTGGTGCCGATGAGCATCTATTTCAACAAGTCGGGCCGCGCCAAGGTCGAACTGGCGCTGGCGAAAGGCCGCCAGGCGCAGGACAAGCGTGCTTATATCAAGGACAGGGACTGGCAGCGGGACAAGGCGCGCGTGATGCGCGAGCATAATTAGAGCAGCTGTCGTTCACGGGCTGGCCATGCCATTTTCGTTAGGGCGGGCGCTTGTAAGCAACGCCTGAACGCTGGCGGCGATCATGCACCGCACCGCAGGGTTGCGCTCTTGAAAACGGACGCGCAAGGGAAGCGCGAAACAATGAACCGCAAGCCTACGAAAACCTTTCTGGCAGACTGGATCGTGCGGCATATGCCGACGCGCGAGCAGATGGCCGACAATCGTTATCTTGCGCCCATTGCCCATCGCTTTCTCAGCCCGGAACTCTGGCGTTTTACCCGGCGCAGCGTGCCGCGCGGTGTCGCACTGGGCCTGTTCGCGGCCTTTATCGTGCCGGTCGGACAAATTTTTCTCGCCGCCTTCCTCGCCCTGCCGGCCAGGGCCAATGTTCCTGTGTCGGCGCTGGTGACCTTCATCACCAACCCATTTACTCTCGCCTTCTGGCTCGTGGTCGCGAACCGACTTGGCGAATTCATGTTGAAAGTCGATCCCGACACGGTTCGGGTCGCACAGGACCAGTTCGCCAGCGGCAGGTGGCAGAAATTCGGATGGTTTCTGGAAACGGCCGGTGTCACGGCCGTAGGCTTTGTCGTCATGTCGATCGTGTCTGCTGCCATCGGTTATCTGGTCGCAAGCTTCGTCTGGCGCATCATCGTCATTCGGCGGCGGGACAAACGCTTGCGCCTGCATCGGAAAGAAACGCCTGCACCGGCGCAAACCGGCGAGTGAAAGAAAAGATGGATTTAAAGCCGCGCCATGATGCTGCAAGGCAGCATCATCTAATGCTGATCTTGATTGCCGCTTTCGTGGCAAGCGTCGCCCTGGTCTGGATCACGAGCGGTCATGCGGGGGCAGCCATCGCCTATGCCTGCGGCCTTGCCGCGTTCGCCGCCTGCGGGGCGGCCTTCGCCAGATACGGCGGGCAAACGGAGAAGGACGGCACTGCCGCCCCCGACTGGTCCGTTACCGTCGCGGCGATTGAGGCACCGGACGTGGCGATCGCAATAACCGACCGCGCTAACAGGATGGTCTGTGCCAATGCGCTCTACACGCAGTGGTTCGGTACATCTCATGCGCCACCTAATCTGCCGGTGGACCGCAGCTCGCTGGAGAAACTTACCCGTGCGGCGCGCGATGCATGGCGTGACGGCGCGGGCACTGCCGATCCGCTGGAGGCAAGCGATAGTCAGACGATCTGGACTGCCGCTGCCGATCGTGCGGGAAGGGGCGAGGACTATCTGATCTGGCGTGTGAACCGGCAGGTTACGCCCGATCCTGCGCTGTCGTTGTCCGCTGAACTTACCGGGCAGTTGGGTCGGCTGTTCAGCCAGGCGGGGATCGAGAGCGCGTTGGTGGGTGCGGACGGGATTATCCAGGCGGCGGGCGCAGGGTTTGCGGAACGGGCCGCAGGCGATGCCAGTGCCACTCTGGCGGGGCAGGATTACGTGAGCCTGCTGCGATCAGACGAGAAGGACCGCATCTTCTACGCCCGCGAAGGGCGACGCGGTACTCCGCAGACGCTGATTCATGTGCCGCTTTCCGAAGGCGCGATGCCGGCGGCGGATGAAGCGCCATCGCTTATGCTGCTGGTCGACAGTGGAGTAGGGATCGGGGGATCGTCAGGCGCCGGCTTCGATACCGGATCTATGAAAGCGCCAGCGATACCCCAGCTGGAAGCGCTGCTGGGTGCCTTGCCCCTGGGCCTTGCCATGACCGACAGGGACGGGCGCCTTCTTTTTGCCAATTCGGCATTCACTCGTGCGGTCGGATATGAGGGCAGGGCATTGCCGCAATATCCGTCCGATCTCGTCATGCGCGAGGATAAGGGTGCTTTGGCCGACGCCGTTCGCCGCTTCGGGAAGGGCCCTGCCAACAATGGTGACATGGCCGTGCGCCTTCTCGATCAGCCCGATGAACCCGTGTCGCTCGGTCTGGCGGGGGTGAGGGGCCTGGGCGAGGCGTCGGTTCTGCTCAGCCTTGCCGACAGCAGCGAGGAGACGAAGCTGAAGCGGCAGGTGGCGCAGGCGACCAAGATGCAGGCGGTGGGCCAGCTGGCAGGCGGCGTCGCACATGATTTCAACAATGTTCTGACCGCGATCATCGGCTATTGCGACCTGATGCTGCTGCGCCATACGCCGGGTGACAGCGATTATGACGATATCCAGCAGATCAGGGCCAATTCGAACCGTGCGGCCAGCCTGACCCGGCAATTGCTCGCTTTCTCCCGCCAGCAGACGCTGCGCCCTGAAATCCTGCAACTACCCGATGTGGTGAGCGAGGTTAGCCAGCTCCTGAAGCGGTTGCTGGGGGAAAAGGTGACGCTGAGGGTCCGGCACGACCGCGATCTGGGGCCGGTGCGCGCAGACCCGCAGCAACTGGAGCAGGTTATCGTCAATCTGGCTGTCAACGCGCGTGACGCGATGCTGGCGTCGCCCGAAGGCACTGGCCGGCTGACGCTCGCCACACGGCGGGTTTCGGCCAGCGACATCCGCAAGATGGGATCAGACATCCTCCCGGTGGCCGATTACACCGTGCTTCTGGTGCAGGACACCGGCGGCGGCATTCCCGCCGACAAGCTGGGCAAGATTTTCGAACCTTTCTTCACCACGAAGGAACTTGGCAAGGGAACCGGACTCGGGCTGTCGACCGTTTACGGCATAGTCAAACAGTCCGGCGGGTTCATTTTCGCCGACAACATCGGCACTGCGGGCCAGAAGCCCGAAGGTGCCCGGTTTACCGTCTATCTTCCCGTATATCATGGGGAACTGCCGGAGCAGAAAACCGCCGAACCGGCAGAGGTCAAGCGCGAGGCCACCCCGTGGTCGGGCGGAGGGCGCGTTCTGCTGGTCGAGGATGAGGACATGGTCCGCGCCGTTGCCGAAAGGGCGCTTTCACGCGCAGGTTACAAGGTCACGCCCTGCTCCGATGGCGAGGAAGGTCTGGCCGCCATTGCCAATGGCGGAGAATACGACGTGGTAGTCTCCGACGTGGTGATGCCGGGCATGGACGGGCCGGCGATGGTGCGCGCCATACGTCGGGTCTATCCCGATCTGCCGGTGTTGTTCATGTCCGGCTATGCCGAAGAACAGCTACGCCGGGACATCGACGTCGAAAACATGCATTTCCTTCCCAAGCCGTTCAGCGTTCAGCAGATCGGCGAACGCGTGGGAGCGATCCTGTCCGGCGGCGGGACACGCGACGCCGCCTAGCGGAACCGGATTATGTTCCCCTCTTGTTCTTGCATCGGCGATGCCCTATGTGACATGCCGGGCATAAGCTTGGTGCTGGCCTAGAAAATGGATGGAGGCCGTGTCATGGCAGCGAATCTGAAACTGGTTGAAGGCAAGGAAAACAATTTGGACCGTCAGAAAGCACTCGATGCCGCATTGGCCCAGATCGATCGCGCATTCGGCAAGGGCTCGGCAATGAAACTTGGCAGCCGGGAAGCCATGAATGTCGAGGCCATCTCGACAGGGTCGCTCGGTCTGGACATCGCCCTTGGTATCGGCGGGCTGCCCAAGGGGCGAGTGATCGAGATTTACGGTCCCGAAAGCTCTGGCAAGACGACGCTTGCACTGCATGTCATCGCTGAAGCGCAGAAGAACGGCGGCACGGCTGCATTCGTCGATGCGGAACATGCGCTGGACCCGGTCTATGCCAGGAAGCTGGGCGTCGATATTGACGAGTTGATCGTCTCGCAGCCCGATACGGGCGAACAGGCGCTGGAAATCACCGATACGCTGGTGCGATCGAACGCAATTGACGTGCTGGTGGTCGACTCCGTCGCTGCTCTCGTCCCCCGCGCCGAAATTGAGGGCGAGATGGGTGACAGCCACGTCGGCCTGCAGGCACGCCTGATGTCGCAATCTCTCCGCAAGCTTACCGGATCGATCAACCGGTCCAAATGCATGGTGATCTTCATCAACCAGCTGCGGATGAAGATCGGCGTGATGTATGGCAATCCCGAAACCACGACCGGCGGCAACGCGCTCAAGTTCTATGCTTCGGTGCGCCTTGACATCCGCCGGACCGGGCAGATCAAGGACCGTGACGACATCATCGGCAACTCGACGCGG
Source organism: Pseudopontixanthobacter vadosimaris (assembly GCF_012979275.1). GTDB lineage: Bacteria > Pseudomonadota > Alphaproteobacteria > Sphingomonadales > Sphingomonadaceae > Pseudopontixanthobacter > Pseudopontixanthobacter vadosimaris. The sequence goes on from NZ_JABASZ010000036.1 coordinate 74,084, forward strand.
GTCAAGGTCGTCAAGAACAAGGTCGCACCTCCGTTCAAGCAGGTCGAATTCGATATCATGTATGGCGAGGGTATATCGAAGATCGGCGAGATCCTCGACCTCGGCGTGAAGGCCGGCATCGTCGAGAAGTCAGGGTCCTGGTTCAGCTATGACAGTGTCAGGATTGGGCAGGGGCGCGAGAACGCCAAGACGTTCCTGAAGGAGAATCCGGAAATGCAGGCAAAGCTGGAAGCGGCAATTCGCGGTAGGGAGGACAAGGTCGCCGAAGAAATGATGACCGGTCCCACCTCCGAAGACGAGGCAGAGTAACGCCCGGTTCACAACGCCTGTTGAACAATCTTCAGCTGCCTTCAATCTGACCGGATTGGAGGCGGCTATTCGCTGGAAGTCTGCAACGAAACAGGCGGACAAGGGTTTGAATTGATCTTCCTTAATTCTACCGAACCCTGCAAGGGGCAAAAGAACTCATCGGTCGCATGATCAGCATGAATTAGCGGGGGCCGATAATGACCGGAAGAGATGAGTGGCGCACGAATGTCGGCGTGAAATGGGCCGCCGAATGGCGCCGAACCGACCGCAGCTTCACGGGGTTGACGGAAGAGCTCCTGAGACACGCTCTTGCGATTCCGGTGCACAACGTGCTCGATATCGGCTGCGGAGCCGGAGAAATCGCACTGGCATTGGCGCGCGCACGGCAGCAGGCCACGATCACTGGCATAGATCTCAGCGCCGATTTGATTGCGGTCGCGAAGGCAAGGGGTGGCAATCTCCAGAACCTGCAATTCGTTACAGGCGATGCGCGGAACTGGCAGCCAGGAGGGCAGAAGGCCGATCTCCTGATCTCCCGGCATGGCACGATGTTCTTCGATGATCCTGTTGATGCGTTCTGCAATCTTCGCTCCAGCGCTTTGCCTCATGCCCGGCTGATCTTTTCCTGCTTTCGCGAGCGCAAATTCAATGAATGGGCGACCGAATTCGCCGAACTGTCGCCCATTGTGGATGCACCGGACGACGAAGCCCCCGGTCCCTTCGCATTTGGCCGGCAGGAGCGAATTCATGAATTGCTGTCCGCTGCAGGGTGGAGCGGCATCACATATGAGCCGATCGACTACGCCTATGTAGCCGGGTCCGGGCCGGACGCGGTAGTCGATGCGAAATCCTATCTTCTCGCCATAGGCCCCGCAGCCGCTGCCGCCGCAAGGCTCGACGGTTCGGCTCGTCAGCGGTTCGAAAATGGCATGGAAACATTGCTGCAAAGTCGTTGCGAGCAAGGCATCGTCGCGTTCAGGGCAGCTGCCTGGATTGTCACCGCCCGGCCGAACTGATTTCCCTCGCGCAGCGAACGGCCACGAAACGGCTGCTAAACCCGCTTGTCGCCATCGCCACGAAGGCTTACCTGCCTTTCCATGTTCTCGACCAATGACATTCGCCGTTCCTTTCTGGATTATTTTGCCGGCATCGGCCACCATAAGGTGCCCAGCGCGCCGCTTGTTCCCTATAATGATCCATCGCTGATGTTCGTCAATGCGGGCATGGTGCCATTCAAGAATGCGTTCACCGGATTCGAGACGCCTCCGGCCGAGCGCGCGACCAGCAGCCAGAAATGCGTGCGCGCCGGGGGCAAGCACAACGATCTCGACAACGTAGGGTACACCGCGCGTCACCACACGTTTTTCGAGATGCTCGGCAATTTCAGTTTCGGCGATTACTTCAAGGAAGAAGCGATCCTCAATGCCTGGACGCTGCTGACCCGCGAATGGGGCCTCGATCCTGACCGCCTGCTGGTCACCGTCTATCATTCAGATGATGAAGCCCATGACCTCTGGCGCAAGATCGCGGGTCTGCCCGAAGACCGGATCATCCGTATCGCCACGAGTGATAATTTCTGGTCGATGGGCGAGACTGGCCCCTGCGGCCCGTGCAGCGAGATATTCTATGACCACGGCAGTCATATCGCCGGCGGCCCTCCCGGTTCGCCGGATGAGGACGGCGACCGCTTCATCGAAATCTGGAACCTTGTGTTCATGCAGTTCGAACAGGCGGCAGATGGCACCCGTCAGAACCTCCCACGCCCGTCCATCGACACCGGCATGGGTCTGGAGCGTATCGCCGCCGTGCTCCAGGGCGTGCACGACAATTACGACATCGACACCTTCCGCACACTTATCGAGCAATCCGTTGACCTGACGGGCGTGGCTGCGGAAGGAAAGGCGCGCGCCAGCCACAGGGTCATCGCGGATCATCTGAGGTCGGTCAGTTTCCTCATGGCCGATGGCGTTCTGCCGAGCAATGAGGGGCGGGGCTACGTGCTCCGGCGGATCATGCGCCGCGCCATGCGCCATGCGCATCTGCTCGGCACCGAACGGCCGTTGATGCATCGCCTCGTTCCGGCACTGGTGGGTGAGATGGGCCAGGCCTATCCCGAACTGCAGCGCGCCCAGGCACTTGTGGAAGAAGTGCTTGAGCGTGAGGAAACGCGCTTTCGTCAGACGCTGGACAAGGGGCTGCGGCTGCTCGACGACGTAACGGCTGCGATGACCGCCGGCGATGCTCTCGACGGGGAAACGGCGTTCAAGCTTTATGACACCTACGGCTTTCCATACGATCTGACCGAGGACGCCTTGCGCGACCGGAACATCGCAGTGGACCGGGCGGGCTTCGATGCGGCGATGGCACGGCAAAAAGCTGCCGCGCGGGCGGCCTGGAAGGGTTCTGGCGAGGCGGCCTCCGGCGAGTTCTGGTTCGACATTGCCGAACGTGAAGGGTCGACGGAATTCACTGGCTATTCCTCCGTGGATGGCGAAGGCCGCGTTGTCGCGCTGGTGCGGAACGGTGCCGAGATCGAAACCGCTCACGCGGGCGAAAATCTGACGATCATAACCAATCAGACGCCCTTCTATGCTGAAAGCGGCGGGCAAACGGGAGATACCGGCAGGATAACCACGCCGGAAGGGCTGACCGTTGAAGTCACCGAGACGTCCAAGCCGCTGGGCCGATTGCATGCCCACACCGGCAAAATCCTGAAAGGCGACATCGCTGTCGGAGACACGATTCATCTGAAGGTCGATGCCGAGCGCCGCGATGCGATCAGGGCGAACCATTCTGCGACCCATCTGCTGCATGCGGCGCTGCGCCATCGTCTGGGGAATCATGTTACGCAGAAAGGGTCGCTCGTGGCGCAGGAGCGTCTCCGCTTCGACTTTTCTCACCCGAAACCTCTGACCTCGGACGATATCGCTGCCATCGAAGCGGAAGTGAACAGGGAAATTCGCGCGAACGAGATCGTGGCGACCAGGTTGATGAGCCCCGATGAGGCGGTTGAGGCAGGCGCGCTGGCCCTGTTCGGTGAAAAATACGGCGACGAAGTGCGCGTATTGTCAATGGGGCGGTCGATGGAAGGTCGCAATTATTCGGTCGAACTCTGCGGCGGCACCCATGTCGATGCGACCGGAGACATCGGCATGTTTCGGATAGTGGCCGAAAGCGCCGTATCTTCCGGCGTTCGCAGGATCGAGGCGCTTACCGGAGAAGCCGCGCGCCAATGGCTCGTCGGCCGTGAAGAAGACTTGAAGACCATCGCCTCGACGCTCAGGACCGCTCCGGACGACGTCAAGGACCGCGTCGCGGCGTTGCTGGAGGAGCGCAAGAGCCTGGAGCGGGAACTTGCCGAGGCGCGCCGCCAATTGGCCCTGAGCGGCGGCGGTGCGGACAAGGCGGCTACGCAGGATGAGGACATCGGAGGCGTAACCTTCAGCGGGCAAGTGCTCCACGGCCTCGATCCCAGGGAACTGCGCGGTCTTCTGGATGAGACGAAGAAGCGGATCGGATCAGGCATCGCAGCAGTTGCCGCGGTGAATGACGGGCGTGCGGCATTAGCAGTCGCCGTGACGGAAGACCTGACTGCACGGTACGATGCGGTAAAACTGGTGCAGGCCGGCGTTTCGGCACTGGGCGGCAAGGGTGGTGGTGGAAGGCCGGACATGGCGCAAGGCGGCGGACCGGCAGGCGACCGTGCCGATGACGCGATCGAAGCCGTGCGCAAGAGCCTGCGAGGCTGAGCGCACGGCACCCGGACTCAGCTTTGCCGGTTGCCTGATCGTGACTCGTTCTCAGATTCGCTGCCACGTGACGTGTCATTATTCATGTTGCAATCGGCCCGGCCCTTGCTGGTCACGCTGCCGGCGCTCTCGTCCGCGACATTCTGCGGCTTGAATTTCTCGTCATTGCTTTTCGGCTTGGTCGGATCGGTCTTGTCGGACATTCAGGTTCTCCTTTCCCTCTCAATGGCTGGAGAAGCATAAGGTTGCCTGACCAGGCGCAAATTCAGGTGCTGCCCAATGTGCGGGTCCGTAATTGCGGTTTGGCCGATAATGCGCCCTGTTCCTGTATCTGCGACCGGAACTGATCGCGTTTCTCGTGGATGGAAGCGATTACCGGCCCCATCGGGACACCCAGATCGACCAGCACCGCTTCGGACAATTGCAACGAACTTTCCAGCGTCTCCGGAACCGCGTGGCTTGCGCCGCTGCGATAGAGTTCCGCTGCATGGGCGGTATCGCGCGCGCGGGCGATGATGGGCAGGTCGGGATAGGTTTTTCGCAGCTTGGTCGTCAGGCGCTGCGCCAGCACGGGTTCGTCCATGGTCAGTATGACTGCCGGTGCGTTTTCGACTCCGAGGCGGTCCAGCGTATCGTTCCGTGCCGCATCCCCGAACATGGCGCGATATTCACGCCTTTTGGCCTGATCGACGATCTCCGGATCGGAATCGAGCATGATGTAGCTCTTGTCGTGCGTCGCCAGCATCTGCGCGACCAGGCGGCCGACCCTGCCCGCGCCGATGATGATGACGCGGGGAACACCGCGGTCCTCCGGCGGAAGTTCGACCTGCGGCTCCACCCGGCGCGCAATGCTGCGTCCGAGCCTTGCCAGAATGGGAGTGACGGTCAGACCGATGGCCGTCACGATCTGCCAGAATTGCGCCGTGCCGGGCTGGATGAGCAAGGCCGAACTCGCTGCGGCAAGCACGATGAGTGTGGTTTCGGAAGGACTCGACATCAGGATGCCAGTTTCCGCAGCCGTGCTCCGCCGCGCCCCCATCAGGCGCAGCAATATGCCAGTGACGGTAGCCTTGAAGGTCAGGACCAGCACCAGGGCAAGGGCGATCATGCCGAGATTGTCCCAGATCGTCATCAGGTCGACACTCATCCCGACGGTGATCAGGAACACGCCGAGGGCCAGGCCCTTGAACGGCTCCATGATCGTTTCCACCTCGCCATGATATTCGGTTTCGGCGATGAGCAGGCCTGCAAGCAGTGCCCCGACTATCGGTGAAAGGCCGGCGAGTGCTGTCGCCAGGCTGGCGCCGATCACGACCAGCAGGGTCGCTGCCAGAAACAGTTCGGGGCTTTTCGTGCGAGCGGCCTGTGCGAACAGGCGGGGCAGGGCGAGCCGCCCGAGAACCAGCAGGCCGACCACGACCGCGCCGCCGAGCCACAACGTATCGAGCAGACCCTCCCACCCCTCGCTCGCCGCATAGGGAGCCATCGCGCCGAGCATGAAGATGATCGGCACGATGGCGATATCTTCGAACAACAGCATCGACAATGCGGCGCGGCCGACAGGCGATTGCGTGCCCGAGATCGGCAATACGATAGCGGTGGACGACAGCGCCAGCGCCAGTCCAAGGCCCAACGCACCGGTCCAGTACTGGCCCATCATCGACAGGAAGATCGAGATCAGCAGGCCGATTATCAGCAGTTCGAGCGCGCCAAGGCCGAATACAAGTCTTCGCATTTTCCACAGCCGGTTGAACGATAGTTCGAGGCCGATGGTGAACAGGAGGAGGATGATGCCGAGTTCTGCGAAAGGTTCCAGCGCTTCGGGATCCGTGATCGTGATATGCGTCAGCCACGGCTGCTGATAGACCAGGCTGCCGAGGCCGAACGGTCCGACGGCGATACCGATCAGGATGAAGCCGATCACGGGCGTGATGCGGAAGCGGGTGAAGACGGGGATCACGAGCCCCGCCGCTCCCAGGATCACGAGCGCGTCCGACAGTGCGGGAGAGGAAAACTCGGCTGCCATCTAGCCGGGTGTTAGCGTAAGCGCTGCGCCGCGACTAGGCGGGTTGTGGAGCTTTCGACCGATTTCCGCTTACCCGCCGCCCGGCGTCGGCGGCCCCGTCGGTCGGGTGATGGACGAATCGTGATCCTCGCCGATGCGGGTATGCTGCGGCAGCGAGCCGACGCTCTTGTCCCATTCAATACGGTACAGGTCGAAACGGCGGTCAGCCAGATTCTGCACCGTCCCCTCGGCGCGGGCCCAGGAGAGATCGGCAAGATTGACGTCGCTGATGGTCAACGTCTCGACATTCTCGGTGGCCTCGGCAGCGATGCCGTCGCGGGCGAAGGGAAAGTCGCACGGCGTCAGGATGCAGCTTTGTGCATATTGGATGTCCATATTGCCGACGTTCGGCAAATTGCCCACGTTTCCGCTCATCACCACGTAACACTGGTTTTCGATAGCCCGCGCCTGCGCACAATAGCGTACCCGCATGTATCCCTGCCTGCTGTCGGTGCAGAAGGGCACGAAGATGATGCGGGCGCCTTCATCCACGAGACGGCGGGCGAGTTCGGGAAATTCGCTGTCGTAGCAGATCAGAACCCCGATCGGGCCGCAATCGGTCGGGATGGCGTCGATGGAATCGCCGCCCTTGATGTTCCACCAATAAGCCTCGTTTGGGGTGGGGTGGATCTTCTCCTGGCTGTGAACCGAACCGTCACGGAGACAGACGTAGGCGACGTTGTGAATATCCCCATCATCCATGCGGGTCGGGTGCGATCCGCCGATGATGTTGATGTTGAACTTCAGCGCCATGTCGGACAGCGCCTTGCGGATACGAGGCGTGTATTTGCTCAAGGCCTCGATAGCCTCCATGGGGCTTAGTTCCTTCTCTTCGAAGGAAAGCAGCATCAGCGTGAAGAGTTCGGGAAAGACTATGAAGTCTGCCTCGTAATCTGCCGCGACATCGACGAAATATTCTACGTGACGCATGAATTCGTCGAAGTCTGCAACTGCTCGCGCCTGTAACTGGCACGTGGCGATCCGCACACTTTCAACACCGCGAGGCAGGCGGTGCTTTTTAGGCGCATCGCTGTCGATGTAAGGATTGCGCCAGGCCATCTTGACCGCGAAAGCCTTGGATTTCTTGTCTTCCGGCAGATAGTTCTTGAGAATGCCCATCGGTTCGAAACCATTGGCAAGCTGGAACCGCAAGACCGGATCGTGCAGTTTCCCGTCGAGTACCTGGTCGAGATAATCCTGCGGACCCTCCACCTTGCGCCAGTGCCGCGACAGGTTCGGCATCCGTCCGCCGAAAACGATCCCTGTCAAATCCAGCTGTTCGGCAAGGCTGCGCCGCTCCTCGTAAAGACGGCGGCCGATGCGGGTGCCCCGGGTCGCGGGATCGACGCACATTTCATAGCCGTACAGCCAGTTTCCGGTCGGATTATGACGGCTGCCGAAACCATTGCCGGTGATCGTGTCCCAGTTCTGATCCGACAGCGCGATCCGTTCGTCCAGTCGCATTGATGCGCAATAGCCGACCAGCACGCCGTCCAGCTTGGCGACGAAGCACCCTTCGGGATAATTGTTGATCTGCCCGCGGATCTCGCCGTGGGTATAGGCCGGAAGATCCTTGTACGCGCGGCGCACCAGATCGGCGATCGCGCGTACGTCTTTCGGTTTGGCCTGGCGGATTTCCAGGCGGGCCTTCCGGCGTTGTTCGGTCATCTCACTCTTTGCTCACTGACAGGCTGGCATCCGACAGGAAAGCGTCAGCCGGCCTGCGACATTTCGGCTTCGAGGCCTTCCACGATAGCTTCGAAGAACTGTTCGGTGGTCAGCCAGTTCTGGCCGGGGCCGATGAGCAGTGCGAGATCCTTCGTCATCTTGCCGCTCTCGACCGTCCGGATGCAGACGCGCTCCAGCGTCTCCGCGAACTTAACCACTTCCGGCGTGTTGTCGAAGCGGCCGCGATAGATCAACCCGCGCGTCCATGCGAAGATCGAGGCGATGGGGTTGGTGCTGGTCGCCTTGCCCTGCTGATGCTGGCGATAATGGCGCGTGACGGTGCCATGCGCCGCTTCCGCTTCCACCGTCTTGCCATCGGGCGTCATCAGCACCGAAGTCATCAGACCGAGGCTGCCGAAACCCTGTGCCACGATGTCGGACTGGACGTCACCGTCATAATTCTTGCAGGCCCAGACGAATTTGCCGTTCCACTTCAGGGCCGAAGCGACCATGTCATCGATCAGGCGATGTTCGTAGGAAATATCCTGTTCGGCGAACTTGTCCTTGAATTCCTTCTCGAAAATTTCTTCGAAAAGATCCTTGAAGCGGCCGTCATAGGTCTTGAGGATGGTGTTCTTGGTCGAAAGATAGACAGGCCAACCGCGGTCGAGGCCGTAATTGAACGACGCACGGGCGAAATCCCGGATCGAATCGTCCAGATTGTACATCGCCATCGCGACGCCGGGTTCCTGAAATTCGTAGACGTCGAGATCGATCTTCTTGCCGTCTTCTCCTTCGAAAACGAGGCGCAGCTTGCCGGCACCGGGTATGCGCGTGTCCGTCGCGCGGTACTGATCGCCGAAGGCATGACGGCCGACGACGATGGGATCGGTCCAGCCCGGCACCAGGCGCGGCACATTTTCGATCACGATAGGTTCACGGAAGACGACACCGCCCAGGATATTCCGGATGGTTCCGTTGGGCGAGACCCACATCTTCTTGAGATCGAACTCCTCGACCCGTGCTTCGTCGGGCGTGATCGTCGCGCATTTGACGCCGACACCATGTTCCTTGATCGCATTTGCGGCATCGACCGTGATCCTGTCGTCGGTCGCATCGCGACTTTCGATGGAAAGATCGTAATATTTCAGATCGACATCGAGATAGGGGAGAATCAGCCGTTCACGGATCCATTCCCAGATAATCCTGGTCATTTCATCGCCGTCTATTTCGACGATCGGGTTCTGCACCTTGATCTTGGCCATTGTTATCCTGCTCGTTCAATTCGAAAAAAGGTTGCTGCGCTCCTAGACAGGGCGGCACGCCAGCGCAAGGCAGGGCGATATCCTGTCGGACGGGTCAGCCGGCACCTGTCAGTCGATGCGCGTCAGATGCATCAGCAGGCGAAATGCCGGCGGAAATGCCCGGCCCGCGCGGATCCCCGCGATTGCTCGTGACGGATGTTCTGCCAGAGCCCGCGCCGCTCGCGCGAAACCAACCGGCCGCCGTGCTCTTGCGGCGAATGCGGCCTGGTAGCCGCGTGATCCGGCAGGTCCGTTCGCCAGCCAGTGCCGCGCTGCCATCGTTCCGCTGGCAAGAGCGATGGAGATACCCTCGCCCGCAAGCGACGGGATGACGGCGGCCTGATCCCCCAAACGATAGAGCCCATCTTCGGTGTCCCCGGCGATCCAGCCATAAGGCACCGCGCCGATGCTGTCGATTCGCTGTTCGCGCCAACCATCCCGCAACCGTTCCGCAAAACGGGGGTGGCGGCCGGACAGCATTGCAAGGAGTTCGAGCGGATCCTTGTTTGCCTGCTCGAACAGGGATTTCTTCAGGGCCAGGCAGATATTTGCAAAACCGCCATCCTGCAGCACGATCCCCGCATATCCACCATCGAACAGGTGCAGCTCGATGCCCTCGCCGATCAGCTGCCGCAGGAAAGCATCTGCGGGCACCCGCAGACGCAGGCCGAGCGCCGGGTCGGCGGCTACCCTTGGCCGGGTCTCGCCACGGACATCGTGCTTGCCGGTGGCGAGAAACAGCCCGTCCGCTTCATACCGCCGGTTCCGGCCCAGCGCGGCGCCGGGTTCGACCGACCTGATCGTGTCGATTGCGATCCGCACGCCCGATTCTTCGGCCCTGCGCCGCAATGCGCTGTCGAGCCTGTGCCGCGACAGTCCGAAAGCGGGGCTGGGAAGTGTCAGTTCCGCCCGCTCATCCCTTGCGAAAAGCACCACGCGGCGCACGGGCGCTGCTTGCAACGCCGCGATGTCGATGCCGAGTCCTTCGAGGGTGCGGATCGTCCGCCAGCTGTGAAAGCCGCCGCATAACGGATCACCCGCCTCCGCATCCCGGTCGATCAGCAATGGTTGCACATTCTCGCGCGCCAGGACGATCGCGGCGGCGCAACCGGCCGGCCCGGCACCCACGATGACCGGCCCCTTCATCGTAATTTTTCGACGCAGAGCCGATAGGGAAAATATCGCTTCACCGTTGCTTCGGTTACCTCTGCCTCGGCAAGCAGCGGCGGCCATTCTTCGGGCCGGTAGCTGCGCGCGATGGACATCCTGCCGTCATGCCGCACGATCGGGTGCCAGCGCATCAGACCGGCCAGGACCGGGTAGAGCAGGTGAGCGACGCGGTGCCGGTGCAGGTCGTTGACGAACCAGCCAAGCGCAGCCTCGGAGTCCATGAAGCGAAGGAATGCGACCAGCTGATCATGCGTCATGTGATGGGCGACGAGGCTGGAGATAATGCAGTCGAAACCTTCGTCCGCAAAGTCGGCATAATCGCCCGTGACGAATTCGACCCGTTCGCTTGCCGCGCTGGCAGAGCGGGCGGCGTGTTCACTGCTGGGGTTGAGATCGACGCCCACCAGTTGCGCCTCCACGCCCCTTGTTTTCGCCCACCGGGCGATGCGACGAAGCATGTCGCCATCGCCGAACCCCACATCGAGAAGGCTGAACCGCTGCCTGTTCCCGATCGCCCGATCAAGGAAGGCGAGCGTCGGCCGGTAGGCCATGGTGATGCGATTGACCCTGGCGAGGTCATGCACGACATGCCGGTAAGTGGCAGGGTCCAGATCGGGACCGTCCATCAGTTCTTCCGCGATGAGGCGTTCAGCCAGCATCGTCGATCCATCCGAAGCGGAACCCTTCCATCGCCAGACCGGGACCGAAGGCGAGAGCGACGCCGTTGTCCGGGCGGTTTTCCATGATGGTGGCCAGGGCGAACAGCAGCGTTGCGGACGACATGTTCCCGCAAGCGCGCAGCACATCGCGCGAAGCGTCGAGGCTGCTGGCCGGCAGCGCCAGCGCCCGTTCAACCGAATCGAGGATCGACCTGCCCCCGGCGTGAACCGCCCAGGCGTCGATGTCGGCGATTTCACCCGCACCTGCGATGCGGCGCACCAATTCAGGGTTCGTCAGCGCTTCTGCCAGGCGGCCCGGGACTGCGCCGGAAAGATGCATCGCGAAGCCTGTGTCGCCGATGGTCCAGGTGATGAGTTCGTCGCTTTCTTCCAGCGCCACCGACAGTCCCTCGCCGATGGCCAGGCCGCTGCCTTGGTTACTGACGATGGCGGCCGCTGCTCCATCACCGAACTGCAGCATGGCCAGAAGCGGTTCGATCTGATCGGCGGGTTGCAGGTGCAGGCTGCTGAGTTCCACCGTCACGACCAGCACCCGTGCATCGGGAACCGACCGGGCGAGATGCCCTGCCGTTCGCAGCGCGACCGCGCCTGCATAACACCCCATGAAGCCGATCAGCACCCGTTCGACCCGATCGGAAAGCCCCAGGCGCCGCGCGATAATCTGATCGATGCCCGGCGCTATGAACCCTGTGCAGCTTGCGACGACCATATGCGTTATCTGCCCGAGATCGGGCAGGGCGCGGATGGCTTCCATCGCAAGCAGGGGCGCTTCGCGGGCGTAGATCCGCATCCGGTCGGCAGTGCCCGGCGGAACGTCGCCTGCATAGAAGCTGCCGGGTTCCAGCCTGGCGTCGGCTTCGGGCAGAACGGACCAGCGGTGCCGGATTCCAGACCTCTCGCACATCCTCGCGAACAGCCTCGCCTTTCGCACATCGGTCAATTGCCGCTTCGCCCATTCGCGATAGGCCGGCTGTACGTCGCAGCTCGGAACCGCCGTGGCGATCGCATTGATGCGGGGGGAAGACCGGTGGGGCTGCATTGTCGAGGTCAAAGCGTTACATGATCCCATAGGTTCCGCTACCATGATGCATGACGGTGTTATTGCCAATGGCGGCGGCCCTGCCTAACCAGCATGGCACGGCATGCATCGCCAAATCATGCCGAATAGTTCAACGGCGGCACAAGGAAGGCGATTCTTACGATGATGCCGCATTTCGGCCATGCTTGATTTCCTGCTGATGGCTGCACTCGTTTCGACGAACGCCTCTGTTCAGGACACCGACCGCGCGACCGGCCGGGAAACCGGCGGGCTGCAGGCCAATCCGCAGCAGGGCGCAACTCCGGTCCCGCTGGAACGTGTCGAAGTGCCGGCTTCGACGGGAGAACCGCAGCAGGTCCAAGTGGTTCCGACGTTGCCCATACGTCCGGCCGAGGTGGTGCCGATGCCCGCTCCGCCCTTCAGCCTGCCGGTGCCGGAACGGAACCCGCTTGCGACCGACCCGGCGAGTGATCCCGTGCTGATGCTGGTGCGGCAAAGCGACGATCCTGCAAGATTTCGGGCAACGCTCGCTTCCGCGATCGCGACGAACCCGGTGACGGATGAGGCGCTCGCGCAGACGGCGGAGGCGGAGGCGAACGAGGATCTGGCCATCAGTTCCCGCTATCCGGTGGCGGATTTCACCCTTTCCTATTTCGGCACTATCGCACGAAACTTCTCCGACGATCCCGGCAATCTGCTGGAAAGTTCGCGGCCTCGGTCGCGCGCCGACGCCTTGCTCCGCATCCAGCAGCCGCTGATCGATTTCGGGGCAAGCGCCAGCAGGGTCGCAGCCGAACGGGACCGGGTGGCAGCGGCGATTTATGGGGAGAGCGTTGCCGCGAACATCGTCGCGCTGAATGCCGTAAACGCCTGGAATGGCGTCTTCGGTTTTCGCGCCCTGGTGCGTCTGGGCAGCGCGTTCCAGAGCACTCAGGAGGATTTGCGTGTGCTGGTGGAGGAACGCATCGCCAGCGGAGTGTCGGCGCGGGGCGATTATGCACAGGTGGAAAGCTATCTTGCGGCGGCGGACGCGCGGCTCGCCGATTATGGCCGTGCTGCCGCCAGCGCGGAAGCCACCTTTCGCGAATTGACAGGCACGCCCCCGCCGCAGGCCATCGGCCCGGTTCCCCTGATCGCGCCGGTGCCGGACCTCTCTGCGGCCGAGCGTTTCGCGCTGACCGTCCCTGCCGTACTGGCCGCCCGCAAGCGGGCTGATGCAGCGAGGCTGGACGTTGCGGCGACCAAAGCGGACCAGCTGCCGCGGTTGACCGCCGGCATAGATGCTGGCGATTACGGCGTACTTGATAGCGGCCGCGATTACGATGTGCGGGCAAATGTCGCTCTCACCTATCGGCTGGGCGGCAGCGGCCCGGCACGCGTCGATGCCGTCGAAGCGCGTGAGTTGTCGGCAGAAGCGTCATACCGGCGGATTCGCAACCAAGCGCTTCGGGACGCTCGCATTGCATGGGGCGATGTCGAGGCGCTGGAAACGGCGGCAGCGGCGATCGAGGCGAATTATATCGCGAGCCGGACGGCGCGGGACGTGTTGCTCGAACGTTTCCGGGTGGCGCGCGGCAGCCTGTTCGACGTGCTCGCGGCAGAGGATAATTTCTTTCAGGTTGCCGCGCGATACGTTCAGGTGATGACGGAACTTGGCGTCGCGCGCTATGTCCTGCTGGCCCGGACCGGACAGTTGCTTCCGGCTATCCACATGTCCGGCGCCGATGCCGGGGTGATGCTGTCGGGGCAGACAGGCAGCGGGCAAGACGGGGATGCTTTCGCGTCCGAACTTCCGAAGGTTCAACCGAATGAGCGATAATCAGCAGACTGGCGGCTTCGCGGATCATGACGACCGCAACCTTTATGCCGAAAGGCCGCCGCGCATTGCGGATTGGCTGACCGAACCCATTCGTGAAAATCGTGCGACTTATATCAAGGTCGGCGTCGCCGCTGCGGTGATCAATCTTTTCGGCCTTGTCACCTCGCTTTTCACCATGACCGTCTACGACCGGGTCGTGCCGAACGAAGCTATCGAATCCCTGGTGGCACTGTCGATCGGGCTGGGCCTGATCCTGATATTCGATTTCGTCCTGCGCATCCTTCGCGCCTATTTTGTCGATCTTGCCGGGGCAGATATCGACCGCGACGTGGGCCGCCGCGTGTTCGATCGGCTGATGCAGATACGCCTCGACAGCAGACGCGGATCGACCGGCGCGCTCACCGGAATGATGCGCGAGCTTGAAACCCTGCGCGACTTCTTTGCTTCCGCCAGCATCACCGCTCTTGTGGATGTGCCGTTCATCATCCTGACCTTGGCCGTGATCGCGCTGATCGGCGGGCCGATCGTATTCGTGCCTCTGGCCATGATCCCGCTGGTGCTCATCGCCGGACTGGTGACCAAGCCTGCGCTGGACCGGGTGTCGGCAAGGGCGATGAACGGCGGCCTCTACAAGCAGGGCGTGCTGGTGGAATCCATCGGCGCGCTGGAGACGGTGAAGGCGAGCGGGGCGGGGCCGATGCTTCGCAAGCGCTGGATTCAGGCCATCGACGAACATTCCGACAATTCGCTGCGGCAGCGGCTGATATCCAGCATCGCAATCACCGTCGCGACGACGGTCAACACCTTGTCCTATGCCGGCGTGGTGATCGCGGGCGTATTCCTGGTAGCTGACGGGCGGTTGACGGTTGGCGGGCTGGTCGCATGCTCGATCCTTTCGGGGCGGGCGGTCCAGCCCCTGACGACGATTGCCGGCCTGATGTCGCGCCTGTCCTCGACCCGCATCGCTTACGATCAGGTCGAAGGCATGATGCGCCAGCCAAGCGAAGGGCCGGTCAGGACGCCCTTGCGGCCCAGCACCACAGCGGGCACTGTCGAACTGCGGAACGTGTCGTTCTCCTATCCCGGCAAGGTGGAAAAGGCGCTGGACAGCGTCAACCTGCGCGTCGCAGCGGGAGAACGCATTGCGCTTATCGGCAAGGTCGGCTCCGGCAAATCGACCATCGCCCGCCTCGTCCTCGGATTGTTCGAGCCGCAGGAAGGTCTGGTCCTGATCGACGATAACGACATCCGCCAACTTTCCCCCACCGACATGCGCATGCGGATCGGCACGGTGGTGCAGGAAACATCCCTCCTTTCAGGAACCGTGCGGGAAAACATCCTGCTCGACCGGCCCGGACTGGATGACGAGGAGATGCTGCGCGCTGCAAGATTGTCGGGCACGCATGATTTCATGGGCGGCATCGTCAATGGCTACGATCTCGTTCTGGCCGACCGAGGGGAAGGGCTGTCGGGCGGGCAGCGCCAGTCCATCAGCATCGCCCGCGCACTGGCAGGCAGGCCGCCTATCATGATCTTCGACGAACCGACCAGTGCGATGGATGCCCGATCGGAAGCGGATCTGCTCGCTCGCCTCGAAGCCGAATTGAAGGGACGCACCGTGATCCTCGTGACGCACCGTCCATCGTTGCTGCGACTGGTTGACCGGATCGCAATCGTCGACCGTGGCAAGATCGTCCGCGACGGGCCGCGTGACACGATCCTGCGCGATCTGGGGCAGGAAAGGGCTGCGGCATGAACATGGCTGATGAGGATACCGGCGAGACCGTCACGCAGGATTTCACGACGCGGCTCCGGCCCAGGGCGGCATCCAGCCTGCTGCTGTGGATCATTCTCGCATTTCTGATCGTCGCAATCGTATGGGCGGCGCTGACCGATATCGACCGCAGTGTCCGCGCGCCCGGCCGCGTCGTGCCGAGTTCGCAACTGCAGGTGATTTCCAACCTCGAAGGGGGGATCGTCAGCGAAATCTTAGTCGAGGCGGGCGAGCAGGTAGAGGCGGGTACGCCGCTGGTCCGGCTCGACCAGACGCTTGCCGATGCGGAACTGGGCAGCACACGCTCCACCATCGCTGCGCAGAACGCCCGGCTGGCACGGCTCGAAGCGGAAGCCACCGGCCGCGCCCCCGCCTTCCCGGGAGCGACCAATCCAAGAGAAGCCGAACAGATCGCTATCGAGCGCCAGCTTTATGCAGCGCGCGCTGCGGACCTGGACAGCGCAACTGCCGCCGCACAGGCCCGCATCAACCAGGCAGAGCGCAGCGTTGCAGAGGCCGAGGCGAATTACCAGTCGCGCGTGTCGCAGCGGCGGGCCACTCAAGCGGAACTGGCGACGATCCAGCCACTGGTCGAGCGCGGCATCGAACCGCGCCTGTCGCTGGTGCAGCTTGAGAACAGGATCGCAGTGAACAACAGCGAGGTCGCGGCCGCCGCCGAATCAGTCAGCCGCGCGCGCGCTGGCGTGGCCGAGGCGCGTGCATCGCTGGCGCAGATGCGGCAGGACTGGCGTTCGCAGGCGGGGAGCGAACTGGCGAACACACAGGCGGAGGCGAGCGCCCGGCGTGCCACTCTGCCCGCGCTCGCCGACAGGGCCCGCCGCACCGTGCTGACGGCACCGGTTGCCGGGCGGGTGAACCGCGTGCTGGTTTCCACCATCGGCGGTAGCGCACCTGCCGGCGAACCGCTGGTTGAACTCGTGCCCAGCGAGGATCGCCTCGTGCTGGAAGCGCGGGTTAGGCCGCAGGACATCGGCTTCGTGGCAATCGACCAGCCCGCAAGGATCGACATTACCGCTTACGACTCCGCCATCTATGGCTCGCTGGACGGGCGGGTCGTAACCATCAGCCCCGACGCCACCGAGGACGAAAGAACCGGCGAATCCTATTACCTGCTGACCGTCAGAGCAGACACCCAATCGATCGAAGGGCCTGGTGGACGGCAATTGCCGATCGGCCCGGGAATGACTGCGACAATCAGCCTGCTGGGCGACAAACGGTCGGTGCTGAGCTACATCCTCACACCAATCACGCGGGTAACCGAACGCGCATTCCGGGAATAGATGAAAAGATGCACGTTAAGGTTCGTAAAGCAGAACGAGATATAATAACCATTGTTTCGGTTAAGCTCAAGCTCTAGTTATCAGCTACTTGCCGGCGGCGAACGGTCGCTTGAACTCTGCCGGTGTCGGGGGTCGATGCCATTTTCCGCGCTTCTGTTTTCTTGCTTGCCAGCATGTCTGCGGCGCTTCTCGCGTGTTCCGGTACCGGGCACAGTGAGGAAGTCGCTCGCCGGTCGGACGTGAGCGTGCCCTTAGCCTTCCAGGGTGTGGAGCGGGTGCAGGTTCTTTGCTTGGTGCAGGGTGAAAACGGCGTTGCGCCGGCAGCGGAGCGCGACATTCTCTGCGACACCATCGTGGAAGAAGCGACAAGGGCGTCACCTGTGCCGGTTGCGGCGATAATGCTCGGCGATCCGCAGGTACTGGCACCCGCCAGCCTCACCATTCTTGCACATGGGTCGATAACCGGCGCCCGCGACCAGCGGCTGCTGGCGCTTGCCATGCGCCCCTATAGCGTAACGGCGGGGCAGTCCGACATCTTGTTCGGTGCCCCGCCGCAGGTGGTGCGTCTTGGTGACAAAGCAGCGCTGCAGGCCGCCGTTGGCGAGGCGCTGAACCACATACTTCCATGGCGGCAAGGTCAGGCAGCAGCCAGACCTGTCGCCAATTGAGCGAGTGCACCTGATTTTCTACGTTTCTTGGAGAGGATGATCGAGATGAAGACTGAATTTCTTGCCGGAACGACCGGTGGCGCAATAACGAGGTCGATACTTTCCAGGGGGTCGGAGCCCGCTTTCGATCCGGATATTCTGACCGCCCATGTCGCAGCGTCTGACAGTGTCGATGCGTCTGTCGATTACCTCGCCGGCACGACGGCCGCGAATGGCAAGCCGATCTGGTCGGTCGAGCAGATCGCGGCGCACCTTAACCGTTCCGGCGCCAGCTGGACCGAAGGGCCCGATCCGGCGCCGCAGCGCGGCGACGAGGATCCCAATACCATCACTTTCGGCTTCTTCGAAAATCAGAACGAACTTTTCGAAAACGGCTACGTCTATTTCATCGGCGCGAATGGCTACGGTTTCAGTGAATATTTCAATTTCGCAAGCTTTTCCGAAGCACAGCGCGGCGCGGCACGCGAATCGATGCAGAGCTGGGATGACGTCGCTGCGGTGACCTTCGTCGAGACGGCAGCGGGCGATGCCGACATCAATTTCGGTAATCTGGCGAGCGCACCGACCACCCAGGCCTACGCCCGTCTGCCGTTCGGAACACTGACAGGCGATCCCGCCTTGAATGCGCAGATTGCGCCGATTGCCGGCGACGTGTGGATTTCGGCAAGCCAGGCCAGCAATTTCCAGCTCGATGAAGGTGGCTATGGCCTGCAGACGCTGACGCATGAGGTCGGTCATGCCCTCGGCCTCTCGCACCCAGGTGGCTACAATGCTGCTCCGGGCCTGCGGATCACCTATGAGAGCAATGCCGAATATTATCAGGACACGCGCACCTATTCGGTCATGTCCTATTTCAACGCGAGTTCCACGGGCGCGCGTCATTTCGACTTCAATCTGTCGACGACGGTTTATGCAGGCGTACCGCTGATCCACGACATCGCTGCCATTCAGGCGATGTATGGCGCAGACATGACGACCCGCACGGGCGACACGACATACGGGTTCAACAGCAATGCCGACCGTGATGCGTTCGATTTCGATCTGACGCCCGCGCCGGTCATGGCGATCTGGGATGCGGGGGGCATCGATACGCTGGATGCCTCGGGCTATGCCAGTAATCAGATCATCGATCTGCGCGAGGGTTCGCTCTCCAGCATCGGCGGCGTAACCTTCGACACGGCCCCGTCCTTCGAAGAAGTGAATGCCAACCGGGCGGAGGCAGGTTTCGGCCCGATTACGCGCGCGACCTATGATGCCAATATGGCGGCTCTCCAGCAGAACCCGGTCGTCGGGCAGCTGACCGACAATGTCGGCATAGCCTATGGCACAGTGATCGAAAATGCAGTGGGCGGTTCGGGCGACGATCTGCTTGTCGGGAACAATGTTGGTAATGTTCTGACCGGGGATGCCGGCAATGACACGCTGGTAGGCGGCAATGGAATCGACGTCCTGACGGGCGGTGCTGGCAGCGATATTTTCTTCGCCGAAATCAACTCGACGACGGTTGCGAGCAAGTCGGGGCCGGTGTCGCTGGACATCGTCACCGATTTCGTATCCGGCACCGACAGGATCGACCTGGGGCTGATCGATGCCAATACCGGAGTTGATGGCCAGCAGGGCTTCGTCTTCGTAAAAAAGGGAAGCGGGCAGGCTGGCGAACTCTATACCAAGACATTCGGCAATCTGAATGCTGCTGAAAAATCGCTCGGCATCGACATTCCCGGCTATTCCGGCCCCAATACCGCGCTTGGAAAAGTCACCGTTGTCTTTGGTGACGTGAATGGCGGGGGCGCGGATTTCGCTTTCGTGCTGATCGGGACATCATCGGTATCGCTGGGCGACTTCATCAACCTTGGCGGCAATTTCGACGCTGCCGGAACCATTTCGGCATCCCTGGCGAACGTCCTTGCAGCCAGCGGCGGAATAGGCGGAACGGCTATCGCAGCCGCTCCCGAAGTCCTGCTCGATGGTGCCGAACTGTTTGCCGGCGACAGTATGGATCAGCTGCTGGCGTCGGGCGCAGGTTCCCATCACCATGGGGGCGCCCGCAACATGGTCGACATGGCTGCTTTCGCCCCGTTTAACGACGGTGAATTTGCTACGGGCGCTGGCCTGTTTACCGAAGGCAGCCGGTTCGACGGTCTGGAGCAGCTGGCGCTTCACACCAATTTCGCCTGAACTCTCCTGAAAAATTACAAAGCCTCGCCGGAGAAACCCTCCGGCGAGGCTTTGTGTCCTAATTTTCTGCAGAGTGCCTTATTATTTCCACAGGGTCTAACCGCGCCGGCACCGCAGGCAATTCCGGAATAGCTCCCCTATATGGGAGGGCATGTCATGAACTTTCAGAAGGTTGCGATGGTGGGCGTAGGAAGAGTTGAACTTCCGACCCCTGCGATGTCAACACAGTGCTCTACCACTGAGCTATACGCCCACACGTTACGCAGTACCCGGCTGGCGAAACACCTTTCGGGAAGCAGCCCCTTAGCGGGGCTGCACTATGCGTGCAAGACCATTTCTGAAGTGTTCAGGCAAATGTCAGAGGCTTATCGCCGCAGTGCCCGCAAACACACGCTCAACCTCAAGAACAAGATCCTTAAGGTGAAACGGCTTCGACAATACCTTCGCCTGCGGCTGCTCCCTGCTGGCCTTCAGCGTGACCGCTGCGAATCCGGTGATGAACATGACCATCGTGCCGGGGCTGATCTCGCTGCATCTCTGTGCCAGTTCGATGCCATCCATTTCGGGCATAACGATATCGGACAGCAGCAGATCGTAGCCGTCACTCAGCAGAGGAACCGCCTCGGTGCCACAAGCCACGCCTGTCACGGCATAGCCCGCGTTTTCCAAAGCACGCGTCAGATAGGTTCGCATCGGTTCGTCATCTTCGGCCAGAAGGATGCGCAGGCGGTCCGGTGAATTGCTCATG
Organism: Pseudopontixanthobacter vadosimaris; assembly: GCF_012979275.1. Lineage (GTDB taxonomy): Bacteria > Pseudomonadota > Alphaproteobacteria > Sphingomonadales > Sphingomonadaceae > Pseudopontixanthobacter > Pseudopontixanthobacter vadosimaris. The sequence continues at coordinate 94,556 of NZ_JABASZ010000036.1, forward strand.
GTCATTCCGGTAGCCCGGATCGCTTAAGAAATCTTTGGCAAAACCGAAGCTGGACGATTTTGACACACCATCTGCAAACGTACATCCCGGCATGATGAACGATGCGACGACCGAACCGATGACTTCCTGGCGCGATGTCGCTCCGTTTACAATGTCAGGCAGTACGGATTGCGCCGTTCCGCTGTTGATCGCCGCACCGCACGGTGGGCGCGTGTACGGGGCCGATCTGGCGCAGGACATGCGCCACTTCGCCAGCGTGTCGATCAAGCTGGAGGATCGCTTCGCCGATCTCCTCGCTCTGAATATCGCGTCCCGTGTCGGCGCGGCAAGCCTGATTGCGCATGTGCCCCGTGCCGTGATCGATCTCAACCGATCTTCAGACGATATCGACTGGAGCATGGTGAGCGGTAAAAGCCCCGAAAACGACGTGCGGCCAGGCGGCAATCGGCGCGCCCGCAGCGGCCTAGGCCTGGTGCCGCGGCGATTGCCGGATACGGGTGAGATCTGGCGCGGGAGATTGCCCGCCGCCGACCTCCAGAGCCGTATTGAAATGGTGCATCGCCCCTATCACGCGGCTCTTGCCAAGGCGCTCGGGATCATGCGCGATCGTTGGGCGGCGGTTCTTCTGCTCGATCTGCACTCCATGCCCCCGCTACGTTCGGAAGGGCGGCATCCGGCCGCGCGCTTCGTCATTGGCGACCGGTTCGGCGGTAGCTGCGCGCCCCGGCTCGCCGCTCAGGCTTTGCATTTTCTGAACCTGCACGGACATGACGCGGCGCACAATCGTCCTTATGCGGGCGGCTATATCCTCGACCGGCACGGTGCACCCGCACGGAATGTCCATGCCCTGCAGCTGGAAATATGCCGGTCGTTATATCTGGACGACCTGATGACCGAGCCGAGTTCGGGTTTCGATGATTTATGTGATCTGCTGACAGGGTTTTGCAGCCATCTGGCGAGCCGGGTTGCCGATATGGCGATGTCCGCCTCTGGGGGCCGACTGGCAGCCGAATAAGAAAAAAGAACCACCCCGTGCAAGATGCACGAGGTGGCCAAGGTTCAGGGAGGAAGCGCAAATGAATGCGCCAGTCCGGCGGGCTATGAGGGGGGGCACCGCCGGATGCGTTTGAAATGGGACAGGCCGACCCTTTTTACAAGGTTCGGCCTGTCGCGAAATCCAGTCCTTTTGCCGCCTCGCCAGTCAGGTCTGGCCATCCTTCCGAATCGGCCAGATGATTTCAGTTCACCGGATCGAAACTGCCCGCCGTACCGCTGCCCTCGCTGAACTGCTCCTGCGGCTTGGGTCCCTTGCCCTGGCCGACCTGGCGACCAAAGATGTTCCGCATCAGGTCCAGCGACATCATGTGGGCGTAGATCAGGGCGATCAGGCCGTTCTGGTTCCAGCCCCGCAGAGTATCACCGCGCAGCTCCCGCAATTTGTCCTGGTTGACCATCTGGAAGCCACGATAGACGAAGGGCTTGTCGGGATTCTCGGGCGAGGTGATGGCAATCTCGCCATCCATCAGCAGATCATGCTTCTGCAGTTCCTCGATGAAGGTCTTGGTTCGCGCTCCGGCTTCTTCGAAACGCTGGCAGAAAGTCAGAATTCCCTGCGTGGCTTCGGATGGCTTCTTCTCATCATCGAACAGACGGTCGCCTTCGTCGTAATCGCCGATCGCCTCGCAGGTGGGATCGAAGCAGAGCGAAAGCTCTTCACTGTTATCGTTGAGCTTGGCCAGCAGATAGGGATAGCGGCGTACATAGGCCGGAATGTAAACAGGCTCACTGATCTTGCCGTCTTCGTCCACGAAAGTGTTCACGCCTTCATTCAGGCCCATCAGGGCAAGCGGAAGCGGGTTTGCACCGGATGAAAAGATGATCGGGTAATGGCGCTGCGCCTGCGCGAATTCGTCGACGGTCAGGGGAATGGCATGCTGGCCGATCAGCCAATCTGCCCTGTCCATCGTCTTGCTGCGGTAATCGGCATGGTCGCGGCTGTTGAGAGGCATCAGATCCTTGTAGAACAAGGGCAGGGTGGGCTGAGGCGCGCTGGCCATCGGGATCTCTCCAAGTCACAAGGGGGCAAACGGTGAAGGACGGCAGGCATTGCCGCCCGTGTGAAGCGTTGCGCCTTACGGATTACCGCCACCGGTTGCAACCGGCACCAGCTTGCCGGGGTTGAGAATGCCCTGCGGATCGAGCGCTGCCTTCACCGTTTGCATCAGGGCCAGATGGACCGGATCGCCCGTCCTGCCGAGTTCGTCCCGCTTCATCTGCCCGATACCGTGTTCCGCGCTGATGGAACCCCCTTCCGATGTAACCAGATCATGCACGAACCGGCTTATCGGCTGACCAACTTCGCTTTCCCACACGCCCGGTTCCGCGCCGGCAGGGGCAAGCACGTGAAAATGCACATTGCCATCGCCCATATGACCGAACGCGGTCGCCCTGGTGCCCGGAAACCGTGCTTCCACCAGCGGGATCGCCCTGGCGATGAACTCCGCCATCCCGGCTACCGGCACCGAGATGTCATGCTGCATCGCCGGGCCGATCGCGCGTTCCGCTGCGGAGATCGAATCACGCAGGGTCCAGAAATGTTCTGCCTGGGCCTCATTCGCCGCGATCGTCGCATCGCCGATCAGATCGCTTTCCAAGGCCCCGCTAAGCAGGCTTTCCATCTCGCCCTTCACTCGCGATTCTTCTTGCGAAGCATGCACCAGCTCGATCAGAACATGCCACGGATGATTGCCGGCGAGCGGCAGGCGCGCACCGGGCAGATAATCGCGCACCGCGTTTATCGCCTGGGCTGGCATGATCTCGAAACCTTCCAGCTTTTCAGGTGCATGTTCCTGGAGGCGCAGCAGAAGCTGCCGGGCCTGTCGCACGTCGTCAACGCCGGCCCAGGCGACCATGCGCCCGCCCACGGGGGATACGAGCCGGAGCGTCGCCGCTGTCACGATGCCCAGTGTGCCTTCGGATCCGATCAGCAATTGCTTCAGGTCGAACCCGCGATTGTCCTTCTTCAAGGGCACCAGCGCGTCTAATATCTCGCCATTCGCCAGCACCGCCTCCAGCCCCAGCACCTGGGCGCGCATCGATCCGTGCCGCAGCACCTGCGTTCCGCCGGCATTGGTGGAGACGAGTCCGCCGACGGTGGCCGACCCCCTGCCGCCAAGGGTGAGCGGAAAGCGCAGATCTTCGGCCAGGGCCGCTTCCTGCAAGGTCTGGAGGATGACCCCTGCGTCACAGGTAATCTGGCGCGCCTCGCGGTCCAGGCTGCGGATCGTGTCCATCCGGCGCAGCGACAGCAGCAACGCGTTACCCGATGCATCCGGGGTCGCACCGCCCGACATGCCGCTGTTGCCCCCCTGTGGGACCACGGGAACACGGTAGCGCGCGCAGAGTGCGACGAGTTTAGCGACTTCCTCAGTGGATCGGGGCAGGGCCATCGCACACGCGCGCCCATGGTAGCGGCCACGCCAGTCGGTCAGCCACGGTGCCATGGATCCGGCATCGCTTGTCAGTCCGCGCGCGCCGAGCAGCCCGGCAGCTTCTTCCAGAAAGGTCTTCATCTGCATCGTCATCCGTGTCTGGCACAGAAAAGGCGTTGCCCGCCACCCGGTTCATGCAAGGCGCAGCTGCGATTAAGCGGATATTCAAGCGTTTATCTCTAGGCCGCCCATCATGTCTGTTCGGGGCCATGCTGGCTTGAAATCCATGAGGGTGGCTTTACCATCGATGCGAATGTCGCGTGCCCTCATGCCTGCCGCCCTGCTGATCGGCTTCGTGGCCGTGCTGCGGTCTTCCATGTCCCTGGCGGCAACCCCCGTCGCGGAGGCGGGCGCTGTTCCGGATCATGGCTGGGTTGCGCTCGAGGCGATGGAGCGGGCCGCGATACAGCACCAGGTACGTATCGAACGCCGGGTTACGATCCGCATCTCGCCACTTTCGGCCGTATCGCGGCAGCAATTGATAACGCAGGGTGCGCGGGTCCAGACGCGGCGCATGATGGAGCGGCCGCGCAGCGAATGCCTGCCTCTCTCCTCGATCCGGGCCGTGCAGGCGCTGGAAAGCAACCGGCTGGTCTTCTACATGCAGGACCGTCAGATGATCAGTGCCGTCATGGACAATGCATGCAGCGCCACCGATTTCTACTCCGGTTTCTATGTCGAGCCTGCAGGAGACGGGATGCTGTGCGAACAGCGCGACATGTTGCAGGCACGCAGCGGAGCGCGATGCGAAATCGCGGGGTTGAGACAGCTGGTGCCGGCCGACTGACTCTTTTAACCGGCACGGGGCAAAGGGGCGTCCCGCATAGGAATATTGACTTTTGCACCGTGAACCCGCAAAGGACGCCCGGTTTCCTTGGGCCTGCACGGCCGGGTGAACCGTCGCGGGCGCGTGCCCGTGGGCCAAACGGGCGTGTTGCCCATTTATCCGGACATATTTGCCATAATGACATTCGCCGATCTCGGCCTTTCCGACGAACTGCTGAAAGCGGTCGAAACTGCGGGCTATACCGAGCCGACTCCGATCCAGGCGCAGGCCATTCCCGCCGTGCTGATGATGAAGGATCTCGTTGGCATCGCGCAGACCGGCACTGGAAAGACGGCAAGTTTCGTCCTGCCGATGATCGACGTGCTGGCGAGCGGCCGACGCCGTGCCCGGATGCCGCGCTCGCTGATACTCGAACCCACCCGTGAACTGGCCGCTCAGGTCGCCGAGAATTTCGACAAATACGGCGAGAACCACGATCTGAAAATGGCGCTGCTGATCGGCGGGGTTCAGATGGGCGATCAGGTGCGAGCGCTGGATGAAGGTGTCGACGTCCTGATTGCGACTCCGGGCAGATTGATGGATCTGTTCGAGCGCGGGAAGATCCTGCTGAACGGATGCGAATTGCTCGTCATCGATGAGGCGGATCGCATGCTCGACATGGGTTTCATTCCCGATATCGAATTCATCTGCGACAAATTGCCGGTGCCGCGCCAGACCATGCTGTTTTCCGCCACCATGCCGCCGCCAATCGAAAAACTGGCGAAGAAGTTCCTCGTCAATCCGAAGCGGATCGAGGTCGCGCGTGCCGCCACGGCGAACGAGAATATCCAGCAGTTCAAGGTTCCGGTATCGCCGCGCAAGAAGAAGGAGGCGCTGCGCCACTTCCTGCGCACGGACGACGTGCGGACGGCCATCGTCTTTTCGAACCGCAAGACAACCGTTCGCGACCTGGCCAAGACGCTGCAGAAGGAAGGCTACGCCGCGGGCGAAATCCACGGCGACATCGATCAGAACACGCGCAACCGCGAGTTGCAGCGGTTCAAGGATGGGGATATCAACATCCTCGTCGCCAGCGACGTCGCTGCGCGCGGGCTGGACGTGAAGGATGTCAGCCATGTGTTCAATTACGACACGCCGTGGCATCCCGACGATTATGTCCACCGCATCGGCCGGACCGGCAGGGCGGGCGCCAAGGGGCGTGCGTTCACTTTCGTGACGGCTGACGATGCCGAAGCGATCGCGAATGTGGAGAAGCTGACCGGCATTCCCATCCCGACCTTCGGCAAGGAAGACATTCTGAACCCCGTGCCGGTCAGGTCGTCGCCAGAACGGGATCATGGCGGCCCTATCGAAGAGCAGCCTAAAGAGAAGCCGAAGCGCAGCCGCCGCAAGCCCGCCGCACCGAACGAGGGAGCGAACAGCACCGGCTCCGAAGAAACGCCTCGGCGTGATTCGCGGAGCACACGAGACGGCGGTGCGGACGATAGATCGCGTCCGACCGATCCATCCGGAAGCCGTCGCGGCAGGAATTCGCGTCAACCCGATGCGAAGGCGAAGCCGCAGAAGGCAGTGACGCATCTGGATGGCGATGTGACCGACGCGGACTGGAATGGACCCGTTCCCGGCTTCCTGGGTGTTTCCGCACTGAACTGAGCCTGGCCTGCGCCTTATGCCGCGGCGAAGCAGCCGTGGCATTCAGTCTGCCGGTTTCACGAAACTGTCGATCACGCGTTTGACGCCGCTTTGTTCGAAATCGATTTCGAGCTTGTTCCCTTCCTGCCCGATCACCGTGCCATAACCGAATTTGTCATGGAACACCCGATCGCCCAGCGCGACGTCGCCGCGCGGCTTGGCGGCGAAGCTGGCAGCACTGCGGCCGGGTTCCTTCACGCGCACGGGTCTGGTGTCATAGCCGGTGGTGAGCGCACGCTGCCAGCCGGGGCCGCGCTGCTGGCTGCGATCCGGGCGGCTGGCGACCAGATGTGCGAAGGGATCTTCCGTTTCGGTCCAATTTGCGCGCCATAGCGAAGCACCCCCGGTCATCGTGGTCTCCCGCTCGACATTCGCCTGGGGCAACTCTTCCACAAATCGTGACGGTATCGAACTTGTCCATTGGCCGTAAATGCGCCGGTTTGCCGCGTGCAGTATCGTGCAATGCCGCCGTGCGCGGGTGATCGCGACGTAAGCAAGGCGGCGTTCCTCCTCCAGGCTGGCAAGGCCGCCTTCGTCCAGACTCCGCTGACTTGGAAAGACGCCTTCCTCCCAACCGGGCAGGAAGACATTGTCGAACTCCAGCCCCTTGGCCGCATGCATCGTCATGATCGTGATCTTTTCACCATCGTCAGCGCGCTCATTATCCATCACCAGGCTGACATGTTCGAGGAAGTCGCCCAGCGTCTCATATTCCTCCATCGCGCGGGCCAGTTCCGACAGATTCTCAAGTCGGCCCGCGCTTTCTGCGGACTTGTCGGCCTGGAGCATGGCTTCATAACCCGATTCCTCCACCACCTGCCGCAGCAGTTCCGAAGGCGAAATCGTGTCGGCCAGGCTCCGCCAGTGCAGGAAATTGCGCATCAATGCACCGATGGTGCCCGCCGCGCGCTTCGGCAGTTCGTCGCTGTCCGCGAGTTCGAGGGCCGCTGCCGCCAGCGGTAACGAAGTCGCGCGCGCATGGCTGTGCAGTTTCTCGAGCGTCTTCGCACCTAACCCGCGCTTCGGCTGATTGTAGATGCGTTCGAAGGCGAGATCGTCCTGCGGCTGGGCAATCACGCGCAGATAGGCCAGCGCATCGCGAATCTCGGCGCGTTCGTAGAAACGGAAACCGCCGATGATCTTGTAATTGAGCCCGATCTGAATGAAGCGATCCTCGAATTCGCGCGTCTGATATTGCGCGCGGACCAAAATGGCGACCTGATCCAGCGAAGCGCCCTCCCGCTCGAGCCGTTCGATCTCCTCGCCGACGCGTCGTGCTTCTTCAGGCCCGTCCCAGATACCGATGATCCGGACCTTGTCGCCTCCTTCGAATTCGGTCCAGAGTGTCTTGTCCAGCCGCTCGCTATTCGTGTGGATCAGCCCCGAAGCCGCCGCCAGAATATGCGGCGTGGAGCGGTAGTTCTGCTCCAGCTTCACGACCTTGGTGCCGGGGAAATCCTTTTCGAAGCGCAGGATATTGGCCACCTCCGCACCGCGCCAGCTGTAGATCGACTGGTCGTCATCGCCCACGACACAGATGTTCTTGCGGGCCTGCGCCAGCAGGCGTAGCCAGAGATACTGCACCTGGTTGGTATCCTGATATTCGTCGACGAGGATGTATTTGAAACGCTGCTGATATTGTTCCAGCACGCTGCTTTCACGGCGGAAGATGTTCAGCATGTGAAGCAGGAGATCGCCAAAATCGCAGGCATTCAGGGCCTTCAGCCGGTCCTGGTACAAGCGGTACATCGCCTGCCCCCGGCCGTTCGCATAGGCTTCGTTCTCGGTAGCATCGAGATCTTCGGGGTTCAGCCCGCGATTTTTCCACCTGTCGAGCAGCCCTGCCAGCTGGCGAGCCGGCCAGCGTTTCTCATCCAGATCCTGATCGGAGATCAGCTGCTTCAGCAGCCGTATCTGATCGTCTGTATCGATGATCGTGTAATTGGATTGCAGGCCGACCAGTTCCGCATGGCGGCGGAGCATTTTCGCTCCGATCGAATGAAACGTGCCGAGCCATGGCATGCCTTCCACGGCGGGCCCGATATGATGCCCGACCCGTTCGCGCATTTCGCGCGCCGCCTTGTTGGTGAAGGTGACGCACAGGATCTCGCTCGGCCAGGCGCGCCGCGTGGCGACCAGATGGGCAAGCCTTGCCGTAAGGGCAGCGGTTTTCCCCGTACCGGCACCCGCCAGCATCAGAACCGGCCCTTCCACCGTCAGCACGGCCTCGCGCTGCGGCGGATTGAGATTGGCCGCATAGGGCGGAACGTCGCCGGCTCCGGTTGTGTCTGCCAAGGGGGGGTGAGGGTAGCGATCGGTCATGTCAGGGGTGAACAGCTAGGGAACATCATGCCCGGAAGCAAGCGTTGCCGGAACAAGTGGCGAGCTATTGCGTAGACTCGGCAAGTAGCAGAATGGAGTGACGAATTATGAAAAATCTTATCCTCGCCGGAGCAGCCGCCCTCGCAATGGGCGTAATGCCTGCCGCCGCAAGCGCCCAGACATCGGCCACCATGAGCGCCGATGCGTTCCCGATGAACCAGATGCAGCAGCAGACATACATGGATTGGGCCGATGAAAATCGCACTGACTATCAGAGATGGGATCGCAGCACGCAGGAATATTTCTGGTCGCTGACGCCGCAGCAGCGCGAAGGCTGGTGGGCACTGAATGCCGAACAACGCAGCCGCGTTCTCGCCATGACCCCGCAGCAGCGCACGCAGGCCTGGGCATCGATCGAAGCGCAGATGAACGGGGCCACGCCGCCAATGGCCAACAACATGGCCACGAACAGGGCCGGCATGAACACTTCCGCGATGAACAGCAATGCGCGTATCAATTACGTCAGCAATGCGACCGTGCAGAACATACCTGCTCCGCATCAGGGCGAATACCCGATCTGCAGCAACAACAGGTCCGATAATTGCATGAACCCGTGGGAAGCCGGTCGCCGCGGCCCGGGGGTCGATCGCCCGCTGAACTATTTCCCGGGTGAAGCCGGTCCCCGCAGCCGCTGATCGCGACTGCAGGCCGAAGTCGGTAATGCGAAAACGGGTGCCTGAAAAGGTGCCCGTTATTGCGTGCGCGCTCTATTCTGCCGAAGCGTCCGCAGCGCGGCGCAGACGCAACAGGCGCAGCTTCCCCTTGCCGACCTTGCGTTCTGCTTCGACATCAAAGCTTTTCAACAGCACATCTTCTCTGGCACCGGTCTCCAGAGCGATCCAGGTAGCAGGGCCAATCCACCCGAGCCGGAGCAACCGTTCCAATGCGACAGGCCCAGCGCCGGTTTCATAAGGCGGGTCGAGCAAAATGAGATCGTGAGGAACCTTGGCCGGCCCAAGCGACAGGACCGATCCGGCGCGAACATCGCTGTTCAGTCTTGCATCGAGTGAGGCAACATTCTTGCGGATGACCGAGAGGGCGGTCTCATCCTGTTCCACGAAAAGGCAGTAGGATGCCCCGCGCGACAGAGCCTCGAGCCCCAGCGCACCGGAGCCTGCGAACATATCGGCGACGGTCAGGCCCTCGAACGTGCCGAGGCGGCTATTCAGCATGCTGAACAGGGTTTCGCGCATCCGGTCAGCTGTCGGGCGCGTTAATTCGCCCTTTGGTGCCGCCAGGTTGCGGCCGCGCCATTTGCCGGCGATGATCCTCATCGCCGGTTCTGCGCCCGCGAGAGGCGCGTTTTCGCTGCCTGCTCCGGCGTTCCGCGCAGCAATTCCTTACGCAGCCGTTCGACGTCCTTCTGCGGGACTTCGGAAACGCGGCCCTTCTGCACATCTCCCAGTGTGTAGGGGCCATAGGCGAGCCGCATCAGGCGCGACACTTCCAACCCGAAATGTTCGAGGATGCGCCGTACCTCGCGGTTCTTCCCTTCCGTCAGGGTGAGTTCGATCCACTGGTTCACACCCTTGCCCCTTTCAAGATTGGCATCGATGCGCCCGTAGCGAACGCCGTCGATGGTGATGCCGTGAATGAGTTCTTCAAGCTGCGCCTGCGTGATGCCGCCGAAAGTGCGCGCGCGGTAGGTGCGCGGCATTCCGGTGCCGGGCAGTTCCATCGCTCGCTTCAGCTCTCCATCATTGGTAAGCAGCAGCAGGCCTTCGGTGTTCATGTCGAGCCGGCCGATCGGCATGACCCGCGGCGCGTCTTTGGGCAAGGCATTCCGCAGGGCCGTGTAGATGGTAGGACGACCGGAGAAATCCCGTTCCGCCGTCAGCATGCCGGTGGGTTTGTGAAAGACGAACAGGCGTGCCGCTTCGGGTTTGCCGACGGCCTTGCCATCCACGGTGACACCCTTCAGATCGGGAAGGATCGTCGCTGCCGTATCAAGCACCTTGCCGTCGATCGCGACTCGTCCATCGGCGATCATGCGTTCCACTTCGCGGCGGCTTGCGACACCTGCGCGCGCCAGCAGCTTGGCAATACGATGGCCTTCGGGCCGATCGCCAGCGGGATCCCAGGACTTGTTGTCACTTTTATTGGTCATGCAGGGGCAATAGGGGCAGAGCGGGAACGAGCCAAGCAGTCAGTTCGAAGCGCGCAGGATCCCTTCGAGCGTTTCATGGAAGCGATGTATTCCGGTTTCCAGGGTGCCGAGCGACAATTGCGTTATCGCGCCGCTGGAAAGGCCCTGTTGCCCAAGTTCGGCAGCACGAAAATCTTCCGCCGCGAAGACCCCGCCGTCGAGCAGGTTCCAGCTCTTCTCCCAATGAGCGCGCGCCTTGTCAGTCTGCGGTTCTTCGGGAATGAGCATGAAATCTTCGACCACAGTTTCACTTTCGCTGCGCGGCATCAGCACCAGTATGTTGAAATAATCCGGGCTGGGAACGATCACGGTCGCAGGCAAAAGTTGATAGGCGAAAGTGATATGCCGCCGCATCGCCGCCATGTCCATTGCCGCAGGGTCGATCAGATCCTCCGCCCGCCCGACAGCCGATCGCTGATGCGGGCCGATCAGATCGCCCGCGGTAATACCGTCCTTGAAGAAAGCCCCGATGGTCTGCGAATGAAGCCGCGTGACATGGTAGCTTTCAAGGAAGGCATCCATGATGAGCTTCCAATTGCCCGCAACGCGGTGCGTTCGTCGCCTGTAAAGCACATGCTCCGCCATGCCGAGCGCATCGAAATCCTCGCCCAGGGCTTCGGCATGGGTAAAGTCGGCCTCTTCGGCAGGGGAAAACCAGATAAGACCGCCGGTTTCGCGTGAGGGTAGCTCGACGAGGCCGAAGTCGTTCTTGTCCAGTTCGGGAAAGGTATCGGGCCGGGGCAGGGCGATCAGCGCACCGTCGAGCCTGTAGGTCCAGGCGTGATAGGGGCAGACGAGCCGCCCGGCACACTGCACCTCCGTTCCTTCGACAAGCCTGGTGCCGCGATGGCGGCACACGTTGAGAAACACGTGAACCTTTCCCTGCCTGTCACGCGTGACGAGCAGGGGACGCCCGGTCGCATCATGCGGCACGGCCATGCCGGGGCCGGGCAGCAGGGCCGAAGGGGCGATTACCTGCGGCATCCGATCGAACAGAGCGGTCTTCTCGCGCGCCCAATGGGCAGGGTCGGTATAGACGCTGGCCGGCACATGACGGATATGCTGCACTTCATCATGCCTGCCGCTTCCCCCGCCCGCAGCGATCCTTTCGGCCAGGGCGAGCATGCCCGCAGTCGGGCTGCCGCCCTCTGCCGGTTCATTACGGACGACGGGTGTTCGGCTGTCGTTCATTGCAGGCTTCCCTTAATCCAGCGCGTTGTTAAGGCTACATCAGATCGTAGCACGAAAAAAGGGACGGGCGTATATGGCGGAAACGGCGGAACAGGACGGCAAGCCCGGCTGGCGCAAGGTGGCACGGGCGCTGAGGCATCCGAAAACCGCCTATATGCTGCTGTTCGGTTTTGCCGCCGGCCTGCCCTATGCGCTGTTGCTGGGCACGCTTTACGCCTGGCTTTCCGATGCCGAGGTCGATCTTGAAACAATGGGCGTGTTTTCGCTGATCGGACTCGCCTATGCTTTCAAGTTCCTCTGGTCGCCGGCGCTCGACCGGGTCGATATTCCCGGCCTGCGCCGCCTGGGTAAACGCAAGCAGTGGATCGTGACGGCGCAGATCCTGCTCGGTGCCATCCTCGTCATCCTGTCAACTCTGGACCCTCTCGGCGCGCTCGGCGTCTTCTCGCTTCTGGCAGGGATCGGTGCCTTCGCCAGTGCGACGCAGGACGTGGTTATCGATGCATGGCGCGTGGATGTTGCCGACGATGTAGCAACCATCGACATCCTTTCGACAGTCTATCAGATGGGCTACCGCGTGGCCGCGCTGGTTGGTGGCGCTCTTGCCCTGTTTCTGGCCGAACGAACCGACTGGCCAACGGTCTACATGGTAATGGGCGCAGTCATGCTGGTGGTCGGCTTCGCGGGTCTGTGGGCGCCCGATACCGACGCCTCCGCGCCCGATGCCGAAGATGTCGACGCCATGGTTGCCATGCGCAACGAAGGCGAACTCACCCCGCGCGTGCGCGGCATTGCCCTTGCCGCCGTTGGACTGCTCTGGGGCTGGGCACTGGTGACCGTCGGGGTTTTCATGATCCGGTCGCTCGGCAGCGACCCGGAAGCTCGGCCCGATTCGGTCGAATTCATTTCCACCATGGGTCCGCTGATCGTCGTGGCGACCGTGGTCCTGCCGTCGCTGATCGCGGCATGGCTGGTGAAGATGCAGCGGTCCGGCCAGCACCTGGTGCGGGAAACCCGGCCTGCCGCTACAACGGGCGAGCGGGCGATGGATCACCTTTATCGTGCCTTGGTCCTGCCGCTGACCGATTTCGTCGGGCGCCTCGGCTGGGCGCTGATCATCGTCTTCGCTCTGGTGCTGACTTACCGGATCACCGATGCAATATGGGGCAGTTTCGCCTATCCATTCTATCTGGGCGAGCTGGAATATACGAAGGACGAGGTTGCGGTCGCGTCCAAGTTTTTCGGCGTCGGCGCCTTGATTCTCGGCCTGGCGCTGGGTGGCTATCTGCTGACCGCCATCGGACGTATGCTGACGCTGACTCTCGGCGCGTTTCTGGCGGCTGCCACGAACCTGCTTTACGCCGATCTGGCGCTGGGCGGGAGGACGATGGAGGCGGTGAGCAATGCGACGGGATTCGCCTGGCTGGTTACCCAGACAGGTGGCGACGCCCGGCTGGCCAAGCTGATGATGGCGATTGCGGGCGAGAACGTCGCCGTCGGCATCGCGGGAGCTGCCTTCGTGGCCTATCTCTCGTCCATCGTGTCGAAGGGCTACAGCGCCGTTCAATATGCGCTGCTGTCATCGCTGACCTTGCTGGTCGGCACCTTGGGACGCGGTGCGCTGGGCAAGATGATCGAGGAGCAGGGCTATTACGACGTGTTCATCCTGACCACGGCCATCGGCATGTTCGCCGTGGTGCTGTGCATCGTGGAGTGGGTGCGTATCGCCCGATTGGGACCTGAGAAGTCGGGCGTCGTCATTCCCGACGAAGGTATCGCACCGGCCTGAGAGTATTGGCCTGAGAGTATTGGCCTGAAAGTATGGGCTCGACCGCACCTAGTCCGGGACCTCGCCGGACAGCCGCAGCACGTTTCCGGCAAGGTAGAGCGATCCGCCGATGAGCACCGGCAGACCGTCGGGCGGTATGGCCTGCAAGGCTTCGAGAACGTCGTAGGCCCTCTGCACGCCGCTGCCGAAGCTATCCTGTCGATGAAATTCATGCCCCGGCACCGGAACGGCGGTGATGCTGGCGAGCCTGTCGCCGAGCGCATCGATCAAGGCCCCCGGATCCTTGTTGGCGAGCATCCCGACGATGAGGTGCAGGCGCTGCTCGGCAAAGTGCCGGGCGATGGCGCCACCCGCGTCGCGGTTATGGCCTCCGTCCAGCCATAGAGCGTGGCTGCCCGCCGCGACGGCCAGAGGGCCGGTCCTGATGGCCTGCATGCGTGCGGGCCACCGCGCATGGCGAATGCCGGCAGCCATCGCATCGGGCGAAACGGCGACGAAATCCTGATGCCGCAACATCGCGATGGCAAGGGCGGCATTGTCTGCCTGGTGCAGGCCCGGCAGCGATGGAAGCGGCAGGGTGAGATGGCCATGCCGGTCCTCATATTCGAGGAAGGTCGCGTCTGCCCCGGAGGTCCAGTGCCGGCTCCGCATCGCCAGCGGCGCACCCGCCGCCATGGCCGCGCGTTCGACCTCCAGTTCAGCGTCGGGCGGATAGGACAGGGTAACGAGATTCGATCCAGGGCGAACGATCCCGGCCTTCTCGAAGGCGATTCGCGCCAGCGGCTGTTCGGGCGTTCCTTCTTCCGGTACCAGGAGGAACTGTTCATGATCGATCCCGAGCGCGGCGATGCCGCAGGCGGCGGGGTGGGCGAAGACATTGGTGGCGTCGAACCGTCCACCGAGGCCGACCTCCACGACACAGGCATCGGCCGGCATGCGGGAAAATTCCAGCAGCGTTGCAGCGATGGTGGCTTCGAAGAAACTCGGCGCCAGATCGGCCCCGGCATCCAAAACCTCCGCCAGAACCGCGGCAAGAGCGCTGTCCCCGATCAGTTTGCCAGCCAGACGAATGCGTTCGTTGAAGCGCACCAGATGCGGACTGGTGGCGACATGGACGCGCAGGCCATCCGCCTCCATCATCGCGCGCAGGAAAGCGCAGGTGGAACCTTTCCCATTCGTGCCCGCGACATGAAAGACTGGCGGCAGCCGGTCCTGCGGATTGCCCAGCCGGCCAAGCAGCGTGCGGATCGTATCGGTGCCCAGCCGCCCCTGCGGCACACTGAGCCTTGCCAGCCGGTCCAGTTGCCTTTGCACGGCAGGATTGTCCGACCGTGCGAAATCGCCGATCGCGCCCGGCATTCCTGCCTCAGGCTGCCGCGCGGGGTTGCAGATAATCCAGCATCGCCGCCAATGTGCTGCGCAGATCGCTGCGCTGGACCACCATGTCGACCATTCCGTGCCGGTGCAGATATTCCGCCCGCTGGAACCCTTCGGGCAGTTTCTCGCGAATCGTGTCCTGGATGACGCGCTGGCCGGCGAAACCGATCAGCGCGCCGGGCTCGGCGATCTGCACGTCGCCCAGCATGGCATAGCTGGCGGTAACGCCCCCGGTCGTCGGATCAGTCAGCACCACGATATAGGGCAGGCCGGCGTCGCGAAGGCGCCGCGTCATCACCGTGGCCTTGGGCATCTGCATCAGGCTGAGGATGCCTTCCTGCATCCGCGCGCCGCCTGCCGCCGTGACGACGATGTAGGCGCAGCCGCGTTCAAGCGCACGCTGGGCACCGGCGCAGAAGGCGGAGCCCACCGCCATGCCCATGCTGCCGCCCATGAAGCCGAAATCCTGCACGCCGACCACGGCCGGATGCCCCTCGATCGTCCCCGAACCGACGGTGAAGGCATCGCGGTGCGGGTTCTTCGCCCGCGCCAGCTTCAGCCTTTGCACATAGGGCTTGGTATCACGGAATTTCAGCGGATCTTCGCGCACCTCGGGCTGCGGAAGCACATCATACCCTTCGTCCAGCACCTGCTCCAGCCGGCGGTCGGCACCGATCCGCCCGTGGTGATCGCAGCGCGGGCAGACTTCGAGATTCTCGTGATATTCCCTTGCGAAGACCATTTCCTGACAGCCGGGGCACTTGATCCACAGCGTGTCGGGCGATTCCCGCTTCGGCAGGAATGGCAGGGAATTGCGAACCTTGTTGAACCAGCTCATGTCAATCCTTTCGCGCGGCGTGAACCGCCTGCGCCAGCGATGCGGTGAGGGCACGGAGATGTTCCGGCGCATCCTCGCCATGCTCCGCGACCAGTTCGACCAGCGCGGACCCGACGACCACGCCATCGGCGACCCGGGCGATGGCGCCCGCCTGTTCGGGCGTGCGCACGCCGAAGCCGACCGCTACGGGCAAATCGGTAGCAGCCTTCAGCCTGGCCACTGCGTCCTTGATGCTGGCCTGCGCGGCCTGCTGCTTGCCGGTGATCCCGGCGACGGAGACGTAATAGAGAAACCCGCCCGATCCTTCCAGAACGCGCGGCAGACGTCTGCCGTCGGTGGTGGGGGTGGCAAGGCGAATGGGCGCGACCCCTCTGGAACGCAGCGCAGGGCCGAGCGCGTCGTCCTCTTCCGGCGGAATATCGACGCAGATCACGCCATCGACGCCCGCCTTCACACATTGCCCGGCGAACCATTCCGGACCCCGGCGGACCATCGGATTGGCATAACCCATCAGCACCAGCGGCACATCGGAATGGCGGGCGCGGAACTGCGCCGCCATCCCCATGATGTCCGCAGTGCGCGTACCCTTCGCCAGCGAACGAATATTCGCATTCTGGATCGTCCCGCCATCCGCCATCGGATCGGTGAAGGGCATGCCGAGCTCGATCACATCGGCGCCGCCCGCGACCAGCGCATCGAGATTCGCGGCCGTATCGCCGTCGCCTGCGGTGAGGAAGCAGACGAGGGCCGGGCGGCCTTTTGCAAAAGCCGAAGCGAGCCGCTCGCTCAAATCTCCACTCCCAGCTTTTCGGCCACGGTGAAGATGTCCTTGTCGCCGCGCCCGCACAGATTGGCGAGGATGATGCTGTCCGTTGGCATGTCCTTCGCGCGCTTCTGCACGGCGGCGATGGCGTGGCTGGGCTCCAGCGCGGGAATGATGCCTTCCGTGCGGCACAGCAGCTGGAACGCTTCCAGTGCCTCGTCGTCGGTGACGGCGGTATATTCGACCCGGCCGCTGTCCTTCAGCCAGGCATGTTCCGGGCCGATGCCGGGGTAATCCAGCCCGGCGCTGATCGAATGACCTTCGGTGATCTGCCCGTCCTCGTCCTGTAGCAGATAGGTGCGGTTGCCATGCAGCACGCCGGGCGATCCGCCGAGCAGGGACGCGGCGTGTTCGCTTCCGTCCAGCCCATGCCCCGCAGCCTCGACGCCGAGCATCTTCACGTCGGGATCGTCGAGGAACGGGTGGAACAGACCCAGGGCATTACTTCCCCCCCCGATGCAGGCGACCAGCAGATCGGGCAGGCGGCCCACTCGAGCCTGCATCTGTTCGCGTGCTTCCTGCCCGATGATCGACTGGAAATCGCGCACCATTTCGGGGTAGGGATGCGGACCTGCCGCAGTGCCGATGATGTAGAACGTGTCATGCACATTCGCGACCCAGTCGCGCATGCCTTCGTTCATCGCATCCTTCAGCGTCGCCGCGCCGCTGGTCACGGGCACGACTTCCGCCCCGAGCAGCTTCATGCGGAACACATTGGGCTGCTGGCGGACCACGTCCGTCGCGCCCATGTAGATGGTGCAGGGCAGGCCGAAACGCGCGCAGACCGTGGCCGTGGCCACGCCATGCTGGCCCGCGCCGGTTTCGGCGATGATCCGCGTCTTGCCCATGCGGATCGCCAGCAGGATCTGCCCGATGCAATTGTTTATCTTGTGCGCGCCGGTGTGGTTCAGCTCGTCGCGCTTGAACCACACCTGCGCGCCGCCGAGCGCTTCGGTCAGCCGTTCCGCGAAATAGAGCGGGCTGGGCCTGCCGACGTAATGTTCCAGCAGGTCGTCGAATTGTTCGCGAAACGCAGGGTCGGCCTGCGCCGCGCGGTATTCGCGTTCCAGATCCAGCACCAGCGGCATCAGCGTTTCGGCGACGTAGCGCCCGCCATAGGCGCCGAAATGGCCATTTTCGTCCGGCTGGGCGCGAAAGGAATTGGGAATGTCTCTCATGGGTGTGCTCATTGCCGTGCCGCTTTGCAGAAGGCGGCAATCCTGTCCACATCCTTGACACCCGGCGCGCTTTCCACACCCGACGAAGTATCGACCAGCGGCGCGTCGGTGCGGCGAACAGCCTCCGCGACATTGGCCGGCGTCAGCCCGCCCGCCAACCCCCAGGGCGTGCGGCCGCGCCAGTTCGCAAGCAGGCCCCAGTCGAACGCTAACCCCATGCCGCCGGGCAATGCGCCCTTCGGGGTCCTGGCATCGAACAGGACAAGGTCCGCAGCGCCGTCATAGGCTTTGGCCGCCGCGATATCGCTGCTGCTGGCGACGGGCAGCGCCTTCCATACGGGCAGGCCGAACCGCGCCCTGACCTCGGCAACACGAGCGGGCGGTTCCGAACCGTGCAGCTGGATTCCGTCCAGCTGCCCTGCCGGCACTGCTTCGCTCAGCAGAGCGTCCCCGGCACCGACGAACAGGCCGATACGGCGGATGCGGTCGCCCGACCGGCGGGCAAGGTCACTGGCCAGCGGTGCCGACAGGTGGCGGGGCGATGGGGGATAGAATACGAAACCGACATAGTGGGCCCCGGCACTCATGGTCGCGTCGAGCGCATCCGGAGTCGTCACGCCGCAAATCTTGATTTCCGCCGCCATTGTGGATCAGAGCCGTTCCGCAAGCGCGATCGTGTGGGCGATGGCGCGGCGGTCCTGCGGCGGAGAATGGCTGACCAGAATAGTGTCCGCCGCGGGAAACGCCGCGCCGAAACTGCGCGCTGCCGAGGCGTAATTCGCCACATCCGCGTCGGCAAGATTGCCGAGCGTCTTCGCATCGCGCCCCTTGATGAGGCATCCGCCAAAGGCGATGTTTGTGCCGGTCACGCCGATGGCGATGTTATCGCTGGTGTGGCCGCCGCCCGGATAGTGGATGGCGAGCGGGGCAAGCCTGTTCTGCGCCGGTCCGATCGCCCAGCCATTGTCGAATGCGAGCGCCCTGTCCGCCGGCAGCATTTCCTGTGCGATCGCCTCGCTATTCGTCAGCGGATGCGCCCAGCTGGTGACGCCCGCCGCCCGCAGCGCGCCGATCCCGCCCATCTTGTCCTGATGAGCGTGGGTGACGATTGCATCGCCGACCGGTGCGCCGAGGACATCTGCCGCGTAATCGAGGATATTGCGGGTCTGCGCGTCGCTCCAGGCCGTATCCACCAGGATACTGCGCTGGCCGGCGATGACGATCAGCCCGTTCGAGCGCACCGGCCCCATTCCGGGCAGGTCCAGCGTGCTGGTGTGCATCACCACATTGTCGGCGATACGGCTGAACACGACTTCGCCGAACGTCTCGGATGCGTAGGCTTCGCGCGTTTCGGCAAGACGGTAAGCATCGCGCGGAGCCTGATAACACCCGCCAAGCAGCAGCGCCGCAGCAGCGATGACCGGAACCCGCAGCGCCGGATACATCACAGCGTCGCCTCGATCGCGCGGGCAGCCTGCAGCGGATCGCCAGCACGGCTGATCGGCCTGCCCACGACCAGCACTCTGGCCCCCGCATCGCGCGCGGCACGCGGTGTCACGACTCGTTTCTGGTCCCCTTGCGCGGGGCCGGTCCCATTCGCGCCGGGGCGCAGGCCGGGCACCACGAAGAACCCGTCCTTCCACTCGCGGTGAACGGCGGAAATCTCGTGCCCCGAACAGACGATGCCATCCAGCCCGGCTGTCCGCGCCAGATCGGCAAGCCGCAGGACCTGATCATGCGCCGAACCTGCGACACCGGTGCGCGCCAGGTCTCGTTCGTCCAGGCTGGTGAGCATAGTGACCGCGACGACTTTCGTGCGTTCGCTTGCGGCGGCCTTCGCATCTTCCATCATCGCGCGGCCGCCGCCGGCATGAACGGTGACGATGGCCGGTTCCAGCACGTTCACCGCCTGCATGGCACCGGCCACTGTATTCGGAATGTCGTGCAGCTTGAGGTCGAGGAAAATGGGCAGTCCGATCTTGGCGACTTCATGCACACCATGGCTGCCGTGGGCGCAGAAGAACTCAAGCCCCAGCTTCAGCCCGCCGATATGCGACTTCACCTTGCGGGCGAGATCCACGGCGGTGCCGAGGCTGGGCAAGTCCAGCGCCAGATAGACAGGATTGCTCATTCGGCATCCCGGGGAAATGTCCTGTTCCCGGCAGGAACGTCGCTGCCATCGCTTTGCAGATGCTGCCCGCTTCGCGGAGCGGTGTCGGCATTCGGAGCGATGGGGGTGTAGCGATCCCGCTCCCGATCGTGCCCGGCGGCGAGTGGTTCTTCCGCCAAGCGATCATGCGGATCACCGGCGGCGACCGGCACCGCCTCGTCAGTGGCAACGGGCGTGCGGACCTCGTTTTCCAGATGCGTGATGCGGCGCGACAAGCGCCATTTGACACCGCGATGAAACAGCCAGAGCGGAATGAAGCCGATCAGGAACGATATGATGACGATGGCGGGAATGTTGGTTTCCACCACCAGATCGCTCCAGATCTGGACCGCGACTTTCTGGTCCCAATTGGCGAAGGAGAACAGCAGCAGCCCGAACAGCAGAAGACCCCAGGCGATAGTACGGAAAACCTGCATTCTGAACGCTCCGGTATTGCATGTCGGCAGCAATGCTAGGCCGCTTCGCAAGGTTTGGGAAGGCGGGCCTTCAGCCGAACACCCGCTTGAATATCGTGTCAACTTCGCGGAAGTGATATTCGAGGTCGAATTTCTCCTCCAGCTCCTTGTCGGACAAGGCGGCGGTGACCTGCGGATCGTCCTTCAGAAGTTGCAGCAGGCTGAGCCGCCCGTCGGATTCCCACACTTTCATGGCATTGCGCTGGACGATGGCATAGGCATCCTCGCGCGACACGCCCGCTTGCGTCAGTGCCAGCAGCACCCGCTGCGAATGGACGAGGCCGCCCATCCGGTCGAGATTGGCCTGCATCCGTTCGGGATAGACCAGCAGCTTGTCCACGACGCCGGTCAGACGCGCCAGCGCGAAATCGAGCGTGATGGTCGCGTCCGGCCCGATGAAGCGTTCCACGCTGGAATGGGAAATATCGCGTTCGTGCCACAGGGCGACATTTTCCAGCGCGGGCAGGGCGTAGGCGCGGATCATGCGCGCCTGTCCGGTCAGATTCTCCGTCAGGATCGGGTTGCGCTTGTGCGGCATGGCGCTCGACCCCTTCTGTCCGGGTGAGAAATATTCCTCCGCCTCCAGAACCTCCGTCCGTTGCAGATGCCTGATCTCAACGGCGAGCCGCTCGATCGAGCCGGCGATCACCGCCAGCGTGGCGAAATACATGGCGTGGCGGTCACGGGGGATCACCTGCGTCGACACCGGTTCGACCGCCAGGCCCAGGCGTTCGGCCACATGCGCCTCGACCGCGGGATTGATATTGGCGAAAGTGCCGACCGCTCCCGATATCGCGCAGGTCGCGATCTCGGCCCGGGCGTTTACGAGCCGCTGGCGGCAGCGCCTGAATTCGGCATGGGCCTGCGCCAGCTTCAGGCCGAAAGTGACCGGTTCGGCATGGATGCCGTGGCTGCGCCCGATGGTAGGCGTGTATTTATGCTCCTCCGCCCGTTTCTTCAGCGCGGCGAGAAGCAGGTCCAGATCCTCGAGCAATATGTCGGACGCACGCGCCAGCTGGATTGCCAGCGTGGTGTCGAGCACGTCGGAACTGGTCATTCCCTGATGCATGAAGCGGGCTTCCTCGCCCACCTGCTCCGATACCCAGGTCAGAAAGGCGATGACATCGTGCTTCGTGACGGCCTCGATAGCGTCGATGGCTTCGACATCGATGGCGGGGTTCGTCTCCCACCAGTCCCACAGCGCCTTGCCCGCGCTTTCCGGTACGACGCCCAGCTGCCCCAGCTTCGTGGTGGCATGCGCCTCGATCTCGAACCAGATGCGGTAACGCGCTTCCGCTTCCCAGATGGCGGACATTTGCGGGCGGGCGTAGCGGGGGACCATGATGTTTCCGTTCTGATCATTGGCGCAGGGTTGAAGATCGTCCGGTGCAGCAGGCATTGCCATGCTGCACCGGATGCGCGGCTAAGGGGCTAAGCCTCCCTGCGCAAGAGCGACAGGTGCGGCATCCACGGCGAATGCGGCGTAATCCGCATTGCAAGGACTCAGCTTCCGTGGTTGAACGGTGCCATTCAGGGGTTGGATGGAACTGGGGCAATTATGTCTGGGCTTTGGCGTTTTTGGGCGAGTCTGCCCGTGCTGGCGATCGCGGCACCGGTCCTTGCAGGTGAAACCGTGCGCTACGAAAGGGCGCCGGAATGGGTAGAGCCGCAGTCGGTTCTTTCCGCGAGCGACACGAAAGGGCCGGCTGAAGTTCTGCTGGTCTGGCAACACCGCCTGGAAGACGGACAGGTGCATTCCTTTCGCGACCGCGCCGTGCGGATCGACAACAGCGATTCGCTAACATCCGAGGGGACGTTGCAGCTCGAATGGATGCCCGACAAGGGCGACCTGTTCGTCCACTCGCTGCAGATTCTGCGTGATGGAGCAACCATCGACCTGCTCGCCGAAGGAGAAAAATTCGAGATCATCCGGCGCGAGCGCGACCTTGAAAATCGATTGCTCGACGGGAAACTTACCGCAACGCTTGCCGTCCCGGGCCTGAGGCAGGGCGACGTGCTGCGGATGAGCCACTCGGTCACCGTGCGCGATCAGGCGCTGGGTAAGGACATGCAGGCCTATCAATATCTGCCTTCCGCGCCGCACCGCATCGGCACAGGCATGATGCTGGCGAGTTGGCCCGCCGATCTGGATGTGAAATGGCAGGCGGGGCCGGATGTCGAACTGGCGGAACCCGAGCTTAAAGGAGGCTATCGCTGGCTCCGTGCCGATTTCCCGCTGCCGAAGCGCGACAATCTGCCCGGCGATGCACCATCGCGCTACAGCCGCGCCAGCATGGTCCGCATGGCGACCTATGAAGACTGGCGCGATCTGTCGCGCAGCATGGCACCGCATTACATTGCGGCGGCTAATATCGCCCGAAGTGGCGGCGCCTCCGCCGAGGTGTCGCGGATCATGGCGGCAAGTGCCGATCCGCTGGAGCGCGCCGCGATGGCGACTCGCATCGTGCAGGACGAGGTCAGCTATCTGCTCGACGGGCTGGATGGCGGCAATTACCTGCCGCAGGATGCCTACGATACCTGGGCGAAACGCTATGGCGACTGCAAGGCAAAATCCGTTCTGCTGACGGCCATGCTGCGCCGCATGGGCATCGCCGCCGACCCGGTGCTGGTGACCACCCGGGGCGGGGACGCGATACCCGAATTGCTGCCGATGCCGGGCAATTTCGACCACATGATCGTGCGGGCGAATATCGGCGGCACGGATTACTGGCTGGACGGCACCAGCACGGCGACGCGGTTGACGAATATCGGTGAAGTGCCGGCATTCCATTATGCCCTGCCGCTTGTGACCGAAGGAGCCGATCTGGTGCCCATGACGCAAAGGGCGCAGCCATACCCCGACAATATCGTCGAGATTCAGCTGGACCAGTCCGCAGGATTCGACCTGCCGTCCATCATCACCATGACCAATCGCTTTGCCGGGGTCAGCAGCGCGAATATCAAGAACTTCGTCGATTCGGCAGACGAGGACGCGCGCCGCGAACTGGCCAGAAACATGGTTCCAGGCACAATGGACGGAGGACAGATCGTCTCCGTCGATCTGGATTACGACGACGATGCGGCCGTGGGAACGATCAAGGTCGTCGGAGTAGCTATGACCGCTTTCGCTTATGAGCGGGGCGAGATTTCTTCGGATCTGAAGATCCTTACCGGAAACGGACAATTCACGGCTGATCGCGCCCGCGCCGCGTGGCGCGATATTCCCGTGGCGACGTCCGGCCCGAGGCGCCAGCGCTGGACCATCGCCATGACCCTGCCTGATGGCGGCAGGGATTACCGGATCGAAGGCGAAGGCAATGTCGATGCGGCCGCAGCGAACACGCTGTATCGTCGCACGTTCCGCCGGGATGGCGCCGTGCTGACGGTGTCGGATGACGCGACGTGGATGGCCGGTGAAATCGCGGCCGAGGACATCCCCGCGCAGAAGCAGGCGGTGCTCGCCCTCGCCAATGCCGATTTCAGGGTTGTGGCACCCGGCGATGCGAAATGGCGCTGGGACTATTCCGAAGACGAACTGACCCGCAGGCTTGCCCCGGCCGCGAGGCTGCACGACCGCGCCGTGGCGGAGGCCGATGAGGACGATTACAACCCGCTTCTGTCACGGGCCCGCTTTGCCGCCACCTATTTCGACTACGAACGCGCGATGGCAGATTATGCGCGTGTGCTGGGCGGCGAACCCACAGCGGACCTTCACCTCGAGCGGGCGCTCGCCGCCAGCGCAATCGGTCTTGACGAAAGCCGTCTCGCCGATCTGCGCGCAGCCTATGATTTGCAGCCCGATGTGGATATCGGCACGGAACTGGCGGTGCAACTTGGCGCAATGGGCCGGACCGAAGAAGCGCTCGATCTCCTGGATGCCCTGCCTGCAGCGCAGGAGGCGCTCGACACGGTGGCCGGCTCGCGCGCCGAAATATTGGCAGGGGCCGGGCG
Source organism: Pseudopontixanthobacter vadosimaris (assembly GCF_012979275.1). Taxonomy (GTDB): domain Bacteria; phylum Pseudomonadota; class Alphaproteobacteria; order Sphingomonadales; family Sphingomonadaceae; genus Pseudopontixanthobacter; species Pseudopontixanthobacter vadosimaris. The sequence goes on from NZ_JABASZ010000036.1 coordinate 118,826, forward strand.
CACGGAAGAAGGATTTCGGATCATCTCCGAACGGGTTGCCGCGCGTGATGCTTCCGCGGCCATTCTGAACGAAGACTGCTGGTTCCGTGGACGGTTTGCCGCCGCCATCAAGTCTGCCTTGAACGATGCGCTGGAAATCTGCACGCGGGCCGTCGAAAGCGCCGCTCACGCGGCCGCTCCCATGGATAGCAGGGCGCTGGTGCATTACCGCCTCGGCAATCTGCCGCAGGCGCTGGCCGATCTCGACGAGGTTCTGAAGCTTGCGCCCGCTCAGGGTTCTTCGCGTTACTTGCGCGGAGTGGTTCGGCTGGAAGAGGGCGACAGGGGCGGGAAGGCGGATATCGAGGCGGCATTGCGGCAGTGGCCGGCGCTGCGGGACACTTTCGCGGAATGGGGGATTGAGCCGAAGATCTGACTTCATCTCCGGAGGATCAGATCAGACCCTTCGTTCGCAGCGAGACATGGCCGTCGCGCCCGACGATAATGTGGTCATGCACGACGATGCCGAGCAGCCGACCGGCTTCCGCGATCCTGTTGGTGATCTGGATATCGGCGCGGCTGGGTTCGGGATTGCCGCTGGGATGGTTGTGAACGAGGATCAGGGCGCTTGCCCCGATATCCAGCGCCTGACGGATTACCTCGCGCGGGTGGACCGCAGCCTCGTCGATCGACCCGTCGCCGACATGATGGTCCAGCACGAGGCGATTTTGCGTATTGAGGAACAGCACCCGGACCCGCTCGACCGTCAGATGGGCCATGTCGATGGTGAGATAGTCGATCAGCGCCTGCCAGCTGCCCAGCACCGGCTTCTGCGTGATCTCGCTACGCGCCATCCGCCGCGCGGCCAGGGCAACGCTCTTGAGCGCGGCGGCAGTCGTTTCGCCGACGCCTTTTACGGATTGCAGCGCACCCGGATCGGCGTTCAGAACCGCGGGCAGGCTGCCGAACCGCTTGATAAGAGCCTTGGCCACGGGTTTGGTGTCGCCCTGCCGCATCCCGGCGAACAGCAGATATTCCAGCACCTCGTAATCGGCCAGGGCTTCGGCACCGCCGTCCAGCAGCCGCTGGCGCAGGCGGGCGCGGTGGCCCTTGCCGGGGTGCTCCGATCGATCTTCAGCTTCAGGCAATTTTTCCCCCGCCAGTAATCGGCCGAAAGCGGCGCCCGCGACATTGGGAGCGGCACGGTCCATTGCCTTTGCAGCGGCTTCGGCGCAAGTGGGTGAGGCATGGCGCTGACGGACGAAAACAGTCTCGAACAAGAGCAAACTGCGCCCAGCGGGCGTAGCCGGCTGTTCTGGATCATGTGGTCGGGCCTCGCAGCGGCGATCCTGGCGGCCGCCGTGCTGGCGACAGCCTGGTTCTCGCGCGAGAATATCGCGCGCGACCTGATCGAGGATCAATTGGCAGCGCTCGACCTGCCCGCGACCTACGATATCGAGAAGATCGCCGGGCGCGAGCAGATCCTGCGCAATATCGTGGTCGGCGATCCTGACGATCCGGATCTGACGGTCGAACGCGCGTCCATCGCGCTGACCTATGACGGCTTCGGCTTTCCCGAACTGGGCCGCATAGAATTGCTGCGCCCGCGTCTGTTCGGATCGTGGCGCGGCGGCAGGGTGAGCTTCGGCAGTCTCGACAAGGTGCTGTTCCCGGACAGCGGCGCGCCGCCCGGATTGCCGGAGATCGATCTGGCGATCCGCGACGGACGCGCTTTGCTGGCGACGGACTACGGCAAAATCGGCCTGAAGGCGGAGGGTTCCGGCAGGCTCGACGACGGGTTCACAGGAATGGTGGCGGCAACCGCGCCGACGATCGCGGCGGCAGGTTGCAAGGTGGGAAATGCGACGGCCTATGGGCGGATCGGATCGACTGCGGATGGACTGACCTTCGCTGGTCCCCTGCGCTTCTCCGCGCTCGAATGCCCGTCACAGGCGGTGGTCCTGCGCGATACGTCCTTGCGGACGGAACTGCGTACCGACGCTGCTTTCGATCGTTTTGGCGTGACCACCCGCATCTCCGCCGGACGGGGACAGCTGGATGCTGCTTTTCTGAACGGGCTGACGGGGACGGTCCGGGCGGATCTGAGCGGCGGGCGCGTGACGTCGAGCTACGCTCTTGCAGCCAGAGGCGCGCAGACGGGTCAGATCCGTGCGGCGTTGCTGACTGCCGAAGGGACGTTTCGCGCCAGCAATGGACTTTCGCGATGGGAAGCGGATGCGGATGTGGAGGCGAATGGCATCAGGCCCGGCGATTCGCTCGACAGGCTGATCGCCGGCCTGGGCATTCAGACCAGTGGCACTTTGCTGAACCCGCTGCTTCGTAAATTGCGCGGGGCCTTCGCCGCAGCGGCACCCGGCAGCAGGCTCGCTGCCTCGGCTATCCTGCGCCGCAACGACGAACGGACCACGATCATCGTTCCCGAGGCTCGCCTGCGGTTGGGCGGGGGCGCAACCCTGCTGCGACTGTCCAGCGCCCAATTACGCACCAACCCCAAGGGCCGGGCGCTGTTTTCCGGCAATTTCGTCACCGGTGGGGCGGGTATTCCCCTCATTTCCGGGCGCACGGAACGGGGTGAAAGCGGCGACCTCGTCCTGCGGCTTGCCATGCGTGAATATTCGGCCGGTACATCGCGGCTTGCCCTGCCCAGTTTGGAAATGCGGCAGGCAGCGGACGGGGGGCTGCGGTTTACGGGGACCGCACGGGCATCCGGACCGCTACCGGGCGGATTCGTCCGCGACCTGGCATTGCCTGTCGACGGCAGTTATTCGGCCGCGGGCGAACTGGCGCTGTGGCGCCATTGCACGGATGTGCGTTTCAGCCGGCTGCAATATGCCAATCTGACGGTGCGGGGGCGGGCGATTACCCTCTGTCCCGAGAACGGAGCGCCGATCCTGCGTAATGGCCAGGGCGATCTGCGGATCGCTGCACGGGCGCCATCGCTGGACGTTTCGGGAAACCTTGGATCGACCCCGATCGCCTTGAGCAGCGGCGCGCTGCGCTTCGCCTATCCCGGTGTGCTCGACATCCAGAATGTAAAGGCCGCCATAGGCCCGAAAGCCACGGCGACGCTTTTCCGCATCCGCGGGCTGCAGGCGCGGCTGGAGCCGGGAGGGGGGATCGGCGGCGTTTTCGACGATGCCGACGTGACCATAGCGAATGTTCCTCTCGACCTGCTCGGTACCAGCGGCAACTGGACATATGCCGGGGGCGCACTCTCGCTGGGCGAAGCCGGCTTCGTTTTGCAGGACAGGGCCGACCCCGACAGGTTCGAACCGCTGGATGCGCGGAATGCGACACTTACGCTGCGTGCCAATCGCATCGTCGCGGCAGCAGACCTCTACAGCCCTGTCAGCGACCGGCTGATTGCCGGCGTCGCGCTCCGGCACGATCTTTCGGACGGGACCGGCTTTGCCGATCTCGCCGTCCCCGGCATCGTATTCGATGACAAGCTGCAGCCCGACCAGCTGAGCCGCCTCGCGCTGGGTGTGGTTGCCAATACGCGCGGCATGGTGACCGGCACCGGACGGCTTGACTGGAATGCCGCAGGTGTGCGCAGCACCGGGGCGTTCTCTTCGCAAGCGCTGGATTTTGCAGCGGCATTCGGGCCGGTGCAGGGTGCCTCGGGAACGGTGGTGTTTTCCGACCTGCTCGGCCTGACGACGGCGCCGAATCAGCGCATATCGGTGCGCTCGGTCAACCCCGGCATAGAAGTGACCGGCGGGACCGTATCCTTCGCCTTGCGGAGCGGCAAAGTCCTGGCGGTGGAGGGCGCCAGCTGGCCTTTCCTCGGCGGCACGCTCACCCTTGCCGAAGTGGATCTGAACCTCGGCAGTCCGGAGGAACGTCGCTATGTCTTCCACATCACCGGCCTCAGCGCCGCCCGCTTCATCGAAAATTTCGGGCTGGAGAATTTCGCTGCGCGCGGCACCTTCGACGGGCGAATTCCGGTCATCTTCGATGCAGCAGGAAACGGCAGGATCGAGGGCGGATTGCTCATCTCCCGCGCGCCCGGCGGCACGATCTCCTATGTCGGCGAACTGACCTACGAAGACCTTTCAGCCATGGCGAATTTTGCATTCGATGCCCTGAAAGCGATCAATTATTCGGAAATGCGCATTGCAATGGACGGCGAACTGACCGGCGAACTCGTGACCCGCGTCCGTTTCGATGGGGTGACGCAAGGGGAAGGCACGAGGAGCAATTTCATCACCCGGCGCATTGCCAGGCTGCCGCTGCGCTTCAACATCAACATCCGCGCGCCATTCTACCAGCTCATCACCACCATCCGGTCGATCTACGATCCTGAATTCGTGCGCGATCCGCGCGAGCTCGGCCTGCTGTCGGACGATGGCGAGCGGCTGAAGGCCGAGACGATCGACCCACCGCCGGCCGAACTCGACGACAATCTGATGCCCGGCACCGAACCCGATATCATTCAGCCCACAGAAAGCGAGAAACTGCCATGAGGCCTGACAAACCGACAGCAGGGGTACGGCTGAAAGCCGGGCCTGCCGCCGCCGCCGCGATGCTGGCTCTTGCCCCTGCCGGATGCATATCGGTCAACGCGCCTGAAGAGCCGATCGTGATCGAGTTGAATATCAATATCCGGCAGGAGGTGATATACAGGCTTGCCGCCGATGCAAGTACGACGATCGACGAGAATGCGGACATCTTCTAATGGTGTTCTACGATACTTTGCCGCAGCAGGTGCAAATTGAACTGGAAGTGATTGCAATGACCCGATCTGACCTTCGTCGCTCCTTCGCTCGCGATATTCTTGGCGGCATGGTCGCCTTCGCGCTGCTGGCCGGTCCGGTCGCCGGCACGGCACAGGCACAATCCCGCGATCCCGCCTATGATTCCGCGCGCAGCGCCGGCAAGGTGGGTGAGAAGATGGACGGCTATCTCGGCATCGTCGGGCCGGAAAGCGCCGAGCTGCGCCGGATCGTGAACGACATCAACATCAAGCGTCGTGCGCTTTATGCCCAGCGCGCCCAGGCGGCCAATGCCACCCTGCAGGAATATGCCCTGACGGCCGGCTGCCTCGCCATCCTGCGCACGGCCCCCGGGGAGAAATATCAGGCGCCGGATGGCAGCTGGCACACGCGCACGTCGCAGCCGCCCATGCGCGACAGCCGCTGCCCCGCCTGACATGGCAAGATCGATCTGAGCGCCGCTCCCGTCAACCGGCAGGGGCGGCGTCTTGCCGTGTCGTCTGGCCGGCTGGCCGGTGCGCAGCCTCTCAAGCAAGGCTCGCCGCAGTTGACTCGCCAACCTGTGCCGCCTAAGGGGACCGCGCCTTCAGCAGGCTGTTTTCGCCTGTGCCGGTTGTTTGCGTTGAGGTTGGCGTTGCCCGACTTGATATGTAAGGGACAGGCATGAGCGACGACAAGCCTGCCCGGGAACCCATAGTCGAGGATGCGCGGATCGACGCGCTCGAAGCGCGGCTGAAAGCCGCACGAGAGCGCGAAGAGGAGCGCAACCGGCCAAAGGCCTCGGTTGCCGATGCGAATTATCGCAGCGGAAACAGGGTGCTGGCGGATCTGCTAGGCGGGATTCTCGGTGGTCTGGTAATCGGCTGGGTCATAGACTATTTCGCCGGTACCACGCCCTGGGGTCTGTTGGTGATGCTGTTCCTCGGGATAGTGGTCGCCTTCAGGAATATCATCACGGCGGCAAACCGTCCGCCCGAAGATCCGCGCTGACGCGGGGATCGGGGCCCTGATAACCAAGCAAAGTCCCATGGGGCGTTAAGGACCTTCAAGCGTGGCAGCCCAGCAGGCCAGTGTCGACCCGATGCACCAGTTCACCATCGAACCGCTAGCCGGTGCGAGCACGTGGGAACTGGTCGGGTACAATATCGCCTTCACCAATTCGGCCCTCTGGATGGCGATCACCGCCATCGTGCTGACGGTCTTCGTCCTCGGCGGCCTGCGGCGGGAACTGGTGCCCGGCCGCTGGCAGATGGCGGTAGAAAGTTTCACCGGCTTCGTCGACGACATGCTGGAAGCGAACATCGGCAAGGCGGGGCGCAAATATCTGCCCTATGTCTTCTCGCTCTTCATGTTCATCCTGTTTGCCAATATCCTTGGCCTGCTGCCGCTTGGCGTGATCGGCCTGCACCCGTTTACCTTCACCAGCCATTTCACCGTCACCGGCATCTTCGCGATCATCTCGTTCTCCATCGTGCTGATCGTGGGCTTTGCAAAACACGGCTTCCATTTCTTTTCGCTATTCGTGCCCGCAGGCACGCCGCTCCCCATGATCCCCCTGATCTTCGTCATCGAATTGGTCAGCTTCATGGTGCGGCCTTTCAGCCTGGGCCTGCGGCTGTTCGTCGCCATGATGGCGGGGCACGTCCTGCTCGAGGTTCTTTCCAGCTTCGTCATCTCGGGTGCCAATGCGGGCATCGGGACCGGCATATTCGTGGGCGGCGCGACCTTCATCCTGATGATCGGCATCTGCGCGCTGGAACTGCTGGTTGCCGGGGTCCAGGCCTATGTCTTCGCCCTTCTGACCGCATTGTACATCAACGACGCGGAAAACCTTCACTAAGCCCAATTTTTTTCGACAACGCGATATCTTATAAAGGAGTTTTACAAATGGACGCAGAAAGCGCACGCATGCTCGGTGCCGGTCTCGCTGCCGTGGGTGCCGGTCTGGCCTCGCTCGGCGTGGGTAACGTCTTTGCCAAGTACCTCGAAGGCGCGTTGCGCAATCCCGGTGCGGCCGACGGCCAGCAGGGCCGCCTGTTCATCGGCTTCGCCGCCGCAGAACTTCTTGGCCTTCTGTCCTTCGTCGTCGCGATGATCCTGATCTTCGTCGCCTGATCTGACCAAAACGGAATACCGGCCGGGACAGCGCGCCCGGCCGGACCTGATTATTTACTCAACCGCCGGGACCGGATCCGATGCCTCAGATTGCCCAGCTTGCAGAAACCTATTCCAGCCAGATTTTCTGGCTGCTGGTTATCTTCGGGCTCGTTTTCTTCATTATCGGACGGGGCATGGTTCCGAAAGTGGTCGAAACCGTCGGTCAGCGCGATGCGCAGATCACCAGCGACCTGGCGGCAGCTCAGGCTGCCCGTGACCGGGCGGACGAGGAAGAGGCCGCCTGGCGGACGCGGGAAAACGAAAACCGTGCGGCCGCGCAGGCGATCATCGCCGATGCCAAGGCTGACGGTGCAAAGCGCAACGAGGTCCGTCTCGGTGAAGCGCAGGCCCGAATTGACCGCGAGACGGATGATGCGGAACGGCGTATCGAACAATCACGGCGCAGTGCGCTCGAAGAGATCGAGGCAGTGGCCGCCGATGCCACGCAGGATATTGTCCGCAGACTTGCGGGGCTCGACATCGACGATGTCGCGGCGCGCTCTGCCGTCAAGGGAGCGATGAACCATGGCTGATACTCCTGGCATCATCGCCGATTACGACAACGATCCGATAGGCGCTGTCGTGGACCCCGGCCAGGCCGGTGTTCACATCGAGCCTGAATTGTGGGGACTGGCCCCCTATCAGATCGTCGCTTTTGCCATGCTGGCGCTGATCCTGATCATGATCTGGAAAAAAGTTCCCGGGATTATATTGGGCGGGCTCGACAACAAGATCGCCGCCATACGCGACCAGCTTGACGAGGCGAAGCGCCTGCGTGCCGAGGCCGAAGCGCTGCGCGACGAATATTCGGCAAAGATCGCCGGCGCAGAAGAGGATGCCGGTGCGATGCTCGAAAGCGCTCGCAACGAAGCTGCGATGATCATCGAGCGGGCGGAAGCAGACGGCCGTGACATGGTGGTCCGGCGTGAGCGGATGGCGCAGGACAAGATCGCCGCGGCAGAACGCGAAGCGGTGGATGAGGTGCGCGCCCGTGCGGCGAGCGCCGCCGCCGGTGCTTCGCGCCGCCTGATTGCCGAACGCCACACGGCGGAGGCCGACCGAATGCTGGCCGACGAGATGATCGCCAATATCTGACCGTCTGGCCGGATCAGGGCAACCGATGCGGAACCGATCGGCGGCTTTACGCGCTCTCCTTCCCATAGAAGGAGAAAATCATTGTCAGCTTCCAAGTCGCTTTCCGCAATCGCTATCAATTGTTCGCTGAAGAAGTCGGGAGGCGAGAAGAGCTCGACCGACGTGATGATCGGCGTGCTGCAAAAACATCTCGCGTCCTACGACGTGCCGGTCGCCGAAACCATCCGGATCGCAGACTTCAACGTCCTGCCGGGTGTAACCTCCGACGAAGGCGAGGGCGACGACTGGCCCGTCATTCGTGAAAAGATCCTGGCACATGACATATTGATTTTCGGCGGGCCCGTCTGGATGGGACAGCTCGGTTCAATTGGCAAACGTGTGCTGGAACGCATGGATGCCTTCCTGAGCGAGACGGATGATTGCGGCCGAATGCCCAGCTTCGGCAAGGTGGCTGTTGCGGCAATCGTCGGGAATGAGGATGGCGCTCACTGGCTTTCGGCGCAGCTATATCAATCCCTCAGCGATACGGGCTGGTCGATCCCGCCGTCTGCCGCCAGCTATTGGGTGGGCGAGGCCCTGGGTAGCACCGATTTCAAGGATCTGGACGAGACGCCGGACAAGGTGACGCAAACCGCGAAGATGGAGGCTTCGAACGCAGCGCATCTGGCGGGGCTGCTCAAGGCCGATCCTTACCCGGGAACAGGCAGCTAACCGGCGAAACTATCCTTGGCATTGCGCAGGGCGGCGAAAGTCTCATGTGAGGCTGTGCCGCCCCAGCGCGCCTGCATTTCCGGCGAATCGGCCCGAAGGAAGGGATTAGTGGCGAGTTCGCGGCCCAGCCTGGTCGGCACAGTGGCTTTTCCCTCGATCCGCTGCTCAGCGATCTCCGCAGCATAGGCCTGAAGCTCGCGGTTGTCGGGATCGGCGTGCAGGGCGAATTTGGCATTGGCCGCAGTATATTCATGTGCGCAATACAGCATGGTTGCTGCGGGCAGAGCCTTGATGCGTTGCAGACTGGCCCAGAACTGTTCCGGCGTTCCTTCGAACATCCGGCCGCAGCCCAGCGCAAATAAAGAATCCCCTACGAAAGCTATTTCAGCGTCCGGCAGATGATATGCGATATGGCCGGCCGTGTGTCCGCCAACGTCGATAACCGCCGCGCCATGATCGCCGATATTGACGCGATCCCCATGGCTTACCATCCGGTCGACACCTGCAATCCTGTCCCTTTCGCCTGTGGGTGCCACGATCCTGCAGCCGGTCGCTGCCTTGATGGCCTCGTTTCCTCCAGCATGATCGGGATGCCAATGCGTGTTCCAGATCTGCGTGATTTTCCAGCCCTTCGTATCGGCTTCGCGCAGGATGACATCGGCCTCGGGCGTGTCGATGCAGACCGTCTCCCCGCTGTCCGGATCGTGGAGCAGGAACCCGTAATTGTCGGACAGGCACGGGAATTGATGGATCTCTAGCATCGGCGCAGTCTAGCGCCGTTCCTCTGAATGCGAAAGGCCCGCCTGCTCCTGTGAGCAGGCGGGCCTCCTTCATGCTTTCGGCAGCAATGCCAAACAGTGCTTAGCTGTCGGACTTCTTCAGCGCTTCGCCGAGGATGTCGCCAAGCGATGCGCCCGAAGCGGACGATCCGTATTGTTCGACGGCCTGCTTCTCTTCCGAAATCTGATAGGCCTTGATCGAGAAGTTGGGCTTCTTCGACCGGTCGAAACCGGTGACCATGGCATCGACCTTCTGGCCGGTCTGGAACCGGTCGGGACGCTGCTCGTCACGGTCGCGGCCGAGGTCCGAACGCTTGATGAAGCCAGTCGCGCCGTCTTCGCCGACCTGGACTTCCAGCCCGCCATCGCGGACTTCGAGCACGGTGACGGTAACGATGCTGCCGCGGCGGAGAGCGTCGCCGGTCGCGCCTTCGGCGGACGGCGCGCCCTTTTCCAGCTGCTTCATGCCGAGGCTGATGCGTTCCTTGTCGGTGTCGACATCCAGAACGACGGCTTCGACCTGCTCGCCCTTGCGGTGCAGCGCCAGCGCGTCTTCGCCCGAGATACCCCAGGCGATGTCGGACATGTGGACCATGCCATCGACGTCGCCGTCGAGGCCGATGAACAGGCCGAATTCGGTGGCGTTCTTGACTTCGCCGGACACTTTGGAGCCGACCGGATGGGCGTCCGCGAATTCTTCCCAGGGGTTGCCCTGCGCCTGCTTAAGGCCAAGCGAAATGCGGCGTTTGTCCGAATCGACCTCCAGCACGACCACTTCGACTTCCTGCGAGGTCGAGACGATCTTGCCGGGATGGACGTTCTTCTTGGTCCAGCTCATTTCGGAGACATGGACCAGGCCTTCGATGCCGGGTTCCAGTTCGACGAATGCGCCATATTCTGTGATGTTGGTGACATTGCCCGTCAGCTTCATGCCGACCGGATACTTGGCCGAAACGCCGTCCCACGGGTCGCTTTCCAGCTGCTTCATGCCGAGGCTGATGCGCTGGGTTTCGGCATTGATGCGGATGATCTGCACCGTGACGGTATCGCCGATATTGATGATCTCGCTGGGGTGATTGACCCGCTTGTAGCTCATGTCGGTAACATGCAGCAGGCCGTCGATGCCGCCCAGATCCACGAAGGCACCATAGTCGGTGATGTTCTTGACCACGCCGTCGATAACCTGGCCTTCGGCAAGATCGTTGATCAGTTCGCTGCGCTGTTCGGCGCGGGTTTCTTCCAGCACCGCACGGCGCGAAACCACGATATTGCCGCGGCGGCGATCCATCTTCAGGATCTGGAAAGGCTGCGGCATGTCCATCAGCGGAGTCACGTCGCGCACGGGGCGGATATCGACCTGGCTGCCGGGCAGGAAGGCCACGGCGCCGTCGAGATCGACGGTGAAGCCGCCCTTCACGCGGCCGAAGATACGGCCATCGACGCGCTTGCCTTCGCCGAATTCGCTTTCCAGCTTGTCCCAGGCGGCTTCGCGGCGGGCGCGATCGCGGCTGAGCATCGCTTCGCCATCGGCATTTTCGACGCGGTCGACATACACTTCGACTTCATCACCGACCGACAGGCCGTGATCGTCTTCGCCGCGCATGAATTCCTTGAGGTCGATGCGGCCTTCGCTCTTGAGCCCGACGTCGATGGTGGCAGCGCCGCCTTCGATGGCGGTCACGGTGCCCTTGACAACGCGGCCTTCGAAGCCGCCATCGTCGGCATTGCCGAGTTGTTCGTTGAGAAGCGCTTCGAAATCGGAACGCGTGGGGTTGGCGGTAGATGCCATGCTGGTGTTGATCCTGACTTCACGTTTTGTCCGGCCAGGCGGTTGTATCCGCCGGTCTTGTTGGCCGATCTCCCCACCGGGCCGAATGCCGCGGCAGGGGCTCTGCATACCGGGGCTGGCGAGGGCGGAACGGGCCGGTTCGGCAGGCGGTGAAGCGCCTTCTTGCGAAAACCTGTCATGCTCGAAAGCTGCCTTCGACCATGACCATCCGGCATGTCGAACGGTCGGGCGCTTAGCGCCGATCGCCTCGGAAAGCAAGCGAAAGCCGCAGTCTTCAGCGGGGGCGGAACTCTTCGACTATCGCGATGGCCGCGGCAACAGCCTCATCCTTGTCCAGCGCAGTCGAATCGAGCACCCGTGCATCGCGCGCAGTCATCAAGGGCGCTTCACTGCGGTTGCGGTCGCGTTCGTCGCGTCGGCGCAGATCGCTTTCAATTTCCGCTAGAGTCACGGCGACACCGTTGCCCTGCATTTCGCGAAAGCGGCGCTGCGCGCGCGCCTCGACACTGGCGGTCACGAACAGCTTCACCTCGGCATCAGGGGCGATGACGGTGCCGATATCGCGCCCGTCCAGCACGGCACCCCCCGATTGGGTGGCGAAAATGCGCTGCCGATCAAAAAGCGCCTTGCGCACGGCCGGGTGGATTGACACCCTGCTGGCCAGGGCGCCTGTCGCTTCGTGCCGCAGTTCGGGATGGCCCAGAAGATCGTCGGCAAACCGCACGGCGGCGAGCGCATCCGCTTCGCTATCCGGATCGCCGCCATCGGCAGCGACCTGCCAGCCTACGGCGCGGTAGAGAAGGCCCGTGTCGAGGTGCGGGAGGCCATACCGGGCCGCAATGGCCCTTGCTACGGTGCCCTTGCCCGATGCGGTCGGGCCATCGACTGCGATAATCATGGGTCTTCGGTCCTGTTCCGGCGCTGTGTGCGGATTGCCTTTACAAGGCCCCAGATCGCCACGCTGGCCCAGACGCCTTCGAGGACGAGCGAAGGCAGGTTGGTATTCACCAGCAGCGACAGAGCGAGCAGGGCAGCGCCGACAAGATTGGTGCCATGCAGCATGACAGGGTTGGGCTGTTTAACTGCGGTGACATAGGCATAGGCCGCGACGATCAGCACCATGCCGGCAAAACCGACGATATTCGCGGTGCCGGAATCCATGATCGGCAGGGACGTCATGCCGTGCCGCCTCGTCCGGTCGCCTGTTCGAGCAGGTTGACGAAGGTGGGAAAGCTGGTGGCGATCGGCCGTGTGTCGTCGATCGAGACTCCATTGCGGCTGAACAGCCCCGCCATGGCCATGCTCATGGCGATGCGGTGATCGAGATGGGTGACGCAAGGCTCGCCATCGGAAGATGTACCCGGCAGCGGGTCGCCGCCCGTGCCCTCGATCACCAGCCCATCTTGAGTTTCGGTGACATTCGCGCCCGCCCGGGTCAGCGCCGCGGCCATGACCGACAGCCTGTCAGATTCCTTCACCCGCAATTCCTCCAGTCCGCTGGTGATCGTGCGCCCCTGCGCCACCGAAGCAGCCACGAACAGGGCGGGAAATTCGTCGATCATCGAAGGGGCGAGCGCAGGGTCTATGGCGATCCCCTTCAATGCTGAATGGCGGACACGTAAATCGGCCACCGGCTCGCCTCCGACTTCGCGCCGGCCGGATTCCTCGATCCGTCCACCCATGGAACGGAGCACGGCGATCAGCCCGGTGCGGGTTTCGTTCATGCCGACATTGCCGATGGTGATGTCGCTGCCGGGTACGATCAGCGCGGCGACGATGAAGAAGGCCGCCGATGACGGGTCGCCCGGCACCTCGAGCGACTGCGGCGAGAGATCGCATTCGCCGTGCAGATGGATGACACGCTCGCCGTTCTCCTCCGCGATGTCGAGAGCCGCGCCGAAGCCGCGCAGCATTCTTTCGGTGTGATCCCGCGTCGGTACGGGTTCGATGATCGTGGTGGTGCCCGGTGTGTTCAGCCCGGCGAGGAGGATCGCGCTTTTCACCTGCGCGCTGGCCACGGGCAGGCGATAGCGGATCGGTACGGCGGGGCAGAGGCCGCGCATAATGATCGGCAGGGTCGTGCCGGGGCTGGCGGTAAAATCGGCACCCATGGCCGACAGCGGCTCGGTCACGCGCTGCATGGGGCGGCGCGACAGGCTGGCATCGCCGGTGAAGGCCGCGGTAATCCCATGGCTCGCGACCAGACCCATCAGCAGCCGGGTGGAGGTGCCGCTGTTCCCCATGTCGAGCGCGCCGGCGGGTTGCAACAAGCCGCCGACGCCGACGCCATGAACGTGCCATGCGCCATCGTCCTGCTTCTCGATCGCCGAGCCCATCGCTCGCAGGGCTGCTGCGGTGGCCAGCACATCCTCACCTTCCAGAAGGCCGGAAATGCGGCTTTCCCCGATGGCGAGTGCAGCCAGGATAAGCGCCCGGTGGCTGATCGACTTGTCGCCCGGCACGCGAATTTCGCCTCGCAGCGGTCCTGCGGGAATGAAACGGTGCGGCGATGCGGATCCAGCGATCATAGGAGAAATCAGCGGCTTTCCGAAGAGCAGGCGGATGGCGCAGGGCGCGAGTGCAGAGCGGGAACGCGCGGCTTTTGACAGGGGGCAGCCCCTATGGCAAGGCGCGCCGGTGCCCGTTGGCTGCCCCGTCGGAGATGTTCCTGCGGCCAGCAGCACTGCGGTTTTGCGGATGGCTGTCATGGTTGTCCTTGACTGCCGACGGCTTCGAGCCACATCGGGATTATTCGGATTTACTGCCCGCCCTGTTCGCGGGCTTACCTATCGAGGAAATGCTATGGTCAAGCCTGAATGGGGTACGAAACGTACGTGCCCGAAATGCGGCACCCGCTTCTACGATCTCGGCAATGACGAGCCGGTGAAATGCATCGAATGCGACGAGGAATGGAACCCCGAACCGGTCCTGAAGTCCAAGCAGCCGATTCCCTTCGAGGATACGGAGAAAAAGAAGGACGACGACAGCGAGGCGGATTCGGATCTGGCCGATGACGATCTGGACGATATCGACGAGGATGACGATTCGCCGGACAATGATGTCGACCTGGGCGGTGACGACGATCTCGGCGTCAGCAAGGGCAAGGGTGACGACGAGGAACCCGAAAGCTGATATCGCCTGTCGGTTGGTCCGTTGATGGCTGGACGGAATGCGGAGGCGAAAAAGAGCCTTGCCATTCCGGCCAGCCGGCCATAAACGGCCCATCCAGTCAGCGCCCGGTGGCTTCAACGCAGGTCGGGCACGGACAGATGGGGCCTTAGCTCAGCTGGGAGAGCGCCTGCATGGCATGCAGGAGGTCAGCGGTTCGATCCCGCTAGGCTCCACCATCATTTTCATGTTATGAAGGTGATGGTTACAGATTGCAGTCGGCCGAATGGCCGCGCGCCAGCCGACGAGGTTTCGTCCGCTGGCGTTTTTGGCGTTTAGCGCCGCAAGGGCCGATCAGGCCGGACGGGAGTGTAAGCGATGTTCGATTCCCTTTCCGATCGCCTTGGCGGCGTTTTCGACAAGCTGCGCGGGCGCGGCGCGCTTCGTGAGGATGACGTGCGCGGCGCCATGCGCGAAGTGCGTATCGCCTTGCTCGAGGCCGATGTCGCCTTGCCGGTCGTGCGCCGCTTCGTCGATGCGGTGACGGAAAAGGCGGTCGGGCAGGACGTTCTGAAATCGGTGACGCCCGGCCAGCAGGTCGTCAAGATCGTCAATGACGAACTGGTCGAGATGCTCGGCGGCGAAGGTCACATCGACCTGATGCTGGAGGCGAAGCCGCCGGTCGTCATCATGATGGTCGGCCTGCAGGGATCGGGCAAGACGACCACGACGGCCAAGCTGGCGACATATATTCGCGAGAAACACGGCAAGAAGTCGTTGATGGCGTCGCTGGACGTCAACCGGCCTGCCGCTCAGGAGCAGCTGGCGGTGCTGGGCGAACAGACCGGCGTCGCAACACTGCCGATCGTCACCGGGCAGCAGCCGGTCGATATCGCCCGCCGCGCGCTCGAATCAGCCAGATTGCAGGCCGCTGACGTGCTGCTGCTGGACACGGCTGGCCGCCTGCATGTCGACGAAGCGCTGATGGCGGAGATGAAGGCGGTGTCCGCTGTTTCCAGCCCGACGGAAACGCTGCTGGTGGTCGATTCGCTGACCGGGCAGGATGCGGTGAACGTCGCGCAGAACTTCTCGGGCGAGGTCGACCTTACCGGCGTGATCCTGACGCGGATGGACGGCGATGCGCGCGGCGGTGCGGCCCTGTCGATGCGGGCTGTGACCGGCCGGCCGATCAAATTCGCCGGCACGGGCGAGAAGCTCGATGCGCTGGAGGCGTTCCACCCCAGCCGCGTTGCCAATCGCATCCTTGGCATGGGCGATGTCGTCAGCCTGGTCGAGCGCGCTGCCACCGCGGTCAAGGCGGAAGAGGCCGAGGAACTCGCTCGCCGCATGTCGAAGGGGCAGTTCGACCTGAATGACCTGCGCACCCAGCTTCGCCAGATGCAGAACATGGGCGGGCTGGGCATGCTCGCGGGAATGATGCCGGGCATGAAGAAGGCCAAGGCCGCCCTGCAGCAGAGCGGGATGGACGACAAGGTGCTGGTGCATATGGACGCGCTCATCGGATCGATGACAGTGAAGGAGCGCGCCAATCCGGCGATCCTGAACGCCAAGCGCAAGCGCCGTGTGGCCGCCGGGTCCGGCCTTCAGGTGCAGGATCTGAACCGACTGCTCAAGATGCACCAGGAAATGGGCAAGGCGATGAAGCAGATTCGCAAGATGGGCGGATTGAAGGGCCTTGGCGCGCTGTTCGGCAAGGGCGGGATGGGCGCAGCTATGCCTGGTCTGGGAGGGTCCGGTCTCGGCGGGCCGGGCGGCGGCGGTTTGCCGGGTCTTGGTGGTCCTGGCGGCAGCGGCGGCGATATTCCGCCCGAACTTCAGGATCTTTTCAATAACAAGAACAAGTAAATTCAGATATCTATTTCAGAAAGGTATAATCCATGGCAATTGCAATCCGTCTTTCCCGCGGTGGCGCGAAGAAGCGTCCTTATTACCGCATCGTCGCTGCCGACAACCGTGCGCCGCGCGACGGCAAATATCTGGAGCAGATCGGCACCTATAATCCGCTGCTGGCCAAGGATGACGAGAAGCGCGTTCAGTTGAACGAAGATCGTGCCCGCTACTGGCTCGGCGTCGGCGCACAGCCCAGCGACCGCGTGCTGCGCTTCCTCGACGCTGCCGGCATCCGCGAGCGTGACGCGCGCAACAACCCCAACAAGGGCAAGCCGGGCGAGAAGGCGACCGAACGCGCCGAAGAACGCGCCACCAAGGCTGCCGAAGCCGCAGAAGCCCTGAAGGCTGCCGAAGAAGAAGCCAGGAACGCTCCTGCCAAGGAAGAGGAAGCTCCGGCAGAAGCCGCATCGGGCGCGACCGCTGGCGAAGAGAACGCCGCTGCCGAAACCGCCGAAACGGCCGGTGAAGCCCAAACCGAAGCCAAGACCGAAGGCTGAACGCCTTGGCACGAAACGAGCCCGTGACGCTGGCCGCCGTGACCGGCGCGCATGGCATCACGGGTGAGGTTCGCCTGAAACTGTTCGGCGAAGGCGTGGAGAGCCTGAAGGCTTTCCGCGCCTTCAACGCTGGCGCGTTAACGCTGAAGAAAATTCGCAGCGACAACAAGGGCGGGGCGGTCGCCCGCTTCGCCGAAGTGGCGGATCGCAATGCTGCCGAAGCCCTGCGCGGAACGGTTCTGACAGTTCCGCGCGATGATATGCCCACGCTTGAGGAAGGTGAATATTACCACGCCGATCTGCTGGGCCTTCCCGTGCAGACGCCGGATGGTAATGCCGTCGGAACGATCGTGGCGGTGGAGAATTTCGGCGCGACGGATATCGTGGAGGTGGAGCGTCAGGGCGGCAAGCGCTTCATGGTGCCGATGACCTCCGAAGCTATACCGTCCTGGGACAGCGAGCGGCTGGTGATCGATCCCGCTTACGCAGACGCGGACTGACTGCCGTTTAGCGATAGAGCGTGTATTTGTCGGCCAGATAGTTGCGGATCGTGGTTGCGGCGACTCCCGCCTGGCCCATGGCATGGCTGATCTGGTCCAGACCTTTCACGACATCGCCCGCCGCAAACAGACCTTCCACGCTGGTGCGCTGATGTTCATCGACGTCCAGGCATCCGTCTTCCGATGCTGTCGCGCCGACATCGACCGCCAGTTCGGACCGGATGTGAGAACCCAGCGCCGGATAGACGCTGTCGAATGCGAGCATACCGTCGGCGGTTTCGACGGCCAGCCTGTCGCCTTCGATAGCGTAGCTGCCGCATGGACCTGATTTTCGAATAATGCCTGCTTCATCCAGCTTGGTATTGCAGGCATCATCGAGATCGTGTTCGCCGTCAGGCGAAATCAAGGTCAGGTCGCGTGTATAGCCGCGCAGGAACAGCGCCTCCGCCGTCCCGTGATCGCCCGTGCCGATGACGGCGACCTTCCTGTCCGTCACCTCGTAACCGTCGCAGATCGGGCAGTAGCGCAGCAGGCCGCGTTCCAGTGCCGCATCGTGCAGATCGTCCGCCATTTCGGGCGGGTGGCGATTGAAAACGCCGGTCGCGATCAACACGGTGCGGGCCTTGACTGTTCGTTCCCCGGTGGTGACTTCGAAAAACTGGCCGTCTTTCCTGAGGCTCTCAACCCGCCTCTCTTCGCGAACAGCGCCGAACTCCGCCGCCTGCTGCTGCATCAGCGCCAGCAGGGCAGTGCCCCTGATGCCGCCGGGATAGCCGGCATGATTATGCGTGCGGGGGATCAGGGCCGCACGCGAAGTGCCGCAATCGAACAGCCGGATGGAGAGGTGGAACCGGGCCAGATATATCGCCGCCGTCAGCCCGGCTGGTCCGGCACCGATTATGATGCAATCGTCCACATGGACAGTGTCCGATTTGCCTTCAGCATCCATTTTCCTGCCCATCCGCTTGCCAAATCCCTTTCCTGAGGGCCATGGCGTGCCCATGTCCTTTGCCGCAACCGTTCTAACGCTTTATCCGGAAATGTTCCCCGGACCTCTCGGCCATTCGCTCGCCGGCCGGGCGCTGGAGGACGGGCGCTGGACGCTCGATACAGTGCAGATCCGTGACTTTGCAAGCGACCGGCATCGCACCGTGGATGATACGCCCGCAGGCGGCGGTGCGGGCATGGTGCTGAAGGCGGATGTGCTGGGTGCGGCGGTGGATCACGCCATTGCGCGCCAGCCGGATGCCCCCGTTCTCGCCATGACGCCGCGGGGCCAGCCGATTACCCAGGCGCGGATCCGCTCGCTGGTGCAGGGTGCGGGCGTGACGCTGCTGTGTGGCCGCTTCGAAGGGTTCGACGAAAGGATTTTCGCCGCCCGCCCGATCGAGGAGGTCTCGCTGGCCGATATCGTGCTGTCGGGTGGCGAGATGGCGGCCCTGTCGATACTGGATGCTTGCATTCGGCTGCTGCCCGGCGTAATGGGCGCGGCTTCCAGCGGTGTCGAGGAATCCTTCGAGGAAGGGCTGCTCGAACATCCGCAATATACCCGCCCTGTGGAATGGGAAGGGCGCATGATCCCCGAAGTGCTGCGATCGGGGGATCATGCGAAGATCGCAGGCTGGCGCAAGGCCATGTCCGAAGATCATACTCGGTTACGCAGGCCGGACCTTTGGGAACGCCATGGTGGCGTTCGGGCCCGACCTGCCTCTGGCGTGCGGCATGAAGATAAGGAAGCGGACCAGTGAATCTGATCCAGACCCTCGAAGCCGAAGCAATCGGCGCCCTTTCCGCGGGCAAGGAAATCCCCGAATTCCGCGCTGGCGATACCGTCCGCGTCGGTGTGCGCGTTGTCGAAGGCACGCGTGAACGTGTCCAGAATTTCGAAGGCGTTGTCATCGCCCGCTCCAATCGCGGCATGGGCAGCAACTTCACCGTCCGCAAGATGAGCTTCGGCGAAGGCGTGGAGCGTGTGTTCCCGCTCTACTCGCCCATCATCGACAGCCTGACGGTCGTGCGCCGCGGCATCGTGCGCCGGGCCAAGCTGTATTATCTGCGCGGCCGCACCGGCAAGCGCGCGCGTATCGCGGAACGCCGCGACAACGCGCCCAAGGGCAGCTGAGAACCGACTGCTGCTTATTGGCGGTCGTTTGAAAAAGGGGCGTTCCGGCTTTATGGCTGGGGCGCCTTTTTGCATTTGGGCGCCCTTTGGCCAACAGGACCCGGTTCAGCCGTTCTCTCCCGGACACTTTATCCATGACGATCCGCAATCTCCATCTGCTTGCCGCCGTATGCGCTGCGCCCTGGGCGCTTATGGCATTCGGCCAGCCCCTTTCCGCGCAGGAAACGCCCATGTCCGACCGATCCGATGCCGCATCCGCTCCGGCCACCGCTGCGGGCGAGCTGGACTTTGCGCGCGTCTTTGCCAGTCCCTCGCTCGACGGCGCTGCGCCGCGCGGGGTAAAGCTGTCGCCGGATGGGCGTTACCTGACCCTGCTGCGGAACCGCGAAACCGATCGGGAGCGCTACGATCTCTGGGCCTATGACCGCGAGACGGAAGACTGGCGGATGCTGGTCGACAGCGAAAAGCTGGGATCCGGCCGTGCGCTCTCCGAAGCTGAGAAGATGCAGCGCGAGAGGCTGCGGATCGGCAGCCTGAAGGGCATTGTCAACTATGAGTGGGCGGCGGATGGCGAGGGGCTGCTGGTGCCGGTGGAGGGGGACCTCTATTACGCCGCGCTGGATGGCAACGTTCGCCGCCTGACCAATACCGAGGCGGGCGAACTCAACCCCGCGCTCAGCCCCCGTGGCGGTTTCGTGTCGTTCGTGCGCGATGGCAGGCTGTTTACCGGCCAGCTTGGCGGCGCCGAACCCGTCGCCATCACGCCGCCCGAAACGGCAGGCACCGTCCACTGGGGCGAAGCCGAATTCGTCGCGCAGGAGGAAATCGGCCGCCGCACGGGCTATTGGTGGAACCCCGACGACAGGCGCATCGCCGTCGCCCGGTTCGACGAAGAACCCGTTGCAACGGTCACCCGTGCCGCGATCGGCGCGGAGGGCACCGAAACCTTCGAGCAGCGCTATCCCCTCGCCGGAACGGCCAATGTCGACATCGCCCTTTTTATCATGGACCCAGATGGGACGGAGCGGGTGCAGGTGGACCTCGGCAACGAGCGCGATATCTATCTGGCGCGGGTCGACTGGGCACCGGATGGCCGCACCCTCTATGTCCAGCGCCAGAACCGCGAACAGACCCGGCTGGACATGCTGGCTGTCGATCCGGCGACCGGCGCGTCGCGGGTTCTGTTCACCGAGGAAAGCGCGCCGCGTAGCTGGATCAATCTGACCGACAATTACCGTTTCCTGAAAGACGGCTCGCTCATCTGGTGGTCGGAAAGGGGCGGGTTCGGCCATCTCTATCATTTGACCGATGGTGACTTCCGCCCGCTGACCTCCGGCGACTGGATGGTGACCGACCTCGTCGGCGTGGACGAGGAGGCAGGCCGCGTCTTTTTTACCGCCACGAAGGATGACATCCTGGCGACGCAGATATACGCGCTCGATCTTGCTGCGCCTGGAAATGTGCAGCGCCTCAGCGATCCGGAGTT
This sequence comes from Pseudopontixanthobacter vadosimaris, assembly GCF_012979275.1. Taxonomy (GTDB): domain Bacteria; phylum Pseudomonadota; class Alphaproteobacteria; order Sphingomonadales; family Sphingomonadaceae; genus Pseudopontixanthobacter; species Pseudopontixanthobacter vadosimaris. The sequence goes on from NZ_JABASZ010000036.1 coordinate 139,696, forward strand.
CGTGAATACTGCTGACATGGACAGCGCCGGGCGAACGCTGATCGTGCAGCGGTCCAATCATACGCAGCCGCCGCAAAGCTATCTCGCCGATACAAGCGGAAACCGCCTCGCCTGGATTGCTGAAAACCGCATCGATGCGGATCACCCTTACGCGCCTTATCTGGCCAGCCATCGTCCGGCGGAATTCGGCACGATCGAGGGGCCGGACGGCACTCCGCTGCATTATCGCATGGTCCGCCCGGAGCCTGTAGAGGGTGAGAAGCGTCCGGTCCTGTTCTATCACTACGGCGGTCCGCACGCTCAGGTCGTGACGCGGCGCTGGCGAGGCGCTCTGGAGCAGGCGGTGGTGGATGCCGGCTACATCTGGTTCGAACTGGACAATCGCGGCAGCGCCAATCGCGGCGTCGCCTTCGAACAGCCGATCTACCGCGCGATGGGCAGCGTCGAGGTCGCGGATCAGCGCGCCGGTGCCGAATTCCTCAAGACGATTGCATTCGTCGATGCCGATAAGGTCGCCACCTATGGCTGGTCCTACGGCGGGTACATGACCCTGCGGATGCTGGAAGCCGACCCCGGCCTCTATGCCGCCGGGATCGCCGGCGCGCCGGTGACCAAGTGGGAATTGTACGACACGCATTATACCGAACGCTACATGGGCAATCCGATAACGGAACCTGCGCCCTATGCAGTGTCCGGCGTGATCGAAAACGCAGCGCGCATCACCGATCCGCTGCTGCTGATCCACGGGCTGGCGGATGACAATGTCGTGTTCGAGAACAGCAGCGCCTTGATTGCAAAGATGCAGGCGGAGGCTGTTCCTTTCGAAATGATGCTCTACCCGGGTCAGACCCATTCGGTCGGCGGGCCGATGATCAGCCTGCATCTCTGGAACAGCATCATGGCATTTCTTGCAAGGAACGGCGTCGCGCCGGACGGCACCGCGGATTGAGCGCAAGGGGCCGGACCGCCGCGGGGTTACAACTGCGCGGTCCAGCGCCTATGTCCCTGAACGAAAGCGCCAGCGGGGCGCACAAGGTCTGGAGAACGCAATTGGGTTATCGCGTCGTCGTCGTAGGTGCCACCGGCAATGTCGGGCGGGAAATCATGGCCATTCTGGCCGAGCGGGAGTTCCCTTGCGACGAAGTGGCCGCAGTCGCCAGCGCGCGCAGCCATGGCAGCGAGGTGGAATTCGGCGATACAGGCAAGATGCTGAAATGCCGCAATATCGAACATTTCGACTTCGCTGGCTGGGATATCGCCCTGTTCGCCGCCGGGTCGGACGCGGCGCGCACCTATGCGCCCAAGGCGGCGGCGGCAGGCTGCGTCGTGATCGACAATTCCTCGCTCTACCGCATGGACCCCGACGTGCCGCTGATCGTGCCCGAGGTAAATCCCGATGCGATCGACGGATATGCGAAGCGCAACATCATCGCCAACCCGAACTGCTCCACCGCGCAGATGGTCGTGGCGCTGAAACCCTTGCACGATGCCGCCACGATCACTCGCTGCGTGGTCTCGACCTACCAGTCCGTGTCCGGCGCGGGCAAATCGGGAATGGACGAATTGTTCGAACAGAGCCGGGCCATTTTCGTCGGTGACAGCGTGGAACCGACCAAATTCACCAAGCAGATCGCCTTTAACGTCATTCCCCACATCGACTCTTTCCTCGACGACGGTTCGACGAAGGAGGAATGGAAGATGGTGGTCGAAACCAAGAAGATCCTCGATCCCAGGATCAAGGTCACCGCCACCTGCGTCCGCGTGCCGGTGTTCGTCGGCCATTCCGAAGCGATCAATCTGGAATTCGCAAACGAGATCGACGCCCAGACGGCGCAGAACATCCTGCGAGAAGCGCCCGGCATCATGCTCGTCGACAAGCGAGAGGACGGCGGATACGTAACCCCGGTCGAATGCGCGGGCGACAGCGCCACCTATGTCAGCCGGGTGCGCGACGATCCGACGGTGGAAAACGGCCTCGCATTGTGGTGCGTGTCGGACAATCTTCGCAAGGGGGCCGCGCTCAACGCCGTGCAGATCGCCGAATTACTGGGGCGGCGTCACCTGAAAAAGGGCTGAAGAAAGGGAACGCTGCGATGCATGAAGCCGATCTCTACTTTTCGTTCCGCTCGCCCTACAGCTATCTTGCCATCGGTCGTTACCGCCAGATTGAGCGGGACCATGCATTGCAGCTGCACCTGCGGCCGGTCTATCCGCTCGCGCTGCGCCAGCCCGATTTCTTCGAACGCAATCATCCCAACTGGCTGCGCTACACCCTGATGGACGTGGTGCGTCTGGCGCAATATCTGGAAATCCCGTTCGGGCCGCCTCGCCCCGACCCGATCGTTCAGGACATGACGACGCGCAAGATCGCGGAGGAGCAGCCGCATATTCGCCGCATCACCCGGCTCGGCCAGGTGGCGGCGCGGCATGGGAAGGGCATCGCCTTCGCCCATGAGGCCGGTCGCCTGATCTGGGGCGGGGCGGAAGGCTGGCACGAAGGCGAACATCTTGCGGGAGCAGCAGAGCGCGCGGGGCTGGACCTGGCGGAAATGGATGCCGAAGCGGAACGGGACGCCGCCGCGCTGGACCGAGAAATCGCGGCCAATCAGGACGCTCTGGAAGCGGCCGGCCACTGGGGCGTGCCGACTCTCGTCTACAAGGGTGAGCCGTTTTTCGGCCAGGACCGGATCGAACTCGCCTTGTGGCGGATGCAGCAGGATGGCCTCGCTGAACGCTGATCCTATCCAGTCAGGCCGATCACCTGCTGCGCCGTCAATATCACGAACAATCCCGCCGACCCGGCCAGCACCGCATTCGCCAGCCAGCCATTGCGCGCCTCTGCAGGAACGCGGGTGGAATTCAGCAGCAACAGCAGTGTCACGGCCAGGAATGGCATGAACAGGGCGCCGAACGTGCCGTAGATTATCACCAGCAGGAACGGGCGGTCCGCGAACAGGAGCAGCATCGGCGGGAAGGTCAGCCACCCCAGATAGAAGCGGAAGGCGGGTGACTGTTCCTCGCCGCCTGCCGTCAGGCTTGCAGCGGGCGCGCCCTTCATCTGGTACCACCAATCGGCGAAGAACAGGCTCATTCCGTGCCAGACGCCCAGCAGCGACGACATGGCCGTGGCAGCGAAGCCGATCAGGAAGGCGATGGCGGTGAAGCGGCCGTAACGGGCCGCCAGCACGTCCGACAGGCCGAGCAGCCCCCGGTCGCTGTCCTCCAGCGCAATGCCGGCAGCGAACAATATTTCCGCGCCCACGATCAGCATGGCGATGACGAAGATGCCGGTGACGACATAGGCCACCGCATTGTCGAGGCGCATCAGCGGCAGCCATCCGATACCGCGCCATCCTTTCACCTGCGTCCAGTAGCCATAGGCCGCTGTCGTGACCGTGCCGCCGACCCCGCCGATCAGCCCCAGCGTGTAGAACAGCGACCCTTCCGGCAAGTGGAACTGCAATCCCGAAGCGATACCCGGCAACGAGGGCGTGACCAGCACCGCCAGCCCAACCATGATGACGAACATCACTCCCACCATGATCTTCATGACAGTCTCGAATATGGCGTAGCGATTGAACCGCACGAACAGATAGCCGCCCACTCCGGCGATTACGGCCCACGCCCACAGCGGCAGGGCGGGAAACAGGGCCGCAAGCGGCAGGGCGGTCGCGCTCATCGCGGTGGCGCCGTAGATGAAGCCCCACACGATGACGTAGACACCGAAATAATAGCCGGTCCATGTGCCCAGCGAACGCCAACCGGCGAGGATGGTCGACCCGGTGGCGAGGTGGTAGCGCGCCGAGCCTTCGGACAGGGCAATCTTAACCACGCAGCCGAGGATGGCGGCCCACAGCAGCGCATAGCCGAAGCGCGATCCCGCGATCAGCGTGGCCACGAGATCGCCTGCGCCGACCCCGGTCGCGGCGACCACGATGCCGGGGCCGAGATGCCGCCATTTCTGCCGGCCGGCCGGCACCTGCTCGTCCGCTTCCTTCATCGCTGCCTCATCCCCGATCACCGCCCGTTTGCAGCCTCCATTGCCAGCACGGCGGCAGGCTGGCAAATGGCCGGATATGACAGAACTGGACACGCAGCGAATTTCGTCCTTCGACGGTCAGCCACTGGCCGTGCACCGTCTGCGACAGGCGAGTGGCGGCAAACCCGTGATCTTGCTGCACGGCCTGTTTTCCGATGCGCGGATGAACTGGGTCAAGTTCGGCCATGCACAGCGCCTTGCCGAAGCAGGGTTCGACCCCATCATGCCCGATCTGCGCGCCCACGGAGCGAGCGCCGCTCCGGCAGATGCGGCGGCCTATCCTGCCGATGTTCTGGCGCGCGACGTTGCCGCCATCGTCGAGACGCTTGGGCTGGACGCGTTCGATCTCGTCGGCTTCTCGCTGGGCGCGCGAACGGCGGTGCGCAGCGTGGTGAGCGGCCTGGCGCCGCGGCGGCTGGTTCTGGCGGGCATGGGGCTGGAAGGGCTGGCCGGCTGGAACGACCGGGCCGCGTTTTTCATCGATGCCATCGACCGGTTCGAAACCGTGAAGCAGGGCGACCCGGCGTTCTTCGCGGTGCAGTTCATGAAAAGCATGAAGGTCGACCGCCCCGCCGCGCGTCTGCTGCTCCATTCCGTCAGCGATACCACGCCTGAAGAACTCGCGGCCATAGAAATGCCGACGCTGGTGCTGTGCGGGGCGCAGGACAGGGATAATGGTTCGCCTCAGGCGCTGGCCGATGCACTGCCATCGGCCCGGCTTCAGGAAATACCGGGAACGCATATGAGCAGCGTGACCGAGGCAGCGATGGGCGAAGCTATCGTCGCCTTCCTCCGGCAGGATGGTGATGGCGAATGATTCAGCGCTTGCACAGGTTGCTCTCGCTATCGCATTGGTAAAGCTCGTACGAATGAAGGAAAAGCTCTTGAAGATATTCGCTTCCGTCGCCCTGTCCGCTCTTGCGCTGGGCCTTGCCAACCCGGCCAGCGCTCACACCGAAGGCGCGGCTCCTGCGGCTTCCGGCACGCAGTTCCCGATGACGGCCGACGGGGCCGCCGCTTTCGTCACCGCGGCGGAACGGGACTTGTTCGACTATTCGATCGAGGCGAGCCGTGTCTATTGGGTGAACTCTACCTACATCACCGAGGATACCGATGCGCTGGCCGCTAAGGTCGGAGCGGAAGGGACGGAGAAAAGCGTAAAATATGCGCTGGAAGCGGCGAAATATGCGCGCGTTCCCGGCCTCGATCCCGATGTGGCGCGCAAGCTGGACATATTGCGCAACGGCATCGTGCTGCCCGCACCGACCACGCCGGGTGCGGCGACCGAACTCAACGAGATCGCCACCAGCCTCAACAGCCAGTATGGCAAGGGCAAGGGCACGCTGAACGGCCAGCCGATCAGCGGTTCGGATATCGAAGCCGAAATGGGCAATCTCGAACGCACGCCTGCCGAACTGGCGGAGATGTGGGCCAGCTGGCACACCAATGTCGGCGCGCCGATGAAGGATGATTACGCCCGCATGGTCGCAATCGCCAACGAAGGTGCCGAAGAACTCGGCTTTGCCGATACGGGCGCGATGTGGCGGTCGGGATATGACATGCCCGCCGATGCATTCGCCGCCGAAACGGAACGCCTGTGGCAGGAGGTGAAGCCGCTTTACGACAGCCTTCACACCTATGTCCGGCGCAAGCTCAACGAGAAACATGGCGATGCGGTGCAGCCCGCCACCGGCCCGATCCGTGCCGACCTCCTCGGCAATATGTGGGCGCAGGAATGGGGCAATATCTATCCCATCGTGGCGCCGGAAGGTGCGGGCGATCTGGGCTACGATCTTACCGACCTGATAGCGAAGAAGGGCCTGTCCGAGGTGGACATGGTCCGCACCGGCGAGGGGTTCTTCTCCTCGCTCGGCTTCGACGCTTTGCCCGAAACCTTCTACGAACGGTCGATGTTCGTGAAGCCCGCCGATCGCGAGGTGGTCTGCCACGCCAGCGCCTGGGACGTCGACAACAAGGACGATATCCGCATCAAGATGTGCATCAAGCCGAATGCGGATGATTTCACGACCATCCACCATGAACTCGGGCACAATTACTATCAGCGCGCCTATAATGATCAGGACTATCTTTATCTGAACGGCGCGAATGACGGTTTCCATGAAGCCATCGGCGATGCCGTCGCCCTTTCGATCACGCCCGAATATCTGGTGCAGATCGGGTTGCTTGACCGCGCGCAAGTGCCCGGTGCCGACAAGGACATCGGCCTGTTGCTGCGCCAGGCGATGGACAAGGTGGCGTTCCTGCCCTTCGGCCTGCTGGTCGACAAATGGCGCTGGGGCGTGTTCGACGGCTCGATCTCGCCTGCGGAATACAATGTCGCATGGCACGATCTGAAGCGCGAATATCAGGGCATTACCCCGCCGGTGGAGCGCCCTGCCGATGCTTTCGACCCCGGCGCGAAATATCACGTACCCGGCAACACGCCCTACACGCGGTATTTCCTCGCGCGCATCCTGCAGTTCCAGTTCTACAAGGCCGCCTGCGATCAGGCCGGCTGGACCGGGCCGCTGCATCGCTGCAGCTTCTACGGCAACGAGGAAGTGGGCGAGAAGCTGAATGCGATGCTGGAAATGGGCGCGTCGAAGCCCTGGCCCGATGCCCTGGAAGCCTTCACCGGCACGCGCGAGATGAGCGGCAAGGCGCTGCTCGAATATTTTGCGCCGCTACAGGCGTGGCTGGACGAACAGAACGCCGGGCAGACGCCGGGCTGGTAAAGCGCCCGGCCACCGGCTATCGGCTGCGCTACCGCGTTTTCCGGGTAGATCGTATGTCGGGCTGTATTATCGCCAATCTGAATTTCGGCGCTGCGATGCGTTTCGCAGCGCCGGTTCTGTTCATATCGCCATGAGCGAACGGTTCCCGACCGATATCGTCGGCTGGCGCGAGATGTTGTGCCTGCCGGAACTGTCATCCCACCGCATCCCGGCCAAGATCGACACCGGCGCCCGTACGTCGTCGCTTCACGCCACCGATATCGAGCGTTTCGAGCGTGACGGCCATCGCTGGCTGCGCTTCCAGCTCGACATAGGCGAAGGGCAGAGCGAACCGGTCACCTGCGAAGTCCCGCGCGCCGACCGCCGGGTCATCACCAGTTCCAATGGCGAGGCGCAGGAGCGGCCCATCATCAAGACGATGCTGCAACTGGGCAGCCAGTCGTTTCGTGCCGAATTCAGCCTTGCCGACAGGTCCGACATGCGCTTTCCGATCCTGATCGGCCGGACTGCCTTGAGAAAACGTTTCCTGGTCGCTTCCGGGCGATCCTATCTTCAATCCACCGCCGAAGAGCGCAAAAGGATGCTCGGATGAAAATCGCCATGCTGGCCCGCAACGCCAATCTCTACTCGCACAGGCGGCTGGTGGAGGCGGCGGAGGAGCGCGGCCACGAACTGCATATCCTCAACACCCTGCGCTGCACCGTGAACATCGCCAGCCATCGCCCCACGCTGACCTATAATGGCCAGCAGCTCGAAGGGTATGAAGCGGTCATCCCGCGGATCGGGGCGTCGATCACCAATTACGGCCTTGCCGTGCTGCGGCAGTTCGAGATGAGCGGCGTGTGGCCCCTTAATGAAAGCGTCGCCATCGGCCGCAGCCGGGACAAGCTGCGGAGCATGCAGATCCTGGCCAAATACGGCCTTGGCCTGCCGCTGACCGCCTATGCCAACGACCCCAAGCAGGCCGAGGAAATCATTCGCGCAGTGAACGGGCCGCCCGTCGTCATCAAGCTGCTGGAGGGCACGCAGGGCATCGGCGTGGTGCTGGCCGAAACCATGTCGAGCGCGAAATCCGTGATCGAGGCGTTTCGCGGCGCGAATGTGAATATCCTGGTGCAGGAATTCATCAAGGAAGCGGGCGGCACGGACATCCGCGCGCTGGTCATCGGCGGCAAGGTGGTCGCCGCCATGAAGCGTACCGGCGCGCCGGACGATTTCCGCTCCAACCTCCACCGCGGCGGAAGCGCCCAGCTTATCAAGATCACGCCCGAGGAGCGCTCCACTGCCGTGCGCGCGGCCAAGCATATGGGGCTGAACGTCTGCGGCGTCGACATGCTGCGTTCGAACCACGGTCCGGTCATCATGGAGGTGAATTCCTCCCCCGGTCTCGAGGGGATCGAGAAGGCGACGGGCAAGGATATCGCCGGTCAGATTGTCGATTTCATGGTCACCCATGCGAAATCGGGCAAGACGAAGACCAAGGGGGCGGGCTAGTCCGCAGCTATCAGCGGAACGGCGGTTCGTTGAAGGCGCGCAGCTTGCGGCTGTGCAGGTTCGTGCCTTCGTCGCGCAGGATATCGCAAGCGGTCACGCCGATCTGCAGATGCGCGGCGATGGCCTGTTCGTAGAAGCGGTTTGCCTGCCCCGGCAGCTTGATTTCGCCGTGCAGCGGCTTGTCGCTGACGCATAGCAGGGTGCCGTAGGGCACGCGAAACCGGTAACCCTGCGCGGCGATGGTCGCGCTTTCCATGTCGATACCGACGGCGCGGCTGAGCGACAGGCGGCGCGCCGAATGGGTAAAGCGCAATTCCCAGTTGCGATCGTCGGTGGTGACGACTGTGCCGGTCCGCATCCGCTGCTTGAGATCGGCCCCGTGCGTGCCGCTGACCCGCTGCGCCGCGCCGGCGAGTGCCTGCTGAACCTCGGCGATAGCGGGCAGCGGGATCTCCGGCGGCAGGACATGGTCCAGCACGTGATCGTCGCGCAGATAGGCATGGGCGAGCACATAATCGCCGATCTTCTGGCTGGGGCGCAGGCCGCCGCAGTGGCCGATCATCAGCCATGCCTCGGGGCGCAGCACGGCCAGGTGGTCGGTAATGGTCTTCGCATTCGATGGCCCGACGCCGATGTTCACCAGCGTGATGCCGCCGCGATCCTTGCCGACCAGGTGATAGGCAGGCATCTGGTGCCGGCGCCATGCCGTGTCCGACAGTTGGCCGCGGGCGTGGTCGGTGGCCTCGGTCAGATACATGCCGCCCGCGCCGGCCAGCGCTACATTCCCGGCACAGCCCAGTTGCGCTCCTGCCCAGTCGACGAATTCGTCTACATAGCGGTGGTAATTGGTGAACAGGACGAAGCGCTGGAAATGTTCGGGATCGGTGCCGGTATAATGGGCAAGCCGCGCGAGGCTGAAATCCGTTCGCAAGGCGTCGAACAGCGACAGCGGATAGGCTTGTGCCGCTTCGGGTACATAGATCCCGTCGGCAAGTTCATCGCCGATCAGCGCGAGTTCGGTCGACGGGAAATGGCGGGCGATATCCTGCGGGCTGATGCTTGCAAGATCGGTGCCGGTGCTGCCGTCGAGCACATAGGGAAAGGGAATCTCCTGACGCGAGGGGCGCACCTCGACCCGCACGTCGTAGTCCGCCGCGATCATCGACAATTGTTCGGAAAGGTAATCGGCGAACAGTCTGGGGCGGGTGATCGTCGTGCCATAGGTGCCCGGCTCGGTCAGGCGGCCGAAGGAGCGGCTTCGCGCCGTCGGCTGGGTTCCGCCGGAATAATGCACGAGCAGTTCGGGATAGGCATAGCTGCCGTCCTGCCGGCGGACCTTGGACGGCAGGCTGCCGTCGCGGGCGAATGCGGAAATATCCTCCCGAAGCCGGCTGACCGCCGCATCGTAAAGGCGGACGAGTTCGGCTATGATACTGTAGGGGTGGTCCATGGTGGCGGCAGGTAGCGCCCGTTTTCCTACTTTTCAAAGATTATCGTCATGCCGCAATGACCGGTTTGCCGCGCCAGGTCAGGCCTGATGCAGGCATGGAAAAGGGGCGCGTTCCTTGCGAACGCACCCCTCGAAATCGTCAGAAGCGTTAAAGTTCAGGCGCTGGCGCCATCCCTTGCTGCTTCGTCTTCGTCATTGCCTTCCAGCATGTCCGCCGGAATCTCCCCCGGTTCGAGCGTGCGATCCTGTTCTTCGGTAAAACCTTCGGTCTCCCGCGATTCCTCGAACATCTGCGCCATGACATCGACGCCCTGGCTCTGCAGTTCGGCTTCGTCTTCGGAACGCGCTACATTGGCTTTCACCGTCACGTGCACTTCGGGGTGGAGATCGATCCGGACTTCATGAACGCCGAGCGCCTTGATCGGGTTGCCCATGATGACCTGCTTCTTGTCGATCTCGTGACCCTTCTCGGCCAGACCCGACACGATGTCGCGGACGTTCACGGAACCGTAGAGCTGGCCGGTATTGGACGACGCGCGGATCAGGACAATTTCAGTCCCGTCCACGTTCTCGCCCTGCTTTTCGGCTTCGCTGCGGCGTTCGGCGTTTTCACTTTCGAGACGATCGCGATTGGCTTCGAAAACCTTCTTGTTGGCATCGTTGGCGCGCAGGGCCTTCTTCTGCGGAAGCAGGAAGTTGCGGGCGTATCCGTCACGAACCGTGACGACATCGCCGATGCTGCCGAGCTTTTCGATCCTTTGCAGGAGGATGATATCCATGAAAAATTCCTCCTTACTTCACGATGTAGGGCAAGAGGCCGATGTGGCGCGAACGCTTGATCGCCTTGGCGAGTTCGCGCTGCTTCTTGGCCGAAACTGCGGTGATACGCGACGGAACGATCTTGCCACGTTCGGACATGAAGCCCTGAAGCAGGCGCACGTCCTTGTAATCGATGGCGGGCGCGTTCTTGCCCGAGAACGGGCAGGATTTGCGGCGGCGGAAAAACGGACGGGCCATCAGTTGCGCTCCTCACGGTCGCTGCGACGCTTGCGCTCGCGGTCGTTCTTGCGCATCATCACGGACGGGCCTTCCTCATGCTCGTCCACGCGGATCGTCATGTAGCGGATCACATCTTCGTTGATGCGGGTCTGGCGTTCGAGTTCCTCGACGACGGCGCCGGGGCCCTCGATGTTGAGCATCACAAAATGCGCCTTGCGGTTGCGGTCGATCTTGTAGGCGAGATTCTTCAGGCCCCAGGTTTCCGTCTTGGTAACCTTGCCGTCATTCGCTTCGATGATTTCGGTGGCTGTCGAGGCCAGCGCGTCGACCTGAGCATGGCTCAAGTCCTGACGCGCGAGAAAGACATGCTCGTAAAGAGGCATGCTCCAATTCCTTCACACTGTAATGCCGATCGCTGGCTGATCCGCAGGATTGCGGGGCCCCTCCGGCTTTCTTGGGCTGCGCGCCAGTGGCGGCAGTGCCGTGTCCCTTAGCGGATTGCAGCGACATGGCAAGCCTGCCTTAACGCTTGCCAGCCCGTGCCTGCCTGACGCAAAAGGGCGCACGATCACGATCAGGGGCCGCGAAGCCCGCGACAAGGGGGAGAATGAAGTGCCGGGTGGATTGATAGCCTTGCTTGACGATGTGTCGATCATCGCCCGCGCAGCGGCAGCCTCGGCGGACGATATCGGCGTGGTCGCCGGGCGCGCAGGATCGAAGGCGGCTGCCGTCGTCATCGACGATGCCGCAGTGACACCCTCCTATGTAACGGGCTTGTCACCGGCACGCGAACTGCCGATCATCTGGCGGATTACGAAAGGCAGCTTCAGGAACAAGCTGCTGATCCTGCTGCCGGTCGCCCTGCTGCTGAGTTACCTGCTGCCCTGGGCCATCACTCCCATCCTGATGCTCGGCGGCGCTTACCTCTCCTATGAGGGCGCCGAGAAAGTGATGGAGAAGCTCGGCGGCAGCAAGCACGGACAGACGGTGGACGATGCCATCGAGGACCCCGTCGCCTTCGAGAAACAGCGCACGTCGAGCGCTATCCGCACCGACCTGATCCTGTCGGCCGAGATCATGGCGATCACTTTGAACGAGGTTGCCGCCGAAACCCTGGTCACCCGCGCGGGGGTCCTGGCGATTGTCGGCATCCTGGTTACCGTGGTCGTCTACGGTGCGGTCGCGCTCATCGTGAAGATGGATGACGTCGGCTTGCACCTCGCGCAGAAGCGCTCTGCCGCAGCGCAGAAATCCGGTCGCTTCCTGGTGCAGGCCATGCCGCATCTGCTGACGCTGCTGTCGGTGGTCGGCACGATCGCCATGCTGTGGGTCGGCGGCGGGATCATCCTCCACGGATTGGCCGAGCTCGGCCTTGCCGGGCCTGAACATTTCGTCGAGGAATTGCAGCACGGCGTCGCCGGCATGGCAGGCGCGCTGGGTGGAGTCCTCGGCTGGATTACCTATGCCGCGGCTTCGGCGCTGGTCGGACTGGTTCTCGGCTTCCTGCTGGTCCTGACCCTGCATCCGCTGGTGGCGAAGTTCACCGGCGGGCCGCATTGAAGGCAGGCGGAAGGACTTTTCATCCCGGCTGTGAGAGGTCCAGCCCGCAGCGGCTGCAATTGCGATTGGGCCACGGCAGCATGATGAATTTGCGGAAGAACAGATTGCTGCCGCAGCGGGGGCAGTTGAAGGTCAGGATTCGGCGGTTCAGCACCACCAGGACTACGATCACGCCGGCGAAGGCGAGTGTCGAATGGCCGTAGAACCGATCGACCATGACGATGAACAGACATCCGAACAGGACATTGCCGATCATTGCCCAGGCGTGGCGCCGGGCCTGGCGGTAAACGCTCACGACAGGCGGGCCAGCAGGTCTTTCGCAAATTCGGTCAAAGTATCGTCGCGTGCGCCCATGATCACGATGCGATCGCCCGGTCCGGCGATCTGGATGAGTCGGTCGGCGACCGATTTGCGTTCGGGCAAATATATCGCCTCCACTCCATTTCCGGCGTGCTGTTCGATCATGCGCACGATCCGCGCGCTTCCTTCGCTGCGATCTACCGTGCCGCCGTGATAGACCGGGTCGGAAAGGATGACGACATCGCCCTCGTTCAACTCGCGCGCGAAAGTCTCCGCCAGCTCCTCGCCCATCTGGCGCAAGGGTCCGTAACCATGGGGCTGGAAAAACACGAGTACGCGACCGGGCTGCGAGCGCAGGGTGCGAAGCGTTGCCGCGCATTTTTCGGGGTTGTGGCCGAAATCGTCGATGATGGTGATGGCCGAATGAGTGGTGCCGATCACGTCGAAACGCCGCGCCAGGCCCTTGAAGCGGGAGAGCGAATCGACCGCTTTCGCCAGCGGCACGCCCGCCACCCCGGCAGCGGCGATCGCGGCCAGCGCATTGGCAAGATTGTGGCGGCCCGGCATGTCGAGCACGAGGCGTGCGCTCGTGTCCGCCCGGCGATCCGTCACCTCGGCTTCGATGCAAGTGCGCTTTTCGACGATCGTTTCCTTGTCCGCCAGAACGGTCGCGCAGCCATTTTCCACCCCGAAGCTCGTCGCTTCCTGCGCGCGATGGATGAGGCGAAAGGCTTCGTCATCGTCGGCATTGACCACGGCGTGACCGGATGCGGCCAAATAGTCGCCGAACAGGCCGCGCAATTCCTCCATGCTCTTGTGATCGAGGCTGACGTTGAGCAGCACCCCGATTGCGGGGCGGTACAGCGCGATCGAGCCGTCGCTTTCATCGACCTCGCTGACGAAAACTCCCCCGGATTTTCCTTCTGCGATCCGGGCGCTGGCATAGGGGTGATCCGCTGTCTGGAAGTTCTTCATCACCGCGCCATTCATCACGGTAGGGTTCATGCCGTTGTCCGCGAGAATCCAGCCCAGCATCGCCGTGACGGTCGATTTGCCGCTGGTGCCGCCGATGGCGACGGCGGTGTCGCTGTCGTTGAACAATGCGGCGAGCAGTTCGGCGCGGCTCATCCGCGGACAACCCAGTTCGCGCGCGCGCGCCACCTCCGGCACGCTGTCCTCCACCGCGGCGGATGCGATCAGCACCTGGTCACTGCCGGTGATGCCGCTGCCGTCCTGCGGGTGGAGTTCGAAGCCCTGCCGTTCAAGCGCCGCGAATTTTTGCGGCGATCGGCCCTGGTCGAAACTGCGGTCGGAACCTGCGACCTCGGCACCGCGTGCTTTCAGGATCTGCGCGAGCGGCAGCATGCCCGATCCGCCTATCCCGCAGAAGAACCACGGCCGACCTGCAAGATCGCGGGTGAGGTTGGGGGCACTGGACGGTGCAGTCTCGCTGTCGCTCATGCTGCCCTGCCTATTGAAGGGCCGATGGATTGGCAATGAATGGTGACGCCCGATGTGCCGCGCGCTAGGGCAGGGAACATGACCCGCATAGCCATCTGCGCCCCCGCCACCCCCATCGACCGCGCAGTGGCCGCCGCCGTGAACGCGATCGCCTCAGCGGAATTTCCCGGTCTCGAACTGGCGTTTCATGAACAATGTTTTGCGCAGAATGGCCATTTCGCCGGTCACGATGCCGAACGCCTGGCAGCTTTGCTGGACTGCGCCAGTGATGCGGCGACCGATGCCGTATGGTTCGCCAAGGGGGGCTATGGGTCCAACCGGATTGCATCGGACGCCGTGGAGCGGTTGAAGGGTCGCGACCTTGCGATCCCCATTTTCGGCTATTCGGATTGCGGTTATCTTCATGCCGCCTTGGCCCGGCATGGCATCGGCAGGGCGGTCCATGGGCCGATGCCGGTCGACATACGCCGGGACGGCGGAACGGAGGCGGTGCGGCGTGCGCTCGACTGGTTTGCGGGCGGGCGAAGCGGAGAAGATCGTTCCGCTGACGGCGCACCGGCTGTCGCTTTCAATCTGACGACACTGGCGATGCTGTGCGGCACGCCGCTGATGCCGGATCTGAATGGCGTGCAGATCATGGTGGAGGAGGTGGGCGAACATCTCTACGCCATCGACCGCCTGTTCTTCCACGTGACGGCGCATCTGCAAGGGGTAGCCGGCTTGCGGGTGGGGCGCTTCGGTGCGATTCCGGAAAACGACCGTCCCTTCGGACTCCAGCCCGCCGACATCGCCCGGCACTGGTGCGAGAGGAGCGGCATCCCCTTTCTCGGCAGGGCCGATATCGGGCACGATGCTGGCAACAAGATCGTGCCGTTTACTCTTGCGGCTCTGCCGGCGAGGTCATAGGCCGCTCACCCGCCGACAAGCGAACAGGAGCCATTCATGCGTGCGTTTATTTTCCCAGGGCAGGGCAGCCAGAAAGTCGGCATGGGCAGCGAACTCGCAGCCGCCAGCCGCATCGCGCGCGAGGTGTTCGAGGAAGTGAACGATGCACTCGGCCTCGATCTGTTGCGGATCATGCGCGAGGGGCCGGAGGAATCGCTGACGCTGACCGAAAATGCGCAGCCTGCGATCATGGCGAATGCCATCGCCGTGCTGCGCGTTCTGGAAATCGACGGCGGCATTGCGCTGGCCGACAAGGCAGATGCGGTGGCTGGCCATTCGCTGGGCGAATATACCGCATTATGCGCGGCCGGTGCGTTTACCCTTGCGGATACGGCGCGGCTGCTGAAGCTGCGCGGGCAGGCGATGCAGGCTGCGGTGCCCGTCGGCGTTGGCGGGATGTGCGCGCTGCTCGGCGCCGATGTGGAAAAGGCGCAGGGCCTTGCCGATGCGGCGGCGGAAGGCGAGGTCTGCGAGATAGCGAATGACAACGATCCGTCGCAGGTCGTGCTGTCCGGCCATATCGGAGCGATCGAGCGCGCCGTGGCGATGGCGAAGGATCACGGCATCAAGCGCGGGCTCATGTTGCCGGTGTCGGCTCCGTTTCACTGCAGCCTGATGCAGCCCGCCGCCGATGCGATGGCCGCAGCGCTGGAACGTGTTCCGCCTGCTGCGTTTCGCCTGCCGGTCTATGCCAATGTCACGGCGGCGCAGGTGACCGATCCCGCCGAAGAAGCCGATCTGCTGGTGCGGCAGGTGACGGGTCGCGTGCGCTGGCGCGAAAGCGTGATCGCGATGCGTTCCGCCGGCGTGGGTCAGTTCGTCGAACTCGGCGGAAAGGTTCTCGGCCCGATGGTCAGCCGCATCGACAGGGAAGCCGATATCACCAGCGTGCAGACGATGAACGACATCGAGGCGCTGGCCCGCGATCTCTAGATCCTGACGCAGGAGAAATATTTCATGTTCGACCTTACCGGCAAGACCGCACTCGTCACCGGGGCAAGCGGGGGCATAGGCTCCGAAATAGCACGCGCGCTTGCCCGTCAGGGTGCACGCCTCGCTCTTTCGGGCTCGAACGCAGCGAAGCTGCGGTCCTTCCGCGAGGAACTTCAGGACGATTTCGGCGGCGATCATGTCGAGATCACCTGCGACCTTTCCGATGCCGAAAGCGTGGAGCAACTGGTGCCCGCCACCATCGACACATTGGGCAGTCTGTCCATTCTGGTAAACAACGCCGGCATCACCCGCGACAATCTGGCGATGCGGATGAAGGACGAGGAATGGAACGAGGTCATGCAGATCAATCTGCAGGCTGCGTTCCGCCTGATGCGCGCCGCTGCCCGGCCGATGATGAAGGCGCGGTTCGGCCGGATCGTATCGATCACCAGCATCGTGGGGGCGACCGGAAATCCGGGGCAGATGAACTATGCCGCCGCCAAGGCCGGGCTGACCGGCATGTCGAAGAGCCTGGCGCAGGAACTGGCCAGCAGGGGCGTGACCGTGAACTGCGTCGCACCCGGCTTCATCCGCACCGCCATGACCGATGATCTGCCCGACGCGCAGAAAGACGCGCTGAATGCCAGGATTCCGATGGGCCGCATGGGCGAGGGCGGCGATATCGGTGCCGCGGTGGCCTATCTGGCAAGCGACGAGGCGGGATACGTGACCGGCCAGACCCTGCACGTGAATGGCGGGATGGCGATGCTGGGCTGAACCAAACTCTGCTCAAGCCGGCGCGGCGGCGGGCGAACAGGATATGCACGGATTTATCCCCAGCCTATCGGCGGCCGCAGGGGATGGTTCTTGCCCCTGCGGCCACCCCCGCTAAGGATGACACGATAAATTCCGGCGTCCGTGGGCGAATCCGGCCCCGGGGCGCACAAGGGGGAAATAATGAAGGCAACAATCGAACGCGCCACGCTGCTGCGGTGCCTGTCACACGTGCAGTCCGTGGTGGAACGCCGCAACACCATCCCCATCCTGTCGAATGTGCTGATAGATGCCGGCGAAGGTGCGCTGAAAGTCATGGCTACCGATCTCGACCTTCAGGTGGTGGAGAACATGGCGGCGGCAGCCGTGGATGCACCGGGTGCGATAACCGTTTCCGCCCATCTGCTGTTCGATATCGCGCGGAAGCTTCCGGAAGGCAGCCAGGTCAGTTTGGATGCGGCGGAAAACCGCATGACAGTGAAAGCGGGGCGCAGCCGGTTCTCGCTGCCGACCCTGCCGCGCGACGATTTCCCGGTGATCGTGGAAGGCGACCTGCCGACCAGCTTTGAACTACCCGCCAAGGTGCTGGCCGAACTGATCGACCGCACCCGCTTCGCCATCTCGACCGAGGAAACGCGGTATTATCTGAACGGTATCTTCCTGCATGTTTCGGATGAAGACCGCCCCGTGCTGAAGGCCGCGGCAACGGACGGGCACAGGCTGGCGCGGTTTACCCTGCCGCGTCCCGATGGCGCGGAAGGAATGCCTGACGTCATCGTGCCTCGCAAGGCCGTCGCCGAATTGCGGAAGCTGCTGGAAGAAGCGCTGGACGGCAATGTCCAGATCGACCTCTCCGCCAGCAAGATCCGCTTCACCATGGGCGGGGAGGGCGGCGTCGTGCTCACGTCCAAGCTGATCGACGGAACCTTCCCCGACTACAGCCGCGTCATTCCGACCGGCAATGACAAGCTGCTGAAGATCGACCCGAAGAGCTTCTATGAAGGCGTCGACCGGGTCGCCACCATCGCGACCGAGAAGACGCGCGCCGTCAAGATGGGTCTCGAAGCCGACAAGGTCGTCCTGTCGGTTACCAGCCCCGATAATGGCACCGCCGCGGAAGAAGTGCCGGCACAATATGGTTCGGAATCCTTCGAGATCGGCTTCAACGCCAATTATCTGAAGGATATCCTGGGCCAGATCGACAGCGATACGGTCGAACTGCATCTGGCCGACGCCGGTGCCCCAACGCTGATCCGGCAAGACGACAAGAGCGCCGCGCTTTATGTCCTGATGCCGATGCGGGTCTGACCGGCGGCGCCTCGGGCGAAAAACGACCGGTCATTACGGACCCCGCGCCGCAATCATGTCGGCGATATCGACGAATTTTTCGCGGGGCGAGCCATCGCGTGCGGCGGCTTTCTCTGCCTGTTCGATGCGCTGCCAGTCGCGAAATGTCACGACGTCCAGCCCGGCTTCCCCGGCGAAGAGGTCGAAGCCGAGGCGGCCCGGTTTCGCCGTTCGCGATGACGATGCAGCATCGAGATCGGCAGCAATCCGGTCGATGATTGCATAGCCATCGGGGCGGTTCGTGCCGATGGTACCGGTGGGCCCGCGGCGCGCCCAGCCGACGCAGTACAGGCCATCCGAAATACGGCCCTCCTCATTGTCGAAGCGGCCCAGCCGGTCGTCGAAAGGCACACCTGCGATCGGCGCCGTGCGATAGCCGATGCAGCTGACGACCAGATCGGCGGGAATGGAATAGAAATCGCCCGTTCCGACAAGTTCGTTCCCGTCGAATGCCGTTCGTTCGACCCTGATCGCGGAGATTCGGCCTTTGCCGACGAGTTCGGCTGGGGAGGCATAGAAATCAAAGACGATTTGGATATCCGCATGCTTCTGATCGGGTTCGGTTTCGGCATATTGGCGGACCAGAGCGACGGATTTCCTTCGTCCCGGCTCAAGTGCAGCGTCCGACGCCTGCACGGGAAGATCGGCGGCATCGACGATCGGCCTTGCCCGCTCCAGCTGGCCCAGTTCGCCCAGTTCCTTCGGCGTCATGGCGATTGCATGGGGACCGCGCCGGCCGAGGACCGTGATGCGTTCGATGCGGGAGGACTTCAGCCGTTCCAGGGCATGACCGACAATGTCGCTGCCTGCGAATTCCGCTTCGCTCTTGGCGAGAATCCGCGCGACATCCAGCGCGACATTGCCCATCCCGATGATGACGGCATGTCGCCCTGAAAGATCGGGATCGAGCGCGGCGTGAGCGGGGTGACCATTGTACCAGCCGACGAATGCCGCGCTACCGAACACATTGTCCAGATCTTCTCCCGGCAGTCCCAGTTTCCGGTCGTCGGGGGCGCCGGTTGCAAGGACGACGGCGTCGTAAAGTTCGCGCAACCGCTCGATGTCCAGATCCGTGCCGATCGCGACATTGCCGACGAAGCGGACATTGTCCATCAGCGCCGTCTTTTCATACCGGCGCGCCACGGCCTTGATCGACTGATGGTCGGGCGCCACCCCGGTGCGGATCAGGCCGTAGGGAACGGGCATCCGGTCGAAAATATCGACCTGCACATCGTCGCCCCACTGCTTCTGCGCGGCTTCGGCCGTGTAATAGCCCGCCGGACCGGAGCCGACGATCGCGATGGTCACTGGCATTCCCTGTCTCCTGTCTGGAGCGCGAGAATGGCTGCAAACAAGGGGCATCTCAAGCGCCTTCTGCTGCCACGGCCGCATGCAGATGATTGCCGCAGGCTTAACTGTTTCTCAAACACCGGGCGCGTAATGGTCCGCGATGGACGAGGTTCTTCATTTCGGATTGCATAGCGGTGGTGCTTACCACGGTATGGGAGCGGGACCCGCCACCCCCTGCCGCAGGAAGCAGGACGCCTGGCTGACTGCAGAGGCACGCGAGGGGAGCCATGCGGCAGACCCTGCTGCAACAAGGCTGAAAGCATGACGATGCATACGCTGTTTTCAAGGTTCGGCCGTTTCGCATCGGAGCATCCGGCCAGCCATGATGAGAAGGTCGCCGCACCGAAGGCGCTCGATCTGCGTGGCAGAATTGCCCTGATGGACGAGTTCGAAAACACCGGTCTGCGCTGGTTCTGGGCGACCGACGAGGAAGGACTCCTCACCTATCTGTCGCACAATGCGGCAGAGCAGCTTGGCACCGATGAAGCGAACATGCTTGGGCAAAAGCTGACATCGCTGTTCACTCTCGACTACGAGGGCAATATCGACGGGGTGCAGCGACCCTTGGGGTTTCTGATGAGTGCGCGGCATACGATTGCCGATCTGCCGGTCAAGGTCGCGATTGACGGACATGAAGTCTGGTGGCGTGTCTCGGGCAAGCCGGTCTCTGACGCTGCCGGAGAGTTCCGCGGCTATCGCGGCAGTGCCAAGGACATCACCGCCTTGCGCGAAAGCCAGATCGATGCGTCCCGCCTGGCCCAGTTCGATGCGCTGACCGGGCTTTCCAACCGCCACCGCATGACCAAGCGGCTCACCTCTACGCTCAACGCCTATCGCATGGCGAAGCGAAGCTGCGCCGTGATGATGCTGGATCTGGACCGCTTCAAACAGGTGAACGACACGCTGGGCCATCCGGCCGGCGACGAACTGCTGAAGCAGGTGGCGCAGCGCCTCGAAACCGTCATCCGCAACAAGGGCGAGATCGGTCGTCCCGGCGGGGACGAGTTCCAGATCATGCTGCCCGACATCGACGATCGCGGCACTCTGGGCGAAATCGGTTCACGCGTGATCCAGATGATCTCGCAGCCCTATTCCATCGATGGCAGCCGGGCGATCATCGGCACATCCATCGGCATCGCCATCGCACCCTACGACGGCCTGGAAACCGAGGAACTGGTCAGTGCGGCCGATCTCGCGCTGTATGCCGCCAAGGGCGGCGGGCGCGGACAGTTCCGTTTCTATTCCAGCGAATTGAAGGACGGGGCCAATCTGCGGCGGCAGATCGAGGAGGGCTTGCGGGATGCGCTGGCAAGCGGCACGATCGATTTGCACTACCAGCCGCTGGTGAGGACCGCCAATCACACCGCCAGCGGTTTCGAAGCGCTGATGCGCTGGAATCATCCCGAACGCGGATGGATAAGCCCGGCGCAATTCATACCCGTTGCCGAAGATACCGGCATCATAGGCAACCTGGGCGAATGGGCGCTGATGCGCGGCTGTCAGGATGCGGCGACATGGCCCGGCGATCTGCGGGTGGCGGTCAACATCTCGGCGGTGCAGTTCGCATCGGACGATCTGCCCCGAATCGTCGAGCGCGCATTGCAGGCCAGCGGCCTGGCACCGAACCGGCTGGAACTGGAGATAACCGAGAGCATCTTCCTGGGCGATCCGCATGCAACCCACGTCATGTTCCGCGACCTGAAGGCAATTGGCGTGCGGCTGGCGCTGGACAATTTCGGGACCGGCTATTCC
Organism: Pseudopontixanthobacter vadosimaris; assembly: GCF_012979275.1. Lineage (GTDB taxonomy): Bacteria > Pseudomonadota > Alphaproteobacteria > Sphingomonadales > Sphingomonadaceae > Pseudopontixanthobacter > Pseudopontixanthobacter vadosimaris. The sequence continues at coordinate 160,835 of NZ_JABASZ010000036.1, forward strand.
TCGCTCGGCTATCTGAAGGATGCGCCATTCGACAAGATCAAGATTGACCAGAGCTTCATTCGGGGGGCCACGGAGCAGGGTAACAACAACGCTGCCCTTATCACCGCCATCGTCAGCCTGGCCGAAGCACTCGACATGGAAACCGTGGCGGAAGGCGTCGAATCGCTCGACGAATTGTCGCTGGTGACGGATCTCGGCACCAGCCACGTTCAGGGCTTCGTATTCGCCAGCGCGCTGGCCCAGGCCGAAGTTCTCTCGCGGCTGGAAGAGGGACAGCTTGCCTACCAGCCCGTCGGTCCCGCCAAACACCGGGCGGGCAGGCGAACGCTCTATCGCAAGGTCGGCATCATCCATGAAGATCATCGGTACGAAGGGGTACTCCGTAACCTGTCCCGCACCGGCGCGATGGTCGAAGGCCTTCTCGACGTGCCCACCGGAACGCAGCTGGTTCTCGACATGGGTGAAGGCCAGTTGGCGGTCAGCACGGTACGCAGGTCGAACGAGGCGGTCCAGGGGCTCGAATTCGAAACGCCGCTGGTCGATGACGGGGCGGGCGGTCTATGTACGCGCCACCGCATCTCACCTTACGCGCTTGCGGCCGCGGGAATGCCGCTTGCCGCGCTTCCGAGTGGGCATTACCCGCTTGATCAGGCGGCGAACGGCCCTGCCCCATCGGGACGGCCGAAGTTCCTGCAGGTCGAGCTTTCCTCGCTCAGCAATTCACCGCGCTGAAGAGGCCGGCGCAACGGGTCCGAAAGCGCTGGAGGTGAAGCACTCTAGTTGCTGACAGGTGCGATGCTTGGCGCTAAGGGCAGGGCGACCGTGCCCGCAACAGCCGTGCGCCCCTTCCTGCCCCTGATCGACCGGTGGACATGACCGACCTTAGCCTAATCCGCAATTTCAGTATCATAGCCCATATCGACCATGGAAAATCCACCCTGGCCGATCGCCTGATCCAGTTCACCGGCGGGTTGACCGACCGGGAGATGAGCGAGCAGGTGCTCGACAACATGGATATCGAACGCGAGCGCGGCATTACCATCAAGGCGCAGACCGTTCGCCTGAATTACACGGCGAGGGATGGCGAGACCTATCAGCTCAATCTGATGGACACTCCCGGCCATGTCGATTTCGCCTATGAGGTCAGCCGCAGCCTGGCCGCCTGTGAAGGCGCGATACTGGTGGTGGACGCCGCGCAGGGGGTCGAGGCGCAGACCCTCGCCAATGTCTATCAATCGATCGAACATGACCACGAAATCGTGCCGATCATCAACAAGATCGACCTTCCCGCTGCGGAACCGGAGAAGGTCAAGGCCGAGATCGAGGACATTATCGGCATCGACGCTTCGGAGGCGGTGCTCACCAGCGCCAAATCCGGCATCGGGATCGAGGATGTGCTCGAGGCGGTCGTCACTCGCATTCCGCCCCCGGAAGGCGACCGCGCCGCGCCCCTGAAGGCGATGCTGGTCGACAGCTGGTACGATCCCTATCTCGGCGTCGTCATTCTGGTGCGCGTCATAGCCGGCACGCTGACCAAGGGCCAGCACGTCAAGTTCATGCAGGGCGGCACCGAACATCTGGTCGACCGGGTGGGCTGCATGAACCCCAAGATCGAGCAATTGTCGCAGTTGCAGGCGGGCGAGATCGGCTTCATCACGGCGCAGATCAAGGAAGTGGAACAGGCGCGCGTCGGCGACACCATCACGACCGTGAAGAACGGGGCGGACAAGGCGCTGCCCGGCTACAAGGAAGTGCAGCCGGTCGTCTTCTGCGGGCTGTTCCCGGTCGATGCCGCCGATTTCGAGAAATTGCGCGAAAGCATCGGCAAGCTGCGCCTGAACGATGCCAGCTTCAGCTTCGAGATGGAAAGCAGCGCGGCGCTGGGCTTCGGTTTCCGTGCCGGCTTTCTTGGGCTTTTGCACCTTGAGATCATCCAGGAACGCCTGACCCGCGAATATGATCTCGACCTGATTACCACTGCGCCTTCGGTGGTCTATCGCATCCAGCTCGGCAAATCGAAAACCGACGATGCGCGCGAGATCGAACTGCACAATCCGTCCGATTACCCCGACCCGAACCGGATCGAGATGATCGAGGAGCCCTGGATCAAGGCGACGATCTACACGCCCGACGAATATCTGGGTGCGATCCTGAAGCTGTGCCAGGATCGGCGCGGCATCCAGATCGACCTGACCTACGTCGGCGGCAGGGCGCAGGTTACTTATGAATTGCCGCTCAACGAAGTCGTGTTCGATTTCTACGACCGGTTGAAAAGCATCAGCCGCGGCTATGCCAGCTTCGATTACGAGCAGATCGGCCTGCGCGAAGGCGACCTCGTGAAGATGAGCATCCTCGTCAATAACGAGCCTGTCGACGCCCTGAGCATGATCGTCCACCGCGACGTCGCCGAAGCGCGCGGGCGGGGCATGTGTGAACGGCTGAAGGACCTGATCCCGCGCCATCTTTTCAAGATACCGATTCAGGCAGCCATCGGCGGCAAGGTCATCGCCCGCGAAACGATCAGCGCCATGCGCAAGGACGTGACGGCCAAATGCTATGGCGGCGACATCAGCCGGAAGAAGAAGCTGCTTGAGAAGCAGAAGAAGGGCAAGGCCAAGATGCGCGAATATGGCAATGTCAGCATCCCGCAGGAAGCCTTCATCGCCGCGCTGCGCATGGGCGAGGAATAGTAAACCCGTCTTGTCCGCACACGAATGAAAGGGGCGGTGCCGGGCATGACACCGCCCCTTTTCTTGGGGACTGGATCAGGGCCGCGTCTGGCCCTGGCCATGCACCAGATATTTGAAGCTGGTGAGCTGTTCGAGGCCGACCGGACCGCGCGCATGCATCTTGCCGGTCGCGATGCCGATTTCCGCGCCCATTCCGAATTCGCCGCCGTCGGAAAACTGGGTCGAGGCATTGTGCATCACCACGGCACTGTCGATGGCGGTCAGAAAGCGCCGGGCTGCCTCGTCATTTTCAGTCAGGATGGCGTCGGTATGGCCGGATGAATGGCGGTCCACGAAAGCGATGCCTTCGTCCAACCCGCCGACAATCCTGATCGAGGCGATGGGATCGAGATATTCGGTGTCCCAATCTGCATCGTCGGCAGGCTTCAGGCGAGAGTCGATACCCACGGCCTCTGCATCGCCGCGCAATTCGCATTCCGGCATCGCATCGGCCAGGCGCGGGACGACATCCTTCGCCACCGCCCGGTCGATGACGATGCTTTCGGTCGCTCCGCAAACGCCCGTGCGGCGCAGTTTCGCATTGCGGATGACGGTGATCGCCTTGTCGAGATCGGCATCTTCATGGACATAGCTGTGCACATTGCCATCGAGATGCAGCAGGGTCGGCACCTTCGCCTGGTCGCGCACGAGTTCGACGAGGCCGCGGCCGCCGCGCGGGATGACCAGATCGACATAATCCACCGCCCGCAACAATTCCGCAACCGCTTCGCGCGAGGTGGTGCGGATGGTCTGCACCGCATCCTCCGGCAATCCTGCGGCCTTCAACCCGGCCTGCATGCAGGCGACGATTTCGCGCGTTGAATGGCGGCTTTCCGAACCGCCTCGCAAGATGATCGCATTGCCCGATTTCAGGCAGAGTGCGCTGGCATCGGCACCGACATTGGGACGCGATTCATAGATCATGCCGATCACGCCGATGGGAACGGCGACTCGCTTGATGTTCAGCCCGTTCGGCCTGTCGAACTCCGCCAGCACCTGGCCGACGGGATCGGGCAGGTCTGCAATCTGGTCCAACGCGTCGGCCATGCCGTTCACGCGCGTCTCGTCCAGTTTCAGCCGGTCGATGTAACTGTCGGGCTTCTTGCCCGCCACGCCGGCGACATCCTGTGCATTGGCTTCCAGCAAGGCAGGCATAGCCTTGCGCAGGGCCTTGGCCGCTTCGCGCAAGGCCTCGTTCTTCGCTTCGGTCGAAGCTGCCAGCAACTGCTTGGAAGCGGCGCGAGCCTTCTTCCCCAGTTCGGCAACATGGGCGGCCGGGTCGATCTGATCGGTCATGTCATTCATGGTCTGTCCTTCATCCTTATAGTGGCCGGCTTCGATTGGTCAGCGCAGCTTTTCAGCGCAGTTCCACGGCCCGGTCGTAAGCAGCCCGTAGCGTGTCGTTGAAAAGACGCGACAATTCGCCGTCACCCAGTCCATTTAGGGCCTGAAGCCCGGCGTAGGTCGTACCGTTCTTGCTGGTGACGGAATCACGCAGTTCCTCCAGCGGCTGTTCGCTTTGCCGGGCCATGGCCACGGTTCCGGCCATGGTGCCGAGAACCATTGCGCGGGCCTGATCCTCATCGAAACCGAGGTTCATCGCCGCAGCGACATAGGCGCGGGCAATCTCGAAAACGTAACCTGGCCCCGATCCGGCGACTGCCGTCACGCGGTCCAGCATATCCTCGCTGTCAACGGTGATCGCGGTGCCTGCGCGTTGCATCATCGCATCGGCATGGGCGATCTGGTCAGGAGTCGCGTCCTCACTGGCGCAAAGCCCCGCCACGCACTGCCCGATGGCGGCGGGCAGATTGGGCATGACCCGGATCACCGGACGATCCCCGGCGGCTTTCTTCAGGCGCTCGATAGAGGCACCGGCGGCAATCGACATCACGTAACCGTCTTCGGCGATGCTGCCGGCATACAGGGGCAGCACCTCGTCGATCTGCTGCGGCTTGATGGCCACGATAATCGTGTCGAACGTCTCGCCATCCAATTGTTCGCGGTCTGCAACAAGGCGGATGCCTTCGGGCGCGCTGTCGAGGAACGGATCGACGATGGTGAAGCTGTCGCCGCCGCGCGCCCAGTGGCCGAGCAAGGCTCCGCCCATCTTTCCGCAGCCGATCAGCAGGATCTTTCGAGATTCTTCAGTGATGGTCCAACCCCTGTTGTTGTTTTTCAGACGGTAACCTCCTTGCAGCAGAGGTCAGATGTGCATGTGCGCGTCAGAAGCTGCGATGCCAGCAGTTCCGACCTTACATCCGAACGCATGAGGCACCGCGAAGGGTCCGTGACGCGCCCTATCGGCAAGTGCAGCTTCGGCAGATGCTGCCCTGGCGGTTGTGCGCTGCACCATGTAAACCTAGATAACCCTTTTCCGATTGCAACCGCCCGCGCCAGATTACGCGCCAGAAAGGATACCGCGTGCCGAACAAGAAGAAGCGTCTCGTCGTCAAGATCGGCTCAAGCCTGCTTGCCAATTCCGAGCTGCTGACACCCCGGTTCGGATTCCTGCAACGCCTGCTGTCCGATATCGCCACCCTGCGCAGCGAAGGATATGAAGTCATCATCTGCAGTTCGGGATCGGTCGCGCTGGGCCTCAACATCGTCGGCGCGACTCCGCAGGACGCCGGCCTTGCCGACAAGCAGGCTGCCGCTGCTTGCGGAATGCCCCTGCTGCTCAATGCGTACAAACAGATCGCGCATGAATATGGATTCGATATCGCGCAGATCCTGCTGACGCTGGGCGATTTCGAGGATCACCGCCGGTTCCTGAACACCAAGAATACCATACACCGCCTGCTGCGGTCCGGGATCGTGCCGATCGTGAACGAGAACGACACCATCACGACGGAAGAGATCCGGGTCGGCGACAATGACCGCCTGGCAGCCAAGATCGCGCAGATGGTGGAGGCGGACGATTTCGTCATCCTGACCGAAGTGGACGGTCTTTACGACCGCCACCCCGACCAGCCCGGCGCCACACTGATCGAGGAAGTGTCCGATGTGAGCAAATATCTCGAGGCGACGAAGGGCAAGAGCACGCTGGGCACCGGCGGAATGCTGACGAAATTGCTGGCGGCCAACATGGCGCAGAATGCCGGCTGCACGACCTTTATCGCCAATGGGGAGGTGGAAAACCCGCTGGTGTCCGTCATTCGCGGCACTCGCAAATGTACGAAGTGCCTTGCCTTCGAAAATCCGGGTTCGGTCTGGACGACATGGCTTGCGGATCGTCTGCAGATGGCCGGCAGCATCGTCATATCCAATGATTCGGTAAAATCCCTGAGCGAGGGATCGGGCGTTCGCCGTCAGGATGTCGTCTCGCTGGACGGTGATTACACCCGCGGCGACGTGCTGCACATCTATGACCGCAACGGAACGGAACTCGCACGCGGCCTGACCGAATATACTTCGGAAGAAGCCCGCACCCTCATCAACAATCTGGATGTCGAGGCCGAACAATTGCTCGGCTACAAGACGCATGCGGAACTGGTGCGACCTGAAAATCTCGTCCTGCTGGAAGAGAAGCATCTCACCTGGCAGGCGCCGGATGGATTCATGAAGAACGAAGGCGGGCTTCCCTGAACCCGCTTCTCTCCGGTCCCAAGGCCCGGCGCAACTTCACTTTGCGTTCAGCACGGGCAGGGCTATAGGCGGCGCATGCAGATCACATCGCGTTCTTCCGCCCGCCCTTCGTTCAGCCGCACTGCCGCATTCCGCACGGCAGCGGGTCGCGCGGTCCTGAGCATGGCAGCGGCTTCCCTGCTGCTGGGCGGATGCAGTTCGGGATCGGCGGAACGCGACACTGCCTATGTCGCGCGCGATGTCGAAACTCTGTATGGCGAGGCGAAGCGCCGCCTCGATACCGGCAACGCCCCGCTCGCCGCTGCCCTGTTCGACGAGGTGGAGCGTCAGCACCCCTATTCGCCCTGGGCCCGCCGCGCGCAGTTGATGAGTGCCTTCGCTTATTATTCCAACCGGGATTACAACAAGGCGATCCAGAGCGCGCAGCGCTTCCTGTCGATCCATCCCGGCAACAAGGATGCGCCTTACGCCTATTATCTGATCGCCTTGTCCTATTACGAACAGATCAGCGACGTTACCCGCGACCAGCGGGTGACGGAGCAAGCGCGGACGGCATTGCGCGAAGTCGATCGCCGCTTTCCGACGACCGAATATGCCGCCGATGCGCGGCTGAAGCTCGATCTCGTCGAAGACCATCTTGCGGGCAAGGAGATGGAGATCGGCCGCTATTACGAAAGGGCCGGGCGCTGGACTGCGGCGCAGATCCGTTTCCAGAACGTTGTCGAGAATTTCCAGACCACCAGCCATGCGCCCGAAGCGCTCTATCGCCTCACCGAAACCAGCCTCGCGCTTGGTATTCCGGCCGAGGCGAAGAAATATGCCGCCGTGCTGGGCACCAATTATCCGGGCAACAAATGGTACGAGAAGGCCTATGAACTGGTGCAGGACGAGGCGCCGACCCTGATCGGCGGCTGAATGCGGTTCGATGCTGCCGCGCACCCGGTCTGATTGCATGACGACAGACGGTGACGCGCGCTGTAAGCTGCGCTAGACAGCGGCGGCGATGCTCACCCGGCTTTCCATCCGCAACATTGTCCTGATCGAGGCGCTCGACCTCGCCTTCACGCGCGGGCTGGGCGTGCTGACCGGGGAAACCGGTGCGGGCAAGTCCATCCTGCTGGATGCGCTCGGTCTCGTACTCGGCAATCGCGCCGAAACCGGCCTTGTCAGGGCCGGTGCGGAAAAGGCAAGCGTCACCGCCGCGTTCGAATTCGCCATCCTGCCGCCGGCGATTTCCTCCGTTCTCGACGAGGCGGATATCGACGTCGAACCGGGCGAGCCGATCATCCTGCGGCGCCAGATGAAGGCCGATGGCGGCAGCAAGGCCTTCGTGAACGATCAGCCGGTGGGCGTGGCCCTGCTGCGAGACATGGCGGGCGCCCTGGTCGAACTGCACGGGCAGCATGACGATCGCGGCCTCGTCAATCCACGGGGCCACCGGATCCTGCTGGACCGCTTCGCAGGTTCCGATGTCGCGCGGGTGGAGGGCGCCTATCGCGAATGGCGCGGCGCTCAGGCCGCGCTCGATGCGGCGCGGGCGGATATGGATCAGGCCCGTGCCGACCAGGATCTGCTGCTCGCCCATCTCGAGGAACTGACCAGGCTCGAACCGGTGGAGGGGGAGGAAGAGACGCTCGCCCTGCGCCGTGCCGACATGCAGAAGGGCGAAAAGCTGTCCGGCGATCTGGAGGACTTACGCCATTTATGGGACGGTTCCGATTCGGCGCTGGCGACCATGCGCGGTGCTGCGCGGCGGCTCGACCGGATTGCAGCGGAGCATGCCCTGCTGGCAGATGCGCTGGCGGCGCTGGACAGGGCCGTGATCGAAGCAGGCGAGGCGGAGGAAAAGCTGGCGGCGGCGGCAGAGGCGCTGGAGTTTGAACCGGCGGAACTCGACCGGATCGAGACACGGCTGTTCGAATTACGTGCTCTGGCCCGTAAACACGACTGTCAGGTCGACGATCTGCCGGCGCGGATGCGTGCGATGCGCGGCAAGCTGGACGCGATCGAGAGCGGAGAAGCGGGGCTCGGCGCCCTCGAACAAGCGGCGCAGGCCGCGCATGAGGATTACCGCAGCAAGGCCGCCAGGCTCCACGACAGGCGCGTTGCAGCAGCCAAACGGCTGGACAGGGCGGTCGCTGCCGAACTGGCGCCGCTGAAGCTCGACGCTGCCCGTTTCCGGACCGAAATTACCGAATTGCCGCCAGAACGCTGGGGCCCTGACGGCATGGACAGTGTGGAATTCCTGATCGCAACCAATCCGGGGGCGGATTTTGCGCCGCTAGGCAAGATCGCCAGTGGCGGCGAATTGTCGCGTTTCATCCTCGCGCTGAAAGTCGCCCTGGCGGAGCAGGGCGGGGCCGCTACCGTGATTTTCGACGAAATCGACCGCGGAGTCGGCGGTGCCGTGGCAAGCGCCATCGGCGAACGGCTGGCGCGGCTCGCCTCGGGCGGGCAATTGCTTGCCGTCACGCATAGCCCGCAAGTAGCTGCGCGCGGCGCACAGCATTACGTCATCGCCAAATCATCCACCGGAACGGTCACGCGAACATCGGTGGCGGCGCTCGACGATGCGGGCCGCAAGGAAGAGATCGCCCGGATGCTGTCGGGGGCGGAAATCACCACGGAAGCCCGCGCGCAGGCGGATCGGCTGCTGGAGCGGGCATGAAGCGCGTCGCAGATCTGGACGAAGCGGAAGCCGCCAATGAACTGATGCGGCTGGCGCGGCAGATCGCGCGGCACGACCGGCTCTATCATGCCGAGGACGCGCCCGAGATCAGCGATCAGGAATATGATGCGCTGACCCGCCGCAATCACGCGCTGGAGCAAGCCTTTCCGCATCTGGTCCGTGCCGATTCGCCGTCGGCTGCGGTGGGACATGATATCGCCGCCTCGCCGCTGTCGAAAGTGCCGCATGCAGTGCGGATGATGAGCCTCGACAATGCATTTACCGATGAAGAGGTGCTCGACTTCGTGGCGAGGGTGCGGCGCTTCCTGGCGCTGGACGATGGCGAGCCTCTCTCCTTTACGGCGGAGGACAAGATCGACGGCCTTTCCTGCTCGCTGCGCTATGAGCACGGGCGGTTGGCCATGGCGGCCACGCGCGGCGATGGCCAGGTGGGAGAGAATGTCACCGCCAATGTCGCGTCGATTGCCGATATCCCGCAGCAGATTGCAGGCGATGTGCCCGAAATTTTCGAAGTGCGCGGCGAGATCTACATGGAAACTGCCGCTTTCGCCGCGATGAATGCCGCGCAGGAAGCGGCGGGAGAAAAGATTTTCGCCAATCCGCGCAATGCCGCTGCAGGATCGCTGCGGCAGAAGGATGCAGCCGTCACGGCAAGACGCCCCTTGCGGTTCTGGGCGCATGGCTGGGGCGCGGCGAGCGAGTTGCCCGCCGAAACGCAATTCGCGATGATGCAGAAGATCGCAGGCTGGGGATTTCCCGTCTCGCCCGATCTCGTGCCATGTTCCGGCCCTCAGGAGATGTTGCGCGCCTTCGCCGATATGGCCGAGCGCCGGGCTGCGCTCGCATATGAGATCGACGGAGTCGTCTTCAAGGTCGATCGGCTGGACTGGCAGGCGCGGCTCGGTTTCGTGGCGAAAGCGCCGCGCTGGGCGCTGGCGCGCAAATTTCCGGCCGAACGCGCGGAAACGACGCTGGAGGCCATCGACATTCAGGTCGGGCGGACGGGCAAGCTGACGCCGGTGGGGCGGCTTGCCCCGGTGCTGGTGGGCGGCGTCACCGTCACGAATGTCACGCTGCACAATCGCGACGAGATCGAGCGTCTGGGCGTTCGGCCCGGCGACAGGGTGCAGGTCCAGCGTGCCGGAGATGTCATTCCGCAGCTCGTCGCCAATCTCAGCCCTGATGTCAGGCGGCCCGCCTTCGCTTTCCCCGATCATTGCCCGGAATGCGGCAGCGAGGCCGTGGCGGAGGAAGGCGAGGTCGATATCCGCTGCACCGGCGGGCTGGTCTGTCCCGCCCAGCGGACCGAGAGGCTGAAGCATTTCGTCAGCCGCGGTGCGCTCGATATCGACGGGCTGGGGGAAAAGACGATAGACCAGTTCTTCGCGCTGGGATGGCTGGGCAGCCCGGCCGACATATTCCGCCTGAAGGACAGGCGCGCCGACATTCTCGCGCTGGATGGATGGCAGGAAAAGTCTGTGGAAAAACTGTTGGCTTCTGTGGAAGCACGCCGCCGTCCCGATGCGGCGCGGCTGCTGTTCGGCCTTGGCATCCGGCACATCGGCATCGTCACCGCGCGCGATTTGCTGCGGCATTTCCATACCTTGCCGGCCCTGCGCGATACGGCGCAGAAAGCGCGTGCCGGGAGCGAGGATGCGATCGCTGCCCTGACTTCCATCGACGGCGTCGGCCCTGCCGTGGTGGAAGCGCTTGGCGACTTCTTCCACGAAGACCATAATGTCGCAGTGTGGAACGATCTGCTGACGGAACTCGACCCGCCGATATTCGAGGTCGCCACGCTCGAAAGCCCTGTTTCGGGCAAAACGGTCGTGTTCACGGGCAAGCTGGAGACGATCAGCCGCGACGAGGCGAAAGCCCAGGCCGAAAAGCTGGGCGCAAAGGCGGCGGGCACGGTCAGCGCGAAAACCGACCTCGTGGTTGCCGGACCGGGAGCGGGATCGAAGCTGAAAAAGGCGCAGGACCTCGGCATCGCCACCATGGATGAAGCCGGGTGGGTGGCGATGGTGGCCGAGGCCAGCGGCAAAAGCGCCTGATCGCCTAGCGCGGCACCCATTTCATGATACCGCCTGCAAAGGGCGTCCACAAACCGACTCGTATGCCTGCGGCTGCCAGAGTGTCGCTGGTCCACTGGTTGCAGCTGTTGCCGATATGATAGGTACCGGGCGCGTCGTAAAACACGTCGTAATCGGCATATCCGGGGTGAACCACGCGCATTGCATCGGGCCGTATCTGCCGCTCCACATGCCTGACCAGCAGCCGGTATTCCGCTTCGCTGATCCGGATGATCCGATTATCCGGTCCGGGTGCAGGCCGGACGTAATGCGCTACATGAAGCAGGCCCTCGCCACCCGACAGCGCATTCAGGGCGGTGGTCAGGCGCAGATCCTGCCATTCCGGCGTGTTCAGGAAAATGTCTCGCTCCCCCCAGCTTACCGACACATGCGTATATGGTGCGCCGGGTCGCTGAAGGTCGGAGGCGGGGAAGTCCTGCCGCCAGTCCTTCTGCTGCGTAATCAATGGCATGACGATGGCCGTGTGCACGCCGTTGGTTTCCACCATGATGTCGACCCCATCCGCCGGCTCCTGCCAGTCCGGATTGCGCGGAATGGTCGATCCCATCCATGCCGCCAGCAGGAACAGCATCGTCACACCCAGCGCGGTCAGGGCGCTCCACCGCAAGGCCGTCCCTATGGCCTTCAGGGCAGATTGCGTTTTCGGAGCCACAGGATCGACCAGTCACCGTTGATGATACGCGCGGCGAGGCGAAACCCGGCTCGGCGATAGGCCCGGCGCACGGCCAGTTCCTGCGTCTGCAACAGGCCGGCAAGCAGCAGATGCCCGGACGGAGCCATGGCGTCTGCGATTTCGGGCGCGAGTTCGACCAGCGGCCCGGCAAGGATGTTCGCAATGACGAGATCGTAAGGCGCACGCACGCGCAGCGCCGGATGGTCGAGCCCGGACGCGGTCAACACCATCATCGTGCCGGCCCTCGTGCCCAGCGGCACCCCGTTCAGCGCCGCATTGTCACGCACTACATGCTCGCAGATCGGGTCGATATCGCTCGCTGTCGAAAATGCGCGCGGCCACAGCGCCATGGCTGCGAAGCCGAGCAGCCCGGTGCCCGTGCCGATATCGATGGCGTTCCGCACGATGACGCCGTTGCGCTTCATGCCGTCGAGCATTGCGAGGCACCCCGCCGTCGTCTCGTGCTGCCCGGTGCCGAACGCCTGGCTTGCCGGGATGACGAACTCGACAGTGCCGTGCTGACCACTGCCGGGATAGTCGGGCGTGCGCACGACGAAGCGGCCCGCCTGTATCGGCGGCGCGGCCTGCTGGCTGACCGTAACCCAGTCCTGTTCGGCTATCCTCTCGCTCGTCACCTGCGGCTTCGGATCGCCGAACAGGGCGGCGACGGCAGTCAGATCGGCGCGGCGGGGCTTGCGCGGCAGATAGGCCTCCAGCACCCATTCCAGCGGCGTATCTTCGGCCCGCTCATGGCCTGAAAGCACGATCTCGGCGTCCCAGTCGTCCAGCTCCTCGTGCCGCAACAAGGCGGCCTGAACCGCTCTCTTCCCGGCGCGTGCCACGATCTTCCAGCTCATGATCGGTCAGCGGACATGGCTGGCGCCGTTCACGTCCAGGGTCGCGCCGGTCATGCTGGCGGGTGCGTCCAGCGCGCAGAAGGTGATGATGCCGGCGATCTCCTCCGGTTCGGCCACGCGGCCAAGGGGAATGTCTGCCAGCAGCGCCGGGCCGCCCCTGCTTTCCAGATAATCGCCGGCCATCGCGGTGTCGGTGAAACCGGGCGCCACGGCGAAGCTGGTGATATTCTGGCCGGCATAGGCGCGGGCGATGGTCTTGTGCAGGGCGAGCATGCCGCCCTTGGATGCCGCATAATGCCAGTGGGCCGGCGAATCGCCGCGATGTCCGGCCCGGCTGGCGACATGGACGATGCGGCCGGAAATGCCGCGGTCCTGCCAGTGGCGGATGGCGAGTCGGCAAAGCCGGGCGCTGGCCGTCAGGTTGATCCGCAGCGTTTCCTCCCAGGCATTCAGCCAGTCGGCATCTGTCGCCTCGATCGGGTTGGGGCGGAACAGCCCGGCATTGTTGACCAATATGTCCAGGCGCCCTCCGGCGCGCTGCAAGGCCGCGGCCCATAGCTCGTCAGGCGCATCCATTTCGGTGAAATCTGCCGCTAGGGTTTGCTGGTCTGCCGGCTTCGTCCCGTGGCCGATGACCCGGGCGCCGCGCGTCTCCAGTGCCTTACGGCTTGCGGCACCGATACCGCGGCTCGATCCGGTGAGTAGAATGGTTTTCATGCCGCGCACCATCGGGATTTTGCCGCACTATGTCGAGCATTCTTGCGGCGTGCCGCTTGTAAGCTGCGGCTTGCCTCATATTTCCATTGCGCTAAGAGGCCCACAGACGACGATCTCGCAAAGCATTTGACAGGCAGGATAACAACGATGGCAGGACGGCCGCTCTCCCCGCATCTCTCGATCTGGAAATGGGGCCCGCACATGCTGGTGTCCATCCTCCACCGCGTGACCGGCGATGGCATGGCGACGGTCGGCTTCGGAATCCTGCTGTGGTGGCTCGGGTCGCTGGCGTCCGGCCCGCTCGCCTATGCCGATTTTCTCGCCGTGATGGGATCGCCTGTCGGCATCATCGTGCTGGTTCTCATTTCCTGGGCGTTCTTCAATCATGCGGCTTCGGGAATCCGTCATTTCGTTCTCGATCTTGGCGCGGGGTACGAACTTGAAACGAACCGCAGGTGGTCCGTGGCCACACCGATCATCGGCGTTGCCCTGACAATCCTGTTCTGGGTGGCGATCCTGCTGACCTGATCCGCTGCCGCCTCATGATATACCTGAGTTTAAGGAAAAGATGATGGACAGGAATTCCCCGCTCCAGAATGCCGGTGCCAAGGGCACGGCGATCGGCAATGTCCGCGGCCTTGGTGCTGCGCATGAAGGCGCGGGCCACTGGTTGCAGCAACGCTTCACCGCAATCGGCAATCTGATGGCGGTCTCGTTCCTGCTGATCTCCTTCATCCTGCTGCCTGATTATTCCTATCTGACCGTGCACGCATGGCTGTCCGATCTGCTGCCGGCATTCGCTCTCGCCCTGCTGATCGTTTCGACGTTCTGGCACGCGCGCCTCGGGCTTTCCGTGCTGATCGAGGATTATGTCGATGATGCCGGCAACAAATTCGCAGCCAAGGCGCTGCTCAATATCGCTATCATCGCGGGTGCCGGTTTCGGCCTGTTCAGCATCGCCCGCATCGCGCTTGCAGGAACTCTCTGATGGCCAATCCTTCCCCCCAGACACCCGGAACCACTCCCAAGGATTTCAAGAACGGCGGCACGAACCAGCCTGACTACGCCATCGTCGACCATACCTATGACGTGGTCGTGGTCGGCGCGGGCGGTTCAGGCCTGCGCGCCACGATGGGCAGCGCCGAAGCCGGGTTGAAGACCGCCAATATCTCCAAGGTCTTCCCGACCCGGTCGCATACCGTCGCGGCACAGGGCGGTATCGCCGCCAGCCTTGGCAACAACACGCCCGACCACTGGTCCTGGCACATGTACGACACCGTCAAGGGCTCCGACTGGCTGGGCGATCAGGATGCCATCGAATATCTGGTGCGCGAGGCCCCGCAAGCCGTTTACGAGCTGGAACATGCCGGCGTTCCGTTTTCCCGCAATGAAAACGGCACGATTTATCAGCGCCCCTTCGGCGGCCATATGCAGAACATGGGCGAAGGGCCGCCGGTGCAGCGCACCTGCGCCGCCGCCGACCGTACGGGCCATGCCATGCTGCATGCCCTGTATCAGCAGAGCCTGAAATACGACGCGGATTTCTTCATCGAATATTTCGCCATCGACCTCATCATGGAAGACGGGCGCTGCCGCGGCGTGATCGCCTTGTGCATGGACGATGGTTCGATCCACCGCTTCCGTGCACATTCGGTCGTGCTGGCGACGGGCGGCTACGGCCGCTGCTATTACACGGCAACCAGCGCGCATACCTGCACCGGCGATGGGGGCGGCATGGTCCTGCGCGCCGGTCTGCCGCTGCAGGACATGGAATTCGTCCAGTTCCACCCGACCGGTATCTACGGCGCGGGTGTCCTCATCACGGAAGGTGCGCGGGGCGAGGGCGGTTACCTGACCAATTCCGAAGGCGAGCGGTTCATGGAACGCTATGCTCCCTCGGCAAAAGATCTCGCCAGCCGCGATGTCGTGTCGCGCTCCATGGCGCTGGAAATGCGCGAAGGGCGCGGCGTCGGGGCTGAAAACGACCATATCTACCTGCATCTCGATCACATCGATCCCAAGGTGCTGGCCGACAGGCTGCCGGGCATTACCGAAAGCGGGAAGATTTTCGCAGGTGTCGATCTGACGCGCCAGCCGCTGCCGGTGACGCCGACCGTGCATTACAACATGGGCGGCATACCGACCAATTATCACGGCGAGGTTGTCACCATCGGGAAAGACGGCAATCCTGAAACCGTGGTGCCCGGCCTCTTCGCGGTGGGCGAGGCGGCCTGCGTCTCCGTTCACGGGGCCAACCGGCTCGGCTCCAATTCGCTGATCGATCTCGTGGTGTTCGGCCGCGCGACCGGCCATCGCCTGAAGGAACAGATCAAGCCGCATTCGTCGCATGATTCGCTGCGGTCGGACAGCGCCGATCTGGCGCTGGAGCGGCTGGACCACTTCCGTTTCAACAAGGGCGGGACGCCGACGGCGGCGATCCGCGCCGAAATGCAGAAGACGATGCAGCGTCACGCCGCCGTGTTCCGCGACAGCAAGCTGATGGCGGAAGGCGTGTCGCTGCTGCGCGACACGAACAAGAGACTGGAAGACGTCAGCGTCACCGACAAATCGCTGATCTGGAATTCCGACCTGATCGAGACACTGGAGCTCGACAATCTGATGTCGCAGGCGGTCGTGACGATGGCATCGGCGGAAAACCGCAAGGAAAGCCGCGGCGCGCACGCGCATGAGGATTATCCGGAACGCGACGATGCGAACTGGATGAAGCACACGGTCGCCTGGTTCGAAGGCTGGGGCGGCAAGGGCGGCGATGTCAGAATCGACTATCGGCCCGTGCATGAATACACGCTCACAGACGACATCGACTATATCGAGCCGAAGAAGCGGGTCTACTGACCTGAACATATTTGCAGGATTGAGGGCGGGAACGGCAGATATCGTTCCCGCCCTTCTTCATTCAGCCACGCTGTCTTACTGGCGAAGATCGGCGAAGGTGTCGCATTGATCCTCATCACCCGTTCGCAGGCCGATCTGCAGCCAGCGCATCCGCTGCTCGCTCGAACCATGAGTGAAGCTTTCCGGATTGACCCTGCGACCTGCGCTGCGCTGTAGCGTATCGTCGCCGATCGCGCTGGCGGCGGTCAGCCCTTCTTCCAGATCGCCCGGTTCGATCAAATTGCGATTCCGTCCGGCCCATACGCCGGCGTAGCAATCGGCCTGCAATTCCATGCGAACCTGCAACTGGTTGGCGGCTTGCGGTTGCTGCGACTGCGCGCTGCGGATCTGGTCGGCCATGCCGGTCAGTTTCTGGACGTGGTGGCCATATTCATGCGCCATGACGTAATACCGGGCAAAATCGCCTTGCGCGCCCAATTCGCGGCTCAACTGATCATAAAATGCGGTATCTATATAGATGCCCTGGTCGGCGGGGCAGTAGAACGGCCCCATGGCGCTCGATGCCATGCCGCACCCGGTATTCTCCGTTCCGCCGCCCAGGAATGTGAGCGTCGGCTGGGAAAAGGAGATGCCGGCCTGCTGGAACAGCGGTTGCCACGTCTCGTTCAGCGAACCCAGCGCATTGCAGCTTTCGACCGAATAGCTGTTGTCGTCGCAGATCTCGGCGGTGCTCTCGTTGCTGACCTGCCGGGCAGGCGCAGAGGTCTGTGTCCCTTCGACCATGCCGATGGTTTGCATGGGATCGACGCCGAACACGACCGCGCCGATCAGCGCGATCACCAGCGTCCCGCAGCCGATCTTGCCGCCGCCGCCACCGGGGAAGCCGCCTCTGCCACCACCGCCGCGCCTGACGTTCACGCTGCCGGGATTGAACGGATTGAGCCTCATGATTTCCCCCTGTCTGCCCTGCTTCTATCCTGCGGGCAGTGTCGTTTGCATTTTCCTGATCCGCGGAACATAGCAAAGAGCTGCGGCGTTCCCTAGCCGATCAGTTACGAACCTTCTGGAGTGCCATATGTTCCTATCCGGGCGCACCGCCCTCGTCACCGGTTCCACCTCGGGCATCGGACTCGCGATCGCACGCGCGCTGCATAGCGAGGGCGCGCATATCGTTCTGAACGGGTTTGGGGACGAGGCCGCAATAGCCGATCTGCGCAAGGAGATGGACGCACGGCACATCGATGCCGATCTGCTCACCTGCGAGGGTGCGGAAAGCCTGATGGCCGAGGCAGGCGATGTAGACATTCTGGTCAACAATGCCGGCATGCAGAATGTCGCTCCGATAGAGGATTTCGCCCCGGCGAAATGGGACGCGATCATTGCGCTTAATCTGACGGCGGCATTTCATACCGTTCGCCTCGCCGTTCCGCATATGAAGCGCAGCGGCTGGGGCCGGATCATCAACACGGCCAGCGCGCATTCCCTTGCGGCATCGCCGTTCAAGAGCGCCTATGTCGCCGCCAAGCACGGGCTGGCGGGACTGACGAAGACCGTGGCGCTGGAATTGGCGCAGACCGGGGTGACGGCAAATTGCATCAGTCCCGGCTACGTCTGGACCCCGCTGGTCGAAGGGCAGATTCCCGATACGATGAAGAGCCGCGGCCTGAGCCGGGAGGAAGTCATCAACGACGTGCTGCTCGCCAGGCAGCCAACCAAGCGGTTCGTGCAGCCAGAGGAAGTGGGCGCGCTGGCAGCGTTTCTGTGCCGGGACGAGGCGGGAAATATCACCGGATCAAATTACAGCATCGACGGCGGCTGGACCGCTGCATAAGCCTCGCGCCCGGACCTCGGCCTGCCGACCCGCTGTTCGCCTGCTGATGCGCGCAGCGTCGGGCAGTGCGCTCGCCTGCATGCTTGCGGCATGCGCTGCAACATCAGCGCCGCCAGGGCAATCGTCGTTCAGGGCACAGGCCGCTGCTCCGGATAGCGAGATCGAAGCCGCGCTCGCCCGGCATATCGGCATTCTGGCCAGCGATGCTTTCGAAGGACGCCGGCCCGGTACGCCGGGCGAGGCCAGAACCTTGAGCTATCTCGCGCGCCAGTGGCAGGCCATCGGGCTTCAATCCGGCACGAACGATCCCGCCAATCCTTGGTTCGCACCCGTCCGCCTCAATCTGGCAAGACCCCAGTCCAGCACGGCCGTCTTCCGCCGTGATGGGCGGTATGTCTCAGTGGGTGAGGACGAGGTCCGCATCTTTACCAGCGGCACTCGTGGGCTGACCAGCGATGCGCCGGTCCTGTTCGTGGGAGAGGAAGGGGAAATTTCGGCGAAGGCGCTGGCCGGGCGCGTGGCCGTGATGCTGGCGGATGCTTCCGGAAGCCTGGAAAGGCGGCAGTCGCTGTTCAATGCGGGCGCTGCGGCCGTGTTGTCGGTCGTGGCTGACGCGGCGGCGCTGGCGCGGGTTGCCGAGCTGCGGAACGAGGGCGAATACCGGCTGGACGGCATAGGCGAGGATCGGCTGGACGGATTTATCACGGCGGCAGCCATGGCGCGGATCGTGGGCGCCGAGAAATGGAGGCGCTGGCAATCGGCAGCAGCAGGCTCACCGGATTTCAGGCCGCAGCAGACCGGCGCAACGGTAACGCTGGAGGCGGTTTCGGCACCTGCCGATGTGCTGACCCATAATCTGGTGGCTCGCCTGCCGGGCAGGAACCCGGCAAAAGGCGCGGTTCTGGTGCTCGCCCATTGGGATCATTTCGGCATCTGCGCGCCGCAATCGCCGAACGACCGAATTTGCAACGGTGCCATCGACAATGCCAGCGGTCTTGCCGTGATGACCGAACTCGCGCGCAGGCTGGCGGCTGGGCCAGTGCTGGACCGGGACATCTATTTTCTCGCGACCACGGCCGAGGAATGGGGCCTGCTCGGCGCCAAGGCCTTCCTGCGCGATCCGCCGGTCCCGCTCGACAGCATCGTCGCGGCCTTCAATCTCGACACGGTGGCAGGTGCCCCCCGCGATGCACGCGTCGCGGTGATTGGCAGGGGCCTCACGCCGCTCGACGATGCGATAGCAGGTCTGATCGCCGGCGCAGGTCGCCAGAGGGGCGACGACGAATTTGCCAGCCGCTACCTCCGCAGGCAGGATGGCTGGGCCCTGCTGCAGGGCGGCGTTCCGACGCTTATGGTGACGAGTGCCTTTGCCGATCCTGCCACCCTTCGCGACTACACGGCCGAGGATTATCATCGACCGACCGATGAAGCGGAGAATCTGGAACTGGGCGGCGCGGTGCAGGATCTGCTGCTGCACGAAGCCATGGTGCGCCATTTCGGCGATTCCGATCACTGGCCTGCGGTTCCGGCAGGGTAGCGCCGCGCCGCCCCGCGCCGCTTCATCATGAATCGTGATGCCCCGCGGCAATGCCCTCCGGTGATATGCCCCTAGCGGTAATCGGGCCGCATCGTTAAGGGACGGGCACGAATCCTCCCCCAAAGATGCGAAGATGGAAAGCGGCACCATGGACATCCCGATCGGCCTTACCTTCGATGACGTTCTGCTGCGGCCCGCCGAAAGCGACATCCTGCCCAGCATGGCGGATACGAGTACGTTCCTGACGCGCGAGATTGCCCTCAACATTCCCATCGCCTCGGCAGCGATGGACACCGTGACGGAGGCCGACATGGCCATCGTGATGGCGCAGATGGGCGGCATCGGCGTGCTGCACCGCAATCTTGAGATCGAGGAACAATGCGCCGCAGTGCGCGCGGTGAAGCGGTTCGAGAGCGGCATGGTCGTGAACCCCATCACCATCGGCCCGGACGCCACCCTGGGAGAGGCGCAGGCCATCATGGCACAGCACCGGATCAGCGGCATCCCGGTCGTGGACAGGGGCGGACGCCTCGCGGGTATCCTGACCAATCGCGATGTCCGTTTCGCCGACAATCCCGGCCAGCCGGTCCGCGAATTGATGACGAGCGAGAACCTTGCCACGGTCCCGCTCGGCACCGGGCAGGAGGAAGCGCGCCGGCTGCTGCACCAGCGCCGGATCGAGAAACTGATCGTGGTGGATCAGGACTATCGCTGCATCGGCCTCATCACGGTCAAGGATATCGAAAAGGCGGTAACCTATCCGCATGCGACCAAGGACGTGACGGGCCGGTTGCGGGTGGCTGCGGCAACCACCGTCGGCGACAAGGGGCTGGAGCGCACGCGGGCGTTGATCGAGGCGGAAGTGGACGTGGTCATCATCGATACCGCGCATGGCCATAATCGCGATGTCGCCCGCGCGGTGGAAGCGGCCAAGAAGCTGTCAAATTCCGTGCAGATCGTGGCCGGCAATGTAGCGACCGCCGAGGCGACGCGGGCGTTGATCGATGCGGGGGCTGATGCGGTGAAGGTCGGCATTGGGCCGGGTTCCATCTGCACCACGCGCGTGGTCGCCGGGGTGGGGGTGCCGCAGCTGACCGCCATCATGGACAGCGCGAACGAAGCTGCAAGGTCCGGCGTGCCCGTCATTGCCGATGGCGGCCTGCGAACCAGTGGCGATGCCGCCAAGGCACTCGCCGCCGGTGCATCCTGCGTGATGATCGGGTCGATCCTCGCCGGAACCGAGGAAGCGCCCGGCGAAACCTTTCTGTATCAGGGCCGCAGCTACAAGAGCTATCGCGGCATGGGCAGCGTGGGCGCGATGGCGCGGGGAAGCGCGGACCGCTATTTCCAGCAGGACGTGTCGCAGCTGAAGCTCGTGCCCGAAGGGATCGAGGGGCAGGTGCCCTACAAGGGCGCGGCGAAAGATGTCGTGCATCAGCTGGTCGGCGGCGTGAAGGCGGCAATGGGCTATACCGGTTCCGCAACGCTGAAAGACCTTCGTGAACGGGCGCAATTCGTGCGGATTACCGGCGCAGGGCTGTCCGAAAGCCATGTGCATGACGTGGCGATCACGCGTGAGGCACCGAATTATCCGACGCGCTGACCGCCTGGCAGGGGTGCAGTCGTGAGACCTGCCGCGCGGGTGCAGGCTGCGATTGAGCTGCTCGACACGATCGTGGACGCGGCCCGCAACAACGGCGCCCCGGCGGATCGCATCGTCGCGGAATATTTCCGCAACCGGCGCTATGCGGGTTCCAAGGATCGCCGCGCCGTGCGGGAACTCGTCTATCGCGCAATCCGGGCCTGCGGGCCGGTCCCGCGCACCGGACGTGCGGCGATGCTGCGCGTGGCGGAAATGGACGCAGGCCTGGCCGAATTGTTCGACGGTTCACCGCATGGTCCTCCGGCCATCGGCAAGCGGGAAGTGCCCGCTGATGGGGGTGTCGCGCCGGATTGGTTGCTGGAATGGCTCGAACTGTCGGGCATCGCCGGGGAGGAAGCCGCCGCGCTGCTGGAGAGGGCGCCGCTGGATTTGCGGGTCAACACCTTGAAAGCAGAACGGGCCAATCTCGATCTGCCGATCGCGGCGGAGCGCCTGCCTCTGCCCGCCGCATTGCGCCTTCCGGCGGGCACGTCGGTCGAACAATGGGACGCCTACCGGGATGGGCTTGTCGAAATCCAGGACCACGGGAGCCAGATCGCCTGCTCGGCGATGCAGGCGAAACCCGGTGAGCATATCCTCGATCTCTGCGCGGGCGCGGGCGGCAAGACGCTGGCGCTTGCCGCTGCGATGCAGAACCGGGGCACGCTGATCGCGAGCGATACCGACCGCGGCCGCCTGTCGCGCCTTGCGCCGCGAGCGGCGCGGGCGGACGCCGGCATGGTCGAGGCCGTTTTGCTGAATCCGGGAGAGGAGCGCGAGGCGCTTGCCGCGCATCTGGGCCGGGTCGACGGTGTCCTGGTGGATGCGCCTTGCTCCGGCACCGGAACCTGGCGCCGCAATCCCGAGGCGCGGTGGCGGACAGACCGCGACCAGCTGCTGGCGTTCGCCGACGTGCAGGACAGGCTGCTGGAGATCGCGGCGGATCTGGTTCGTCCCGGCGGACGCATCACCTACATCACCTGTTCGCTGCTCGACATCGAAGGTGCCGATCGGATCGCAGCGTTTCAGGGCAGGCATCCGGACTGGACGATCATCCGACCGGACCTGCCCCTCGGTCGCGAACATGGCGGCGGCACTCGGCTTACTCCGCTTCACGACGGCACGGATGGATTTTTCATCGCCTGTCTATGTTCGCCATGATAGCTTGGCCCGAATGGCTCTTCCAATTTCCTCCGCGCCATCAGCCCTGAAGGACAAGCTCATGCGTTACGCCCCGATTGCCGCCGCCCTGTCGCTGCTGATCGCGGTGAATGCAAGCGTCGGACAGGGTGCCGAACCGGAGGCCAGCCCGCGCGCAGCCGTGCTGATCGCCGAAGGCCGCGCTGCGCTGGAAGCCGGTGAACCGCAACAGGCGGTGGACGCATTCGAAGCTGCCTATGCCGTCGACCCTGCCTATGATCCTGTCCTGCTGGAACTCGCCAATGCGGCGCGGCATCAGAATTTGCAGGGCAAGGCGATCCGCTATTACCGGGAGGCTCTGGCCCGCAATCCCAGCGATTTCGCCGCCATCGCGGGTGAGGGCGAGGCCCTGATCGAGAAAGGCGCCATCGAAAGGGCACGCGGCAATCTGGCGCGTCTGGAATCGCAATGCGGGGCGAACTGCCCCGAGACGCTGGCATTGGCCGCCCGGATCCAGAGCGGAGCGCAGCCGCGCATGGTAACGGCCGAGAGCCTTCTGCCCGATCCGATCGTCATTCCGAACTGAACGGGATTGTCGCGGCCGGGTGCCGCAGATTTCAGATCAGATCGCGAAAGGCATCGAGTACGCTGCGATACACGCGTTTCTTGAACGGGATTATCATCTCGGGCAATCGTTCGAGGTCCAGCCATTGCCATGCGCAGAATTCCGGATGGTCATGAGCGTCGAGGTCGACATCCGCATCCTCGCCCGTGAAGCGCGCCAGGAACCAGGTCTGGCGCTGTCCGCGATAGCGCCCGCCCCATAGTTTGCCCTGCAATTCCTCCGGCAGATCATAGGCGATGTCGTCATCCATTTTGCGCAGGATCGAGACCTTGTCGGCGGTCAGGCCGGTTTCCTCGTGCAATTCGCGCAAGGCGGCTGCCTTCAAATCTTCGCCTTCATCGACGCCGCCCTGGGGCATCTGCCACCAGTCGCCCTCGCGATTGTCGATGCGCCTGCCGACGAAGGCGCGGCCTTCGTCATTGACGAGCATGATCCCCACACAGGGGCGGTAGCCCAGGTCGCTCATCTGCCGTGCCGCTCCAGCATCAGTTTCATCGCGGCAAGAATGGCCTGCATGTCCTCATGCGCGCTCGGCATCGCCTTGCGCAGATTGACGAAGCCGTGAATGTTTCCCCGCATTTCCAGGTAAATGACGTCCACGCCGGACTGGATCAGCGCGCAGGCGTAATTCCGACCCGAATCGCGCAAGGGGTCGAGGCTGGCGGTGGCCACGATCGTCGGCGGCGTCGGCGCGTGATCGGCCAGGATCGGTGTGTTGCGGCGGTCGCCTTCCGCAGGGGCATAGCACCGCGTGAAGAACTGCATGGCGTCGCGGGTGAGCAGATAGCCTTCCCCGAAATCCGCGAAGGATTGCGTGACGCTGATATCGTCGGCCAGCGGATAGATCGGCACCTGCATTATCACCGGCGCATCGGCAGGCTTTTCGATCAGGGATTGCGTGGTGACGATTGCCAGATTGCCGCCGGCGCTGTCGCCCATCGGGATCAGGCCTGAAACCTGCAAGCCCAGATCGGATGGGCTGCCTGCAACCCAGCGCGTGGCCGCCTCGCAATCGTCCGGGGCCGCTGGAAACGGGTTTTCCGGAGCAAGCCGGTAATCGACCGAGATGACCGGAAGCTCGAGTTCGGCCGCAATCTGCGTGCAGAGGCGGTGGTGGGTTTCGATATCGCCGATGACGAAACCGCCGCCGTGATAGAACATGATCACCGGGGCAGGGGAGGTCCGGTCCGCCATGGCATCGTAAAGCCGCAAGGGAATGTCGCCGGCCGGGCCGGGACAGGAAAGATCGCGAATGACAGGAATGTCGCGCGCGTCCCGTTCGGCGATATGCTGGGTCGCCATCATCGAAGCGCGGGCTTCCTCCAGGCTCATTTCCGACAGCGGGGGTCGGCCCGCAGCTTCGAGGAACTGCAGGAATGCGCGCACATCCTCGCGGACAAAAGGTTGTTCATCGGCCATCAGCGCATCCAATCCCATGGGTTGAGGCGGCAAGCTAGAGGGTGCGCATGATCTTTTCCACTCGACATTTTGCAAGGGGCCGAGAAAATCTTCATTGCGGCAAGGGATAGCTGTGCATAGTTGCGGTGCAGGAATGCACTCCCACGAATAGACGCGCGGCCGCACAGGGGCAGCGTAGGACAAGGAAATTTCATGGCAAGCCAGGCTGCCGAAGCTGCTCCCGAAAAATTCGGGCAAGACATGTCGCAAGGTTCCGCGCCCGATGCGGTGACCGTTCGCTTCGCGGGTGACAGCGGCGACGGAATGCAACTGACCGGCGGCCAGTTCACCCTGTCGACCGCGCTGGCCGGCAATGATCTGGCCACTTTCCCCGATTTTCCGGCAGAGATTCGTGCGCCCCAGGGCACCTTGTTCGGCGTTTCCGCATTCCAGATCAATTTCGGCAGCCGCCGCATCAACACCGCCGGCGATGCGCCCGACGTGCTGGTGGCGATGAATCCCGCCGCGCTGAAGGTCAATCTCGAAGCGTTGAAGCCGGGCGGGCTGATCATTGCCGACACTGGTGAATTTACGAAGCGTAATCTCGACAAGGCGAAATACGACCGCAATCCGCTGGAGGATGGCAGCCTGGCAAAATGGGACCTGCTCGCCTTCGATATCTCCGAACTGACGGTGGAGGCGGTCAAGCCCTTCGGCCTGGGGCGCAAGGATGCCCTGCGGTCCAAGAACATGTGGACGCTGGGCCTCGCGCTGTGGATGTTCGACCGCCCGCGCGAACCGATCCACCAGTGGCTGAGAGAAAAATTTCGCAGCAAGCCCGACATTGCGGATGCGAATATTGCCGCGCTGGATGCGGGGCACGCTTATGGCGAAACGGCGGAACTCGCCGGACCGCTGCAGCAGTTGCATATCCCGCCGGTCGAGAGCGCGCCGGGGTTGTACAAGACGGTAACGGGCGCAGAATCGATCTCGCTTGGCCTCGTCGCAGGCGCGCAGCTGGCCGAACTGCCGATGTTTTTCGGCGGCTATCCGATCACGCCGGCCAGCGCCATTTTGCATCATCTGTCGCGGCTCAAGGAATTCGGCGTCACGACTTTCCAGGCGGAGGACGAGATTGCCGCCATCTGCGCGGCCATCGGCGCCTCCTATGCAGGACAGCTGGGCGTTACCTCATCCTCAGGCCCCGGTATCGCGCTGAAGACCGAGGCGATGGGGCTGGCCATCATGACCGAACTGCCGCTGGTCATCGTCAATTCCCAGCGCGGCGGCCCCAGCACGGGCCTGCCGACCAAGACCGAGCAGAGCGATCTGTATCAGGCTGTCTATGGCCGCAATGGCGATGCGCCCATGCCGGTAATCGCCGCGCGCAGCCCCTCCGATGCCTTCGAATGCGCGATCGAGGCCTGCCGCATCGCGGTGCAATATATGACGCCGGTGATGCTGCTTACCGACGGCTATATCGCCAATGCGGCGGAGCCGTGGAAGGTGCCGGACCCTGCGGATTTTGCGCCGTTCCCGGCAAAATTCCTGGAACAGAAGAATGCAGGCGATAATTTGCTGCCCTATGCGCGCGATGAAAATGGCAAGCGCCCGTGGATCAAGCCCGGAACGCCCGGCCTGATGCACCGGATCGGCGGGATCGAGAAGGCGCAGGGCACCGGCCATATCGATTATTCGCCCGCCAATCACCAGGCGATGACCGACGCGCGTGCCGCGAAGATTTCGGGCGTCGCCGTGCCGGATCAGGATGTCGCGCTCGGCTCCACGTCCGGCAAGCTGGCGGTCGTCGGCTGGGGATCGACCTATGGCCCCATACATCAGGCCGTCGGACGTGCGCGCCGGAGGGGCATGGACGTGAGCCATATCCATGTGCGTCATATCTGGCCGCTGCCGGCCAATCTGGGCGAGCTGCTGCGCGCCTATGACAACGTGCTGGTGCCCGAAATGAATACCGGCCAGTTCAAGACCGTGCTGCGCGATCAATATCTCGTCGATGCCCGCCCGCTGACCAAGACCAGCGGCCAGCCTTTCTCCATCGCGGAACTGGAGGAAGCGATCGGCACATATTTCGACGGTATTGCCGGCAACGAGGGCGGCGAAGTGCCCGTCAACGACACCCAGCTTCCCAGCCCCGAGGCGATGAACCCATGAACGCACCTGTAAAGATCGAGACCTCGCTGAAGGATTGGGAAACCGACCAGGAAGTGCGCTGGTGCCCCGGTTGCGGCGATTATGCCATTCTGAAGGCGGTGCAGCGCACCCTGCCGCAGATCGGTGCCGACCCTGCGAACACCGTCTTCATTTCCGGCATCGGCTGCTCCAGCCGGTTTCCCTATTATATGGAGACCTATGGCTTCCACACGATCCACGGCCGCGCGCCGGCGGTGGCGACAGGGGTGAAGCTCGCCAATCCGGACCTCGACATCTGGCTGGTGACAGGCGACGGCGACGGGTTGAGCATCGGCGGCAATCACATGATGCATGTGCTGCGGCGGAACGTCGACATGCAGATCATGCTGTTCAACAACGAGATCTACGGCCTGACCAAGGGTCAGGCATCGCCGACCAGCCGCGAAGGTACGCGCAGCCCGTCCAGCCCGCTTGGCTCGGTCGATCATCCCGCCAATCCCTGCGCCTTCGCGCTGGGTTCCGGCGCACGTTTCGTGGCGCGCGGGTTCGATGTTTCGAAGAAATTGCCCGAAGTGCTGATCGCGGCTCATGCGCACAAGGGCGCGGCTTTCATCGAGATTTTCCAGAATTGCATCGTTTACAACAAGGACGTGTTCGACGATTTTGCGGCGCCCAAGGGCGCCGAGGAACGGCAGCTGTGGCTGGAGAATGGCGAACCGATGCTGTTCGGGTCGGAAAAGACCGGCGGCGTCAGGGGGCTGGCTCTCGATCCCGCCGGGCCGGGGCTGAACGTCGTGACTGTCGAAGCCGGCGACTGGCAGGCGGCCGGAGTGCTGGTCCATGACGTGACCAACCGCGCCATCGCCCACATGCTGGCCGAACTGCCTTTCGGGCCATTCCCGATGGCCTTGGGCGTTCTCTATGACGATCCGCGCCCGACCTTCGAGGCCGCCGTGGCCGAGGAACGCCGCCGGGCGAGCGAGGGCAAGGTGGCCAGCCTCGCCAAATTGCTGGCGAAGGGCCAGACCTGGACGGTGGACGGTACGGCACCCGACCCGATCTGATCGCTGCCCGATTGCTGGATAGGCGCGGCGCGCGATGGATAATCTGACCCATGGCCTCGTCGGCGCGCTGATGGGGCAGGCCGGGCTGAAGCGCCGCACGGGCCTCGCCATGCCGGCGCTGATCATCGGCGCAAACCTGCCGGATATCGACGCTGCCTGCACTCTTTACGGGGTGCAGAGCCTCGCCATGCGGCGGGGGCTGACTCACGGGCCGCTGGCTTGGCTGCTGCTGCCGATTGTGCTGGCGGCGCTGCTCTACGCATTTGACCGGTGGCAGGCTGGACGCGGTAAACGGCCCGCGGGGCGGCTGCCAGTGCATTTCGGCTGGCTGTGGGCGCTATCCTTCGCCGCCTGCCTCACTCATCCGGCCCTCGACTGGCTGAATGTCTATGGCATCCGCCTGCTCGAACCGTTTTCCAGCCGCTGGTTCCACGGTGACGTCCTGTTCATCATCGATATCTGGCTGTGGCTGGGCATGGGGCTGGCCCTGTGGCTTTCCCTGCGGCGCGAACGCACCACCGGCGGCGACTGGCGCAAGCCTGCGCGGATCGCATTGGCGGCAGCCACGGCCTATATCGGCGTGAATGCAGCGAATACGGCGCGCAGCGAAGCGGCGGTGCAGGATGCTCCGACCGGCCAGGATCTGATCATCGCCAAGCCGGTGCCGCTCAATCCCTTTCAGCGTGAGTTGGTGACGGGCGGCGAGGGCCTGTATGCGGTGAATGGAACAGCCTTGCCCGGCGTGCCGCTTTCCGCCTGCGATCTCGATAGGGCCGCCGCGCGCAATCCCGATGTGCGCGCGTTCCTGTTCTGGTCGCTGGCACCGTTCGTCGAACCCGGCAGCGACGGTATTCTGCGGCTGCGCGATGCGAGATTTTACGATCCGCTGGCCCGCGACCGTTTCACCGTTCCCTTGCCGCCGGAAACGTGCCCCGGAGTGAGGTAGCTTCGGCCGTGCGGTCGAAAAATGGTGCTGCCATGAAAGCGCAGGCCGCCCCGCCAAGCCAGCCCGCCACGACATCGCTGGGGTAATGCACTCCCAGCCAGACGCGGCTGAACGCGACAAGTGCGGCGATGATCACGGACAGGGTCAGCAGGATCGGCCGCAAACCCCGATTATGCGCCGATATTGCAAGGGCAGCAGCGATGAAGATCGTTGCCGAATTGAACGCGTGGCCACTCGGGAAGCTGAAGCCGTCGGCATGCATCAGATGCGGAACGATGTCCGGCCGAACCCTTGCAAACAGCAGCTTGAACGCATAGCCGATGCCCCATCCGCCCATGACCGTGGCTGCGTATAGAGCCGCCAGAACCCGGCGCCCGCGCGCGACGAAAATGGCAGTGACACTGGCCGCGAACAGCAGGCGCACGGTCACGCCGCCCAGCGCGGTGATATCACGAAATGCTTCCGTCATCAGGGGCCGTGACGCGAAGGGCAAACCGTCCGTGCCGCGCCAGTAAGCAAGCGCGCCGCGATCAGGCCCGCTCAGGAACTCACTGCCGAAGGTCAGCATCGCCACCATGGCAAAGCCTGTCCAGCAGGCGAGCGCTGCCCTGGCAGCCGAGGGCCATTCGCGGATTACCAACCGAAAATCCATCTCTTGGCAGAGCGGCGCTTGTGCTGAACATCCATCGGTAAAGGAACCGCTCGCCACGTCCACCTGTTCCGAAAGGCAGATGATATAAATCGGAGATTTCTATTGAGCAGCGATGAACCCGCACCTCAGATCGTCTGGCTGAGGCGCGATCTGCGACTGGCCGATCAGCCCGCGCTTCACGCCGCTGCACAGGCCGGCCCGGTCATTCCGGTCTATGTTCTCGATGACGACAGGCCGGGAAGCCGCACGTTCGGCGGCGCGCATCGCTGGTGGCTGCACCATTCGCTGCACAGCCTTGGTAAGGCCTTCGCAGCCGAGGGTTCAGCGCTCGTGCTGCGGCGGGGCGACGCCGTGCAGGTGCTTGTCGGGATCGCGCAGGAAAGCGGCGCCACGGCGATTCATGCGATCCGGCACTACGAACCCTGGTGGCGCGACGCCGAGGAAGAGCTGGTCGGGGCACTCGACGGCCTTGCCTCGAACGCTGACGACGATGCCTGCCGCCTCTGCCTTCACGATGGCAATTACCTGCTTCCGCCGGGAACCGCGCTGACCGGGTCGGGCAATCCTTACAAGATTTTCACGCCGTTTTCAAAAACCGTTCTGGAACAGTTCCCGCCTCGCAATACCCTGCCGCAGCCGGACAGCATCGCGGCGCCGGATGTCTGGCCTGAAAGCGACGATCTTTCCGATTGGAACCTCCTGCCGACGAAGCCCGACTGGGCGCGGGCCATGGCGGAGTTCTGGCAGATCGGCGAAGCGGCGGCACATGAAAGGCTCAGGCATTTCGAGGACGACGTCGCCCGCTATGACGATCGGCGCAATCTGCCATCGGAAGATGGAACCTCGCGCATGTCGCCGCATCTTCACTGGGGCGAAATATCGCCGGTGCAGGTCTGGCACGCAATGAAAGGCCGGCGGGGGCAGGGCTGGGCGACCTTCGAAAAGGAACTGATCTGGCGCGATTTCGCACAGAATTTGATCTATCAATTCCCGCGCTATCCTGAGGAATCCTATCGCGACGATTTCGACCGGTCATTGTGGCGCAACCCCGATCGCGGGCACCGGATCGAAGCCGATCTGGAGGCCTGGAAGCGCGGGCAGACCGGCTACCCCATCGTCGACGCCGGAATGCGCCAGCTGTGGGCGCTCGGCTGGATGCACAACCGCGTGCGCATGATCACGGCCAGCTTTCTGATCAAGCACCTGCTGATCGACTGGCGGCACGGCGAACGGTGGTTCTGGGATACGTTGGTCGATGGCGATTACGCGTCGAACGGCTGCAACTGGCAATGGGTGGCCGGCACAGGCGTCGATGCCAATATGTTCCCCCGGATCATGGCGCCGCTCAGCCAGAGCGAGAAATTCGCCGCCGCCGAATACATTCGCGAGTGGGTGCCCGAACTCGCCGAGCTGCCGGACGATCAAATCCACGACCCGGACGACGAACACCGGCCCGCAGATTATCCGGCGAAGCTGATCGGCCATCGCGAAGCGCGCGAACGTGCGTTGCGGGCCTATCGGAAGATGAAGGAGGATTGAGCACGAGGCGCTGTTTCGGCAGGCTGGCACCTTGCTCGCAGGCTGGTCAGGGGCCATAGGACGCGGCATGATCGGGGCGGAGAAAACTGCGGAAACCAAGAGGCGCGGGCGGACCGCCAGCCCTCAGGCACTGCTCGGCAGCGGAACCCGCTTCGCCGGCGGGTCCGGCTGGCTCGCCCGCAGGCTTGCGCCGGGTTTCCACCGCATTCTGGACAGGTTGGATCAGGGAATCGTGGCAGGTGCGATCCACGGTCATCTGCCCGATGGGACAACGCGGGTGCTGGGCGGGCGGAAACCGGGGTTCGAGGTCACCGTCAGGCTGCACGATTGGCGCGCGCTGGTGCGGCTGGCGACGGCAGGTTCGATCGGCTGGTATCAATCCTGGGCGGCCGGCGAATGGGAGGCCGACGACATGGTCGCGCTATTCGCGTTGTTCATGGCCAATGGCGAGACATTGGGCGATGCCGGGCGGGCCAGCGGGCCGTGGCGGATGGCCCTGCGCTTCGCCCATTGGCTGAACCGCAACACAAAATCGGGATCGGCCCGGAACATCCACGCCCATTACGATCTCGGCAATGCATTTTACCGCGAATGGCTGGACCAGAGCATGGTCTATTCCAGCGCCCTGTTCGCGAAGGACGCCGGCCCCAGCCAGATGCAGCAGATGTTGAGCGAGCTCGACTATGCGCAGCTGGCGAAGGTCACCGCCATGCTGAACCGGGTCGGGGTGCAGCCAGGCGATTCTCTGCTGGAAATCGGCTGCGGCTGGGGCATGCTGGCCAATGCAGCGGCCATGACCGGGGTGCAGGTCGACGCGATCAGCCTATCGGAAGAACAGCTCGCCTTCGCGCGCGACAAGCGGGAGCCGGGAGCCACCAACCCGGATTTTCGAAAATGCGATTACCGCGATGTTTCCGGCCAATATGATGCGATCGTCAGCGTCGAAATGGTCGAGGCGCTGGGCCGGGAATATTGGCCCGCCTTCATGGATTGCATCGCCGACAATCTCAAGCCGGGCGGAAAAGCGGCCATCCAGTACATCTCGATACAGGAAAATCTGTTCGACGCCTATGCCGCCAGCGCCGATTTCATCCAGGCCTACATCTTTCCCGGTGGCTTGCTGGTGCGGACCAGCGAGTTCCGCCGACTGGCGCAAGAACGCGGACTGCGCTGGGAAGATCAGCATGATTTCGGGATGGATTATGCGGCAACGCTGGCGATCTGGCGCAGGAATTTTGACGATGCCGTCGCAAAAGGGCGTTTGCCCGAGGAATTCGATGCAGATTTCGTGGCCCTGTGGCGATATTATCTGCAATATTGCGAAGGCGGCTTTCGCGGCGGCGGTATCGATGTGCATCAGGTGACGCTGATCAAGGAATGAACAGCGCATGAGAGGGGGCGATCATGACAATCATCGGCAAGGGTTTCGGAGCCGCGATCATCGGCAGTCTGCTGGCAGGATGCGCCGCCATTCCGGACGCACCCGCGGCCATCGCGCCTGCCGAAAATATCCGCATGACCATGCCGCCCGCCAGCGTCACGCCCGCCGATCAGAACGT
This sequence comes from Pseudopontixanthobacter vadosimaris, assembly GCF_012979275.1. GTDB lineage: Bacteria > Pseudomonadota > Alphaproteobacteria > Sphingomonadales > Sphingomonadaceae > Pseudopontixanthobacter > Pseudopontixanthobacter vadosimaris. The sequence goes on from NZ_JABASZ010000036.1 coordinate 193,121, forward strand.
GCTGTTCTGGTCCGATGCGGAAAGGCAGGATCGCTTTTCCAGCATGGAGCGCTGGTTTCCGGGCCACGAGGTCGAGGCTGCGCCCTCGCCGCGCCCTTTGCCGCGGGGCAGCGCCCTGCCTGCCGGACTGCAGGGGGAACTGCGGGCCTTCATGCGCGACACCAATGCAGCAGGCGTGATGATCCTGCAGGACGGCAAGGTCCGCTTCGAGGAATATGCCGGCGGTTTCGGCCCTGGAGAGCGCTGGACGAGCTTTTCGGTCGCGAAGAGCTTCACCTCGACCCTGCTGGGTGCGGCGATCCGCGACGGCTTCATCGCCAGCCTCGACGACAGCGTGGCCAGATACATACCGGAAATGCGCGGCACCCCTTACGAAGATGTGACGGTGCGCCAACTCGCCACCATGACCTCCGGCATTCGCTGGAACGAGGATTACGCCGATCCCGCCAGCGATGTCGCCCGCATGGGCACCTATCCCGCTGCGCCGGGAGAGGACCAGATCGTCAATCAGCTCCGCCGACTGCCGCGCGAAGCGCCCGCAGGCGAAAAATGGGTGTACAAGACCGGAGAAACCAATTTGCTGGGCGTGCTGGTCGAAAGGGCGACCGGCACCAGTCTGGCCGATTACGCCAAGGAGAACATCGTCGATCCTGCTGGCTTCGCCGGAGACATGTTCTGGATGGTCGAACAGGGCGGGCGGAATATCGGCGGATGCTGCCTGTCGCTGCGGCTGGCGGATTACGCGCGTTTCGGCCAGTTCGCGCTCGAGGGCGGGGGCGACCAAGTGCCGGAAGGCTGGTTCGCCGCCGCAACCGCGCCGCAGGTCAGGTTCTCCGGCGATGGAGCGGGCTACGGCTATCAATGGTGGACCTATGCCGGCGGAGCCTGGGGTGCGCAGGGTATCTTCGGCCAGGCCATCACCGTGCTGCCGGAACAGGACATCGTGTTCGCGGTCGTCGGCAACTGGCCGAGCGCCACCGACAATGCGGCCCGCGAGGCGCAGCGCGATCTGGCCAGGCGGATCGCGGCGGCGTCCTAAGCCAGATTTCATCTGGTTTCCAACTGCCTCAGATAGCGCTGCGGTACACCGTGCTGACCTGATAGCGAGCCAGCACATTGTCGTGAACGATCGGATTGAGCAGTTCGGCGAAAGCGCAGCCGACGATGCAGTTTTCCCACCAGACAACCTCGCATTGCAGCGACTGCAATCCCGGCACGGTCAGCCAGCCCACCTGTCCGACATGCATCCGGTTTATCGCTGCGGCTGAAAAGCCGGAGATGGAAAGATCATGCACGATCGTCTGAAATGCGCGTCCGCCCGAGGCGCGAAGCTGGCTGGGGATCGTCAGCCTGGTGCGGGGGGAGCAGCGGTCTTCCTGCGCCGCGATATGGTAATTGCCCTGAACGGCGACGCAGTCGTGATGCTCGTAAGCCCCATGTAGATCCTGCATGCTTGATCCTCCCCCGGTAGACAGCCTTTCCCGCACCTTTCGGGACAGGCTTTGCAAGTGATGAGGGGTGCTGCTTACCGGCAGGATACAGAACAGGGTTAAGAAGGATTGACGACCCTCTCGCGGTGACCGGTCGTGAAGCCTTCGGTCAGCAGGGCAGCGATGCGCTCTCCCACGATTTCTGCGGGCTTGACAGTCTTCGGGTCTTCGCCGGGATAGGCCTTGGCCCGCATGGACGTGCGGGTCGCGCCGGGATCGACGATGGCGACCCTGATTTCGCTGATCCGCTCCACTTCCTGTGCATAGCAGTCCAGCAGCGTCTCGAATGCCGACTTGGTCGCGGCATAGGCCGACCAATAGGCGCGCGGTTCGGTCGCGACGCTGCTGGTGAGGCCGATCACCCGCGCGGCATCGGCACGCTTCAGCAAAGGATCGAAGGCGGCGAGCAGCGCCTGCGTCGCCAGGATGTTCGTCGTGATCGCCTGCCCGAACTGCTTGGGTTCGATCTGGGTCACCGGCGTCAGCGTCGGCAGGTAAGCGGCGGAGATCACCAGCGCATCCAGCCTGTCCCAGCGCCCGGCGATCGCGCTGGCCAGCCGCGCTATCCCATCGGTTTCGCCGAGATCGACGGGCGCGATGGTCGATGCGCCGCCGGCATCGTGGATTTCATCCTCAATCTTCTCGAGCGCCTTCACGTCGCGCCCGGTCAGGACGACATGCGCGCCCCTGCTCGCGAGCGCCAGCGCCGTCGCGGCCCCGATCCCCCTGCTTGCCCCGGTGACGAGCGCCAGCCTGCCGTTCAGTGTTTCCATTTCAGACAATCAGGCAACCTTGTGAACGGGGAAGGACAATTGCGCGGCCGCTTCGTGCCGGGCGTGAAGATCGGTCAGCGACGTGGGATAATCTCCGGTGAAGCAGGCGTCGCAGAATTGTGGGCAGGCCTTGTTGCGCGGCTCCGACCCGACGGCGCGATACAGCCCGTCGATCGAGACGAAGGCGAGGCTGTCCGCCTTGATGAATTCGCGCATGGGTTCGACCTCCATACGCGCGGCCAGCAGTTTCGATCGTTCGGGCGTGTCGACGCCGTAGAAGCAGCTATGTGCCGTGGGCGGACTGGCGACGCGGAAATGGACTTCGCTAGCGCCCGCATCGCGCATCATCTCGACGATTTTCATGCTGGTCGTGCCGCGGACGATGGAATCGTCGATCAGCACGATGCGCTTGCCTTCGACAAGCCCGCGATTGGCGTTATGCTTGCGCTTGACGCTGGAGTGACGGATGCTGTCCGACGGCTGGATGAAGGTGCGCCCCACATAATGCGACCGGATGATGCCGAGTTCGAAGGGTATGCCGGATTGCTGTGCATAGCCGATAGCCGCAGGCACGCCGCTGTCGGGAACGGGGATGACGAGGTCCACATCCGCCGGGCTTTCGATGGCGAGCTGCGCGCCGATCGCCTTGCGGGCGGAATAGACGCTGCGCCCGTCGAAAACGCTGTCGGGGCGGCTGAAATAGACATGTTCGAAAATGCAGGGCCGCGACGGATTATTGCCGAACGGACGGAGCGATTCGATCTCTCCATCGAAGTTCACGCGCACGACCTCGCCCGGTTCGACTTGGCGGACGAATTCCGCGCCAGCGACATCGAAGGCAACCGTTTCGCTGGCGAACAGCACCGCATCGCCCAGCCTGCCCATCACCAGCGGCCTGATGCCGAGCGGGTCGCGGCAGGCGATCATGCCTTCGGGCGTCATGACGATGAGGGAATAGGCACCCTCGACCAGGCGCAGCGCATCGGTCAGCCGGTCGATCAGCGTGGGATAGCGGCTGGTCGCGACGAGATGGATGATGACTTCGGTATCGGAGGTCGACTGGAAGATCGCGCCCCGCTTCACCAGATCATCGCGCAGCGTCTTCGCGTTCGAGATATTGCCATTATGCGCAACCGCAAATCCGCCGCCCGCCAGGTCGGCGTAGAGCGGCTGGATATTGCGCAGGCCCGATCCGCCGGTGGTGGAATAACGCACATGCCCGGCCGCCATGAAGCCCGGCATTTCCGCGATGGCTTCGCTGGAGGAGAAATTGTCGGCAACATGGCCCAGGCCCCGCCGGGCGAAGAATTCCGTGCCGTCATAGCTGATGATGCCGGCAGCTTCCTGCCCGCGATGCTGAAGCGCATGGAGGCCCAATGCCGCGACTGCCGCGGCGTCGGCCGCATTGATGGCACCGAATACTCCGCATTCTTCGCGAAGCTTGTCGCCATCCAGGTCCAGGAAAGGATTGGTAAGGTTCATAACGATGCCCGTGGTGCCTGCCTGACGCCAAAAGTGCTGGCGGTTTCGCCGGTGTTGAGCGCAATGGCGATGTTGCGGCGTGATTACAACCTCCCGGGTGACTGGCGCATGTATGATTTGCCCGTCTTGCGAACAGGTATGCGATGGCCGCACGAAGAACATTCGTTTGCGGACTCAGCAAAGGTTGCCTAGATGCCACCGCACGCCGCGCATCCGCGCATCCGACGTTTCCTGAACCGTAAAGCCCCGCACCCTTGATCCTTTCCCCATTCGAATGGACGATTGCCAAGCGATACATGCTGCCCGGACGGGGGGAGGCATTCATCGCGCTGGTCGCCGGCATCAGCGTCGGCGTGGTCATGCTCAGCGTGGCGATGCTGGTCATCGTGATGAGCGTGATGAACGGGTTCCGCGCCGAACTGCTCGACAAGATCGTGGGGCTGAACGGTCACGCCATCGTGCAGGGTTACGGGGGCCGTATCGACAATTGGGAAGGTGTGCTCGACGATATCCGCAACACCCAGGGCGTCACCAGCGCCAGTCCGCTGATCGAACAGCCGCTGCTGATTACCCTGAACGGCCGTGCCGAAGCGGTCATCGTGCGGGGGAACACGGCCGAAGACATCGACAAGCTGGAAAAGAACGTCGTCGCCGGCAATCTCGGGGAGGTGGAGCCGGGTTCGGGTACCGTCGCCATCGGCGCGCGGCTGGCGGAGAATATCGGGGCAGCGGTGGGCAGCACCGTGACGGTGATCAATCCGCAGGGGCGCTCTACGCCGTTCGGCACGGTGCCGCGGCAGGTCGGCTACCGGGTCGCCGCCATCTTCGAGGTCGGGGTTTACGATTACGATCAGGCCTTCGTCATCATGCCGATTCCCGACGCGCAGACATTGCTGCTGATCGGCGACCAGATCGGCACGATCGAGGTGACGACGCGGGATGCCGACGAGGTCGACGAGATCCTCGCGCCCGTGACGGCGCAGCTTGCGGGCAGGGCGCAGGTGTCGAGCTGGAAGGTCATAAACAGCACCATATTCGAAGCGCTGGAGGTTGAACGCGTGGCAATGTTTTTCGCCCTGTCGATCATCGTGGTGGTGGCTGCATTCAACATCCTGTCGAGCCTTGTCATGCTGGTGCGCGCCAAGACGCGGGATATCGCCATCATGCGCACGATGGGCGCGTCGCGGCGCAGCCTGCTCAAGATTTTCGTGACCACCGGTTTCGTCATCGGCGCAATCGGCACGCTGGCGGGCCTTGCACTCGGCTTCCTGGTGCTGTTCTTCCGTCAGAACATCGTCGGGGCGATCGGCGCAGTCACCGGGCAGAACCTGTGGGATCCGCAGGTTCGGTTCCTTTCCGAACTGCCGTCCAAGACCGATCCTGCAGAGATCATCGGCATCAGCGTGCTTGCGCTGGGGCTGTCGTTCCTGGCCACCCTATATCCGGCGATGAAGGCGGCGAGCACCGATCCCGTGCAGGTTCTTCGCTATGAATGACTCCCCGGCCGTCAGCCGCGCAAGCGCCGAACCCGTGGTGCGGCTGCGTAATCTGACTCGCTCGTTCGAACAGGGCGGAGTGCGTATCGATGTGCTGCGCGGGGTTGATCTCGATATCGCTCAGGGCGAAATCGTCGCGCTGCTCGGTCCTTCGGGATCGGGTAAATCGACGATGCTCCAGGCGGTCGGCCTGCTGGAAGGCGGGTTTGGCGGGGGGCTGGAGATCGCCGGGGTGGAAGCTGGCAAACTGCCGTCCGACGGGCGAACCGAATTGCGGCGCAATCATCTCGGCTTCGTTTATCAGTTCCATCATCTTCTGCCCGATTTCAACGCGCTGGAAAATGTGGTGCTGCCGCAATTGGTGGCGGGCAAACCGCGGGCTGCTGCGGAAGAACGGGCCGCGTCCATTCTCGGCGCGCTTGGCCTCGAACACCGGCTCAATCACAGGCCAAGCCAGCTTTCCGGGGGCGAGCAGCAGCGCGTCGCCGTCGCCCGCGCCATCGCCAACCGGCCCAAGCTGGTGCTGGCCGACGAACCCACCGGCAATCTCGACGAAAAGACATCGGACCGCGTTCTCGCGCAGTTCCTCGAACTGGTGCGCGAGGAAGGAAGTTCGGCGCTGGTCGCAACCCATAATGAAGGGCTTGCGGCCCGCATGGACAGGGTGGTGCGCCTGCATGAAGGATTGCTCGAACAGGAACCGGACGGCGGCCGGCAGGGTTGATCGGGTGAGACACATATTTCAGGAACAATGAGCATGACCGATCATCCCAGTACCTACAGCGCCGACGACACGTTCCGCGAGGGCGTGCAGTGGGATGACCGCGCATCGTTGCATATCGCGCATGACGGGCAGGGCATCTTCGATTCCATGAAGGGTCTGCGGCGGGGTTCGCTGGCGGAGCTCGTTGCGCAGGTTGCCTCCATGCCCGAAGAGGAACGCCGCAAATACGTGATACAGAAGGCGGGCGACCACAAATTGGGCAATGCCGAGATCATGGCGCTGGCCGCGCGCGACGATTTTCCGCTGAGATAGCCGAATACCCGCGATGACCAATGTCGCTGAATTCCATGCAACCATGCCCGGCGGTGACCGCCGCAGTCTTGCCGCATATGCCGGCAAGGTCATCCTCATCGTCAACACGGCCAGCCATTGCGGCTTCACCAGCCAATATGAAGGGCTGGAGCAGTTGCAGCGCCGTTTCGCCGAACGCGGGTTCACGGTCCTGGCATTCCCCTGCAACCAGTTCGGCGGTCAGGAACCTGGCGACGCTGCCGAAATTGCCGAATTCTGCCGCGTGAATTACGACACGACCTTCCCGCTGATGGGCAAGATCGAGGTGAATGGCGACCGGGCCGACCCGCTCTTCGACTGGCTGAAGAAGGAAGCGCCGGGCCTGCTGGGAAGCAGGCGCATCAAGTGGAACTTCACGAAGTTTCTCGTCGGGCGCGACGGTCAGGTCGTGCGGCGCTATGGCCCTGCCGACAAGCCGGAAGCCATCGCCGCAGATATCGAGCGCGAATTGAAGCGGCAGAATACAGTCGCATCCGATGATTGACAGCGCGCAGGCATGGTTCCTGTCGCTTGGCACGAATTACGGCGTCAATCCGTGGATCTTCGGTGCGATATATGTCGGCGCAATTCCGTTCTTCCTCCTGTCGATCGCATGGCTGGTGCGCCGCGCACGCGCCGGCCGGTCCATCGTCGCGCCGGCGATGCTGGCGGGATTCTTCTTCGTTTCCGCCTATCTCTACCTTGCCATAGCAGGGCGCAATATTCCGGTCTGGGTGTGGCTGTTCCTCACCCTGCTCGTCGCCTGGGGGGCATTCACGACCATACGCGATACGCGGGCCAGGGTGGCCGCAGCCAGGATCGATGGCGACCCGTCCGTTACTCGCGACGACGAGACTCCGTAACTGTCGACAGACCTGTGCAAACCGGCAGTTGCATCCCTGCCGCGAGATTGCTCTTCCCTGCCAATTCCCTATTTCGAGATCATGGCCAGACACGCTCCTTTCGTTCCGCTTCGCATCATGTCGTCCTATTCGATGCTGGAAGGCGCGATCGATCCCAAGGACATCGCGAAACTGGCGAAGGAACGCGGCTTCCCCGCAATCGCCATCTGTGACCGGAACGGGCTGTACGGAGTGGTCGCCTTTGCCGAAGCCTGCTTCAGGGAAGGCGTGCAGCCGATCATCGGCACGCTGCTGGGCGTGGCGCGCGACGCCGCCGGCAAGCAGGTGGATTATCTGCCGCTCTACGCCCAGGATGAGGCCGGCTACGACAATCTGTGCCACCTTGTCAGCAAGGCGCATCTGAACCGCCCGCTGGAATATGAGCCGCACGTTGCCCTTGCCGATCTCGACGGTCACACCGACGGGCTGATCGCGCTGAGCGGGGGCGCGGAAGGTGCGATGTCCCGGCTTTTCGCCGAAGGGCAGGGCCGCGATGCACAGGCCATGTGCGACCGCTTGCAGAAGCTGTTCACCGGCAGGTTCTATGTCGAATTGTCCCGGCGCGACAATCCGGTGCAGGACCGCGCCGAAGACGCTCTGATAGATCTCGCCTATGCCCGCGATCTGCCGCTTGTCGCCACCAATCCGGCCAATTTTGCCGAGGCGCATTTTCACGCGGCACACGACGCCATGCTGTGCATCGCGCAGTCCAGCCAGATCGATGCCGATGACCGGGTGCGCTCCAACCCCGAAAGCTACGTCAAGACTGCCGATGTCATGGCCCGCACCTTCGACGATCTGCCGGTGGCGACCGCAAATACGCTGACCATCGCCCGCCGCTGCGCCTTCGCGCCGCCAAGCCGCGCGCCCATCCTGCCAAGCCTTGCCGGCGATCAGGAAGGTGAGGCCCGGATGCTGGCCGACGATGCGCGCGCAGGGCTGCAAGCGCGCCTTGCGCCTTATGGCGAGTTGAGCGCCGAAGAGCGGAAAGTCTATGACGACCGCTTGGCATTCGAGGTGGACGTCATCACCGGCATGGGCTTTCCGGGCTATTTCCTGATCGTTGCCGATTTCATCAAATGGGCCAAGGACAATGGCATTCCGGTGGGGCCGGGCCGTGGATCGGGTGCGGGCAGCCTGGTGGCGTGGGCGCTGACCATTACCGATCTCGACCCCATAAGGCTGGGGCTGCTGTTCGAACGCTTTCTCAACCCGGAACGCGTTTCGATGCCCGATTTCGATATCGATTTCTGCGAAACCCGCCGCGGCGAAGTCATTCGCTACGTGCAGAAGAAATACGGTGACGATCACGTCGCGCAGATCATCACCTTCGGCAAGATGAAGGCCCGCGCCGTGCTGCGCGATTGCGGGCGCATCCTGCAGATGGGCTATGGCCATGTGGATCGTATCTGCAAGATGATCCCCAATCATCCGACCGACCCGTGGACGCTGATGCGGACGCTGAACGGGTCGGCGGAATTCAAGCGGGAGTATGACAATGACAATGACGTGAAGCGGCTGGTCGACCTGGCCATGCAGCTTGAAGGCTTTCCCCGCAATTCCAGCACCCATGCGGCAGGCGTGGTGATCGGCGACAGGCCGCTGGCGCAACTGGTGCCGCTCTACCGCGATCCGCGGTCCGACATGCCGGTGACGCAGTTCGACATGAAATATGTCGAGACTTCGGGCCTCGTCAAATTCGACTTTCTCGGCCTCAAGACCCTTTCGGTGCTGCGAAAGGCAGTCGATCTGCTGGAGAAGCGCGGGATCGGGATCGACCTGTCGAACCTGCCGATGGAGGACGAGACAGTCTTCGCCCTGTTGCAGCGGGGCGATACCGTCGGTGTGTTCCAGCTGGAATCCGAAGGCATGCGCCGTACGCTGGCCGCGGTAAAGCCGACCAATTTCGGCGACATCATCGCGCTCGTTTCGCTCTACCGCCCTGGCCCGATGGACAATATTCCGCTGTTCGGCAAACGCAAGAACGGCGAGGTCGCGATCGCCTATCCGCATGGCAAGCTGGAAGGCATTCTCGCCGAAACCTACGGCATCTTCGTCTATCAGGAACAGGTCATGCAGGCGGCCCAGATCCTGGCCGGCTATTCACTGGGCGATGCCGACCTTCTGCGCCGCGCGATGGGCAAGAAGGTCCAGGCCGAAATGGACGCGCAGCGCCAGCGTTTCGTCGATGGCTGCCGCGAGGTGTCCGGCATCGAGGCGAAACAGGCGAACGAGTTGTTCGACCTTATCGACAAATTCGCAGGCTATGGTTTCAACAAATCGCACGCTGCCGCCTATGCCTTGCTGGCCTATCAGACGGCATGGCTGAAAACGCATTACCCGCATGAATTCTACGCCGCATCCATGTGTTTCGACATGCATCAGTCGGAGAAGCTGGCCGTTTTCGTGGACGATGCACGGCGGGCCGGGATCGAGATCACGCCGCCCGATATCAACCGCAGCGAGGCCGAGTTCACCGTCGAGCAGACGGATGATGGCTACGCCGTGCGCTATGCGCTCGCCGGCCTGCGCAATGTGGGAGAGAAGGCGATGGAGAGCATCGTCGGCGATCGCGAGGCCTCCGGATGGTTCGAAAGCTTAGAGCAATTGTGCGACAGATTGCCTGCCGGGTCGATGAACCGCCGCCAGATGGAGGCGCTGGCCTGCGCAGGCGCCTTCGACCGGCTGGAGCCGAACCGCGCAAAGGTTATCGAGAATGTCGAGATGCTGCTGGCGGTTGCCGATGCTGCCGAGCGGGAGCGCAACAGCGGGCAGGCGGCGCTGTTCGGCGGCGAGGACACGCAGGATCGGGCTCTGCGGCTCAAGGACACACCGGAATGGACGCGGCCCGAAAGGATGGACCGCGAGCGGGAGGCCTTCGGCTTTTTCTTCTCCGCCCATCCCGTGCAGCAATATCGCGTGGTGGCCTCGGCCAATGGCGCGCGCAGCTATGCCAGCCTGATGGAAGGCGGCGCAACGGGGGGCAGGGCGCCTGCCGTCATGGCGGCGATGGTCGAAAGCGTCAAACGCGGGCAGACCCGCCGCGGTGCGGACTTCATCCGCGCCGAATTTTCCGATCAATCGGGCCAGTTCAGTGCCGCCTGTTTCGAGGAAGGCCTTCTGGAACAGTTCCAGAAGTGGGCGGCAGATGGCACCTGCGTCCTGCTCAATGTCGAACTCGACAGTCCCAGCCCCGACGAACCGCCCCGTATCACCGTACGCGGCGCGCGGCCGCTGGAGGATGTGAAGAGCGGATCGCGCATGGCGCTCACGATGGAGATACGCAGCGAAGCGGCCCTGCTGGCCCTGCGTGAGGCCCTCGTGCCCGGAACGCCCGGCATGGGCGAGGTGACGGTGGTTTTGCGGACGGATAGTGGGGAAAGGCCGACCTTACGCCTTGGCAGCGATTTCGCGCTCGACGGTGAACTGGCGGAACGGCTGGTGGAGATCGACGGGTTGAATGATGTCTCGCTCACAAGCAGGCGCGGCGCCGCGCATCTGCGCCTGGTGGCCTGATCCGTCCCCCTCCTTCGCCTGATCGGGAACCGGCGCGGCCGGCAGCGACAGGCCAATTGCCCTGCCGCACAACCATCGTCATAGTACGACACGACGACAGGCAGGAGAGGATGATGAATATGCCGGACCTTGGCGCAATGCAGGACTGGTCGCTGGTGGTCACACACCTCGTGGATCACGCCGCGCGCGAACATGGCACGCGCGAGATCGTCACCCGCTGGGCCGACGGCAGCCAGACCAGGACAGACTGGGCCGGCATCCGCCGCGACGCCCTGAAGATGAAGCAGGCGCTGGAGAGCTGCGGTATCCGAAAGGGCGACCGGATCGCGACATTGGCGATGAACCATGCGCGGCATCTGGTCAGCTGGTACGGCGCGGTGGGGGCAGGCGGCATCCTCCACACGATCAACCCCCGCCTGTTCGAAGACCAGCTGGAATATATCGCCAATCACGCGGAGGATCGCGTGCTGCTTTACGATGCGGCCTTCAAGCCGCTGGTGGAAAAGATGAAGCCGCTCTGGACGACCATCGAACAGTACATCTGCTATGACGATGGCGAGTTCGAAAGCTGGATCGGTGCCGAAGACGGCGACACCGACTGGGCCGATGTGGACGAGCGCGACCCGTGCATGCTGTGCTATACCAGCGGCACGACGGGCAACCCGAAGGGCGTGCTCTACGAACACCGTTCCACCATGCTTCATGCCCTGTCCGGCATGCAGCCCCACGCCTTCGATTTCGACGCCAGCACCGTCATGCTGCCGGTGGTGCCGATGTTCCACGCCGCCAGCTGGGGGCTGCCGTGGACAGGAGCCGCAGCGGGGGTGAAATTCGTATTCTCCGCCGTGAACGAACCCGAGGTGCTCTGCAATCTGATGACCGAGGAAAAGGTCACCGACAGCGCGGGCGTGCCGACGGTCTGGCTTGGCATCTTCCAATATTGCGATGCCAATGATCTGCCATTGCCGAAGCTTGCAACCGCCACCATCGGCGGGTCGGCCGCGCCCCGCTTCATGATCGAACGGCTGATGAAGAACGGCACCCGCGTGGCGCATGCCTGGGGCATGACCGAGACAAGCCCCATCGGAACTGTCGGCGCGCCGACACATGATTGGGCGGAGAAAAGCTTCGACGAGAAGGTTTCCATCGTGGCGATGCAGGGCCGCCCCGTTTTCGGCGTGGAGCTGCGCACAGTCGAATTGGACGACATGGCGACCGAACTGCCGCGCGATGGCAGGACTTCAGGCGCTTTGCAGATTCGCGGGCCATGGGTGGTGAAGCGTTATTTCAAGGCGGAAGAGGATGCGACGAACGTGGATGGCTGGTTCGATACCGGCGATGTCGGCATCATCCATCCCGATGGCACGCTGCAACTGACTGACAGGACGAAGGACGTCATCAAGTCGGGCGGGGAATGGATCAGTTCGGTCGAGCTCGAGAATGCCGCCGCCGGGCACCCCGCCGTGGCAGAGGCAGCCGCGATCGGCATGGCGCATCCGAAATGGGACGAACGTCCCGTCCTCTTCGTCGTCCGCAAGCCGGGCACGAATGTCACGGGGGAGGAGTTGCGCGCGTTCCTCACCGGCCATGTTGCCAAGTGGTGGCTGCCCGACGCGATCGAATTCATCGATGAGATACCGCACACGGCAACCGGCAAGATCAGCAAGAAGGATCTGCGCTCGCGCTTCAGCGATTATGTTCTGGAGGATGCATGATGACCAATCACGTCGACCCCACACGCGCAGCCTTCGACGCCTTCAAGGCGCTGCCGCGCGACCGGCCCATTCATATGCTCAACCTGCTGCTCTATCGTGATGAGGCGCACTACCCTGAAGGGCATCACAATGCGGGCAAGGGCTGGACGGGCAGGGAAGCCTATGCGGAATATGGCCGCACCAGCGAACCGATCTTTCGCCGGGTTGGCGGCAGTGTCGTCTGGCGGGGCATTTTCCAGAACATGCTGACCGGCCCCGAAAAGCAGTGGCACGACGGCTTCATTGCAGCTTACCCCCATGCGGGTGCTTTTCTCGAAATGGTCACCGACCCTGAATATCAAAAGGCCGTGATCAATCGCCAGGCCGCGGTGCAGGACAGCAGGCTCATCCGTTTCTCGCCCGGTGAAGCCGGAGGCGGGTTCGGCTGACGGGGCGCAGGGCTGCTTTCACAGACTCCCGGTCGTAGCAGTTCCGCAACGTCAGAGCAGCCGCATCTGTCCGCCGATCTCCGGCTTGCGGAACCGCGAAATATCGAGCGTGAACTTCTCCTTGCCGATACCGGCACGGCGGCAGGCGAGTTGAAAGCGGGCGCGGAACAGATCGGCCCAGACGCCGCTGGGCCTGAGACGCGTGAAGAAGCCCGGATCATTGTCCTTCCCACCCCGGATGGACCGAACGATGTTCATGACCTTGTCGGCGCGTTCGGGGAAATGCGTTGCCAGCCATTCGCGAAACAATGGCGCCACCTCATGCGGTAGCCGCAGCGGAATCCAGCCCGCGCTCTGGACGCCGAGTTCGCCGGCCTGCCCGACGATGGCTTCCAGATATTCGTCGGTAATGGCGGGAATGACTGGCGAGATCGAGCAATGCGCCTGAATACCGGCCTCCACGATTCGCCCCAGGGCAGCCATGCGTTTCGCCGGTGAAGCGGCGCGCGGTTCCAGCATACGGGACAATTTTGCATTGAGACTGGTGACGGATATGCTCACCGCCACCAGCCGCAGGCGCGCCATTTCCTGCAAAATATCGAGATCTCTTAGGATTCGATCGGATTTAGTCGTAATGGTTACCGGATGGCGAGCATCGAGGCAGACCTCCAGGATTGCGCGAGTGATCCTGTAAGTATTTTCAATCGGTTGATGAGGGTCGGTATTGGTGCCCAGTGCAATCGGGCGAGGCCGATAGTTCGCCTTCGCCAGCGTCTGACGCAGCAAGCGTGCCGCATCGGGCTTGGCAAACAGGCGGGTTTCGAAATCGAGGCCGGGCGACAGATCGTGATAGGCATGCGTCGGGCGCGCGAAGCAATAGATACAGCCGTGCTCGCATCCGCCGAAAGAGTTGATCGAGCGGTCGAAAAAGATGTCGGGCGATGTATTGAACGAAAGGATCGTCCTGGGGTGCAATTCGGTGACCGTGGTGGTCGCAGCAGGTTCCGCTCCATCCACCAGAGCGGCCTGATCCTGCCATCCACTGTCGCTCACATGCGCCGGTAAACCGAATCGCCTGCTCGCCTGATTGTTGGTAGCGCCTCTGCCTTTCACATATGCCATGGATAGAACGTATCAAGAACGCATGGCCGGAGTCGACTCATAAGTGTCACCTGCCCACGAATGTATTCGCTGCACTTATCTGGTGAATTTTCCTGAGGATCCACTGCCGGCAATCCTTGCCGGCTGTACCATCCTGTCACGACCAAGACGCCAAGTAACGGGAAATTGAATGTGCCGACTGTCGCAACTTTGGCCGACTTGGTTAATGGGCGAAAGAAAAGCGCGATGGAAATTATCCGGATCGCGTCGATGCCCCTCGGGTCGCAATGCAGCATGGTCGGTATTCTGACCTGCTGAATAGCTTGGGGGAGAATGGGACTGGGTGCGGGGCAAAGCGTTCGTTCATAGCCGACATTTTCGTGGCGCTGACCCAAAGCGGATCATTGCCGCCGGATCAATGAAGCGGGCAGGCGACACATGCCGACCATCAGGTGTGCGCCTGACGGCAGCGCCCCGCTGGACAGCGCTTTCAGTGGTGCCAGCTTCGGCCGATCCGTTCCGCCGACAGGGTGCGGTGCTTCTGCCGATCCGCCTGAGCTGCGCGAGCGCGAACGTGCCGTAACTGCAATCGGGATGGTGCCAGCGGCGCAAGGTTCGAAGAAGGGCAAGCAACGACCGAACCGGCGCTTGCGGCTCTGAACCGCCGGGTCGACATGGAGCAGATCGCCGGCGAAGGGGCGGTTCTGATGGCTGTCCGGGCTGACGACGAGGTGATCGGCCAAATCCGGTTCCAAATTTCGGATGCCGTGCCGCTGGACTATGATCCCGTCTATGATAAGCTGGTACTTGGTAGTTAGTGCCGGACATAGTTGACCGCCATCGCTATTTGAAATCGCCCCGAACTATTTTCGATTCCCGACTGCTTCAGAAGCTAGGTTTCGTGGACAAAGGGTATCCAGAGTTTGATTGAAGCGAGGGCGACGAAGCCAAGGTAGGATTCTTTGGTTTTGTCGTAGCGAGTGGCGACCCGGCGCCAGTTCTTCAGCTTGTTGAACAGCCGCTCGACCAGGTTGCGCCAGCGGTATTTCTCCCGGTCGTGCGGGGCTGGGTTGCGGCGGTTGCTCCTAGCCGGGATCACCGCCTCGACGCCGGCAG
>NZ_JABASZ010000037.1 GCF_012979275.1 Pseudopontixanthobacter vadosimaris
CGGGGCTGCGGCCGGGTCGTCGCGCGCGGCTCGGGCTCACGCTGCACGCGGGGGGCAGGTTGCGGCTGTCGTTGCGGCCGGGGCTGCGGCTGAAGCGGTTCAGCCATTTCCACGGTATTTTCTGAAACTTCCGGTGCAGGCTCCGGCGCCAGCGTCGGCGCGGTCGCTGCCCGGCTGACCGGCACGGGATCGGGCGCCGTCGCCTCCAGCCCCACATCGGTCGCAAGGCTGACCGTCATCCGTTCCGGCGGAGGCGGCAGGACCGGATTGCGCTCCGGCTGCATCAGCAGGACAGCGACGAGTCCGGCATGCAGGGCAAGCGCCACGCCAAGGCCGATCGCTTCGCCGCGCTTGAGAGTGATGCCCGCCATATGCCGTCTCGCTATGGTGCCGTCGCTGAACCGTTGGTGACCAGCGATATGGCATTAAAGCCGGCGCGGTTGAGTTCACCCATCACCGCCATGACGCGGCCGTAGTCCAGCGCCCGGTCGGCACGCAGCGTCACCTGCGGCGTTTCGCCGGCATTGCGCTCCAGGGCGGCAAGCGCATCGGGGAAGCCGCCCACGGCCACGCGTTCGTCGCCGATATAGATATAGCCATCGGCGTCGATGGTGACGGTGACGTCCTCGGCCTCACCCTGCGACGGATTGGCGCGGCTGTCGGGCAGATCGACCGGCACGGCGCTGGTCATCAGCGGGGCGGTGACCATGAAGATGATAAGCAGCACCAGCATGACATCGACGAAGGGCGTCACGTTGATTTCCGCCATCGGCGTGCGCCGCGACGCGCCCCTGCGGCTGCGAGAGCCGCCCGATCCGACGCTCATCCCCATCAGGCCAGCTCCAGTTCCCGGCTGAGGCTGGAGTGGAACCGGTCCGCAAAGCGTTGCAGGCGGCTCTCCAGCGAATTCACCGAATGGCTGAAGCGGTTATAGGCGATGACCGCCGGAATGGCCGCGAACAGGCCGATCGCGGTGGCGAACAGGGCTTCCGAAATGCCGGGTGCAACCACCGCCAGGCTGGAATTTTCCTGCGCACCGATCTGGAAGAAGCTGTTCATGATACCCCAAACGGTGCCGAACAGTCCGACAAAGGGAGCGACGGAGCCGACGGTGGCGAGGAAATTGAGCCGGTCCGCCAGATCGTCGGCTTCCTGCGCCACCTGGCTTTCCATGGTGCTGGCGATCCGCTGGCGCGCGCCGTCGCGGTCGATTTTTTCTCCACTGGTCGACCGCCGCCATTCGCCGACCGCGGCCATGGCGATGCGGGCGGAAGGGATGTCGCGCTTGCCGCGCTCCGACATGAAGCGGTCGAAATCGTCCGTCTTCCAGAATTCGATCTCATATTTGCGGCATTTCCGCCGCACGGAAACCATACGGGCCGAAAACGACACGATGATCATCCAGGTCCAGATACTGGCGAGAACCAGCCCCAGCATCACGGCCTGCACCACGATATCCGCTTCGAGAAAGAGGGTCAGCGGGTTGAGGCGATCCGGCGCAGCGGCCGCTGCCAGAATGGGAAAAGCGAAAGATGTCATGCTGAACTTTCAGGTGATGCGGTAACGGAAGGTTCGGGATCGAGAAAAGTCTGAAACGCCGCGCGCCAGCCACTCGGCTGACGTCGGGGCTGGCCACCAGGTGCGACGAAGCCGATGCGCAGCGATGCTTCGCTCAAAACTTCGCCTTCTGCGCCGGCACGGGTCAGGCGCAGCGCACGCTGGTGCATCCGGCAACTGGCCGCGCGCATCCGGGTGCATTCCGTCACGATCAGCACATCGTCATCCAGCCGCGCGGGCCTGAGATAACGAATGGCGAGATCGGCGACGGCATAGGCCCCCTCGCCCGCCTCGACCGCCGCGCGCTGGTCGATGCCCAGCAGGCGCAGCAGATCGGAGCGGGCGCGTTCGAACCAGCGGAGATAATTGGCATGATAGACGACGCCCGACAGATCGGTGTCCTCGTAATAGGCCCGCACGGCGAAAAAATGGCGCGTGCCCGCGATACGGCCGCCGGACGGTTGGGGGAAGATCGTCAT
Organism: Pseudopontixanthobacter vadosimaris; assembly: GCF_012979275.1. GTDB lineage: Bacteria > Pseudomonadota > Alphaproteobacteria > Sphingomonadales > Sphingomonadaceae > Pseudopontixanthobacter > Pseudopontixanthobacter vadosimaris. The sequence goes on from NZ_JABASZ010000037.1 coordinate 2,037, forward strand.
GATGCTGGTGCAAGCCTTAGCTTAGCGGCAAAGCGCGCGGCAAGCGGCATAATCGACAAACGGCCGGTGCCGCGACTGGTAGCGTCGGTTGCAAACCGCCGCTTCAGCCCTGGCTCCGGCGGGCGATCATCGGGCCGAGCGGCTCACCGCCGCACAGATGGACATGCAGATGCGGCACTTCCTGCCCGCCATGCGCGCCGACATTCGCCAGCAGCCTGTAGCCGGGTTCGACGAGATCGTGGTCGCGCGCGACCTTGCCCACGGCGCGGATGAAACCGGCGATTTCCTCGTCCGAAGCGCGGGCGGAGAAATCGTCCCAGCTGACATATTCCCCGCGAGGAATGATCAGGATGTGGAGCGCGGCCTGGGGCGCGATGTCGCGAAAGGCATAGGCCCATTCGTCGGTATAGACCTGTTCGCTCGGGATTTCGCCGCGCAGGATCTTCGCAAATATGTTCTGATCGTCATAGGGCCGGGTCGCGTCGATCGGCATGGCGGCGTCTCCTTTACTCCAGCGGGCGGGGATGTCGGCCGCAGCTTACCCGCGCGCTGCCTTTTCCTCCAGCCCCGAAAGCCCTTCGCGCCGGTCGAGTTCCGCAAGCACGTCACCAAGCGGAACGTCCTTGGCATTCAGCAGCACCAGCAGGTGAAACAGGAGGTCGGCTGCCTCTGCGGTCAGTTCATCGCGATTGCCGGAAAGCGCGGCGATCACGGTTTCCACCGCTTCCTCGCCCAGCTTGCGCGCCATCACCGGCAGACCCCGGACGTTCAGCTGCGCGACGTAACTATCGTCAGGGTCCGCGCTGCGGCGGCGGGCGATGATGCTTTCGAGTCTTCCCAAACTATCCATGCCTGCCGCCATGCCAAGGCCTTAGCGCGGGGGTCAAGCATCGTGACGGCTCTAGTCCTCGTCGCGATCCTGCCTGCGCCGCCTGGACGTCTGACGGCCGATCACCAGCCCCACAAGCCCGAGGGCGAACAGAGCCAGATTCGACGGTTCGGGCACCGAAACCTGCGCGACGACGAACCAGACAGGAGATTCGGAAAAAATCATACCCGGCCCATTCACCCGAAACTGACGTCATGCAAACAGGATCGGGCAATTGTCCCAAAATGAACCTGCCCTCTTCGGCATGATAAGCACCGGAAAAACCGGCGAAAACGAAAGTGTTGAGTTCCGGGTTCAGTCGGCCGCGCGGGCGGGCAATCCGGCGGCGCGCAGCGCGTCATGCGCTTCGGCAATGGTGTGCATGCCGAAATGGAAGATGGATGCCGCCAGCACGGCGCTGGCATGGCCCTTCGTCACGCCCTCGACGAGATGATCCAGCGACCCGACGCCGCCGCTGGCGATGACGGGGATGGAAACCGCATCGGCGATCCTGCGGGTCAGTTCCAGATCGTAACCGGCCCTGGTTCCATCCCCGTCCATTGAGGTCACGAGCAGTTCGCCCGCGCCCAGCCGGGCAAGCTCGCGTGCATGGCCTAGAGCATCGATGCCGGTTGCGCGGCGGCCCCCGTGAGTGAAAATCTCCCACCGCCGCTCACCACCGTCATCCCCGACCCGGCGCGCATCGACGGAGGCGACGACGCATTGGCTGCCGAAGCGGTCGGCAATGTCGCCGACCAGCGCGGGGCGTTCAACCGCTGCGCTGTTCACCGCCACCTTGTCCGCGCCCGCCAGCAGCAGCGCCCGCGCGTCCTGCGGGCTGCGGACCCCGCCGCCCACGGTCAGCGGCATGAAGCAGACCTCTGCCGTGCGCCTGACGATGTCGAGCAGGGTGCCCCGCCCTTCGTGGCTGGCGGATATGTCGAGGAAGCACAATTCGTCGGCACCGGCTGCATCATAGGCCTGCGCCTGTTCGACCGGATCGCCCGCATCCTTCAGATCGACGAAATTGACACCTTTCACCACGCGCCCGTCGGCAACGTCGAGGCAGGGAATGACGCGAACACGGACAGTCATGCAGCCGCCCTCAGGCCCCCGCCGCCATGGCGAGCGCCGCACCGAGATCGAGCCGCCCGGCATACAGCGCGCGCCCGGTTATCACCCCTTCGATGCCTTCGTCGGCATGGATCGTCAGCATGCGGATATCGTCCAGGCCCTTGACCCCGCCACTGGCGATGACCGGCATGTCCGTCACCCGTGCGAGTTCCACCGTCGCATCGATATTACAGCCCTTCAGCATCCCGTCGCGCCCGATATCGGTGAAAAGCAGGCTGGCGACACCGGCATCTTCGAAGCGCCGCGCCATGTCGGCGACCGGCACGTCGGATATGTCGGCCCAACCGGCGGTGGCGACCATGCCGTCGCGCGCATCGACCGCCACGACGATCCCGCCTTCCCATGTGCGCGCCATGTCCTTGACGAAATCGGGATCGGTCAGGGCGGCGGTTCCGATCACTACGCGGCTGACGCCGAGTTCGAACCAGCCTTCCACCGCTTCCGCATTGCGGATTCCGCCGCCCAGCTGAACATGGCCGGGAAAGCGCGCGACGATCGCCTCGACCGCGGCGCGGTTGCGGCTTTCCCCGGCGAACGCTCCATCGAGATCGACGACATGCAGATGGCTGGCACCCGCTTCGGCAAAGGCCTCCGCCTGCGCGGCAGGATCGTCGCCATAGACGGTGGCACGGTTCATATCGCCCTCGGCAAGACGCACGACCTGGCCGTGTTTGAGATCGATGGCTGGGAAGATAATCATGCCCGCCGCGCTAGGCTGCGCAGCGCAAAACCGCAATATGGCGCAGCATGCTCAGGCATCGGTGTTGCGCTGGGCCAGCACCACTTCCTGGATGACGGTGCGACGCGGCTGGGTGAGCGCGTAATGCACCGCGACCGCGACGTCCTCCGCGCGCATCATCGCCTCATCCCGAATTTTGCCGCGCTTTTCCTCTTCGTCCATGTCGGGCTGGAAGTCGCTGCCGGTCAGCGCAGGCGTGATGAGCGACACCTTGATGCCGTCCTGCGCGATCTCGCGGCGCAGGGCCTCCGCGAAGCCTGCAACGCCGGTCTTGGTGGCAGCGTAGATCGTCGACCCGCCGCCCAGCTTATGCGTGGAATAGCTGCCGATGAACACCAGATCGCCGCTGCCCGTTCCCTGTTTCCGGATCTGTGCGACCGCCTTGTGAGCACCGATGACGAGGCCGGTAAAATTGTCCGCCAGGGCATAGCGGATGGCGTCCTCGTCCATGTCGGTCAGGCCTTCTGCCGGGACTGCGGCGCAGAAGATTGCGATGTCGTAGCTGCCGGCGCGGGCGGCGCTCGCCTCGAAGAAGCGGTCCAGCCCCTCGCGCTCGGCAAGGTCGCAGGCGATGCCGTCACCCGTGCCGACCTCGCCTATGCGTGCGAGCGCATCGGCCAGATGATCCTCGTCACGGCCGCAAATGAAGACATCGACTCCCTCGCTCGCCAGAAGGACGGCGATGGCCCGGCCGATGCCGGTCGTGCCCCCGGTGATGATCGCATTGCGTCCGGCGAGTTCGGGTCTGGCGGTATGGGCGTCGGAAAGATTGCGGGCATCGGTTCGGCTTGCATGATCGTTCATCTGAAACTTGCTCCTTTGCAAGGGGTGACGCCCCGCCCGCGCCGCCGTTCCCGCCCGGAGCGCATTCGCCGCGGATCTATGCCGGCTGCCAGTCCAGGAAGCGGCGCAGCATCGCGATGCCATATCGCTGGCTCTTTTCCGGATGAAACTGCACGCCGGCGATATTGTCGCGCGAGACGGCGGCCACGATACCGCCGCCGTGATCGGTCATCGCCGCCACATCCTGTCCGTCATCCGCCACGAAATGGTACGAGTGCAGGAAATAGGCCTCGCCCTCGCGCAGGACAGGATGCTGGCGCGCATGGGGCAGCAGGGCCACGTCGTTCCAGCCCATGTGCGGCACCTTGATGGCCTCGTCCGTCCGCTCGACCGGCAGCACGTCGCCGCCGATCCAGTCCAGCCCCGGCGTCTCGCCATGTTCGTACCCGCGAGTCGCCAGCAATTGCATGCCGACACATATGCCGAGGAAAGGCACGCGCTCGCCCAGCACCCGGTCCTCCAACGCCGCGATCAGGCCGGTGCAGTTCCGCAGTCCTTCGGCACAGGAGCGGAAGCTGCCGACGCCGGGCAGCACGATCCGCTCGCACCGGCGCAGGACTGCGAGATCGGCGGTGACCTCGACAGCGTCAGCGCCCGCAGCCTTCAGCGCATTGTGCACGGAATGGAGATTGCCGGCGCCGTAATCGATCAGCGCGACTTTCTCAGCCACCCAATTGCCCCTTGGTCGATGGCACCGCCCCGCCCTTGCGCGGATCGATCTCGACCGCCTGACGCAAGGCGCGGGCGAACCCCTTGTAGATGGCCTCGCAGATGTGGTGATTGTTGGTGCCGTAGAGCAGTTCGACATGAAGGGTCAGCCCTGCCGTCTGCGCTACCGAATGGAACCAGTGTTCGATGAGTTCGGTATCCCATTCGCCCAGCTTCTCCTGGCTGAAGCCTGCCCTCCAGACAAGCCAGGGGCGCCCCGAAATGTCGAGCGCCACGCGCGCCAGCGTCTCGTCCATGGGCGAGAAAGCGAGGCCGTAACGTCCGATCCCCGCCTTGTCGTCCAGCGCCTTGGCCAGCGCCTGCCCGAAGGCGAGCGCGCTGTCTTCCGTGGTATGGTGCTGATCGACATGCAGATCGCCGTCGACCTTCAGGGTCACGTCGATCAGCGAATGGCGGGAAACCTGTTCGATCATGTGATCGAGAAAGCCGATGCCGGTGGAGATGTCATATTGTCCGGTGCCGTCGAAATTCACCTCGACCGAGATTTTCGTTTCGGCGGTGTCGCGGGTAATCAGGGCGTGTCGCATGGCGCGCCTATAGGCTGCGTGCCGGAGGCGTGCAAAGGATTCCCGCTTGACCGGCGCGGCCGCCCGCGCCACGAAGCGGCGCATGAGCGACAACACGCCCGACAGCCTGATACCCTACGACGAGATCGTGCAGGAAGCCTTGCTCGCCGTGGTCGGTAGAGTATTGGGCGAAATCCAGCAGAACGGCAGCGAACTGCCTGGGAATCACCATTTCTATATCACATTCAAGACCGGGGCACCGGGCGTCAGCATACCGGACCACCTGCGTGAACGGTTTCCGGATGAAATGACCATCGTGCTGCAGAACAAGTTCTGGGATCTGGCGGTGGACGATACCCGGTTCTCGGTCGGATTGAGCTTCAACCAGATGGCCTCCAAGCTCGACATTCCTTATTCCGCCATCACCGCCTTCGTCGATCCCGCCGTGGATTTCGGCCTGCAGTTCCAGGCCAGCGTGGCCGACATGGCGCCTGCCCCGCATGAGGATGCGGAGAACGATCCGACGGAACAGGCGGCGCGTCCGGTAGTTGAGGATTCCGAAGACGGGTCGAATGTCGTCACCGTCGATTTCGGCAAGAAGAAATAGGCGCGACCTGCTCACGCAGCCGGCGCGCCGTTCAGGCAGCGGGGCCAGGCAAAGAACGATGAGCAAGCATATCACCGAACGCGGCGCGAAACAGGTTCGCAAGGCTGCACGCAAGTTGAACGGCCGGACGAACGACATCGCCGGGCCGAGCACCAATCCCGCCACGAATCTGCTTATTCAGGACATCTTGCTGCGAAGCGCCGGTCGGCTGACGCGGCATACGCTGGAAAAGGGCCTTCTGCGCCGCCGCTACGATGCCGAACAGGCGCATCGGATCGTCAAGAATCGTTCGATGCTGAAGACGCTGGCGACCTATGGCGTCACCAAGGTGGCGACACGGTCTATCCCCGGTGCCTTGCTGGTGGGCGGCGGGCTGCTGGTGAAAACCATCTACGACCGCAGCTTCAGCAGCCATGAATCGAGGCGCGCCGGTGACAAGGACCTGGCCGAGCAGGCGAAGAAATAACCTGGTCGGGTAATAGGAAATTGCGGACCGGCGTCAGCCCTGACCGGCATTTTCGTCCCGACCTCTTGATTTTTCGGCCATGCTCGCGGCATCAGCGCGCATGGCCGTTGCAAATCCAGATATCACGCCGAACCCCGACACGCTGCATCGCCGCGGCTTGATGTTCGTATTGTCCAGCCCCTCGGGCGCGGGGAAAACCACGGTCGCGCATAAATTGCTGCGCGAGGATGGCGCCATCGCCATGTCGGTATCGGTGACCACGCGCGCCATGCGGCCGGGAGAAGTGGACGGCAGGGACTACATCTTCACCGATCGCACCGTATTCGAAGCGATGGTGGAAAATGGCGAATTCCTCGAATGGGCAGAAGTGTTCGGCAATTTTTACGGAACACCCAAGGCGCAGATCAAGGCGGGCCTGAAAGCGGGGCAGGATTTTCTGTTCGATATCGACTGGCAGGGTACCCAGCAACTGTACCAGCGGATGGAGGTAGATGTCGTCCGTGTCTTCCTGCTGCCGCCCAGCATTGCCGAACTCGAACGCCGGCTGTCCTCGCGCGGGACCGACAGCGTCGACACCATAGCGGGCCGGATGGCACGCGCTCGCAGCGAGATCAGCCATTGGGATGGTTACGACTACGTCGTCGTCAATGACGATATCGACGCCTGTTTCGAAAAGGTGCGGGGCATCCTGCAATCCGAACGAATGCGCCGCGCACGCCAGACCGGGCTGGTAGATTTCGTCCGCGACCTGATGCGATAGGTAAGGCCACTGGCGAATTTGCAGGGGCGGATCGGAAAGGTTCGTTAAAGTTTTCGTGCGAATACAGGCGAATGCACTACGAACCCATGCAAAAGGCCGGTTGCCAGGGCTGCAACGCCCCCCAGCATCATTTCGACATTGCGATGGCCTTCCAGCCCATCGTGAATGTGGAATCCGGCCGCGCCTTTGCCTATGAAGCGCTGGTTCGCGGCAGTGGGGGCGAGAGCGCTGCCGAAGTGCTTGCCCGGGTGACCCCGGAAAACAGATATGCTTTCGATCAGCAATGCCGGGTCGCCGCAATCGAAGGCGCGGTTGCTGCCGGCATCCTCGATGGGGATGCGAAACTGTCGATCAATTTCCTGCCGAATGCCGTTTATTCGCCGCTGGCCTGTATCCAGCTCACCCTCAAGACAGCGCGGGCGACCGGCCTCCCCACCGACCGGCTTATTTTCGAATTCACCGAATCCGAGGAGATGGTCGATACCGATCACGTGCGCGGGATCATCGCCACCTATTCGCAGATGGGATTCGGGACGGCCATCGACGATTTCGGCGCGGGCTATGCAGGGCTCGGTCTGCTCTGCCGCATCCAGACCGATTATCTGAAGCTGGATATGGAACTGACGCGTGGGATCGACGCCTGTTCGATCCGGCGCAAGATCGTCGCCAGCATGGTCGAACTCGCCAGCGCCCTTGGCATCACCGCCATTGCCGAGGGCATCGAGACGGCGGCGGAACTGCATGCGCTGAAAGCCATCGGCATCCGCTATGTGCAGGGTTACCTGTTGGCCCATCCGGGCTTCCGTTGCCTGCCGGACATCGATACTGCCGCCCTTGCACCGGTGCCGCCTGCTTCGGCTGAGAGCGATCCCGGATCGCACCCCCGGCACCCCTCGCATTCCGGCCAGCAAGCCTGACGCAGGGGCCAAGAGCGTCCGCCCTCACCCCTGCTCCGCCTGTCTCATCTGCCCGACGGATCGACGAAATTGCCGGCACCGATATTGGCATTCACCACCCCGCCATCGATGGCGATCGTAGTCCCGACGACGTAATCGCCTGCACGGCTGGCGAGGTAGATCGCGCCGCCTGCCATATCCATCGTGTCGCCCACGCGGCGCAGGGGAATACCCTTCTCCACCATGTCTTCATTATCGCGGGCGGCCTTGTTCATCTCTGACGGGAATGCGCCCGGCCCGATTCCGCTGGTGACGATATTGTCGCGCGCCAGGCGCGCCGCCAGCCGCTTGGTCAGGTGGATGACCGCTGCCTTCGACGCCTGATAGGAATAGGTTTCCCACGGATTCAGCTTCATCCCGTCGATAGAGGCGATGTTGATGACCTTGGCGGGCCGCTCCTTGCTCGCCGCGGCCTTCAGCAGCGGGTGCAGTTTCTGCGTGAGGAAGAACAGCGACTTCACATTGAGGTCGAACACCTTGTCCCAGCCCGCTTCCGGAAAGTCGGCAAAATCGTGGCCCCAGGCGGTGCCCGCATTATTGACGAGGATGTCGATCCGGTCTTCGCGGCCCGATACTTCCTTCACGAAGGCGTCGATGCCTTCGATACTGGAAAGATCGCCGGGGATGCCGATGACCTTCTCGCCAAGCTCGTCGCAGGTTGCCTGCACCTGCTCCTCTTTGCGCGCGGTGATGTAGACCCGATCGCAACCGGCGGCCAGAAAGCCTTCGACGATCATCTTGCCGATGCCCCGGCTGCCGCCGGTCACGATGGCGACGCGGCCCTCCAGGCCGAACAGATCCTGCAAGTTCATGGCGTGTTCCTCTCTCAATATCCGCTCAGCTGCGCGACGCGGCCAGCGTGGTAATAGGCATCGCCCATGAATTCAGACAGCGCGCGGTCGCGCTTCATGTACAGGCCGATGTCATATTCGTCGGTCATGCCGATCCCGCCGTGCATCTGCACGCCTTCGCGCACGGCGAGGCCCGCCGTGCGCCCGGCCTTGGCCTTGGCGACCGACACCATCAGATCGGCCTGTTCGCTGCCGGCATCCAGCAATTGCTGCGCCTTCAAAACGGCCGCGCGGGCGATCTCCACTTCGGAATAAAGATGTGCTGCGCGGTGCTGCAGCGCCTGAAACTCACCGATCAGCCTGCCGAACTGCTTGCGCTGCTTCAGATAATCGACAGTGAGATCCATGGCCCCGCGCGCCACGCCGACGCTTTCCGCCGCAGCGCCGACCCGGCCGGCCTGGAGCATCCGGTTCAGCACCTCGCGCCCGCCGTCTACCTCGCCGATCACGGCATCGCCGTCCAGCTCCACACCGTCAAGCTTCAGATGAGTCGCGACCGAGGAATCGACCAGCCGCACCGCATCCTGCGACATGCCGCCGGAATCCCTCGGCACGGCGAACAGCGTCACCCCATTCTCATCGCTGTCGCTGCCCGATGTGCGCGCAGCCACGATAATCATGTCGGCGCTGGCACCGTGGACCACGAAATCCTTGGTGCCCGACAGGCGGAACCCGTTGCCGGAACGCTCCGCCCTGGTGGCGATGCTCTCGGGCCGGTGCTTCGGCCCTTCGTCCAGTGCCACCGCATAGACCTGCTCGCCCGATACGAGGCCCGGCATCCAGCGCTCCTTCAGATCGGCCGAAGCATGGCCAAGCGCCGTTCCCGCCATGACGGAACTGGTCAGGAAGGGCGATGGGGTCAGGTTACGCCCGATTTCCTCCAGCACGATACCCGCTTCGACATTGCCCATGCCGAGGCCGCCATCATCTTCCGCCACCATCATCCCGGCAAAGCCCATCTCGCCGAACTGCTTCCACAATGCATGGCCGAAACCATCCTTGCATTCGCGGTCGCGCCAGTGGCGCAGCTGCTTCGCGATCGATCCTTCCTCGGCCATGAATTGCGATGCAGAATCCGCCAGCATCGCCTGGTCGTCATCGTGATACAGTGCCATTCCTCAGGCTCCCGGAAGTTCGAGAATACGTTTGGCGACGACATTGAGCATGATCTCGCTCGTGCCGCCCTCGATCGAATTCGCCTTGGTGCGCAGCCAGCTGCGGGCGGGCTTGCCGCCGTCGGTTTCCTCGCTGTCCCATTCCAGGCTGCGGCTGCCGCCCGCCGCCATGATTAGTTCGTGGCGCTTCTTGTTCAGTTCGGTTCCGGCATATTTCATCGTGTTGGGCTGCGCCGGATGGCCCTTGCCCGCTTTCAACTCATCCATGAATTTCTCGCTCATGGCGGTGAAGGCCAGCGCATCCACGTCGAACAGCGCCATCTCGGCCCGCAGCACGGGGTCGAGTTCGCCCTGACGGTTCATCGCCGCGCCGAGCGAGGTCGCCCGGTCGCCGCCACCGGTTGCGGAAATCATCTCGCGCTCATGCCCGAGGAGATATTTCGCCACGTCCCAGCCGCGATTGACCTCGCCCACGATCTGGTCTTTCGGCACCTTCACATCGTCCATGAAGGTCTCGCAGAACGGGCTGTTGCCGCTGATCAGCTTGATCGGCCTGGTCGAAACGCCTTCGCTTTCCATGTCGAACAGCAGGAAGCTGATGCCCTGGTACTTGTTTTCCTTGTCGGTGCGGACGAGGCAGAAGATCCAGTCGGCCTTGTCGGCATAGGATGTCCAGATTTTCTGGCCGTTCACGACCCAGTGATCGCCGGCATCCTCGCCGAAGGTCTGCATGGATACGAGGTCGGAGCCGGATCCCGGTTCGCTGTAACCCTGGCACCAGCGGATTTCGCCGCGGGCGATCTCGGTCAGATAATGCTTCTTCTGCTCTTCCGTGCCGAATTTCAGCAAGGCGGGGCCGAGCATCCAGATGCCGAAGCTGGACAGCGGCGGGCGGGCGTTGATGCGGCCCATCTCCTCGCGCAGGATCTTCGCCTCTGCCGCCGACAATCCGCCGCCGCCATATTCCTTTGGCCATGCAGGAACCGTGTAGCCCTTTTCGACGCAGGCTTCGAACCACTGCTTCTGCGCCTCGGATTTGAAGCTGGCATTACGCCCGCCCCAATAAACATCTTTTTCATCATGCACCGGCTGGCGCATTTCTTCAGGGCAATTCGCCTCCAGCCAGCTGCGTGTTTCGCTGCGGAATTGTTCGAGATCGGCCATCTCAGCATATCCTCTCATCCAAAGGGTTGCGGCGTCTGACCTGTCGGGCCGATGCCGTTCGTTGGCTTCAGCCTAGGGCGATTCGGACCCTTTACGCAAGCGTAAGCTGGGCAGGCCGCCTTGCCGTAACGTCAGGCGACAATGCGTTGACGTGGCCGGCCATGCTCCTAAGCTGACCCGGTCTTGGAGAGGACCGAAAGATGCGAGAAGTCGCGACAGATCATGCGCAGTACTTCGCTGCAGCGGCAAACCACGCATGATTGTGAGCGCATGAATGTGGCTGCTTCGTTGCCGGCCTCGGCCGGGTCCAGTGGACCCTTGCCGCTCAGGCTGAAGCTGGTTCACGGCTTCGGCGCGGTCGCCTTCGGGGTGAAGGACAATGGCTTTTCCGTCTTCCTGCTCATCTTCTACAACCAGGTGCTGGGAATGGAGGCGAGCCTCGTCAGCCTGGCGCTGATGCTCGCCCTCGTCATCGACGCCTTCATCGACCCGATGCTCGGCAATCTGTCCGACCGCACCTACACGCGATGGGGCCGCCGGCTGCCGTGGCTCTACGCCGCCGCCCTGCCGCTCGCCATCGCATGGACGGTGCTGTGGTCGCCGGCGCTGGATGGAGTGCCGACCTTCTGGCAGTTGCTGGCGGTCGCCGTGGCCGTGCGGCTCTGCCTTTCGGCGGTGGAGGTTCCCTCGGCGGCTTTGGTGCCGGAACTGACGCTGGATTACGACGAGCGCACCGACCTGTTCCGCTATCGCGCGCTGTTCGGCTGGATGGGCGGGTTGCTGATGCTGCTGCTGGCCTATCAGGTCTTCCTGAAGGGCGGCTTGCTGCAGGCGGAGGGCTATGCCGCCTTCGGCCTGTTCGGTGCAGGGCTGATGTTGGTGGCGACATTATTCTCCGCCATCGGACAGCACCGGCGCATCGCCCATCTGCCTGCGGTGAAGCCGCCGCCATTTTCGCTGAAAACCGCATTTTCCGAGATTCGGGAGGCCTTTGCCGAACGCGCCTTCCTGATCCTCGCCGCAGGTGCCGTTGCCGCCTATGTCGGGCAGGGACTGACCTTCGCCTTTACAAACTATCTCTATCTCTACGTCTGGCAGTTCGGCACCGGCGCCTTCGTCTATTATCCGCTGGTGCTGTTCGCCAGCATCGTCGCCGTCTTCGTCTCGGTGGGCGCGATGCACCGGCGCTGGGGCAAGGCCAGGGCGGCGGCATGGGCCGCCATCGTCGGCGTAATCCTGTGGCTGACGCCCTACACGCTGTTCCTGGCGGGCTTCTGGCCCGAGGCGGGATCGACCCTGTCGACCACGCTGGTTTTCATATTCCTGTTCTTCGCCAACTGGATGACGGTAACGACCCTGTTATCCAGTTCCAGCATGGTCGCGGAAATCGTCGAAGCCTTCCAGCAGCGGACCGGGCGGCGGGCGGAAGGATCGTTCTATTCCGGAAACTGGTTCGTGCAGAAATGCGCGGGCGGGGTCGGCATCTTCCTGGCCGGGCTGATCCTCGATGTCGCGGGCCTGCCTGCCGGCGCCGAACCCGGATCGGTCGCGCCTGCCGTGATCGACAGGATGGTTCTCTTCTACGGCGTCATCTCCCTGGTGCTCGCCATGGCTTCCGCCTTCTGGTTCGCCCGCTTTCCGATTACCCGCGCCGATCACGAGGAACGGCTGAGCGCGCTGGAAGCGGCGGCGCGCGGCAATCCCGCCTCGACTGTCACCACGCCCTGATTACCGCTTTTACCCGGCCACGTCTTGCCATCCACCTGATCCGCCGCCAGTCTGCGGCGCAGAAAAAGGAAACAGATCATGGAATTCGACCTTTCAGACCGTCAGCAGCACTGGCGCGACCGCGTTCGCAAGTTCATCGCCGACAATGTGCTTCCGCGGCACAAGGATTATCTGTCGCAGCAGGCCGAAGGCGACCGCTGGAAAGTGCTGCCGGTCATCGAGGAGGAAAAGGAAAAGGCCAAGGCGCTCGGCATCTGGAACCTGTTCATGCCGCCGCGATCCGGCCGCGCCCATGTGGACGATTCCTTCGAATTCGACGGCCCCGGCCTCACCAATCTCGAATATGCGCTCTGCGCCGAGGAGATGGGGCGTCTCGGCTGGTCGAGCGAGGTCTTCAACTGCTCCGCCCCCGACACCGGCAACATGGAGGTGCTGCATCGCTACGGCACGCGCGACCAGAAGGACGAATGGCTGAAACCCTTGATGGACGGGGAAATCCGCTCCGCCTTCCTGATGACCGAACCCGATGTCGCATCGTCGGATGCGACCAATATCGAATGTTCGATAAAGCGCGAGGGCGACGAATATGTCATCAATGGCCGCAAATGGTGGTCGAGCGGCGCGGGCGATCCGCGCTGCAAGGTGGCGATCGTCATGGGCAAGACCGATTTCGAGGCCGACCGCCATTCGCAGCAGAGCATGATCCTGATGCCGCTCGATGCCGAAGGGGTGACCATCGAACGCCATCTGCCCGTCTTCGGCTATGACGATGCACCGCATGGGCACATGGAGATGGTGCTGAAGGACGTGCGCGTGCCCGCCAGCAATCTGCTGCTGGGCGAGGGGCGCGGCTTCGAGATCGCGCAGGGCCGCCTCGGGCCGGGCCGCATCCACCATTGCATGCGGACCATCGGCGTCGCGGAAGAGGCGCTGGGCAAGATGGCCGAACGGCTGCAGAGCCGCAGCGCCTTCGGCAAGCCGATCTACAAGCATTCGGTCTGGGAAGAACGCGTGGCGCGCGCGCGTATCGATATCGAGATGACCCGCCTGCTCTGCCTGAAGGCTGCCGACATGATGGACAAGGCCGGCAACAAGGCGGCGAAGCTGGAAATCGCCATGATCAAGGTGCAGGCCCCCAACATGGCGCTGCGCATCATCGACGATGCCATCCAGGCACATGGCGGCGGCGGCGTCTCCGACGATTACGGCCTCGCCCACGCCTACGCCCACCAGCGCACCCTGCGCCTGGCAGACGGACCCGACGAGGTGCATGCCCGCGTCATCGCAAGGATGGAGTTCGCAAACCATGCGCCCGATCCTTCTGACGACAGGAAGATGGGCACCGGCATGGCTGCCGGCAGCGGCGGCGGCAGCGCCGCGGCGACGGCCAACGCCTGACATATCTGCCCGATTACCCGCGCGGCCCTGCCATCGTCCCCGGTGCAAGGGCCGCGCTGAACATTTTCGATGGAAGAGCGAGAGACATGAAAGCAGCCATTCTGGAAAAAGCCGGCAGCCCGCTGGAAATCGGCGATCTGTCGATTGCCAAACCCGGCCCGCACGAGGTGCTGATCCGCACCGCCGCCTGCGGGTTGTGCCATTCCGACCTTCATTTCATCGAAGGTGCCTATCCGCACCCCCTGCCCGCCGTTCCCGGCCATGAGGCTGCCGGCGTGGTCGAAGCCGTGGGCAGCGAAGTCCGCACCGTATCGCCCGGCGATCACGTGGTCACCTGCCTTTCGGCATTCTGCGGCCATTGCGAATTCTGCGTGACCGGGCGGATGGCGCTGTGCCTTGGCGGCGATACCCGCCGCGCGGTGGATGCACCTCCGCGCCTGACCCGCGCCAACGGTGGCGAAACGGTCAACCAGATGCTGAACCTGTCCGCCTTTGCCGAACAGATGCTGGTCCATGAACATGCCTGCGTCGCGATCGACCGGGACATGCCGCTCGACCGCGCCGCCATCATCGGCTGCGCCGTCACCACGGGTGCAGGCGCCATCTTCAACGCCGCTGCCATCGTGCCGGGCGAGACCGTCGCCGTCATCGGCTGCGGGGGCGTGGGCCTTGCTGCCGTCAATGCCGCGAAGATCGCCGGGGCGGGCCGCGTCATCGCCGCCGATCCCATCGCCGAAAAGCGCCAACTGGCCAGGGTGCTGGGCGCGACCGACGTGGTCGATCCGACGGCGGAGGGCATGACCAAGCAGATCATGGAAATGACCAGGGGCGGCGTGCATCACGCGATCGAGGCGGTGGGCCGCCAGGCTTCCGCCGATTTCGCCGTCAGCATCCTGCGCCGGGGCGGCACTGCGACCATCCTGGGCATGATGCCGCTGGACTGCAAGGTGGGCCTTGGCGCGATGGATCTGCTTTCGGGCAAGAAGCTGCAGGGCGCGATCATGGGCAACAACCGCTTCCCGGTCGATCTGCCCCGGCTGGTCGATTTCTACATGCGCGGCCTGCTCGACCTCGACACCATCATATCGGAACGCATCGCCCTGAAGGATGTGAACGAAGGATTCGAACGCATGAAGAAAGGCGACAGCGCACGCAGCGTCATCGTGTTCGACCAGTGACGGACGCGCCGATCGACGCCGAACGGGCCTTCACCGGCACGATCGAACCGCAGGGGGAGGACCGGCTGGACCTTGACCGGTTGGCCGAATGGATGCGCGATAATGTCGCCGGCTTCGAAGGGCCGCTTTCGCAGGCCAAGTTCAAGGGCGGGCAGTCGAACCCCACCTACCGGCTGGACAGCCCCAGCGGGCGTTACGTGCTGCGGCGCAAGCCTTTTGGCAAATTGCTGCCGTCCGCCCATGCGGTCGATCGGGAGTTCCGGGTCCAGTCGGGGCTGGAGAAGGTCGGCTTCCCCGTCGCTCCGCAATATGGACTGTGCGAGGATGAGAGCGTCATCGGCGCCATGTTCTATGTCATGGGCATGGTCGACGGGAAGACGATCTGGGACGGGTCGATGCCCGGATCGACGCCCGAGATACGCCGCCAGACCTATCTGGCGATGGTCGACACGCTGGCCGAACTGCACCGGGTCGATCTCGGCGCGGCGGGTCTGGAAAGCTACGGCAAGCCCGGCAATTATTTCGGGCGGCAGGTCGAACGCTGGACGAAGCAATATCGCCTGTCGGAAACCGAGCGGCTCGATCCCATGGAGCGGTTGATCGAATATCTTCCCGCCACTCTCCCCGAACAGACGCGCACCAGCGTGGTGCATGGCGATTACCGCATCGATAATCTGATTTACGACAAGAACGAACCCAAGGTGCTGGCGGTGCTGGATTGGGAATTGTCCACGCTGGGCGATCCGCTCGCCGATTTCACCTATCTATGTCTTGCCTGGGTGACGGAGAACGGCGGGCGTTCAGGCGTGATGGATATCGACAGGCAGGCGCTTGGCATCCCCGAACTGGATGAGATCGTAACCCGCTACTGCGCCGCCACGGGCCGCGACGATGTGCCGGACATGAACTGGTACATCGCCTATAATTTCTTCCGGCTGGCGGGGATCATGCAGGGGATCAAGAAACGCGTGGCCGACGGAACCGCGTCCAGCGCCCATGCCCGCGCCATGTCGGAACGGGTAGAACCGCTGGCGCAGACCGCATGGGACTTTGCGAAAAAGGCGGGGGCCGAATGAAACTCCTTTCATCGGCGCTGGGTCAGCGGGAGCAAGGCTGATGCATTCCGGTTCCTGCCTGTGCGGTGCGGTAGGTTTCACGGTAGCAGGCGACTTGCCGCAACCGGACATCTGCCACTGCCGCATGTGCCGGAAGCAATCGGGCCACTGTTTCGCCTCGACCGACGTTCCGAAATCTGCCGTCGCCATTTCGGGCGATGATGCTCTCGGCTGGTTCCAATCGTCCGAAAAGGTCAGGCGCGGCTTCTGCTCTCGCTGCGGGTCGAACTTGTTCTGGGAACCCGTCCATCGCCACTGGACGGCCATAGCGATGGGCGCGTTCGACGGACCCACCGGGACCACGGCAAAGATGCACATCTTCGTCGCCGACAAAGGCGATTATTACGACATTGCCGATGGTCTGCCGCAGAATGAGTAAGGTGCATCGCTGCTGACCGGCGCTCCGCAGCCTGCTCGAACAGGCAGGCTCAGGATCGGCCGCTCCGCCCGGTCAGAATTGCCGGTGCCATTTCAGCGCGATGCCCCGATCATCCGGCAGGGTGGAATAATGACCGGGATCCCTGCGATAGAACAGGCTGGCCGATGCTTTCCCCATCCATAGCGGCCCCGTCCACGCCAGTTCGCCCATCACTTCGCTGCCTTCGGGCGCAAGGCTCATCGTGCGGACGCCCTGGATGGCGCTCTCGGTCGCATAATCATACGCGACGGGCAGTGCGAAATTCAGCCCGCCGCTTGTGATCCGCAATGGCTGCGAAACACGGAAGCCAAGCGAATCCCCAGGTTTCAGTGCGTCATATCGCGCCAGATCGAATGACCATGCATTGCTGGTAAAATCGGACTTCCCGGCGACGGTCCCGCTCCGGTTCGCCCTTGTGTAACCCTGCCGGTATGCCGCCCCCAAACGCCAGTCGGGTGCGAAATCATACCCGGCGGTCGCATCGACGAACAGGCTGTCGGCACCGGTTGCGCCCAGCGCCTCGTGGAAATAGGCGCCCAGCACCGTTTCATCCTCGGCCAGCCAGTCGAGGCCGAGCGTGGCCTCGACATCGCCGAACCGGCGGTCGGCCGTAAGCGCGAAGGTCCGTGCGCCGAACTTCTCCCGGTCGCGGCGGGCACTGGCCGCGCTTTGCCGAAAATTGCCGAGCCAGGCCTCGCCCTGCTGCGCGCTGGCGGTCAGACCCCAGTCGCCCAGATCCCGGCGGATGGCGAAGGAAGCATCGCCGCTTTCGATGAACCCATTGTCGGCCTGTGCGCTGCCCGCGATCAGGAACGCGGGGCGGCTCTGCCCCTGCATCTGCGCGACCAGCCCACCGGCGCCTTCACCGAAGGCGAACCCCGCCTGCAGATCGGACGCGATCTTCATCGCGATGCGGGCGGCCAGCACCCGCGCAATCTCGGCATCGTCCTGTGACAGGCGCAATTGCCCGGTCCACAGCGCGCCATCCTCAGATGGCGTATTGCCGATGCGGAAGGCCATCGCCAGATTGTCATTGCCCCCCGACACGTGCCGCCCGTTTCGCGCCAGCGCCGCTACCAGCCGGGGCCGCAGCGCCGCACTCCGCGCGCGCGCAGCGAAGTCGAACTCATAGGCGCGCTTGTATTTGTCGAGCAGAACGGCCGTGACGGGCGCGCGCGACAGCGCATCGCCCATCGGCCCGGAACCAACTCCCGTATCGTCGCCCAGCGGAACCAGCGCGGTGCTGCCGGCCAGAGTAGTGGCCCCGGCAGGGGCGAAGGCGCGCGCGATATCGAGTATGCCGCGGCCGTAAATCACATCGGTCCCGGTCGCGCCTGCGTCACGTGCGCTGTCGAGCAGGATGGACACGATGTCCGCGCCGCTCAGATTGGGAAACGCCTGCTTCAGCAAGGCAACCGCACCCGATACTTGCGGGGCGGAAAAGCTGGTGCCGGAAAACAGCGTCACGAAACGGTCGCCATTCTCATCGGTGGTGATGAACAATTCACCGTCCTGATAGACACAGCAGATGCGCTGTCCCCGGGCGGTCAGGAACGACCCGGCGAGCCTCCCGGCCTTGTTGCTGAATGGCGAGATCACGCCGCTGTCATCCACCGAACCGACAATGATGACATTGCTTCCGCCAGCCTCGAGGATGGTCGCAGCGAAGGGATCGGGCTGGCTCGGGTCGATATTGGCTTCGGTGGATTCCCCTTCGTTCCCCGCCGAAGCGATCAGGACGACACCGCGCGCCGCAGCGCGGGCCACGGCGGTCCGCACGAGATTGCTGACACCGCCGCCACCGAGGCTGAGATTGATGACGGTCGCTCCTGCGCCGACTGCCCGGTCGATACCGGCTGCGATGGCGGTGGAATTGAAGGTGCAGCCGAGCGTCGGATCTTCCGGGTCTTCTTCCGCACAGCTGCCGGGCGTATCGGCGCGCAATGCGATGATCGTGGAGCCGTAGGCAATACCCACCACGCCGGTATTGTTGCGTGCAGCGGCAGCCACCAGCGCCACGTTGGTGCCGTGGTCGTCTTCCTGCTGCGCCGTGCGATTGCTGGCCACATCGGCAGAAGCCGGGTCGATCCTTCCGGCGAATTCGGGACTGTCGAGGTCGATGCCGGTATCGATGATGGCGATCTTGGATCCCGTGCCCGTCACGCCGCGCGACCAGGCGGTTACGGCATTGTGGTAATCCGGCCCGTCGGAGCGGCGGAATTCCGCCGTGTCGAAACTCGCGGCGGGCGTGGGGGTCGGCGTGGGTGTCGGGACCGGGCTGGGCGTGGGTGTCGGCGTTGGAACCGGCGTGGTTATGACTCGCCCGCCAGAACCGCCGCCGCCCCCACAGGCCGACAGGATGGCGATGGCGGCACAGGTGGCGCCTGCGCGCAGACGCAGACGGGTCCGGTCGGAATGGTTCATGCGGTGCGACTCCCCTCCAGCCCGCCTAGCCAACAACCCCTAACCATATCATGAATAGACCAAATTTCATGCAATTCATATCGCCGGCCATGCCTCCTGCGGGCGCGTCACGGCGCGGCACCGGCATCTTGCTCCCTTTCCCCCACATCGCTAGCACCTTCGCGACACGCGCCGGACGCGAATGCACGCCTTATCGGAAGGAACAGCTTACCATGACCACCCACCTGCAGGCCGCCATCGAGAAAGCCTGGGATGACCGTGCCGCCATCACGCCGCAGAGCACCGCCATCCGCGGCGATGTCGAACAGGCGCTCGCGCTGCTCGATACCGGCGAGGCGCGGGTCGCGGAACCGGACGGGAAAGGCGGGTGGACAGTCAACCAGTGGCTGAAGAAAGCCGTCCTGCTCTCGTTCCGGCTCTCTGACAACGAGATGGTTGCAAACGGGGCTGCCGGAGCGCCCGCATTCGACAAGGTGCCATCGAAATTCGCCGGATGGGATGAAGCCCGGTTTCGCGAGGCAGGATTTCGCGTCGTGCCGGGCGCGGTGGCCCGACGCGGCAGTCATATCGGCAAGGGAACGGTGCTGATGCCCAGCTTCGTCAACATCGGTGCCCATATCGCTGAAGGAACCATGATCGACACCTGGGCGACCGTTGGCAGCTGCGCCCAGATCGGCAGAAACGTGCATGTTTCGGGCGGCGCGGGGATCGGCGGCGTGCTGGAACCTTTACAGGCCGGCCCCGTCATCATCGAAGACGGCGCCTTCATCGGCGCCCGTTCTGAAGTGGCCGAAGGCGTCGTCGTGGGCGAAGGCGCGGTGCTGTCGATGGGAGTCTATCTGGGTGCCTCGACCAAGATCGTCGACCGCGCCAGCGGCGAGGTGCATATGGGCAAGGTGCCGCCCTTTGCCGTCGTCGTGCCCGGTTCGCTGCCCGGCAAACCCCTGCCCGACGGATCGCCCGGCCCGTCGCTCTATTGTGCCGTCATCGTCAAGACCGTCGATGCCCGTACGCGCGAAAAGACGGCCATCAACGAATTGCTGCGCGACTGAACTGCCGCGAAGGCAGGAACATTCGCCGGGCCCGGGGGTAATATCAGGAAGCGGGATCGCAACGAATTTCCCGGAGGGACCAGAAGATGACCGACGACAGATACAAGAACGGCAATCGCGAAGTGCACATCAACGAAACCGAAGTCAGCGGCGGCTCCAAGGAAGGCGTCGTGCGCTGGGTGCTGCTCGGCGGATTGCTGCTGGTCATCGTGCTGCTCTCGATCATCTGGATCACCGGCGCCCTGAGCCAGGGCGAGGTCGAGAGCGAGGCAACCGTCAGCGGCACGATCGACGCGATGGATGCGGGGGAAGGTGATGGGATCGGGACCGATACCGACAGCATCATCATGCAGAACGAGGCGATCAGTGATGGCGAGGCCAATCCCGAAGTCACCGACAGCGAGCTGGACGTCATTCCGAACTGATCTGTTTCCGAACTGAACCCGGCTCGCCAGACCCAAGCAGCAGAAAGGCGCCAACATCATGAGTAATGCAAACTCCTATCAGACTGGCGACAAGGTCAAGTGGGAATGGGGCAGCGGCGAAGGCACCGGCAAGATCTCCGAACGTTTCACCCGCGATGTGGAACGCACTATCAAGGGGTCGAAGATCAAGCGCAACGGCAGTCAGGACGATCCGGCCTATCTGATCAAGCAGGACGATGGCGACGAAGTCCTCAAGCTCGGGTCCGAACTGAAGAAGGGTTGAGGGCGTGCGCCCGAGAGGAATGGCACCGGCGGGCTGAATCAGCCGAGCCTGCCGACGAACAGGACGATCGACATGGACGATGACAAACAGGCCGAGGTCTATTCCGAATTCATGGCTTGCGTGAACATGCAGCCGGGGGAACTGGAGGAATGGCTGGAAAGCGAAGAGTCTAAGTCGGTCGGCGATTCCGACACCGGCGAGAGCACCGGTCACAAATCAGGTCACCGCATCGTCGAGATCAAGCGGACGAAGAAAGCCGATCTGAAGGACGATCATTACAGGCACATGCAGAAGGTCGTCGGCTATGTTCACCGCCACATGGCGCAGAAACCTGGTGGCGATATCAAGGACACCAACTGGCGGTACAGCCTGATGAACTGGGGTCACGACCCCTGCAAGGATGATGGCTGATCATGGCGGTGGAAGCAATCTGGAACGGAACCATCATTGCGCGGGCGGAAAAGACTCTGATGGTCGAGGGCAATCACTATTTCCCGCGTTCATCCCTGAACGAGGCGTCGCTTGTCCAAAGCGACACCACGACCGTATGCCCGTGGAAGGGCACCGCGCATTATTACACGATCGAAACCGGCGGCGAGCGCAATGTCGATGCCGCCTGGTACTATCCGGAACCGAAGGAAAAGGCTGCACAGATCAAGGATCATGTGGCGTTCTGGAAAGGCGTCGTCATCCGGGAATGCTGATCGGCGGCGCGTGGAACAACCAGCCCGCCCCGCGGGTTTGTCATGGCAAGGAGCAACTTTCCCATGAGCAAGACGATCTCCGATATTTCAGAGCACATGAAAGCCATCGATTTCTGCATGCTGGTCAGCCGCGCGCAGGACGGGTCGCTGGGCGGCCGCCCCATGAGCAACAATCAGGAAGTCGATTACGAAGGAGACAGCTTCTTCTTCTCTTATGACGACACGCGGATGGTAGAGGATATCGGCCGCGACGCTTCTGTCGGCCTGACCTATTCCGGCGCTCCGGCTCCCGACATGGCCAGGGGCGCGCCAGGCCTGTTCATTCATGTAGAGGGCGAAGCGAAACTGATCCGCGACAAGGGCCAGTTTGCAGCTCACTGGGACGAAAGCCTTTTCCGATGGTTCGAACAGGGTGTCGACACGCCAGGTTTGATCCTGATCAAGGTCGCTGCCAAGCGCATCCATTACTGGGCCGGAGAAGACGAGGGCGAGGTGCGCGTTCCCGATCCCGCTGAATGATGCCTCGCCAGAAACCGGCATATGTGCAGGATGTCCTGGGCCGATCAATGCGGGTCATCGGGCCGGGATGGGTCTCGTGATTGTGCCCGCCAGAGCCGCCCTTCGCTTCGCGCTCGCTGCGGCCTATGCGATTGCCGGATATCTGCACATCGCCAGTCCCGCTGCGTTCCTGAGCATCATGCCGCGATTCATCCCCTTCCCCGGCACGGTCGTGCTGCTGACCGGGATAGCGGAGCTTCTGGGTGCCCTCGCCCTGGTGCAACCGGTCAGTGCGAAGCTGCGGAGAGCCGGGGCCATCGGGCTGGCGATCTATGCGATCTGCGTCTTTCCCGCCAATATCAATCACTTCATTCTGGACATGAACCGGCCGAATGGCGGATTGGGCCTCGCCTATCATATCCCGCGCATGTTCGCGCAGCCGGTAATCATCTGGCTGACTTTGTGGTGCGTGGATCTGGCGGGCTCGCCCTTTCGAAGGCACCGTTCGCACGCCGGGGATCGTTGAAAGGAAAAGGCCCGGCAGAACCTGCGCTGGTTCGCCGGACCGGTTCCGCTCAATGCTAGCGGGCGATCAGGTCAGGTGCTTCGACACCGCTGCCGTCATCTTGAACATCGAAATACGTTCCTTGCCGATAACCGCACCCAGCTTCTCGTCCGCCTCGATCATCCGCTTGTCCTCGGCGACCTGCAGATCGTGCTTCTTGATATATTCCCACACCTTGGACGTTACCTGCGCGCGGGTCATCGGCCCCTTGCCGATGACATTCTCAAGTTCCGACGATACTTCGACGGGTTTCTGCAAAGCGTTATTGGCACCTGCCATCATGATTTCCTTCTCTAGAGTAATCTCGTCCCGCGCCCTTGCAGACGCAACTTGCGTGTAATTAATCCTCGTCACCTTCGGGGCGGACATAGACCCCTGTCAATATCGCCGTTGCAATCACGTGCCCTTCCATGGCCGCGATCAGTCCGTCCCGGTTGGCGCCCGGCATAAGCGTCAGCGGCAGATCGAGCGCGAAGATCTGAAAGACGTAGTCATGGGGGCCATGCCCGGTCGGCGGGTCGGGCAGCAGCCATTCGGAATTGCCATAGGAATTCTTGCCCACACGCGGCGGAGTCTCGCCCTCCAACAACTTGCCCTTCTGCGGCGGCAGGCCCCAGACCAGCCAATGGCACAGCGGTTCGCCCGCCGGCGCATCGGGGTCTTCGACGATGATTGCCAGTTCCTGAGTCCCCGGTGGCGGCGCAGTCCATTCCAGCGGCGGCGCGACGGCGTCCTCCTCATCGGCAGTGAAGCACGGGTCCAGTTCGGCGCCATCGGCAAAGGCGGGACTGGTCAGATCGAAACCGCTCTTGCCATTCAGATTTTCCTGGCCGAGGCGAACGATGGCAAGCTTGCCATGGCCGGCGCGGACATTCTTGAGGGCTTTTCCAAGCCATTCAGGTACGTGTTCAAGCATTCGGGCGTGGTTTCCTTTTCCAGGCGGGTTCTAGGCCATACAACGCGCGCAAGCGAGAGCAGGCCCCGCATTTCCCGGAAAATATCCGCAGGACGTGCATCAGCCATGCTGCGGCGATGGCGCGACAAAGCCTGTCACACTTGTGCTGCGTGTTTCCGGGTCTAGGATCGCAGGCGGCTAATCCCTCCTGACCCGAGAGCGTTCATGACAAGAGAATATGGCAGCTTTCGTGAATTCTGGCCGTTTTACCTGCGGGAACACAGTCGCCCCATGACACGCGCGCTACATTATATCGGCACCACGCTGGTCGTGCTGATCGCATTTGCCGGCACGGTCGCGGGCGAATGGTGGATCCTGCTGGCGATGCCGCTGGCTGGCTATTTCTTCGCCTGGATCGCCCATTTCAGGGTGGAACGGAACCGCCCGGCAACCTTCACCTACCCTTTATGGTCACTGGCTGCCGATTTTCGCATGTGGTGGCTCTGGCTTACCGGAAGGCTGAAGCCGGAGTTGGATAGGGCCGGCGTAAAGCCTATCTCCGGCGGCTGAGGCGCGCGCGATTGGCGCGCACGGTGGGTCCATAATGTGCGATGGTCCGGTCGGCAGCGACTCGCAGATCGTAGCCCAGCCCGCCGGTCATCATCAGGGTGCCGAGTTCGGCATTGGCGGACAGCTTCTCGGAAAACATCCGTGCCGCTTCCTTCCGCGCGGCGATGCCGCCCCCGGCGATCAGGGCCGTTCGCAACCACATGACGGTCGCGGCATCCGCGCCCAGCGACCAGGCTTCGCAGAGCGTCGTCATCCACGCGCTATCTGGTTTGAAACTGTTCATGCCAAGCCTTTCGCGTCCGGGAATTTCGCTTGTCGCGGTTGTCGATTAGACGATTTCGCCGGTGCAGGCGGATGCAGGAAAGCGCAGGGCCCGGAACCCGGCATTCAGGCCGATGCGTCTTCCTGTTCCGCAGCGCGGCGCGCGGCACGTTCCTCATCGGCAACGCGGCGATCACGGGCGACCTGCCGGGCACGATGCGCCAGGTCGAGCCAGACGGCTTCCGAGCGCAACGCGCGTTCGCGCACGTTGTCGAGCGTGGCTTCGCTGGCCTGCCTGGCCGATTCCTGCGCGCGTTCGGAATAGAATTCGTAAGTCTGACTCATCCTGGTATCCCGTGATTTGAAACTTGAAACCCGGCAGCCTTCGTCGCGGAAGGCCGCCGGGTGGATGCGCATCAATCAGGCAGAAGCGAGATTGATCGCCGATTCCTTGCCGTT
This sequence comes from Pseudopontixanthobacter vadosimaris, assembly GCF_012979275.1. Taxonomy (GTDB): domain Bacteria; phylum Pseudomonadota; class Alphaproteobacteria; order Sphingomonadales; family Sphingomonadaceae; genus Pseudopontixanthobacter; species Pseudopontixanthobacter vadosimaris. Next base: position 26,748 of record NZ_JABASZ010000037.1, read on the forward strand.
CCGGCCGGTTTCGACGTCATAGGAGAGGCGCTGGTCCTTATCGAGCGTCTGCATGCCTGCGGCATGAACTGCGGTGATGTGGACGAAGCTGTCCTGACCGCCGTCTTCGGGCTGGATGAAACCGTAGCCCTTGTCGGTGTTGAAGAATTTGACTGTGCCGATAGGCATAAGCGTTTCCTTTCAAGAAACATAACCCGGTTCCGCGGAACTGCGGACCTGCGGGGTCGTGCGTAAGGCCGTCTGTTGAAAGGAAGTCGTCGAGAGTGCGCGTCGGTCAGACCAGAAGGTCGCCTCAGCGGATAGCGTCGAAGTCCGTCGCAAGTTTCGACGTCAGCACGGGGCTTGTAACATGGAAACCGCCGTTCCCCTAATCCTTACGCCGTATGCGCGAACCATCCCGCCCCGAAAGGCGAAAAAGCGCGCCTGTCGCGACTGGACAGGCGCGCCTGAACCTTGCGGCTGATCCGAAAAATCAGCTCGGCATCAGCACCGTGTCGATGGCGTGGATAGTGCCGTTGGCGGCGTTCACATCGGTCATGGTCACGGTGGCGGTACCGCCGGTCGCGTCGGTCAGGATCACTTTTTCACCGTCGAGCGTCGCGGTCAGCGTTTCGCCGTTCAGCGTGGTCAGTTCGGCCGAACCGCCCCCGTCGGTGATTGCCTGCGTCAACGCATCGGCCAACATATTGCCGGACACGACATGGTAGGTCAGGATACCGCTGAGCTGTTCGCGATTTTCAGGTGCCGTCAAATTGTCGAGCGTTCCGGCGGACAGCTTCTCGAAAGCCGAGTTAGTCGGCGCGAAAACGGTGTACGGCCCGGCCCCGCTCAGCGTGCCGCCAAGATCGGCTGCATCGATCGCAGTGACAAGGGTGGAGAAATTGGCGTCGCTCTGTGCGACACCGACGATGTCCGGGGCAGTTCCGGCGGTTTCCATCGTATCGACAGCAGCGGTGTCGTCGACGATGATCGTGTCATCGGCCGGTTCGGAAGAGCAGGCGGCAAGCGCAAGAGCGGAAGCGGCCAGAGGCAAAGCGAGAAGTTTCATGGGTGATGTTCCTGGAAGATGCTGTTGATCATTTCCGGACACCCTCTGTCAGGCCCGGCTTCACAATTATCAACGAGAGTTGCCACAGAACGTTCCCATTTCCGCCTTAATTTGCCACATTTCGTTCCGTTATGATTCCCTAGTGCAGCAACCCTACGGAGCAGCGAGGCCGGTAAACGGGCGATCTTCCGTCCAGGCACAACCCGATCTGGTGTCGCCCCCAAGCTGCAGCGTGGCGGTAAAGGGATATTTCCTGTCTGACATGCCATCGCTGCAAGCGATCGGCGTCACGGCGAGATCGAGCGGGACGTCATCGAGCGCACCGGACCAGGAGATGCCGCCCCGCCCCGCAAAGGGTTCAACCTCGATGTCCCTGCCATCGGGGTTCTCCGGCGTCCGGTAAATCAGCGCCCTGCCGGTGATCTCGCCGCCCCAGAACGGCTCCGTGCCGGTCAGATAGACGGTATCCGCCTCGCCGATCCCGTCATAGGGCTGCCTCGAACCATCGTCGCCTGGAAGCCTATCGGATCCGGGGCCGTTTGCTGCCGGGCCGCAACCCGCCACAGCAAGGCAGATGCCAAGCAGCAGCGCTGAATTGCGGGCAGGGTTCACGTCGGTCATGGCCAATTGCTTCCTCATTCCCGTTCAGACCAGTCCCAGCAGAACAGTCGCCATGCCGAGGGCGAGCGAAAGCGGCACGCGCAGGCCCATCCACCATGACGGTGCGCCATAGCGCGGCATGATGCGGTCGATCAGCAGGCTGGCGAAGATGAAGATGCCGAGCGCGACGAGCGGGCCGGCCCAGTCCCCGGTCCAGAGGCAGAGCAGGAAGGCCAGCAATGACGGAACCACGGACACGAACCACAGCCAGCGCGGCACGGCTTTCCCGCGCGCATGGCGTGCTGCGGCAATGCCCCACCACAATCCGCCGAGAAAGCTGAATATCAGCGCGCCATAGGCCCAGCCCAGCGCCAGAATGGCCGGACGCCATTCCTCGGGGCCGATCAGCAGCGCCAGCAGGCACGCCCATTGCGGCAACAGGCCGGCGAGGCCAAGCCACCTCGGCAGAGGCGGCACGCCGTTCACGCGCGGTCCGACTCGCCCTGCTCCGCAGGTGCCTCGGCCTTCGCGGAGGCGATGCGGCGATGTTCGTCGACGCTGCGGCGCATCTCCCGTGCCTGCAATTCAAGCGCACGGCCACTGAGGCGGATCTCGCGGCTCTGCTGGAAGAGACCCAGCACCAGCCACAGGAAGGCCAGCGGACTGGACACGCCCCCGACAAAATCACCCAGCTCGTTGAGGCGAAGGTCGGCCGGATTCTGCCCCTGCAGGAACAGGTACAGCACGAGCAGGGCGACATACAGCACCGACAGAGCCAACCCGATCAGGGGCAGATAGCGGCGATCGCGCTTGCCTTCTTCATCCTGCGTCATCGCGCCAGTCTGCTCCGGCATCGTGCCCTCATCAAGTGACGTCGTCCTCTGTCACGCAGATATCCGCCTCTTCTTCCGGAAGGTAGAGATTGTCGCCTTTTTCGCGGTAGAGTTCCGACATTTCCTGCATGCCTTTCACCGCGGCGGCGCGGCTGGCTTCTGCGGTTTCCGCGCCCCATTTCGCGCTCTCGAGAAAACTGTCGGCGCCCTGGTTCTGCCGCGAGGCGAAATCGCGCACTTCCTGGCTGATCTTCATCGAACAGAATTTCGGCCCGCACATGGAGCAGAAATGCGCTGTCTTCGCGCCTTCGGCAGGCAGGGTCTGATCGTGGAATTCCTCCGCCGTATCCGGGTCGAGGCTGAGGTTGAACTGATCGCGCCAGCGGAATTCGAAGCGCGCCCGGCTCAATGCATCGTCGCGTAATTGCGCCGCCGGGTGCCCCTTGGCCAGATCGGCCGCATGGGCTGCCAGCTTGTAGGTGACGACGCCGACTTTCACATCGTCGCGGTCGGGCAGGCCGAGATGCTCCTTGGGCGTAACATAGCAGAGCATCGCCGTGCCGTACCAGCCGATCTGCGCCGCGCCGATGCCGCTGGTGATGTGGTCATATCCCGGCGCGATGTCGGTGACGAGCGGCCCGAGCGTGTAGAACGGCGCTTCGCCGCACACTTCCAGCTGCTTCTCCATATTCTCCTTGATCTTGTGCATGGGCACATGACCCGGCCCTTCGATCATCACCTGCACATCCTGCTTCCAGGCGCGATGCGTCAGTTCGCCCAGCGTGTAGAGTTCGGCGAACTGCGCCTCGTCATTGGCATCCGCGATGCTGCCGGGGCGCAAGCCGTCACCCAATGAATAGGCGATGTCATAGGCCTTCATGATCTCGGTGATCTCGTCGAACCTCTCGTAAAGGAAGCTCTCCTTGTGATGCGCCAGGCACCATTTCGCCATGATCGAACCGCCGCGGCTGACGATGCCGGTGACTCGCCTGGCCGCCATCGGCACATAGGGCAGGCGCACGCCGGCATGAATGGTGAAATAGTCGACGCCCTGTTCCGCCTGTTCGATCAGCGTGTCGCGGAAGATGTCCCAGGTCAGATCCTCGGCCACGCCGCCGACCTTTTCCAGCGCCTGATAGATCGGCACCGTGCCGATGGGCACCGGGCTGTTGCGGATGATCCATTCGCGGGTATCGTGAATGTTGCGCCCGGTCGACAGATCCATGACCGTATCCGCGCCCCAGCGGATCGACCAGACCATCTTGTCGACCTCGGAAGCGACATCGGAGGCAACCGCGCTGTTGCCGATATTGGCGTTGATCTTGACGAGGAAATTGCGCCCGATCGCCATCGGCTCGCATTCGGGATGGTTGATGTTGCTGGGGATGATGGCGCGGCCCCGCGCCACTTCGTCGCGGACGAATTCGGGCGTGACATGGGCGGGCAACGATGCACCCCAGCTTTCCCCGCCGCTTGCCGCTTCCAGCGCGACTTCGCGGCCCAGGTTTTCCCGCGCGGCGACATATTCCATCTCGGGCGTGACGATGCCGCGGCGAGCGTAATACATCTGGCTGATGTTGCCTCCGGATTTCGCGCGCAAGGGGCGGCGCAGGGCGGTGGGGAATGGCGGCACCCCGCCTGAACGGTCGGGACCGGTGCCGCCGGTCAGGAGGCCATTGTCTTCCGGCCTCACCTCGCGCGGGGCATATTCCTCGACATCCTGCCGGGCGAGTTGCCACGGGCGGCGGATCGGCTCCAGCCCGGCGTCGATGTCAATGCGAGCACTGGGGTCGGTGTAGGGGCCGGAGGTGTCGTAGACGCGCAGGGGCGGTTCGCCGCTCGACGGTTCGAGGTCGATCTCGCGCATGGCGACAGTCACACCGGACGAACCCGGCGCGGGCACATGCACCTTGCGGCTGCCCCGGATGGGGCCGGTCGTGACGGCGATATTTTCACCGGCCCTGCGGCCTGCGGGATTACGCTCGATGGGGGAATCGATATCGGCCATGTCTTGCTCCATCCAAAGATAATCGGAGCAAGGGCGGTTTCATATTCTCGACCGCTCCCTCCCTCCGCCCGTTCTAACGGGATCAGGTTCTGCGGGTCGTGCGGAGTTCTACCGCCCTCTCAGCCTCAGCAGGCGCCCCGGGGATGGCAGGCGTTCTACAGGCCTGCCCGCGCATAGTCCAGCCGCCCCTGTTCGCCTGCCCGATGCCGGTCAGCTGCCGCCCGCGGCGATCCAGCGGTCGATCTTGGCCTCCAGCACCGGAAGCGGCAGGGCGCCGGTGCCGAGCACCTGTTCATGGAAGGCACGGATGTCGAAGCGGTCCCCCAACGTGGCTTCGGCACGCTGGCGCAATTCCTGGATCTTCAGCGCGCCGACCTTGTAGGCCAGCGCCTGACTGGGAATGGCGATGTAGCGTTCGACCTCGGCAGTCGCATCGGTGCGGCCCATGCCGGAATTGGCGAGCATGTATTCGATGGCCTGTTCGCGGCTCCAGCCCTTCGCATGCAGGCCGGTGTCCACCACCAGCCGCATGGCGCGCAGGATCTCGTCGTCCAGCGTGCCCTGCCGCTGATAGGGGTCTTCATACAGACCCATGGGGAACCCCAAAGTCTCGGAATAGAGCGCCCAGCCTTCCACATAAGCGGTGGTCCCGCCGAAGCGCATGAAGGCGGGCAGCGCCTCGTTCTCCTGCGCCAGGCTGATTTGGAAATGGTGGCCCGGCGCGCCTTCATGCAGATAGAGCGTGGTGATGCCCGGCGTGGTGCGGCTCGGCAGATCGTAGGCGTTGAAGTAGAATATGCCGGGGCGCGAACCGTCGGGCGTTCCGGACTGGTAGGATCCGCCCGCCTCGAATTTCTCGCGGAAAGGTTCGTAGGGCCGGATTTCCAGCGGAGTTTTCGGCACCGTCGAGAAATATTGCGGGATCAGCGCGTCGACTTCGCGGCCCACTTCGTAATAGCGCTCCGTCAGCGCCTCGCGGCTTTCCGGCTTGAATCGGGGATCGGTGCGGATGAAGTCGAAGAATTCCTGCAATGTGCCCTGGAAGCCGACTTCGTCCTTCACCTCCTCCATCTGGCGCTGAATTCGCGCGACTTCGGACAGGCCGAGATTGTGCAGCGTATCGGCGCTGAGCGGCAGAGTCGTGGTCTGTTCGATCAGCTTGTCATACAGCGCAGCGCCGCCCTTCATCTGCGACAGCCCGACGCTGGTGCGCGCGGCCGGCAGATATTCCGCTTTCAGGAAATCGCGCAGCGCCCGGTTGGCGGGATAGATTTCCTGGTTGATCGACCGGCGATAGGCCTCTGTCAGGCGCGCTTTCTCGGCAGCGGAGAAGCTATCGGGGAAGTTCTGCACCGGACCCCAGAAGGGCGATTCCTCCACCGGCTGCGCCAGTTGCGCGTCGAGCTGTTCGATTACGTTGCCGATCGTCAGCCTTGTTTCGAGAACGCCGGTGCCCAGCCCTTCGCGGAACTTGTCGATGGAACGGCCGATCAGCGCCGCATAATCGCTGTGGCGCTTCAGATTGTTCTCGTAATCCTCGACCGTCCTGAACGGAGCCGCGCCTTTTCCGCTGGCGAGTGTCGGGTAGAAGGTGTGGAAGCCGAAGAAATGGTTGACGGGCCGCACCTCGGTCAGCGCGAGGATTTCCGGCGTGAGGTTCGACAATGCCTCGCGCTGGTTATAGGCAAAGACGTCATAGGCGATGCGGTCGGTTTCGCTGAGCGCGCTGCGGTCGATCCGCTCCAGCGCGGCAAGATTCCGGCGGGCATTCGCGCGTTCGGTATCACTGTAGGCATCGGTCAGGTAATTGCCGAGGCTGTCGGCATAACGCAGATCGCCCCTGAACAGGGCGCTCATCGGATTGTTCTTCAGTTCCGCCTCGTCCGCCGCGGCGAAGATGGCGAACAGCCGGTCATGGGCGGTTTGCGCGGAAGCAGTGGCACCCACGCCGGTCCCGGCAGGCCGCGCGCGGGTCAGCACGATGGTGTCGTCATTCTCCATCGTCGTGGCGCAGGCCGCCAGCGGCAGGGCGGCGGCGGAAAGCAGGGCGATGCGAAAAGTGGTCATGTGTGAAATCCCCCAAGATTCTATTGCGGTCGTTCTAACCCCTGCCGCCGCCCTGCACCAAGAGATATGCTGCCCAGAGCCGACGAACGAACATTGCGCTTCGACAAATCACTCGATCACGCGGCCGCGCACCATTACCCAGTCGACATTCTCCAGCACCGTGGCATCCAGCAGCGGGTTGCCATCGACGGCGATGATGTCGGCGCTGAAGCCGGGTTCCAGCCTGCCGATCTCGTCCTCCATACCCAACACCTGCGCGGCATTCGTGGTCGCGCTGGCGAGCGCCTCGCGGCTGGTCATGCCCTGCCGCATCATCAGGCGAAATTCGCCGGCGTTCCGCCTGTGGCCGAACACGCCCGCATCGGTGCCGAAGGCGATGGGCACGCCCCATCCGCGCGCCCGCCCCATGAAGACCTGCGCGGTTTCGGCCACGGCGCGAATCTTGTCCTCCACCACCGGCGTGTAGATGCCCTGGCCCAGCCGCTCGGTCACGCCCTGGAAGGCCATCAACGTCGGGATCAGCACGGTGCCATTGGCGATCATCGCATCGGCTGCTTCCTTGTCGAGATAGGTGCCATGTTCGATGGAGTCGATGCCCGCCTCGGCCGCCTGCTGGATGCCGCGCGCGCCGTGAGCATGCGCCATGACGGCCAGGCCGAGCGAATGGGCCGTGTCGGCGATGCTCTTCATTTCCGCGCTGGTGAAATGCGCCTCCAGCCCGCGCCCCTGCTGGCTCAGCACGCCGCCGGTGGCGGTGATCTTGATGACGTCGGCCCCGTTCTGGCTGGCGAGGCGAACCTTTTCCGCGCATTGAACGGTGCCGGTGCAATTGTAGCCGCTGTCGAGAATCTCGTTGATCTCGGGCCGGAAACCGTTGGTATCGCCGTGCCCGCCGACGATGGAGAGCGCCGGTCCTGCCGCGATGATGCGCGGGCCGGGGATCAGCCCTTCCGCCGTGCCGCGCCGCAGGGCGAAGGCGCTGGACTGGCCGCTGCCCGCCTCGCGCACGGTGGTGAAGCCCGCCCGGGCGGTCGCCAGCGCATTCTTCGCACCGACGACGACGCCCCATTCCTCCGGCTCCACCGCTTCCTTCCAGAAATCGCCGCCCGGATCGCCGGTGAGGTGAACGTGCAGGTCGATAAGGCCCGGCAGAACCGTCTTGTCCACCAGGTGAACCATGGTCGCGCCTTCGGGCACGGGCTGGATGCCGTCCTGAATGGCGGTGATACGCCCGTCGGTGACGGTGATGGTCGCCGGCCCGCTCGGCGCGGCATCCGCGCTGCGAATGATGCTGCCAGCATGGATGACGGTGGTATCGGCCAGCGCCGGCGAGGCGAAGAAGGCGGCAATGGCCGCAGCCGCCGCCAAATGGCTGGAATTTCGAACAGATTTGCGCATGGTGGCACCCCTCCCGTTTGCCTTTGTTGCCACGACCATGCCGCCGGATCGCGGTTTCGGCAAGGCCGGAGAATGCCGCTGGTTTCGTCCATCGGCATCAACGGCTCGCCGCATCGGAGTGACGCCTGAGCGCATCGCCGCCGTTTGAAATATCGGCGTCGCCTGCTTATACCTGCCGCCAACGGTGCCGGATACCAGCACTTGATGAGAGGATTTTCATTACCATGGATCTTGTTCGCACAGCCCTGCGCGCTGCCCCCCTGCCTGCATTTGCGCTGGCCGCATTCGTCATGACGACAGGCGAGGCCGATGCGCGTCCGATGACGCCGGAGGATGTGGCGGCGCTGGAACAGGTTGGCGGGATCGAGGTCAGCCCGGATGGGAGCCGGATCGCCTTCACCACCTATCGCCACCCCAATATTGCGGAAGGCGAAGAGAACGGCTCCGGCACCCAGCAGCTGAAGCTGGCCTACGGGCCTGACAATCAGCGCGATTTCCTGCCCGCCGACGTGAACATTTCCGGCGTGCAGTTCTCGCCCGACGGACGGATGATGTCGTTCCTGCATGCAGCGGGCGACGAGGAACGCGCGGTCTGGGGCATCCCGGTCGACGGCGGCGCGCAGATGAAGCTGGCTGCGGTCGATGGCGCCGCCGTGCGCGCCTATGACTGGTCGCCCGATGGCAGCATGATCTATCTGCTCGCCGGGGCCGAGGCGGATGACCGCCGTGATGACGAGGCCGGGGCAGGGTTCACATCCATTGTCTATGAGGAAGAGGATCGTCTGAACCGCCTGTTCGCAGCGCGGGTCGGCGCTGCGCTGACCGGCGGCGAGATCGATGTCGAACCGCGCGGCGTGACCATCCCCGGCTATGTCAGCGCGTTCGAGATCGCGCCCGATGCACGGACCGCAGTCATCCAGACCGCGCCGACGCCGAATGTCGATGACAGCTACACCTCCAAGCGGGTCAACCTGATTGACCTCGCCACCGGCGCGGTGCGCCGTATCGTCGAAACGCCGGGCAAGCTAGGCGATGTGGAGATCAGCCCCGATGGCCGCCGCCTCGCCATGGTCGCCGCTGTGGACGCCAATGATCCCGCCCCGACCACGCTGTATTTCGCCGACACGGTCACAGGCGCATTGACTCCGGTGACGCTCGGCGCGGCGGAAGCGACGGTGGATACGGAGTTTTTGTCGGACGGAAGCCTCGCCAGCATCGTCCATGTGGGTGCTTCCAGCCGCCTTCGCATCTATGCGCCCGACGGTTCGGTCACGCGCGAGGTGGACCCCGGCAATCTGGTGCTGACCGGGGTGGAAGCCGGCGGCGGCCGCATCGCCGTCACTGCCGACAGCCCCCGCCACCCGGACGAATTGTTCGTGTTGAACGATGGCCGGTTCGACCGCTGGACATCGCACAACCCCTGGCTGACCGAGATCACCTTCGGCGACCAGCGCATCTATTCCTACACCGCGCGCGACGGCCAGACCGTCGAAGGCGTGCTGATCGAACCGGTTGGCGGCACGCCCGCCGGCGGCGCGCCGACCATTCTGAACATTCACGGCGGCCCCGAAGCGCATGAGAGCAACGGCTGGCAAACCGCCTACAGCAAGCCCGGACAGGTGGCGGCGGGCCGTGGCTATGCCGTGTTCCTGCCGAATTATCGCGGCTCCACCGCTTACGGCACCGCTTTCGCCAAGGCGCATCAGAAGGACTATGCGGGCAAGGAATTCGACGATATCGTCGATGCCAAGCGCGCGCTTGTCGCCGAAGGCATCGCCGATCCGGCGCGCACCGGCATCACGGGCGGATCCTATGGCGGCTATGCCACGGCCTGGGGCTCTACCGCGCAATCGGAGGAATTCGGCGCGGGCGTCATGTTCGTCGGCATCTCGAACCAGATCAGCAAATTCGGCACGACCGACATCCCGCAGGAAATGTATCTCGTCCATGCGCGGCAGTTCCCGTGGGAAGACTGGCAGGGCATGCTGGAGGCCAGCCCGATCTATCATGTCGCCAATGCGACTACGCCGCTGCTGATCATGCATGGCGAGGAAGACACGCGCGTCAGCCCGACGCAGAGCTACGAACTCTATCGCAACATCAAGGTCCGCAAACCCGACACGCCGGTGCGGCTGGTGCTGTATCCCGGCGAGGGCCATGGCAACCAGCAGGCGGCAGCGCGTTACGATTACAATCTGCGGATGATGCGCTGGTTCGACACTTTTCTGAAATCCGGCGACCGCAACGCTGACAAGCCCGCGCCCCGCCCCGTCCTGCCTGCGAGCGCATTGGGCGAGGAATAATCTTGCGGCTTCTGTGACGATGTCGAGGGGCGGCCGCAGGGTCGCCCCTCGCTCTTCCGGCCGCGTCTTCCTTGCAGGAGAATGGACAATTGCGCGGGCTGGCATTGCGCCCTAGGGCAGCAGGCGGAATGGAAGATCACGACCTCGACATCGCGATTGCCGGCGGCGGACTGGCGGGCGGGCTCATCGCCCTTGCGCTGCATTTCCGCTGCCCCGACCTCAAGATCGCCTTGTTCGAGAGCGATGAAAAGATCGGCGGGCATCACCGCTGGAGCTGGTTCGACAGCGATCTTTCACCTGCGGGCCGCGCCTTGATGAGCGCCTTCGACACGGCCTCGTGGCCTGCCTATGACGTGCGCTTTCCGAAATACGAACGGACATTGGGCTCGCGCTACAATTCGCTGGCCTCTGCCGATTTCGACCGGGCGATACGACGGGAACTCCCCGCTGCGGCGATCCGCACCGGCACGAAGGTGGTCTCGGTCGATGAAGGCGGGATTACACTGCCCGACCGGCAGCGGATTACTGCCGGTGCGGTGTTGGATTGCCGAGGAGCCGAAATCGGCAGCGGCCTTTCGGGCGGCTGGCAGGTGTTCCTGGGCCGGCACCTGCGCTGCGACCGGCCGCATGGCGTGCCCCGGCCGATCATCATGGATGCCGATGTCGCGCAGCACGGTGCCTATCGCTTCGTCTATGTCCTGCCCCTGTCGGATACGGACCTGTTTATCGAGGATACCTATTACGCCGACGATCCGGTGCTGGACCGCGCGGAACTCGCCGAACGGATCGACGCCTATTGCGAAAACCGGGGCTGGAAGGGCGAAACGCTGGACGAGGAAACCGGCGTCCTGCCGGTGATCTCGTCCGGCGATCCTGCGGCGCTAGCCGGCCAATCGCCTGCATCCGGCGAAGGTGCCGGTATCATAGCCGACGGCGTGGCGCTGGGGGGCATCCGGGGCGGCTTCACGCATCCCCTCACCAGTTACACCCTGCCTTTCGCTGTCGAAAACGCAATTGCGATCACGCGGTCCGCCGGCCTTCCGGGCGCGCATATGGCCCAGATGATGGCACAGCGCAGCGCCGATCACTGGAGGCAGACCGGGTTCTACAGACTGCTCGGACGCATGCTGTTCGGTGCGGCGCTGCCCGAGCAACGCTATATCGTATTTCAGCATTTCTACCGGCTGCCTCAGGCGTTGATCGAGCGGTTCTACGCCGGCAGATCGACTGCACTGGACAAGGCGCGTATTCTTTCGGGTCGCCCACCTGTCCCCGTAAAGCGGGCGCTGCATGCGCTCGTCACGCCCGGCGCGCCGCTTGGCGGCAAGCGCAACTCGAAACGGCCAGAACCGGAACGGAACTCTGCATGAACGACATGGCTCCTGCCAGAGGCAACGAAGTGCGCGCCGGTTCAGCTTCGGCCAATCCGACCTATGCCGGCAAGAGCGCCTGCGTGATCGGATCGGGTTTTGGCGGGATGGCGCTGGCCATGCGCCTGCAGAGCGCCGGCATCGCGACGACCGTCATCGAAGGGCGCGACAAGCCCGGCGGCCGCGCCTATTTCTGGGAAAAAGACGGCTTCACTTTCGATGCCGGGCCGACCGTCGTCACAGACCCGCCCTGCCTCGAAGAGCTATGGTCCATTTCCGGTCATGACATGGCGCAGGATGTCGAATTGATGAAGGTGCACCCCTTCTACCGCCTCAACTGGCCCGACGGCACGAATTTCGACTATTCCAACAAGGATGCCGAACTCCATGCCGAGATCGAGAAGCTGAATCCGGCCGATGTGGCGGGCTACCGCCGGTTCCTCGACTATTCCGCCGGAGTCTACGAAGAAGGCTACGTCAAGCTGGGCACCGTGCCGTTCCTCGATTTCAAGTCGATGATCAAGGCCGCGCCCGCCCTGGCGAAAAAGCAGGCCTGGCGCAGCGTCTATTCGATGGTGTCGAGCTTCATCGAGAATGAGAAGATTCGCCAGGCACTGAGCTTCCACACCCTGCTGGTCGGCGGCAATCCCATGAAGACCAGCGCCATCTACACGCTGATCCACAAGCTGGAAAAGGATGGCGGCGTCTGGTGGACGCGGGGCGGGACCAACCGGTTGATAGCGGGCATGATCCGCCATTTCGAACGCCTTGGCGGACAGATGCGCGTGGGTGACGCCGTGAAGCGCGTCCACACGCTGGGCAACCGGGCCACCGAGGTGGAAACCGAAGGCGGATACCGCCAGCGTTTCGATGCAGTCGCCAGCAATGCCGACATCATGCATTCCTACCGCGACCTGCTGGGGGACACGAAACGCGGCAAATCCTATGCCCGCACGCTGTCGCGCAAGAAGTTCAGCCCCGGCCTGTTCGTCGTCCATTTCGGATTGAAGGGCAAATGGCCCGGCATTCCGCACCACATGATCCTGTTCGGCCCGCGTTATAGGGAACTGCTGGAGGACATCTACGACAATGGCGTGCTGCCCGAAGATTTCAGCATCTATCTGCATCATCCCACGGTCACCGACCCGAGCATGGCGCCCGAAGGCATGAGCACCTTCTATGCGCTGGTGCCCGTGGCGCATATGGGCAAGATGCCGATCGACTGGGACGAGGTCGGGCCGATCCTGGCAAAGCGCATCCTGGATGAAGTCGGCAGGCGGCTGATCCCCGATATCCACGACCGGATCGTGACGCAGTTTCACTATGCCCCCAAGGATTTCCACCACGATCTCAACGCCCACATGGGCAGCGCCTTCAGCCTCGAACCCATCCTGACACAGAGCGCGTGGTTTCGCGGCCACAACCGCGACGACGAAATCGGCAATTTCTATCTCGTCGGTGCAGGCACGCATCCGGGTGCAGGTATTCCGGGCGTGGTCGGCAGCGCGAAAGCGACGGCGGGACTGATGCTGGAAGACCTTGCCAGATGACGGAGATGATGACGAAGACTGCTCACGACGCCGTCATGACCAGCCCGAACGGCGCGCTGCGGCGGATCGCCGTCTATTGCGGCAGCGCGACGCCTGCCGACCCGCGCTACATGCAGCTGGCCCGCGATGTCGGCCGAGTGCTGGCGGAGCGCGGCATCGGGGTGGTCTATGGCGGCGGGCGGCTGGGCCTGATGGGGGCTGTCGCCGGCGGCGCGCTGGATGCGGGCGGCGAGGTGATCGGCATCATACCCGACGCCCTCGCCGGCAGCGAGGTGGCGAACACCGAATGCAGCGAATTGCGGATCGTCGGCGGAATGCACGAACGCAAGCAGGCCTTCACCGATCTGTCGGACGGTTTCCTGACCATCCCCGGCGGCGTTGGGACAATGGACGAATTCTGGGAAGCGGTCAGCTGGGCGCAGCTCGGCTATCACACCATGCCAGTTGGCCTGCTCAACGCCTTCGGCTTCTACGATCACCTGATCGCGTTCAACCGCCACATGACCGATAGCGGTTTCATCCGCGAGGCGCATCGCGATATCATCGTCGCCGATGACGATCTGGACCGCCTGCTGGGCCGCATGGCCGCCTATGAAGCGCATGTGCCGATCTTCCGGATGAAGGCAGGCGATCTATGACCCGGGAAAGAATGCTCGCCCCCAGCCGCGTCATCCGCGCAACACCTCAGCAGGCAGGCGGCGGACGCGACCGTGCAGCGCTGGTGCAGAAGGCGCGAGAATCCATCGGCAGAGGTTCGCGCAGCTTCGCCTTCGCCTCGCGCCTGTTCGACCGCGACACGCGCGAACGCGCCTGGCTGCTCTATGCGTGGTGCCGCCGCTGCGACGACATTGCCGACGCGCAGGACCATGGCGGCACCCTGGGCGAACAGACGGGGAAGCAGGCGACGGACCGGATCAAGGCGATCCGCGCCCTGACCGATCGCGCCTTCGAGGGCCTGCCCACCGCCGATCTCGCCTTCGATGCCATGGGCCAGCTTGCCACCGAAAGCGGCATCACGCGCGAGATGGCGGAACACGTCATCGGCGGCTTCGCGCTGGACGCCCGCGAATGGCGCCCGCGCACCGAAGGCGATTTGATGCGGTATTGCTATCACGTCGCCGGTGCGGTCGGCGTGATGATGGCCTATGTCATGCGAGTCGATCCGAAGGACGGGGAAATGTTCGACCGGGCCTGCGACCTCGGCATTGCCTTCCAGCTGGCCAATATCGCCCGTGACGTCGTGGAGGATGACGCCGCCGGCCGCTGCTACATCCCCACCGAATGGCTTGCCGAGCGCGACCTTACGCCGGGCCAGCATACCAAGCCTGGCAATCGTTTCGAACTCGCCGCCCTGATCCCGCGCCTGATCGACCTGATGGAGGTGCATGAGGCCGCAGCCCGTCTCGGCACGAAACATCTGCGGTTCCGCCAGCGCTGGGCGGTGTTGTCCGCCGCGCGCATCTATGGTGCCATCGGGCGCAAGGTGCGCGATCGCGGGCAGCTGGCCTGGCATCGGCGGGTGGTCATCGGCCCGCTGGCAAAGACCGGTCATGTCATCGCCGCCTTCTTCGAAGCGCTGGTCAATTCTCCGCCCACGCCCGAACATATGCCGCGCTGGACGCGCGGCGAGCTCGTGCCGATAAAGGGCTGGTGATCGCTTGAGCATCATGCGGAACTTGGATAGTGCTGCCCGCATGATCCAGTCCCTGCTCATCGCCAATCGCGGCGAAATCGCCTGCCGCATCATCCGCACCGCCCGGTCGATGAACATCCGCACCGTGGCCGTCTATTCCGATGCCGACCGCGATGCGCTGCAAGTTCGCATGGCGGATGAGGCGGTGCATATCGGCCCTTCCCCGGCCGCCGAAAGCTACCTCCTGGGCGACAGGATCATCGCTGCCGCGCGCGAAACCGGCGCAGAGGCCATTCACCCCGGCTACGGCTTCCTGTCGGAGAATGCCGATTTCGCGCAGGATGTTTGCGATGCCGGGCTGGTCTGGGTCGGCCCGAAGCCCGACAGCATCAGCGCAATGGGCCTGAAGGATGCCGCCAAGACGCTGATGCAGGAGGCGGGCGTTCCGGTCACACCCGGCTATCTGGGCGAGGATCAGTCGCCCGAACGCCTGCGCAAGGAGGCCGATGCCATCGGCTATCCGGTGCTCATCAAGGCCGTGGCGGGCGGCGGCGGCAAAGGGATGCGCAAGGTCGACGCGGGCGATGAATTTGCCGCGATGCTGGAAAGCTGCCGGCGCGAGGCCGAGGCCAGCTTCGGCAATACGCAGGTGCTGCTGGAGAAATGGATCACCAGCCCGCGCCATATCGAAGTGCAGATCTTCGGCGATTCCTATGGCAATGTCGTGCATCTGTTCGAACGGGATTGTTCCTTGCAGCGCAGGCACCAGAAAGTCGTGGAGGAGGCGCCCGCCCCCGGCATGGACGATGCGACGCGGCAGGAAATCTGCGCAGCCGCAGTCCGCGCGGGTCAGGCGGTGAATTACCAAGGCGCCGGCACGATCGAATTCATCGCCGATGCCAGCGACGGCCTGCGCGCGGACCGCATCTTCTTCATGGAGATGAACACGCGCCTGCAGGTCGAACATCCGGTGACCGAGGAAATTACCGGCGTCGACCTGGTGGAATGGCAATTGCGGATCGCCAGCGGAGAGCCGCTGCCCTGCACGCAGGACGAGTTGGAGATACGCGGCCACGCGATAGAAGCGCGGCTTTACGCCGAAGATCCGGCGCGCGGCTTCCTGCCCAGCACCGGGACGCTGGAACATCTGAACCTCGGCGATCAGGGCCGCGTCGAAACCGGGGTGGAGGAAGGCGACGCGATCTCGCCCTTCTACGATCCGATGATCGCGAAGCTTGTCGCCTGGGGCGAGGACCGCGACGATGCCATCGACCTGCTGGTCGACATGGCCGAAAGCGCGGAAATCTGGCCGGTCCGCAGCAATGCAGGCTTCATCGCCAATGCCGTTGCCGATGCCGATTTCGTCGCCGGGCGGATCGACACCGGCTTCATCGAACGCAAGGGCGACAGTCTGATCCCCGATCAACAGCCGGACGA
Organism: Pseudopontixanthobacter vadosimaris; assembly: GCF_012979275.1. Taxonomy (GTDB): domain Bacteria; phylum Pseudomonadota; class Alphaproteobacteria; order Sphingomonadales; family Sphingomonadaceae; genus Pseudopontixanthobacter; species Pseudopontixanthobacter vadosimaris. The sequence continues at coordinate 42,995 of NZ_JABASZ010000037.1, forward strand.
AGCCGTCATGAAGGCTGCTGCCGAAATCGCCATGGTGGCCAACCGCAGCCAGCCTTCGCAGCTATCGGGTTTCAGGCTCAATGCACCACGCCGCCTGGCCGTGGCTCTCGGTCAGGGCGCGGAATTCACGACGGTCGAACTCGATCCCGATCAGGTCGCCGACATCATGCCCGGCTATGCGGAAGGACCGCGTATCGTGGTGTTCGACAGCGGCCAGGCTCACGGGTTCGAAACCGAGGCGAGAGGATCGGGTCTGGCAGCGGCCGGCGATGGCGCGATCCTCGCACCGATGCCAGGCAGGATCATCGCCGTCGACGTGGCGGAGGGCGACAGTGTCGAGGCCGGTCAACGCCTGCTGGTGCTGGAAGCGATGAAGATGGAACACGCCCTCACCGCGCCATTCGACGGAACGGTCGCGGATCTGGATGCCTCCGTCGGCGGGCAGGTCGAAGTTGATACGGTGCTGGTTCGGATCGAAAGCAGCACTGAAGATTGATCCACGCCCTGCGGGATAATCTATTCCGGATGCGGGCTTCCCGGCGGATCGTCCACATCCCCGGGCCGCGGCGCGCCGAATAGTTCACCGCGCTCGCTGAACAGCACGAAAACGAGGCTGACGGTTGCCGTGACCAGCAGCGCGATAGCCAGCGGCCGGGCGGTGCCGTCATAGGCGAATCCGATCAGCGCCCCCAGAATGGCCCCCGTCGTCAGGCGCAGGAATCCTTGAGCGGAACTGGCGGCACCGGCGATATGGCGGAAGGGTTCCATTGCAATCGAGCCGAAATTGGCACCGATGAAGCCGAGCAGCGCCATATTGGCCGCCATCAGCGGGACGAAAGTCCACAGGCTTTCGTCGGGCCGGTTCGCGAACCATAATTGCAGCGCGGCGACGATGATGAAGATGAACAGGGCAATATGGCTGACCCGCCGGGCGCCGAAGCGTTCGACGATCCGCGAATTGGACCAGTTGGCAATGGCCATGGCACCGGCGCACATCGCGAAGATGAAGGGGAACTGGTCGCCGGCGCCAAATGCCTCGCCAATAAGTTGCTGGCTGGAATTGATGAAGCCGAACAATCCGCCGAACACCAGCGCGCTGCCGAGCGTATAGCCGATGGTTTCGCGGAAGGTGACCGCATGGCGCATGTTGCGCATGATGATCGGCAGGCGGATCGGCTGGCGGTCGGCCTCGTCCAGCGTTTCGGGCAATCTTCTGTACACCCAGATGGACATTACCGTGCCGGCGATGGCCATGGCGGCGAAGATCCAGCGCCAGTTCCCCAGAAGCGATATGATGCCCTGCCCGATGCTGGGGGCGACGGCGGGTACGATCAGGAATATGACGAAGATCAGGCTCATCATCCGGGCCATCTTGTCGCCGCCCACGCGGTCGCGGATGATGGCGGGCGGCAGAGCGATGATCGCGGCCGCGCCGAACCCCTGTATCGCCCGCAGCACCAGAAGCGTGTTGAAATCCGTCGCCAGGGAACAGGCGATGGACAGCAGGATGTAACCCGCCAGCCCGACGAAAAGCACCGGGCGGCGGCCGAACCGGTCGGCAAAGCTGCCCGGCACCAGCGCGCCGAAACCGGCGGAGATCAGATAGGCACCGATCACGAACTGCCGGCTGTTGCCGCCCGCACCCAGATCGGCGGCGAGATCGTCCAGCGCAGGCAGGATTGCATCGATGCCGAAGGCATTCAGCGCCATCAGCAGCGCCATCATCCAGATCAGGGTGTTCTCACTGATCCTGCGCTCCTCCTGCTCCCTGCCGGCAGGAGCAGAGGCGGTCGCAGAGGTTTCGGTGGCTTCAGACATGGAACGCCAGTTAATGCCCGCAGCGTCGCTTTGTAAGCAATCTTTTCGCATCCGCACAAAATCCGGTGACGCGACTACTGTTCCGCCGGGGTCGTAAAAGCTGTATCCGGGACGGGATGGGCAGGCAATCTGACAGCACCGGCGAGAAACATCCGGAAGGCGGGGATTGCGTCATGCGTGCCGAAGAATTGCGCGAAATCGCCGCTCATCCGGGCGAATTGCGCAAGATCATCCACATTGACATGGATGCATTCTTCGCCAGCGTCGAACAGCGCGACAACCCGGAATTGCGCGGCAAGCCGGTGGCGGTCGGCGGATCGGCGGGTCGCGGCGTGGTCGCCGCCGCGAGTTACGAGGCGCGCAAGTTCGGGGTGCGATCGGCCATGCCATCCGTGACGGCCAGGCGCCTGTGTCCGGACCTTATCTTCTGCAAGAGCCGTTTCGACGCATATCGCGAGGCATCGGACATCATCCGCGGCATATTTCGCGATCACACGCCGCTGGTCGAACCGCTCAGCCTGGACGAAGCCTATCTCGACGTTACAGGCGATCCGTGCGGGTCGGGCAGCGCCACGCGAACAGCGCAGGCGATCCGGCAGGAGATATTCGCCGCCACCCGCCTCACTGCCAGTGCCGGCGTTTCCTACAACAAATTCCTGGCCAAGCTGGCCAGCGACCAGAACAAGCCCGACGGCATTTGCGTCATCCGTCCCGGCGAAGGCGCGACTTTCGTGCAAGGGCTTGCCGTCCGCCGCTTCCACGGCGTCGGCCCCAAGGGAGCCGAGAAGATGGCCCGGCTGGGTATCGAAACGGGTGCCGATCTGGCCGCGAAGGACATGGCCTGGCTGCGTGCGAATTTCGGCAGTTTCGCCGACTACCTTCATGGGGCGGCGAGAGGCATCGACCTGCGCCCGGTGCGCGCCAACCGCATCCGCAAGTCGGTAGGCGGAGAACGCACCTTCGGCGAGGATATTTCCTCGCCGCCGGAATTGCGCGAAACGCTGGATCGCATTGCCGAGATCGTCTGGGAAAGGATCGAGAGAAATGGCGCCAGGGGCCGCACCGTCACGCTGAAGCTGAAATACAACGACTTCCAGATCGCCACCCGCGCCCGGTCGCTGCCGCGCAACGTGATCGACAAGGCGGATTTCACGCGCATCGGACATTCGCTGCTGGAGGAGGCCATTCCCCTGCCCCTGCCCATCCGGCTGATGGGTCTGACGCTGTCGAATTTGCAGGGAGTCGAAAAAGGCAGCCGCAAGGACCGGCGCGCCGCCGAAGCGCAGCTTACCCTGTTCTAGCCAATTACCGGCGCCATTGCCGATAGAGGTCCAGCCGCCTTCTGCCCACCGAGGTAAGCTGCGCCGGGGGAGCATCGACGGGAAAGAATCGCGCTTCTATGACCTCGCGGCGGTCGATGCAGGGCAAATCGTCTGTCCTGCCGCCGAACACGGCCACGATGTTGCTGGCACCGTGCAGATCCTCCTCCACGCTGCCGAGCAGTTCCATGTCCTCGATCCGGCAGCCGGTTTCCTCCAGCAATTCACGGCGGGCCGCTGCATCGAAATCCTCGCCCCGGTGGCATCCACCGCCGGGAAAGCTCCAGTTGCCCATACCGTAGCTGAGGCGCACCATCAGCACCTCGCCCTGCGCGTTCTCGGCACAGACCGAGACGCCGAGCAGGGTCGGCCGGGTCAATTGCCACCATTTCTTGCGCAGCCTGTCGGCAAGTCGCAGCGCGCTTCTGTAAAGCGGGTCGGGGATCAGGCGAAGCACGTGATTTCCTGCGTGGCTGCGCCGAGCAGGCGGGCGACAGGCAGGTCGTTCTCCCCCTTCCGGGCCGCCTCGAACACGGCCCTTTTCTCGTCGCCGCGGATCACGAACATGATCTGCCCTGCCGTCAGCAGCGAGGGCAGCGTCAGCGTGATCCGGTCAAAGGGAGCCTCGGGCGGGAGCGGATCGGGCGTAATTCGCCGTATGGGCGCTTCATCGTCGACCTGCGGATCGCCGGCCGGAAACAGCGAGGCGACATGGCCGTCCCCGCCCATGCCCAGCCATGCAAGCGCGAAGGGCGGCACCTGTTCCATGATGGTGAGGGTGACCACCTCTGCCCCCGCAGGCTCGAACAGCGAACGGATGCGCCCGGTGTTGCTGGCAGGATGATCTTCGGGAACGGCGCGGTCGTCGCCCGGCCAGACCACCAGCCGGTCCCAAGCCAGCGGCATCGTCACGAGCCGTTCCATGATCGGAAACGGCGTGGAACCGCCGGGCACGGTGATGGTCACCGGGCCTTCCGCATCAGCCATGATTCCGCGCAACTGCCGGTGCAGCCACGCCGCGACTTCCGCATCCCCGGCACCCTCGATCATCGTGCAATCCGCCATGTCGCCCAGCCCGCCCGTCAGCCCTTCAGGGTCTGCGACAGGAACCAGATGCGTTCCTCGGCCTGGTCGATCCAGTCGTCGACGATGCCATTGGTGGCATGATCGCCCGCCTCTTCCGAGGTGGCTTTTACGTCAAGCAGCCCTTCATGCAGCTTGCGATTGGCGTCGCGAAGTTCCGCGATCATCTGGTCGCTCGAAAGGGATGTGTCATCCTGATCGGCAATGCGCGTCGTCCGGCCGATGGAGCCGATAGACGTCTGCGTCTCGCCGCCCTGCTTGCGGACCCGTTCGGCGATCGCGTCGACCACGCCGATCAGTTGCGCGGCCTGTTCATCGAACAGCAGGTGCAGATCGCGGAAGCGCGGGCCTGCCATGTGCCAGTGAAAATTCTTGGTCTTCACATACAGCGCCAGATGATCCGCCACCGAACCGTTGAGCGCTGCAAACAGCGCCTGTTTGGAATTGTCGCCTTGAGCTGTCATGCCTTGTCCTTCTTTCATGTCTGTCTGCCGTTTCAACGTACCGCGGGTGAAAGCGTTTCTAGTCTTCGTTACATCGCTGACATCGATAGAACCGATCAGACGCTTCAAGCCACCAGCCCTCTGGCGGACAGACCGAGTACGATCGCTGCGATCAGGACCAGCACGGCCAGCCCGATGCGAATGGCTCGCAGCGGGACATGAGCTTCCAGTGCATCGCCCGCAGCCCAGGGCAGGGCAGTCGCCAACAGCCCGCCAAGCGCTGCCCCGATCCCGCCCGGCAGCGGCGCGGATGTCGCGACGATCACGGCCAGCGCGACGAACCTGGCGGCATCCGTCACCTGCCGCCAAAGCAGGACGAGAAAAACGGCGAAGAGGGACCGGGTGGGTTCGGCAGGCCTCGTCACGCGGACAGGCCAGACCAGTTCGAACGCGGCAAGGCCGAGCGCGAGCGCCACGAACATCGTCCGTGCCGAGGGTGACATCATCCCCGCCATCCACGCTCCGCCCGCCGCGATCGCGCCCGCTGCCACCGTCGCAGAAATTGCGCCGGCCAGCAGAACCGCAGTCGACTGTCCGGATCGGGCGGAAAGCTGCGCGATCAGCAATTGATCGCGCCCGCCGAAAGACAGGACCAGAACGGCAAGGAAGGCGAGGAATAATGCGGGCACGATCAGCGCGGGCCCCGTGAACGGTTCTTCGTCACCGGCGCCAGTCCCGTCAGGCGGAAACCCATGGTCCCGTAATCGCCAGTGTCAGCGTGGGGCTGTAGGCATTGACGAAGAACCACCTGCCGTCGGGCGACCAGCATCCTCCGGCAAGCTCGGTCTGCATCCGCAGCATTCCCAGCGGATAGGCGACGCCTTGCGGAGTAATCCCGCGCAGATGGTTGGTCACCACTTCGGTATATTGATCCTCGCATACGATCAGATGGCCGTTGGGCGATGTCGTCAGATTGTCGCCGAAATTGAACTGATCGGGATTGTCGCTTTCGAAGAACAGCTCGAACGCATCGGGCGCATCCGAACGCGAGGGGCGCAGGCGGAAGATCTGGCCCAGCTTTTCCGCACCGCCATTGGTGGAACAGACATACAGTTCGTTCCGGCCCATATGGATGCCTTCGCCACGCGCGACGAGCAGCGCACCCTTGGCCGCACCGCGCTGGCGCAGATCGTCGGCAGGGCTTTCCACATCATCGATATCGAGCCAGCGGGCCGGATGACGCTTGCCCACCCGCATGACAGGCGTGCCCCAGTTGCGGCTGTCGCGCAGGCCATCGTCCAGCACCATGACCTGCAACCGCCCGCCCTGCGCCAATTGGCCCTGCACCGCGGGGATGAAGCGATAGAGCAGGCTGTCCTCGCGATCTTCGGTCAGATAGACGTATCCCGTCACAGGGTCGACGCAGGCCGCCTCGTGATTGAAGCGGCCCATCGCCTTCAACGGCACGGCATCCACCAGCCCCGTCGCATTGGCGGGCACCTCGAAGACCCAGCCGTGATCCCTGGCAATGCCATCGCCATAGCGTTCGCCGGGGCGCACCGGTGCTTCCTCGCAGGTCAGCCAGCTGCCCCAGGGGGTAATCCCGCCGGAGCAATTGCGGATCGTTCCGCCAAGCGAGCGGAACTCCGCCAGTCGTTCCAGCGTCTTTTCATCCAGCACCAGCGTCGTCGTGCCGCCCGGCAGGACCATGCCATTACGGCTGTCGAAACCACGGGCGATCTGCCCGCCAGCATCGTCCGTCGTGACGAGTTCGTGATTGCGCACCAGCGCCAGCCGACCGCCCCCCAGGTCGATGCAGCCCATGCCGTCCGCCTTGTCAGGCACGGTGCCGCCGTCGTCCATCACATCGCCGAGCCGCGAAATGATGCGATAGGAGAAGCCCTGCGGCAGATCCAGCACGCCCGCGGGATCAGGTTCTAACGCACCATAGATCGCATTTTCGCCACCAGCAGCCGCCAGTCTTCCCGCGCCGGCGGTCGAACAGCCACTGGCGACCAGCGCGGTAAAGGCGCTGCCGGTGGCAAGAAAGTTGCGGCGGTTCAAGGCAGGTGGGTTCGTCATGACCGGTCCTGTAGCACAGGATGTTGCCAGTTGCGTGTATCATCTATCGGCATTGCGACATGACGATGAAGATGAGCGGCCTTGAGGAAAACGATACGTCGTCAGCCTGCAACGGCCTGCCCGTCCAGCCTTATCGCGCATCCGGGCCGTGTAGGGCACATTGCCGACAGGCGCATCGCTCGGATCGCAGAGGCCCAGATCGGTATCCTGGCCGTTGATCGACACGGGATAGCACAACCTGCCCTTGGCTACGCGAAACACGATCTCGGTCGCATCGTCGCCGGACCTGCGGCCGTTGGGGAAGCCGGCCAGATCGTCGCCGAGAACGCCAAGGCTGCCCTGATTGGCCGCTGGCGCCGGATCGGACGAGCTGTCAGATCGAGCGGGTCAGAACCAGAAGCGTATGCCGGCAACGTAGTTGGTGACGCTCGGGTCTTGTCCTTCGAGGCGGGCGAAATCGGCGCTGTCGCCGATCCTCCATTCCTGATCGATCCCGATATAGGGCGCGAACTCGCGGGCGAAATGATAGTGCAGGCGCAGGCCGGCCTCGAGCGTATCCAGCCCGGCGCCGATCTCCAGTTCGGGGATGTCCTGCGCCGAAAACGAGGCTTCGACCCGAGGTTGCAATATCAGCCGCTGGGTAATCCGCTGGTCCAGTTCGACCTCTACGCGGGCCGTCAGATCGCCCCTGTCCGACAGGAAGGCAGCCGCATCCACTTCGAAGAGATAGGGGGCAAGGCCCTGCACGCCGATCACGGCATGGGTGCGATCCATCGGGGCCAGATCCTGCCGCATCCCGGCCTGAAGGTCGAAAAATGGCGTGATCGCCCGGCTGTAGAGTGCCTGGACCTCGGCGCTCTCGATCTTTTCGCCGAAGCTCCCCTCGCCTTCCGACTTGAACCAGAACTTGTCGAGATCACCGCCGTAATAGCCCTGCACATCCCACAGATAGCCGTCGTCGCCATCCCGCGCGCGATATTCCACCCGGTCGCCCTGCACCCAGAAATAGCGGGTGTCGCCGAGTTCGGCCGGAAGATTCTCGCGGCTCGCGCGCATCGCGTCCGCCCCCCAGATCGCATCGGCTGCCCGCGGCGGGCCGGAGCCTGCCTCGGGCGGCGGAGGGGAGAATGGAATCTCGGCAGCGCCGGGTTGCGCCATTTGTCCGTGATTCATCTGCGAGTGATCCATGCCGTTCATCTCGCTGTGGTCCATCGCCCGATGGTCCATTGCAGCAGGACCGCCGGGCTCGCACTGCCCATCAGGCACGGGATGCCCCATCGCACGATGACGCTCGGCCTCCTTCTCGCAAACCGTCTCTGCGGATGTCCTGGCAGGTTCATGTCCGGCGTGGCCAGCGTGATCCTGCGCGAAGGCGGGCGCAGCGGTGGTCAGCAGCAGCGCGAAAAGCACGGTTCTCATTTGTCGCTCCCGACGCGCGGCTGTTCGGCTTGCTCGCCCCTGGGCGCGACCGTCACGATCTGGAACATGCCCGAATGCATGTGGTACAGGAGGTGACAATGGAAGGCCCAGTCGCCTTCCTCATTGGCGGTGAGATCGAAAGTGGCGCTGCCGCCCGGCTGGACGATCACCACATTCTTCAAGGGCTGATGATCCGCCGGCGCGCCGTTGACCAGCTCGAAAAAATGACCGTGCAGGTGGATCGGATGCGCCATCATCGTGTCATTGACCAGCCTCACGCGCACCCGCTCGTTGTAAGCAAAACGAATAGGATCGTCAGTAACGGCGGAGAACTTCCTGCCGTCGAAGGACCACATGTAGCGTTCCATGTTGCCGGTCAGGTGGATCTCCATCTGCCGCGTAGGCGTGCGGGCGTAGCGATTGGCCTCCAGCGCGACGAGATCATTATAGGTCAGCACCCGGTGCGGCACCTTGTCGAGGCCGATCCCCGGATCGCCCATCCGGTCGACCGGGTTCATCGATACCATGTCGATCCCCGGCCCCACGTGGACGTCAGGCGGCAGGAGCGAGGTATCGCGCATGTTCATGCCGCCCATGCCTGCCATGTCCATCGGCTCCGGCGCGGTCGTTTGCGCCGGAACCGTCCCGTGCCCCATCGCCGCATGGTCCGTGGCCCCGTGATCCATGCCGGCCATGTCGCTGCCACCCTGATCCATACCACCGTGATTCATACCGGCATGATCCATTCCGGCCATGCCCATCGATGCCATCGTCAGCAGCGGCGGTTCGCGCAGTGCCGGAACGTGCGCGCGCGCGCCGGGACGGCTGACGAGGTGAGCCAGCGCCATGCCCGACCGGTCCATGCTCTCGGCTACCACCGCCATCGCCTCGCCTGTCGGTTCGACGAGGAAATCGTAGGTTTCCGCCGTGCCGATCTGGAACTCGTCCACTTCAATCGGGCGGACTGCCTTGCCATCGGCGGCGACGATCGTCAGCCTTGCGCCTGGGATGCGGATGTTGAAGAAGCTCATCGCGCTGCCGTTCATCACCCGGAAGCGCACGCGTTCGCCGGGGCGAAACAGATATTCGAGCCCCTCTTCCGGCCCCATGCCATTGGCGAGATAGGTATAGGTGGAGCCGGACACGTCCGTGATGTCGGTCGGCATCATCCGCATCTTCGCCCACATCCGCCGCTCTTCGCCCGTCAGGTCGTAATCGTCGGTCCAGCTGCGCTGCTGCATGTTGAAATAGGCCTCGCCCTTCTTCAGCTTCGCCATGATCGCATGGCCGTGCAGCGGCGTGAATTCCGAAAGCAGCAGCACGAAATCGCGGTCGGCCTGGATCGGGTCCGGCCCGGCCGGGTCGACCACCAGCGGGCCGTAATGGCCGGACTGCTCCTGAAGGCCCGAATGCGAATGCCACCAATAGGTGCCCGACTGGCGGATGGCGGGCAGATCGTAAGTGAAGGTCTCGCCGGGCCGGATGCCGGGAAAACTGATGCCGGGAACGCCGTCGAACTGAAAGGGCACCAGCAGACCGTGCCAGTGGACCGATGTGTCTTCCTTCAGAGTATTGGTGACATGGATGCGGACGGGCTCGCCTTCCTTCAGCCGCACCAGCGGCCCGGGAATCGTGCCATTGACCGCGACAGCATGACCCCGGCGGCCCTGCACCACCCGCATGCCCTCGCCCACGCTCAGGCGGATGTCGCGGCCGGAAACCTCGTCGAAGCCGGTGCGGATCATCCCGCCATGCTGTAGCGATGCGCCGCGCGCCCAGGCCGGCAGAACAAGCGCCGACCCCAATACTCCGGCTCCCGCAGCTCCGGCACTCAACAAGGCACGGCGCGAAAAAGCGAATTCGGTCATCGGTCTTGCAACTCCTTCGGCTTGCGGCATATATACCCCCCATGAGTATTGCAAGTGACCCACCACGCGTCGGGAGAACTGGAGTGCCCAATCGTGCCGTCAGCTGACGTGTCCAAGATCGTGAATCGCCTGCGCCGGGTCGAAGGGCAGGTTCGCGGAGTCGCGCAGATGGTCGAAGACGACCGCTACTGCATCGACATCCTCAACCAGATGCAGGCGGTCAAGGCGGCGCTGGGCCGGGCAGAGAGCGAGATCCTCAAGCGGCATGCGGGGTGCTGTGTCGCAGAAGCGATCGCCAGTGGCGACGCCGAAGAACAGAAGCAGAAATTCGGCGAACTCGTCGATCTTTTCGAAAAAGCCAAGCGATGACGGTGTTTCCGCGCCTCCTGCTGGCAGCCATCCTGATCGTCATGGCACAATCTGCGTTCGCTCACGGAACTGAAAAGCATGGTGGCGAGCAGCAGGACGAAACTCCTGTGCGCTCTGCTGGCCCGGCATCGGCAACTCCTGTGACGCCGGATGCCCCTGATCCCGAAGAGGCCGGTGAGCCTGCTTCGCAGCATGGCGACGATGCTGGTCCGGTCTGGACGCGGCTGCATCCCGCTACCGTGCATTTTCCCATAGCGCTGCTGCTGGTGGCCGGCCTGGTGGAAGCCTTGGCCATGGCACGTTCCTCTCCAACCCTCGGCAGCGCCGCCACCGTCTTGATCTGGGCCGGCGCTGCCGGCGCGGTAATCGCGGCCCTGTTCGGCTGGATACATACCGGCCCGTGGTTCGGCGGGGATGCGACGATGCAGTGGCATCGCTGGACTGGCACCGGCCTTGCCGTCGCGGCACCTATTGCCGCAATGCTCTCAAGGCGCACCGACCGGCGGCCTTTCCGGATGCTGCTCGCCCTGATTGCGACCGCCATTCTCGCGCAGGGCTACTGGGGCGGCGAACTCGCTCATGGCCCCGATCATCTCGGTTTGTAGAACTCAGGAGTCTCCTCATGCTTGCATTCGTTCGTACCGCTATCGCCCGCCGCTCTCTCTCAGGCGCGCTGGTGCTCGGAACAGCTCTGTCCGCCTGCGCTGCCCAGGCGGCGACATATACGATGTTCCGCGATCCCGGTTGCGGCTGCTGCCTCGAATGGGCCAGCCATATGGAACAGGGCGAACGACACGAGGTCGAAGCCGTCGATCACCCCGACATGGCTACGCTCAAGGCGGAGCGCGGGGTGCCGGGCGATCTGCGATCCTGCCACACCATGGTAGCAGCGGGCTATGTCATCGAAGGCCACGTGCCCGCTGCCGATGTCGAGCGCCTGCTGGCCGAGCGGCCGACCGGCGTGACCGGCCTTGCGGTCGCGGGCATGCCCATGGGTTCTCCCGGCATGGAGCATGGCGACCACCGACAGCCCTATCAGGTCATTGCCTTTGGCCCCGAGGGACGCAGCGTCTGGAACAGCTACACGGGGAGTTGATCGTGAGCAACAGGACCGAAAAAGCCAGGACCGCCACCGTCTACCGGATGGTCATGCCCGGTCATGTCTGCCCTTACGGGCTCAAGACCGTCGACTTGCTGAAGCGCGAAGGATTCAAGGTCGAGGACCACCATTTGTCCTCGCGCGAAGAGACCGACGCTTTCAAGGAAAAGCACGGTGTCGGGACCACGCCGCAGACTTTCATCGCCGGCAGGCGCATCGGCGGCTATGACGATCTGCGCGAGCATTTCGGCAAGTCGCGGAGCCAGCCGGAAGAAGGCGAGACGAGCTATCAGCCGGTCATCGCCATCCTCGGCATGGCCTTCCTGCTCGGGCTGGCGATCAGCTGGTATGCGTTCGATACTGTCTTCACCGTGCAGGCGGTGGAATGGTTCGTCAGCGTGTCGATGGTACTGCTCGCGGTACAGAAACTGCAGGACATCCGCAGCTTCTCGACCATGTTCCTCAATTACGACCTGCTGGCGAAGCGGTGGGTGCGTTACGGCTTCATCTATCCCTTCGGTGAGGCTCTGGCCGGCATATTGATGGTCGCCCACGCGCTGCCGATCGTCTCGGTGCCGATATCGCTGTTCATCGGCACGGTCGGCGCGATCAGCGTCTACAAGGCGGTCTATATCGACAGGCGAGAACTGAAATGCGCCTGCGTGGGCGGCAGCAGCAACGTTCCGCTGGGCTTCGTCTCGCTGACCGAGAATCTGTTCATGATCGGCATGGGCCTGTGGATGGGTGCCAGGGCGTTCGGCTGGATCACATTGTAAAATTTCGCGGAGTCTTCTCATGAGTTCAGGAAACCACGACAAATCGAAAGATGGAGGCGGCAATTACTGGCGCTTCATGGCAATGGTCGCGACGTCCACGGTCATCATGTTCTTCCTGATGTATACCAACACCTACGATGCCGATCATATCTTCTGGAGCGAGACACGCTTCTGGATGATGTTCGTGATGGGCGCGATGATGATGGTGGTCATGCTGCTCTTCATGTGGGGCATGTACAAGGACCGGACGAAGAACTTCATCATCCTCGGAGTGGCAGCCGTGGTATTCGCGCTGGCCCTGTGGCTGGTCCGCAGCCAGGTCACGGTCGATGACGAGGAATACATGGCAGCGATGATCCCGCATCATTCGATCGCGATCATGACCAGCGAGCGGGCCAGCCTCGAGGATCCGCGCGTGCGCAAGCTGGCGCATGACATCATCCTCGCCCAGCGCCGCGAGATCGCGCAGATGAAATATCTGATCGCCGATATCGAGGCGAACGGCGTGCGGACAGAAGAACGCCTGCCGGAAGGGATCGAAGCCCTGCCTGCCGCCGCCACGCAGCCGGACCCTGGTTCAACACAAGCGCCCGAAGGAGACGCACGATGAGGATGAATTTGCTCCTTGCCACCGGCCTGTCCGCTGCGCTCGTCGCCTGCAATCAGAATACCGCCATCGGCAACGACCGCGAAGCCCATCTGGACCCGCCGGCAGAAGCCTCGCCGATCGAGCCGGCTTCAAGCGCCCTTCGGAACATCGCGACTGCGCTGGTGAAACCCGAAACCATGAGCGCGGCCGACATCGCGGCAATCGGCGGAACCAGCGGGCGGTGCGTCTACAGCCTGACCGAAGTCGGTTTCCCAACGGTGATCTATGAACCGGGCGCACAGGCTTTCGTCAAATTGAACGGCACGCTGATCCCGATGCAGGCCGCTGGACCCGATCGCTTCACCAGCGGCGAACTCCTGCTGACAATGCGCACGTTGGATGACGAGGGCGATGCCGGCCTGCAATCGCAGGAAATCATCATCGTGCCGCCCGGCGCCGGAGACGAGCTGGGCTATCGGGGTTACACGACCTGCGGATAAAAGGGATGATCGGATCGCTTCATTCCACGTCCGTACCAGCTCTCCGCAGCGTCAGTTCGATCGGCCCGTAGCATCCAGGATGACACGGACCGTTTCCTGCGGCTGATCCCACATCGGAAAGTGGCCGCTATGTTCGAACCAGTGCAATTCCGCGTCAGGGAACGCCGCCATCGCGCGGTTCGCCTGCTGCGGCAGGCATAGCCGGTCCTTTCGCCCCCAGCCGATGACGATTGGCGCAGAACCCTTCGCAGGGCCTTTCTGGACCGGGCCTGTGGCTAGATCCTTCACCAGCGCGCCGAAAGTGCGCGTCTCTGCAAATGTCTTCAGTTCATGCGAGATGACCGCGGGGTCCAGCGCCCACGGCCTCGCGGAGAGCTGCATCATGAGGGCAGTCCGGCCTGCGACGTTTCTGGTGATCGCAGGGAGCGCCGGTTGCAGCGTCCGGACCAGAGCGATCGATGCCGTTATGGTGGTCCTGAAGAAATTACGCTCCCACCCCTGCCAGAAGCCGCCTGGGTCGAGGGCGACGACGGCACCGGCCTGCCCGCGTCGCGCCATTTCGAGGACCAGACGGGCGCCCATGGAACTGCCTGCCATATCGACGCCTGCAAGGTTTTCAGCGACAAGCCATTCGTCAAGGCTGCGCGCCAGCCCGGCGAACGTACCGCTGTCAGGTTCTTCGGGTGTCTGCCCGTGACCCGGCAGGTCGAGGGCGATTACCTCCCGCTCCCTGGCAAGCGCAAGTGAGATCGTGTCCCACGAGCGGTGGGTTCCCCCGAGCCCATGCACAAGCAGAAGGGGTTTGCCGCGGCCGGCGCGCGTATAATGCATGGTCATACCGGTATAACGCCTCAAAACGCATTCGGGGTGCGTCCGGAACGAACAATCCGTTCCTAAGCGACCTCAAACGCCAGCTTGGCCGAAGCTCAGCCCCGAAGGCACGTTGCTACCGGAGGATCTTCGCTTCCGCTGTAGCGTTTCCGGGTGTGCCGGGGAAGGATAGCGCTGGAGCGGGTGAAGGGAATCGAACCCTCGTCGTCAGCTTGGGAAGCTGCTGCTCTACCATTGAGCTACACCCGCAAGCCCGCTGGGATCGCATTTGCCGGTTAGTGGCGGCGCGGTCAATCCGCCATGCCTTCCGGGAGTGCGGAAATTCTCGCCTGCCCCGGTTTGATTTGCGCGAGCCGAAAGCGTAGGACAGCGAAAGTCAGGTTTAAAAGATTCAGATAGCCGAGAGGAAGTTTATGCGTATCGTCGACCATTTCATTGCCGGAGGTGCCGACACGAAATCGGATGGACGCATGCATGACATCTTCGATCCGAGCCAGGGCGAAGTGCAGGCACGGGTTCCGCTGGGCGATGCGGCCTTGCTGGAGCGTGCCGTCGCGGCGGCGAAGAAGGCGCAGCCAGACTGGGCAGCGACCAACCCCCAGCGCCGGGCGCGCGTGATGTTCGAATTCAAGCGCCTTGTCGAAGGTGACATGGACAATCTGGCGCAGATGCTGTCGAGCGAACATGGCAAGGTCATCGCCGATTCGCGCGGCGACGTGCAGCGCGGGCTGGATGTAATCGAGTTTGCCTGCGGCATTCCCCATGCGCTGAAGGGCGAATATACGCAGGGCGCAGGGCCGGGCATCGACGTGTATTCCATGCGCCAGCCGCTGGGTATCGGTGCGGGCATTACGCCGTTCAATTTCCCTGCCATGATCCCGATGTGGATGTTCGGCATATCCGTTGCGGTCGGCAATGCTTTCATACTGAAGCCGAGCGAGCGCGACCCCAGCGTTCCCCGCCGCCTTGCCGAATTGTTCCTGGAAGCAGGCGGACCGGAAGGCATCCTGCAGGTCGTGCATGGCGACAAGGAAATGGTCGACGCCATTCTCGACCATCCCGATATCGCCGGAGTGAGCTTCGTCGGATCGTCCGACATCGCGCATTATGTCTACAAGCGCGGAGTCGCTGCGGGCAAGCGCGTGCAGGCGATGGGCGGCGCGAAGAACCACGGCATCGTCCTGCCCGACGCGGATCTGGACCAGGTGGTCGCCGATCTGACCGGGGCCGCTTTCGGCTCTGCGGGCGAACGCTGCATGGCCCTGCCGGTCGTCGTGCCTGTGGGCGAAGACACGGCCGAACGGCTGAAGGACAAGTTGATCCCCGCCATCGACGCGCTGCGGGTCGGCATCTCCACCGATGACGAGGCGCATTACGGCCCCGTCGTTACCGCCGAACACAAGCAACGCATCGAGAACTGGATCGCCACGGCCGAGAAGGAAGGCGCCGATATCGTCGTCGATGGACGCGGGTTCACTTTGCAGGGCCATGAGAAGGGCTGGTTCGTCGGCCCGACGCTGATCGACAATGTCACGCCCGACATGGAAAGCTATCGCGAGGAAATCTTCGGGCCGGTGCTGCAGATCGTGCGCGCAAGGGATTTCGACGAGGCCGTCGCCCTGCCCAGCAAGCATCAATATGGCAATGGCGTCGCCATCTTCACCCGCAACGGCCATGCGGCGCGGGAATTCGCTGCTCGCGTGAATGTCGGCATGGTCGGCATCAACGTGCCGATCCCGGTGCCGGTCGCCTACCACAGCTTCGGCGGCTGGAAGCGCAGCGCCTTTGGCGATACCAACCAGCACGGCATGGAAGGCATCAAGTTCTGGACCAAGGTGAAAACCGTCACCGCACGCTGGCCCGATGGGCTTGGCGGCGATGGCGAACTGGCCAATACTTTCGTCATCCCGATCATGGGATAATTCCGTGTCTGCGGCGCAGGATCTGCGCGGGTCACATGATATTTCCAGGAACAGGCAGATGATCTTTCCCGCAAGCAGAACGGCCACGATGGCACTGATTGCCGCGATGGCGCTTGCGTCCTGTTCATCCGAAGCCGACCCCGAAACGGCTCCCGAAGCTGGCGAGGCCGGATCAGCCGCGAGTGGGCAGGAGATGTTGCCGGTGGAACCCGGGGGCGGCATTGGCGACGGGGCCCCGGCCCATTCCGGGGCATCCACGACAGAGATCATTCCACCGGCGCTTTACGGGCGCTGGGGTCTGGTGCCTGCGGATTGCACCTCCACCCGCGGCGATGCCAAGGGGCTGCTGACCGTCGCCCCCACTACCCTCACCTTTTATGAATCCATGGCTCGGCTGCAAAATATCGAGAATGCCGATACCGGCAGCATACGCGCCGGCTTCGACTTCGAAGGGGAAGGCATGGTCTGGGAACGGAAGATCGAACTTGAAAGCCGCGCGGGCGGTGCAAGGCTCGTCAAGCGCGAGTATGGCGAGAATGCGCCCGGTCCGCTTGAATACTCACGCTGCGCCGCAAATCCGAACAATTAACCGAATTTCAGCCGAAGAAGGCATCATGAACAACCAGTTTCAGCTCACAGAAGACCAGCGCGCGATCCAGGACCTGGCGCAGCGCTTCACCGCCGACAACATCACGCCCTGCGCGGGCGAATGGGACGAAAACAAGCACTTTCCGAAAGACGTCATCCGCAAATCGGCCGAACTCGGCTTCGGCGCGATCTATGTTTCGGAAGAATCGGGCGGCATCGGCCTGGGACGGCTCGAATCGGCGCTGATCATGGAGGCGATGGCCTATGGCTGCCCGACCACCAGCGCCTTTATCTCGATCCACAACATGGCCGCATGGATGATCGACGAATTCGGCAACGATGCGCTGAAATCGCGTTACCTCCCCGATCTCGTCACGATGGAAAAGATGGCATCCTATTGCCTGACAGAACCCGGCAGCGGTTCGGACGCTGCCGGCCTGAAAACCAGCGCCGTGCGCGATGGCGATCACTACGTCCTGAACGGCACGAAACAGTTCATTTCCGGCGCGGGCGTTAACGATATCTACGTCACGATGGTCCGCACCGGCGAGGACAAGACGAAGGGCATCACCTGCCTGGTAGTGGAAAAGGACACGCCGGGCGTTTCCTTCGGCGCGCCCGAGCGCAAGCTCGGCTGGCACGCCAGCCCTACCGCGCAGGTGATTTTCGAAGATGCGCGGGTGCCGATCGCCAATCGCGTCGGGGCGGAAGGCGAAGGGTTCCGTTTCGCCATGATGGGTCTTGACGGTGGCCGCCTCAACATCGGTGCCTGTTCGCTCGGCGGCGCACAGCGTTGTCTCGACGAAGCCGTGGCCTATACGAAGGAACGTCAGCAATTCGGCGCGCCGATCGCGGAATTCCAGAACACGCAATTCATGCTGGCCGACATGGCGACCGACGTGGAATCGGCGCGGGCGCTCCTCTATCTCGCGGCGGCGAAGGTCACGGCCGATGCGCCGGACAAATCGCGCTTTTCCGCCATGGCGAAGCGACTTGCCACCGACAATGGCAGCAAGGTCGCCAACGATGCGCTGCAACTGTTCGGCGGCTATGGGTATCTCAAGGATTATCCCATCGAACGGTTCTGGCGCGACCTGCGCGTCCATTCCATTCTCGAAGGCACGAACCAGGTGATGCGGATGATCGTCGGCCGCGCCCTGCTACGCCAGTAAGGACAGATATGACTGAACAGGTGCATATTCACCGCCATGGTGCGGTCGGCCACATCTCGCTCAATCGGCCCAAGGCGATTCATGCGCTGACGCTGGAAATGTGCGAGGCGATGATCGACGCTTTGACCGGTTGGGGGTCGGACGAGGCTGTTACCGCCGTCATTCTGGATCATGCCGAAGGCCGCGGTTTCTGCGCCGGCGGAGACATTGCCTTCCTGCGGAAATCCGCGCTGGAGGATCAAGGCATGTCCGGTCGGCGGTTCTTCCATGCCGAATACCGCCTCAACCATCTGCTGTTCACCTATGCAAAACCGGTCGCCGCCTTCATGGACGGCATCACCATGGGCGGCGGTGTCGGCATCGCACAGCCCGCAAAATACCGTATCGCGACGGAGAACACGAAATTCGCCATGCCCGAAACAGGCATCGGCCTGTTTCCGGATGTCGGCGGGGGCTGGTATCTTTCGCGGATGGAGGGCCGGCTCGGGCAGTTCCTGGCGCTGACCGGCGCACGGCTGGACGGTGCGGAATGCCTGTGGGCAGGCATCGCAACCCATTACCTGCCGAGCGACCGGCTGGCAGAGGCCAAGGCGCGCATCATCGCAGAACCCGGCGCGATCGACACAATTCTGGGCGATCTGTCGGCCGCTCCGCCCGAAGCGCGGCTGGCAGGGAACAAGGACCGGATAGAGCGGCTGTTCGCATCCGATTGCTACGAGGACATCCTGGCTGCCCTGAAAGCGGACGGATCGGAATGGTCGGAGAAGGAGTTGAAGACTCTTGCCACCAAGAGCCCCCAGACCTGCAAGGTCGCGCTGCGGCAATTGGCGGAAGGAGCCGAAAAGGAGGATTTCGCCGCCAATATGCGGATGGAATACCGGATCGGCGCACGCGTGCTGACGCGGCCCGATTTTGCCGAGGGGGTCCGGGCGCTCATCGTCGACAAGGACAATGATCCGCAGTGGAATCCTGCGACCCCGGAAGGCGTTACCGAAGATATGCTGGACGCGATTTTCGCGCCGCTGCCCGACAATGAGGAATGGACCCCGCTATGAGCGCAGAATATGAAACCATCACCAGCGAACAGCGCGGCGCGGTAACGCTGATCACGCTCAATCGCCCCAAGGCACTGAACGCCCTCAACAGCCGGGTGCTCGCCGATCTGATCGCCGCTTTCGCCGCTTACGAAAAGGATGAACAGCAGCTTTGCGCGGTGCTGACCGGAGCGGGCGACAAGGCCTTTGCAGCAGGGGCCGACATCAAGGAAATGGCCGACAAGCCCGCCGCCGATTTCTACCGCGAGGATTTCTTCGCCCGCTGGACCAGCGATCTGGTCAAAGCCGTTCGCAAGCCGTGGATCGCAGCCGTCAACGGCTTTGCCCTGGGTGGCGGCTGCGAACTGGCGATGATGGCGGATTTCATCATCGCCAGCGACAAAGCGAAATTCGGCCAGCCCGAAATCAAGCTGGGCGTCGCGCCAGGCATGGGCGGCAGCCAGCGCCTCACCCGCGCCGTCGGCAAGGCCAAGGCCATGGAAATGTGCCTGACGGGGCGGATGATGGATGCCGAGGAAGCCGAACGCAGCGGGCTGGTTGCCCGCGTCGTACCGCATGATACGTTGCTGGACGAAACGATGAAGACCGCTACGACCATCGCCGGAATGCCGCCGCTGGCCGCCATGGTGAACAAGGAGATGGTCAACGCGGCCTTCGAAACCGATCTCGACACCGGTATCCTGCACGAAAGGCGCCTGTTCCAGATCCTCGCCGCGACGGAAGACAAGGCGGAAGGCATGCAGGCCTTCATCGAAAAGCGTGACGGCAAGTGGAAAGGCCGCTGATCGGCCCGCTACGACAGGACGATCAAGGCTCTGGAAACGCTCGGCAAAGGAAGATGCAGCAATGAGAATAGGGTTCATCGGCCTCGGCAACATGGGCGGCGGAATGGCTGCCAACCTCGTTGAGGCAGGGCATCAGGTTCGTGCCTTCGACCTCAGTGAAGTGGCGCTCGGCCAGGCGAAAAAAGCCGGATGCGCGACATTCCCCACCGCGAAGGAGGCGGTCAGCGGAGTCGAGGCGGTGGTTTCCATGCTGCCCAATGGCGGCATCGTCAAATCGGTCTATGGCAGCGACGTGATCGGCCATGCGCCAGGCGGAGCGATCCTGATCGATTGCTCCACCATCGATGTCGCCACCGCGCGTGAGGTCGGCGCAATGGCGGCAGACGGCGGTTACATGATGGTGGACGCGCCCGTCTCCGGCGGTATCGCCGCGGCATCCGCCGGCACTCTGACCTTCATGGTCGGCGGCGAGGATGAAGCGTTCAGGCGTGCCGAACCCGTGCTGGCGGACATGGGCAAGGCAGTCATCCATGCGGGCGATGCCGGGAACGGGCAGGCCGCGAAGATCTGTAACAACATGCTGCTCGCGGTGCAGATGATCGGCACGGCAGAGGCGTTCAGAATGGCCGAAAGGCTGGGGCTCGATCCGCAGACCTTCTACGACATTTCCTCGGTATCTTCCGGTCAGTGCTGGTCGATGACGAGCTATTGCCCGGTGCCCGGCGTCGGACCGGAAAGCCCCGCCGACAAGGATTATCAGGGCGGATTTGCGACGGCCCTGATGCTCAAGGATCTCAAGCTCGCCATGGCTGCCGCAGAGAATGCGGGCAGCAAGACTCCGCTGGGTCAGCACGCCAGGGCGCTGTACGAAGATTTCGCTGCCGAGAACGGCGGGCTGGACTTTTCCGCCATCATCAGGACGCTCTAGCCCTTCATCTCGGCGATCCGGTCTGCCAGCCAGCGCCGTGGTGCCTGCCTGCGCCCGATGGGTGCGACGAACTCCTGCCCGCGCGACACCGTGAGCAGGCGGCTTCTTTTGCGCCAGCGGTCAGGCCGGTCGTGATTGCTGAGGCCGCCGGGCCTGAGCCATGGCGGGCGTTCCCACAGGCTGCAGGGGCCACCTTTCGCAGTCAGCCGCAGACTGTCAGCCGCGGTGGCTGCCAGGCCGCCGGGTCCGCTCCAGATGGCATCGTTCCTGCCGTGCATCCCCAGCGCATGAGGATGCCCGGGCGCGATCAGCGCCTGCCTTTCGGCCGAACTGTCGAACCCCTTTCGGCTGAAAACGATAAGCATGAAGGTGTTGTTATCGTCTTGCGCCCCGCCCGGAAACCTTGCGTAATCCGAAACAGGACTTAGGGATCGCGCGTGATGCTGTTCCGCAACCGATACATGCCAAGCTGATCGCGATGCAGCGACTGTTCGGCAATATCGGCTGGCTGCTCGGCGGGCGCGGTTTCAACGCGGCGCTCAGCCTCGTCTATCTGGCGCTGGCGACGCGCACACTGGGCCTGGATGGATTCGGCTATTTCGCCCTGATCGTCGCACTGGGCCAGACCGTGACCGGTCTCGCCAATTTCCAGACATGGCAATTCGTGGTGCGCTGGGGATCGGAAGGGGACACGGCCGACGCCACCGGCTTCGCGATCGCGCTTGATGGCCTCAGCGTCGCGCTCGGCCTCATGCTCGCCGCAGGCCTGACCTGGAGCGCGCAATTCTGGCTGCCTCTGCCGGGCGATCTGCGGCTGGTGGCGTTTCTCTACTGCCTCGTCTCGCTGCTCTCCATCCGCTCGACGCCGACCGGCTTGCTGCGCCTCCGCTTCGCCTATGGTCTTGCCACCACGGCCGAGGCGGTGCAGCCGCTGATCCGCGCCCTGGGGGCTATCGCGGCGGTCTTCTTCATGCCCGATGTCGTGGGCTTCGTCATCGCCTGGGCGCTGGCCGAGGTGGCGGTAGCCATCGCGCTGTGGATTGCGGCTGCACAAAAATCACCGATCGACTTCAGCCGCATCTCATTGCGCCACATCCCCCGCAACCATCCCGGCGCATGGTCCTTCGTCTGGGCGACCAACCTGTCGGGCAGTCTGGCGGTCGGCGGCAAACAGGTGCTGCTGCTGCTGGTCGGAGCCATCGGCGGCGAGGCGCTCGCGGGGGGGTTTCGCGTCGCCGCGCAATTGGGACAGGCGCTAGTGCAATTGGCGCAGACGATATCCAAGGCGATCTATCCTGAACTGGTGCACGCCCGCGACGCCGCCCTCGACATCGCCCGCCGCACGGCACGCATCGCCCTGTTCGGCGGAACCATCGCGGTGGTAGTCGCCCTGCTGTTCGGCCGCTGGGGCCTCGAGGCGGTCGCGGGTCCGGAATTCTCCGGTGTCTACTGGGCCATGGTCATACTGGCCGTCGGCGGCGCGTTCGAACTGGTCGGCGCAAGCCTCGAATCCCTGCTGGTGTCTGCGCGGCGGGCAGGCACGGCCTTTTTCATCCGCGCTGTGCCGACGCTGCTGGCGCTGGGCCTGCTGGATGTCGCAATGGAATGGAACGGGCTAAAAGGCGCTGCGCTGACCGTACTCGGCAGCAGCGCGCTTGCCGTGATCGGCTTTTACGCGGCGGTCATGTCGCTGAGCCAGATCACCATCACCCTGCCGGAAAAAGAGGCTGCCACACGCAAACCTCACCCCGGCAAGGGCGATGTGACCTGAAGGCTCAGGTCAGATTGGGATCGTTCCAGGCCAGTACGGGCTTGCGCGCAGCCTGTGTTTCATCGAGCCGGCGCAGCGGGGCGTAGACCGGCGCATCCTTCAGCGTCATGTCGCCGCCATTCGCCCGCTCCGCCAGGCTGCGCAGCGCGGTGATGAACTGATCGAGCGCTGCCTTACTCTCCGTTTCGGTCGGTTCGACCAGCATCGCCCCATGCACGACCAGCGGGAAATACATGGTCATCGGGTGGAAGCCCTCGTCGATCAGGCCCTTCGCAAGATCCAGCGTGCTCAATCCTTCGGCAAAATCGCGGTCGCCGAACAGCGCCTCATGCATGCAGGGACCGCTATCCGCATAGGGTGCAAAAAGCACATCCTCGCAAGCTCGCAGGATGTAATTGGCATTCAGCACGGCATCGCCCGATACCTGCGCCAGTCCATCGGCGCCGTGGCTCAAGATGTAGGTCAGCGCGCGCGTGAACATCCCCATCTGACCGTGGAAAGCCGTCATGCGGCCGAAGGTGGATGCATGGTGTTCGCCGGCGTTTTCTTCCTCCACCAGTTCGAACCGGTCGCCGTGCTTTTCCACGAACGGCAGGGGCGCGAAGGGCGCGAGTGTTTCGGAGAACACCACCGGGCCGCTGCCGGGGCCGCCGCCGCCATGCGGGGTGGAGAAGGTCTTGTGCAGGTTGATATGCATGGCATCGACGCCGAGATCGCCGGGGCGCACCCGGCCGACGATGGCGTTGAAATTCGCCCCGTCGCAATAGACCAGCCCGCCCGCATCATGCACGGCATCGGCAATTTCGCGGAACTGCCTTTCGAACAATCCGCAGGTGTTGGGGTTGGTGATCATCACGGCGGCGATATCGGGACCAAGCCGCTTTTTCAGCGCCTCCAGATCGACGCGCCCTTCCGGGGTGGCCGGGATATCCTCGACCTCGTAACCCGCAAAGGCAGCCGTGGCCGGGTTGGTGCCATGCGCGCTTTCGGGGCACAGCACCACCCTGCGGGCATTGCCCCGCGCCTCCAGCGCCGCCCGGATGGCGAGAATGCCGCAAAGTTCCCCGTGAGCGCCGGCCTTGGGGCTCATCGATACCGCGGCCATGCCGGTCAGCGTCTTCAGCCATTCTCCCAGCTGGTAAATGACCTCCAGCGCACCCTGCGTGACCGATGACGGTGCCATCGGGTGCAGATCGATGAAACCGGGCAATCGCGCGACCTTTTCATTCAGGCGCGGATTATGCTTCATGGTGCAGGAACCGAGCGGGAACAGGCCGAGATCGATGGCGTAATTCTGGCGGGACAGGCGCGTATAATGGCGCACCGTTTCCGGTTCGGACAGGCCGGGCAGATTGATGGCTTCCACCCGTTCCATCCCGCCGAGGCGATTGGCGGCATTCGCGTCCGGTTCCGGCAGATCGACGCCCGTGGTGTCATTCGTGCCGATCTCGAAGATCAGCGCCTCTTCCAGCATCAGCGCGCGATTGCCGGTGGTGGTGGTCGCGGCATCGTCGCGGGGCCGGTCACCGGCAGGGCTTTCGGGCTTCCACCCGGATTTGTTCGGAGCGTTCATGCCAGCGCCTCCTTCAGGGCAGCGCATAGCGCATCGATATCGTCTTCAGTGGTGGTTTCGGTTACGGCCACGACAAGGCCGCCGGACAGATGATCTTCCATCGGGAACAGCCGCCCCAGCGACACGCCGGCCAGGATGTTTTTCTCGGCAAGATCGCGGACGACCCCGCGCGCGTCGCCATCGATTGTCACGGTGAATTCGTTGAAGAAACTGTCGTTCAACACGCTGACGCCCGGCACCCGCGCCAGCCGGTCGGCGGCAAGGCAGGCGAGCCGGTGGTTTTCCGCCGCAAGCGCCCACAGGCCCTTTTCACCAAGCAGCGTCATGTGAACGCTGAAAGCGAGGGCGCAAAGGCCGGAATTGGTGCAGATGTTGCTGGTGGCCTTCTCGCGCCGGATATGCTGTTCGCGGGTGGACAGCGTCAGCACGAAGCCGCGCTTGCCCTCGGCATCCACGGTTTCGCCGCAAAGCCGGCCCGGCATCTGCCGGACATGCTTCGGATCGCGCACGGCGAACAGGCCAAGATAAGGCCCGCCGAATTGCAGGCCGACGCCCAGCGCCTGCCCTTCGCCCACCACGATATCGGCACCGAGTTCGCCCGGCGACCGGATCGCGCCGAGGGCGACGGGTTCGGTGTTGACGGCGATTAGCAGCGCACCGGCGGCTCTTGTGGCGGCGGCAATAGCCTTCAGATCGGGCAGCCTTCCGAGAATGTCGGGATATTGCACCACGACGCAGCTCGGCTCGTTAGCTTCGATCTCCTCGATCAGCGCCGCAGTACCGCAATCGGCGGAAAGCGTGGGCGCGCGGTCGGCAATGGAATCGCCGGTGAACTTCGCCATCGTGCGGACGGTAGCGACATAATGCGGGTGCAGCCCTTCATGCAGGATCGCCAGATTGCGGCGCGTGATCCGCCCCGCCATGCTGATCGCTTCCCAGCAGGCGGTGGACCCGTCATACATCGATGCATTCGCCACCGCGCAGCCATAGAGCCGCGCGACCTGCGTCTGGAATTCGAACAGCATCTGCAGCGTGCCCTGCGCGATTTCCGGCTGATAGGGCGTGTAGGCGGTCAGGAATTCGCCGCGCTGGATGATGTGGTCGACACTTGCGGGCACGTGGTGGCGATAGGCCCCCGCCCCGCAGAAGCTGGGCACGCTGCCGGCGGGCAGGTTCTTCGCCGCCAGCGCCGCCATGTGGCGTTCGACAGCCATTTCCGAAGCATGCATCGGCAGGCCGTGGATGGGGCCGTCCAGCCGGGCGGCATCGGGAACGTCGCTGAACAATGCCTCGATGCTGGGCGCGCCGATGGCCTCCAGCATGTCCGCACGGTCGGCATCGGTCAGGGGAAGATAGCGCATAGGTTGGTTCCTGCGGACCGCATGATGCGATCGGTCTGGTCGAAACAAAAGCAGCCCTGAGGCCGGATTGCGGGCGATCAGAGCCCGGCGACGAATTCCTTGTATTTCGCTTCGCTCATCAACCCGTCCAGTTCACCCATGTCGTCGATAGTGGCACGGAAGAACCAGCCTTCCGTTTCAGGGGCGGTGTTGACCAGCGCGGGATCTTCCTCGAGCGCAGGGTTTGCTTCGGTCACTTCGCCGGTGACGGGGGAATAGACATCGCTTGCCGCCTTGACCGATTCGACGACGGCGGCGTCCTTGCCCTTCGTCAGTTTCGTACCGGCTGCGGGCAGTTCGACGAAGACGATGTCGCCGAGCTGGCCCTGCGCATAATCGGTGATCCCGACAGTGGCGGCATCGCCATCGACTTCGATCCATTCATGGTCTTCGGTGTAATAGCGGCTCATCAGGCTTCTCCGCGATAATATTTGTGAGGAACGAAAGGCATGGGCGCGACACGGGCATCGAGCCGCCTGCCGCGCACGTCGAGAGTAAGTTCGGTGCCCTCGGCGGCATGTTCGCTGGCGACATAGGCCATGGCGACGGGATGGCCCAGCGTGGGCGAAAAGCCGCCGGAAGTGACGCGGCCCACCTGCGTTTCGCCATGCATGACCGCAGCGCCTTCGCGGGCGGGCAACCGACCGGACAGGACCAGCCCGACGCGGCGCTCGGCGCAGCCATCGGCAAGGCGTGTCACGCAGGTGCCATGCCCCATCCAGCCGCCGCTCTCCCGCCGCTTCTTCGACAAGGCAAAGCCGAGGCCCGCGCTGACCGGATCGGTTTCGGGCGACAGATCGTGACCGTAAAGCGGCAGGCCGGCCTCCAGCCGCAGCGAATCCCGCGCGCCCAGGCCGACCGGCTTCACGCGATCGTCGGCAATCAGCGCATCGGCGAAAGCTGCCGCGCCGTCCTCCGGCAGCGATATTTCGAAGCCGTCCTCGCCCGTATAACCGGCGCGGGAGACCCACAGCGGCACGCCCTGCCATTCAAACGCTGCCGCTGTCATGAAGGTGAGCTGGCGGGTGCCGGGCACCAGATTGTCCAGCACGGCGGCAGCCTTCGGCCCCTGCAGCGCCAGCAGCGCCCTGTCGTCATGCAGATTGAGAGTGATCGCATCGGGCAGATGTTCGCGCAGATGGGCGATATCGTCCCATTTCATCGCGCCGTTCACGACGATGCCCAGGGTCTGGCCCGTGTCGGAACCCAGATTGGTGACGATCAGATCGTCCAGAATACCGCCATCATCGTTCAGCAGCAGGGAATAGCGCATCCGGCCCGGCTTCAATCCGGCGATGTTCCCCGGCAGCAGCCGTTCCAGCGCGGTGGCCGCGTTCTCTTCCGCACCCTCGCCGCTCGAAATCGTCAGCTGGCCCATGTGGCTGACATCGAACAGCCCGGCGGATTCGCGGGTCCAGTCATGTTCGGCGACGATGCCGGTATATTGGATCGGCATGGAATATCCGGCGAATTCGACCATGCGCGCCCCATTGGCGCGGTGCCATGCATCCAACGGCAAAGTGCCCGTTTCGGGCGCTTCTGCGGTTTCTGTTTCGGTATCCATCGCGGCTTCATTCATTTGGCATCATCCCGACAACGCCGGCCACCTCCCGCGACAATGCGGAAATGCCGGACGATGCCCCCTCTGTCGGGAAGACCTGAGAGCTTGCCCCACGCGGCTGCAAAGCCTACGCAGGATTACCCCTTCGGTGGCGACGGAGACGACAAGCCCCCGGCGCGCTTTCCAGAGTGTCTGCCGATGCACGGTCCGTCGACCTGAGAGTTTCCGGGGCGGTTGCTCCTTCGGTGCCCTGCTTCCCCTTTCAGGATGCAGGGGCTCTCCCGCACATCGGCCGGAGAATCAATCTCCGGCGACGGTGCAGCCCTGCGGGAGTCCGGCGCGATAATCAATCAACTTCGTTCGCGGTGCCCTGTTTACCCCCGTCGGCATTCGTCAGCCGGACATGATCCAGCGGGCGCGGTCGGTGGTGCGGACCACATCGCCGCGCCCCGGCTTCGTCCACCGGTCATAATCGGATCGTTCGTCTGTATCGCCATTCCGGCGTCCCCCCTTCTTCGCATTCAGTCGAGATTGGGCCGGAGCCAGCGTGTCGCCTGCTCCATATCCACGTCACGGCGCTGCGCATAATCGCTCAGTTGATCCGCACCAATCCGCGCCACGCCGAAATACTGGCTTTCCGGGTGTCCGAAATAGAACCCGCTGACGGCAGCGGTCGGCCACATGGCGAAGCTTTCGGTGAGTTCCAGCCCGGCATTTTCCGGCGCATCGAGCAGGTCGAACAGGATCGGCTTCAAACTGTGATCGGGACAGGCCGGATAGCCCGGTGCAGGGCGGATGCCGTCATATTTCTCGCGGATGAGGTCTTCGTTCGACAAATTTTCGCCGGGCGCATAGCCCCAGAGTTCGGTCCGCACCTTCTGGTGCATGCGTTCGGCCAGGCTTTCCGCCAGACGGTCGGCGAGCGCCTTCAGCAGAATGTCGGAATAATCGTCATGGCCGGCGCGGAAGCGGGCGGAATGATCGTCGATGCCGTGAATGCCGACGGCAAAGCCGCCCAGCCAGTCGTCCTCCGTCGCCACGAAATCGGCGAGGCAGAAATTCGCTCGCCGCCTGTCCTCGGACCGGCTCTTGGCGACCTGCTGCCGCAGGAACGGCAGGCGCATTTCACCTTCGCTGCCCACCACCAGCACATCGTCGCCATCGCGCCGGGCAGGCCACATTCCGCACACGCCGCGGGCGGTGAGCCATTTTTCCGCGATGATCCGGTCGAGCATGGCCTGCGCATCGTCATGCAGCGCACTGGCGCTTTCCCCCACCACATCGTCCGTCAATATGGCGGGATAATTGCCTGCCAGTTCCCATGCGCGGAAGAACGGCGTCCAGTCGATCGTCTCGCGCAGATCGTCCAACGACCAGTCGGGAAAGACGTGAAGGCCGGGCTGCCGGGGCGCAGGCGGCTTGCGGTCCAGGTCGGGCTGGAAACCGCGCGCGCGTGCCTCGGCCAGCGGCAGCAGCTCCGACTGGCCCTTCTTCGCGCGGGCAATCCGCACCTTGTCATATTCGCCGGCCGTGTCGGCAACCAACCCGTCGCGCTGGGTGTCGGACAGCAGGCGACTAGCCACGCCGACCGCGCGGCTGGCATCCAGAACATGCAGCACCGGCCCGTCATAGGCGGGATCGATGCGGAGCGCGGTATGCACCTTGCTGGTGGTCGCACCGCCAATCAGCAGCGGCATGGTCATGCCGGCCCGCTTCATCTCTTCGGCCACGGTCTCCATTTCGTCCAGCGAAGGGGTGATCAGGCCCGACAGGCCGATCATGTCGGCATCCTGTTCCTTCGCCGTTTCGAGGATGGTGGACCACGGCACCATCACGCCGAGGTCGATCACCTCGTAACCATTGCATTGCAGGACCACGCCGACGATGTTCTTGCCGATGTCGTGAACGTCGCCCTTCACCGTCGCCATGACGATGCGGCCCTTGGGCCTGGCGCCTTCCTGCTTCTCCGCCTCGATATAGGGGATGAGGTGGGCGACCGCTTTCTTCATCACCCGCGCCGATTTCACCACCTGCGGCAGGAACATCTTGCCGCTGCCGAACAGATCGCCGACGACGTTCATGCCGTCCATCAGCGGACCTTCGATGACGTGGATCGGCCTGCCGCCTTCCGCCTCGACGCGGGCGCGCATCTCTTCCGTATCGGCGACGATATCGGCATCGATGCCCTTCACCAGCGCATGTTCGAGGCGCTTTTCCACCGCCCAGCCGCGCCATTCGGCCGCCGCCTTTTCCTCCGAGGCGATTTTACCGCGATAGCTTTCCGCGAGCGCGATCAGACGCTCCGTCGCATCGGGACGGCGCGCCAGGATCACGTCCTCGCAGGCGTCGCGCAGGGCGGGGTCGATCGTGTCGTAGACATCGAGCTGCCCGGCATTGACGATGGCCATGTCCAGCCCGGCCGGGATCGCGTGATACAGGAACACCGAATGCATCGCGCGGCGAACCGTCTCGTTGCCGCGAAAACTGAAGCTGAGGTTCGACAGCCCGCCCGAACAATGCACATGCGGGCAGCGCTGCTTGATCTCGGCCACCGCCTCGATGAAGTCGAGACCGTAGCGATCGTGTTCCTCGATGCCCGTTGCCACGGCGAAGATGTTGGGATCGAAGATGATGTCTTCGGGCGGGAAGCCGATGCCGGTCAGCAGGTCATAGGCGCGGGCGCAAATGTCGACCTTGCGCTGCCTGGTATCGGCCTGGCCGGTTTCATCGAAGGCCATCACGACCACGGCGGCACCGTGCATCATGCAGATGCGCGCCTGTTCCAGAAAACTTTCCTCGCCTTCCTTCATCGAGATGGAATTGACGATCGGCTTGCCCGATACGCATTTCAGCCCCGCCTCGATCACGTGGAACTTGGAACTGTCGATCATCACCGGCACGCGCGCGATATCGGGTTCGGCGGAGATCAGCTTCAGGAATGTCGTCATGGCGTGAACAGCGTCGAGCAGCCCTTCGTCCATGTTGACATCGATGATCTGCGCGCCGTTTCCCACCTGTTCGCGGGCGACCTCGACGGCGGCTTCGTAATCGTCGGCCAGGATCAGTTTCTTGAACCGGGCGGAACCGGTCACATTGGTGCGCTCGCCGATATTGACGAAGCTGGCGATGGCGGCGGGATGCTCCATCAGGCGGCCATGGTGAAGGGTTCGAGGCCTGCAAGGCGCGTCTTGCGCGGCGGAACGGGGATGGATCGCGGGACCAGCCCCTCGACCGCGCGCGCCATGGCGGCGATATGTTCGGGCGTCGATCCGCAGCAGCCGCCAAGGATGTTCACCCGCCCGTTCCGCGCCCATTCGCCGGTCAGTTGCGCCGTGGTTTCGGGCGCTTCGTCATATTCGCCCAGATCGTTCGGCAGCCCCGCATTGGGATAGGCCAGCAGCAAGGTGTCGGCGATGCCGGAAAGCAGCTGGACATGCGGGCGCAGCTGCTCCGCGCCGAAGGAACAGTTGAGGCCCACCGCCAGCGGATCGGCATGGCGCACCGAATGCCAGAACGCCTCCACCGTGTGACCGGACAGATTGCGGCCCGAAAGATCGGTCAGCGTCATCGAGATCATCAGCGGCACGTCACGGCCCAGATCACGGGCAAGCTCGCGCACGGCCATGATCGCGGCCTTGCAGTTCAGCGTGTCGAACACCGTTTCGACGAGGATGCAGTCCGCCCCGCCCTCGAGCAGCGCGGCGCTCTGCTGGCGATAGACGTCCTTTACTTCGTCGAAGGTTACCTCGCGATAGCCGGGATCCTCGACCTCGGGCGAAAGCGACAGCGTCTTGTTGGTCGGCCCGACCGCGCCCGCGACAAAGCGGGGGATGCCGTCGCGCGCCACTGCGGCGTCGACCTCTGCGCGGATGCAGCGCGCGGCAGCGATGTTAATCTCCTCGACCAGCGCCTCGGCCCCGTAATCGGCCTGGCTGATACGGTTGGCGTTGAAGGTATTCGTCGCCAGCACATGGGCGCCCGCGTCGATATAGGACCGGCAGATGTCACGGATGAGGCCCGGGCGGGTCAGATTGACGAGATCATTATTGCCCTTCTGGTCGCGGGAGAGATCGCATGATCCCCGGTAGCCCGCCTCGTCCAGACGGGCCCGCTGGATCGCCGTACCATAAGGTCCGTCCTTGATCAGGATGCGCGCCGAGGCGGCGTCGAGGAACTGCTGGCGGATGGTCATGAATTGTCCTCTTTCGCCGCGTCGTCCTGCGGCCGCATGCCGAGCATGTGGCAGATCGCATAGGACAGGTCGGCCCTGTTCAAGGTGTAGAAATGAAAGTCACGCACCCCGCCCGCATACAGCCTGCGGCAGAGTTCGGCGGCGATGGTTGCGGCGACCAGCTGGCGCGAGGCGGGGCGGCTGTCGAGTCCTTCGAACAGCCCGTCCATCCAGCCGGGAATCATTGCACCGCAGGCCCCTGCGAATTTGCGTGCCTGCGCCACATTGGTGACCGGCAGGATTCCCGGGACGACGGGGGCGGTGATGCCGCGCCGGTCCAGCCGGTCGCGGAAGCGGAAATAGGCTTCGGGTGAAAAGAAGAATTGGGTAATCGCCCGCGATGCCCCGGCGTCCAGCTTGCGCTCAAGATTGTCGAGGTCGCTTTCCGGGCAATCCGCATCCGGGTGCGTTTCCGGGTAAGCAGCAACCGAGATCTCGAAATCATGCAGCGCCTTCAGCCCGGCGACGAGTTCGGCTGCATTCCGGTAGCCATCGGGATGCGGGGTGAAGGGCGCACCGGGCGCACCGCTTTCGCTCGGCATGTCACCGCGCAGGGCGACGATGTGGCGCACGCCCTCGCTCCAATATTGCTGCGCGACCTCGTGGATCTCACCCTTGCTGGCATCGACGCAGGTGAGATGCGCGGCGGCGGGCAGGCCCGCCTCCCTGATGATGCGCGACACGGTGGCGTGGGTGCGCTCGCGGGTCGATCCGCCGGCGCCATAGGTCACCGAGACGAAATCGGGCCGCAGCGGCGCGAGTTCGGTAACGGCATCCCACAGGCTCGCCTCCATTTTCGCATTCTTCGGCGGGAAGAATTCGAAACTGACGTCGATATCGCCGGGCAGCGAGGCGAAAAGCGGATCGTCCAGAGCTGTCCGCGCCTCGCGCATCTGTTCAAGCGTCTGGCTCATCGGGATGCTTCCTTCACCATGCGGTCCTGCTCGCCCCTGGTCTGGTCGGGAGCCGGGCGGCGGGTTCCGGTCCAGATCTTCACGACCAGTTCGGCGCCATCCAGAGCGATCGGCGGTGCGGGGTCGTAACCTGCATCCCTCAGCAGGGCCGCAAGGCCGCTATCGGTAAATCCGAGGCGGGCGTGCTCGTGCCGGTCGCGCAATTCCTCGAAATCATGCGCTGCGAAATCGACGATGGCGATCCTCCCGCCGGGCCGCGTCACGCGGGCTGCCTCCGCCAGGGCGGCGGCCGGGTCCTGCGCGAAATGCAGCACCTGGTGCAGCAGCACCGTGTCGAATTCATGGGCCGCGAAGGGCAGGTCGGCGAAGTCGCCCTGCACCAGTTCCACCCCGTGCGCGGGCAGGTGCTGCAGCTTCGCCCGCGCGATGCGCAGCATTTCCAGGCTCTTGTCCAGCGCGACGATGTGGTCGGCCTGCGGCGCGAACAGTTCCGCCATGCGGCCGGTGCCGGTGCCGATATCGAGCAACCGCCCCAGCGGCCGATCGCCCATCGCATCCGCCAGCCGCTGCTCCACCAGCCGGTCGGGCGAATGCAGCTGGCGCAATTCGTCCCATTCCTCCGCATGAGCGGCAAAATAGATCTCGGCACTCTCGACCCGTGCGGCACGAATCGCGGCGAGGCGGCGGCGATCGTCCTCGCACTGGCGGTAAAAAGCCGCGTCTTCCTGTTCGGCAATCGCCAGCAGCCGCGCCACGGCGTCGCCCACCGGGCCTGCGCGGCCTGCACCGGGCTGAGAACCCGTTCCCATGCGCAGGAACACCCAGCTACCTTCGCGCCTGCGTTCCGCGAGGCCGGCATCGCACAATTTGGCGATGTGCTGCGACACGCGCGGCTGGCTCTGCCCCAGAACCTGCGCGAGTTCGCCAACGGCCAGTTCCATTGCACCCAGCAACCGCATGATCCTGAGGCGCGTCGGGTCGGCCAAAGCCCGCATGATGTTCTCAATCCGCATGCCCATCCTCTTATAAGCATATCATTATATCGGCAAGATTGAATCTCCTTGTTGCTGCGCCTGCGAAAAGAATTGCAGCCAATCTCGCAATTTTCATGTAAGGGCAGCTTCGAACCGAACGAGAATGGCGAATGGACGCGCGTGCTGGCCCCGGTGCCAGCGATTGCCCCCGAAGCCTGCACCCCGTTGTCCCGACCTACCCTGCCGGTCCCGCGCAAGCTATGCTGCTGCGGCCAACCTGCCCCATGCGAGCCTTTCCCATGCCTTTTTCCAAAATCTCTCCCGTCCTTGCCCAGTCCCTCGCCAACAAGGGGTACGAGGCCCTTACCGACGTTCAGGCTGCCGTGCTTGAAGACGGCACCGACGGCCGCGACATGGTGGTTTCCGCGCAGACCGGAAGCGGCAAGACCGTGGCCTTCGGCCTCGCCATGGCGGCCGAGCTGCTGGACGGCGAAGGGCGCGTGCCGCCGGTCGAAACGCCGCTGGCGCTGATCATCGCCCCGACCCGCGAACTGGCGCTGCAGGTCAGCCGCGAGCTAAGCTGGCTGTACCGCTCCGCCAACGCGCAGATCGCGACCTGTGTCGGCGGCATGGATGCGTCGAAGGAACGCCGCAACCTGCGCAGCGGTGCGCAGATCGTGGTCGGCACCCCCGGCCGGCTGCGCGATCATCTCGAACGCGGCGCGCTTGATCTCTCGGCCCTGAAGGTCATCGTGCTCGACGAAGCGGACGAGATGCTGGACATGGGCTTCCGCGAGGATCTGGAAGAGATACTGGACGCAACCCCGCAGACCCGCCGCACCCTGCTGTTCTCGGCCACGATGCCCGGTGCGATCGTCTCGCTTGCCAAGCGTTATCAGAACGATGCGCTGCGGATCACCACCGTGGGCAAGGATCGCGGCCATGGCGACATCGATTACAAGGCCGTCACCGTCTCCCCTTCCGAGGTGGAGAATGCGGTGGTGAACCTGCTGCGTTACCACGAGGCGGAAACCGCCATGCTGTTCTGCGCCACCCGTGACAATGTGCGGCGCCTGCACGCGACGCTTCAGGAACGCGGTTTCGCCGTCGTGGCCCTGTCGGGCGAACACTCGCAGAGCGAGCGCAACCAGGCGATGCAGGCCCTGCGCGACCGCCGCGCCCGGGTCTGTGTGGCGACCGACGTAGCCGCGCGCGGGATCGACCTGCCCAGCCTCAGCCTCGTCATCCATGTCGAGGTTCCCCGCGATGCCGAGGCCCTGCAGCACCGTTCTGGCCGCACCGGCCGCGCGGGCAAGAAGGGCACCGCCGTCCTGATCGTGCCCTATCCGCGCCGCCGCCGGGTGGAAGGCATGCTGCGCTCAGCGCGGATCGACGCCGAATGGGGCAACGCCCCCACCGCGAAGGAAATCCGCCAGCAAGACCGCGAACGTCTGCTGGAAACCCTTTTGGCCCCGATCGAGGTGGAGGATGAGGATCGCGAGCTGGCAGCACGGCTGCTGGAGGAAAAGTCTCCCGCCGATATCGCCGCCGCGCTGGTACACGCCCACCGTGCGAAGATGCCGCAGCCGGAAGATCTGATCGAGAACACGCCCGATGCGCGCCGCGCCGAGCAGGAGGAACGCCACCGCCCGGGTTTCGAAGACACGATCTGGTTCAGGATGGACATCGGCCGCCGCCAGAATGCCGATGCGCGCTGGCTGCTGCCGCTGATCTGCCGCCGCGGTCACATCACCCGTAACGAGGTCGGCGCAATTCGCATCGGCCAGGCGGAAACCTTCTTCCAGGTGCCCCGCAATATTGCCGACCGCTTCGCCGATGCGCTGGACCGCACCGCCGCCAGCGAATCGGACGAGGAAAATACGGTCCGCATCGTGCATTCCCCCGAAGGACCGCGCGAACAGGCGCGTGAGAATCGCAAGGGTAATTTCAAGGGCAAGCCCAAGGGGAAGTTCGCTGGCGGCGGATCGGGAGCAGGCGCGCGCGTCCATGCCAAGCCAGCCGATGGCAAGCCGTCGGGTGCGAAGAAGCACCGCAAGGGCGGTTTCAAGGGGCCGAAGACCGATGGCGGTCCCGGCGGGCCGAAGAAGGGCAAATTCGTGAACAGGAACAAAGGCCCGGCGTCCTGAGCGGGGGGCATGAAAGCGGCAGAGGCTAGCGGCTTGAGCGCAGAACTGCACATCTACGTCGATGCCGACGCCTGCCCGGTGAAGGAGGAGATCTACCGCGTCTCCGCCCGCACCAGGATCGGCGTGACCATCGTGGCGAATAGCTGGTTTCGCGTTCCGCAATCGCCGCTGATTACCCGCGAAGTGGTTTCGGACGGTTTCGACGCGGCAGATGACTGGATCGCGCAGCGCGCCCGTGCCGGCACCATCGTGGTCACATCGGACATCCTGCTCGCAGACAGATGCGTGAAGGCCGGCGCGGCGGTGCTCGCCCCCAATGGCAAGGCGTTCACGGCAGATACGATCGGCAGCGCAGTGGCCACCCGCGCCATCAAGGAGGATCTGCGCGCCGGAGCCAACCTCACCAATGCAGCCATCGGCGGGCCCGCCCCGTTCAGCAAGGCCGATCGCTCGGCATTCCTGCAGGCGCTCGATCGCGAGATTACCCGCCTGACGAAATGCTGAGTTAGCCTCACCAGGGTAGCAGCGCGTCCCGGCGGGGAAGCAGACTACCTCCGCGATCAGGCGACCGCTTCCCCGCTACAGGATCGAGAGCCTACCTTGCCTTGCCGCGATACCGTTCGTATTCCTCCCGGTAGCGGGCGTTGAGCAGCGCCTTGCCCGCCGGCGAGGTATTCTCGACCAGATCGGGCAGCCAACTGTTCTCTTCCTGGTAAATATGCTGCTGAACCGCGCTCTGCACATGCTCCAGCTTCTCGGCCCATTCCTTGCTCGATGGATCCATACGTTCCAGCTTGGACAGCTGAACCTTCGTCATCGCATGTTCCTCGTAAGCCATTCCGGCATGCGTCTTGCCGGAATCCTCCGAAACGATCGGGTACACGACCGCCTCCTCGGCATTGGCATGGCCCGTAAGTTCGATGGCCAGCCTGTCGAGCGCCGCCCGGCGCTGCTCGGGACCGGACGACGCCTTGGCCTCGCGGAAAAGCGCTTCGATCTGCTTGTGCTGTTCGACGATCATGCGCAGCCATTCTTCGCCGTGTGACAGCGCCTCCACCTTGCGGCGCGCTTCTGCACGGCTTTCATCCGATGCTGCCGGCGCGACTGCGGCGGCTATCTTGTCGAGAAATGACATGTTCGGCTCCTTTTGCTTGGCAAAGATAAAAATATCGCCGAAGCGGGGCGGTTCCCGTAAAAGCTGCGGGATCGCCGACCATGCGGCGAGACGAGCCTGCACGGGATCGTGCTCCTCTCACCTGGTTTGCCGACCAGATTGCGGAGCACTTTACTGGGCCGTCAGTCTTGGCAATTGCCCGCCCAGCGCCGTGCTCGCCGCGAGCCCTGCCCTGCGCATGGCTTCAAGAGCCGGCACTCTCTCCTCTCCGCCATTTTGCGACAGTGCAATTGCCGTCTCCATGGAAACAGCATCGGCGGCGAGGAACTTGCGGATGGCGCCGATCAGGGCGACGTCGCGGACCGGCCCCGCAGCGGTCGATGCGACATCGCGGCAGGCATCGTCCAGGATGCCTGTGGCCCACAGATTACGCTCGCCACGTGGTTCCTTCAACATCCCGGCCAGGCTGACCGCTTCTTCTGCGGATCGTGTTACGAGATTGCCGAAGATGGTTCGCACCTTCGCATCGCGAGTGGCCGAAGCAAGCTCGGGCAGCCGCTCCATCACCGCGACCCGCCCTTCACGCAGATCCTTCAGTGCAACCACCAGCAATTCGTCGAGACTTGTCGCCGTCATGCCTTGCTATCGCGCAGCGCCTGCCTTTGTTCCCGCTCGCTTCCCGGCCGGGTCCGGCAGCCTGCGGATGCCATGGCGCCATGTGCAGACTGCGATCGGCAATCAGAGGCGCAAGCCGTCTTCCGCTCGAAGAGCCGCGGGCAAGATTCAGCTGCAGCGCATGGCCGAACGGCTATGCCGCTACATGCTCGAATCTGCCCTGCCTGCTGAAGGAAAGTGGTGCCGCTTAGGTGATTCGAACACCTGACCCCATCATTACGAATGATGTGCTCTACCGACTGAGCTAAAGCGGCCCAACTGCCAGGTGGCGGCTCTACAGAGGCGGCGGTTTGCCCGCAATCCCCTTTTGCCACCCGCGCATCAAAATTGCCCGTACGTCATGCGTGGAGGCCCGAGCCGGAATCGAACCGGCGTGCGAGGATTTGCAGTCCCCTACGTAACCACTCCGCCATCGGGCCTCACCCCTGAAGCCGCGCGCCGCATCCGGGCGCGCTGCAATGGGACGATGGCCCCGTAGCGGACGCGGCCGGTTCATTCAATAAGTTTGATGCCCCTTCCCAACTTCGCCCCCCTTGCTATCAGGGCGCGCATGACCATCCAGAGCTTCCTCGAACCGATCACCCCCGACGCCATTCGCCAGAGCGCGCAGCTGACCCTGCCCGGCGCCGAGGACTGGATGCAGGGTCGCACGCTCTACGGCGGCGCGTCGGCGCTCGTCGCCTATCTTGCGGCGATCCGTACCTTCCCGGACCTGCCGCCGCTGCGCGCCGCGCAGGTGGGTTTCGTCGCCCCCGTCGGCGGTAAGATCGCGCTCCGCGCCGAAATTGTCAGGCAGGGCCGCAACGTGACTCAGGTGCGAAGCGAGATAACGGCGGGCGGCGAGCTGGCGCTGACGGCGTTCTGGCTGTTCGGCGCCGGGCGCGAAGCCAATGCGAAACATTCCGCGCCCGCTCTCGAACCCGCTCCGCCGCCGCCGGAAGAATTCGAAACGCTCGACCATGACAAGGCGCCCGCCTTCATCGCCAACAATTTTGAAATTCGCCGCGCGCAGGACGCATCCTTCTACAAAGGCGGCGCAACCAGCGATCCGGTGGTCCGGCGCTGGGTGCGGCTGAAGCGCGAAACCGGGCTCGACCCGGTGGCGGAGATGGTGCTGCTGGGCGATACTCTGCCGCCGGGTGCGATGCGGGCGATGAAGCGGCCCGGACCCTTGAGTTCGATCAACTGGTCGTTCAATCTGCTGGACACAAAGCCTTCTACGCGGGACGGCTGGTGGCTCGCCGAAACCGCATCGGAATATGCCGATGAGGGTTTTTCAAGCGAGCGGCTGCGGTTGTGGAATGCGGACGGGCGGCAGATGCTGGCGGGCATGCAATCCGCCGCCATATTCGGCTGACACCCTACACATCACCATATTTCGCAGGGCGTTTCTCCATGCCGGACATCACCGCCTCCATCTGATTGGGGCTGCGCATCAGTTTTGCCTGTTCGGCGCTTTCCTCCAGCAGCAGATCGTCACCCGGCAGGTCGGGCATGGCGTTGACCAGCCGTTTCGCGGCGCGGATGGCGTGAGGATTACGGATGGCGATGTCCTCGGCGATGCGAGTGGCGCGCGCCAGCGGATCGGCATCGACATGAGTGGCGAGGCCATATTCCTTCGCCTGCTCACCGGTGAATTCGCGGTTGGTATAGATCAGCTCGCGCAGCACATCGTCACGCGCCAATCCGCGCCACAGGGCCAGCCCGCCCATATCGGGTACCAGCCCCCATTTCAGTTCCATGATGGCCATGCGCGCATCGGGCGCGGCAATGCGGATATCCGCGCCACTGGCGATCTGCATGCCGCCGCCGAAACATACGCCGTGAATGGCCGCGATCACCGGCACGGGGCATTTCCGCCACTGGGTGGCAACCTGCTGGTACCGGTTGGAATTGCCATGGGTGCGTGCCGACAGCGGCGGTTCGCCTGCACCCGGTTGCCGGGCAAAGCTGGACAGGTCCAGCCCGGCACAGAAGCTGCGGCCCTCACCCGCCAGCACGACACAGCGCAGGCCGGCCATGGTTTCGAGTTCCTCGCCCGCGGCGATGATCCCGTCGAACATGGCGGGATCGAGCGCGTTCATCTTGTCGGGGCGGGTCAGCCGCACCTGCGCTACACCGTTTTCGCCAAGCGAGATCGAAACGCGATCGGATTGAAATGCCATGCTATGTCCTGTCTGTTGCTGGTATGGGAATTATCCGGCTTCACGGTTCAGGCGTTCTCCGCCCCCTTGGCCAGGAAGCGTTTGATGTTG
Organism: Pseudopontixanthobacter vadosimaris; assembly: GCF_012979275.1. Taxonomy (GTDB): domain Bacteria; phylum Pseudomonadota; class Alphaproteobacteria; order Sphingomonadales; family Sphingomonadaceae; genus Pseudopontixanthobacter; species Pseudopontixanthobacter vadosimaris. Next base: position 82,256 of record NZ_JABASZ010000037.1, read on the forward strand.
CGCGCGGCCTGGCGCAGGCGCTGTTCGTTCTCGACCATGGCGATGCGGACATGGCCTTCCCCTTCCTCGCCATAGCCGACACCTGCGGCGACCGCCACGTCGGCTTCGGTCAGCAGGCGCTTGGAAAATTCCAGGCTGCCCATATCCTCGAAACCCGGCGGCAGTTTCGCCCAGGCGAACATCGACGCCGCCGGCGGGGGAATGTGCCAGCCGGCCCTTCCGAACGCCTCCACCATCACGTCACGCCGGCGATGATACAGAGCCCGGTTCGATTCCACGATGTCCTGCGGGCCGTTCAGGGCAGCGCAGGCCGCCGCCTGCACCGGGGTGAAGGCACCGTAATCCAGATAGCTTTTCACTCGCGTCATCGCCGCGATCAGGTCGCGGTTGCCAACGGCGAAACCCATCCGCCAGCCTGCCATGGAATAGGTTTTCGACATCGAGGTGAACTCGACGGCGACCTCCTTCGCGCCCGGCACCTGCAGGATGCTGGGGGTTGGCTTGCCGTCGAAATAAAGTTCGGAATAGGCGAGATCCGACAGGATCCAGACCCGGTTTTCCTTCGCCCAGGCGACCAGTCTTTCGTAGAATGCGAGGTCGACCACCTCCGCGGTCGGGTTGGATGGATAGTTCACCACCAGCACGGAAGGGCGCGGCACGGTATAGGCCATCGCGGCTTCCAGCGCCTTCCAGTAGGTTTCGTCCGGCGTCACCGGCACGCTGCGGATTGTTGCGCCTGCTATGATGAAGCCGAAGGTGTGGATCGGGTAGGACGGGTTCGGCGCCAGCACGACGTCGCCCGGCGCGGTGATCGCGGTGGCGAGGCTGGCCAGCCCCTCCTTCGAACCCATCGTGACGACCACCTCGCGTTCCGCGTCGATATCGACATCGAAGCGGCGGCCGTAATAATTGGCCTGCGCTTTCCTGAGGCCCGGGATGCCGCGCGACTGGGAATAGCCATGCGCGGTCGGGCGCGCGGCGACTTCGCACAATTTCTCGATGACATGCGGCGGCGGCGGCTGGTCGGGATTGCCCATGCCGAGGTCGATGATGTCGCGCCCTTCCTGCCGCGCGGCATGGCGCATCGCGTTCACCTCGGCGATGACGTAAGGCGGCAGTCGCTTCATCCGGTAGAAATCACTGTCCATCGTCGTCCCCTGCCACTCCTTCGGCTCTTGGCGGCGTCCAGCGTTCTGACCTATCGGAATGGCAGGTGCAATCACCCATGCCGATAGTATATGCTGGGGTGTGGAAATGCAGCCCATCGCGGGGATGGCAGCGGAAGAGGAAACGGCAGCATGGCAGGCAGAAACGGAGCCGGCGGCGGCACTGACGAGACGGGCGATGAAACCGGCGTCGGGACCGGCGCAGGTTCCGATCCGTTCGGGCAGATGCTGACCCGGTCCATGGCCCTGCAGGCGGAAGGCATCCGCAGCTTCTGGGACGCGATGATGCCGAGACCTGCGGATGACGCAGCCGGGGATCAGGGCAAGCCGACAGCTCCCTTTCCGCCCCTGCCGCAGATCGACGATATGCAGCGATGGAACGATGTCGCCCTGCGCCTCCAGCAGATGTGGCTGACATTCCAGACCGAACAGGCGATGAAAGGCGCTCCGCCCGCGCGGATGGCCGATCCCGCTTACTGGATCGAGACCATGCACGGCTGGTACCGCCAGATGCCGCTGGCCAACCCGGCCTCGCAGCAGCGCCTGTTCGAGGAGAGCATGGATCTGTGGCAGGCGGTGCTCGGCCAGTTCGGTATCGGACCGGCAGGCGGGCCGGTAGAAGGCTATGGCAGCAGTGGTGGAACTCCCGCACCGGAACTGCCGCGCAAGGATCGCCGCTTCAAGGACGAACGCTGGCGGGCGCAGCCCGGTTTCGCGCTGATCCATCAGACCTATCTGCTGCTGTCCGAAAGAATCGAGGCGATGGTCGACGAGATGGACCATGTGCCCGAAGATCGCCGCGACCAATTGCGTTTCGCGACGAAGATGCTGATCGAGGCGATGAGCCCCGCCAATATTCCTGCCCTGAACCCGGTTGTGCTGGAACGCACCGTCGAATCGCGCGGCGAAAACCTGGTCAGGGGCATGGAAAACCTGATCGCCGACATGAAGCGCGGTCAGCTGACACATACCGATCCCGATGCCTTTACGCTGGGCGCAAACCTCGCGACCACGCCGGGCAAGGTGGTGCATGAAACGCCGCTTTATCAGCTTATCCAGTACTCCCCGGCGACCGAGCAGGTCTTCGCCGTCCCGCTGCTGATCTTCCCCCCCTGGATCAACCGGTTCTACATTCTCGATCTGAACCCTGAAAAGAGCTTCATCCGCTGGGCGGTCGATCAGGGGCTGACCGTCTTCGTCGTCAGCTGGAAATCGGCCGACAGCAGCATGGCCGAAGTGGTCTGGGACGATTACATCCGCGCCCAGATCGAAGCGATCGATCATGTCCGCGAAAGGCTGGATGTCCCGTCCGTCCACACCATCGGCTATTGCGTGGCCGGAACGACGCTGGCGGCCACGCTGGCGATCCTGGCGCGCCGGGACGAAGCCGAAAAGGTGAAAAGCGCCACCTTCTTCACCGCGCAGGTCGATTTCGAAAATGCCGGCGAATTGCTGCATTTCATCGATGACCAGCAGATCGCGGCGATCGGCGGCATGGAGACGGACGGATATATCGACGGACGCCTCCTCGCCGCCACGTTCAACCTGCTGCGCGGCACCGATCTGATCTGGAACTATGTCGTCAAGAATTACCTGCTGGGCGAGGGTTACCCGGCTTTCGACCTGCTGCACTGGAACGGTGATGTCACCAACCTTCCCGCGCGCTGGCACCGGGAATATCTGAAGGATCTCTACCGCGACAATCTGCTGGTGAAAAAGGACCGATTGAGCGCCGACGGAACGCCGATCGACCTCTCGCGGATCGAAACGCCCTGCTACATCCAGGCGGGCCGGGAAGATCATATCGCGCCGGCATCGAGTGTCTGGCGTCTGCTCGATCATCTGGGCGGGCCGGCCCGCTTCGTGCTGGCTGGGTCCGGTCACATCGCCGGCGTGGTCAACCCGCCAGCCGCGGGCAAGTACCAATATTGGACCAATCCCGACGAGACGGACAGCCTGGACACCTTCATCAGCGGCGCCACTGAACACAAGGGAAGCTGGTGGCCGGACTGGATCGACTGGACCACCGCCCAGGATGACAGAAAGGTCAAGGCTGCCGGCAAGCGCAAGCCCGGAGGCAAGGGCGACACGGTCATCGAAGATGCACCGGGCCGATATGTGAAAACCCGCTGACGCTTGCCGTCGCACTGGCGCTGCACCATGCCGCACGACCGGCATGTTGCAGCGCACAATAAAATGCTTGAAAGTCGCTTTCCAGCTCGCTATTTGTGCAGTGCAGCAAAATGCGAGGAAGCGATGGCCGACGAAATCAGGAACAATTCCGCCGAAGCGGACAATGGCGGCAGCGGCGTCCGGATCGATGCGATCCGCGAGGCCGTCGCTGCGCCCCAAAGCGACCACGCCGCCGCAGCCGATCCAGCGCAGCCGCAATCTGCGCCCGCCGATGCGGAAGGTGCGAAAGGCAGATCGTCCGGCAAGAAATCTGCCGCCGGCAACTCGCCCGCACCGAAGGGCCGCGTCGCGAAGGCCAAAACCGGCAAGAAAGCTGCATCCGCTGGTCGCAACGCCGCCGCAGAACAGACCCGTGCCGCGATCACGAGCAGGAAGTCCGCTGGGCGGACATCCGGCGCCGCAAATCGCACTATCGATGAATTGAAGGAAACGATCATGGCTACCAAGGCAGATACCCAGACAAGCCCCACCGATTTTGCTTCCGGCATGCAGGCCGGCATCCAGAATGCCTCGACCGAAATGCAGGAGCGCATGAAGACCATCTTTGAAAAGAGTTCAGCCATGTCCGGTGAACTGACCGAAACCGCTCGCGGGAATGTCGAAGCGGTCGTGGAATCCACCCGCATCCTCGCCACCGGCATGCAGAGCATGAGCCGCGACGCTGTCGAAGGTTCGCGCGAGGCATTCGAGGGCATGACCGCCGATCTCAAGAAGATGGCCGCAGTCAAGAGCCCGTCCGAACTGTTCCGGTTGCAGGGCGAACTGGCCCGCCGCAATCTGGATGCGATGATCGGCCTTTCCTCGCGCAATACGGAAAGCATGGTCAAGCTGGTGAACGATGCATTCGCACCCATTTCCAACCGGATGAGCATCACGGCTGAAAAGATGTCGCAGGCCGCGTAAGGATTGATGGTTTTGCGGGCACCGCGTCAGCTTGTCCGCATGCACCAAGCGAGGGCCGGTCGGACATTCCGGCCGGCCCTTTTCCTCGTGCCCGGCCCCGCCACGCTGCCGAGCGCCGATGTGCCGTCATCCAGCGCCATATTGCGGAAAGCCGGGCTTGCGATTTGCGGACCAGGCTACGATATTGCGGCTATCATGCGCCTCCTGAACAAACATTCACCCGCCTGCCCTGCTATGTCCGTCATCCTGTCCGGCCCGGGCGAAGGCGACGACGCGACGCCGCCCGATGATGGGTCCGGCGGCGACGATCACCAGACGGGGATCGCCACCAAGACCCGCACCCGTCCCAAGAAGCCGAGCATGTACAAGGTGCTGCTGCTGAATGACGATTACACGCCGATGGAATTCGTCGTCATCGTGCTCAAGCAGATCTTCCGCATGGATATGGAGCAGGCGACGCGGGTGATGCTGCATGTGCATCAGCGCGGCGTGGGCGTCTGCGGCGTGTTCTCCTACGAAGTGGCCGAAACCAAGGTCAATCAGGTGATGGACTTCGCGCGGCAGAACCAGCATCCGCTGCAATGCACGCTGGAAAAGGCCTAACCCGTTTTCTCACGTCCCGCGCTCTTGCCGGAAATGCGGGCATGACCGACTGGCGGATGCGCGCTATAGGGTGAACGACGCGCCGCCACCCTCGTGCGCAGACCGTCTGTTCCATCGAAAGCGCGACACGAAGTTTGTTCAGTTTCATTCCCTCGATCGATCGCTATATTTTCCGGCTCGTTATCGTGCCGATGCTGGGGGTGTTCGTGCTCGCCGCCAGCCTGCTGGTGCTGGACAAGATGCTGCGCCTGTTCGATTTCGTCGCGACCGAAGGCGGGCCGGTCGGCGTGGTGTTCAAGATGCTGGCCAGCCTGGTTCCGGAATATGCCAGCCTCGCCATCCCGCTCGGCCTGCTGCTCGGCATCCTGCTTGCCTTCAGGAAACTGGCCACCTCCAGCGAGTTGGACGTGATGCGGGCCGTCGGCCTGTCCTATATGCGATTGCTTCGCGTGCCCTTCATCATCACGCTGATCCTTGCGGCCCTGAATGTCGCGCTGGTGTTCTACATCCAGCCCGTCAGCCGTTATTATTACGAGCAGCTCGAATTCGAACTGCGCTCAGGCGCGCTCGGCGCATCGATCAAGGTGGGGGAATTCAACACCATCGCCGACCGGATGGCGTTGCGGATCGAGGAGAGCAGCGACGAGGGGCGGCGGCTGTCGGGCATTTTCGCCCGCGTTGCCGATGACGATGGGCAGGTACTGGCCATCTCCGCGCGCGAGGGCAATTTTCTCGCCACCAGCGATAGCCCCGATACGATCATCCTGCGCCTGAGCGACGGGATCATCGTGCAGGACACACCCGGCTCCACGCCGCGCGTTCTCAGTTTCTCGAAACAGGATCTGCCGATCGATCTGCCCGCGCTGGAAGAGTTCCGGTCTCGCGGGGATGCGGAGCGTGAATATATCCTGCCCGAATTGCTGCGCATGGGGTGGAGCGAAAATGCGCCGCAGGCAGTGCGCGACGCCAGCCAGGCCAGTTTCAATTACCGGCTGGTCGAGGTGGTCATCATGCTGCTGATGCCGCTGCTGGCCCTCGCGCTGGCGATCCCGCCCAAGCGATCCAGTTCCGCACTCGGCGTGTTCGTGTCCATCGTGATGGTCGTGGCCTACCACAAGGTCAATGAATATGGTCAGGCGGTCGCGGCGCTGGGCCGGGCGGATCCCGTCATCGCCCTGTGGCTGCCTTTCGCAGTTTTCGCCGCGCTGATCCTCTGGATGTACCACCGTGTCGCCCATGTGCCAGGCGGGCAGCCTATCGGTGCGCTGGAAAGCGCATTTGCAAAATTGTCGAAATCGGTTGGCAAATTGTTCAAAGGGCGGCGCAGGGCTTCGCCTGTCGCGGAAGAGGGAATTGCCGACACCGATGTGCGGGACCATTCACGGCCCGCGATGGCGGGGGGTTGAACCGGTGCAGTTCGACTTTTTTCCGTCACGCCGCCTGACTCTCTATCTCGGCAAGATGTTCCTTACCCGCATTCTGGCGGTGCTGGTGATGCTGGTGCTCGTCCTGCAGACGCTGGACCTGCTGTCGACAAGCGGCGATATCCTCGCCCAGCCGGGGAACGGGCAGTCCGAATTGCTGACCTATGTCGGCCTGCGCGTGCCGCAACTGGTCGCACGTTTCCTGCCCTATTCGGTGCTGCTGGCGACGATCATCACGCTGGTCGGGCTGAACCAGAACAGCGAGGTCATCGCGATGAAGGCGGCGGGCCTTTCCGCGCACCAGATCCTCGCCCCTTTGCTGATGGTCGCGGCGCTCATCGCCGGAGCGAGTTTCGCCTTCAACGAAAATGTGGTGACCCGCGCCACGGCAACGCTCTCGGCCTGGGAGGGCAATGATTTTGGCCCCATACCGGCTGAATCGGGACTGCGCTCGAACGTCTTCTTGGCGGATGGAGCCGACATTCTGACAGCCCGCATCGTCGCCGGAACCGGCGATAGCACGCGGATGGAAGGTGTCAGCTGGTATCGCCGCTCCGAAGATGGCGTGCTGATCGAGCAGATACGGGCGGATGCTGCAGACTGGGCGGGGAACGGATGGCGGCTGACCGATGCCACTCGCTTCGATGTACAGGGTGCCGAGACATTGCAACTGGCGCAGACGGTGATCGCGCCCGGTCTGACACCTGAACAGGTGGGGCTCGGCCGCAGGGATGCCGCGGCGGAACCGTTCTGGGAACTGTCGGACACGATAGCGGAATATGAGGCATCGGGCCGCCGCACCGCCGAATTGCGCGCGCAATGGTGGCATCGCCTGTCGGGGCCGTTGTCCGCAGTGCTGATGCCCCTGCTGGGCGCGGTGGCGGCCTTCGGCCTGGCGCGGAGCGGCCAGCTGTTTCTGCGCGCAATCATCGGCATGGCGCTGGGATTTGCCTATTTCGTGGTCGACAATGCCGCTTTGGCGATGGGCAATTTCGGCGGCTACCCACCCTTTCTGGCGGCATGGGCCCCCTTCATGCTGTTCCTGCTGATCGGCGAGACGGTGCTGGTCCGTACCGAGGAATGAGCCGGGCCGCAGACTGGCGCCTGCTGCTTGCCCGTCCAGGTCATTGTGCTGCCATGGCCGTCATCGCTGCCCGCGTGCCGCGCTGCGAATGGCTGGACGAAGCGCGGATCGCACGGTTTGTCGAACGGCGACGGTCGCTGTTCGTGACGGTGCATGAGGAGCCTGCCGGGTTCCTGCTGGCAAGACCCGAACGCCGCGAATTGCATCTCGGCGCTCTCGTAATCGCCGAACCCTTTCGCTGCCGCGGCATCGCTGGCGGGCTGCTGCGGGCCGCCATCATCGACGCTGGCAACGGCGGTTTCGACGCGGTTACGGCAGTCGTTCCATGGGCGGGAGAATGGAAAAGCGGTTCCCCGGCGTCATCGGACCACGCCCTGTCCCTGGCCGCGAGATCGGGTTTCGTGCCTGTCACGAATGCCGAGGCTCATCCGCGCCTTGCGGAAATGGCGCGCAACCAGAAGCCCGCGACGAACGGCGCAGCGCCTGTCGCCATGGTCCGCTTCCTCTAGCCCCGGGAACAGGCGGCGCGTTCAGGCGTCGTGAGGTGCACAAGGAGCCGCCATGAAACCACGTCTTTCCGCCGCCGCTTTCATCCTTTCTAGCCTGGCGATGCTGTCTGCCTGCGATCGGGAAAAGGAAGTGGATACATCATTCGAACAGCAGATGCCGGCCCCTGTGGCAGCCGGGGATGGGCCCGGCCCCGTGCCCGACAATGCCGTGGGCACGCCGGAGGACGATCTCGTCGTCGATTATGATGACGGTGTCGAAGCCGAGGGTGCCGATCTGGTGGTGGAATAGCCCCGGAGCCGGCGATTTTCAGCGCCCGTTCACAGCGCCGGGTGCAAAAATGCCGCTTGTCGCGTCTCTTGCGTTCGGCCAGTTCGGCCCCATGTGGCGCGTTCGCCCCTGTCGTGTTACCGCATGACCAAGCCACTGGATTGGATTATCGTGTCGTCTAGCAACGCCAAATACGCGAATTCTCATCGCGACGAACCGGAAACGGACGCCGCTGCCGAAAGTCAGTTGCCTTTCTGGAAGCGCAGCCATTATCTCGACCGGATGACTTTCGGCGAACTGGTGCGCGCCTATTTCCAGCATTACACCATCATGGCCTATCTCGGCCTGACGGTGGCGGCCATCGCCGGCTTCGCCTTCTATCCGGCCGGGTTCTGGGCAACGATATTCTCCATCGCCGCAGCGCTCTTCGTCTATCCGCTCGCCTGGCACCTGCTGCATCAATATGTCCTGCACGGCAAATGGATGTGGAAATCGAAACTGCTTTCCCCGACGTGGAAGCGGATTCACTACGATCATCATCAGGATCCCAACCATCTGGAAGTGCTGTTCGGCGCGCTGCATACGACGCTGCCGACGATTGCGGTCGCGACGCTGCCAGTCGGATGGCTGATCGGCGGCCCCGGCGGGGCATTGGCAGCCTTTGCCACCGGCCTGCTGACGACCTGCTATTACGAATTCATGCATTGCATCCAGCATCTTGCGTTCAAGCCGAAATACAAATGGGTGCAGACGATGAAGCAGCGGCATAATGAACATCACTATTTCGACGAAACCGGCAATTTCGGCATCACCAATTATGCGTGGGACCGGGTGCTCGGCACATTTTATGAAAAGAAGGAACGGCCGAAGCGTTCGCCGACCGTCTTCAACCTTGGTTATGACGAGAAGATTGCCGAGACCTACCCTTGGGTCAAGGATCTGTCGGGCGGTATCGCCAGTGGCCATCCCCGCCGCCGCGCGATGCGTCAGAAGGACGGCACGGCGCAGGGCTGACGCTGCGTTTAGGGAAACCGGGGGCCGATTCAGTTGAGCGAGATAGCCATCAGACCGCTTTCCGCCGCGGACAGGGGCGAGCGCGGGCGCTTCGTCGATATCGGTCGCGAATTTTCGCGGAAGGTGCCTCATTTCGTGCCGCAATTGCGGTCGGAGCAGATGGAGCTGCTTGATCCGCAGCGAAACCCGTTCTTCGAACATGCCGAGGTCCAGCTTTTCGCTGCCTTTCGCGGCGAGATGCCGGTGGGGCGGATCAGCGCACATATCGACCACCTCGCCCTTGCCATGCCTGCCGAACAGGGCATGGGTCCGGGATCCGGCAATTTCGGCTATTTCGATGCAGCGGATGCGGCAGTCGCCAGGGCGCTGCTGGCCCGTGCCGAGGATTGGCTGCGCGAACAGGGCATGACCCGCGCCCTCGGGCCTGTTTCGCTCTCCATCTGGGAGGAGCCCGGCCTGCTGACTGCCGGGCATGACCATGCGCCGACAATGATGATGGGCCACCATCCGCCGCATTACGAAGGCTGGATCGAAGCCGCCGATTACCAGGTGGCAAAGATTTTGCTGACTTACGAACTCGACATCACCCAGCCTTTCGCACCGCTGATCGACAGGATCATCACCTCTGGCGAGCGGAATCCCCGCATTTCGGTCCGCAAGGCGGGTGTGGATGATTATGCCGGTGACGTTCGCATCATCCTCGCCATTCTGAACGATGCCTGGTCGGATAATTGGGGCTTCATCCCGTTCACCGATCGCGAGATCGATTATGCCGCGCGCAAGCTGCGCCCCGTCATCAACCCCGAACTGGTTCGCATCGCGGAACTGGAGGGCGAGCCCGTTGCCTTCATGCTCACCCTTCCCGACATGAACGAGGTGCTGTCGCGCATCGATGGCAGGTTGCTGCCGTTCGGCTGGTGGCACATGATGCGCTGGCTCAGGCGCCCCAGGGCACGGACGATGCGCGTTCCGCTCATGGGCGTGTTGAAGAAACATCAGAACTCGCGTCTGGCCAGCCAGCTGGCTTTCATGATGATCGAATATATCCGCCAGGATGCCATGGCGAATTTTGGTGCGACGCGGGGCGAGATCGGCTGGATCCTCGATGACAATCAGGGAATGGTCGCCATCGCCGACGCGCTGAACACCAGGGCTAACCGCGAATACCGGATCTACGAAAAGCAACTTTGATCCTGTCCGGTTTTCAGGCGGCGGGCGGGTTCCTTGCTGCGCCGGAAGGACGCGGGCACCGGGAACCCAAGCTGCCGCCGCACCGTTTCTGCCATGATCGATGCGCCCATTCCTGCGCGCAGGGAACCGGAGGATCGTCAGGCTCATGGTCGAACGCAAGAACCCGATTGACTGCCCTGCTGATGGTGCGCGTGGCCCAGTGGCTGCATCCGCTGATGACCTGCCCCGCTCCGTCCTGGTGGTGGAAGACGACACGATCCTGGCGCTTGCCACCGAAGAAGCCTTGCGCGCGGCCGGTATCGAGGAAATCAACATCTGCAACTCCACCGCACAGGCACTGCAGATGCTGCGTGCGATTTCGCCGGACGCTCTCGTGCTGGACGTGCATCTGGCCGATCGGGACGATGGCTGGGCAATTGCCGAACTCGTTACCGAAATGGGCCCCAACCCGCCGCGCATCATATTCTCGACCGGCGCGCCCCGCGACATTCCGCAGGATATCGTCGAACTGGGCACCGTGCTGGAGAAGCCGTACGAGCCTGAACAATTGCTCACCGCGCTTCGTGAGAAGCCGAAGGGATTGCTGGCACGGCTACGCGGTGCACTGCGCTGATCGCGCTCTGGTCACGACATGCGGGACACACCGTATGCGACGATAGCTGGCTGAGCGCCTCTGTGCAGGAAATCGCTCTCGGCACCGCAATGAACCTGCCTGGCCGATCCAAAAAAAGGCCTTCGCTCCTGTTATCGAGCGAAGGCCTTTCGGGATCGTGTCACCGGCCGCTTGGACGGGAGGGGGGTCTCGGCGGTGACATAGAGGAAATGCGCCATTACGCAGGGAGTTCCGCAGGGTTGGAAAATATTTCGAGCTTTGCGGAATGGCAGATTGCCGGCTGTTTTCAGATGAACGGACGCTGTTTGTGACTGCGTCCCGCATATTGTGCGAAGTTCACCGCGCGCTGCCGATCTGGCAGGCTGATCCGCCCGGGAGTCCAGAACAGCAAACCGTCCCGCGCCAGCGCCTTCAGCGTACGATGGGCATGAACGAGCGAGAGCCCGAGCATGTCGGCAATCTGTGCCTGCGTGATCGGCAGGTCGAGATGCTGGCCATCCAGCATGGAAATTCCCGAAGCCGCCGCACGGTCGTGCAGCCAGACAGCCATATAGGCGACCTTTTCCCGCGCATCGCGCTGACCCAGGGCTGCCATGTGATCTTCCAGCTCGGTTTCCTCGCATGCGGCCAGCCAGATCAGATCGTAAGCAAGGGCAGGATGTTCCGACACCAGTTCGTGGAACCTGCGCCGGCCGAAACTGCAGAGCCTTGCCGGCAGCAGTGCCTGGACCGAATGGTTCAGCTTGTCGTCGAAGGCACCCTGAAACCCGACGAAATCGCCGGGGAACATGAAATTGACGATCTGCCTGCGCCCGTCCTCCAACGTAAGGAACCGGACCAGCACGCCTTCCAGCAACGTGTGCAGATGAACGCTCCGCTTTTCCTGTTCCAGCAGAAGTCCGCCGCGTTCGAGCTGCACCTCCCCTTCCTTGAACTTCTGCACGAAACCGAGGAGGTCGGGCGTGAGCGGGCGCAGGCCCTTGCGGCCCGACAACGGACATTGCGCGCAAGCAACAGTTGCTGATTGCCGTTGCATAGCTATATCCCCCGAACAGGCCCGCGATACCGAATGCCCCGTTTCGGCGGCGGCACCGGGTTTGTCAAATGCCGCCGGAACACCCCTGGGGCCGTAAGCCGCCGGGGCGCCGACCGGAACCATCATCCACGCAGGGCGTTCACAAGCCAGCGAATTATCGGGAAGGGAATTTATGTCGCTTGGGGACCAGGTCGCCGCCAATCTGCCTTATCTGCGCCGTTATGCACGCGCGCTTACCGGCTCGCAGGCCACGGGCGATGCTTTTGTACGTGCAACGCTCGAAGCGGCTCTTGCCGATCAGGATCTGAAGGAATCGCTGCAGCAGGGCCGTGTCCCGCTCTACCGCGCGTTCAACAAGGTCTGGTCGAGTGCTTACATGGAGGTGGACGACAATGACGGGGCAGGCTCTCACGAGGCTGCAGCGTCCGATCGCCTGAAGACGATCACGCCGCTGAACCGCCAGGCGCTGCTGCTGACCACCCTGGAAGATTTCAGCATCGACCAGACGGCCGAGATCATGGACCTGTCCGAGGACGAGGTGGAATCGCTGGTCCAGGAAGCGGTTTCGGAAATCGACCGCGAATCGACCACCAGCGTGCTGATTATCGAGGATGAGCCGCTGATCTCGATGCAGCTTGAAGACCTCGTGCGATCGCTCGGTCACGACATCTGCGGCACGGCGGCCACCCGTACGCAGGCGCAGGAAGTCGTCGCCCAGCAGACGCCGGGGCTGGTCCTGGCCGATATCCAGCTGGCGGATGGCTCCAGCGGCCTCGACGCTGTGGACGACATCCTCGCCATCGACAGCATCCCAGTGATCTTCATCACCGCCTATCCGGAACGTCTGCTGACCGGCGATCGTCCGGAACCGACCTATCTGGTGACCAAGCCGTTTCAGGAAGCGACCGTTCGCACCGCGATCAGCCAGGCGCTGTTCTTCGGGTCGAGCCGTCCTCTGGCCTGATACGCGGAAGGGTCCGGCCACAATGGGGCGGGCTACTGAGTCGAAAATTGGAATAGCCGCCATGCCCTGCCGGGTTGGCGGCTATTTTGCTGGCCTGACCCGCATCGATCCTTGCTGCTGCGGCGCCAGCTGCCTCTAATCCACCGGCCCTTTCGTTTGACCGTCAGCCCTGGTTGCGGCGAGCGCGGATCGCGAATTCGCTGGGGGCTCTGACGGGCACCAGCAGCGTGCATCGCACGCCCTGCGGCGCGAATTCGAGTTCCACCGGGTTGCGGAGTTCGTGCGCGACGATCTTCTCGATCAGGTCCATGCCGAAACCGCGCTTGCGTTCCTGGCCGACCTTGGGCCCGCCGCTTTCGGTCCATTCGACCCGCGCCAGATTGTCCTGCGTGAGCGACCACTGGACGCTGACCTGCCCGTCCGCGACACTCAATGCCCCGTATTTCGCCGCATTGGTGGCAAGTTCGTGGATGGCAAGGCCCAGCGACAGGGCATCGTTCGGCGCGAGTTCGACTGTCGGCCCGTCCATCACCACGGCATTGTCGCCATCACGGGCATAGGGCGCTATCTCGGCCCCGATCACGTCGCGCACCGGCGTCGTGCCCCATTCCGATTGCGTCAGCAAATCATGCGTCGCCGACAGGGCCCTGATCCGTCCGTTCAGCCCGTCAGCGAATTCTTCCAGACTATGGGCCCTGCGCCGGGTGAGCGAGACGATGGACAGCACATTGGCCAGAGTGTTCTTGACGCGGTGATTCAATTCACGTGTCAGCGAATTGCGGATCGAATTCTGTTCGGCGAACCAGTCGAGCGATTTCTGATCCTCATACGCCTGCTGGGTCAGTAATCTCGCCACGATCATCAGCAGGCTTGCGACCAGAAGCCCGAAGATCAGCGTGATCATCGACAGCGGCGCGAGCGAAGAACCCCTTGCCGATTCCACCTGCAGCATCATCGGCCGATTGGCGATGGAAACCTCGGCCGTGACCACTTCTCCGGTCTGCATCTCCGGCTCGATCTCGGCCAGCAGATTTTCTTCGGCAACCGCGCCATCATACAGCCGGATGCCCTTTTGCCCGCGGGTTTCGAGTTCGAGTGCGGAGGTCAGGAAATCCTGTGCGGTGAAGGGACTGTAGATGAACCCCTGCATTTCGCGGCCCATGCCGGTTTCACTCACCACCGGCATGTAGATGATGAAACCGGCGGCGGTCCCCGACCCTTCCTGCTGCAGGGTCAGCCGGCCGCTGGCGGTGGGCCGGAGCGTTCGCGCCGCTTCATCCATCGCCGCGCGGCGTATGGGTTCGGAATACATGTCGAAGCCGAGCGCCCGGCGGTTGCGTTCCGTGTCGGGCTGCAAGAAGGTGACCGGCACCACCTGCGTCACGCTGTCGCGTGTTTCGGGCCGGACATTCATGTCTCCAGGCGCATCGTCGTCATGGAACGCTTCGAATTCCGGCACCTGATCCGGCCGGATCCGCTCGGCCCAGCCGATGCCTTCAGCGCCGCGATAATTGGAATCAAGCCGCAATTCGTTGACGAAGCGGCGGAACAGGGGTGCAGGGACATCTTCGACCGTCGCGAACAGAGCGGCACCTGCGCGCAGATAGGCGGAACTGGTGTTGCCTCGCCGTTCAAGAGCCGAAGCGACCCCCCGGGCCGTTTCGCGCAGGCTCGCCTGTTCGCGCTGGCGCTCGCCGCGCTCAATCGCGAAGACGCTGAGCGCCGTAATGGACGCGATGAGCAGGAAAATGGCGATTGGAACGGCGCGCGGATATTCGACAAGCCACCTGCGCCCCTGCTGCCCACGCCCGTCGGCAACGGACCTGCCCTTGCCCCTGGCCTTCGATCCGGTTTCGGCAGCAGTAACCCCGACTTCTCGCGATTTGCTGATTTTCGGCCTCACAAAGCTGGTCAAAATAATCCTGTCGGCTCAAGCTGTCGATTGCATGTGGCGTCGCAGTCGTTCATGTGGGGAACCATATAATTTGATATACGTTCCATCCCGACAGGGATTGTTTGGCATGTTTCTCCCAGCGCGACGAATCCGCTGATTGGCTTGTCGATCTGCAGGAGCCGATCTGGCAGCGTCGCATATCGGGCAGGGGTCTCGATCTTAGATAGGGCGGTTTGAAATTCTTATGAGTGTTGATAATGCCGCAGCCGGTGCATCCGGGCGGGAAGAGAAGAATACAGGCAATATCCGCCGCGAGGGTACATCCGGTTCGCAGTCCTCAGGCGAGAATACCGATGCCCGGCGCAGCAATGCCGATGGCGGGGGCGCGAATACGACGCCCGAATGGGCGAACGGGCTGCGCCAGCTTTACGACTCGGTAATCGAAGAGCCGCTTCCAGACAGTTTCAATGATCTCCTCGCGCAGCTGAATGATGACGGCAAATGAGCGATACGGAACGGACGCCTGCCGAAAAGGCGGAGTTCAAGCGTGAACTTACCGAAGTCGTGCCCCACCTGCGTGCCTTCGCGCGCGGCCTGTGCGGCCGCCCCGACATGGCGGACGATCTCGTACAGGAAACCATGCTGAAGGCATGGGCTGCACAGAAACGGTTCGAACCCGGAACGTCGATGCGTGCCTGGACTTTCGTGATCCTGCGCAATGCCTATCTGACCGACATGCGCCGCAACCGGTTCCGCGGCGAATATGACGAGAATGTGGCCGAACGCATCCTGACGGCACCGGCCGGTCAGGAGGAGCCGATCCATTTGTCCGATATGCACCGGGCCTTGCTGACGTTGCCGCCGGAACGCCGCGAAGCCTTGCTGCTGGTCGGCGCGGGCGGCTTTTCCTATGAAGAGGCGGCGACGATCTGCGGCTGCGCCGTCGGCACCATCAAGAGCCGGGTGGGCCGGGCGCGGGCCGCGCTGACCGGAATGCTGGCCGATGGCGACATTCCAAGGCGGTCCATCGATGACGAGACCGCGCATCGCGCCATTCTGGAAGAACTGGACGATGTGGCGGCGGGCAACGGCATGGCCGGGAACGCCTGACTTGCAAGGCAAACCCGCTACCCTGCCAGTTGCGTCGGCCGTGGCCGAACCGCCGGCATGGCACAGCACGGTCGCGTGCGCGCTGGCTGACAGATAAGGCAGCATGGCGGACAGGCTGACCGAGAATGAGCCTGCCGCCCCGCGCCCGGGCGAAGCGGATGCGGATGGCGGCGGGTCGGCACGGCCTGCCGCGTCGGGACCAGGTTCGGCCGTTTCTGCAAAGGACGCGCAGCAGACCGCTCCGGGGCGAATGGCCGCGCAGGAAATCCGCCTTATCTCGGCCCTGGTGCTCATCCTGGGGCTCGGCCTGTTCCTGGCGCTTCCTTTCGTCCTCTCCATCGGATCGGTGGTCTTCCTGCCGCTGGTGACGGCGATCATTCTCACCATCCTCCTATCGCCGCTTGCCGATCGTATCGCGGCCCTGGGTCTGCCGAATGTACTGGCATCCTTTCTGGCGCTGTTGCTGTTCCTGGTCATCGTCATCGTCGCGCTGGGCACCGTTCTGCAACCTGCTGCCGACCTGTTCGACAGCCTGCCGGAAATGATCGACCGTATCGTGCTGCGTTATGGCGAATTGCGGCAGGAGCTTGCCTGGCTGGCGCAGATCAACGAACAGCTGACCCGCGCATTGGGTAGCGAAAGCGGCCGCGAAGTGGTTCTGGCGACGCCGACCATGATGGAACAGGTCGCCTTCGCGACGCCAACCGTGGTGCTGGAGGTTCTGCTGACCTTCCTGATGGCGTTCTTCATGATCGAGGCGCGCGTTCGCCTGCGGCGCCACCTGCTGCTGGGCCGGTCCGATTTCGGCAGTTCGATCAAGGCCGCACGGGTCGTGCGCGAGGTGCAGGACCGGGTCGCCGCCTATATTCTGACCGTCTCGATCATCAACATCTGTGTCGGCATCGTCGTTGCCGCCGGCGCATGGGCATTGGGGGTGGAGGCACCGGTGATGTGGGGCGGCCTGGCCGCCATCCTCAATTTCCTGCCCTATATCGGCCCGCTTGCGATGGTCGCATTGCTGGGCCTTTTCGGCATTGGCACGACTGATACGATCCTGCTGGGCCTTGTGCCTGCCGGTGCCTATCTCGCCTTGCATGCGGTGGAAGCGAATGTGGTCACGCCTTCCATATTGGGCGCGCGCTTCACCATGAACCCGGTGATGATCCTCATCGCTCTCAGCTATTTTTCCTGGATCTGGGGCGTTGTCGGGGCGTTGCTGTCAGTTCCGCTCCTGCTGATGCTGACCGCGCTGATCGACCATGTGGGACGGCCGAACCTGATCGGTTTCATGTTCGGAGAATCCTTGTTCCCGGCTTCTCCCATAGAAATTGAGGATGGCTGAGGCATCTGCCGGGACGGTCTGTTCAAGAATATGAGAGATACAGAATAAAGGCCCGCCCTGCTGCCGAGCAGGGCGGGCCTTACGATTTCGTCCTGCCTGCCGGTTCAGGAAGGATACTTCCAGGTCGAGCCGCGCTGCAGATTGTCGGCGGCAAAGCCCCAGTTCAGCTTGCTGTCGACAACCTGCTCCAGATATTCCGGACGCTTGTTCTGATGGTCGAGGTAATAGGCGTGCTCCCACAAGTCGATCACCAGCAGCGGGTTGCCATCCTGGTCGGCCAGCGTATCGCCGTCATGCGTTTCCGCGATGGTCAGCTTGCCGCCCTTTTCCGCAAGCCAGACCCATCCGCTGGCGAAATGGCCGGCGCCGCGTTCCTTCAGTTTGCTTTTCAGATCGTCCAGCGAACCGAAGGCGCTGTCGATCATGCTCTTCAGCTCATCGGTGGGATGGCCGCTTTCCGCCGCGAGCGAATGCCAGTAAAAACCGTGGTTCCAGCTCTGGGCCGCATTGTTGAACAGGCCCTGATCGGTCTTGCGCGCGGAAGCGATCACCTTTTCAAGCGGTTGATCGGCAAGCTCGGTGCCCTCGATCGCCTTGTTCGTCTTGTCGATGTAGGCCTGATGATGCTTGCCATGATGGTAGGACAGCGTCTCGGCCGAGATCGCCGGGTCCAGCGCGTCCTTGTCATAGGGGAGCGGGGTTACTTCAAAAGCCATGGTTGCATGTCCTTGGTCTATGGATTGATCCGGGTTCATGGGGCCAACGCGCCAGCCTGCCTATCGTTGCAGGATGTTCAGCTTTTTCTCCGGCCGCCATTCATCCGGGCACTGCCGCCGCGTCAGGATCGGCGGAAGCGGTCCGTTCCGGCCCGTCGGTCGCGGTGGTGACGGCGACGTCCATCGTCACATTGCCCAATGTCCGCATGATATCGGGCAGCATCTCCACCGCGACCAGCAGGGCGAGCGGTTCGACCGGCACGCCCATCGCGATGGCGATGGGTCCGATGGAGATGACGAAGCTGATCGACCCCGGCAGGCTGACCGAACCGATGCTGATGACGAAGGCGACCGCCACGCCCGCCACCAGCAATGCGGGCGTCAGTTCGATCCCGGCCAGAGTGGCGACATAGATTGCCACGGCCATGTTCATCGCCGGACTGGTGGCGCGGAAGATGGCGACCGACAGCGGCAGGGCGAAATCCGCGACTGCTGGCGTGACCCGCAACCGGCGCGCACTGTCCAGCATGGCCGGCAGGCTGGCGAGCGAGCTCTGCGTCGAGATCGCCACCGCCTGCGCGGGCAGCAGCGCCCGGGCAAAGGAGAACAGGTTCCGTCCGCCGGCAATCACCGCCAGAGCATAGCCTGCCACCATCACGATGACTCCCATGGCCGAGACGGTCAGGATGTAATGCGCCAGCGCGGCGAAGGCCCCGCCCCCACTTTGCGCAGCAACGCCCAGCGCCAGCGCGAAAACACCGGCGGGCGCGACCCACAGGACCCATCCGATGATCGTCAGCATGGCATTGGCCAGTGCATGGAAGAAGCCGAGCAGTACCCCCTTGTCCTGCGCCCGCAGGCGCGAAACCGCGATGGCGAACAGGGCGAAGAAGATGGTAAGCGGCAGCATGTTGGTTTCCGCCGCTGCCGCGATCAGGTTCGGCGCGATGAGCGAGGCGATGAAATCGGCGATACCGGGAACGTCCTGCAGTTCCCCTCCGCTCATCAGCGCGCTGGCCGAGGCGGGTATCGGAAACAGCGCCAGCAGCGCAGGCATCGCCAGCGCCGTGGCGGTTCCGCTCAGCAGCAGGATGACGAAGATGAAGCCGAGCATCCGCCGCGCCGTACGCCCGGCGCTTGCCGCCTCGGCCATGCGGGCGATGCCGATCACCAGCAGGGCGGCGACGAGCGGGATGATGGTCATCTGCAAGGCCCGAAGCCACAGCACGCCGACCGGCTCCGCGACTTGCAGCAGCGTGTCCATTGCCGGTCGCCCCGCCAGCAACGCGCCGACCAGAAGGCCGGAAATCAGGCCGCCGAAGGTCCACCAGACCGGCAGCCTGATCGCCACCATGTCGCCGCCGCCACCCTGCGGCGCGCTCGTTTCATCGTCGCTCGCCCTTACCGTCATACTGTCCCCGGATTTGCCCACGATGAAAACCCGCATGAAGCACGGGCCTTCCCTTGCGGCGTGTAACGCGCCAGAAGCGCTTTGCAATTCACCGGCTGCAATCGGGCCGACAAGAAAAGGCATGGCATGACACGGCAATTCTTCGGCACCGACGGAATCAGGGGCCGCACCAACAAGGGCGTGATGACCGCCGCCACCGCGATGCGCGTGGGGCAGGCGGCCGGGCGCCATTTCCTGCGCGGCGACCACCGGCACCGTGTGGTGATCGGCAAGGACACCCGGCTGTCGGGCTACATGATGGAAAGTGCACTGGTTGCCGGGTTCACCAGCGTGGGCATGGACGTGGTGATGACCGGACCCCTGCCCACGCCCGCCATCGCCCTGCTGACGCGGGAGATGCGAGCGGATCTCGGCGTGATGATTTCCGCCAGTCACAATCCCTTCGAGGACAACGGGATCAAGCTGTTCGGCCCTGACGGGTTCAAGCTGTCGGACGATGACGAGGCGAGGATCGAAGCGCTGCTGGAAACCGAACTCGAACTGGCCGATGCCGCCGATATCGGCCGTGCCCGCCGGATCGACGATGCCAGGGGGCGCTACATTCACGCCGTGAAGCGATCGCTGCCCGACGATGTGCGACTGGACGATCTGACCATCGTGGTCGATTGCGCGCATGGCGCGGCTTACGAAGCAACGCCTTCTGCGATCTGGGAACTGGGCGCGAAAATCATCACGCTGGGGGTCGAGCCGAACGGCCGGAACATCAACGATGGTGTCGGTTCGACCTCGCTCGACGCGCTGAAGGCGCGCGTGATTGCCGAAGGCGCGGATATCGGCATCGCGCTGGACGGGGACGCCGACCGGCTGATCGTCGTCGATGAAAAGGGCACGGCGGTCGATGGCGACCAGATCATGGCGCTGATCGGCAGCCAGTGGGCGGCTCAGGGCCGGCTGCGCGGCGGCGGCGTGGTGGCCACGATCATGTCCAATCTGGGGCTGGAGCGGTTCCTGGATGCGAAAGGTCTGTCCCTGATCCGCACCAAGGTCGGCGATCGTTACGTGCTGGAGGCGATGAAGGCCGGCGGCTACAATGTCGGCGGCGAACAGTCGGGCCATATGATCCTGCTCGACCACGCCACCACCGGCGATGGAACGGTGGCCGCGTTGCAGGTTCTGGCCGCCCTTGTGAAATCGGGCCGCCCGGCCAGCGAGATGCTGCACCTGTTCGATCCAGTGCCGCAATTGCTGCAAAATGTGCGCTTTGAAAGCGGCGATCCGCTTGCGGCGCAGGCCGTCAAGGACGCGATCGCCGCCGGTGAAAGCGACCTCGGCGGCAGTGGCCGTGTCGTGATCCGCAAATCCGGCACCGAACCGCTGATCCGGGTGATGGCCGAAGGGGATGATGCGGATCTGGTGAAACGGGTCGTGCATTCCATCTGCGATGCGGTGCGGGGCGCCTGCTGATGGGGCTGGAGGCGTCCCATCCGTCGCCGCCGCCGCGCGTGCTTGTGGTGGCAGGATCGGATTCCTCCGGCGGCGCGGGCATTCAGGCCGATATCAAGACGATCACGATGCTCGGCGGATACGCCATGACCGCCGTCACCGCCATCACCGCGCAGAACAGCACCGGCGTGCAGGGCGTGGAAGCGCTCTCCGCCAGCTTCGTGGTGCAGCAGATGGACAGTTGCCTCGGCGATATCGGAGCGGACGCCGTGAAGATCGGCATGCTAGGTTCGAACCCGGTGACCTCTGCCGTGGCGGACCGGCTGGCAAGCTGGTCGGGAGCCATCGTCTTTGACCCGGTGATGGTCGCCACGAGCGGCGCAGCCCTTGCCGATGCCGAGACCGTCGCAGGCTTCGCCGGGCTGATGGATATCTGCACGCTGGTCACGCCCAACCTGCCGGAACTCGCTGCCCTGACAGGTCAGCCGGTGGATAGCGCGGCAAGCATCTATGAAGCGGCGGCAATGCTGGCGAAGCGGCACGACTGCCACGTGCTGGCCAAGGGCGGACATGACGGCGGTTCAGCGCCGGCCGACCGCGTGATCGACCGCCTGGTCGCACCTGACGGTTCGGTCCGCTCCTTCGATCACCGGCGCGTGCCCACGCGCCATACGCATGGCACCGGCTGCACGCTTTCCAGCGCGGTCGCGACCTTGCTCGGTCATGGACAGCCGCTGGACCATGCCGTGCGGCTGGCGCGGCAGTTCACGCTTGCGGCCCTGGAGAATGCCCCCGGTTTCGGCACGGGGAACGGGCCGATGGGGCATCAGGCGGTGCGCACCGGCCCGTCAGCGGGTCAGGGCTTCAACTCGTAGAACCCGGCGATGTGATCCCAAGCCTCTTCGGCCGTTTCGCACCAGTGGAACAGGCCCAGATCCTCGTGGTTGATCGTGCCTTCATCGGCCAGCGCTTCGAAATCGATGACCCTGTTCCAGAATTCCTTGCCGAACAGCAGGATCGGCATCGGCTTCATCTTGCCCGTCTGGATCAGGGTCAGAAGCTCGAAGAATTCGTCGAATGTGCCGAATCCGCCGGGGAACACCGCCACCGCCTTGGCGCGCAGCAGGAAGTGCATCTTCCGGAGCGCGAAATAATGGAACTGGAACGACAGATAGGGCGTGACATAGGCGTTCGGCGCCTGTTCGTGCGGCAGGACGATGTTGAGGCCGATGCTCTCCGCCCCCGCCTCGCTCGCCCCGCGATTGGCAGCTTCCATGATCGACGGACCGCCACCCGAGGTGATGACGAATTGCCGCTTGCCGTCCTCGACGATGCTCTTTTCGCTGACCAGCCTCGCCAGTTTGCGCGCTTCTGCATAATATTTGCTCTTGGCGACCAGCCGTTCGACGATCTTCTTCTTGTCCTCGGGCGCATTGGCCAGCGCGGTTTCCGCCATTTCAGGGGAAGGTATCCGGGCGGAACCGTACATCACCAGCGTCGAACCCACGCCCGCCTCGTCCAGCAGCATTTCCGGCTTCAGCAATTCGAGCTGAAAGCGCACCGGGCGCAGTTCCTCGCGCAGCAGGAAGTCCCGGTCCTGAAATGCCAGCTTGTAGGCGGGATGCTGCGTCTGCGGCGTATGCAGCGGATTGGCCTTGGAAAAGGCGGCTTCCTTTTCGGCGGGATAGAAGCGACGGTCGGTCAGATCGTGATCGGGGTTCTTTTCAGTCATAGAAGGCGAGCGATAGGCATGGGGGTCGGTTGCGGCAAGTGGATTGGCATTTGCAGACGATCGGGGCATCAGGGGCGGCAAGGACATTTCAAACAGGGGCCTGACCGATGACGATCCGCGACTTTCCGACCCGCCGCCGTGCGCGGGCCTGGCTGACCGCCAGCACCGGCATGCTGGCGGCGTTGCTGGCAACCAACCCGGCGCAGGCGCAGGGCGCCGCAGCGAACACGCAGGGTGCCGCGCCCATCGTGCAGCCCGGTTCGCCGGGGCAGGATGGCCGGGCGCTCACCCCGGCACAGGCCATCGCGCTCGCCGATACCAGATATTCGCCCGCCGATATCGCCTTCATGCGCAACATGATCCTGCATCACCGCCAGGCGGTGGAGATGGCGGCGCTGATCGGCGCGCGGACCAACAATCCCGATATCGTGGCGCTCGGCGGCAGGATTACCGCCTCGCAGGAGGACGAGCTTGCCTTCATGCGCGAATGGCTGGGCGAACGCGGCGTGGCCGTGCCCGCGGCGGGCGCGGCGCTGGTGCATGGCGGTGCGGGTCACAGCGGCATGGACCATGCCGCAATGAACCACGCCGGAATGGAAGGGATCGCCATGAGCGGCATGGCCACACCCGAACAGATGGCGGAGTTGCGCGGCGCGAAGGGGACGGCGTTCGACCGCCGGTTCCTGACCCTGATGATCGCCCATCACGAAGGCGCGGTGGAAATGGTGGAAGACCTGCTGGAACAGCCCGGCAGCGCCTATGACCCGCGCCTGTTCGAATTCACGAGCGAGGTGACGAACGACCAGACCACCGAGATCGAGCGCATGACGGCGGTGCTGGCCAGCCTGTCCAGCGATCCCCGCGCCGGCCTTGCCGCAGGCTTCCGCGATGCAGGTGAAGCGGCCAGCAACATGCGCCTGCTGGCCGCCCTGCCCAAGCCGGACGGCTTCTTCGATCCGGCCAATCCGGCGGGACTTGCTCCGCCGAAGAAGGCTGCGGGAAAGCCAGCGGGGGCGGAAGCATCGGCGGACGACGATGCGGCTGAAAGGGGTGAGGAGGAAAGCAAGACGGAGTTTTCCGAACGGTCGCCGCTTCTCGACTTTGCCAACACGGACCTCGCCTTTTCCGGCGATACGCTGGTTGCAGGCAATTATCATGGTTTCAACATCTATGATCTGAGAGCCGACGGGCTGCCCACGCTGGTCAGTTCGGTCGTCTGTCCGGGCGGACAGGGCGACGTATCCATCCTCGGCGACCTGCTGATCATGTCGGTCGAACAGACGCGCGGGCGCGTCGACTGCGGGTTGCAGGGCGTTGCGGGGGATGTCAGCGCGGACCGCTTCCGCGGGATCAGGATCTTCGACATCGCGGACCGGACCCGCCCCCGGCAGGTCGGGCAGGTGCAGACCTGCCGGGGGTCGCACACCCATTCGGTGGTCCGGCAGGATAGCGGCAATCTGCTGGTCTATGTCTCCGGCACCAGCAGCATTCGCGACGAGGAGGAACTGGCCGGATGCGTCGGGGCCGAACCCGGCGACGACCGCACCGCATTGTTCCGCATCGATGTGGTGGAAATCCCGCTTGCCGATCCGGGGAACGCGCGCATCATCGACAGCCCTGCCGTCTTCGCGGACGAGGCGACCGGCCGCCTCGCCGGACTATGGGCCGGCGGCGATCACGGCGAGAACACGCAGGATACCAGGCGCACGGACCATTGCCACGACATCACCGTGTTCCCTGCCCGCAATATCGCAGCCGGTGCATGTTCGGGCAATGGCATCATCTTCGACATCTCCGATCCACGGAGGCCGAAGCGGATCGACGAGGTGGTCGACAAGGGATTCGCCTATTGGCACTCCGCCACTTTCAACAATGACGGCTCGAAAGTGCTGTTTACCGACGAATGGGGCGGCGGATCGCGCCCGCGTTGCCGGGCACGCGACCCGATGAACTGGGGCGCCGATGCCATTTACGACATCGTGGATGGCGAACTTGAATTCCGCAGCCTGTACAAATTGCCGGCGCCGCAAGGCGAAACCGAGAATTGCGTGGCGCATAATGGCTCTATCATTCCGGTTCCGGGCCGCGATATCTTTCTGCAGGCGTGGTATCAGGGCGGCATCTCCCTCGTGGATTTCACCGACAGTGCCAATCCGGTCGAGATTGCTTATTTCGATCGCGGTCCGATCAGCGCGGAACAGGCGGTGCTGGGCGGGTACTGGTCGGCCTACTGGTACGCTGGCCGCATCTACGCCACCGAAATCACGCGCGGACTGGACGTGCTGGCGCTTGAGCCGAGCGAATTCCTGTCGGAAGCCGAAATTGCCGCCGCCGCCCTTGCGGACCAGGGCGGGATGTTCAACCCGCAGCAGCAATTTCCCGTCTCATGGCCCGCCAGTCCCGTCGTCGCGCGTGCCTATCTCGACCAGATGGAGCGCGACGGAACCTTGCCGCAATTAAGGCTTTCCGCATTGCGAAGCCTTCTCGACCGTGCAGACCTCCGCATCGCGGCAGCAGCGGATGACTCTGCGCTGGCCGCAGACCTGATGCGCGCCGCCGGCGAACTGCCGAACACGGGCAGCCGCGGTGCAGCGCTGGCCGATACGCTCCGCACGATCGCCGAAAGGCTCTGAACGGACGAGAACAGAACGCCCGATAACAGACCCGCGCCTGGACGGGTGCGGCCTGTTCGCATACAAGTCGTGAGATGATGATGGATGCCCCGCGAGGGCATGAACAATTCAAGTAATTCAAACAGGTTACAACGTCTAACCGGCACTTTGTCGCCACGGTTTCCTGCGGGCTACACGTTCCGGCTGTCTAACCTTTGGCCGCCCCCACGACGCAAAAGAATTACCCCCGATCTGGCGGCAACCGGATCGAGGGCACACAATTCCAAGGGAGCGGAAAAGTTTGCAAAGCCTACCGACAACGGGAGGGCGGCGCAATGACGAACCTTCGCGAGATCGCAACCGCTATGGGCGGCGAGGTAAGCGGCAATCGCGCTTGCTTCCCGACACCGGGGCATAGCAACGCCGATCGGGGCAGCTGGGCAAGCCTTGCACCAGGCGCTCCCGATGGCGTCCTGATCCATTCGAGCAACGGCGGCGACCCGCTGGCAATTAAAGATGAACTGCGCGCTAAGGGCATTCTGCCCGATCGTATGGCCCGCAATGACAATGTTCCCTGGCACGCACCGGAACGGGCAGGATCGCCTGCAAGCGATGGAGCGATGCACCTTGCGCCTGGGCAGCGGATCGTGGCGACTTTCACTTTTGAGGATGCGGCCGGAAATCTGCTCTACCGCAAGCACCGGATCGAACCGGGCGATGATGGGCGCGGCAAGACGTTCCGCTTCGATCGCCCGGACGGCAGGGGAGGATGGCAGAATGGGCAAGGCGACGATCGCATTCCCTACAGACTTCCCGATCTGGTTTCAGCGCCACATGATATGCCGATATTCATGGCTGAGGGCGAAGCGAAAGCCGATAAGCTGGCCGGCTGGGGCTTTCTCGCCACCTCGCACAAGGATTGGAAGAGCTTCGAGTTCAGCGGCTATGTAAAGGGCCGCACGGTCTATATTCTGCCCGACAATGACGAAGCTGGGGCAGCACAAGCGGCAAAGGCGAAAGATGCTGTCGAAAAAGCAGGCGGCACCCCGCACCTGATAGAGCTACCCGGCTTGCCCGACGCTGGCGATATTCTCGATTGGACCGGCACTGCGGCGGACCTGCGCAAACTGATCGACCGTGCTGGCGAAGCGGATGGCTTCGAATCCCTCGACCTTTCCAGCCTTGCCACACAACCTGCCACGGCAAAGCAATTCGTAATCGACCGTCTGGCACCACGGGGCGAAGTGACGCTGTTCACCGGGGCAGGAAGCGCAGGCAAGAGCTTGCTCGCTCAGCAGCTCGCCACGGCAGCAGCGGCGGGCATGCAATGTCTTCGCCTTCCAGTCGACGAAACCCCGGCGATCTATGTCACCTGCGAGGATGATGCACGCGAACTGCATTGGCGGCAGGAACACATCTGCAAAGCTATGGGCGTGCCCATGGCGACTCTTGCCGACAATCTGCACCTGGTAAGCCTCAGGGGCAGGCTCGATAACGCGCTCGGAACATTCGGGCAGGATGGTGCTTTGCGTCCCGCAGCGGCCTACAATCGCCTTGTGGCGAAGATTAGGACAACTTCCTCTCGCTTGGTCCTGCTCGACAACGTGGCGCACCTGTTCACCGGCAACGAAAACGATCGCGGCCAAGTGACGCAATTCGTGAACCTGCTTAACCGGCTCGCTGGCGAAACCGGCGCTGCCATCATCCTGCTGGGGCACCCGTCGAAAGGTTCAAAGCCTGGCGAGAGCGGACACGACTATTCCGGCTCGACGGCATGGCTAAACGCTGTTCGCTCTCACTTCACAATTGAGCACGATCTGGAAACCGACATTCGCACGATCAACGTCGGCAAGGCGAACTATGCAAAGAAGGGCGAGGCGCTCAACTTCCGCTGGCACGACTTCGCTTTCTGGCACGACGACGACCTGCCGGACGATACGCGGGCAGATATGGATGCGACGATAAAGATGAACGGCGAAAACGCTGCATTCATGCGCTGCCTTGAGTCCGCGACAAAGAAGGAAAGGGCAGTCTCACACAACCCCGGCAGCAACTACGCCCCGAAGGTCTTTGCAGCGATGATCGAAGGCAAAGGGCTGTCTCAGACTGCTTTCAAGAATGCCATGGAACGGCTGATCTACTCCGACAAGATTGCGCTCGATCAACCGCTTTGGCGCGGTTCAAATAGGGTGATGAAACAGGGGATAAAAGCGGTCGAAATCTGCACCGCCCCCCCTGCACCGACCCCCTGCATCGACCCGCACGAAACCCGCAGGAATCCTGCACGCTTCAACCCCCCTATATCTAAAGATATAACCGGGGCGGCCAATCGGCCCGCCGCCCCTGATGAAGATGAGGGCTGGATAGGCGAAGCACCCGCCGAAACCGCTGCACGATGGGAGGCTAGGCAATGAGCGCGGCCCGCACCGCTCGCATGATTGCCCGCGACGTTTCACGGCTCAGCCCCGACTGGCGGAACCCCGAGCACTACTTCGAAAACCGCAGCGAGATTGAGCACGCCTTACGCCGCCTCGCCACTGAATTGGAAAGGAGTCTGTGATGGCCGACATTCGCACACTAGTCGAAGGCATGACGCCAGAGCACAAACAGGTTGCGCTCCAGGTGCTCGACGCCTGCACCCGTCCGCTGCAAGTTCGCGAAATCGAGGGACTGCTCAGGCATGGGGGAGTGCCACGGTCGCGGGCGGTAAAGCTGGCCGGCACTCTCAAACACTTTGCCGTGATTGCCGTGATAGGACCGGAAGCGGACGATCATGGCTGAATGGCCCTATAACACCGGCAATTGGAAGCGGCTGCGCAAAGCTCACTTGTCTGCCTTCCCGTTCTGCGAAGGATGCAAGGCGATGGGAAAGCTGCACGTCATCGCTAACACCGTCGATCACCTTCACCCCATAAGTGATGGAGGCAACCCCTTCCCCGGCCATGACGGCCTGCGATCCTACTGCCCTGCCTGTCACTCAGCAAAGACGGCACGGGGCAGGGAGGCGGGTGCAGTTCGATCGGCAAAGCCTCGACGTGGATGCGATGCTGACGGCAACCCGCTCGACGCGGCGCATCCGTGGAAATCGCTCAAAGCTGAGGGGAGAAGAGCGCCGGGGTTCCTTCACAATCAGTTAGTTTCGAAATGCAACCTAAAGGGCCGATCCGATGGGTAAGCGCGGGCCTGGCGACAAGCGGCTGCGTGCTGCTCGCAAGAAGCATGAAGCGGCTGCGATCGCTGCGAACCCTTGGGACAAGGACGGAATGCCTGAGGCGGATCGCGTCATCGCCTTTCTGGAAACCCTACCGATCGTCTCTGGCCTTCGCGCTGGCGAGAAGCTGGAGCTGCTAGAGTTCCAGCGGCAATTCGTGCGCGGCGTCTATGGGCCGCGTGCTGCTGACGATACGCGCCTGATTCGCCTTGCTGCGCTGAGCGTGGCGCGCGGCAACGGTAAATCCGCCCTGCTGTCGGGGCTGTCGCTGGCGCACCTGCTAGGGCCGTGCCATGAACCCTATGGCGAATGCTATGCGGCTGCGCTTGATCGGGAGCAGGCTGGCGTCCTGTATCGGCAGACGCGGGCCTATATCGAGGCAACGCCGTGGATGGCGGCGCGGGTGAACGTTCGCGACCAAACAAAGGAAATCACCGACGAAGAAACCGGCTCAATCTGGCGGGCGCTCACGTCCGACGCTCGCAAGGCGCACGGCCTCGCCCCTTCCTTCTGGGTGGCTGACGAGGTGGCGCAATGGCGCAGCCGGGAACTGTGGGACAATCTGGCGACCGGCATGGGCAAGCGGACGGCCGCGCTAGGCGTCACTATCAGCACCCAGGCTGCTGACGATCTGCATTTCTTTTCCGAGATGCTGGACGGGGAACCCGTGTCGACGGTTTACACGCAGCTGCACGCTGCACCCGATGATTGCGCGCTGGATGATTGCGAAGCCTGGGCCGCAGCCAATCCCGCTTTGGGCGAGTTTTTGAACGACGAGCAATTTGCCGACGCGGCAACGCGGGCGATGCGCTCCCCGTCATTCGCCCCAAGTTTCAGACTATTGCAGCTCAATCAGCGGGTGGCGGCTGAGGGCAGGTTTATCGAACAGGCGGACTGGGATGCGAATGCGGAACCCTTCGACGTTGGCGAGCTGGAGGGCAAGCGGTGCTATGGCGGGCTGGATCTGTCGAGCACCCGCGATCTGACTGCGCTGGCGCTCTACTTTCCCGACGAAGGCAAACTGCTCGCCTGGCACTGGTTTCCTGCTGACACGATCGCCAAGCGGGTCGAGACGGATCGCGTGCCCTATGATCGCTGGGCTGCTGAGGGATGGGCAGAAACCACGGTCGGCAATGCGCGTGACGATCTGGCGATTGCGATGCAATTGGCGGACATTCGCAGCCGGTATGACGTGCAAGGGATCGCCTTCGATCGCTGGCAGATGGCACGGCTGAAGAAGCTGCTGAGCGATGAGGGCATTGACCTGCCGATGACGGACTTTGTGCCCGGCTTCAAGAGCTACGCGGCTGCGGTGGATGCCTTCGAAACGGCGCTGCTGAACCGGCAGATGCAGCACAATGATAACCCGCTGCTGCGCTGGCAGGCGGGCAATGTCATCGTGGAAACCGACAGTGCCGGAAACAGAAAACCGACCAAAGCAAAGAGCCTCGATCGGGTGGATGGGATTGTTTCCGCAATCATGGCCTGCGGCCTCGCCGCTACAGACGAAGGGCCGCAGGTTTATTCAGGCGGTGGCGTGGAGTGGGTTTAGAAGCTCGCCTTTTCACGCCGAAAGCCGTTACGAACCACATGGTGGCATTCTTCATAAAGATCGAGCCAGTATTCTCGACTCTTCGGAACACCTTTTTCGAAAGCACCAATTTTAGACGCCAAGTCGAGAGCTACCCTCTCGACAGAACCCGCATCCGGGAAGTTCGTGATTCTCATATCGTCTGACATTGACCTAGACTCCCTCTGGTCGCATAACACCAAGCAGGACGACCCAGCGCGCCAACGCTGAGCCGCCCCTAACCACAACCGATCAAGTGAGGATCAATCATGGCTACCAATATCCCTACAGGCGGATTCCGCCCTGTCACCCTCCCGTATCAATTTCCCCCCACGCCTGCCGTATCGCGCATCCTGTCGCGGTTCACGCGCGCGGAGCTGCACGGCTTCATCGCGGTGGCGATCGATCTGGCGGACACGTTGGACGGCGATGCCGATCTAGAATGCGAACGGGTGGAAGATGACTTTTTCGCGCCACAATCTGCGCAGCTCGACACCGGACCCGGCTGCCCGATTAGCGATCCCGATAGCAGCGTGGACGATCGCGGCTGCGATGATGACGACATGGACCTGGACGAAGGCTGTTTCGACTCTGGGCAGGAGATTTCAGGCGGTGGAAGCGGCGGCTGCTGAGTGACTTATCCCCGGTCTTTGGCGAGATCGGGTATTATCCGCTTGCCTCATGCAATTGCATCAGCTAGGCCACATGCAAACGCATGAGGTCCGAATGAATATTCAAGATCGAAAAAACCTAGACGAAGCACTGTTCCCGGTGGCCGTCGCTGCTGTCGCGGCGAAAGTTCCGGCCAACACCATTCGCTCCTGGTTTCAGCGCGAACAGGTTACGCTGCAAAGCCGTGATGCAAAGGCTTCGGCAAATGGCCTTCCACACTTGCTGACCCTGCGGAGTGTCCTCGCTTTGGCTGCTACCGCCGAACTGGTGCGGCAGGGCGTGAAGCCGGGGGACGCCTACTCTTCGGCATGCGAATGGATCTACGTTTGCGAGCAATATGAAGGAAAAGAGCGATTGGACGCGGGCCTTTATCCCGACAGTTACACTGTCCTGATTAGCTCACCCTACGGTCGCTCTACCAAAATCGTTGCGGTGCCGCTTGAAGGCGAAGGGAAGCTCTCGATCTCGCTCTTCGACGTGTTCGGGATGCACCGAAACGGCGCTCGCTTGATCTGGCTCGATTTCATCCATCGCGATGCGATCGGCGTTTGTGCGGGCTTCCTGCGTGAAGACTGAGTTTAGCCGATCGACCCGGCTCGCCATGCCCGGCGCTGGCGAAGGAGCATGCCCGGCGCTGCTCCATGTCGAACCCTTTGGCCAACGTCGCGAGACAGTGGGCAATCTGAGCGCCGGGGCACGATGCCCCGGCCACATAGAAGGACTGAAAGCATGAAAACTGCGGAACTGCTAGAGCAGCGCGCGGCCCTGGTGGACCGCATGAACACTGCCCACGAAAAGGACGACAACGCGGCTTTCGAAGCTGCGGAAACCGAATTGCGCACCCTCGATGGCAAGCTGGAACGCCAGCGCAAGATTGATGATGCGGAACGTGCCGAGAGTGGCCGTGCGCTGGTGACGCGAGACGGCGGCGAATTTGCTGAATTGCGCAACCAGAGCCTTGTCGAGACGCTTCGCTATGGTGCTGGAATGCCCGTTGCCGATCGCGCCAAGATCGAGCGCGAGCAGGCGATGCTTGCGGAGCGCGCCGGGGCACCGGCCAAGGGCGTCTATGTTGCCACCGAGGCTTTCGAGCAGCGTGCAGCCATGACTACCGACACGGCTGGCACTGTTACGCCGACCGACTTCCGACCGGACCTGTTCACGTCTGCCCTGACTGCAACGGCGATTGTCACCCGCCTGGGCGCGACAACGCTTTCCGGCCTGACTGGCGATGTTGTCATTCCGCGTGAAACCGGATCGCCTAACGTCGCCTGGGTGAACGAAAATGAGGCGCTGCCGGTCGACGGCGCTTCCTTCGATTCTCTCACCCTGACCCCGCATCACGTCGGCGTCATCACCGAGCTTTCGCGGCAACTGCTCCAGCAGTCATCGCCTCAGGTCGAGCAGCTGGTGCGCAACATGATGAGCCGCAATATCGCGCTGGAAATCGACCGTGCAGCGATCGCGGGCAGCGGAACGGGCGCTGAGCCGCTTGGCATCCTGAACGACGCTGCTGTTCCGTCTGTGGCATTCGACACGGATTTGTTCACGACTTCGGCAAACATGATCGCTGCGGCAGACATTGCGAATGTCGGCACGTCGCGGGCCTTCCTTTCGACCAACGGCGTTCGCGCTGACGCGACGAAGCTGCGCGATGCTGATGGGCACCCGATCACCTTGGCAGAAACTTTCCATGGCGAGACGACCTACTTCACTAATCAGGCACCCGATGAATTGGGTGCAGGCACTGACGAGCACGGGCTGGTCTATGGCGACTGGAACGATCTGCTGATCGGTATCTGGTCGCAGCTCGACATTCTGGTGAACCCGTTTGCAGAGACAGCCTATTCCAAGGGCAACATTCTGGTGCGGGCAATGGCGACTGTGGACTTCGGCGTTCGCCGCCCGGCTTCCTTCGTGAAGGCATCGGGAGTCCTTGTCTAATGAGCGCGGCGGCAACCCTTGAACGGCGTGCAGCCAGCGAGGTTCGCACTTCGGGGCGGCGCATCGAGGGCTATGCTGCCACATTTGAAGCTGAGGCAGACTTGGGAAGTTTTCGGGAGCGCATCGCCCCCGGCGCTTTCCGGTCTGCGCTGACTGGTGATATTCTGGCCTTGCTCGACCACGATCACGGCAAGGTTCTGGGGCGCACCCGCACCGGCAGTCTCACGCTGAAAGAGGACACGCGCGGCCTGGCCTTCGCGCTCGATCTGCCTGACACGGCAGCGGGCCGGGACGTTCTGGCGCTTGCCGAGCGCGGCGATTTGGGCGGAATGTCTTTCGGGTTCACCGTGCCGGATGGCGGCGAAGAATGGGAGGGACGCACCCGCACGCTGCGCACGATCGGCTTGCGCGAAATCAGCGTCGTTTCTGCATGGCCTGCCTATGAAGGCACGGAAATCGCCCTGAGGGCGCTCCAGCGCCATGACGGGGCACACAAGCGCGCAAGGGCGCTTCGGCTGGCGGAGGCACGGCAATGGGCATGATCGCACGCACATTGAGCCTAATGGGCCTTGAACGCCGCAATGATGCTTCCCCGCTGGACCCCAGCTGGCAGGCGCTGGCACCGATGACGGGACACTATGCTGGCGTGTCTGCACGGGCAGCAGAGAATATCTCGACCGTCTTGGCCTGCACCACGGCAATTGCGTCGGCCCTAGCTTACGTTCCGGCGCTTGTTTACCGGCGCGACGGCGGCACGCGATTGGAGCAGCCTATGCACCCGCTGGCACGCCTTGTTCGCGGTGGGCCGAATAGTGCGATGACTTGGCCCGACCTCATCGAGCACTGGATTGCATCGGCGCTACTTACCGGCAATGGCCTTATCGAAATTGAGCGCAATGGCGGCGGGCAGGTTTCCGGCCTGTCATTCATCCCCTGGGGCAATGTCACGGTGCAAGAGCTTTCCAGCGGACGGCTTGCCTATGATATTTCTGACGGCAAGGGCAATTCGCGGCGCCTGCTGGAGGGCGAGGTGCTGCACCTTCGCGACCGCACGAATGATGGCAAAATCGGCGTTTCGCGGCTTTCGCGATCGGCTGACACTGTGACCGGCGTGGAACTGACGAACCGGCACGCTCGCAACTTTCTCGCCAATGGGGCGAATCCTTCGGGCGTAATCAAGCACCCTGGCACTATGACGCCTGAGCAGAAGAACGACCTGCGGCACCAGTTCAATGCGAAGCACGCTGGCGCAAGCAATGCAGGGCGTGCGCTGATACTCGACGGCGGACTGGAATGGCAGGCGGCGCAAATATCGCCTGAGGATGCCGAGCTGCTGGAAACGCGGCGCTTCGGCGTGGAAGAAATTGCCAGGCTGTTCCAGGTGCCGCCGCCGATCGTCGGGGATTACACCCACAACACTTTTACCAATTCCGAGACGGCGGGCCGCTGGTTCGCGACGTTCTGCCTCGCACCCTGGGCACGCAAGATTGAAGCGGAGTTCGCCCGTTCGCTGTTCGCCACTGGCGCACCTTACGAGCTGGAGCTGGACCTATCCGGCTTCCTTCGCGGCGATCCCGAAACCCGCTGGAACGCGCACAAGATCGCACTGGAAACTGGCGTGCTCGATGCTGATGAAGTGCGGCAGGTCGAGGGCTGGAATCCGCGTGCGCGAAGCGAAGCTACACAAGGCAGTTCGGAGGCGGCAGAATAGAGCCATGTCCGGACGCAAAGCCCTTATCTCGAAAGACGATTTAGAGCGGATGGCCTGCGCTGTCGCGGCTCACGGCGTCGTTTTGAAGGGCCGCGTCGATCCGCTGGGCGGGTTCACTTTTACTATGACCCCGCAGGCGGGACAGGCGGCTTCTGCCAATGACGATCTGGACGTGCGGCTAGACGAGTTCGGCGCGTCATGAAAAGCCGCTTCGAATTTGTGACGAGCTTTGCGGATCGGCACGGCAAGCGGCGCTACAGGTTCCGGCGCAAAGGCTTTCCGTCGCACTATTTCAAGGCTCCTTACGGCACCAAAGAGTTCGCCCGCGAATATGCCGCGTGCATGGAAGCAGAAGCACCGGCAATCGGAGCCGAGCGCGTGCGGCCGGGCAGCGTTTCCGATGTCATAGCCCGATATTACAGCGACTCAGCGTTCCTCGACCTGCGACCCGCAACGCAAGCGGTATATCGCGGCGTATTGGAGCGGTTCCGATCGACGTTCGGCAATGATCCTATGCGGGACTTTGATGCGCAGCGTATCCAACGGGTGATGAATGCGATGCGTCACAAGCCGCACGCGGCGACAAGGCTTAGGAAGCTGCTCG
Organism: Pseudopontixanthobacter vadosimaris; assembly: GCF_012979275.1. GTDB lineage: Bacteria > Pseudomonadota > Alphaproteobacteria > Sphingomonadales > Sphingomonadaceae > Pseudopontixanthobacter > Pseudopontixanthobacter vadosimaris. The sequence goes on from NZ_JABASZ010000037.1 coordinate 117,196, forward strand.
CACAGCTATTCATCGTGGCGCGGCGCGAACGGATAGTGCCGGGCACGTTTGATCCTGTAAAGGACACTCGCCCGCCTAAGGCTGAAAGCGAAGGTTATCACCGCTGGACTGAGGACGAGCTTTCTCTGTTCGAAGCTAAGCACCCGCTGGGCACTAAACCCCGCCTGGCCTTTGCGTTGCTGCTCTATGGGGCGCAACGAAGCGGAGACGTGCGCTTTCTGACCCATAGCGCAATCGCTGGCGGTCGCATTCGCTTGAAGCAGAGCAAGACCTCCAACGCTGTCGATGTTCCCGTTGTCGAGCCGCTACGCGAAGCACTGGAAGCGGGGCCGCTGGGCAACCTGCTGCTGCTGGAAAACAAGGATGGCAAGGCGTTTAGCGCGAAGGGCTTTTACAACATGACCAAGCGCGCCTGCATCGCCGCGGGCCTGCCTCATTGCTCAGCGCACGGGCTGCGCAAGGCTGCTGCACGCCGCCTGAGGGACGCTGATTGCAGCGACGAAGAAGGCATGGCGATCACCGGCCACAAGACTGTTCGCGAGTTCCGGCGCTACGCTGGGGACACAGGAAATGCGGCCCGCGCTGATAGCGCAATGGCCAAAGCATACGGGAAGGAAATGTCTAACCCGGCAGAAAAGTTAGACAATGCATCACGCTAACCAATTGGGAGTATTGGTAAAATGACAGGTAAGTGGATGCCCCGCGAGGATTCGAACCTCGATTGACGGAGTCAGAGTCCGTAGTCTTGCCATTAGACGACGGGGCAATCGTGGGGGCCTCTAGAGTGCGGCAATTAACGGGTCAAGGCACTTTTGCCCGCGGTGCCGCAGCGGGATGCTCCGCTTGCCGGCGCGCTGCCGATTGCGGCTGCCCTTGCCCTGCTGCCGCTGCCGCGCTAGCATTCCCGACAGGTCCCCGTGCGAACTGCGCGGGAGGAAAAGAAAGTATCAGATATGGCGGATTCCATTCCGCCGGACGTCACCGACAAGGCTGGTGGCAAGAAAGGCGCAGGATCGGGTAAGGTCGCCGATTTCCGCTACAAGCGTCCCTCCCAGCCCAAACAGCGCCGTCCCGAAAAGTCGGGGCAGCAGGCGCACGGAACCGGCCCGTCGAAGGGGCCCCGTCCGGACCGCAAGCGGCCGCGAAAGGCCGACAAGACGAAGCAGCGGGGTCGCGCCGACGCAAATGGGCAGGATGGCGATCGGCCCACCGGGGCGCAGATCGCAGGCGCCGGACGCAAGCCGAACGCCGCAGGCGGCGCTGGCCATTCCCGAGTGCCCGCCGGGCGGCAGGCCTATGCCGCGCTGGATCTTGGCACCAACAACTGCCGCCTGTTGATCGCGCGCCCTTCAGGGCCGGATTTCACCGTGATCGACGCCTTCAGCCGGGTGGTCAGGCTGGGCGAAGGCCTCGCCATGTCGGGGCGGTTGAGCGATATTGCCATGGACCGGGCATTGGGCGCCCTGCATGTCTGCGCCGAGAAACTGCGCCGCCGGAACGTCCATCTGGCGCGCTCGGTGGCGACCGAGGCCTGCCGGCGCGCGGCGAACGGGGCCCGCTTCATCGAAAGGGTGCGCGAGGAAACCGGGATCGTCCTCGATATCATCTCGGCGCAGGAAGAAGCCCGTCTTGCCGTGCTCGGCTGCCATGTCCTGCTGGAGAGCGGGGCGGGCCAGGCAGTGATCTTCGACATTGGCGGCGGATCGACCGAACTCGTGCTGATCGAACCCGGCGGCCCGGTGCCGCGTATCGTCGATTGGCAAAGCGTGCCCTGGGGCGTCGTCTCGCTGACGGATACCGTCGGCAGGTCCGAAGGTGACACGCGCGATGCACGCCTTGCCCGCTATGCCGAAATGCGGCGGCTCGTCTCGGGCAGCTTCGCGCCCTTCGCCGGGCGGGTCGCCGATGCCGCACGGGGCGAAGACATCCGCCTGCTCGGCACCAGCGGCACGGTGACGACGCTCGCCAGCCTGCATCTCGAACTGCCGCAATATGATCGCCGTGCGGTCGACGGGCTGATCGTCCCCTCGGCATCCATGCGCGGCATCAGCGACCGGCTGTCGGCCATGTCTCCGGCCGAGCGGCGCGCCCTGCCCTGCATCGGAAACGATCGCGCCGACCTGGTCGTGGCGGGCTGCGCGATTCTGGAAAGCATTCTCGATCTCTGGCCAGCCGACCGGCTTGGCGTGGCGGATCGCGGCATACGCGAAGGTATCCTGCGCAGCCTCATGGCTGCGGATCATGCCGATCTGGCGAGGGCAGAAGCATGAGAGGTTCACGCAGCGATCCGGACAAGCGCGTCCGCACGGCGAAGGGCCGCACCGCGTCCAGTACCCGGTGGCTGGAACGGCAATTGAACGATCCTTACGTCAAACAGGCGAAGGCCGACGGCTATCGCAGCCGCGCGGCCTACAAGCTGCTGGAACTGGACGAGCGTTTCGCCCTGGTGAAGGGTGCGAGGCGCGTGGTCGATCTGGGGATCGCGCCGGGCGGCTGGGCACAGGTGGTCCGCAAGATCTCCCCCAAAGCGGCCATCGTCGGGATCGATCTGCTCGAAGTGGAGCCGCTGGAGGGGGTTACCATCCTGCAGATGGATTTCATGGCCGATGCCGCGCCAGACATGCTGACACAGGCGCTGGACGGACCGCCCGATCTGGTCCTGTCGGACATGGCGGCAAATACCGTGGGTCACAAGCAGACCGATCATCTGCGCACCATGGGCCTTGTCGAAGCGGCCGCCGACTTCGCCATCCAGACCTTGGCACCCAATGGCGCCTTCGTGGCGAAGGTACTGGCCGGCGGAACCGACAAGGAACTGCTCGACCTGCTGAAGCGGCATTTCCGCACCGTGAAGCATGCCAAACCGCCCGCCAGCCGCAAAGGCAGTTCGGAATGGTATGTCATCGCGCAAGGCCGCAAACCGCAGGTTTAAGGCATGGCCGGACGCAGAGCTATTGCGCGTGATTTACAGTCATTGCGACAGGTGGGCTGATTCAGACCTGTGGCTTGGCGTAAGCGGCAGCCGAACCGCCTGTCACTCGCCCGGCTTGGTGCCGCTGTTCGATACCGCGGCACCTGCGCCGGGCACCGGCTGTTCGTCGGACATCGCGCCCGCTGCCTGAGCAGCGCTGTCGATGCCGCCGCCCTCGATCGGACCCGGCCCTTCCGCAGCGCCGTCAATGCCCACTTCCTCTCCCAGTATCGGTTCGGCTTCGGGTTCCGGCAGCGGCGGCCCGCCGCCATTTTCGCGCAGATACAGAATGACGGCAGCGCGATCTTCGGCGCTGGACAGTCCGGCGAAGCTCATCTTGGTGCCCGAAGCAAAGGCACGCGGGCTTTTCAGCCAGGCGTCCATCGCCTCGTAATCCCATTCGCCGCCATGTTCGGCCAGGGCCGAGCTATAGGCGAACCCTGCGGCATGCTTGCCGATGGGCTTGCCGAGAACGCCCCACAGGTTCGGGCCGATACCATTGGCGCCGCCCTGCGCGATGGAATGGCAGGCTGTGCATTTGGCAAACACCTTCTCACCGGCAAGCGCATCGGCGCTGGCGAGCAGGGTGGCGAGCGACGGGCCGGCTTCCCCGCCGCCTTCCTCGACGACACCTTCGATGGGATAGCCCATCTCCTCGGGCCGTTCAGTCTCGAACCAGCGGGAGGAAATGCTGGAAAGGCCCAGCGCCACGATCGCGGCACCCAGTACCCAGCCAGCGGCGGTGTTGAAACGATCGTCCATAATCTATCGCGTCTCTACATTTGCCTGCCCGTCGAATCCTGCCGCACATACGGCAGGGGCAGATTTGCCGCATGCTCTAGTCAGGCCTGCCGCGAGTTGCAAGAGGCTGCCCTGCCGGAGCAGCGCTTCGCCCGCGCCAAGGGCATATTGCTTGCCCCGCTGCCGGTCCCCCTTTAGCGGGGCCGCCATGCGCAGCTTCCCAGCCCCAGCCCTCGCCATGGTCGAAAAGATGCAGGCCGCGGCCGCAGCAGAGCCATCCCGCGCCATCGCCCTGCAGGGCGCGCCGGGCGCAAATTCGCACCGCGCGGCGCAGGAATTCGCGCCGGAGGCGCTGCCGCTGCCCTGCTTCAGTTTCGAAGACGCCATCGAAGCCGTGAAGAATGGCCGCGCCGGTTCCGCGATCATTCCTATCGAGAACAGCCAGCACGGCCGGGTAGCCGACATCCATTTCCTGCTGCCGGAAAGCGGCCTTGCCATCGTGGCCGAACATTTCATGCCGATCCATCATGCCCTGATGGGCCTGCGCGGAGCCGATGGTGCGATCGGCCCGTTCGAGGCTGCCTACAGCCACCCGCAGGCACTGGGCCAGTCGCGCCATTACCTGCAGGAACGCGGCATCGTGCCGCTCAGCTACGCAGATACCGCCGGCGCCGCCGCCTATGTCGCCGAATTGGGCGATCCGTCCCTATGCGCCATCGCCCCTGCCATCGCCGCCGATCTTTACGGGCTTGAGATCGTCGACCGGCGCGTCGAGGATGCGGCCGACAACATGACGCGCTTCGTCCTGCTCGCGCCCGAACCGCTCGATCCGGCGAGCCTTGCGGGCGAGGTCGCGATCACGACCTTCATCTTCGAGGTGAAGAACATTCCCGCCGCCCTGTTCAAGGCCATGGGCGGTTTTGCGACCAACGGCGTCAACATGACGAAGCTGGAGAGTTACCAGAAAGGCGCCAGCTTTTCCGCCAGCATGTTCTATGCCGACATCATCGGCGCACCCGGCGATGCCGGGGTGGACCGCGCACTGGACGAACTTGCCTTCCATTGCAAGGAACTGCGCATTCTGGGCAGCTATCGCCAGGCACGGGGACGCGATCTGGCCTGATCCCCCGAAGTCGTTCGGGAACCTTCCCTTATTTTGGGAACCTGCCCTTATAATGACGGTTGCTCTGTGTTAGGCACGCGTTACGCAAGTTCAGGGGAGAACATAATGCGCATGGGCAATTACCGCTTCAACCAGGATGCAGCAGTGCAACTGGCTGAGAATATCATTCTCGCAATCATCATTCTTATCGTCACCTGGGCCTTGGCCAGGGCGGCGAAATGGGCATTCGCCAAACTCGTCGACAATGTGCGGTTTTTCCAGCGCCACACCGGCAATGGGCACAGCCTTGGTGAAAGCCTGGGCAAGATCGTCGCCCTCATCATCTGGCTGTTCGGCCTGATTGCGGTGCTCAACGTATTTGACCTTGGACCAGTCATGGCGCCCGTGCAGCGTTTGCTGAACGACATCGCCGGCTTCATCCCGAACCTGATCGGCGCTGCGCTGATCTTCTTCATCGGCCTGATGATTGCGCGCATCCTGCGTGATCTGACGGTGACTGCCCTCCAGACCTTCGATTTCGACAAATGGGTCAATCGCGGCGGCGCTGCCGAAGTCACCGGCAATCACAAGATCAGCCAGACCATCGGCACGATCGTTTTCGTGCTGATCATCATTCCTGTCGCCATCATGGCGCTGGAAGCCTTGGACCTGCAGACGATTTCCGAACCCGCCAGCAACATGCTCGCATTGATCTTCGATGCCATTCCGCGCATCATCGGCGCGGCCATCCTGCTCGGCATCGGCTATCTGATCAGCAAGTTCGTCGTGGAAATCCTGAAGGAAATCCTGCCCGGCCTGGGTGTCGACCGCGCCATCGGTTCGACCGATATCCTGCCGGCAGGCACCAGCATCACGAGCATCATCGCCCGCATCGCGCAGATTGCCATCATCCTGTTCTTTGCCATCGCGGCAACGCGCCTGCTCGGGTTTCCCGAACTGACACAGATCCTCGACGCGGTGCTCGAACTGGGTGCGCAGATCATCTTCGGCGCGGTCGTCATCGTGATCGGCTTCATGATCGCCCGCCTGCTGGAACGGATGATCGGGGGCGGCGAAGGCGAAAGCAGCCTTGCCGGACAGATCGTGAAATGGGCCACCATCATCCTGTTCACCTTCATGGGCCTGCGCTTCATGAGCGTGGGCGAGAACATCATCGAGATGGCGTTTGCAGCACTGGTGATCGCAGGCGCGGTCGCCTTCGGTGTCGGCGGAGCGCTCGCCTTCGGTCTTGGCGGCCGTCAGTGGGCCGGTCGCAAGCTGGAGGAAATGGACAGCAAGGTGCGTGAAGAGCGCAGCAAGCTGAAATCTTCGGGCAGCAGCAGCCGCAGCACCGCCGTTTCGGCGCCGGCAACCAGCGCCGCTTCGCAGCGGACGACCGATCCGATCGTCCGCGACGACGATCTGCCCCCCGGGGCCTGATCGCTGACGAAGCGATGGCTTGAAACCATCGCCTGAATACAGATAGGGGCGCGGGATCATGATCCTGCGCCCCGCTTCTTTGGACGATACCAAATCTCTTGCCGCACTGGGCCGCGACAGCTTCGTCGCTGCTTTCGGGCATATCTACCAGACGCCCGATCTCAAACGCTTTCTGCAGAACGTCTATGCGCCGGAAGTGGTCGCCCGCGAAATCGCGCATCCGGACCGGATTTACTGTCTGGCGATCATGGACGAGCGGCTCGCCGGCTTCTGCAAGCTTGCCCTTGCCAGTCCCTATGCCGCCTGTTCCGATGCCCGGAGCCCGATCGCACTCGGCCAGCTCTATACGCAGCCCGATCTGACGGGCCGGGGTTTGGGCGCAGCCTTGATGGATTGGACGCTGGAGGAAGCGAGGCGTCGGAATGCGGACGCCATCCAGTTGACCGTTTACAGCGACAATCCCGGAGCGCAGCGGTTCTATGCGCGCTATGGCTTCACCAAGATTGCCGATGTGGATTTCTGGGTAGGCAATCACCGGGACGATGAATTCCTGTTCGAACTGCGGCTGTAACGAACACTACATTCGCTCGCAGGCACCTGACCGGAGGCAATTCCCAGTTCACTCCGAACCTGTTAAGGCGGCTGTGATGACCGACGCTGCGACCCTGCTGCGACTTCGCTGCCATCCGGCGGCAAGGCTCCGGCCGCAGCAGATGTGCCCCTGCCCTGATCCTTCCGAACCAGAGAACGGCCCCCACCCATGAATGCCATCCGCCCCTGGCGCACCATCGAGCGCCGCAAGAGCCGCCAGATCATGGTCGGCAACACGCCCGTCGGCGGCGATGCTCCCATTACCGTTCAGACGATGACCAACACGCTGACATCCGATGCGCGCGCGACAATCGACCAGATTCGCCGGTGCGAGGAAGCGGGGGCGGACATCATCCGCGTCTCCTGCCCCGATCGGGAAAGCACGGCAGCCTTCGGCAAGATCGTCAGGGCCGCGCGCGTGCCGCTGGTCGCCGATATCCATTTTCATTACAAGCGCGCGCTGGAGGCTGCCGATGCCGGTGCCGCCTGCCTCCGCATCAACCCCGGAAATATCGGCAGCAGCGAACGGGTGGCAGAAGTCGTCCGTGCCGCAAAGGCGAATGGCTGCGCGATCCGTATCGGGGTGAATGCCGGCAGCCTCGAACGTGACCTGCTGGAAAAATATGGCGAACCCTGCCCCGAAGCGCTGGTCGAAAGCGCGATGGATCATATCAAGCTGCTGCAGGATCATGACTTCCACGAATATAAGGTCGCGGTGAAGGCCAGCGACGTGTTCCTGGCCGTAGCCGCCTATCAGGGCCTGGCCGATGCCGTCGACTGCCCGCTGCATCTCGGCATCACGGAGGCAGGCGGGTTGATCGGCGGCACGGTCAAGAGCAGCATCGGCCTCGGCAATTTGCTCTGGTCGGGTATCGGCGACACCATCCGCGTGTCCTTGTCAGCGGAACCGGAAGAGGAAATTCGCGTCGGTTTCGAGATGCTGAAGGCGCTGGGCCTGCGCACCCGCGGCGTGCGGGTGGTATCCTGCCCCTCCTGCGCGCGGCAGGGTTTCGATGTCATCCGCACCGTCCAGGCGCTGGAGGAGCGGTTGCAGCACATCAAGACGCCGCTGTCGCTGTCCGTCCTCGGCTGTGTGGTCAACGGCCCCGGCGAGGCGCGCGAGACCGATATCGGCATCACCGGCGGCGGCGCGGGCAAGCACATGGTCTATCTGTCGGGCGTGACCGACCATCATGTGCAGAGCGCCGACATGCTCGACCACATCGTCGATCTGGTCGAGGCGAAGGCTGCCGAGATCGAGGATTCGATGAATGATGCCGGGCGGTTGGCGGCGGCGGAATAGGCGTGGTGCGGCAGCTTCTCGCCCGCTTCGGCTCCGTGCTGCGAGACGGGTTCCGTATCTGGTGGCTGGCGCCGCTGGTCCCGGCGCTGGTTGCCGTGCCCGAAGCGATCCAGCATGTCGTCGAGATCAGGATCGGGATGTTCGAAAGCCGCGAAGCCTTCAACCTGCTGGCGGGCGATCCCCGGCGCATGGCCTGGGGCTATCCCAAGGTGGCCGGAGTGCTGCTCGCCATCCTTGCCACCGTTCGCTTTCTGGGAACGCGGAACCGCAAGGACGCATGGTGGGATTTGCGCGATGTTGCCTGGAAGAACCTGCTGTACGCGGTTGTCCTGATTGCCGCTTCGATCGTTCCCGGCTTGCTGCTGGAAGGCAGCATGGGTGCGGATGCGGCCGAGTGGGTGCACAGAGCCTTTTCGCTCGCCATTCTGCCGCTGCTGCCCCTCATGGTTCTGGCCCTTGCCGGTGATAGCAAGCTGAGCTTGCGCCGCGCCTATCGCTTGCCGGGATGGGTCGCATCGCTGCGCCTGCTCGTTTTCGTGGCGATCGTCTGGGTGCCGCTGCAAAGGTGGCACGGGCTGAACCATACATGGGCGCTGGGCGCGCCGGATGTCGCCGTATGGGCGCTGATGACGCTCGACGTAATCGTCGTCGGGGTGCTCGCGACGATGGCAGGCAGCGCGATGTGGCACGGTGCCCGCCCTGTCGTACCCGATGCCGGAGCGAACAGCCCGCACGCTCCCGCTGCCGCCTGACGCAACCTTGCTCCACGTCGTTCACCATGCCGATTACATGGCGCCGCCGCCCGAGAGCGGCACGTTCAAATTCGACAAATATGCGCTGGTGATGGTGGCGCTGCGCGAAAGCGGCTACCCCATCACCGAACATGCGCCGCCGCCCTGCCCGCGTAAATGGCTCGAAGCGGTGCATGACCCCGAATATGTCGACCAGGTTTTCACCGCGACCGTTCCGCGGGACAAGGAACGCCGCATCGGCTTTCCCGTGACGCCGCGCATCGCCTCGCGCGTGCGGCATACGAATGGCGGTACCTGGATGGCGGCGCAGCTTGCCATGCAGCATGGCTATGCCGCGAACAGCGCCGCCGGCAGCCATCATGCGCTGCATGATACCGGGGCGGGATATTGCGTGTTCAACGATCTGGCAGTCAATGCCAACCGCCTGATTGCCGAAGGTGCGGCGGACCGGGTGCTGATCGTCGATCTGGATGTGCATCAGGGCGATGGCACCGCCAGCCTGATGGCGGGCCGGGCCGATGTATTCACCTTTTCCATGCACGCGGCCAAGAATTTCCCCGTCCGCAAAGCGCGCAGCGGGCTGGATGTCGAACTGGCCGACGGCACCGGAGACGAGGCTTACCTCGCCGAACTGGCGCGGCATCTGCCGGTGCTGATCGACGGATTCCGCCCCGATATCGTGCTGTATCAGGCCGGTGTCGATCCGCACCGGGACGATCGCCTCGGCCGGCTGAACCTAAGCGATGACGGTCTGGCCCGGCGGGACACTTACGTAGTGAGCGAAGTGCGCCGGCGCGGCCTGCCAGTGGCCAGTGCACTGGGCGGCGGATATGGTGCCGACCAGCAGATCGTCGCGGGGCGTCATGCGGCATCGATGCTGACCATGGCGCGGGAGAACACCCGGTATCCGCAGCCTGAAGCTTCACGCTCTGCGGCAGGATGACTGTGCCCTGCGACGATGCCGCGAATTACATTCACGACAGGTTAGGCGCCTTGCTGCTATGGGTGCGCGTATGAATAGACGTGACCTCCTGAAGGCGGGCATGGTGGCTGGGGCGGCAATGGCCTTCCCCGCGCGCCTTCCGGCCAGCCCCATCGCCCTGAATTTGCGCGACCGACAGTTGATGGAGATCGCCCGGCGCGAGATCGCGCGCGCGCCTGCGGACGTCCTGTGGCACCGCGACCGGGTGGCTATCGCGGATTTCGCGCTTCATTCGTCCATTCCGCGCTTCCATTTCGTCAATCTGGAAAACGGGATCGTTGAGTCGCATCTGGTCAGCCATGGCACCGGATCCGATCCGGAGCATGACGGCTTTCTCAACCTGTTCTCCAATGTCGAAGGCAGCAATGCGACCAGCAGCGGCGCCTTTGCCACCCGCAACTGGTATTCGGGCCGCTATGGCACATCCGTCCGTCTGCTGGGGCTGGATTCCACCAATTACAACGCCCTCGACCGGGCTATCGTGATGCATCGGGCCGATTATGCCGAACCCGAACATGTTGCGCGCTGGGGCCGACTGGGCAGGTCGAACGGCTGCTTCGCGATGGGCGAGGCGGATTTCAAGAAGGCGCTGGTGCAGGTGGCTGGCGGCCGCCTGATCTTTGCGGACCGGCTGAACCTGCCGCCGCCGGACTGACCGTCACCGTCTTTGCACCGCATGGAAATGGCGCGGAAACCTGCCGGTCTCCGCGCCATTTTTCGCGTTTGCTGTCAGTCAGGCACCCGGCGCTTCCAGCGGCACCACTTCTTCGTCCGTCACGCGGGCGCGGTTGGCGATGCGCGGCTTGTCCAGCGCGGCGAGGACTGGCGCGTCGCGGTCGTAAATATCGTCGAAGGTCGCCAGCTTGCCGTCAATGTCGCGGGCCATGGTGAAATAGGTGATGTAGACAGGCATCGTCTTGTCGAACCCGACGCGCGTGTATTTGCCCGACGTGTTATGCTCCACGCCTTCTTCTGCAGACAGGCCCGCCTGCAGAATAGCCATGGTGATCGCCAGTTCGCTGGCGCGTTCGGTGCGGATGCAGCCATGGCTCAGCGCGCGATTGGCCTGCGAGAACAGATTGCGATTGGGGGTGTCGTGCAAAAAGATCGCATGCTCGTTCGGCATATCCAGCTTCATCCGCCCCAGCGAATTGGTCGGCCCGGGCTGCTGCACCACGCTGATCCAGCCATTCTCCCCCTTGGTGGCGACATAGCCGGCGCGCTTCGCCCACGCCGGATTGTTCAGCACTTTCGCGCCCAGCCCCTCGCCCTTCACGATGCTTTGCGGCACCGTCCAGTTCGGGTTGAAGATCACGCCCTCGACGCTTTCCGCCAGCTGCGGGGTCGCGGTACGGCCCGGCTTGCCGACGATCGTGCGATAAGTGCTGATGATCTTGTCGTTCACCGTCAGGCGGAGTTGATATTCCGGCACATTGGTTATCAGATATTGCCCGCCAAGATCGCGGCCGAGCCAGCGCCAGCGATCCATATTGGCGCGGATCAGCTTGCGGCGCTTGCTATCGGACTTGGGCGTCCTGGCCAGTTCGGCTCTCAGCACGCCATAGTCGGGGTGCAGCGGCGCAACTGATTTCAGCGCCGCAGCGATATCGCCGCTGTCCAAAGCCTGCTGCATGATATCCGCGGTGCGGTAGCGGTCGGGATCCGGATCGACGACGAACCACTGGCGGCGCGATTCCATGGGCGTGCGTCCGTCCCGCATGTCCTCGATCAGGTAAGTGAAACTGCGACTTGCGATTTCGTTCAGGCCAGCGCCCGCACCGGCGGAGATCGCCGCCTGCAATTCTGCAAGGTGATAGTCGCGCGGGTCGAGACCTTCCGATCCTATGTCCTCGATCACCTTAACCAATGCGCCGGCCTGTGCCACGGTCCAGGTCTGCACGGCAGGGGTGACGGGCTGGACGACCTCATTGTTCTCGACGAACAGGGGCGTAGTTCCCACAGGCGTGCCGGCGGGAGGAGCAATCGCAGGCGTAATCGTCCGCTGGTCTCCTGCCTGCGGCTGGGCCGCGGCAGCGGGACGTTCGCCCGGCAATATGGCAGCCGGCGCTCCCCGTGCCGTCTGTGCCGAGACGGCCTGCGGCATGGCGGAGAAAATAGCGGCCGAAGCCAGAAGGCCCCATTGAAACGATCTGTTCATTGCATAAGCCTCTTGCGCTGATGGCGGCGCAGCGGCCGCGGCATAAGCGGCCATTCTAGCGCGATGTTCTGCGCAGCACTATCCCCGAAGATGCCTTGCCACAGGCTGAATTGCTGCGGCCGAATTGCTGCAACCTGCCGGAAGATCGCGCTTCCTGGCCGCATTCAGTCCGTCACCTGCACCGCTGCGGCGGGTTCCGTCCCATGATCCGCCCCATGATCCGCTGAAGTGAATGCTGCTGCGAAACAGGCGATGACCGCCAGCGAGGTGACTCCTATTCCTGCGCGCAGCCACCAGTCGCGCCGCGATGCGATCAGGTCTGTCGCACCGCTCCTGGCGCTGCTCTGGTCCGTCGAATGGTTCACGATTCCCCCCCCCGCCCCCCGGCTCTTCCTCCAAGCGCAGCCCCGCGCCCTGCGGTATTCTTCGGCATCTGCCGGCGCAACTCAAGATATTTCTGCCGATCCCCTTGCAAATAGGGAAGAAACCGGCTGCGAGCCTCCGCCGCCTTGACGAAACGCGCTTTCTTGCGCAGTTGGACCGCAATTCGGTTTCATGCGTTCATCCGGGTGAAACCTTTTGCCACTTTCCCTTTCGCGGCGGGTCGGCAGTTGAAATTCGCAAGCAAAGGACGCGCAAGCATGACCATGGTCGGCAAGAATTCGCTCGATACACGCAGCACCATGACGGTGGGAGGCAAGGATTACGCCTATTACTCCCTCGCCAAGGCTTCGGAGACAATCGGCGATGTCTCGCGCTTGCCATTTTCCATGAAGGTGCTGCTCGAAAACCTGCTGCGCTTCGAAGATGCCGGCCACACCGTCTCCGTCGAAGATATCCGCAAACTGGCCGACTGGCAGAAGAACCCGAAGACCGGCAGCGAGATCCAGTATCGCCCGGCGCGTGTGCTGCTGCAGGATTTCACCGGCGTGCCCTGCGTCGTCGATCTGGCCGCCATGCGCGATGCGATCAGCAATCTGGGCGGCGATACCGCCAAGATCAATCCGCAGGTGCCAGTCCATCTGGTGATCGACCACTCTGTCATGGTCGATGAATTCGGCCATCCGAAAGCCATGGAACAGAACATGGAGCTGGAATATCAGCGCAATGCGGAGCGCTACGATTTCCTCAAATGGGGCGCACGCAGCCTCGACGATTTCAAGGCCGTTCCTCCGGGCACCGGCATCTGCCACCAGGTGAACCTCGAGCATATCGGGCAATGCGTCTGGACGAGCGAGGATGAGGACGGCAACCTGGTCGCCTATCCCGATACCTGCGTCGGCACCGACAGCCACACCACCATGATCAACGGGCTTGGCGTGCTTGGCTGGGGCGTTGGCGGGATCGAGGCCGAGGCCGCCATGCTGGGGCAGCCGATCTCCATGCTGGTCCCCGAGGTCGTGGGCTTCAAATTCACCGGCCGGCTGCGCGAAGGCGTGACTGCCACCGATTTGGTGCTGACGGCAACGCAGATGCTGCGCCAGCATGGCGTCGTCGGCCGCTTCGTCGAATATTTCGGCCCCGGCCTCGCCAGCCTCAGCCTCGCCGACCGCGCCACGCTGGCCAACATGTCGCCCGAATATGGCGCGACCTGCGGTTTCTTCGGAATCGACGACAAGACGCTCGACTATCTGCGCCTGACCGGCCGCGACGAAGACCAGATCGAACTGGTCGAGGCCTATGCCAAGGAACAGGGCTTCTGGCACGACGATGCCAACCCCGACCCTGTTTTCACCACCACGCTGGAGCTTGACCTCGATGCGGTCGTTCCTTCGCTTGCCGGGCCAAAACGCCCGCAGGACAAGGTCGTGCTTCCCGAAGTGGACGATCTGTTCAACAGCGACCTGCGCACGACCTACAAGAAGCTGGCGGCAGAGCGCGTTGATGTCGAAGGCCGCCCGCACGATATCGGCGATGGCGACGTGGTGATCGCGGCAATCACCAGCTGCACCAACACCTCGAACCCCGACGTGCTGATCGCCGCGGGCCTCGTCGCCCAGAAGGCGCGGGCGCGCGGCCTGAAGCCGAAGCCCTGGGTCAAGACCAGCCTGGCACCGGGATCGCAGGTGGTTACCGATTATCTGATCAAATCCGGCCTGCAGGACGATCTCGACGCCATGGGCTTCGGCCTGGTCGGCTATGGCTGCACCACCTGCATCGGCAATTCGGGGCCGTTGGCGCCGCCCATCAGCGCCGCGATCAACAACAACAACATCGTTGCCGCCAGCGTACTGTCGGGCAACCGGAACTTTGAAGGCCGCGTCAGCCCCGACGTGCGCGCGAACTTCCTTGCCAGTCCGCCGCTGGTGGTGGCCTATGCGCTGAAGGGCACCGTTACCGAGGACATGATCGAAAGCCCGATCGGGCAGGATCAGGACGGGCAGGACGTGTTCCTGAAGGACATCTGGCCGAGCAACCAGGAAGTCGCCGATCTGCGCAACGCCAATATCGATCGCGGCATGTTCGAACGCCGTTACGCCGACGTCTACAAGGGCGACGAGCATTGGCAGGCCATCGACGTAACCGGATCCGACACCTATCAGTGGCGCCCCGGCAGCACCTATATCGCCAACCCGCCCTATTTCGACGGAATGGAGATGACACCCGCGCCGATCACCGACATCGTCGATGCGAAGCCGCTCGCCGTGCTGGGCGATTCCGTCACTACCGACCACATCAGCCCCGCCGGATCGATCAAGGCGGACAGCCCGGCAGGCGAATATCTGCTGGCCAATCAGGTCGCACGCGCGGATTTCAATTCCTATGGCAGCCGCCGGGGCAACCATGAAGTGATGATGCGCGGCACCTTCGCCAATATCCGCATCAAGAACGAAATGGTTCCGGGTGTCGAAGGTGGCTACACCACCTACAAGGGCGAACAGATGGCCATCTACGATGCCGCCATGAAGCACCGGGAGGACGGCACGCCGCTGGTCGTCGTAGCGGGCAAGGAATATGGTACCGGTTCCAGCCGAGACTGGGCGGCGAAGGGCACAATTCTGCTGGGCGTGCGTGCGGTGATCGTCGAAAGCTACGAGCGGATTCACCGGTCGAACCTGGTGGGAATGGGCGTGCTGCCGCTGCAATTTGCAGAAGGGGAAAGCCGCACGACGCTTGGCCTCAGGGGCGACGACAGCTTCACCATTCGCGGCTTGGGCGATCTGTCGCCGGGCCAGGATGTCACCGTCGATGTGACGCGCGCCGATGGGGAAAGCTTCTCGTTCACGGCGAAGTGCCGGATCGATACGGCGAACGAAATGGATTACTACCGGAATGGCGGTATCCTTCAATATGTGCTGCGCAAATTGGCCGCCTGAGCGGGCGCCGCTGCATCGAACACGGGAAGGGCGGCCTGCGGGCCGCCCTTTTCGCTTACGGTTCGGAACCAGCGCCTGATCCTTACCCGGCGGAAGTGTTCAGGGGCGCAGCAAAAAGGCGGCTCGCACCGAGCCGCCTTTCCCATTTCACGATCGTCTGAAGACGCTGGTCAGGCGGCCTGTCCAGCTTTCAGCTTGCGCCGGCCCAGCACCGCTGCGGCGGCAAGGCCAAACAGGATCATTATGGGCGGAGCCGGCACCTGAGTGCCGCTGCTGCTCGACGTGGTCGATGTAACCCCGCCCGAACTGGTGCTCGAACTGGTGGACGTGCTGGTGGACGACGACGAGCTGGTCGACGAAGTCACATTGCCTGACGAACTGCTGCTGGTCGAGCTGCTGACGTTGCCTGACGAGCTGGTGCTGGTGGAGCTGCTGACATTGCCCGAGGTCGAGGAACTGGTCGAGCTGCTGCTCGTCACATTGCCCGAACTGCTGCTCGATACATTGCCCGAGGTCGAGGAACTGGCATTGTTGCCCGAACTGCTCGAAACATTTCCCGACGAACTGGAAACATTGCCGGAAGAAGTCGAGGTGGAAGTGCTCACCCCGCCTGTAGAGGTACTCACCCCCCCGGTTGACGTGCTGATCCCTCCCGTAGAGGTGCTCACCCCGCCGGTTGACGTGCTCACCCCTCCCGTCGAGGTGCTGACCCCGCCGGTGGAGGTCGTGCTCCCGCCCGTCGAAGTCGACGTCGATCCGCCGCTCGTCGTGAAACCGCCGGTGGAAGTGGATGTCGATCCACCCGTGGTGGTCAGACCGCCGGTGGAGCTCGAACTGGAAGTCGATCCGCCGTTGTTAGAATTGTCGATATCCACGATCACGCCGCCGGAGGAGCTCGACGAGCCGGTCGTCGTCGACGTGATGGCGACGCTGCCCCCGCCCGAACCGCCACCGCCGAAGAACCCCCCGAAGAAGCCGCCACCCGGACCTCCGCCGAACCCGCCGCTGCCGCCAAGGATCGTCACGCCGTCACCGCCGCCGCGAACCGGATTGCCCGCCGGCAACGGAGCGGGCACCGCCGTATAGGCCATCCGGTATTGCGGCGGGCATTCTTCCGCATATTGGCCGCCGGGGGCAGGGACGCCCGCCATGCCGGGTGCGATCGGGCCGACCGGTTCGCATTCGACCACCCGCCGGGTGATCCGCCGTTTGCGGGGAACGTCCTTCGGAATGCTGCGCCGGGCGATCCGGGGCGCTTTCACGGATTTGACCGGCTGCGCCTTCTGCGCCTTCACGGATTTGTAGGATGGACGATCGGTGATCGGCTTTTCCGCGACATGCACGGCGCCGCCTGCCAGCATCGCACCGCCCGCTGCGGTCGCCGAGAGTTTTGCCAGGGCTGTCTTCACGGACATGGATAAACGCTTTCATTATACTTCTGAAGGAGCCTTCAGGCCGGCGCATCCGGCAATCGGTTCGTCCCTGTTGTACAGGAAACGGCAAGCGGCCGCTTCGGGCAATGACGTTAACCACTTATCGTCGCCTTGAATCGATAATTCTCCATCCGCTGCGGGCTTTCACCGGGCAATGTCCCACTATGGAACCGAATTGGGACAAAAACTTGCCATAGATCAAGAGCTTTCGTCGAACAGGCCGCTTTGTTCGCCGCCTGCAACCCCCTTCAGCGGACACAATTCCAGATGCGCCCAGCCCGAGTCGTTCAGGCACCGCCCCCGCGCAGTGCGGGCGACCAGCCCCAGCTGGATCAGATAGGGTTCGATCACTTCTTCCACGGTGTCGCGCGGTTCGGACAGTCCGGCGGCCAGCGTTTCGACGCCGACCGGCCCGCCCTTGTAGATGGTGGCGATCATGGTGAGATAGCGCCTGTCCATGGCATCGAGCCCCAGCCGGTCCACTTCCAGTCGCGACAGTGCCTCGTCGGCCACGGCGCGAGTTACTATAGGGGCGTTCGCCACCTCGGCGAAATCGCGCACCCGCCGCATCAGGCGGCCCGCGACCCTTGGCGTGCCCCTGGCGCGCCGCGCAATCTCTGTCGCACCGCCCGCATCGATGCCCATGCCCAGCAGCCCCGCCCCGCGCGTGACCACCTTTTCCAGCTCCTCGACCGTGTAGAAATTGAGCCGCACGGGAATGCCGAAACGGTCGCGCAAGGGAGTCGTCAGCAGGCCCTGCCGCGTGGTCGCGCCCACCAGGGTGAAGGGCGGCAGATCGATCCTCACGCTCCGCGCCGACGGCCCCTCGCCGATCATGATGTCGAGGGCGCGGTCCTCCATCGCGGGATACAGCACTTCCTCCACCACCGGGTTCAGGCGGTGAATCTCGTCGATGAACAATACGTCGTGCGGTTCCAGATTGGTGAGCAGGGCTGCAAGGTCGCCAGCTTTGGCGATCACCGGCCCGCTTGTCGCGCGGAATCCAGCCCCCAGTTCGCGCGCCACGATCTGCGCCAGCGTGGTTTTGCCGAGGCCCGGCGGGCCGAAGAACAGCACATGATCCATGGCCTCGCCGCGCGATTTCGCAGCCTCGATGAATATGCGCAGATTTTCCCGTGCCGCTGCCTGACCGACAAATTCGCTTAACGACTTCGGGCGCAATGCCGCATCGGGATCGTCGGGCTGGCGCATGGGTGTAAGAGCGGTGTTCTCGATCATCCCCGCCCTATCCCGCCGCCCGCTTCAGCGCCACGCGAATGAGTTCGCCTTCTGCCGCGCCATCGCCCAGTTCCGCCTGCGCGGCGGCCACGGCGTTGGCGGCGACACTCGGCTTGAAACCAAGGTTCTCCAGAGCGGAGACCGCATCACTGCCTGCCCCGCCGATCGGCGGCGCCGCACCGGACTGGCCGGGCAGCGTCGGCATGGCGCCGGCCCTGTCCTTCAATTCATTGACGATGCGCGCCGCCAGTTTCGGCCCCACCCCTTGCGAACGGGCGATCATCGCGGCGTCGCCGCCCGCGCAGGCGGTCTGCACCTCGGCGATCGTCAGGGCCGAGAGGATTGCGAGCGCGACTTTGGAGCCGACACCCTGAACGCCGGTCAGCAGGCGGAACCAGTCGCGCTCCGCCGCTTCGGCGAAACCCAGCAGCCGCATGTCGGTTTCGCTTACCTGCAGATCGGTGAACAGGGTGCAGGCTCCGCCCACATCGCCCAGCGCCGTCAGCGTCCGCGACGAACAATGGGCGAGATAGCCCACCCCGCCGACATCGACGATGGCCCAGTCTGCGCCGGTTTCGTCCAGCCGCCCTTTCAGCTTTGCAATCATGTTTTGTTCTTGCGGACAAAGCGGCGCGCGGTCCACCCAAAAATGCCGTGCGCCGCTCATCCGCTGGTGGACAGGCTCCGCCGCTTTGCCCATGGATGCCGGCATGAGCGTGAATATATTCGGGCGGGTCTTCCGCTTCTCGACCTGGGGGGAAAGCCACGGACCGGCGCTGGGCGCGGTGGTGGACGGATGCCCGCCGGGGCTGGAACTGGATGAAAGCACCATCCAGCCATTCCTCGACGCGCGCCGACCGGGGCAATCTAAATTCACTACGCAGCGCAAGGAACCCGACGCGGTCCGCATCCTGTCGGGCGTGTTCGAGGGACGCACCACCGGCACGCCGATCAGCCTGATGATCGAGAATGTCGACCAGCGGTCGAAGGATTACTCCGAGGTCGCTCGAGCCTATCGCCCTGGACATGCCGATTATGCCTATGACGCGAAATATGGCTTTCGCGACTATCGCGGCGGTGGGCGCAGTTCCGCACGGGAAACCGCGGCCCGGGTCGCGGCGGGCGCGGTGGCGCGGCTGGTGATTCCCGAAGTTGCAATCACCGCTTTTGTCAGCGAGATCGGCGGGGATGCCATTGATCCGGCCAAATTCGACGAAGAGGAAATCGGCCGCAACCCCTTCTGGTGCCCCGATGCCGAAGCTGCTGCGCGCTGGGCGGAACGCGTGGACGAGGCGCGCCTGAGCGGATCGTCGCTCGGCGCGGTGGTCGAATGCAGGGCACAAGGCGTGCCGGCGGGATGGGGCGCGCCGGTCTATGCCAAGCTGGACGCCGACCTTGCCGCCGCCATGATGGGCATCAATGCGGTGAAAGGCGTGGAAATAGGCGACGGGTTCGGCGCGGCGCGGCTGAGCGGCGAGGAGAATGCCGATCCGATGCGGCCCGCGCAGGATGGCGGCGGTCCGCAGTTCACGGCCAACCACGCCGGGGGCATCGCCGGCGGCATCTCCACGGGCCAGCCCCTCGCCTTGCGCGTCGCGTTCAAGCCAACGAGTTCGATCCTGACCCCTGTGGACACCATCGACAGCGACGGCGCCGCGACCCGGATCCGGACGAAAGGCAGGCACGATCCCTGCGTCGGCATTCGCGGCGTTCCCGTGGTCGCCGCGATGATGGCGCTGGTGCTCGCCGATCACAAGCTGCTGCACCGGGCGCAGTGTGGGTGATCGGGGGCGGTTGACGGCAATCGGAAGAACCGATTGAAGCACGTTCATTGATTAATCCACTTGAACCTATCGGAACAATGGATTTTGCGCTTGCGGGCGGTGCTGATACCTTTTGCAGAATGATCGGGCGTGCATGCGCATGCGTCCGCAATAAATCGCAAGAGGAGAGTACAGATGGCCGAAGCTGATCCCCAGGCAGGTGGCGGTTGCCCCTTTTCCACCACCCGCACGACACTGACCGGTCGCGGCAATCGCGACTGGTGGCCCAACCAGCTGTCGCTCGATATTTTGCATCAGAAAGGCATCAGCGGCGACCCGATGGGCGACGATTTCGACTATGCCGAAGCGTTCAAGTCGCTCGACTTCGAGGCCGTCAAGGAAGATCTGCGCGCGCTGATGACGGACAGCCAGCCCTGGTGGCCGGCCGATTACGGTCATTACGGCCCCTTCTTCATCCGCATGGCGTGGCATAGTGCAGGCACCTATCGCACCGGCGACGGACGCGGCGGGGCCAATGCCGGGCAGCAGCGGTTCGCCCCGCTGAACAGCTGGCCCGACAATGCCAATCTCGACAAGGCGCGGCGCCTGCTCTGGCCGATCAAGCAGAAATATGGCGCGAAACTGAGCTGGGCGGATCTGATGATCCTGACCGGCAATGTCGCGATCGAGAGCATGGGCGGCCCGGTCTTCGGCTTCGGCGGCGGACGGCGCGACGTGTTCGAGCCGGAGAAGGACATTTACTGGGGCACCGAGGAAGAATGGCTCGGCGATACGCGCATCTCGGAAGAGAAGGTGCTGGAAAACCCGCTGGCCGCAATCCAGATGGGCCTGATCTACGTGAATCCCGAAGGTCCGGGCGGCAATCCCGACCCTGCCGCGTCGGGCCGCGACATTCGCGAAACCTTCGCGCGCATGGGCATGAATGACGAGGAAACCGTTGCCCTGACTGCCGGCGGCCACACTTTCGGCAAATGCCATGGTGCCGGCCCCGCCGAACTGGTGGGCGCGGAACCCGAAGGGTCCGACATCGCCACGCAGGGGTTCGGCTGGGTCAGCGAACATGGCGACGGCCACGGCGGCCATGCCATCACCAGCGGCCTGGAAGGTGCATGGACCTCCACGCCGACCCAGTGGGACATGGATTATTTCCACCTGCTGCTGGATTACGAATATGAACTGGTGACCAGCCCGGCGGGCGCCAAGCAGTGGCAGCCGATCGACCAGAAGGAAGAGGACATGGCGCCCGACGCCCATGACCCCTCGCGCAAGGTGCCGACGATGATGACCACCGCCGACATGGCGATGAAGGTCGACCCTGCCTATCGGGAGATCGCGACGCGATTCCGCGACAATCCGGACCATTTCGCCGACGCCTTCGCCCGCGCCTGGTTCAAGCTGTGCCACCGCGACATGGGCCCGAAGATCCGGTACCTCGGGCCAGACGTTCCGGCGGAAGACCTGGTCTGGCAGGACCCCATACCGGCGGCGGATTACGCTTCCATCGACGATGGTGACGTTGCCGATCTTAGAAAGAAACTGCTGTCTTCAGGGATTTCCACCTCCGATCTCGTCAAGACGGCGTGGGCCTCGGCCTCGACATGGCGCGGATCGGACCATCGCGGCGGCGCCAATGGTGCCCGCATCCGCCTGGCCCCGCAAAAGGATTGGGAGGTGAACGAACCGCAGGAACTGGCGCGTGTGCTGGGCGTGCTGGAGGGCATCAAGCGCGATTTCGATGGCGCGGCCAGCGGCGGCAAGAAGGTTTCGCTCGCCGATCTCATCGTGCTGGGTGGCAGCGCCGCGATCGAGAAAGCGGCGAGCGATGCCGGGCATGACATCACCGTGCCTTTCGCACCGGGCCGGACCGATGCCAGCGCCGAACAGACCGATGCCGAAAGCTTCGACGTTCTCGAACCGAAGGCGGATGGTTTCCGTAACTATCTGAGCACGAAACACAGCGTCGCGACCGAGGAACTGCTGATCGACCGGGCGCAATTGCTCGGCCTCAGCGCTCCGCAGATGACGGCGCTGGTCGGCGGCCTTCGGGTGCTCGGCGCCAATCACGGCGGCAGCGACGAAGGCGTGCTGACGGAGCGGAAGGGCCAGCTGACGAATGATTTCTTCGTCAATCTGCTGGACATGACGACCGCCTGGAAGGTCGTGGACAAGAGCGGTGACGAAAAATTCGTCGGTTATGACCGCCGGACGGAAGAGAACCGCTGGACCGCGACGCGCACCGATCTCGTCTTCGGATCGAATTCGCAGCTTCGCGCCATCTCCGAAGTTTACGCAGAGAACGGCCACGAGCAGAAATTCGTGAAAGACTTCGTCGCTGCCTGGACCCAGGTCATGAATGCGGATCGCTACGACCTGACCTGATCGCCTGCCATTCCGCCCGCCGGGACGGAACGCACCGTCGCCTTCAGGGGCGGCGATGCGTCCCTTTTTCTGCGCCATCAGCTACCGATGGCACCGCCTTTGCCAGGGGCATGTCGGTTCCGGTGGCATTTCCGATAACAGCTATCGAAACACTCAATTTCAATTCCGCGCGATCATGCTTATCTCGCACTTGCAACATCATTCGCACTCAATGTGGGTGCACCGCAAAACGGAGAATAGATAATGGCCACAATGATCGGCAAGGAACTGAAGCCTTTCGTCGCACAAGCATTCAAGCCCGACAGCAGCGGCGCAGCCGGCAAGGGCGATTTCGTCGAAGTGACCGATGGCGACGTGCGCGGCAACTGGGCCGTATTCTTCTTCTATCCCGCAGACTTCACCTTCGTCTGCCCGACGGAACTGGAAGATCTGGCCGCCCAATACGACACGCTGAAGGGCATGGGTGTGGAAGTCTATTCGGTATCGACCGACACCCACTTCAGCCACAAGGCATGGCATGAAAGCAGCGAGAAGATCGGCAAGATCCGCTTCCCGATGCTCGGCGACCAGAACCATACGATTGCGAATAATTTCGAAGTGTTGCGCGAAGGACAGGGCCTCGCCGACCGCGCCACCTTCGTCGTCGACCCCGATGGCGTAATCCAGATCCTGGAAATCACCAGCGAAGGTGTCGGCCGCAATGCCAAGGAACTGGTCCGCAAGATCAAGGCTGCGCAATATGTGCGCGCCAATCCCGGCCAGGTCTGCCCGGCCGCCTGGGAAGAAGGCGGCGACACGCTGGCCCCCTCGCTCGACCTGGTCGGCAAGCTCTGATCACGGGCCTTCTGCCCTGACGGGTAAACGACAGGGCTCGGGACGGAAACGCCGCCCCGGGCCCTTTTCTTTTAACGCCTGCGTGGTGCCTTCCAAGGCTGCACACAGGTTGTGCTTACGAATACCGACGGAGAACTCATCATGCTCGATGCTGATATGAAGCAACAGCTCAAGACTTATCTGGGCAATTTGCGTGAGCCGATCGAGCTCGTCGCCAGTCTCGGCGATGATGCCAATTCGGCGAAGACTCGCGACCTGCTGAACGAGATTGCGGAACTGCACGATCATGTTTCCGCCAGCTTTGATGGCGACGACGTGCGCAAACCCAGCTTCATCATCCGCCGTGCCTCGGACGCCGGCAAGTGGGTTCGCTTCGCAGGGCTGCCCATGGGGCACGAATTCACCTCGCTGGTGCTGGCGCTGCTGTGGGCCGGCGGTCACCCGCCGAAGGTCGATCAGGAGGTGCTGGACCAGGTGGCGGAGCTGGAAGGCGAATATGATTTCGAGATGTATTTCTCGCTCTCCTGCCACAATTGCCCCGATGTCGTTCAGGCGCTGACGCTGATGGCGCTGACCAACAGCAAGATCAACGCGACGCTGATCGAAGGCGGCGCGCATAAGGACGAAGTCGACGCCCGCAACGTGATGGCGGTGCCCGCCATCTTCCTGAACGGCGAACCCTTCGCGAACGGCAAGATGGGCGTGGAGGAAATCCTTGCCAAGCTGGATGGCAACGCGTCGGCCCGTTCTGCGGCGAAGATGGCGGAGAAGGACGATTTCGAGGTCCTCGTGGTCGGCGGCGGCCCTGCCGGTGCGGCAGCCGCGATCTATACCGCGCGCAAGGGCTTCTCCACCGGCATAGCCGCCGAACGCATGGGCGGGCAGGTGCTCGACACCATGGGCATCGAGAACTTCATCTCCACCCCCTATACCGAGGGGCCGAAGCTGGCCGCGCAGCTGGAGAGCCATGTTCGCGAATACGACATAGACTTGATGAATTTGCAGAAGGCGGAAAAGCTCATTCCCGCGAGGTCGCCGGGCGGGTTGCATGAAGTGGTACTGGAAAATGGCGCATCGCTGAAGGCGCGCAGCCTGGTTCTGACCACCGGCGCACGCTGGCGCAATCTGGGCGTGCCGGGCGAATTCGAATATCGCAGCCGCGGTGTCGCCTATTGCCCGCATTGCGACGGCCCCTTGTTCAAGGGCAAGAGCGTCGCCGTCATCGGTGGCGGCAATTCGGGTGTGGAAGCCGCCATCGACCTCGCCAATATAGTCGAGCACGTGACGCTGGTCGAATTCGACAGCCAGCTGCGTGCCGACGAGGTGTTGCAGAAAAAGCTCCGCAGCCTCGGCAATGTCGATATCCTGACCTCCGCCCAGACGACGGAGATCAGGGGCGATGGCGAACGCGTGACGGGCCTCGTCTGGAAGCACCGCGAAACCGGCGAGGAACGCACGGTCGATCTCGCCGGCGTCTTCGTGCAGATCGGCCTCGTTCCGAACACCGAGTGGCTGAAGGACAGCGGCATCGAATTGTCGAAGCACGGCGAAATCGTGATTGACGACCGCGCGGCGACCAATCTGCCGGGCATCTTCGCGGCGGGCGATGTCACGACCGTGCCCTACAAACAGATCATCGTGGCGATGGGCGAAGGGTCCAAGGCAGCATTATCCGCCTTTGATTACATCATTCGCACCGAACCTGCGGAACTGGTGGCTGAGGCAGCCTGATATTCACGGCAGGATAAATCCTGATCGGCGTCATCCCCCCCGGCGCAGGATCAGGTAGAGCGCGCCGTCGCCCCCGTGGCGGCGGTGCGCTTTTCTAATCGCGGCGATGCTGCCCGCATGCGGCCCGGCTGCCAGCCAGTCGAGGATCTTTGCACGAATGGCACCGCGTTTGCTGCCACGGTCGGCCGCATCGACCGGGCGCGGCTTGCCGGTGACGACAAGCACCAGCCGCGCCCCCATCGATCTGGCCTGCCCGATGCCGACGTCCAGCCGCTGATAAGCGGAATCAAGCCCATGGCCATGCAGGTCGAGCGTGAAATCAGGCGCTATGCTGCCCGTGTGCAGTTTGCGGTTCCAGTGGGAATCGAGACCGGTTTCGGGCTTCGGCAGCTGGCGCGGGACCGGGCCGGCTGCTGGCTGTGTCCTGTTCGGTGCGGCGGATGACGGCACCCGCTTCTGCTTGAGGAAGATTGGAGGCGCCTTACCTGCGGCTCCCTTCATCCCGACCGCTGCAGTTTCGCCTGAGCCGGGCCGCGGCACGGCGGGCCGCTGGCGCCCCGGCAGTGGCGCGACGCTGGCCGCAAGATAGGCCCATGCCGCCTGTTCTTCCGCGCTCAGGCCCCGAGGCGGCCTCATGGCCGGGTCAGGCGGGCAACCGTTTCCTTCGGCAGCAGCAGCAGCGCCTGCCCGCGCGCGCTCATCCCCCCGGCAATTTCGCGCGCATCGGCACCTGCGCCCCAGAAGGTGTCGAAGCGATTGGCCCCCTTGATCGCGCCGCCGGTGTCCTGCGCGATCCACAACCCGTTCGCCACGGGGCGGTCCAGCATCAGCCAGACAGGGGCGCCAAGCGGAACGAAAGCAGGATCGGCCGCCACGCTGGATTCGCGCCGGACCGGCACTTCCAGTGCGCCGAGCGGCCCGTCGCCGATCAGTTCACGAAAGAAGATCCAGCTCTTGTTAAGGCGCATCATCTCGCGCCCTTCCTCGGGATTTTCCCGCAGATATTGCACGATGCCCTGCATGCTTCCGGGATATTGCCCCGGTCGGTCGCCCAATAACCCGCGTTCGCGCATGATCGAACCGAGGCCTGCATATTCGCGGCCGTTCTGCGCGGCATAGCCGATCCGCATCACGCTGCCATCGGGCAGGCTCAAGCGGCCCGAACCCTGGATTTGCAGGAAGAAGAACTCGATCGGATCGGCCGCCCAGGCGATTTCGAGGCCCCGTCCTGCCAGCGCACCGTCCTCGATCGCGGCGCGGTCGAAATAGGGAACGAAAATGCCGAATTCGTCATAGCGACCGAGCGGCGGGCGGCCCGTCCGCTCAGTTTCAGGATAATCGGCGGGCCAGGCGCGGATCAGGTCGGGCGGCGTCCGGTAAACCGGCACGTCGTAACCAAGCCGCCTTTCGCGGCTGCCGAGAATTTCAGGTTCGAAATAGCCGGTGGCGAAGGCGGTGCCGTCGCCGACCCGGGCCGTGTCGAAATAGGTTGCAAAGAAACGCGGTGCATCGGCAGATGGCCAGCCCGCCGCCGCAGCGCAGGCTGCCTGCCAGTCCGACCGATCGGTAAGGCCGCTGGTGTCATTGCGGATCAGCAGTTTGGGGCATGATTCGCTGAAGGACCACAATCCGGCAGCGGCGTCCGGTACCGTCATGCCAAGCTGGGCTACAGCCGGGCCGCGAACCACATAGGCTGCAGCGGGAGCCGGCACCTGCACTCCGGGCGGCGGAAGCTGCACCCCGGTCGGCGGAACAGGCGCGGGAAGCGCGATCTCAGGCGCAGGTCCCGCAGGCACCATGCGAAAACACCCTGCCAGCAACATCAGCATCGTCGCCGAAAGGAAGACCCGGAGAGCCGGCAAACGTGTCATGCGAATCGTCTCAGGCTCAGCCTTCGTCGGTTTCGTCGAGTGTCCAGTCGGGCGCGGCGGCATCGACATTGCGCATGAAGGTCCAGACGTCGCGAGTCTCGATGGCATCGTCCATCGACCCGGCGATGACAGTGCCCTCCCTGTCGCGGGTCACGGCCGCAATGTCAGCGACGAAGCGGACCGCGATGCGGGCCATCCTGCCGTCCAGTTCTGCCGAATCGATCTTTGCTTCCTCGATCCGGACGAGGCGGTTGTCCATCACCTCACCCGCGCGGTCGCGCGCGTCGATGGCGCTGGCGAAGCTGTCATAGACATCGTCGTCGCATAATTCGCGCAAGGTGGGCTTGTCGCCCTTCCAGAATGCCTCGAGAACCATGGCGTAAGCGCCCTTCGCTCCTTCGAGAAAGCCGGTAATGTCGAAATTGCGATCGGCGGCAGCGATATTGCGGATGCCGCTTTCCACCGCCGGCATCACGCCTTCCAGCTCAACCGTGCGCACCGGCTGCGGGCGCGCCTGCACGATGGTCCGGTCGGCAGCGGTATTCTCGGCATGCGTTCTCTTCACATCCTCCAGCCGGGTCGGCACATGCTCTTCCTCTTCCGCGCGGCGCCCGAGGACGGAATAGAGCCGAAGGCCGAGGAAGGCCGCGATCATGGCGAGAATGACGATCTGTAGTATCACTGCGTACCTGCTTTCCACCGATGCCGGCGCACCGGAACTTTCCTGTATATTCGCGCTTGTCCTGCGAACCTGCCCTAAATAGGGACTGATTTCAATCGAACAACGCGCCCCGGGGGCAGGATCAGCCATTTCGTGCGGCGGTCACGCCAGCCCGGCGCCAGGGCATATCGACCGCATTGCAGCGCCCTCTGCACGGTGCTAGGCGCGCCGGCAATCGTACCGCCGCGAAGGCGGCTTCTCCGCCGCCGGCAATGGCGTGCAAAGTCTCGAGAAAACGGAAAGATCGCAAGATGGCAGAAGACAATGACGTGCTCGCCGACCTCGGCATGGATCAGGCGAACGGCGCGGACAACCAGCCCGTGGCCGGAATGGTGACCCAATATGTGAAGGATCTTTCGGTCGAAAGCCCGAACGCGCCGGCATCCTATCAGTGGCGCGACCAGCCGGCCATCGACCTGCAGTTCAACATCGGCGCCAACCAGGTGAACGAGGAGATGCACGAGGTCGAACTGAAGGTGAATGTCACCGCCAAGGGCGAACAGGGCAATTTCTACCTCGTCGAACTGTCCTATTGCGGCCTGGTCGGAATGCGCAACCTGCCGGAAGATCAGGCCCACGCGTTTCTGTATGCCGAGGCACCGCGCATCCTGTTTCCCTTCGCCCGCCGGGTGATTGCCGATGCGACGCGCGATGCCGGATTCCAGCCGCTGATGCTCGAACCGATCGACTTCAACGGCCTGTATATCCAGCAATTGCAGCAGAAGCGCAGCCAGGAAGCCGCAGGCGGCTCCGACGCGGTCAACTGACGGCCCATCCGGCACCTGTCGCCGGCCTGAACAATCTGGATAACAGCCGATGAGCCTGGTCAAGAATGTCGGCACGATCGGAGGGCTGACCGCGCTCAGCCGGGTCTTCGGCTTCCTTCGCGACATGCTGCTGGCGCGGGCGCTCGGCGCCGGTGCGGCTGCCGATGCGTGGCAGATCGCCTTCATCCTGCCGAACACCTTCCGCCGCCTGTTCGCCGAAGGGGCCTTCTCCGTCGCCTTCGTGCCCATGTACAGCCGCGCGTTGCATGGGGATGCGGGCGGGGAAGAGGCCGCGCAGAAATTCACCAACGATGTTCTGGCCGTGTTCGTCTGGGTGCTGCTGGGGTTCACCGCCGTGGCGATGCTGGCAATGCCGGGGCTGGTCTGGCTGCTGGCGAGAGATTTTCAGGAGGTGCCCGGCAAATTCGAACTGTCGGTCACATTGTCGCGAATCACCTTCCCCTATCTGGCGCTGGTCAGCCTGGTGGCGATGATTTCGGGCGTACTGAACGCCCGTTCCCGCTTTGCGCCCGGCGCCTTCGTGCCGGTGTTGCTGAACATCGTCCTGATCGCCGCGATCGGCATCGGCTATTGGCTGCGTGCGGGAACCGAGAACCTCGCCATTACCGCCTATGCGCTGGCATTCGGCCTGTTCGCCGCAGGCGTGGCGCAGCTTGCTTACATGATCTGGGCGACCCGGCGCGCCGGGGTGAAGCTGGTGCTGCGGCGCCCAAAACTCTCGCCGGAGGTGAAGCGCCTTTCCTATCTCATCCTGCCAGCCACCTTCGGGGCGGGCATTTACCAGATCAGCCAGTTCGTCGATACATTCTTCGCCACCAGCCTGCCGCAGGGGTCGCTGACCCTGCTGAAATTCGCCGACCGCCTGAACCAGATGCCGCTCGGCATCATCGGCATCGCGCTCGGCACGGCGATATTGCCGATGCTGGCCCGCCATATCCAGACCGGCGACAATCGCGAGGCGCAGCGCCTGCAATCCAACGCGGTCGAGATCGCGCTGCTGCTGACGCTGCCCGGCGCGGCGGCACTGGCCGTCTGTGCCGAGGCCTTCACGACCGCCATTTTCCTGCAGGGCAAGATGGAGCCGGCAGACGTCGCCATCATGGCGAACATCACCGTGGCGCTGGTGATCGGTTTGCCCTCCTATGTGCTGATCAAGGTTTTCCAGCCCGCTTTCTTCAGCCGCGAGGATACGAAGACGCCGGTGTGGATCGCGGCCGCAGCCCTGGCGGTCAACATCGCGATCAATTTCTATGTCGTCCCGCGTTATGGCATCGTCGGCCTTGCCGGGGCGACCGCATTCACCGCCACGCTGAACGTCGCGACACTCTATGCCATCCTGCAGATGCGCGGGTGGTTTCACTGGAGCTGGAAACTGAGCAGCCGCATCCTGCGCCAGATCGTGGCCACTGCCGCGATGGGCCTGGCCCTCTGGCTGCTGATGGGCGTGCTCTCTCCATTTTTCAGCGGCAGTGTGCCGGAACGCGTCCTGTCGCTCTCGGCGCTGATCGTTATAGGCCTGATCGTGTTCTTCGGCACGGCTTTCGCGGTGGGCGCTATCGACAAGGACCTCATCGCCCAGCTACGTCGCCGCAAGAAGAAGGCAGGCGACACCCCGATCACCGAATGACCGGAGCCGCCCGGCTTATCCAGATTTGAGGAATTTCATGCGCGTCGTTTCCGGCATCCAGCCCACGGGCAATCTGCATCTCGGCAATTATCTGGGTGCCATCCGCAACTGGGTGCGGATGCAGGACGATATGCCGGAAGGCGGGCAATGCCTGTTCTTCCTTGCCGATCTGCATGCGATTTCCATGCCGCACGATCCGGCTGCCTTGCGGAACGGAACGCGCGAGATGGCGGCGGCGCTCGTCGCTTGCGGAATCGATCCTGCGCGATCCATCCTGTTCAACCAGGCGCAGGTGCCGCAGCACGCCGAATTGCAATGGCTGCTCACCGGCACGGCGCGCATGGGCTGGCTGAACCGGATGACGCAGTTCAAGGACAAATCTGGCAAGAACCGCGAAGGGGCCAGCGTGGCCTTGTTCACCTATCCGGTTCTGCAAGCCGCCGACGTGCTGCTGTACCAGGCGACGCATGTTCCCGTCGGCGAGGATCAGAAACAGCATCTGGAACTGGCGCGCGACATCGCACAGAAATTCAACAATGATTTTGCGGGTGAGAGCGACGAAAGTGGCGTTTTCACCCTGCCCGAACCGATTGTCCCGCCCGAAGCCGCGCGCATCATGAGCCTGCGCGACGGCAATGCGAAGATGAGCAAGTCCGATCCGTCCGAAATGGCGCGGATCGACCTGACCGACGATGCCGATACGATCACGCGCAAGGTGAGGAAGGCGCGCACCGATGCCGAACCCCTGCCGTCAGAGATGGCGGGACTGGACGAACGCGCCGAGGCGCGAAACCTCGTCACCATCTACGCCGCGCTGGCGGCATGCGAACCCGCAGAGGTGCTGCGCCAGTATGGGGGACAGGGTTTCGGTACTTTCAAGCCCGCGCTGGCGGAAGTGATGGTCGACCATCTCGCGCCGATCAACGCCCGCTTCCGGCAACTGACCGGCGACGGAGAAGCGCTGGATGCCATTCTGGCGCGCGGGGCCGCCCGCGCCCGCGAACTTGCGCAGCCGACACTGGCCCGGACTTATGCTGCGTTGGGGCTGATGCGCGGCTGAGGCGGAGGAGGGAACCCGGCCGGCGGTTCAGCGTTCTGGCATGGTCCTTGCTGTTAACAAAGTGCAAGGTCGATATTCAAACTGGGTTCACGGTTCGTTTCATATAAGAACCGCTAGACGGTGCTGTCCTGACGCAGAATGGATAGTTCCTGATTTCTAGGGGAAAATCCATGACGATCACGTCCGATAACAGCGCGAACCGATGGGGCCGCCGCCTCAGACTGGCAGCCGCACCGCTGATGCTGGCCGGGCTGGCCGCTTGCGCCACGCCGTTCAACGCCGATGTTTCGCGTTTCCGTACCCAGCTTCCGGCACCCACCGGCACGACCTTCGCCGTAGTTCCCCAAGATCCCGAATTGCAGGGCGGGCTTGAATTTGCGCTCTATGCCGATCTGGTCGAGGCTGAGATGCGGCAGCTCGGCTATACCGAAGCCGATCCGGCCACTGCCGATCTGCTGGTCCGCTTCGATTACGGGGTCAGTAACGGGCGCGAACGCATCCGGTCCACCGGCACCGTCGATCCGTTCTATTCGCCCTGGTATCGTTATGGCCGGGTGTCGCCCTTCTACCGGTCGCGCCTCGGCTATTACGGCCGCAGCTGGGGCTACGGGTTCTACGATCCCTTCTTCAGCCAGCCGGATTTTCGCAGCTACACCGTTTATACCAGCGGCATCGATCTGAAGATCGACCGGCGCGTCGATAACCAGCGGCTGTTCGAAGGCGAGGCGGAGGCTGTGTCGACCTCGAACCGGCTGCAATATCTGGTGCCCAATCTGGTCGATGCGATGTTCACCGACTTTCCGGGACAATCGGGCGAGACCGTGCGCATTTCCATTGCGCCTGAAGACAAGAAGGTCCGCCGGATAGACTGACGGCGGATCGTAACAGCATCACCGAGGAAGGCGGGTCTGGCAACGGGTCCGCCTTTCCTTTTGCGTCACGCGTTCAGATATCGAGAGAATCGCTGCCGCCGGTGGATCCGAAGCCCCGCTCGCCACGTTCCGTGCCGTCAAGGTTGGCGACTGCGTGCCACAGCGCCTGCGTCACGGGCGCGATGACGAGCTGCGCGATCCGATCGCCGCGCCGGATGGTGAAATTCGCATCCCCATGATTGATCATGATGATCTTCAACTCGCCGCGGTAATCGGAATCGATCGTTCCGGGGCTGTTCGGGACAGTGATGCCGTACCTCAGGGCGAGGCCGGACCGGGGCCGCACCTGGATCTCGAACCCTTGCGGTATCGCCATCCGCAATCCGGTGCCCACCGCATGGCGCTGCCCCGCAGCCAGTACGATGTCTTCGGCCGATACCACGTCCATCCCCGCAGCACCCGCCGTGGCATAGGCAGGCAGGGGCAGGTCTTCGCCACCGGGAAGGCGCACGATGTCGATGCGAACGGGTTCAGGCATCGTGATCGCCCGCTGTTTCGCGGCTGGACAGAAAGGCGGCCATGCGCTGCACCAGTTCGAATGCCACATCTTCCTTCGGCATTTCGTCGAGGCTTTCCACGCCGGATTTGGTAATGATATGGACGGCGTTCATGGCCCCGCCCATCACGCTTTCGCCCACCGCGCCCGACACGTCATTGGCGATGATCCAGTCCGCGCCCTTGCGCTTGCGCTTGGCCACCGCATTATTGACGACATCCTGCGTCTCGGCGGCGAAGCCGATCAGGAGCGGCGGCTTGTTCGCGCTGCCCGCCACGCTGGCGAGGATGTCGGGATTTTCCGCCAGCAGGATCGCTGGCGGGGCGGAACCGCGCTTCTTCATCTTCTCTTCCGCTACGTCGCGGCTGCGCCAGTCGGCCACTGCCGCGACCATCACGGCTGCATCGGCTGGCAGCGAGGCTTTTACCGCAGCCGCCATGTCGCGGGCCGATTCGACGTCGATCCGGTCGACGCCATGCGGGGTCGGCAGCGCGACCGGCCCGGCAACCAACGTGACTCGCGCGCCCGCATCGGCGGCGGCGGCGGCGATGGCGAAGCCCTGTCGCCCGCTGGACCGGTTGGCGATGTAGCGCACCGGATCGATGGCTTCCCATGTCGGCCCTGCCGTAACCAATATGTGCCGGCCATATAGCGGGCGATGTTCTGGATCGGTCTCGAACGCCGGCTGGCCGTCGAGCGGATCGGATCGAGATGCCGACGAAAGGGCAGCGGTGATCGCCGCATCCATGGGCAGATTCACGAGCTGCGGTCCTGTATGGCCCGCCCCGGTTGATATAGGGTGATTAATGGCGTCGGGGTCGGTCGGGTGGGCCGACCGCGCCGCACCCTTGCCCGCCAGAAGCAGTCCGCCAGGGTTCGGCTCCGGCAACGCGATCCGATCGAGTCCGTTGCGCTCTATAGTGTCTCCGCCACGATCCCCATCAGCCTCGACCTCCTCTTCCGGCGGCGTGCTTTCCTCGTCATGTGCGACGGGGCGGCGGGAATACCTGCGCGAAATCAGCGACGACAGCAGCCCGCCCAATCCGCCGCTGCGGGCTTCGGTCTCCGGCTCCAGCGCCTCGCCCGCAAGGTCGTCAGCCGTGACCGGCGTATCATCGTCAGCGGGAACCGGCACTTCGGCGACCGCAGAGGCCTGTTCTTCCGTTTCCAGCCCGAACATGGCGGCGATCTCCGCCCACACCGCAGCCGGTTCCGGCAGGCGGCCGGGGCCGAATTCGCCGCAGGCCATGGCTCCGATGTCCGGCTCCATGACGTGAACGCCCGCCTGCCGCAGCCAGGCGACATTTCGCTGGGTAGCCTCGTGGTTCCACATCCGCACATTCATGGCGGGCACGGCCATCACCGGCTTGTCGGTGGCAAGGATCAGCGTGGTCGCCAGATCGTCGGCGATGCCCGCCGTCATTTTCGCCAGCATATTGGCGGTGGCAGGGCATACCACCACGAGATCGGCCTGTCGGCTGAGCTGGATATGGCCCATCTCGGCCTCGTCCTTCAGATCCCACAAGGTCGTGTGAACGGGATTTTCGCTGAGCGCGGCCAGCGCCATCGGCGTGACGAACTGGCTGCCGCCTTCGGTCAGCACGCAGGTCACATCGCCGCGCACGGTTCCCCCGGCGCTATCCGCACCCTTGCGGATGAGGCGCACGAGTTCGCAGGATTTATAGGCGGCAATTCCTCCGCCGACGACCAGCAGAATACGCAATTCATCCATCATCGCGGCCCCTCGGCGTGATGGACGGGATACCGGCGAGCGGGCAGCCCGGTCAGGCAAGATATGATCAAATCCATGTCCTCCCTCCCCAGGCCTGCGCGATACCCTGCCACGCGAGCCGCTCCTGTTCAAAATGCAATCAAACTGTCAGAACACCTAGCGTTTGCCACTACCCCTTGCCAAGCGCTGGTTAATTTTTGCTTCCCTTCCCGCCATCGGGCAAGGTGGTGTTCCTGCTACTGGCCTGCTTCTGGAGTCTTCGATGCGCCTTATCCTTACCGCCCTGCTGTTCATTGCCGGTCTGTTCTTCGTGTTTCTGGGGATCGGATTCCTGCTGACCCCCGCCAGTTCGGGGCAGGGTTTCGGGCTGACGACTTCGGGCGTGGAAGGGCTGGCCACGATCCGGGCCGACATGACCGCCTTCTTCATCGTGGCCGGCGGTTGCATGATCTGGGGTGCATGGCGGCGCCGGGGCGACCCCCTGCTGATCTCGGCCGCGCTGTTCGCCCTCGCTTTCATCGGCCGGGCGGTCAACGCCATCGCTGCCGGCCCCCATGACGATTTCTGGGCGCCGATGCTGGTCGAAGCGCTGGCGGTGATCCTGTGCCTCGCCGCCTATCGCATGCTGCCGCATCGGGACTTCGCCGGCGGGCTGAATCGCCAGTTTGGTCGCTAGAAGAGGATGCCCAGCACGGCGGCAAGGGCCACGGCCCCGCCGCCCAGTGCCGCAGCGGCGGCATAGCCGAGCCACCCGCCGCCGGAACCGGCGGGTCTGCGCCGCCGTTCCCAAACCAGTTCTATATCCGGCAGGGGCGGCGGTTCGGGCGCGCCGCCGCGCGGGGGGAAGCGTTCCTCCACCCGGCGCACGAGGTCGGGCAGGCCGAGCAGGGTCGTGACATCGGCGCGGATGCGCTGTGCCAATGCGGCTTCGGGGCCAAGCTCGTCGCGGATCCATTCGCGCACGAATGGGGCCGACACGTCCCACATGTTGATCTCAGGGTCGAGCTGGGTGGCGATCCCTTCGACCATCACCATCGTTTTCTGCAGCAGCAGCAGATGGGGCTGGGTCTGCATGTCGAAATCGCGGGTGATGGCGAACAATCCGTCGAGCATCTGCCCGACGCTGAGTTCGCTGACCGGCTTGCCGCGCATGGGTTCCCCCACGGCCCGCAATGCAGTCGCGAATTCATCGACCGAGTGATAGCTCGGCACATATTGCGCCTCGAAATGAATTTCGGCGACCCTGCGGTAATTGCCTGTGGTCAGGCCATAGAGGATTTCCGCCAGCCACTGACGCGCGCGGCGATCGATCCGGCCCATGATCCCGAAATCGATGGCGACGATGGTGCCATCGGCGCGCACGAACAGGTTGCCCTGGTGCATGTCGGCGTGAAAATACCCGGCGCTGATCGCCTGCGTCAGGAAGGCCAGCACAAGCCGCCGGGCCAGGTCGGGCAGATCGTGCCCGGCGGCGACCAGCGCCTCGCGATCGGCAATCTTGACCCCGTCGACCCAGGCCAGGGTCATGACCCGGCCATTGGTCCGGTCCCAGTCGATTTCGGGCACCTCGTACCCGGCTACCGCATGCATCGACCCCGCCAATTCGCTGGCCGATGCCGCTTCGCGCCGCAGATCGAGCTCGCGATTGGTCCAGCGTTTGAAATTGGCGATGGTGAGCGCCGGCCGCAGGCGCGCGGCTTCCCCGCCCAGTCCTTCCAGATGCGCCGCCGCCCACTCATAGGTCGTGATATCGCGGGCGAATTGTTCACGGATGCCGGGCCGCAACACCTTGACCGCAACGTCGCGCCCCTCGGTCGTCACCGCGCGATGCACCTGCGCGATGCTGGCTGCGCCTACCGGCACCGGATCGATCGAAGTGAACAGGCTGTCCAGCGGCGCGTCGAAACTGGCCTCGATCGCCGCCCGGATGTGTTCGAAGGTCACCGGCGGCAGGCTGTCCTGCAGGCTGAGCAGATTATGCGCCGCTTCCTCGCCGACGATATCGGGCCTTGTCGCCAGGGTCTGCCCCAGCTTGATCGCGGCGGGACCGATGGCGCGAAAGGCCCCCGCGTAATCGGGCCGCCGGGGCTGGCGGGTGCCGAAGCGTGCTATACGGGTCAGGCGGCGAACCTGGGTCGGCGTGTTCGGGTCAGCCTCGATTCCCCGCAGCGCGCCATGCCGCGCCAGAATGCGGCCCCAGCTCAGCAAGCGCCAGATATGAGTTGCGGTTCTTGCCACCTGGTTCAGGTCTTCCAGCCGGAATGGATGGCGACCAGCCCGCCCATGATGGGCTCGACCCGGGTGCGCACGAAGCCTGCATCGCGTATCATCTGCTCGAACCGGGGCATGGCCGGGAAGCGGCGGATCGATTCGACGAGGTAGCGATAGCTGTCGGCATCGCCGGCGATCGCCTTGCCGATGCGCGGCACCAGCCGGTGCGAATAGAGGTCGTAGGCTTCCTTGAACCCCGGCCATTCGGTGGTCGAGAATTCGAGGCAGAAGAACCGCCCGCCGAATTTCAGCACGCGGTGCGCCTCTGCCAGGGCGGCATCGATCCGGGTCACGTTCCTGATTCCGAAAGCGATGGTATAGGCATCGAAGCTGCGCGAGGCGAAGCTCAGTTCCTCGGCATTCTGGCGCGACCACACCAGCGACTCCAAGCTTGCGCCTGAAATCCCGCCACGTCCGGATGATTTCCGCATCGCCCGTTCCATGCCGACATCCAGCATCTCCTGATTGATGTCGGCCACGGTTACATTCGCGCCGCGCGCCGCCATCCGGAAGGCGATGTCGCCCGTGCCGCCCGCCATGTCGAGGATCGCCTCGCCCGGCTGCGGCTTCACCCGGCGCACGAAACGGTCCTTCCACAGCCGGTGCATGCCGCCCGACATGGCGTCGTTCATGATGTCGTATTTTGCCGCCACCCCGGAAAATACCGCACCGACGCGCCGCGTCTTCTCCGCCGGATCGACATCTTCGTAGCCGAAGGAAACGCGGCTGTTCTCTTCACCGTTCATGGGCCGTGCCATAGGGGCAATTGTGCGGGGCGCAAAGGGTGTTAAAGCCCTGGTCCGAAACCTGCGAAGGCGACCATGCCCGAACTTCCCGAAGTCGAAACCACCGTGCGCGGGCTGGCCCGCTATCTTAAAGGCGAGCGCCTGACGCGCGTGGCCGTCAACCGGCCCGATCTGCGCCGCCCCTTCCCCGCCGATCTGACGCAGGCGATGACCGGCGCGGTTGTCACCGGGCTGGAACGGCGCGCCAAATACGGGCTGCTGCATACCGACAGGGGCTGCACGCTGGTGTTCCACCTGGGGATGAGCGGGCGCTGGCGGATCGACCCCGAACAGGCGGACAGGCACGACCATCTGGTGCTGCATACCGAAAGCCATATCTTTGCGCTCAACGATGCGCGGCGATTCGGCTCGGTCGATCTGGTGGACCGCTCCGCGCTGGACCAATGGCCGCCCTTTGCCGCGATGGGCCCCGAACCGCTGGGGGAGCGGCTTACCCCCGGCCATCTCCACGCCGCGACGCGCGGTCGCAAGACGGCGATCAAGGCGATGCTCCTCGATCAGCGGATCGTGGCGGGCCTCGGCAATGTCTATGTCTGCGAGGCACTGTTCCGCAGCGGGATCAGCCCGCGCCGGCAGGCCGGCAGGGTCAGCCGTGCCGCATTTGCCCGGCTGGTGCCCGCCATTCGCGACGTGCTGCACCAGTCGATAGCGGATGGCGGATCGACCCTGCGGGACTATGCCCGTCCCGATGGGCAGCTCGGCTATTTCGCCACCCGCTTCGACGTATATGGCCGCGAGGGCGAGACCTGCCATCGCTGCGACGGCACCGTCAGGCGAATCGTCCAGGGCAGCCGCAGCAGCTGGTTCTGCCCGTCCTGCCAGGAATAGGCGCGGGCCTGCTCGGCTTGAAAGCGGGCATGCCGCCCCCATCTTGTGTTGACGATTCGCGCTGCCGAGGTTAAGGGCCGAGCTTTCCGGCGGATCATCGCCGATTTTCCGACCCGCACGGGCATCTGAGCCAGCATGGCCCGCGATGCGCAGGTGACAATCGATTTACTGGAAGGTTCGCCTGCGGGCAGCCTTCGCGAGATAAGGACGAACATGGCCAATACGCCGCAAGCCAAGAAGCGCATCCGCCGCAACGATGCCCGCGCCGCAGTGAACGGCGCGCGCGTCAGCCGCATCCGCAATTACGTGAAGCGGGTCGAAACCGCCATCGAAGGCGGCGACAAGAACGCAGCACAGGCTGCGCTGAAGGATGCGCAGCCCGAACTGGCTCGCGGCGTCGCGCGCGGCGTGATGCACAAGAACACGGCATCGCGCAAAATGTCGCGCCTGTCGAAGCGGGTCGCCGCTCTCTGATTATCTTTCCCTGATCGCCGCCCCCTGATTTCCGCCCGGCATCTGCCGGAACGGTCCGGGCGCTGCGCGAATCGTTTGCGGGCCGCATGTCTGGCCCCGATGCGAGCCGTCGCTGATCCGATCTGTTTGCCAAAAAGGCCGGCGCTATCTGCGCCGGCCTTTGTCTTGTTCGCAGGGTCTGCGAATTCCGGCCTGTCGAAGCCGGGCAAACCAGGCGCTGCAACCGCCTGCGCAAAAGCTTCGATTTCCCGTGATTCGCACCCGTTCGGAGCGCACCGACGCCCCCTGATTCGGCTCACTCCAAAGAACAGAAATGACGGAAATCTGCCACTTTGACGGGGTTCTGCGGGCCAGTCGAGTCAACCGAATTATTTAAGATTTTTTGCAGGCCATGCCCTTTACTCGCCCCCCTCGCCGGTCATAAACCGTGCCTCGGCAGGGCTCGATACGGCCCTGTGATCTAGCGACGAATTGCCGGGGGGCCTTCCGAATCCACCATGCGATTTCGGGATCCGGCGAAGCTTTGCCTGCGACCGGCAGGCGAGGCTGACAGGGTGGGGAATGGTGATGGGCAAGGCGGATGAGAGCGCGATGGAAGATATCGAAGCGGTAAACCTCGCGGCCGACTGGTCCGACATCAGCCTGGGTCTGCGCAAGGATCTTGGCCAGCAATTGCACAGCCAGTGGATCAAGCCGATCCAGCTCGGCGGCTTCTGCAAGGCGACGGGAACGCTCGATCTTTACCTGCCGACCGAATTTTCCGCCAATTGGGTGCAGGACCGGTTTGCCGACCGCCTTTCGCTCGCCTGGAAAATCGCCCGCAGCGAAGTGCGGCAGGTCCGCATCGCCGTCCACCCCGGTCGCCGGCAATTGCCTGAATTGCGGATCGACAATGCGGGCAGGCGAATCGCTGCCAATGATGGCGGCTCCCCTGCGTCCGCCAGCACCGGCAACAGCGGCAACGCCTTTTCCTCCGCTGGCTATGGGCAGGCCGCTTTCGACGATCCTTCCTTCGCTCCCGTAGGGCTGGACGCATCGCTGACATTCGGCGCCTTCGTCACCGGCGAATCCAATATTCTGGCCTGCAACGCCGCACAGCGCATGGCCGCGCCCGAGAAACCGCAATTCTCGCCCCTCTACCTCAAGGCCGCGACTGGCCAGGGCAAGACGCATCTGCTGCACGCCATCGGCCATGCCTATCTGGCGGATCACCCCCGAACACGGATCTTCTATTGCAGCGCCGAACGCTTCATGATCGAATTCGTCCAGGCGCTGAAGCAGAACCGGATGATGGAATTCAAGAGCCGGTTGCGCAGTTTCGACCTGCTGCTGGTGGACGATATCCAGTTCATCATCGGCAAGGCCAGCGCGCAGGAGGAACTGCTCTACACCATCGACGCCCTGCTGGCGGAAGGCAAACGCCTGGTCTTTGCTGCCGACCGCGCGCCGCAGGCGCTGGACGGCGTGGAACCGCGCCTGCTCAGCCGCCTGTCCATGGGCCTCGTCGCCGATATCGCGCCCGCCGATATCGAATTGCGCCGCGCGATCCTCGAATCCAAGCTGACCCGCTTCGCGCCGCTCGACGTGCCGGCCGATGTGATCGACTTCCTCGCCCGGACTATTACCCGCAACGTGCGTGAACTGGTCGGCGGCCTCAACAAGCTGATCGCCTATGCACAATTGACCGGTCAGGAAGTCAGCCTGAACCTCGCCGAGGAACAGCTGACCGATATCCTGTCCGCCAATCGCCGCCGGATCACTATCGACGAAATCCAGCGCACGGTCTGCCAGTTCTACCGCATCGATCGCAGCGAAATGTCGTCCAAGCGCCGCGCCCGCGCCGTGGTCCGCCCGCGCCAGGTGGCGATGTATCTGGCCAAGGTGCTGACACCGCGCAGCTATCCCGAAATCGGCCGCAAATTCGGCGGACGCGACCATTCCACCGTTATCCACGCGGTGCGCCTGATCGAGGATCTGCGCGGGCGGGATGCGGATATGGACGGCGATGTGCGCAGCCTGCTGCGCCAGCTGGAAAGCTGAAGCCCGCGGGCGGATTTCCGCAGCTTGCGAACCGGCTTTCCACGCATGTCCACAGACCTATCGACAGGGCGCGCGCCCGCATCGTAAGGCGTGGCGATGCCGCTTGAACCCGAACGCCTCGACCGATTTGCCCGCAATATCATCCTGCCCGAAATCGGCGGTGCCGGACAGGCGGCGCTGGCCGGTGCCCATATCGCGCTGATCGGTCTCGGCGGAATAGGCTCGCCTGCGCTGCAATACCTGGCTGCTGCCGGAATCGGGCGGCTGACTTTGGTCGATGACGGCGACGTGGAACTGTCGAATCTGCAGCGGCAGACGCTGTATACCCAGCGCGACATCGGCCATGCCAAGCCCGTTGCCGCCCGGCGCTGGCTGGCCAATTTCGACAGCCACATCGAAGTCGAGATCCGCGACAGGCGGATCCATGCCGGCAATGCTGCCGGCCTTGTCGAGGGGGCCATGGTGGTTCTGGACGGCACCGACAATTTCGCTACCCGCCTCGCGATTTCGGACGCCTGCGTTGCGATGCACGTTCCGCTGCTCAGCGCCGCGATAGGGCGCTTCCAGGGGCAGGTCGCTGCCTTTGCGGGCCACCGTCCCGATTCGCCCTGCTATCGCTGCTATGTCGGCGATGCTTTCGACAGCGACGATTGCGACACCTGTGCAGAAGATGGCATGCTGGGCGCCATGGCAGGCTGGGCGGGCAGTTTCGCGGCGATGCAGGCATTGCGAATAGTTTTGCAGGGCAAATCCACTTTCGGCACGCCGCAGTGGGGGCGGCTGCACCTTCTCGACGGGCTGGCGCCCTCCATGCGCACGCTCACCATCGCCAAGGACCCGCACTGCCGCGCCTGCGGAAATCCCGCATCGTCAGCCGCCGAGTAGTTCCTCCACCCATTCGGGCACGATCCTGCTGGCCGGGCCGAGGCGGCTTTCATCGAACCAGTGCGACCCTTCGCTGCGTTCGAGGTTCAGTTCCAGCGTCGGGACACCTGCCCGTGACGCCTGGGCGACGAAGCCGGCCGCAGGATAGACCGCGCCCGAGGTGCCGATGGAAACGAACAGATCGGCTGCGAGCAGCGCGGCCTCGATCCGCTCCATCCCGTAAGGCATTTCGCCGAACCAGACGACATCGGGCCGCAGGTGCGCCTCGCCGCAGGACGGGCAGGGCGGCCGGTGCAGCAGTTTTTCGCGCCACGGATGCCGGGTGCCGCAGCCGGAACAGAGCGCACTCAGCGCCTCGCCATGCATGTGCAGAATCCGCTTCGCACCTGCGCGTTCGTGCAGATCGTCGACATTCTGCGTGACGATCAGCAGGTCGCGCCCGGTGCCATGCCATTCCCGGTCCAGTCTCGCCAGCGCGTGATGCGCTGCATTGGGCTGCTTGTCCGCTATGGCGCTGCGGCGCATGTCGTAGAAACGCTGCACCAGATCGGGATCGCGCCGAAATGCCTGCGGCGTGGCGACATCCTCCACCCGGTGCCTTTCCCACAGGCCGCCACCATCGCGAAAGGTGTCGATGCCGCTTTCGGCGGATATGCCCGCCCCGGTCAGGATGACGATATTGCCCGATGGGCGGTTGAGATCGGAAGCCATGCGGGCCATGAAACACGCCACGCAGGAGAAGCGCAATGGCGAGCATCGGGATTATCGGCAGCGAGGGGCGCATGGGCCGCGCGATTGCGGAAGCTGTCGCAGCGACCCGGCATGATCTGGCGGGCGGCGTCGACCGAGGGGGCGATCTCGGCACCCTTGCGGCGAGCTGCGACGTGCTTGTCGATTTCTCGTCGCCCGCCGCTTTGCCCGCGAATCTGGAAGCAGCATCGCGCGCGGGCATACCCATGCTGATCGGCACGACGGGGTTGTCCGCTTCGGATCATGCGCTGATCGAAGACCATGCTGCAAGACTTGCGCTGCTGCAGACGGGAAACACCTCGCTGGGCGTTACCCTGCTGGCGTCGCTGGTGCGGGAGGCCGCGGCGCGGCTCGGCCCCGAATGGGATATCGAGATCGTCGAGATGCATCACCGCCGGAAGGTCGACGCGCCCTCCGGGACCGCCTTGCTGCTGGGCGAAGCCGCGGCGGCGGGGCGCGGCGTGGCGCTTGCTCCGAATGCCCGCAGCGGACGTGACGGGCATACCGGCCAGCGCGAGACCGGCACGATCGGCTTTGCCGCCCTACGCGGCGGCACCGTGGCGGGCGAGCACAGCGTGATCCTGGCGGGAGAGCAGGAACGCATCACCCTGTCGCACCATGCCGAGGACCGGAGCATCTTCGCGCGCGGCGCGCTGCGCGGTGCGGAATGGCTGATCGGACGGGCGCCCGGCCGCTATGGCATGGAGGATGTTCTCGGCCTCGGTTCGCACACCGCAACGGGCCCGGCGTGACGAAGGATCAGATCTTCGAATTCTTCCGCCGGCTGGCAGAGGACAACCCCTCGCCGGAAACCGAGCTGGAATATGGGAACCCATTTCAGCTGGTCGTCGCCGTCGCCCTGTCCGCCCAGGCGACCGATGTGGGCGTGAACAAGGCGACTCGCCACCTCTTCGCGCGAGTGCATACGCCCGAGGACATGGTCGCACTGGGCGAAGAGGGGCTGAAAGACCATATCCGCACCATCGGCCTGTTCAATTCCAAGGCGAAGAATGTCATCGCCCTGTCGCAGCGCCTGATCGACCACTTCGGCAGCGAGGTTCCCCGGGATCGCGACGCGCTGGTCACGCTGCCCGGTGTCGGGCGCAAGACCGCCAATGTCGTGATGAACTGCGCCTTCGGGATGGAAACCTTCGCCGTCGATACGCATGTGTTCCGTGTCGGGAACCGTACCGGCCTCGCCAAGGGCAAGACGCCCGAAGCGGTCGAGGCGAAGCTGGAGAAGCGGGTGCCGCAGCCCTTCCGGCGCGACGCCCATCACTGGCTGATCCTGCATGGCCGCTATATCTGCAAGGCGCGGACGCCCGAATGCTGGCGCTGCCCCGTGATCGACCTGTGCTCCTATCGGCAGAAGGTGCTTTCCCCACCCGAAAAGCGCAACGCCGCCGCGGCACCGACCAAGATACGAGCCAAGGAACAGGGCGCCTAGACCGGCGTTGATCCGGCAAGGGGCATCGGAACAGATTTGGCGTGCCCCGCAGCCGATGGAGATCCCCGATGCGCCGCCCTGCCCTCACTACCTGCTCCGCCCTGCTGGCTGCGGCATCCCTGTCGGCGTGCTCCAGCCAGTTGCAACCGCCCGATGCGTCCGCCGACGTTTCCCCGGTACGCGTGACGGGCGCAGCGGAAAATTGCCTCAACACCCGCAACATCAGAACATCGCATGTGCAGAGCGACCGGGTCATCGATTTCGAGATGACGGGCGGACAGGTCTATCGCAACACCTTGCCCAATCGCTGTCCGGGGCTGGGCTTCGAACGGGCATTCAGCTACGATACGACGGTGGGCCGGCTGTGCAATCCGGACATCATCTACGTGCTCCGCGACACGGCAGGCAGGATCGAACGCGGCGCAGGCTGCGGGATCGGGAATTTCGTTCCCGTCGATTATACCGATGGGCGCATGACGGACTGAACGCCTGACCCTCAGACATCGTCGGCGCTGATCATCTCTGCGCGGTCGATCTCACCCGTCATGGACGCGACCGTCATGGTGATCGCGGCATCGCCCGAGACATTGGTAACGGTCCGCATCATGTCCATGATCCTGTCGACGCCTGCAACCAGGGCGATGGTTTCCAGCGGCACGCCGACCGCGCCGAACACCAGCGCCATCATGATGAGGCCCGCCCCCGGAATACCGGCTGCGCCAATGGCACCGGCGGTGGCGAGGATCGAGATCATGAAATAGTCGCCCCAGTCGAGAGACACCCCGAACACCTGCGCGCCGAACAACGTGGCAAGGCCGAGATACATCGCCGTGCCGTTCATGTTCACCGTGGCGCCCAGCGATACGACGAAGCTGGACACGCTGGGCGACACGCCCAGGTTGCGCTGGGTGCAGCGCAGCGTCACCGGCAGGGTCGCATTGCTCGACGCCGTGGAATAGGCCACCGCCATCGCATCGATGATGCCGCGGAAAAAGTCGCGCACCGGCAGGCGGGCGAGGAATTTCACCATGGCCGAATACATGACGAAGATGATGATGAGGCAGCCGAGGTAGTTCAGCCCCACCAGCTTGGCGAGGGCGATCAGCGCATCGGACCCTTGTGTGCCCGCCACCCAGGCCATCAGCGCGAACACCCCGAAGGGCGTCAGTTCCATCACCAC
This sequence comes from Pseudopontixanthobacter vadosimaris, assembly GCF_012979275.1. Classification (GTDB taxonomy): domain Bacteria; phylum Pseudomonadota; class Alphaproteobacteria; order Sphingomonadales; family Sphingomonadaceae; genus Pseudopontixanthobacter; species Pseudopontixanthobacter vadosimaris. Next base: position 161,861 of record NZ_JABASZ010000037.1, read on the forward strand.
CGCCGTGACCTTCTGCATGACGATGGAGCCGGAATCGAAGATCCGGGCGACAGGTTCGCCGTCCTTCTCCGCCATCAATATGCCGATGCCGATGAGCATGGCGAAGACGATCAGCGGCAGGACGTTCACATCGGCCATGACCTGAACCGGGCTTTGCGGAACGATGGACAGGAGCATGTCGCGCCAGCCGGTATCCTGCGGTTCGGGGATCGCGCCGCGTTCGATGCTGCCGACATCCAGCCCCGAACCGGGGGCGAGCAGCGTTCCCATCAGGAGGCCCAGCCACACGGCGATCTGCCCGGTGACGATAAACAGCAGCGCGGCGCGTCCGCCGACGGAGCCCAGCTTCCGCAGATCGCCGATGGCTGCAACGCCTGCCACAAGGCTGAAGAAGATGAGCGGGACGACCAGCATCTTGATGAAGGCGATGAAAATATCGCCGATGATCTTGATGCTTTCCGCGCCCGGACCCCAGACGAGGCCGGTGACGATGCCGAGCGCGAGGGCGGCGACGACCCGCTGCCACAGGGGGATTGCGAACCATTTACGTGTCATTCTGCGGTCATTCCCCCATCGCAGGCGACCGTGCGCCCGGCGCTCGCATCGCTCTCGTCCCTGGCCTTCTGCCCATGTGCGGGCAATAGCGCAAGGCGGGCTGCCGCTGCCGCTTACGAAGCGAGCGCTGCCTGCACGATACGCCGGTAGATCCGCGTCAACGTCAACAGATCGTCCACGGCCACGGCTTCGTCACGCTTGTGCATGGTTGCGTTCACAAGGCCGAATTCGATGACCGGGCACAGGTCCTTGAGGAAGCGCGCGTCGGAGGTGCCGCCGCTGGTGCTCGCCTCGGGGCGGACGCCGGTTTCGGCCTCGACCGCCGAGGCCACCAGTTCGGAAAACTCGCCCGGCAAGGTGAGGAAGCTCTCGCCGGAAATGATCGCCTTCGCACTGCCGCCATGGCGAACAGCCACCTCCTCCACCCGGCGCACCAGTTCCTCGCCGCGATGCAGATCGTTGAAGCGGATGGAGATACGCGCTTCGGCGCGGGCAGGGATCACATTATGCGCCGGGTTGCCGACGGCCATGTCGGTGATTTCCAGATTGGAAGGCTGAAACCAGTCCGTGCCTTCATCCAGCACCAGCGCCTGCAATTCGGCGAGCATGGCGACCAGCGGCGGAATGGGATTGTCCGCCAGATGCGGATAGGCGACATGGCCCTGCACCCCCTCGACCGTGAGCCAGATGTTGACCGAGCCGCGACGGCCGATCTTCATCATGTCGCCCAGCCGGTTTACCGAGGTCGGCTCTCCCACCAGGCACAGGTCCGGCATGTCTCCGGCGGCGCGGATATGATCGATCAGAGCGCGGGTGCCGTATAGCGCCGGCCCTTCCTCGTCCCCGGTGATGATGAAGCTGATCGTGCCTGTTTCGGCAGGAATATCCGCCACCGCCGCCGCCATGGCAGCGATCGAACCCTTCATGTCCACGGCGCCCCGGCCGAACAGCAGATCGCCGCCCGGAGCCTGACGTATTTCCGGCGCGAAGGGGCCGCTTGCCCAGCCCTCACCCGGTGGAACCACATCGAGATGACCGGCGAAGGCGAAATGGCGCGAGCCTGCCGGGCCTGTGCGGATCGCGAACAGATTCTCGACCGGACCGTCGGGTGCCTCACCGGCAATGAAGCGATGGACCGCAAAGCCTTGCGGTTCCAGCAGACCAGCCATGACATCGAAAACGCGTCCCACGGCCGGTGTGACGCTGGGCACAATCATCAGCGCCACGGCATTTTCGAGAGCGCCCATGCTCCTGTCGCCAGCGGGCACGCTGTCCGAAACGGTCGCCATCAGGCCGGCATGCCTTCATATTGCGCCAGAACCCAGTCCTCATCCTCGGCCGCCGCGATCCAGCCCTGCATCCATTCATGCTCCCATACCGCCTGCATGTAGGCCTGCGCGAAGCCTGGAACGCCGATACCATAGGTCAGGAAACGGCTGACGACGGGAGCGTAGAATATATCCGCCGCGCCGAAGGTGCCGAACAGGAACGGCCCGCTGGTGCCGAACCGCGCCCGCGCCTCCGCCCAGAGTTGCAGGATGCGGACGATGTCATCACGGCAGTCCTGCGAAAGCTGTGCATTCTCCACCCGCCGCCGGATGTTCATCGGGCATTCGGCGCGCAGCGAGCGATAGGAGGAATGCATCTCCGCCACGAGGGAACGGGCCATGCCGCGCGCCGAATCCTCCTTGGGCCAGAAGCGGTCGCGCCCGACCTTGTCGCCGAGATATTCGAGGATGGCCAGGCTGTCCCAGATGACGGTCTCGCCATCCCACAGGATCGGCACCTTGCCCGATGGCATGATGTCTTCGGACGTCTGCTTGGCATGGTCCCATTCCTCGCCGCCGATATTCACCGTCAGTTCCTCGAAGGACAGGCCCGACTGCTTCATCGCCAGCCAGCCGCGCAGGCTCCAGCTGGAATAATTCTTGTTGCCGATAATCAGCTTCATCCGAATCTCGCCCCGTCGCCCTGACGCATCACTGCCCGATCATTGAAACGGACATTCCGGCATGGTGCCGGCTGCATATCTGTCCCGCCGGGTTAGAGAAGGCGAAGCGGCCTGTCGAGGAAGCAGTGGTTGCGATCCGGGCGCAGGCGTTTCCGAGCGCCTTCAGATGCCTGCATCGGCCAGGATGGCGGCCCGCAGTTCGGGGATGCCCAGACCCTTCTCGGCGCTGGTCAGATGCAGGACGGGAAAGGCGGCCGGATGCTTGCGCGCTTCGTCGGCGACTTTCGCCGCCACCTCATCCAGCGCGCTGGCCTTGATCTTGTCCGCCTTGGTCAGCACGATACGGTAGCCGACGGCGGTTTCATCGAGCATCCGCATCATCTCGCGGTCGACATCCTTCAGCCCGTGGCGGCTGTCGACCAGCACCAGCGTGCGGTTCAGCACCTGCCGCCCTTTCAGATAGGTGCGGACCAGCGCCTTCCACCGATCCACCACCTTGGGCGGCGCCTTGGCGAAGCCGTAGCCCGGCATGTCGACCAGCCGGAACCGCGTCGGTTCACCCACCTCGAAGAAATTGAGTTCCTGCGTCCGCCCCGGCGTAACCGAAGCGCGGGCGATGGCCTTGCGGCCCACCAGCGCGTTGAGCAGCGAACTCTTGCCCACGTTCGATCGCCCGGAAAAGGCGATTTCCGGCACGGTCGGTTCCGGCAGGAATTTCAGCTGCGGGGCGGACAGGAGGAAATCGACCCGGCCCGAAAACAGCTTCGCCGCCTGCCGCGCCAGTTCGGCCCGCTCGCGCGCCTCCCGCTCTTCGCGTAGTGCTTCTTCCTCGGGCGTCATGCCTTGCTCTTGCCCTTGTCCCTGGCTGCGCCTGTTGCTGGCGATTCCTTCTCGCGCAGCTTGTCCTCGCGGTCCTTTTCCGCCTGCGCGCGCAATTGCGGGTGCTTGGAATAAAGGTATTTCTGCTGCGCCAGTGTCAGGATATTGGACGTCGTCCAGTACAGCAGCAGACCGGCGGCAAAGGGTGCCATCACGAACATCAGCACCCAGGGCATGATGTTGAACAATTGCTGCTGCACGGGATCGGTCATCGCCGGGTTCAGGCGGAAGGTCAGCCACATGGTGAAGCCGAGCAGCACCGCCAGCACGCCGATGGCAAGGAAGCTGGGCGGGGTGAAGGGCAACAGGCCGAACAGGTTGAGGATGGTCGCCGGATCGGGCGCGGACAGATCCTGGATCCACAGCACGAACGGCTTATGCCGCATCTCGATCGCCAGGATCAGCACCTTGTAAAGGGCGAAGAATACCGGAATTTGCAGCAGCATCGGAAGACACCCGGCCAGCGGATTGACGCCTTCCGACTTGTACAGCGCCATGATCTCCTGCTGCTGTTTCTGCTTGTCGTCCTTGTAGCGTTCCTGCAGCGCCTTCATCTTCGGCTGAATCGCCTTCATCGCCGCCATCGAGGCAAAGCCCTTCTGCGCGATGGGGAACATCAGCCCGCGAATGATGACAGTCAGCAGGATGATCGCGACGCCGAAATTGCCGACCAGATCGTATAGCAGGCGCAGCAGCCAGAAGATCGGCTTCTCGAACCAGCGGAACCAGCCCCAGTCGATCGCCAGGCCGAATTTTTCGACACCCGCATCTTCATAGACGTCGAGAACGGCGCTTTCCTTGGCACCCGCGAACAGGCGGGTGGTGCGCGTCACCTGCTGGCCCGACTGGATGACCACCGGTTCGTAGATGACATCGGCGCGGAAGATGTTGTTGCCGAGCGAACGGAAATCGGCCTCTGGCGAGGCGCCGTCCTGCGGGATGAGCGCACCGAGCCAGTAGATGTCGGTAAACCCGATCCAATGCGCCCGGCCTTCGCCCGACGCCCGGCGTGCTTCGGCAAGATCGTCGTAATCGGGGCCGAATTGCACACCATCGCCAAACGCGCCGATAGGGCCGGAATGGATGGTCCAGGTGTCGACGCTGGCGGTGCGGTCCGTGCGGTTGAGCGTCGCGAAAGGCTGCAGGGCCACCGCGCCGCCGCCGGTGTTGGCGACAGTCTGCTGCGCCGTGATCATGTAATAGCGGTCGATCGACAGGGTGATGGTGAAGAGCTGGCCCTGCCCGTTGTTCCAGCGCAGCGTGACCGGCGAATCCACGGCCAGAGGCCCGCCGCTCGCCTGCCAGCGGGTGCGTGCATCGGGCACGCGGATATTGCCGCCACCCGCATCGGCTACCCAGCCGAACTGCGCGAATTGCTGCGCCGGCGTTCCTGCCGGGCTGAAGATGCGGATGGGGCCGCTATCATCATCCACGGTTTCCCGGTGCGTCTTGAGCACGATATCGTCGATGCGCGCACCGACGGGATTGATCGAGCCGGCAATGCGCGGCGCATCGATCGGCACGCGCGCCCCGTCGGCGAGCAGGGTTCCGATATCGGCGCGTTCCCGCGCGATGTCCGCAGGATCGCTCAGGCCGCCTTCGCGCGTGTGAATGGCCGGGGCCGCCCCGCCATCACCATCGGCGAGCAAGGCGCGGTCGGCGGGCACATCCTCGCGCTGTGCCTGTCCCACCGTGGCGGGCTGCGGATAGAACTGGCTCATCGCCAGTTCCCAGCCGAGCAGCATCAGGCCGCACAGAACGACGGCCATGATGATATTGCGCTGATTGTCCAAGGTAACCGGTCCCGTCAGAAGTCTTGATTGGGCGATGCCCTAGGGCACCGGATCATATCCATGGCCCCCCCATGGATGGCAGCGCATTATACGCTTCGTCGCCAGCCAGCTACCCTTGATTGCGCCATATTTGCCCAGCGCCTCGATCGCATATTGCGAGCAGGAGGGCGCGAAGCGGCACGACGGCGGCAAAACGCGCGAGGGGCCGATCTGCCATAGCCGCGCGAGAAGGATGAGAGCCTGTTTCATGTCTGCCGTCCATAGCGGAAAATGCGGATCGTTCCACTCGGCCCGGAAACGGGCATCAGCGCCGCGATTTGCGCGACCGGGACCGGCCACCGCGCGGCGGGTCGCCCTTGCCCTCGCGGAGGCGTTCCAGCGCAGCGTCCAGTTCGGCGCGCAGCATGGCGAAATCCCGTTCGACACCGCCGTCGCGGCCGATGAGAACATGATCGTGGTCGGCAAGGCCGCCTTCCGGCAAGGCGGATCGCAGCAACTCGCGGAAACGCCGCTTCATCCGGTTGCGGATAACGGCGTTGCCGATGCGCTTGGTCACGGTAATCCCGTAACGCTTGCCCTTCCCGCCATTGGCATGCGCGAGCAGCACGAAGCCGGGCCGCGCCACCCGCATCCCGCGATTGGCGGCAAGGAAATCGGAACGTTTGCGGATAATCGCCGGCGCTTGCCCGGACGGCGATGCGCCGACCGCCGGATCAGGAATTTCCGATACGCTCAAATCAGCCGGCGAATCTACGAAGACAGTTACAGACCGGCGTCGAAGCGAACTCCGTCACCGAACCGGCTAGCATCACACCGCGCAGATCAGGCGCAGAGATTCTTCCGGCCGCGGCGGCGACGATTGCGCAGCACCTTGCGGCCACCGGGGGTCGCCTTGCGGGCGAAAAAGCCGTGGCGCCGCTGGCGCACGAGATTGCTGGGCTGGAATGTCCGCTTCATAACGTCCTCGAAAATATGGCGATGGTGCGGATTGTCCCCGCACCATGAAACAAGCAAATGAAAATGGCCGCCCCTGCAGAAGGCGACCCCTGTATGCTGCGCGCAACTACTGCAGCGGCGCGCCGGAGTCAAGATAGCCGCGGCGCAGCGCGGAGCCCGCCCCCGCGATATCCGCTTTCGCCAGGGTAACACCCTGCTCCGGCTGCAACCAGCGGCGCATCTCGCCCCCGGTAAGCCATAGCGCATCTTCGAACCCGACCGAATTGGTCATGGCGTAAAAGGCCTGCGCCTGCCCGGGCGAAAAGCCCATTTCCTCGTAATAGTCGAGATAGAACCGATGTTCGCGCGCCTGTGCGGGAAAATCCGCCGCCTGCCGACCTTCGGCATCCATCCATGCATGAACGGCAAATTCCGCACCCTCGGCAATCTGCCGCTGCGCCCCGGCCAGGAACAATTCGACAGCGCCGGACCGAACCGAACCGCCGCGCGGGACCGATGTGGCGATACCGCGCGCGCGAATCATCCGTCCCAGCTCGAAATTGGCGGTATCGTGGTCGGTCCCGGGGCACTCGACCATCTCGAGAACCGCTATTCCGGGATGATCGCGCAGCAGGGCCGCAAACTGGGCGGGACTGTGTTCATCGGTAACGTCCAGCAGAGCCACCCGCCGGTGGTCAAGCACCTGGAATGGCCCGTATCGCTGCTGCTGCTGCGCGCCCGCTTGTGCCGCGCCCATTTCGGCCGGGGTCGCCTGCGCCGGTGCCGCACCATTCGCGGCGATGGACGCCACTCCGGTCAGCGGCGATGCCGCAGCGACAAAGGTGAGCAGGTAAGAGCCGGATTTCCACATGAGGCAAAGCATGGCTGCAAAGCCCTTGCCGAAACCCCAAGCGAAATGCTTTCCGGGCCGTTCACCAAAGCGGCATGCGTGATTTTACCCGCCGGCGGCACTGCGCCCCCTCGACCCGCTGGAACTTTGGCGGCAAAGGGCAGGGAAAGAGCCGACAGGCGTTTACAGGGGGAAGCGGGCATGGTCGCCCTTATCGGCACGGTCGCCTATCTGGGTCTGGAAGCCCGCAAGGTCGAGGTGCAATGCCAGATCGCCTCGGGCCTGCCGCGCTTTGCGGTCGTCGGGCTGGCGGACAAGGCCGTGGGCGAAAGCCGCGAGCGCGTGCAATCCGCGCTGTCCGCCATGGGCCTCGCCCTGCCGCCCAAGCGCATCACCATCAATCTGTCGCCGGCCGACCTGCCCAAGGAAGGGTCGCATTACGATCTGCCCATCGCGCTGGCCCTGCTGGCGGCCATGGGCGTGTGCGATGCCGAACAGATGGCGGATTGGGTAGCGGTGGGCGAGCTGGCGCTGGATGGGCGCATCGTCGCATCGCCCGGAGTCCTGCTGGCCGCGATGCATGCCGCGGAACAGGACGTCGGCCTGATCTGCCCCGCCGCGCAAGGGGCGGAAGCGCGCTGGGCCAGCGGCGTGCCGGTCTGCGCCGCGCCCGATCTCGTCAGCCTGCTCAATCATCTGAAAGGCACGCAGGCGCTGCCCGAACCGGCGCGGGGGGAGGTGGCACCAGCGCCTCCGGTGGCCGATCTGAAGCAGGTGAAGGGGCAGGAAACCGCCAAGCGCGGGCTGGAAATCGCCGCTGCCGGAGGGCACAATCTGCTGATGAACGGACCGCCCGGTGCGGGCAAATCGCTGCTTGCGTCCTGCCTGCCCGGCATCCTGCCCGACCTGACTCCGTCGGAAGCGCTGGAAGTGTCGATGGTGCAGTCGGTCGCCGGAACTCTGGAAAACGGGCAGATCAGCCGCACCCGCCCCTTCCGCGCGCCGCATCATTCGGCCAGCATGGCCGCGCTCACCGGGGGCGGGCTGAAGGTGAAGCCGGGTGAGGTCAGCCTGGCGCATCTCGGCGTGCTGTTCCTTGACGAACTGCCGGAATTCCACGGCATTATGTAGCAAGCGCACCAAATGAATTACGGACGCATCGCGACCGCTGCGCTATGCATCGCGGATGGTTACAACGCACGCAATCACCGCCCTGCGCGATAAGCGGGGAGAACTCGCCGGATCGATCGACGCCCTCCAGGACCAGCTCCGCCAGGCATTCATCGACATGGACCACATAGACGCGACCCTGCGCATGTTTCAGCCAGACATAGAGCTAGACGAAATCAAGCCTAAGCCCCTCCCTCCGCGCCACAGGGCGTTCAAGGGACAGGTAACGCGGGCGATCCTCGCCATGCTGCGCAAAGAGGGTCCCATGGACGCAAAGGCGATCACGCTGCGTCTAATGGCCGAGCGGGAGCTAAACGTGAATGACAGCGGCCTACAGAAAGCCATGCACAAGCGGATAGGGGCGGCGCTGCGGAACTTGCGCGAGCGTACGCTGGTGCAGTCCGAACAGGGCAAGGGCGGGCTGTTGCGGTGGTCTATAGCAGGTAGCTGACCGCGCCCCATAACATGGCGAGGCTGAGGGCTAGAAGGGCGGCGAATTCGAGCTTGAGACGCATGGGGCGAGCATAAGCCCGCCCCACACTTATTCAAAATGCGAATGAGCCTTGCGCAGGCGGTGCATCGGGGAAATGTTGTCCTTTTAGAACTTCGCAAACCCGTCCCGGATTTACGCCTACAAGCGCAGCAATCTGATGCTGATAAAGGCCCTGTCCATAGCGCAAAAACTTAATGTGGCTCGCCATAGCGGGGGTCACACGGTTGCTCGGTGTTCTTTTGGTAGCCATTGTCGTTTCGCCTTTTGCAAAAGCGACTGCGGCGCATTGACATCGCATGATTGAGACTCCAGAGAGCCATCAACTAGCTAGTCACCGCGCTGCAATCGCGGTTCCTGAAAGCCCCTGAGTGTTAGCGCACTTGGGGGCTTTTTCTTGGTTAATCAGGAATCCCTAAGAGTCGAGTCTCGTTATGTTCCCCTTCCACGATTCGGTGGGGATAAACGGCGGATTATGCACCGCGCTGCCAGTAACCAGCCCACTGGCGGCTAACCTTGGCTTCAAGCGCAGCACCCGTAAGCGTCATGGCCTGACTGCCATTATCCACCCGGCGCATGTCCTCGCGCCATGCACACTCGCCAGCGTAGGCGTACAAGTACGGGCCCGCGATATGATGGTGCGTGCCGGTTTCCATGCGGCGCAAGCGGCTAAAATAGCTTTCGGCCTGGTTGGTGCAAACGCCCTTGTCCATGAACTGGACGGAGTGATTGACCCGGTGCGTATCCCAACCCGCGTGCAGCGCATCCCATCCGGTGCCTTCATCAGCGTGGATGGTGGCCAGTGTACCGACATGATCGCGGACATGGGGAACGGCATCGCCCTCATTGGCGACCACAAAGGGAAGCGAACGGCCGCCGCGCTCGCGCATGATGACAACGCACTGGCGCTTGCCTGAGCGGTTGAACGACAGGCGCCGGTCCTTGCGATCGGCCTTTTTGTTTTCGGGTTTCACATAGCCGCCGAAATAGCCGCCATCGATCTCGACCGTGCCATTGAGCTTCACCGTGCCGAATTCCTGCGCCATCGCTTCGCGCAGCTTGTGGAACAGCACGAAAGCCGTTTTGTATTGAACGTCCAGATCCCGCGAAGCCTGTAGGGCTGACAGCCCCTTGGCACCGTTCACGAACAGGACGATTGCGGCTAGCAGATCGGTGAAGGACAGCTTGCGCGAGGCAAAGATCGTGCCGCTGGTGACGCTGTACTGGTGATAGCAGGCGGTGCACTTGTACTTGCGGCGGCTCTTGAGGAAATAGCTGTCTGCACAACCACAACGGGGGCACACGGCCTCGCCATCGGTATCGGGCCAGCGCATCTCGCAAAACAGGCCGTAAGCCGCGTCTTCACCCATGCGATAAACCTTCGCGAGGGAGAGAGTGCGGGCTTTTGCCGAGAGTAGAAAATGCTGTGCCATGTAACTGTTTCCGTTGCCTATGCATCGTTTATAGTTACATCACGCACTCTTGTCAATGGCATATGTATCGCCTATGATGATAAAAACCATCAAAGGAGCGATCATGTCGGCGGTTAAGGATAAGGAATGGGATGACCGGGTGAAGGGCCTCTTAAAAGCCGAGCTTAAGCGTCGGAACGTCACCTATGCGGAGCTTGTTGGAAAGCTGGCGGATATAGGGGTGCACGATAGCGAGCCAAATATTCGTAACAAGATCAGTCGCGGAAAATTCACCGCGGTATTTCTGATCCAGTGCTTGGCGGCTATCGACTGTCAACTTCTTCATCTCCAGTCTGGTTGAGAAAAGTAATGCCTGGAACAGACTTTATCTGGTCGAAATTGCTAGGGTGGACAAAGACGGTGACAGACAAAATATCGCCACCGCGAATCGATACATCCTGAAACGGAATTACATTATTCAATACAAGCTCTGTCTTAGTCAGGATAAATTCGCAATTTCCAAAGCCAACTCCGTTTAAGTGACAGTTACGCAAGAAAAATATATTTGCGGGGCCGACAAGCTCACAATCAGTAAATTCTTTCCCCGCTACCGTTCGGGTTAGAGGATGAGCTATATCCTTAATAGATATTCTTTGACGGTGAAAATCCTTCTCAAGAGGATTAATCGCATCGGTGGGGCGGTCAGCGCTCACGCGATTGATTAATTTGGCTTCCGCGAACCGCTTTTTTGAATAACCGACGAGTGCAAAGATGGCCGCTGCGCAGAGCGCCCCCACTAGCGCGGCTGTGAACCAGCCATAAGGGCCGAAGCGATCAATCAGTGCAACGCCGGATGAAAACCACCCGCTCAATACGCCGGCAGTCAAGATACCTGTCCCGCGAGCAAGTTGCCAAAGGGCAATCCGCGATTCAAGCCGGTCAACGAGTTTCTGTAGCCGCTCCCACATATTCCAGTACTTGCCCCATTCCGCTCAAAGTGTGGAGTCGGTTCATAGCGCGCTGTTTCGATATTGCTCAAATTCCATCTCCATTAGGAGCGGCATTCGCAGCGTTGTCACTTTCTCCGATATGTCCGCCAGCATAGGCGCTGGCACCCGTAATCGGTTTGGTGCGCTTGCTACATAATGCCGGAATTCCAGCGCGCCGTGCTCGATTCGCTGCGCCAGCCGCTGGAAACCGGGCGGGTCGATGTCGCACGGGCGAATGCGCATGTCAGCTTTCCGGCGCGGGTGCAGCTCGTCGCCGCGATGAACCCTTGCCGCTGCGGCCACCTGGGCGATCCGGCGCTGGCCTGCAGCCGGGCGCCGAAATGTGCGGCCGATTACCAGAGCAAGGTGTCCGGCCCGATGCTCGACCGGATCGACCTCCATATCGAGGTGGACCCCGTCAGCGCTGCCGATCTCGCCCTGCCTCCGCCCGCAGAAGGCAGCGCCGAAGTGGCCGCGCGGGTGGCGGCGGCACGGGCGATCCAGACGGCACGCAGCGAGCAAAGCCGCGCCCGCACCAATGCCGAACTGGAGGGCGAGGCGCTGGAACGCTTCGCCACGCCGGACGGTGATGCCCGTGCCCTGCTGATGCAGGCAGCGGAAAAGCTGCGCCTTTCCGCTCGCGGCTATACCCGTATCCTTCGCGTGGGGCGCACCATAGCCGACTTGGCGAAATCGGAGGAGGTCCGCCGCATCCATATCGCAGAAGCGCTGAGCTACCGCCGGCAACCACCCCGCGCGTGAACCCCCGCTAAACACAGGAACGACAATGAACCCGACCGATTTTGTCGCCCCCACCCGCAGAACAATCGCCCACACCCTGCCCAATGGGATTATCTTCGATCTGACGCCGGAACAATTCGCCCGGGACTGGGCGATCGGCCAGTTCTATTTTCATCTATAGACCGCTTACGCGATCTTGCGAAATCTGGGTGTGGCGCTCGGGAAAGCCGACTATGTCGCGCCTATGTTTCCTCATCTGAGGCTGGGAACGCTGCCGAAAGGCGTGGGCTGAGTTCCTCGACACAGGGCATTCACTGCGCCACCTGTTCCCACCAATCGGCATAGGGGGTTTGGCGGATCATGTGGCGATTGTAGTCGGGGGCGCCATCCGTCCACCAGACCGGCCCTCTTTCACCGAGCGCCTCCTTGGCCGCCTGCACGCGTGCCCGCGCTTCGCCCGTCCTTGCAGTGTCTCCTGCGGCGGCACGCACGGTGCGGCGAGCTTCCATGAGCGCATCGACAAGCCGCTGCCGCTCCAAATCGGATAGCGCCGGGTTGCTGGCCCGCCAAAGCCGTCCCCGCACCACTATGTACCGCCCGTCCGGCGTTTGCGGAGGCGCGGTCGACACGCTCAGGCTGCGTCATCCTTCACGCCGACTTGGCTGCGGTCGGCAAAGCGCAGGTCGCGATGCGTCAACAAGCGGCCATCATGCCCCAATATCGAGACAGGGCCAACCGGCAGGCGGTCGCGATCGTCCACCAGAACGGGATTTTCGGGTACTCTCGTCCCGTATTTCTGCCCCCATTGCCGCAGGGCCAGCATGGCCGGCAGGAGGTCATGACCCTTCTCCGTCAGCCGGTATTCGACACGCCGCCGGTCATCGCGGCAAGGCTTGCGATCAAGGATGCCATGGTCGACCAGCTTGCCCAGGCGGTTGCTGAGTATGTTGCGCGCGATGCCCAGCTCGTTCAGGAAATCCTCGAAATGGTGTATGCGGTTGAAGCTGGCGCGCAGGATCATGAAGGACCAGCGTTCGCCCATGACCTCGAGCGCGTCCGGCAGGCCGCAGGCCGTCAATTCACGTAGCGGTTCGCGCAATATTGCCATCGGCCGTTCCTTTCGCGCTGACGTTAGCCCCCTCGGGGGCGAAGGCGCAATGATTCAGACCAGCAGGCCCAGCGATATCAGTTCCGCCTCCAGCGCCGCAGCGTCGGTGAAATGATGCGCGTGCCAGCCTTCCAGCCGGGCCGCGGCGACATTGTCCTGGTTGTCGTCGATGAACAGCATCCGTTCGGGCGGGAATCCGAAGCGCCGGGCAGCAAGGCGGTAGATCGCCGGATCGGGCTTCACCAGCCGTTCCTGTCCCGACACGACGATGTCGCGGAACCTGTCCAGAACGGGTGTCGTCGGGCGGAACATGGCCCAGAAATCGGCGCCGAAATTGGTAATCGCGAACAGGGGGATGCCGCGCTCGTCCAGCCGGCGGACAAGGTCGTGCGTTCCGGCCACCGGACCGGGAAGGGTTTCAAGGAAACGCTCCGCATAGGCTTCGATAAGATGGGCATGTTCCGGGAAGTCGGCCTTGCGCTCGGCCACCATTTCGGCGATCGGCCGGCCGGAATCGTGCTGGAAATGCCAGCTTTCGGGCAAGACGTTCCCGAGGAAATATTCCAGCGCTTCCTCATCGTCGATCAGCTTGACGAAGAGCGCCCGCATTTCCCACTGCACCAGCACGCGCCCGACATCGAACACCACTGCTTCGATAGGATCAGCCATCCGGGTATTCCTGCCTGTTGCTGCGCCCTCAATGGCAACGGCCCGCGCTCCTGTGCGGAGGCGAGCCGACTTGCCCCGTCCGGCCCGGGCCGGATCCAGCCGGGTTCAGCCCTGGCGGGCCTTGAAGCGGCGATTGGTCTTGTTGATGACATAGGTGCGGCCGCGGCGGCGGATCACGCGGCAGTCACGGTGACGGTTCTTCAGCGACTTGAGGCTGTTGCGGATTTTCATGTCAGTTCCCGAAAAGATTGGCTGCGGAAGATACGCCTCCGTGCCGGAAATTCAAGGCGCGCACCTATGCGGGCAGCCGACGCGAGTCAACCATTGTCACCCTCGGCATTCCGCATTTCGGCGAGCTTCGTCTCCCACCCCAGCGCATGTGCGACGATGGTGGCGAGATCGTGATGCTGGGGTCGCCACGGCAACGTGGCACGGATGCGCGAGGGATCGGATATCAGCGAGGCGGGGTCGCCCGCACGGCGGGGCTCAAGTGTCCGGGTGATGGCGGCGCCGGTCACGCGGTCGACCGTGTCCAGCACCTCCCGCACCGAAAAGCCGCGGCCATAACCGCAATTCATCGTCAGCGAGCGTCCGGGGTCAGCGATCAGGGCCTCCAGCGCCAGCACATGGGCAACGGCCAGGTCGCTGACGTGGATATAGTCGCGAACGCCGGTGCCGTCGGGCGTGTCGTAATCGCTGCCGAAGATGGCCACGCTGTCGCGCTTGCCCGCAGCGGCCTCCACCGCCACCTTGATGAGGTGCGTTGCGCCTGCCGTCGACTGCCCGCTCCGCATCTGCGGATCGGCACCCGCCACGTTGAAATAGCGCAGCGCGGCGTAATTCATCGGGTGCGCCGCCGCCACGTCGGCCAGCATCCGTTCCGTCATCAGTTTCGACCAGCCATAGGGGTTGATCGGAACCTTCGGCGCATCCTCGCTCACGGGCGAGATTTCCGGCACCCCGTAAGTCGCCGCCGTGCTGGAAAAGATGAAATGCGGAACGCCCGCCTCGATTGCCGCCGCGATCAGCGCGCGGCTGGCGGCGGTGTTGTTGGCGTAATATTTCAGCGGGTCCGCGACCGATTCGGGCACCACGACGCTACCGGCGAAATGCATGATCGCCCGCGTTCCCCGTTCCGACACGATGCGCGCGACCAGATCGGCGTCGGACACGTCGCCTTCGTAGAAAGGCACATCGTCCGGCACGGCGAAGCGGAAGCCGGTCACCAGATTGTCCAGCACCGCCACCGGCCAGCCGGCATCGCGCAGGGCCAGCACGGCATGGCTGCCGATATAGCCCGCGCCGCCGGTGACGAGGACGGGGCATTCGGTTTGCAAGTTCCTGTTCATGGGCTGGCGCTATCACGAAATGAAAGCCGCCATAACAGCAATTCGGCGCCTTCGCTTCCGGAAAAGGCGTATAATGCAACCGGGCAACGGTTGAGGCGTTGTAATTCCGACACTCGTCAGAGGATGCCAGTCATGAAGAAACTTACGAAGCTTGTCCTTGCCACTGCGGCAGCCACCTCGCTAGCAGCCTGCGCCACCGCGCCCGGGCCGGTGGAGGTCACGCGGTTCCACGAACCGGCCAGACTGGCACAGCTGGGGAATGGCACCATCCATATCGAAAGCGCGCCTGCCTTCGGCAACGATGTTCCAGGCACCGGCCCGGAATTCGGCTGGGACGATGACGGGCTGAACAGGCCGGCGACCGGCGGGCTGGAACTTTCGCTGTACAAGGCCGCGGTGGCCGAGGAACTGCGCCGCCTGGGCTATCGCGAGGTCGCCCTTGGCGCGGCCGGACAAGTGGCCGAAGTGCGCCTCGACCGCCAGATCATCGGCCGAGGGCAGCGCCGGGGGCCGGTGAGCGTCGGGGTCGGCGGCGGGACCGGAGGCTACCGATCGGGAATCGGCGTGGGCCTCGGCTTCAATCTCGGCGGCGGCGGCAGCGGCGATGAAATGCTGACACAGCTGGGGGTGACCATTCGCGATCGGTCCAGCGGCGAGCCCATCTGGGAAGGCCGCGCCGAATTTGCGGTTGACCCGGACTCGCCGCTCGCACAGGCGAATGCCAATGCCGCCACGGTCGCGAACGCCCTGTTCCGCGAATTTCCCGGCGTCAGCGGCGAAACCGTGGAAGTAAAGGTAGACAGGTGAAAGACATCCAGATCGACAGCCAGTTCGACAGCGGCAATATCGAGGTTCTCTCCATCGACGGCGCAGGCGCGCGTCTCGCCCTGAAGAAGGACAACAATTCCGACTTTCGCCAATGGTACCATTTCCGCGTCGCCGGCGCGGCAGGGCGCGAACTGGAGCTGAAGATCACGGGGTTGGAGGAAAGCGCCTACCCCGGTGGCTGGACCGATTATGATTCGGCTGTCAGCGAAGACCGCGAATATTGGGGCCGCGCGCCCTCCTCCTATGACAAGGCGGAAGACGGCGGTACGCTGACCATCCGCTATACGCCGGCGAGCGATCTTGCCTGGTTCGCCTATTTCGCGCCCTATTCGCTGGAACGCCACCACGATCTGATCGCCGAAAGCGCAGCGTCCGACGGCGTGTCCTGGCGCAGTCTGGGCCGGACGCTCGACGGACAGCCGCTCGACTGCCTTTCCATGGGCGAAGGCGACATGCAGGTCTGGCTCTACGCCCGCCAGCATCCGGGCGAAAGCATGGCGGAATGGTGGATGGAAGGCGCGCTGGAAGTGCTGACCGATCCCGCCGATCCCGTGGGCCGCAAGCTGCGCGATCTCTGCCGTTTCCACATCGTGCCCAATTGCAACCCGGACGGGTCGCGGCGCGGCCATCTGCGCACCAATGCCTGCGGCGCCAATCTGAACCGCGAATGGGATAACCCGGCCGCCGACAAGGCGCCCGAGGTGCTGGCGATTCGCAATGCGATGGATGAGACCGGCGTGGATTTCGCCATGGATGTGCATGGTGACGAGGCGATCGCGGCCGCATTCCTCGCCGGGTTCGAAGGCATTCCGTCCTGGAAACAGGAACAGGGCAATGGCTATGAAAGCTACCGCGCGCTTCTCGACCGCCGCACGCCCGATTTCCAGACGGAGAAAGGCTACAGCATCGCCAGGCCCGGCACCGCCAATCTGTCCATGAGCACCAATCAGGTGGCCGAACGCTTCGGCGCGGTGGCGATGACGCTGGAAATGCCGTTCAAGGACAATGCCGCGCTCCCCGATACCGAACAGGGATGGAGCCCGGAGCGTTCGAAGATGCTCGCGCGTGACTGCCTCGCCAGCCTGCTCGAATGGATCGAGACGCGCAAAGGCTAGGGATCAGGCGCGGCGGCGGATCGGACGACCCGCAGCCTAGTCGAGGCTCGCCGGTCCGAAAGCATCGGGGAGCAACAGGCTGAGCCGGGTGCTGCGGGTCTCCTGCGGCCCTACGCACAGGATGATGGGGTCGGTACGCCCCAGCTGCGCCAGTTCATTCAATATCTGCCGGCAACGTCCGCAAGGCGTGATCGGTTCGGCCCCCGGTCCCGTGACGGCCACGGCAATCAGGCCGCCGCGCCGTCCCTGCGCCATGGCCCTGGCCACCGCGACGGTTTCGGCGCACAGCGCAAGACCGTAGCTTGCATTTTCCACATTGGCGCCTGTCACGACCGACCCGTCGGCAAAGCGCAGTGCCGCGCCGACGGCGAAGTTCGAATAGGGCGCATAGGAGTGATCCGCAGCGGCGCGCGCGGCAGCGATCAGGGGTTCATCCAGGCTCAAATTCTGCTTCCTCCGGTCAATTTTGCGCCACCATCCAGCGTAGCGACCCGCTTGCGGCAGGGCTGCGAAAATATTCGTTCGCCGTCCACAGCAGCCATGGCCGTCCGGCATATTCAGGCGGAAACCGCGTGCGCGTCAGCCACAGGTTCCTCTCGAAACGAGGAGCGAGGCCGTAGGTATCCTCGAAATCCCTGTCGATCTTGAGCAGGACGGGTTTGCCGGCGTGAGTCTCGATCTGGTTGATCAAGGTGGTAAGCTCGCTTTCGACTGCCGCCTCGCTGACCCGCTCGGGGCAGTTCTCCGCAGTTTCGGCAAGGTGGATCACGGGCGGCAGCAGCGTTTCGTCGCGCGGGATCATGGTGACGAAATTGGCGGTCTGGCGATCCGCCATGATGCAGGGATCGAAACGATGCACCGCACCTGCCAACAGCCCCGCATCGCGGGCATCGGCCAGATTGTGCACGAAGGCGGGATCGCGTCCCGATGCCCCCCTGCTTGCATCCAGATAAGCGAAGCTGGCACCCAGCGCACGCAGGGTACGAAAATTCACCGCCCCATCGGCCGAACCGATCTCGACCCCCTGGTCCGGATATTCTGCCGGGTCGGGGGTCCAGTGGCGGATCTCCCACCACAGCCAAACCGCCGCTGCCCCGCCCAATATCGCCAGCAGCAGGACAATCCGCATCCTCCAGCCGCGCCTTTGTGCCTTCCCGCGCGCCATCCGCCCTTCAGCCCTTGATGTGCAGGACGCAGATGAGGGTGAACAGCCGGCGGGCCGTGGCGAAATCCGTTTCCACCTTGCCTTCCAGCCGTTCCTGCAGATTTTCCGCCGCCTGGTTGTGGATGCCGCGCCGGGCCATGTCGATCGTCTCGATCTCGGCCGCCGTCGCCTTGCGGATGGCCTGGTAATAGGAATCGCAGATGGCGAAATATTCGCGGATCGGCCGGCGGAACCGGGCCAGGCCGATCAGCAGCGATTCGAGCGGTTCCCCCGCCTCATCCGCAATATCCATCGCCAGCCGCCCGTCGCGCACCGCCAGGTGCAGCCGAAAGGGCCCGTGATGCCCGCGCTGTACGGATCGCACGGGTTTGAAAATGTTCTCCTCGATCAGATCGAAGATCGCCACCCGCCGTTCCTGTTCGACATCGGCATTGCGCCAGAGGATCGTATCCTCGTCGAGGGCGATATGGCTGATGCGGTAATCGGTGGCGGGTTCGGACATGGAAATCGTGCCTTCGCAGATCGCAGGCATCGCGCGCAAGGGGTTTGGCATTCATCCCCGTAATCCACAGGGGGCCGAAGCGCGCCTTGCGATTTCCGCTCTTGCCTTACGGCAGGCAGCAGGCCCATTGCAGCGCGCATGGCCGATCTCGAACTTCTCCTTCGCCCCGACGCCTCCGCTGGAACGGACAAGGCGCAGGGCCGCACCCTGCCCGCCAATATCGAAGCCGAAGCGGCGTTCCTGGGCGCGGTACTGATCGACAACCGCGTGGTGGAGGAATTGCAGACACCGATTCGCCCCGAGCATTTCTTCGAACCGGTTCATGCCCGTGTCTTCGAGCGGATCGTCACCCTGCTCGATCGCAATGCCGTCGTCACGCCGGTGACGCTGAAACCCTATTTCGAAGCGGACGAGGCGCTGAAGGAACTGGGCGGGATTACCTATCTCGCCCGGCTCACCGCTGACGGGCAAGGGCTGCTTGCGCCGCGTGAACTGGCCGAACAGATCTACGATCTCGCCCTGCTGCGCGAACTGGTCAGCGTCGGCCGCAACCTGGTGGAAGGCGCGCTAGATACATCCGATGCCGTGGCGCCGCTGAAGCAGATCGAGAAGGCCGAACAGGATCTGTTCAAGGTGGCGGAAGGCGCCTCGACCAACAATGAAGCCTCCAGTTTCGGCATGGCAACGCACAAGGCGCTCGGCATGATCGAACGGGCGATCAATTCCGGCGGCAGCATCAGCGGCAAGACCACGGGCCTGTCCAGCATCAACGAAAAGATCGGCGGCTTGCACGACAGCGATCTCGTCATCCTCGCGGGACGCCCCGGCATGGGCAAGACCTCGCTCGCCACCAATATCGCCTATAATTGCGCGAAGCGTCTGCTGCAGGACCGGCAGGACGGCATCGAGGAGAGCGTCGGCGCGGGCGTCGCCTTCTTCAGCCTGGAAATGAGCGCAGACCAGCTGGCAACGCGTATCCTTTCGGAACAATCCAGCATTTCCAGTTCCGCGCTGCGCATGGGCAAGATTAGCCGGGAGGAATTCCAGAAACTTGCCTTTACCAGCCAGACGCTGGCCGAACTGCCGCTCTATATCGACGATACGCCTGCCCTGACCATCGCCGCGTTGCGCACCCGCGCGCGGCGGTTGAAGCGCAAGCATGATATCGGGCTGATCGTTGTCGATTACCTGCAATTGCTGCAGGGGTCGGGCCGTGCGACCGACAATCGGGTAAACGAAATTTCCGAGATCAGCCGGGGCCTGAAAACGCTGGCGAAGGAGCTGGAACTGCCGGTGATCGCCCTGTCGCAGCTGTCCCGTGCGGTGGAACAGCGTGACGACAAGCGCCCGATGTTGTCCGATCTGCGCGAATCGGGATCGATCGAGCAGGATGCCGACATGGTCTGGTTCGTGTTCCGCGAAGATTATTACGTGGGATCGCGCGAGCCGAAGCGTCCCGTGGAGGGCGACGACATGGCGACGCATGACGCCCATGCCGCATGGGCGGCGGACATGGAACGGGTGTTCGGCCTGGCCGAGCTTATCGTGGCGAAACAGCGCCACGGTTCGACAGGCAAGGTGCGGCTGAAATTCGAACCGCGTTACACCAAATTTTCCGACCTGGCGGAAGGCGAA
The DNA here is from genome assembly GCF_012979275.1 of Pseudopontixanthobacter vadosimaris. Taxonomy (GTDB): domain Bacteria; phylum Pseudomonadota; class Alphaproteobacteria; order Sphingomonadales; family Sphingomonadaceae; genus Pseudopontixanthobacter; species Pseudopontixanthobacter vadosimaris. The sequence goes on from NZ_JABASZ010000037.1 coordinate 181,998, forward strand.
TACGACAGCTCCTACGAGTGATCCCGGCCCCCGGTCAAAGGCCGAGGTTCAGGCGCCGCGAGACGGTGTAATCCAGTACGGACACCAGCAGCCAGCTGAGGCTCCAGCGCATGCGGTTCCACAAGGTTGCGCGGCACGCATGAATGGCAGGCGTGATTTCCCGCGCGCCTGCCATCTGCGTATCGACGAACTGGCGCATCCGCTCGGCCAAAGCGGCATCCTCGATCCGCAGCATCAGTTCCAGATTGAGATAGAGGCTGCGCATGTCGAAATTGGCGCTGCCGAAATAGACGGCATCGTCCAGCACGATCAGCTTGGTATGCAATTTGGTGGCGTCGAATTCCCAGATCGCCGCACCTTTCTTGAGCAGATAGGCATTCAGCAGCCGGGTTGCGCCGATGGTGGCGGCATTGTCCGATTTACCGGCGAGGATCAGCCGCGCCTCGCCATCGCAGGCGATGCGGCCTATCCGTTGCAGCAGCCGTCTGGGCGGCGAAAAATAGGCCATGACCATGTCGAGCCTGCGCGCGCGCGCCAGGTCGCGCCCCACACAGCTGGCCCAGCTCGACAGGCCCTTGGTAGGGCCGCCGACCAGCAGGCGGACAGGCCCATCGCCCGGCTCCCAATCCTTGATGATCCGCCTGAGTGCCTTCCATTTGGCTTTTGGATCGGCGGTCCATCCGGCAAGACGGTCGAACCATGTCACCAGATCCGCGACCACCCGGCCTTCGATGACGATCGCGAGATCGCTCCACCCCTGTTCCTGCGGCGGCGCGAAATAATCGTCCTCGACGTTGAAGCCGCCGACCATGCCGATGGTGTCATCCACCACTACGATCTTCTGATGGTTGCGGATCAGGTAACGCTGCGTCCAGCGCGAACTGAACTTGCATTCCTTGCCACCGGCGGCGTTGAACGGCGCAAAGAAATCATCCTCCGCATCCGACCCGAATGAGTCGATCACCAGCGTGCAGTCCACGCCCCGCGATGCCGCCCGCGTCAGCGCATCGCGCAGCAGGCGGCCGGTAGCGTCATCGGCGAAGATGTAGAAGCACATGCGAATGGAATGCCGGGCTTCATCGACCAGGCGGAGCAATCGATCCAGCCGACCCCGTCCGCCGGGGTAAAAGGTAAGCTCATGCCTTTGCGCCGCCGCTGAAAAGGTGCCGGGTTCGCGATAGGCCGCGCCCGCGCCTGCCGTGCGCCGATCATCCAGACTTCCCGTGCCTTGCCCCGTCATGCGAAAGGTCTCTGGACCGGCTGGCATGGACCTGCAAGCCCTGGCGGATTGTTGACTTTCGCGCCCGCTGCGCCTAATGCTTCGACCTTCTCGAAATATCATCTATCTGGAGTGCCATATGGCGCGCGTCACTGTCGAAGATTGTGTCGACAAGATCCCCAACCGTTTCGATCTCGTTCTGCTGGCAGCCCAGCGGGCGCGGGAAATTTCCGGCGGTTCCGAATTGACCGTCGACCGCGACCGCGACAAGAACCCTGTCGTTGCACTGCGTGAAATTGCCGAACAGACGGTGAAGCCGAAGGAACTGAACGAAAGCGTCATTGCCGGCCTGCAACGCATCCTGCCCGATGATGAGGACGAGGCCGACGAGATCGGTTCGCTGAGTCAGTCTGCCGAAGCATTGCGGATCACCGCATCTGCGCCGGCACGATCCACCTCCGTGGGTTCCGATTACGAGGGGTAGGCGCCCCATCTTCCAACAGGAAAGGCCGCGATCCGGAAAGGAAAGCGGCCTTTTTCATGTGCGGCGGGTCAGGACACCCTTGCGCGGCTCATTTGCCGCGCCCGGTCTGCTCCTGCAGCGCATCGATCATCTTCGATGCTTCGGCCTTGGACAGTTCATTGTCGTATTTTTCCGGCTGACCCGCTTCTTCGCACAATGTCTTCAGATAGCTGGCCTGCGCGCCGGTCATCTTCTCGTCGCCCGTGGTCCAACTATCCGGGTTCTTCTCGGCGTTGGACACGGGGTCGGATTTGGGGTGTTCACTCGGGGTAGGGGCACTCATCTCAAGATCTCCTTCGATCCTACAACCCACATGTTCACGGACTGTTCCCACCCTGGCCCTGGCCTGACGTGCAGTAAAATGCCCCGGCAATCGTAGATCACCGGGGCCATTCTGTCATTATTCGCAGTGCCGATCGTCAGGCACCCTGCGGTGCCGCATCTCCTGCACCGCCGAACCTCTTGCCCGATTTCGGAATGGCGGAACCGCGCACCGGCCTGACCTGTCGCGGCCCCTTCGGTTCGTCTGGCCGGTCGATTTCGCCATTTTCCAGCAGCTGGTCGATCTCCTGCCCGGTCAGCGTCTCATATTCGAGCATCGCCTGGGCGAGCAGATGCAGCTTGTCCTCCTGGTCGGTCAGAAGCTCGGTAGCGCGCTTGTGCGCCCCTTCGACAAGATCGCGGATTTCGGAATCGATCAGCTTGTTGGTTTCGTCCGATCCCATCGTGCGGCTGGTCTGCCCCATGCCGAGATAGCCTTCCTGGCTATGCTCATATTGCAACGGACCCAGCTTGTCCGACATGCCCCACTTCGTCACCATGTTGCGGGCGAGGTCGGTGGCATATTGAATGTCGGAAGACGCACCGGAACTGACCTTGTCATAGCCGAAGATCAGCTCCTCGGCCACGCGGCCGCCCATGGCGACAGCCAGATTGGCATGCATCTTGTCGCGATGATAGGAATAATTGTCCCGTTCCGGCAAGCGCATCACCATGCCCAGCGCACCGCCGCGCGGGATGATCGTCGCCTTGTGAATGGGGTCGGACGCCTCCTCGTTGATGCTGACGAGCGCATGGCCGGCCTCGTGATAGGCGGTCATCTTCTTTTCGTCTTCGGTCATCACCATGGAGCGGCGCTCGCTCCCCATCATGACCTTGTCCTTGGCGTCCTCGAATTCCTGCATCGCCACCAGCCGCTTGTTGCGGCGGGCGGCCAGCAGGGCAGCCTCGTTCACCAGATTGGCAAGATCCGCACCCGAGAAGCCGGGCGTACCGCGTGCGATGGTGCGGCCATTGACGTCGGGCGCCAGCGGCACCTTGGCCATATGTACGTCAAGGATCTTTTCGCGGCCCTCGATATCCGGCACCGGCACGACGACCTGCCGGTCGAAACGGCCGGGGCGCAGCAGCGCAGGGTCGAGCACGTCGGGCCGGTTGGTCGCGGCGATGATGATGATGCCTTCATTGGCTTCGAAACCATCCATTTCGACCAGCAGCTGGTTCAGCGTCTGCTCGCGCTCGTCATTCGAATTGCCCATGCCATGCCCGCGGCTGCGGCCAACCGCGTCGATCTCGTCGATGAAGAGGATGCAGGGCGCGTTCTTCTTTGCCTGTTCGAACATGTCACGCACGCGGGATGCACCGACGCCGACGAACATTTCGACGAAGTCGGACCCGGAGATGGTGAAGAACGGCACGCCCGCCTCGCCCGCGATGGCGCGGGCCAGCAGGGTCTTGCCGGTACCGGGGCTGCCGACCAGCAGCGCGCCCTTGGGGATCTGGCCGCCCAGCTTGGAAAAACGCGAGGGGTCTTTCAGGAATTCGACGATTTCCTCCAGTTCCTCGCGCGCCTCGTCGATGCCGGCAACGTCGGAAAACGTCACGCGGCCCTGCTTCTCGGTCAGCAACTTGGCCTTGGACTTGCCGAAGCCCATCGCTCCGCTGGCCCCGCCGCCTTTCTGCACCTGGCGCAGGGCGAAGAAGGCGATGCCGATGATGAGGATGAAGGGCAGCGAATTCAGCAGGATGGCGAGCAGCAGGTTCATCTGTTCCTGCGGCTGTCCCGAAAATTCGACGTCATTTTCGTCCAGCAACTGGGTCAGATCGGAATCGCCGGCCACGGGCACGGTCGTGAAGGCCTCACCGTTGCGCAGCTGCCCGGTGATCTTGTCGGGCGCGATCTGCACTTCCTGCACCTGGCCCGCCGCGACCTGGTCGCGAAAATCTGAATAGCGGATCTGGGATCCGGCATTCTGCCCCGCCCCGCCGAACATCGACACGACCAGCAGCAGGGCGAGAAATATACCGCCCCATACCATCAGGCTTTTCACCCAGGGATTCGGCCCGCCGGCATTCGGGTCCTGCGGTTCCTTGTTATCGCTCATCGAAGCATGATCCTTTCGTACCCATGGATAGATAGGTTGCCGGGGGTGAATGGCAAGATAACAGAGGTTGCCTGCCGCGCCGTCCCGATGCCGCAATCGCGTTGAAACCAAACGCTGCGGCAAACGCTGTTGCGAATGAGGCAGAACGCCGGACAGCATCGGAGAGGCAGGCACATGGCCGCACGCGCATATTGGCAGGGGCAGATCAGGCTGGCGCTGGTATCGATCCCCGTGGAAATCTACAGCGCCACGAAATCCGGTGCCCGCATCCGCTTCAACCAGATTCACGAACCTTCGGGCAAGCGCATCTCCTATGAGAAAACCGTCGAAGGCGTCGGCCCCGTCGACCGGGACGAGATCATCAAGGGCTACGAGATATCGAAGGGCAATTACGTCCTGCTGGATGACGCGGATTTCGATACGGTCAGGATCGAGAGCCGCAAGACGCTGGAACTCGTGCAATTCGTCGAGGCCTGCGAGATCGATCCGCTCTATTTCGAGAAGCCCTATTACGTGGTCCCCTCCGATAATCTGGCCGAGGAGGCCTTCGTCGTCCTGCGCGAGGCGCTGCGCAAGGCGAAGAAAGTGGCACTGGGCCAGCTTTCGGTGCGCGGAAGCGAGAAGCTCGTCGCGCTGAAGCCTTGCGGCAAGGGATTGCTGCTGGAAACCCTGCGGTATGCCGACGAGGTGCGGGCCGGTCAGACCTTCTTCGACGAGATTCCCGAGACGAAGCCAAAGAAGGATTTGCTGGACCTTGCGACGACCCTGATCGACCAGCGCAGCGCCCCATTCGAGGCCGATGCCTTCGAGGATCATTACACCGCCGCGCTGCGCAAGCTGATAGACCGCAAGGCGAAGGCCAAGGGCGGCAAGGCAGTCGTTTCCGACGTGGAGGAGCCGTCCGGCGAAGCCGGCGGCAATGTCATCGACCTGATGGCGGCGCTGAAGAAATCGGTGAGCGAGGAGAAGGCGGACAAGCCTGCCCGCAAGGCCACGGAAAAGAAGAAGAAGAGCGCCTGACATGGCGAAGAAATCCGCCAGCAGCAGAGCTTCGCTAAGCACCTACGACGCCAAGCGCGACTTCAAGCTGACGGCGGAACCGGCAGGCAAGGTGGAGAGCAGCGAGAGCGGCAACATCTTCATGGTGCAGAAACACGATGCCACCCGCCTGCACTGGGATCTGCGGCTGGAGGTGGATGGCGTGCTGAAAAGCTGGGCCGTGACCAAGGGCCCCTCGCCCGATCCCGATATCAAGCGGCTGGCGGTGCGCACCGAGGATCACCCGCTCGCCTACGCCACCTTCGAAGGCACCATTCCGAAAGGCGAATATGGCGGCGGTACGGTCATGCTGTGGGACCGCGGGCAGTGGGCGCCGGTCGAAGGCAAGAAGGCGAGCGATCTGGAGAAGGGCCATCTGCACTTCACGCTGGATGGCGAGAGGATGAAGGGCGAATGGCTGCTGATCCGCCTGAAGCCGCGCGGCAACGAGAAGCGCGAGAACTGGCTGCTGCGCAAGTTGCAGGACGAGTTTGCAGAGGCCGGCGACGCCCTCGTCCAGCGCGGCCTGACCAGCATTTCCACCGGGCGGACCATGGCGGAGATCGCCAGCGGCAAGGATGTGGACAGCGTCGCCGCGACGAGGAAGGCAAAAGCACCTGCTGTCAAGCGAGCAAAGAAGAAAGCGAAGCCCGGATCGGCCAGGCCGCCCGCCTTCCGCAAGCCGCAACTGGCCACGCTGGTCGATAATGTGCCGGCCGGAAATGGCTGGATGCACGAGATCAAGTTCGACGGCTACCGCGCTCTTGTCGCCGTGGCAGGCCCGAAGGTCAGCGTATTCACCCGCAGCGGCAAGGACTGGACCGACAAATTCGCTCCGCTGGTGGAGGAGTTCGCCGCACTGGGCCTCTCCCCCTGCCTGATCGACGGCGAGATCGTCGCCTACGGAGCTGACGGCAATCCCGACTTCTCGGCCCTGCAGGCGGTGCTGAAGCGCGGGCACGGCTCCCAAACGGCAGTCGATGCACTGTCCTTCCATGCCTTCGACCTGCTGGAGGTGGATGGAACCGACCTAGCGGAAGAGCCGAACATCGAACGCAAGGAAAGGCTGGAGGCGTTGCTGGCGCGGGCCGCCCCGCCCATCCATGTGGCCGAGCATGTCATCGGCGCGGGCGAGAAACTGCTGAAGACCATGTGCGACGCCGGGCAGGAAGGGATCATTTCCAAGAAGATCGATGCGAAGTACCGCCATGCCCGCAGCAAGGCCTGGTTGAAGGTCAAATGCACCCGGCGGCAGGAATTCGTCATCGTCGGATTTACGAAGTCGGGTGCGAAGGGTCGCCCTTTCGCTTCGCTGGTGATGGCGCAGAATGAAGGCGGCGAACTGGTATACAGGGGCCGCGTCGGCACCGGGTACACTGCCGACGATCTGGAGATGCTGGCAGGCAAGATGCGCCGCCTGGAACGCAAGACGCCTCCGGTCGAGGTGGACAAGGCGCAGATGCGCGGCGTCACCTGGCTGACGCCGAAACTGGTGGCCGAAGTGGGCTTCGCCGAGTTCACGGCCGATGGGAATATCCGGCACGGCTCGTTCCTTGGCCTGCGGGAGGATAAGGAAGCGGCAGAGGTCAAGTCGGAGCGCGCCGTAGAAGCGCCCGCCGCCGGGGATGAGATCGCCATCTCCAACCCTGATCGCGTTATTTTTCCCGAAAGCGGCCAGACCAAGGGCGAGTTGGCGGATTATTATGCCACCATCGCCCCGCTCATGCTGCCTTTTGCAGCGAATCGCCCCGTCAGCCTGGTGCGATGCCCACAGGGCCGGGCGAAGAAGTGCTTCTTCCAGAAACACGATAGCGGATCGTTCGGCGAACACGTCCATCATGTTCCGATCCGCGAGAAGGACGGCGGGACCGAGGATTACCTGTTCGTCGAGGACGCGCCCGGCATCCTGCAATGCGTGCAGATGGGCAGCATCGAATTTCACGGCTGGGGCGCACCCGCCACGGCAGTCGAAGCGCCCGACCGGATGATCTTCGATCTCGACCCTGACGAGGGTCTGGATTTCGACGATGTGAAGTCGGCCGCCAGGGACATACACGATCAGCTGGCCGATATCGGCCTGACCAGCTTCGCCATGCTCTCGGGCGGCAAGGGCGTGCATGTCATCGTGCCGCTGGGCAATCCGGGCGCGAAGGCTGGCGGGCACGATTGGGACACGCATAAGGATTTCGCGCGCCGCTTCGCCGAGGCCCTGTCCATGGCCGAGCCGGACCGCTTCACCGCCACCATGAGCAAGGCCAAGCGCAAGGGGAAGATCTTCATCGACTGGCTGCGCAACCAGCGCGGCGCGACGGCCGTCCTGCCCTATTCTGCCCGCGCCCGCGAAAATGCGCCGGTGGCGGTGCCCATATCCTGGGGCGAGTTGAAGAAGCTCGACGCCGCGAATGTCTTCACCATCGACGATGCCAAGCGGCTGACCGACCGCGCCGCATCGAAAGGCCTCGCCGGCTGGGGCTTCGCCACCCAGCGCCTGCCCGATTTCTGATGCGGATCAGCCGGCGGCAGGCGCTTTCTTCAGCAGGGCAGACCGGGTGCAGCGGCACACCACCTCGTCCCGCTGGTTCAGCAATTCATGCGTGAAGGTGACGATGCCGCTGCCGGGCCGCGATTTCGATTCCCGCAAGGCTGTCACCTCGCTCGTGGCGCGCATCGTGTCGCCGATGAACACCGGGTTCGGCATCGTCACCGCATCATAGCCGAGATTGGCGACCAGCGTGCCCAGCGTCGTGTCGCCGACGCTGAGGCCGACCATCAGGGCGAAGGTGAAAGTACCGTTCACCAGGATCCGGCCGAACTCGCTGGCGCCCGCAGCCTCGGCATCCAGATGCAGGGGCTGCGGGTTGTGAGTCATGGTGGTGAACAGCAGATTGTCCGTCTCGGTCACGGTCCGGCGGATCTCATGTTCGATCCGTTGCCCGATTTCCCATTCATCGAAAAACCTGCCTGCCATATCCACCCTGTTCCTTGCTCCGCGCGGTCAGATGGAGCGCGCGATAAGCATCTTCATGATCTCGTTCGATCCGCCATAGATGCGGCTGATGCGGCTGTCACGGAACATCCGGGCGATGGGATAATCGTTGATATAGCCCCACCCGCCATGCAGCTGCAGGCATTTGTCCACCGTTTCGCCCTGCAATTCGGTCAGCCAGTATTTCGCGATGCTGGCGGTGGTGACGTCCAGCTTCCCATCCAGCAATTTGGCGACGCAATCGTTGATGAACACCTTGGCCGCCGTGCCCCGCGCCTTCAGATCGGCGAGGGTAAACTGGGTGTTCTGGAAATCCCAGATCGTCTTGCCGAAGGCCTTGCGCTGCTTCACATATTCCGCCGTTTCATCCAGCGCGCGTTCGATCGTCGCCATCGCGCCCATGGCGATCAGCAGGCGTTCCTGCGGCAATTCGCCCATCAGCTGATAGAACCCGCGCCCTTCCTGCCCGCCCAGCACATTGTCGGCCGGCACGAAAACATCGTCGAAGAACAGTTCGGACGTATCCTGTGCATCCAGCCCGATCTTGTCGAGCTTCTTGCCGCGCTCGAAACCTTCAAGCCCCTCGGTTTCCAGGCACAGGAGCGAAATACCTTTCGCCCCTTCGTCGGGATCGGTCTTCGCCACGACCACCAGGAAATCGGCGATCTGGCCATTGGAGATGAAGGTCTTCGACCCGTTCAGGCGATAGCCGTTGCCGTCCTTCAGCGCCGTGGTGGTGATGTTCTGCAAATCCGATCCGACGCCGGGTTCGGTCATCGCGATGGCGGACACCAGTTCGCCCGTTACCAGTTTCGGCAGCCAGCGCTGCTTCTGTTCCTCCGTCCCGTGGCGGACGATATAGGGCAGGATGATGACATTGTGCAGGCTGGCGGCGAAGCCTTCGACGCCCTTGTGGCCGATCTGGTCCACCACCACCATGTCGTGCCGGAAATCGCCGCCATGGCCGCCATATTCCTCGGGCACGGACACGCCCAGAATGCCCGCCTCGCCCGCCTCGCGCCAGAAATCGCGTTCGACCTGCCCGTCCTCGCGCCATTTCAGCACCCGCTTTTCAGGTGCCTTCTGCTCGAAGAACTTGCCCACGGCGTCACGGAAGATGGCGATTTCCTCATCCGCCATGAAGTCGGGTTCGGGAATGTCGATAACGGGCATGGCGGTTTCTCTCCTGTTGGTTATTGTAGCCTTGCACTGGTATCGAAATGAAACCTATGTGCAAGCGGAATGCCGCAATCGAATGGCGTAGCACGGGGGGAAATGAAGGTTTGGAACTGATCGGGCCGACATCGCAAAGCTTCATGTCGCAGCGCACGCGCCTGCATTATGCCGATTGGGGCAATCCGGATGCACCGCCGCTGATCCTGCTGCATGGCGGGCGCGATCATTGCCGCAGCTGGGACTGGACGGCGGAACGCCTGCGGCATGACTGGCACGTGATCTGCCCCGATTTGCGCGGGCATGGCGACAGCGGCTGGAACGAAAATGGCTATTACCCGGCTGTCGGCTATGTCTATGACCTGGCGCAGCTTGTTCACCAGCTCGGCATCGCGCCGGCCACCATCGTCGCCCATTCCCTCGGCGGCAATATCGCGCTGCGCTATGCGGGCCTCTACCCGGAGAAGGTCCGCCGCCTCGTCGCCATCGAAGGGCTTGGCCCCAGCCCGAAGCGGCTGGAGGAGATGGCGCAGAAGCCGTTCCACGAACATTTGCGCGACTGGTTCGACAGGAAGCGGGAGGCGAGCGCCCGCTCGATTCGCAAATATGACAGCTTCGAAGAAGCGCTGGATCGCATGCACGAGGCGAACAGCTATCTCAGCCGCGACCAGGCCGTTCATCTGACCCGCCATGCCGTGCTGCACAACGAGGACGGCACCTATAGCTGGAAATTCGACCCGCATCTGCACGCCTGGCCGCCGGACGATCTCACCCCGGAGCAAAACCGCGAATTATGGGGTCGCATCACCTGCCCCACCCGGCTGATCTATGGCGACGACAGCTGGGCTTCCAACCCTGAGAAGGACGGGCGGATGGAGCATTTCGGCGGCAATGTCTCGCTCACCAGCTATGCGAATGCAGGGCACTGGGTGCATCACGACCGGTTCGAGGATTTCGTGACGGAAATATCCGCCTTCATCGCCGATTAGGGCCGTGCCTGCGGCCGGCTTACAAGCTGCGTGAGATTACTTCCTTCATGATCTCGCTCGTGCCGCCGAAGATGCGGGTGACGCGGGCATCGCGCCACAGGCGGGCGATCAGATATTCGTTCATGTAGCCCGCGCCGCCATGCAGTTGCAGCGCCGCATCGCAGACGCGGCCCTGCAACTCGGTGTGCCACAGCTTGGCCGCCGAAGCCTCTGCGGTCGTCAGTTCGCCCGCGATATGCCGCTTCAGCGCCCAGTCGATATGCGCCCAGCCGACCTGCAGTTCTGCCGCCAGCCCGGCCAGCGTGAATTTCGTGTTCTGGAATTCGAACACCGTGCCGCCGAAGGCCTTGCGGTCCTTGGTAAAACTTACGGCTTCGTCGAAGGCGCGCTGCGCCCCGGCCTGGCAGCCGATGGCGATGGAAAGCCTTTCCTGCGGCAGTTCCTCCATCAGGTGAACGAAGCCGCGCCCCTCCTGCCCCAGAAGGTTCGATTGCGGCACGCGCACATCGTTGAAGAACAGTTCCGAGGTGTCGGCGGAATGCTGGCCGATCTTGTCGAGGTTGCGGCCGCGTTCGAACCCTTCGGTGCCCGCATCGACCAGGATCAGCGAGGTGCCCTTCGCGCCCTGCGCCGGGTCGGTCTTGGCGACGACGATGACGACATCGGCATTCTGGCCGTTGGTGATGTAGGTTTTCGAGCCGTTGACGATATAGTGATCGCCATCCTTCTTCGCCGTCGTGGTGATGCCCTGCAGATCCGAACCGGTGCCGGGTTCGGTCATGGCGATGGCGGTAATGACGTCGCCGGTCATCATGCCCGGCAGATATTTCGCCTTCTGCTCTTCCGTGCCCAGCCGTTCGAAATAATTGCAGGTGATGTCGTTCTGCAACGTGAAGCCCGCGCTGCTGCCGATATAGGACAGTTCCTCGGCGATAACGGCATTGTAGCCGAAATCGAGGCCCAGCCCGCCGTTCTCCTCGGAGATGGTCGGGCACAACATGCCCGCATCCCCGAGCGCCTTCCACGCCTCGCGCCCGACGATGCCCTCTTCCTCATGCCGGGCAAGATGCGGGATCATGTGCTGTTCGAACACCTTGCGCACGGTGTCGCGGAACATCGCGTGGTCTTCATTATAGGCGGTGCGGGTAGTCGTATCGAGCATCATGGGCTTTGATCCTGTTCAGGTGCCTCGAGGTTAAGACGCCGTGCAATCTAGGCGATCACGCCTGTGTCACGCAATTCGGCGCAGGCAGCGGCGTCGAGGCCGAGTTCGGAAAGGATGGCGTCTGTATCCTGACCGGATTGGACGGCAGGATTCGGCACCGCACTTTGCGTCTCTGCGAAACGCGGCGCTGGTGCCGGCTGCATGCTGCCGCCGATCTCGACGAATGTGCCGCGCGCCTTGTTGTGCGGATGTTCCGGCGCTTCCGCCAGGCTGAGCACCGGCGCGAAGCAGACGTCGCTATGCTCCATGATCGCGCACCATTCGTCGCGCGTCCTGCTGCGGAACACATCGCCCAGCTTTTCCGCCAGACTGCCCCATGCGGAACGGTCCATCTGGCGATCGAATTCCTCATCCTCCTCCAGCCCCGCCAGCCGGCGCAATTCGGCGTAGAACTGCGGCTCTATCGAACCGATGGAGATGTATTTGCCATCGGCGGTTTCGTAGCTGTCGTAATAATGCGCCCCGGTATCGAGCATGTTCGCGCCGCGTTCGTCGCTCCACACGCCCATGTTCCGCATCCCCTGGATCATGCCCATCAGCACGGCGGTGCCATCGGTCATCGCGGCATCGATCACCTGCCCTTTTCCGCCATTTGCGACATGCAGCAGGGCCGATACCATGCCGAAGGCCAGCATCATGCCGCCGCCGCCGAAATCGCCTACCATGTTGATCGGGGGGGTCGGCTTTTCGCCCGCCCTGCCGAAATGATGCAACGCTCCGGCCAGCGCGATATAATTGATATCATGCCCGGCGGCCTGTGCGTATGGGCCGGTCTGGCCCCAGCCCGTCATCCGGCCATAGACCAGCTTCGGATTGTCGGCGATCAGCACCTCCGGCCCAAGACCCAGCCGCTCCATTACGCCGGGGCGGAAGCCTTCGATGATGCCATCCGCCTTGCCGCACAGCCTGCGCGCGAGATCTACGCCTTTTTCGCTCTTGAGATCGAGCGCGATGGAGCGCCGCCCCCTTGCCAGCACGTCTTTCACATTGGCAGGCGTCGTTCCGCCCCGTCGGCCGTCGGCGCGGTCAATGCGGATGACATCCGCCCCGTGATCGGCCAGCATCATGCCGCAGAACGGGCCGGGGCCGATGCCGGCGAATTCGACGATGGTAATGCCGGACAGCGGACCGGGCATTATTTGCCCTTCCAGTTGGGAGCGCGCTTTTCGGCAAAGGCGCTGGCCCCTTCGCGGGCATCTTCCGACATGAACACCTGCGGGAGCAGCTTCGCCTGTTGCTTGTAGCGTTCGGCGCGCGGCCAGCCGCGCGATTCCTCGATGATCTGCTTCGACACCCGCACGGCGAGCGGCCCGTTGGCGGCAATGCTGCGAGCCAGTTCCATCGCCCCGTCGATCACGCTGCCCGTGACAACGCGATTGATGAGGCCAAGGTCATACGCCCGCGCGGCATCGATGAATTCGCCCGTCAGTGCCAGTTCCATCGCCACCTTGTGCGGGATGAGGTCGGGCAGCACCATCAGGCCGCCCGCTGCGGCCGCCAGCCCGCGCTTCGCCTCAGGGATGCCGAATTTCGCCCCCTCGTGCGCCACCACCAGGTCGCAGGCGATCATCAGTTCCAGCCCGCCCGCCAGCGCATAGCCTTCGACGGCGGCGATCAGCGGCTTCACCGGCTTGCGTTCGGTCAGCCCGCCGAAGCCCCGCCCTTCGATAGACGGCGCCTCTCCGCGCAGGAAGCCCTTCAGATCCATGCCCGAACAGAAGGTGCCGCCCGCGCCGGTCAGGATGCCGACACGCAGATCGTCCTCGGCATCGAGCCGGTCAAGCGCCGCGGCGATGGCTTCGGCGGCCGCCTTGTTCATGGCGTTCTTCGCTTCGGGGCGGTTGATCGTCATGATCAGCACGCCGTCTTCCACGCGGGTCAACAAATCTTCGCTCATGCATTCTCTCCATCATTCACGCGGCCTTCTTCAAGGCCATCTGCATTTTCATTTGCAACCGATGCTGGCCAAGGCATAGGGTGTCGTCAATAATTTTCGCAAAAAAGCACGACGCACCGGTAACAAGGATCAGAACACATGGCCGAAGCCTATATCATCGACGCAGTTCGCACCCCGCGCGGTATCGGCAAGGTGGGCAAGGGATCGCTGGCTGCCAGCCATCCGCAGCATCTGGCCGCCACGGTGCTGAAGGCGATCCGCACCCGCAACGACCTCGACACGAAAACGGTGGACGACGTGATCTGGTCCACCTCCACGCAGAAGGGCAAGCAGGGCGGCGACCTGGGCCGGATGGCGGCGCTTGATGCAGGGTACGACATCACCAGTTCGGGCACCACGCTCGACCGTTTCTGCGGCGGCGGCATCACCACGGTCGCCTTTGCCGCCGCGCAGGTGATGAGCGGAATGGAGGATTGCGTCATCGCGGGCGGGACCGAAATGATGAGCCTGACGGCGCAGATGATGCAGGAGGAAATGCAGGCGGGAATCGCGCCGCTGGGCATGGGTTCGGGCAACGACCGCCTGCGCGAGGTGCATCCGCAGTCGCATCAGGGCGTGTGCGGCGATGCCATCGCCAGCATGGAAGGCTTCACGCGCGAGGAACTGGACGAGGTCGGTTATCGCAGCCAGCAGCGCGCCGACCGCGCCATCCGCGAAGGTCGCTTCGATCACAGCGTGGTGCCGGTGCTGGACGATGATGGCAGCGTCATCCTGGACAAGGAGGAGTTCCCCCGCCCGCAGACCACGCGCGAGGGGCTCGCCGAACTGCAGCCCAGCTTCGCCAAGATTGCCGACATGCCGCTCGACGATGAGGGCACGACTTTTCGCGGGCTGGTGAATCAGAAATATCCCGATCTCGACATCGAGCATTTCCATCATGCCGGCAATTCGTCCGGCGTGGTGGATGGGGCGGCTGCCGTGCTGGTCACCTCCGGCGATTATGCCGAGAGGCATGGGCTGAAGCCCCGCGCGCGCATCGTAGCGACCGCCAACATGGGCGACGATCCGACGCTGATGCTGAACGCGCCGGTTCCCGCTGCGCGCAAGGTGCTGGAAAAAGCGGGACTTACCGTCGACGACATCGACCTGTTCGAGATCAACGAGGCCTTTGCCGTCGTCGCGGCGAAATTCGTGCGCGACCTGGGGCTGGATTGGGATAAGGTGAACGTCAATGGCGGCTCCATCGCCATGGGCCACCCGATCGGCGCGACCGGATCGATCCTGATCGGGACGATCCTGGACGAGTTGGAACGGCAGGAAAAGCGATACGGCCTGGTTACCATGTGTGCGGCGGGCGGAATGGCTCCGGCGATCATCATAGAACGCATGACGAAATGAAGTTCGAGTGGTGAACGGGCGGACGAGGAGGGCGATCCGGTGCCTTGCGACAGGAACAATCGTGCCGATATGAGGGGCCCATAATTGCTTGCCGCCCTGCAGAAAGTTACGCCCCGTCATGCCCGCATCCGCGATCCATCCTTCCGCCCGGTTTCGGACTGATGCGCCACAGGCGGGGCGCGGGGGTTCGCCCGGCCCATTCGGCGGGTTGAACGATCACGCCGCCCTGCGCGCCGCCTGCGACGATGGCGCGGGGCTTTGCACCATAATCGGGATCGACGGCAGTTTTTCGCGTCGGCTGGGCGCGCAACTGGCGATTTCGGCGCGCGGTGAGATCGTCGGCAGCCTGTCCGACGGATGCCTCGAACAGGAACTCGTCACCTGCATGGACCGGGTGCGTCTGGATGGCCGGCCGGTGGTGCAACGCTATGGCAGCGGGTCCGACATCATCGATTTCCGTCTGCCCTGCGGCAGCGGCCTCGACATCCTGCTGGACCCTGCCCCGCGGCGCGATGATCTTCGCGAAGCCGTCGCCCTGCTGGACGGACGGCAACCGGCGGTGCTGCGCCTTCCGGTGCAGCAACCGGGCCTGCTGGACCGCCGGCATTATATCCCGGCGCCGAGGCTGCTGGTTTTCGGGCACGGCCCGGAGGTCGTTGCGCTTGGCAGACTCGCTGGCGCGGCGGGCGTGGCGTGCAGCAGTTTCTGCAAGGACGATCCCGCCTCCGGCCTGTCCCTCGGCCGCCCGCCGGCAGATGTGGAAGCAGATGCCTGGACCGCCATTGTCCTGCTTTTCCACGACCATGAATGGGAACTGCCGATCCTGGAATGGGCAGTCTCGACATCCGCTTTTTATATCGGCGCACAGGGCGGCGCGAATGCTCGCGAGGCACGCCGTGCGGGGCTGGAAGCGGCGGGACTGCCTCCCAGGCAGATCGAGCGCATCCGCAGCCCCATCGGGTTGATTCCGAAAGCCCGCGATCCGCAGGTTCTGGGCCTGTCCGTGCTGGCGGATATCATCGCGCACTATGAAAACTTGCACGACCGGGCCGCCGATGCGGGCTGATATCCTGCCGGTGGTCCTGGCGGCAGGGCGCGGCAGGCGGTTCGGCGGCGGCAAGCTGGATGCGGTGTGCGCGGGCCAGCGCGTCGGTTCGCATGTGCTGGCCGCCATTGCAAAAGCCGGCATCGCGCCGGGCGTGATCGTGGTTGCACCGGATATGCCGGCGTTTGCGAAAGCCGCGACGCATTGGCGAAAAGCAGTGAACGAGCGAGCGGAATGCGGCCTCGGCAGTTCGCTGGCGCTCGCCGCGCAGATCGCGTCCCGAGACGGTAATCCGGCGATGCTGGTCATGCTGGCGGACATGCCGCTGCTTTCACCCGCTTATCTGGTCACGCTCTCCGCCTGCCCGACACCTGCGGCTACTCGTTACCCGTCAGGCGCGCCCGGCGTTCCGGCGGTGTTACCAGCCTCGCTCTATCCGCGTCTGATGCAACTGGACGGCGACAAGGGGGCGACATCGCTGCTGGCAGACAGGAACGACCTGACCCTGTGCGAGCCGCCGCCCGACATGCTGACCGACGTGGACCGCCCGGACGATCTTGCCCGGGCGGCCCGCCTGCTCAGATGTCGGGAAGCTCGGCGATAAGCTTGTCCGGCGTCATCGGAAAGCTGCGCAGCCGGACGCCGCACGCGTTGTAGATCGCGTTGCAGATCGCGCCCGCACCGCCGCAGATGCCGAGCTCGCCCACGCCCTTTGCCTGGAGCGGGCTGGCGGCGGGGTCGCGTTCCTCGACCATGATGACATTCAGATGCGGCACGTCGCGGTTCACCGGCACGTGATATTCCGCCAGATCGTGATTGACGAGATGACCGTCGCGGCGGTCGAACATCATGCTTTCCGTCAGCGCGCTGCCGATGCACCAAACCATGCCGCCCATGCACTGGGATTTCGCGGTCTTTTCATTCAGCACCCTGCCGATGCCGAAAGCTCCGCTCATGCGCCGGACGCGGGTTTCGCCGGTATGGGCATTCACGGCGACCTCGGTGAAGAAGGCGCCATAGGAGGCTTGCGAGAAGTCATCTTCCGTATCACCCGGTTCAAGCTTCCCCAGTTTTTCGATATTCCTGCCGTTCAGCAGTTCAGGCAGCGATTGCCGCCTGTTGCTGTGAATGGCGAAACCGTCCTTCAGCGTCAGGTCCTCGTCCTTGCACCCGAGCATGTCGCATAATTCCTCGCGGATGGCCTCGCAGGCGATCTGCACCGCCGAGCCGCTGGATGACGCGCCCCAGCTGCCGCCGGAACCCGGCCCCGTGGCGAGATTGCTGTCGCCCAGCCGGACCAGAACGTCAGCGGGGTCCAGCCCCAGCATTTCGCCCGCAATCTGGCCCAGGACGGTGTAGGTTCCGGTGCCGATATCGGTCATGTCGGTGGCGACCACGGCCGTGCCGTCCTCCATCAGCGTGACGGATGCCTCGGCCTTGGCAATATTGTGGATGCGGGCGGCGGTAGCCATGCCGGTGCCGATCCACCATTCCCCCTCGCGCCGCTGCGCCGGACGGCGATCGTCATCGTCCCAGCCGAACGCTTCCGCGCCGGCCTTCAGGCACTCGGCCAGCCGCCGGGAGCTGTAGGGTATATCGTCGGAGGGATGGCGTTCGGGAATGTTGCGGAGGCGCAGTTCGACGGGGCCGATGCCGCTCTTTTCGGCCAGCTCATCCATCGCCGCTTCCAGCGCCTGCATACCGACAGCTTCGCCCGGCGCGCGGACGGAGCCGGCGGTCATGCGATGAATGCGCGCCATTTCGACCTTCAGCACGCGGTCCTGCCCCGGATAGAGGAAGGCGCTGGCCTGGGTGACCGGCTCGGCAAATTCCTCTTCCGGCAGGTTCGTGACTTTCGCCTCGTGTCCGAAGCCCTGAAGGCGCCCGTCCGAATCCGCCGCAAGGCGCAGGCGCTGCGTGGTTTCGGTCCTGCGAATGACGCTGTGGAAGACCTGCTGACGCGACAGCACCACCCGTACCGGGCGGCCCAGCTGCATCGCGGCGACCGATGCCGCCGCGACATCGGGGCTGATGCCCAGCTTCGATCCGAAACCGCCGCCGACATAGGGTGACAACAGATGAACGTTTTCCGCATCCAGGCCCAGGGAATCGGCCAACTCGTCGATATTGTAGTTCAACATCTGCAGGCTGGCATGCACGGTCAGCTTCGTGCCGTCCCATTCGGCCAGTGCGGCGTGGGGTTCCATCGGCGCGCTGTTGTGGCCTTCGGTCGTGTAGGTCGCGTCGATCGCATGGGCCGCTTCCGCCATCGCCTGCGGCAAGGCACCCTGCTGCACGGTTTCGGTGTCGGGCGCTTCTTCCCAGACTTTCGCATCTTCGGGGTTCAGGACAAGTTCGCCAGCATCATCGGCATTATAGGTGATCTTCAGTCGCCTGGCCGCATCGCGCGCCTGTTCGAAACTTTCCGCCACGACGACCGCGACGGGCTGCCCCCAGTAATCCACCTGGCGCACCTGCTGCACGGGCGCTTCACCGGCACCGCCCTGCGCGGGACGGGCGATCATGCGCTGATCGGAAATGACCGCCAGCACGCCGGGCATGTCCATGACCGATCCCTCGTCGATGGAAACCACTTCGCCCTTGCTGATCGTCGCCGTGACCAGAACGCCGTTCGCTGCATTCGAGGCCGGGAATTCCGCCGCATAGGTGGCGACGCCGCTGACCTTGTCCGGCCCTTCCAGCCGGTTCCTCGGCTTGCCGATAGTGCCCTGCGCCATGCGGTCGAGGAGGTTGCGTTCGTCCGGCTGGTCGAGAGTGATGCTCTTACTCATGTCGATGCTCCTGTCGCTTCGCGCAGCACGGCCTTCACCGTGCGCCGCGCCAGCGGAATCTTGAAATCGTTCTCGCCGTAGCCTTCCGCATCTTCCAGCAGCAGGTCGGCGACGTGATCGAACAATGCATCGCTCGGCTTCGCGCCGGTCAATGCCGCATCGATACGCAGATCGTGCCAGGGCTTGTGCGCCATGCTGCCGAAGGCGAGACTGGCGCGGGAAATTGCGCCTTCTTCCATGCGGAGGGCCGCGGCGATGGAAACCAGCGCAAAGGCATAGGACGAACGTTCGCGCACCTTGCGATACAATTGCGTGCCGCCGACCGGCGCCGGCAGGGTCACGCCGGTGATCACTTCGCCCGCCTCCAGAACATTGTCCAATTCCGGCCTCTCGCCGGGTAGCCGGTGAAAATCGCGCACCCTGACGCTGCGCGAAGCCTTGTCCGGCCCGGCAATCTCGACGGTAGCGTCCAGCGCATACATCGCCACTGCCATGTCGCCCGGATAGGTGGCGATACAGTTCTCGTTTGCTCCCAGCACGGCATGGATGCGGTTCCGGCCGTTCAGCGCGCTGCACCCGGTGCCGGGCTCGCGCTTGTTGCAAGGCATGTCGATATTCATAAAATAATAGCAGCGGGTGCGCTGGCACAGATTGCCGCCCGTGGTCGCCTTATTGCGGAGCTGCCCGCTGGCCCCTGCAAGGATCGCGCGGGACAGCAGCGGCCAGTCCGCCCTGATCCGCGGGTCGGCGGCGCAGGTGCTGTTCGACACCAGCGCACCGATGCGGATGCCGCCCTCGCCGGTCGGTTCTATCTTGTCGAGGCCGATCCGGTTGATGTCGACGAGCGTTTCGGGCGTTTCAACCTGCAGTTTCATCAGGTCGAGCAGATTGGTGCCGCCGGCGATCAGCGTAGCGCCGTCGCGGTCGAGCAGGGACGCATGGTCAAGGCCATCGGGCCGCTGATAATCAAACGGCCTCATCGTGCGTCCTCCTTCACCTGCGTAATCGCGTCCACGATGTTGGAATAGGCCCCGCAGCGGCACAGATTGCCGCTCATCCTTTCGCGGATTTCCTCAGGAGTCAGTTCGGCTTCGGCGGTCAGGTCCCCGGTGACGGCACTTGGCCAGCCGGCCTGCGCCTCGTCCAGCATCGCCTTCGCCGAACAGATCTGCCCCGGCGTGCAGTAACCGCATTGATAGCCGTCATGATCGACAAAAGCGGCTTGCAACGGATGCATGTCCTGCGGCGTGCCCAGCCCCTCGATCGTCGTGATCTCGTCATCCTCGTGCATCACCGCCAGCGTCAGGCAGCTGTTGATGCGCTGCCCGTTCACCAGCACGGTGCAGGCGCCGCATTGCCCATGGTCGCACCCCTTCTTGGTGCCCGTCAGGCCGCAGTCGCGACGCAGGAAGTCGAGTAGAGATGTGCGGGGGTCCCCTTCGAAGCCCTGCGTGGTGCCGTTGATTGCCAGTTTCATGAATGCTCCTTGATGCACCCCTCCAATGCACGAGGGGCAGAACGGTTCATATTCCTGACATTCCGTTCAGCGACCGATTCAGGCCGTTCAGCGACGGGGTCAGACCCCTCAGCGACGGGTTCAGGCCGTTCAGCGACCGGTGCAGGCAGGTGCGCCGAGAGGCCGGATGGAACGGAAAATCACGCCCCCGGTTCTATTCGCGAACACTCAGGAGAACCACATGAAGAACCGAGCCACCCTGATTGCCGGCGCCGCCAAAGCGAGCCTCGGGCTTTCACTGCTGATGGCGGCAGGCACAGCGCCTGCTCAACCGCGCAGCCAGGTAGAGTCCGTCGCGACGGGCGATGGAGTGGTGGCGGCAATGGAAGTCGCCGACGAACTCGACACGCCCTGGGGCATGGACTTTCTTCCCGATGGCCGCATGCTGGTGACGGAGCTTCCGGGCAATCTCGTCATCGTATCGCCGGATGGCACGGTTTCCCGCGCGGTTCAGGGCACACCGAATGTATTTGCCCAGGGTCAGGGCGGGTTGATGGACGTGGCCTTGCACCCTGATTTCGCGCGAAACAGCATGGTCTATCTCTCCTTCGCCGAACCCGGCGATGGCGGGCAGGCGGGTACCGCGCTGGGGCGCGGCAGGCTGGTGAACGACCGGATCGAGAATTTCGAGGTGATCTGGCGGCAGAACAAGCTGGTGGGGCCCAACCATTTCGGCAATCGCATCGTCTTCGCGCCAGACGGCAAGATCTTTCTGACCCTTGGAGAACGGTTCCAGTTCGGGCCGGCGCAGGATCTGTCGAACACCCTTGGCGCGATCATACGTCTGAACGATGACGGATCGATCCCTGCCGACAATCCCTTCGCCGGTCAGGCCGGGGCCGATGGCGCGATCTGGTCCTACGGGCATCGCAACATCGAATCCGCGGCAATCGATCCCGATACCGGGCAATTGTGGGTGGCCGAGATGGGACCCCTTGGCGGGGACGAACTCAACATGGTCAGGCGCGGCGTTAATTACGGCTGGCCCGTCGTCAGCTGGGGCATCAATTACAACGGGGTCGACATACCCAATCCGCCGGAATTCCCGCAATATGAAGATGCGGTGCATCACTGGAGCCCGGTCAGATCGCCATCGGGCATGATCGTCTATACGGGCGACATGTTCCCCGAGTGGCGGGGCGATATTTTTTTCGGCGCCCTGTCCGCAGGTGGGGTGGAGCGGGTGGACATGGAAAACGGCCGGGTGGTCGGAACCGAGTTCATCCCTTTCAACACGCGCATCCGCGAAGTCGCACAGGGGCCGGACGGCGCGATCTATCTGCTGACCAACAAGAGCGAAAGCGGGGGCGAGTTGTGGCGGCTGACGCGCATGGAAATCCGCCCCGCTTCGGCAGATGGCGGACGGAGCGGCCCGGGCGCGGCAACGCCGCGCTGAAGCGGCAGTGGGGCTGCACCCGAACGGAATGGCGCGCGCCGTATTTCAGGTTACGGCCCACGCCGGGCGAAACAGAAGCTGCCCATGCTGCAGGTGCTCTTCACATCGGGCTACACGCAAAACGCCATCGTTCATGCCGGTCGGCTGGATGAGGGGGTCCGACTGATTGCAAAACCGTTCACGCGTGAGCGGCTGGCGCAGAAAATAGGCGCGGTGCTGGCACTGCGGCCCGCCGCGCCGCTGCCCGGCTCGCCCCCACCCAATTCACGGCCGCCAGAAGGATATTTTCAGAGCAGACATTCGATGTGATCGTGGCAGATCTGGGGTTGCCCGACGGTTCCGGCGTGGACCTGGTGCGCGAGGCTCTGGAGCAGGACGAGAGCGTCGCCATGATCGTCGCTTCAGGCCGCGATGCCCGGAGTTCCTTCGAGGATCTGGCCCGGAACGGGCGGATCGCCCATATCGCCAAACCCTATGAGATCGCGGGCCTGCGGTCCGTCTTCATGGAAGTGCAGGCAGGCTGAGAAGACCGCGCCTTCCGAAAAACGATAACTGCGCCTCAAAATCGGCATGAGCCAGTGTTTTCGGCCAAAGAGAAATGCAACCAATGGCGCGGGTTCTCGTTGACTGGCAATATACCCAGGAGAACTCGCATGAAAGATATCGATCTGTCCAAAGGCGGTGCCAATCACCAGAAGGCGAAGGGCACGGACGACACGATGACCACCGCGCAAGGGGTTGCGGTTGCCGATGACCAGAACTGGCTCAAGGCAGGTGCGCGTGGTCCCGGCCTGCTCGAAGACCAGATCGCCAGGGAAAAGATCTTTCATTTCGATCACGAACGGATTCCGGAACGCGTCGTTCACGCGCGTGGCTACGGCGTACATGGCCATTTCGAACTGAAGGAAGCCATTCCTGAACTGAGCCGTGCCGCCATCTTCAACGAAACCGGCGTGAAGACGCCCACCTTCACCCGCTTCTCGACCGTCGCGGGGAACAAGGGCTCTCCCGATCTGGCGCGGGACGTGCGCGGTTTTGCCACGAAGTTCTACACCAAGGAAGGCAATTGGGATCTTGTCGGCAACAACATTCCCGTGTTCTTCATCCAGGACGCCATCAAGTTTCCCGATCTGGTCCATGCCGCAAAGCCTGCACCCGATCGCGGCTTCCCGCAGGCCCAGACGGCCCATGACAATTTCTGGGATTTCATCTCGCTGTCACCTGAGGCGATGCACATGGTCATGTGGATCATGTCCGACCGGGCGATCCCCCGCAGCTTCCGCTTCATGGAAGGTTTCGGCGTCCACACCTTCCGGCTGCTGAATGCCAAAGGCGAAAGCCATTACGTCAAGTTCCACTGGAAGCCGAAACAGGGTCTGCAGTCGGTCATCTGGAACGAGGCGCTGAAGATCAACGGCTCCGATCCCGACTTCCATCGCCGCGACATGTGGGATGCTATCGATGCCGGTGATTTCCCCAAGTGGGATCTCGGCATACAGGTGTTCGACGACAATTTCGCTGACCAGTTCGAATTCGACATTCTGGATGCGACCAAGATCATTCCGGAAGAACAGGTGCCGGTGCGGATCATCGGCACGCTGACGCTGGATGCAAATGTCGACAATTTCTTTGCCGAGACCGAACAGGTTGCCTTCTGCACGCAGAATGTCGTGCCCGGTATCGACTTCACAAACGATCCGCTTCTGCAGGGGCGCAATTTCTCCTATCTGGATACCCAGCTGAAACGGCTTGGCGGACCGAACTTCACCCATATCCCGATCAACGCGCCGCGTTGTCCGGTGCGTCATTACCAGCAGGATGGTCACATGGCGATGACCAATCCCAAGGGGCGGGTGAATTATGAACCCAACAGCTGGGACCACGGCGAAGGCCCGCGGGAAAATCCGCAGGCCGGCTTCACCAGTTTCGCCGAAAAGGTTGACGGCGTGAAACAGCGGGTGCGGAGCGAAATGTTTGCGGATCATTACAGTCAGGCGCGGCAGTTTTACATTTCGCAGACCGCAGTGGAGCAGACCCATATGGCCAATGCGCTCACCTTCGAACTGTCGAAGGTGGAGCGGGCCGACATTCGCACACGCATGGTCGGCCACCTGCTGAACATCGATGACGGCCTTGCACAGGAGGTCGCCGACGGCCTCGGCCTGGCCGAATTGCCGCCCAGAATCGAAGCTGCACGAGAGCCGTTGAACGATTTGCCGGCATCCGATGCCCTGTCCATTCTCAAGAACGGACCCGGCAGCTTCAAGGGTCGCAAGCTGGGTATCTACATCGCCGAGGGTGGCGATGCGGACATGGTGGATGCCTTGAAGGAAGCGGCGAAGGCTGCCGGAGGTATGGTCGAGATCATAGCTCCGCATATCGCGGGCGCCAAATTGTCGAATGGGCAAGTGGTCGCTGCCGATCAGAAAATTGACGGCGGTGCATCGGTGCTTTACGATGCTGTTGCCTTGGTGATGGGCAAGGCTGCCGCCGAAAATTTTGCCAAGGACAAGCCGAGCATCGACTTCGTCAACGATGCCTTCGCCCATGCCAAATTCATCGCCTACGCACCGGACGTACGGCCACTTCTGAGCGGTGCAGGTGTGGCGGATCGCATGGATGACGGCTTCGTCGAACTCACCGGCAAGAACATGACGGGCAGCTTTATCGACAAATGCGGCGAACTTCGCTTTTGGCAGCGGGACGCTGTCAAACAGGACTGACCGGATGTGACGGCGGAGGGGCAGGCGCTTGCCGCTCCGCTGTTCCACAAGGGAGCACGCCGCGCCTGCTCGCCAATGCCGACGGCTTCATCCGCTATCGTGCCCGCGAGAAGGACCGTGGTGCCTGTAAATCGAAAGAACGTCGCACGCCGAAGCTGGCGGCACGCAAGATCATGCGGTGTGTCCACGAAGGCGCTCGCGACCTGGCTTACGATATCGCCACCAGTGACGCCTATCTCGTCTCGCGCCGCCCGCGCAAGAAGGTCGAGATGCTGTTCGCCCACCTCAAATGCATCCTCAAGCTGGATCGTTTGCGCCAGCGCGGTTCGACCGGAGCAAAAGATGAGTTCCACCTCGCCGCCGCAGCCCAGAACCTTCGGAAACTGGAAGATGCAGCCGATGCCGAGCCTTGCACCCGCCTGAGCCGATCGGTGAAGCCGCTCGGCCATAGTGCGGAGCGGTCTTCAACCCGCGCCAGCAGCGACTTCTCCAACAGAATAGGGTCGCTAGCTGAATTGCCGGTTTTAGGCTTCGTGGACAAAGCTTGACCTGAGACTCGACCGCTGATTCAAGGCTACCTTTTGGAGGCAGCATTGGGTGAGCGGGTTGGTGTGTCGGGTGACGAGTGGGCTTTGATCGGCCCACTGCTACC
>NZ_JABASZ010000038.1 GCF_012979275.1 Pseudopontixanthobacter vadosimaris
CCGCCACCGCACCTGCGTGGGATCGCGCGCCCACCGTTCTTGATCTTCCACCACCGTTCTCGCCCCATCCTCGATCCACCACCGTTCGCCTGACCGTCCGTCGGTGTGCATGATGTGCAGGTTGTGCATGCCAGTCTGCGGCGCAGTATGTGATTTTCGTTTTCGTCGTTTTGCTCTGAAAACATCCTACACATCCTACACTCCTACATAGATGGGGTAGGAATAGCGGTTTTCTGCGGCTGTCGAGCCGACGCTGGCGTGTAGGATGGGGTGACGCGGTGTAGGATATCGTGCGCCGCGAGGGCTTCGGCGATCATTCGGGAATGTCGTTCGGAAGAACGGCGGTCGCTCGATCAGGCGAATAACCCGTCCCATTGAGGCAAACCCAAACAAGATGTGCCGGGATTTGCGCGTACCCTGCTATCATAAGGTCGACTTGAGGCTTTTGTGACAGCCAAAGCAGCAGGTCTAAGATCATATGAGACAGGGAGAGGGTATTGCAGGTCGGATACGCACGGGTGAGTTCAACTGGTCAGTCCCTTGACATCCAGAATGAGGCTTTGACTGCCGCTGGATGTGAGAAGGTGTTTGCCGAGAAGATGTCTGGTCGTTCAGCCAGTGATCGGATCGAACTCATCAATGCCATCGATTTCGTTCGCGATGGTGACACTCTCATCGTGACACGGCTCGACAGGTTGGCAAGGAGCGTCGGCGACCTTCACCAGATCATTGAGAAGTTGGCTGCGAAGAATGTCGGCTTCAGATGCCTGAACCAGTCAGGCGTCGACACCGATAGTTCGACGGGCAAACTGATGCTTTCGATCTTGGGAGCCGTCGCCCAGTTCGAGAACGACATCCGCCGTGAACGCCAGATGGAAGGGATCGCCAAAGCGAAGGCTGCGGGCAAGTATCGTGGACGCCCCGCCAGCATCGATCCTGCGCGGGTGAAGGAACTGCGTGAGAGCGGACTGGGACCAGCAGCCATCGCCCGTGAAATGGGGATCGGTCGAGCATCGGTCTACCGAGCGTTGGCGGCATAGAGGCGCTTAGATGGGTAATTGTGAGAGGCTCACTTCCTTCATTAGTACCTTATCAGAAATTGCTTCCTCATCATCGATGCTGACAGCATCAAAAACAAAGGCTTCACCTTCCTCTGGGTTGGCGATCCGACACCAGAGATGCCCACGTAGTGGTGCCCCAAAGCTATTCTCCGCATCATAGGTGAGCAAGATCGCGTATGACGGCACAACCGGCATTGTGCGCAGCATCTCATGTTCTGTGCCGACTTCGATAATCTCTTCCATGTATCGGAAGGTGACCCATTCAGCCGTCGACATCTGATCAGACCGAAGCTCATCGCGAGCAACTATGCGCTTTAGATTCTCCAACCTTACTACGGGATCGATATCGGGCATCTCTCCACGGTAAGCCGCAACGACATTAAGCGTGGAGGGTGCCTTCAGCTTATCACTCAGGTCCTTCTGGCAAAGTTCGACCCCCTCATCCGCCACGCAGCCTTGAACAAGGAGCGCAGACAAAACTGCTGCTATTATTCTTGCCATTGAAGCTTCCCCCTTGATGCGCGCATACCTTACGTCCAAATCGCTGCCACAGCTTCCCAACTGATCATCAAGGCAGAAGCTGCTCGCTTGATACGAGCACCTTGGCGTCTACGATCAGTCCCCGAAAAACAATAGCGATGATCCGCATCGTCCCTCTACACATCGACTGAAGCGCTCACCCGACTATCTCTTCGCCACTGCTCACACGAACTGTTGACCCCATCACCGTCTCGGCAGACCATCCCGCCCATGACACACCTAAAAGCTAAGCCGCCCATCGTCACTCCAACATCGTCCCATCCATCGTCAGCAGATCGTTCACCCGCCGACTGTCCTGAGATCGTCCCCTCCAGCATCGAAGAACGCGCAGAAGCGTCGGCACATGCTGGGCTGAACGATGATGAGGAACAGTGGGTCTCAACCGTCCTCAGCAGCCTTCAGACACGCTCTTCTGGGGCGAGAGAAGCGTTGGCAAAGGCTCTTCGCGACGGTGATCATCGGCTAATCCCAGCAGGGCTCACCACTT
>NZ_JABASZ010000039.1 GCF_012979275.1 Pseudopontixanthobacter vadosimaris
GGTAGCAGTGGGCCGATCAAAGCCCACTCGTCACCCGACACACCAACCCGCTCACCCAATGCTGCCTCCAAAAGGTAGCCTTGAATCAGCGGTCGAGTCTCAGGTCAAGCTTTGTCCACGAAGCCTAACCCTTTTTCTTTGCCGCATTCACGAGCGATTGGTTGGCTCTTTCGGCAGCAGGATATTGCTCCGGTCGAATGGAAGACTGGTTTTTCAGAGCGCGATGATCTTTCGTAACTTCGCTATCGTCATCATAATCCGGGGTGTCTGGTTCACCGCCCTGCGGATCGTCGGAAATTTCGTATTCCATGGCATTCTCCTCTTCAGCGGATAAACCGCCGGAGGGAAGCACCTGTTCCGCAGCTTTGCGACAAGTTGCCCGCCGCTTCAGATATGGAGCGCGCGCCCGTGAGCGGACAAGACGCTTTCATGCATCATTTCGCTCAACGTCGGGTGCGGGAAGATTGTGTTCATCAGTTCCGCTTCGGTCGTTTCAAGCTCTTTCCCGATAGTGTAACCTTGGATGAGCTCAGTGACCTCCGCGCCGATCATGTGCGCGCCGAGCAGCTCTCCGGTGCTTGCGTCGAAAACGGTCTTGATGAAACCTTCCGCCTCACCAAGCGCAATCGCCTTGCCGTTGCCGATGAATGGAAAATTGCCGACATTCACATCGTGACCTGCATCTTTCGCCTTCGCCTCTGTCAGACCCACGCTGGCGATCTGCGGATGGCAATAGGTACAGGCAGGTATGGTATTGCGGTTCAGCGGATGAGGATGCACTTCTTCGTTGCCCAACTCGCGCGCTATCGATTCAGCGGCGGCAATGCCTTCATGGCTTGCCTTGTGCGCCAGCCACGGACCCGGAACGCAGTCGCCTATGGCCCAGAGGCCCTCCGCTCCCGTCCTGCCGAACTCGTCGATCTGGATGAAGCCGCGCTCCATCGTGATACCTTGCTCCTCAAGTCCGATCCCCTCGGTGTTCGGCTGAATACCGATGGCGACGATGGCATGGCTGAATTCATGCTCCGCAGCCTCGCCATCGGCAGGCTTGATGCTGGCGCGAAGCGTGTCTTCAGCCGTTTCGATGCTCTCGACACCTGCCCCGGTCAGGATCTCGATGCCCTGCTTTTCCAGTGACTTTTTCAGAAATGAGGATATTTCTGCATCTTCGACTGGTACGATACGGTCGAGCATTTCGACAACTGTCACATCGACACCCATGTCATTGTAAAAGCTGGCGAACTCGATGCCGATAGCACCCGAACCGATCACCAGCAGCTTCGACGGCATCTCGCGCGGCGTCATGGCATCACGATACGTCCAGATCCGTTCACCATCGGCAGGC
The DNA here is from genome assembly GCF_012979275.1 of Pseudopontixanthobacter vadosimaris. GTDB lineage: Bacteria > Pseudomonadota > Alphaproteobacteria > Sphingomonadales > Sphingomonadaceae > Pseudopontixanthobacter > Pseudopontixanthobacter vadosimaris. Next base: position 1,346 of record NZ_JABASZ010000039.1, read on the forward strand.
GCAAACGGAAGGTCGCGCGCCCGTGCACCGGTGGCGATGATGATGTGTTTGCCCGTAATCTCCTGCGAGCCGTCCTGCCCGGATATCTGCAGCCTGCCGGAGCCCTGCAATTCGCCTTTACCCATGAAGACTGTGATGCCGTTCTTCTTCATCAGATGAGCGACCCCCTGATTCAGTTGCCTGGCGACGCCGCGGCTGCGCTTAACCACTGCATCGAGATCGGCCTCGATCCCCGATGCTTTCAACCCGTAATCGCCGGCGTTCTGCATATAGTGGAATATTTCGGCCGAGCGAAGCAGGGCCTTGGTCGGGATGCAGCCCCAGTTGAGGCAGATACCGCCCAGCAACTCGCGCTCGACGATGGCCGTTCTCAAGCCCAGCTGTGTAGCGCGAATGGCAGCGACATAGCCCCCCGGGCCGGAACCGAGGACGATGAGATCGAATTTATCAGCCATTTCTACTCCGAATCATTCGCGGACAGGGCCGCTTCGCCTACCGCTCGCGGGCGGTCGTCATCGCCAAGCAGCACGAATTTGAACGATCCGCTAGCCACGCGCGTCGACGCCTCGCTGTTCCGGTCTCTCGCGATCGCCTCCGCCTCTATAGTCAGCGACGTGTTGCCCGTCGCGGTCACGCTGCAATAGACCGACAATTCGTCACCCACGCGCATCGCTCCGGGAAATGCGAAGTCGGTGGCGGACACTACCACGGCCTTGCCCTGCCCGGTCCGCGAGGCGAGCGCTCCTGCGCCGAGCGCCATCTGGCTCATCAACCAGCCCCCGAACACACCGCCATAGGGGTTGGTATTGGCCGGCATCGCCGTGATGCGGATCATCGGTAGCCGGTCGACCGCGCCGGTCACGCGACCAGCCCCAGTGGGTTTTCGACCAGCGCCTTGAAGGCCCTCATCAGTTCGGCACCATCCGCACCGTCGATCGCGCGGTGATCAAAGCTGCCGGTGGCCGACATCACGGTCGCAATCTGGACGGCTTCATCGACAATATGCGGGCGCTTCTCCCCCGCACCGACGGCCATGATCATGGCTTGTGGGGGATTGATGACGGCGTCGAACTGCTTGATCCCGAACATGCCGAGGTTCGAAAGGCTGGCGGTTCCGCCCTGATATTCTTCCGGTTTCAGCTTCTGTTCGCGTGCCCTTGCGGCCAGATCCTTCATTTCCGTCGCGATCGTCGAAACCGGCTTGCTTCCGGCGTCGGTGATAATCGGCGTAATCAGTCCGGAAGGTGCCGCGACCGCTACCGAGATGTCAGCGCGGGAATAGCGGCGCAGCGCATCTCCGGCGAAGCTGACATTGCAGGCGGGCACCCGCAGCAGCGCCCTGGCGAGCGCCTTGATCAGCAGGTCGTTGACGGAAAGCTTGATTCCGTCCGCTTCCAGCGCCGCATTCAACTGGCCGCGAAGCTTCAGCAAGGCATCGAGCCGCACGTCCACGGTAAGGTAGATGTGCGGTATGGTCTGCTTGGCTTCGGTCAGGCGCCGCGCGATGATCTTGCGCACATTGTTGAGTTTCTCATCCTCATGCGGGATCCCGAAATCCGGGATGTTGGTGTCATTGTCGGGTGCAGGGGCATGTTCCGGCACGCGGGGATCTTTCGCCGCCTTGCCTTCCGCTTTCCGGTCGTCCGCCTCCCGGGTTGCCTGTTCAAGATCGGCCTTGACGATGCGTCCTCGCGGCCCGCTGCCTTCGATTACAGCGAGGTCGATGCCCCGCTGCCGGGCAAGGCGGCGAGCCAGCGGAGAAGCGATGATCCTCTCGCCTTCCGAGCGTGTTGCAGACAGATCGACGGCAGTTGCACCGTTCGTGCCGCTGGTAACATCCTTTTCATCGGCATCGTTGCGCTTGCTCTCGCCAGAAACCTTTTCTTCCCGAATCTGCGTCTCCTTCGCCTTGGCATTGCCGCCATCGCCTGCCGCGCCCGAGGAAGCGTTCGCGCCATCGGCAGCATCTTCCAGGCTTTCGCCATCGAGAGCCAGCGTGGCGATAACCGTGCCGACCGCCACCCCTTCGGTCCCGCCCTCGACAGCGATATGTGCGATGCGGCCTTCGTCCACGGCCTCGAATTCCATCGTCGCCTTGTCCGTCTCGATCTCGGCCATGATGTCGCCGGAGCGTACCTCGTCACCCTCTTTCACCAGCCACCTGGCGAGGGTTCCCTCCTCCATCGTGGGCGACAGGGCGGGCATTCTAATGGGGGTCGGCATAATTTATCGAAAGTCCTTACGGATTGCGGCGTTTCGGGCGAATGTATCCTTGGCCAATTTGACTGCGCCGGGCAAGGTTCTTGCGAAAATAGCCCGTGGCGGAGATAGGGGGGCTGACAGGGGAACGAATTATGCGCACCTTTCTGGTGGTGATGGACGAAACGGCGGAGGCGCGGCAGGCGCTTCGCTTTGCCGCGAAAAGAGCTGCAAAGACCGGGGCTTCGGTCCATATAATCGCCATCGTGCAGCCGCAGAATTTTAACGCGTTCGGCGCTGTTCAGGCCACGATCGAGCAGGAAGCGCGCGACCGTGCCGAGGTTATTGCCAACAGTGCCGCCGGTTCGCTGATAGGCGAAACCGGCAAACTGCCGACGATTACCGTCAAGGTCGGTGAAGGCCAGGCGATCATCCGCGAATATCTCGGTGCGAATGGCAATGTCGCCGCGCTAGTGCTCGGTGCCGCGACGGAGGGCGGACCTGGTCCGCTGGTATCGCACTTTGCGGCGAATGCGGGTAATCTCCCCTGCCCCCTTTATATCGTGCCCGGCAGCTTTACCGACGACGATATCGACAATCTGGCCTGATCCGTCAGGTCAGGTCGCCGCGTGCGGGATAGTTCTTGTCCTTTACGAAATCGATCCCGTCGAGCAGCTGGCCAAGCGGAGGCCGGGTAAAGGGCGCACTCTGCTTCTGGGCGAAGAACAGTTCCATATCCGGGCGGATCAGAAACAACCCGGGTTCGGAAAACCGTTCCGGTTCGTCGCTGCCTTCGCGGGCCGAGGATATATACAGGCCCCAGCTTCGCGCCGTTTCCTCATCCATCCCGTATGCCAGCGGGAGATTATGGGTGTCCCATTCCTCGTCGACGAGCATGGCCCGGTCCTGATCGTCCATGCAGACTGCGAACACGTTGACGCCGCGCTCCACGAAATCCTGCAGGCGTCCGCCGAGTTCTTCCAGATAGTTCTTGCAGATCGGGCAGTGGCTACCCCGATAGAATACGAGCATGGTAAAGGCATCAGGAGCCTGTTTTTCAAGTTCGAACCGCGTTCCGTTGGTTAGCGGCAGATCGAGATTGGGCACTTTGCGAGCGGGTGTCAGCATGCGATTCTCCTTCTACATAGGTGAATGCTCGACAGGTGCCGCTCGTTCCGCTCGCCTTATTTCCTGCGTCCCTGATGCCTGATATTCCCTGGCCGCCCGCGTTTGCCCTGCATAAATCCTGCGCCGCCCGACTTTTCCTTACCACCGGGCTTGCCCTTACCGCCGCCGGGCTTGCCCTTGCCGGATTTACGCCGCTCGCGTCTTTCGGGACGGCCACCACGCGGTTCGACCGGCTTGCCCGCGTCATCCAGAGTTTCGAATTTAAGCGCGCCCGTCAGCGCGTTGGCTTCGGCCAGCTTCAGCTTCAGCCGGTCGCCGACCGCATAGGTCGTGCCGCTGTCTTCACCGACCAGCGCTCTTGCCGCCTCGTCGAAACGGAAATATTCGCGGCCAAGAGTGCTGACCGGGACCAGGCCGTCACCACCGAGCTTTTCGATCGTAGCGAAGAAGCCGAAGCCCTGCACGCCCGTGATCCTCGTGTCGAATGTCTCGCCCACCCTGCCGGAAAGCCAGGCCGCGACATAGCGGTCGATGGTGTCGCGTTCGGCTTCCATCGCGCGACGCTCGGTCTTGCTGATGGCATCGCTGATGGCGCCGAGATCGGCACGATCCTTGTCCGAAAGCCCGGATTTCCGGGGCAGCCTGGCCGCTGGTGCAGGCTGCTCCAGCTTGAATGCATCTACCAGCGAACGATGCACCAGCAGGTCGGAATACCGCCGGATAGGCGATGTGAAATGCGCGTAGGATCCTAGCGCCAGTCCAAAATGTCCCGCATTGGCCGGACCATAATAGGCCTGCGTCTGGCTGCGCAGAACCGCTTCCATCACCTGCGCCTTTTCAGACTCGTCGGTAACATCCTTCATCATGCGGTTGAAAAGGCCGGGCGTTATCACCTGGCCCAAAGCCAGGCTGCGCCCGAATGTGTCGAGGTAATCCTTCAAGGCGACCAGCTTTTCGCGGCTGGGCTGTTCGTGCACGCGGTAGACGACAGGTGCCGGCTTACTCTCCAGTGCCTTTGCCGCTGCGACATTGGCGGAAATCATGAAGTCTTCGACAACCCGATGAGCATCGAGCCGTTCACGTATGGCGACCTCGGCGATCTTGCCCTGTTCGTCCAGCACTACGCGCCGTTCCGGCAGATCGAGGTCCAGCGGATCGCGGGCGGCCCGCGCTTTGGCCAGGCATTCCCATGCGGCCCAGAGATTGCGGAGATTCTCGTCCGCTGCGCCCTCGTCGATGCGGGTCTGCGCATCCTCATAAGCGATCACTTCCGCGATGCGGACGATAGCGCGCGTGAAGCGCCAGGCGGAGATCTTCCCTTCGCCGGTGATCGTCAGATGACAGACCATGGCGGCGCGGTCCTGCCCTTCGACCAGAGAACAGACTTCGGCGGAAAGGATTTCGGGAAGCATCGGCACGACCCGGTCGGGAAAATAGACCGAATTGCCTCGCGTGCGGGCTTCACGGTCCAGCGCACCGCCGGGACGGACATAATAGGATACATCGGCAATCGCGACGACGGCGTCGAAACCGCCATTGCCGTTCGGCTTCGCCCAGATAGCATCGTCGTGGTCTCGCGCATCGGCAGGGTCGATCGCGATGATCGGCAGATGCCGCAAATCCTCCCGGTCTTCTTGCGATACCGGCAAATCAGCCGCCAGTTGCGCTTCGTCCAGCGCCTCCTGCGGGAACACATTGGGAATGCCGTGCTTCGCAATCGCGATAAGGCTGAAACTGCGGGGCGCCAGCGGATCGCCCAGCACCTCCACCACGTTGACGCCGCTGCGTGCGCCCTTGCCTGCCGCTTCGACCATGACGAGCTGGCCTTCTTCGGCACCGCCCAGATCCTTTATCGGGCTCGAACTGCGGATTTTCTTGTCGACCGGGGCGAGCCACGGCTTCCCGCTGCCGTCGATCTCGACCACACCCATCATGCCGTCGACGCGCGGGGGCAGCTTCTTCATGACGTGGGCACGGTATCCCCTGCCCGCTTCTTCGGTGCGGGCGAGGATGCGGTCATCCACTTTCAGGGCGCCGCCCTTACGCTTGTCCTCGATAACACGTATGCGGGGCGGCGGCGAACCATCGTCGGGCGACCAGCCTTCCGGAATGGCGAAGGCTTCGCCATCCTCAACGGCCTTGATGGCGAGAGTCGTGACCTTCGGCACACCGCCCATGCGATTGAAGGCGGATTTGCTGCCATCGATCAGGCCTTCATCGCCCATATCTTTCAGTAACTTCTTGAGGGCGATCTTCTCCTGCCCCTTGATACCGAAAGCCTTGGCAATTTCCCGCTTGCCGGCGGGACGATCCGAGGTCTGGATGAAGTCGAGAATCTGCTCGCGGCTGGGCAAGCCGTTCATGGTACGTTTGGACATGCCGGACGTCTAACCCATCGCGCGCAGCGCGTCACTAGCGCCGGCGATGCGCCTTCACCCTCAAGCCTTCACTCCGCCGCGTCGGAACCGATCGGCGCGAATGCACCGCCGGGAACCGCGCTGGCCGCCGGCGATAATACACCGTCGGGCGAGCGACTGCTGATGCCGAAGATCCAGTCGTCACCGCGCACACCTTCCAGCCGGGCACTTGTGGCCGAGACATTGGCGATGACCGGCTGCTCTTCCCAATAGGGCTGATCGGGGCGCCGCTGCCAGATCGTGTAGCCGGTGGCACCTTCGACGGGAGTCCATTTCAGATCGGTGTAGGTCTGCACCGCAGCTTCCGCCGTCGCCGCGGGAGGCATTGCCGTACGCGCCAGCCGGTCCAGAGCGCGCACGTTCAACTGCGTCACTTTTGCAAGATAGGGGAAGTCCATCTCATCCACGGTGTCACCATAGGTTACGCCGTTCTCCACCCGCAGATCCTGATGCTGGTGATCGTAATCCTCGACCGCAACGGAAAAGCGGATCGCCGGATAGCCTTTTTCCAGGAAGGGTATCTGATCGCCGCCACGACCCATGCGATCGGTACGCCAGATCTGCCGTACATCCAGCCCGCCTTCGGCCTCATCGGCAAGATCGTCCAGCCAGCGGGAAAGGTTACGGCTGGGGCTGTCGTTCTCGCCGCCGTCGCGGCGCTGCGCCGCGCCGACAGCGTCGGTCAGATCGGCGCGCGGCCCTTCGGAAAAGACTCGGACATGCTCTGCATCGCAGAAACCGTCCGAGCCGCAGCTGTTGCCGACCACGTCATTATTCAGCACCGCCTTAACGGTCCATCCCTGCTCCTCGGCATGATCGGCCAGCAACTGCCCACCGTAGAGGCCCTGCTCCTCCCCCGACAGAAGCGCATAGACGATCGTGCCGGGATAGCTGTTCCCGCTCAATGCGCGGGCTGCCTCGATCACCAGCGCCGTGCCGCTGGCATCGTCATTGGCACCCGGTGCATCGCTGGTGAAATCGGCCACATCGGTCGCCCGGCTATCGATGTGCCCCTGCACGATCACCACCTCGTCCGGCCGTGCGGTGCCGCGCTGGATGGCGACGACATTGACGAGGCGGGTGGGCTGCGGGATGCGGCGGCCCTCCACGATCCGTTCCGGCGTCACGATCTCGAGGCAATCGCCGCAGCGAGCGGAAATCTGGCGGAACTGGGCTTCGCCCCATCGCCGCGCCGCACCGATTCCGCGCGTGTCGCTGTCCTGTTCCGACAGGGTGTGGCGAGTGCCGAAGGATACGAGTTTCTCGACATCGGAACGCAGACGTTCCGCCGACACATTCGTAGCGGGGTCGCTCTCCTGTGCGGCAACGGGTAAGGAAACGAGGGCGACGGTGGCGAGGAGAAGCTTTTTCATGTCACGCTTTTCACGCCATAATCCTGTAAATGCAAGGCCCTGCTACCGATGCGCTCAATAAGCGCGGGCGAGCAGGATCCGCTCCGTCGCTGGCGCGCCAGTGAAGATGCAGGCAGCATCCGCGGCGGCAGACTGGCTCGGAACATTGCGGATGGTCAGCTTCAGCGACTTCAATCGTTCGACAATCTTGTCCAGCTCCGCGCCCGTCGGTTTCGACCATTGCACCTCCACCCAGCCGGGATATTTTCCGTTGCTGGTAAAGAATTCTGCCACCGCGTCGAAGCTGTCCAGGCCGCGCGTGATATTGGCCTCGCGCCGTTCTTCTGCCTGCCGGAACAGTTCGGCCTGGATTTCTTCCAGCAGATGCGGAACGTCTTCTGCCGCTGCTTCGATAGCGGGAGCGGAAAAGTCCGGTTTGCCATTATCGGCCCAGAGGCGATCGCGCCGCAGAAAGCTGACGGTCCCGGCATCCATGTCCCGGCTGCCGACTTCGATGATGATCGGTGCGCCTTTCCGCACCCAGTCCCAACGTTTGGCCGCCGCCTTGCCGGGTTTCCGGTCCAGCAGCACGCGAACGGGTTCGCCCAGCGCCGATCTGCCGGCAAGTTTCGCGCGCAGGCCTTCGCAATATTCGAGCAGCGCGGCATCTTCCGGCTTGTCGCGCAGCATCGGCAGGATAATCACCTGCCAGGGGGCGATGCGCGGCGGCACGCGCAGGCCGTCATCGTCGCCATGCACCATGATGATGCCGCCGATCATCCGCGTCGACACGCCCCAGCTGGTGGTATGGCACAGCGCCTGCTGCCCTTCGCGGTCCTGATAATTGATGTTCGCCGCTTCGGAGAAATTGGTGCCGAGATAATGGCTGGTGCCGGCCTGCAGCGCCTTGCCGTCCTGCATCATCGCCTCGATTGACCAGGTCTCGACCGCGCCGGGAAAGCGCTCATTCTCCGGCTTCTCGCCGGCAATCACCGGCAGCGCGAGATCGTCCTCGGCGCAGGCGCGATAGACTTCGAGCATCCGCAGCGTATGTTCGCGCGCTTCCGCCTCATCGGCATGGGCGGTGTGCCCTTCCTGCCACAGGAATTCGGTCGTCCGCAGGAACATGCGGGTCCGCATTTCCCACCGCACCACATTCGCCCACTGGTTGGTCAGCAACGGCAGGTCGCGCCAGCTTTGCACCCAACGCGCCATCGCATCGCCGATGATGGTTTCGGACGTGGGGCGGACGACCAGCGGTTCTTCCAGCTTCGCTTCGGGATCGGGTATCAGCCCCCCTTCCCCGTCCGCGATCAGCCGGTGGTGGGTGACGACCGCCATTTCCTTGGCGAAACCTTCGACATGCTGCGCCTCCCGCTCGAAATTCGACAGCGGGATGAAGATCGGAAAATAGCAATTTTCATGGCCGGTCGCCTTGATCCGGTCGTCCAGCAGCCGCTGGATACGCTCCCAGATTCCGTAACCCCATGGCTTGATGACCATGCAGCCGCGCACGCCCGATTCCTCTGCAAGATCGGCAGCGGAGATTACCTCCTGATACCATTGCGCGAAATCGTCGGCACGGCGGGCGGTCAGGGCGTGGCGTATGTTTGACAAAGGGGTATTACTCGTTCTGGTCAATTGGCGGAAACTCGGCCCGGCACTGGTGAGCCGGGAGCGATGGAAGCTTAGCTGTCCATATCGTCCAGGCGCTTCTGCATGGCAGCCATCTGTTCGCGCAGGGCCTTCAGATCATCTTGCGCCGATGCATTCTTGCCCGACTGGTCGCCATCCCCACCGCCAACCGCCCCGTCGTCGTGTCCGCCGCGGGGCATGAAGGCTTCGGTCGCTGCCCGCATCATCGCCATGTTTGTTTCCGCCATGCGCGACAGCGGATTGCCGGTGCCGACGCCCGTCTGGAACGCCGACTGGAACTTCGCCTGGTTACGGCGAAAATTGGCCATGCTGGCTTCCAGGTAATGCGGCATCATGGCCTGCATCGAATTGCCATACATCGAGATCAGCTGCCGCAGAAAGCTGACGGGAAGCATATGTTCGCCGTTGGCTTCTTCCTCCATGATAATCTGGGTCAGGATGGAGTGGGTGATATCGTCGCCTGACTTGGCATCGACGACCTGAAAATCGACGCCTTCCCGCGTCATGCGCGCAAGATCGTCCAGCGTGATGTAGCTGGAGCAACTGGTGTTGTAGAGCCGCCGGTTGGCGTATTTCTTGATGATTACCGGGCCGTCGCCGGATTTAACCTTGGCCATCTTGCGCGTCCCTCTTGCATTGCATCACGAGGCATTTAGCACTTGCAGCATACACTAGGCAACTGCACTTGGATCATCGTAGGCGATGGCCGATGACGGTGAGCAGTTCATATTGCGACAGGCCGCAGCGCTGCGCGGCACCGGGCATATCGAAAGGGATGTCCAGCCAGTCGCCTTCGCGCAAATCCGGGGCATTCGTCAGATCCAGCACGATCATATCCATCGAAACCTTGCCGATCAGCGGCAGCACCCGGCCCTCATGCGTCAGGGCCTCCCCGCCCCTGCTGCGAAGAAATCCGTCGGCATAGCCGATGGAGACGATCCCCGATGGTAGGGCTCGATCCGCGATATAGGTTCCGTTGTAGCCGACCCTGTCGCCCGGTTCGAGATCGCGCCGCAGTAACAGGGCGGCCTGCGGATAGGCAACCTGCCGGATATCGTCCGTCAGTTCCGGCCGGGGAATACCGCCATACAGTGCCAGACCGGGCCGCGTGAGATCGAAGGTGTAGTCCGGCCCGAGCACGATCCCCGCGCTATTGGCCAGACTGTACCGCTTCGCCTTCACCATCGCCCGCGCTTCGCGAAACAGCTTCAGCTGGCGCCGATTGGACGGGCTTGCCTCGTCGGCCGACGCCAGATGCGACAAGAGAGTGACGACATCGAGCGTGGCGATCAGCGGATCGGAAAGATCCCGCATGGCAAGCCCCAGCCGGTTGATGCCGGTATCCACCATCACGTCACACGCACCGCCGCCGGCCTCCGCCCATAATTTCGCCTGATCCAGCGAATTGATGACCGGGCGGGCACCGACGGCTCGGGCATAATCCGTTTCGGTCCGGCTGATCAGGCCGTGCAGAACGGATATGTCTGATGCAGGAACATAGCGAACAACGTCCGCGACTTCGCTCCAGTGGGCGACGAAGAAATCGCGGGCACCCGCTCCGCGCAGCACCGGAACGCACCTGTCGACACCCAGGCCATAGCAATCCGCCTTCACCGCAGCGCCGGCCCGGCCGGGCGCCGACATCCTGTCGAGCTGGTGCCAATTTGCAGCAAGTGCGTCGCTGTCCAGATTGACCCGCAGAGTGGCCGGCGGAGGCGCGATGTCATTCATCGGCGGCAAAGTCGCGCGGCGGACCGCCGGGCAACCCCCAGATGGCAACCAGAAGCCCAAATGCCACGACCACCCAGGTGTACCACAGTCCGGAATAGGCATCGCCTGTCGTGGCGATGATATATCCGGCGATGAGCGGCAGAAACCCGCCGAGATAGCCTGCGCCGATGTGATAGGGGATCGACATCGAGCTGTAGCGGATCTTCGGCGGGAACATTTCCGCCAGCAAGGCGGCCACCGATCCATAGGTAAGCGCCGACAGGCCGCCGAGGCACAGGAGCAGCGCGATTATGCCGATGATGTTTGCAGGCGGTGGTACCTGCGTCGAAAAATCATAGCCTGCCTCTTCCAGCCAGTCGCGCAAATTCGCGCTGCGCTCCGTCTCGGCGAGCGCGCTATAGTCATGACTTTCCGCGCCGATGCTCAAGACCGGCGCCGGGCCTGGTGCGATGTCATAGGGTACGCCCAGAGCGGTAAGGTCGGACAGCAGGCGCCCGCAGGATGTCGCCTGTTCATCGGCGAAGGCATCGAACTCGCAACCGGCGCCCGCGATGGTGACGGGCGCATCGCGGGCATCGTCGCGCAGGCCCGGGTTCGCCAGCGCCCCGATCCCCCAGAAGATGGGGAACAGCAGCAGCAGGGTCAAAGCCGCCCCGATCACGATGGGTTTCTTGCGCCCCACGAAATCGGACCAGCGCCCGACAAGCAGGTAGAAGCCCATGGAGAGGAGGCCGGCAACGAGCATGATGATCTCGACCACCTGCTCCTCCACCCGCATCGGCCCGCGCAGGAAGCTCAGCCCGGAGAAGAAAGCCGTGTACCAGATGGTCGTGAGCACGCCCGTCACCCCGAACAGCACGACGAAAACGCGCTTCTTGTTTCCCGGATAGGTGAAACTTTCCACGAAGGGATTGGCCGCCGTTCCGCCTGCTGCCTTCATCGCCTGGAAGACCGGACTTTCACTCAGCTTCAGGCGCATCCACAAGGATATGCCGAGCAATATTATCGACAGGAGGAAAGGAATGCGCCACCCCCATTCCACGAAATCGTCGGCAGGGACGAGGAAACGGCAGGCTATGACGACGAGGATCGACAGGACGAAACCGCCAACCACGCTCGCCTGGATGAAAGCGGTGTAGTAGCCGCGCTTTTCCTTCGGCGCATGTTCCGCGACATAGATCGCCGCACCACCATATTCGCCGCCCAGCGCCAGGCCCTGGAGAATGCGCAGGAGGATAACGATAGCGGGCGCGGCAAGGCCGATGGTGGCGGCGCTCGGCACCAGTCCGACCCCTGCCGTTGCCACGCCCATCAGCGTCACGGTGACGAGGAAGGTGTATTTGCGGCCCAGTCGGTCGCCCAGGAACCCGAACAGGATCGCCCCGAGCGGCCGAAATCCGAAGCCGACGGCGAAGCCCGCCCAGACGAGCAGCAATTGCAGCGTCGAATTGTCGGATGGAAAGAATGCCGCACCGATCAGCGATGCCAGCGTTCCATAGATGAAGAAGTCGTACCATTCGAAAATGGTGCCGGCGGAACTTGCCGCGATCACGAGGCGGATTTCCTTTGCGCTGGGTTCGCGCATGGCTGGTGCCTTGTCCCCCGTCATCCCGATCATCCCCCGCCGGCTTTATTCTGGCTGAGAAGCCTTAGCTTTGCGGCTCGATGTTGCAAAGCGCCGCCGATGCGGCTTTCCACGGCAATGCGATGACCCCGTGACGGGCAGGATATTCGCGCGCTGCTTCCAGCACCGCAATGCCGGCCCATTCGGGCTGCGTTCCTGTTCCTGCAAGCCACTGTTCGATGTTGCTGGCAGCAGCATCGATATCAGCAGCATCGGAACCGATCGCGCCAGCAGCAAAGATCGCCGCTGCCGCCTGGCCGACCGCGCAGGCGCTCACCATCATCCCGAGCTTCCGTATACGGCCTGCGTCGTCGCAGTCGATCCCCATCGAGATCGTACTGCCGCAAGTGCGCGAGCGCGCTTCGGCATGGCGGTTCATGCCGCCGATCAGCGGGTAATCGCCGAGCGATACGGCAAGGCCGAGCAGTTCCGGTGTATAGAGGCGCGCTGCAGGCAAAGCGCTCACCGTTCCTCCCCGTCCACACCCGCTTCTTCACCTCGCAGTTCTTCGCGGCGTTGCTGGATCATCTGCACCAGGGCGTCGGCCCCGGCATTGACCGCGGAATAGCTTCGCGCCGAAGTGATCCACGTCGGCCGTCCGGCCACGCCCCACAGCGTGTCGTAGCCCAGCACCAGCAGGGAAAATGCCGCGACGACGATGATCGCCCCCTTTATCGCGCCGAAGCCGAAACCGAGAACCCTGTCGATCGGCCCAAGTATCGAGGCCCGGGAAGTGCTGCCCGCCCAGCTGGCAATCAGCTTCATCGCCGCATAAGGGATCAGCAGCAGCAACGCAAAGGCGAGGACAGCCGCGCCGGACGGCGTCCCGATGTTGGGCGAAAGCCAGTCGTACAGCGGCGTGTGCAGATAATGGATGGCAAACAGCGCCAGGATCCACGCCGCCAGCGAGAGAACCTCCTGCACGAACCCGCGCAGGAAACCACCGACGGCAGCCACGCCGACGATTATCAGAACGATGATATCGAAACCCGTCATTTCGCCTTTGCGGATTAGTCCTGCTTGACCACCCGGTCAACGAGGTTGGCGAGTTGCTTGACCTCCTGATAGTTAAGGTCCGGTGAATTTGCCTTTGCATCTGCGGGGCCGAAGCCCTTGGCAAACCCCAATTTCGCCGCCTCGCGCAGCCGCAAGGATGAATGCGCCACGGGCCGGACCTCTCCCGCCAGCGAAACTTCTCCGAACCAGACACTGTTTCTTGGCAGCGCCCTGTCGGACAGGGCGGACACGAGAGCCGCCGCAACTGCCAGATCGGCTGCGGGATCGGTCAGGCGGTATCCGCCCGCCACGTTCAGGTAGACTTCGGCCGAGCTGAAGTTCAGGCCGCATCGCGATTCGAGTACCGCCAGCAGCATCGCCAGCCGTCCGCCGTCCCACCCCACGACGGCGCGCCTCGGCGTGGCTCCGGACTGCAGGCGGACGATGAGAGCCTGCACTTCAATCAGAACCGGCCGTGTGCCCTCCAGTGCCGGAAATACGGCGCTGCCTGCCAGCGGTTCGTCTCGCCCGGACAGGAACAGCATGGACGGGTTGGCGACCTCTTCCAGCCCTGCCCCCGCCATCGCGAAGACGCCGATCTCGTCCACGGCACCGAAGCGATTCTTCAGGGCACGAAGGATGCGATATTGATGGCTGCGTTCACCCTCGAAGCTCATTACCACGTCGACCATGTGTTCGAGCACACGCGGCCCGGCAATGCTGCCATCCTTGGTGACATGGCCGACGAGGACCATGGCGACGCCGTTTTCCTTTGCGTAACGGATCAGTTCGAAAGCGCAGCCGCGAACCTGACTGACCGTTCCCGGCGCCCCTTCTATCGTGTCGGAATGCATTGTCTGGATTGAGTCGATGACCAGCAGGGCCGGCGGTTCCATGGTGCCAAGCGTCGTCAGAATGTCGCGCACCGATGTCGCGGCCGCCAGTTTCAGCGGCGCGTCGGCCAGGCCCAGCCGCGCCGCGCGCAAACGGACCTGCCCCGCAGCTTCCTCTCCGCTGACATAGACGGTTTCGCCGCCTGCCTTGGCGATCTTGGCTGCCGCCTGCAGCAGCAGGGTGGATTTGCCGATACCCGGATCGCCGCCCATCAATATGGCCGATCCCGGCACCAGCCCCCCGCCAAGCGCCCGATCGAATTCGGCAAGCCCGGTCGGGCGCCGCTTCAGTTCCTCTCCGGGCGCATCCAGCTTGACGAATTCTACCGGCCGCCCCCCGCTCGACAGATCGTGCTTCTGCGAGAAAACGGTGGCTGGTGCATCCTCCACCAGCGTGTTCCATTCGGCGCAATCGCCGCACTGGCCCTGCCAGCGATGGGCAACGCTGCCGCAGGCCTGACAGATATATCGACGCTTCGTTTTAGCCATGCCAGGGGAATTAGCAGAACATAGGTGGAACGCAATTGCCCTCGGCAGAAATCCCCGGCAAAAGAACCGGCATGCGGCAGAAGGAACTCAGGATCGCGCTGGTCTGCTATGGCGGCGTCAGTCTGGCGGTCTACATGCATGGTGTCACGAAGGAGGTCTGGAAACTGGCGCGCGCCAGTCGGTCGTTCCATGCCGGTGCTATCCGCCAGGACGGCTCGCAGGGCATCTACCGTGACCTGTTGCAGCACATGCAGGACCATCACGGCCTGCGCCTGCGCGTCATGCCCGATATTCTGACCGGTGCCAGCGCCGGCGGCATAAATGCCGTGTTCCTGGCGCAGGCGATCCATTCCGGCCAGTCGCTCGAACCGTTGACCGACATGTGGCTGGAAAATGCCGATGTCGGCAGGCTGACCGATCCCGGTGCACGGCCGGTATGGCGTTTCGCCAAGACATGGGCGCAGCCCATCGCATGGTGGCTGCTGAGGCGGCCCGGCAATGCCGTTTCGGACTCCGTCGCGCCGGAAACGCGGGAGGAGGTCCGCAACAAGGTTTCGCGCCTCATCAGGGGCCGCTGGTTCGCGCCGCCTTTTTCAGGTTCGGGCTTTACGCGCCTGTTGCACGATGCCTTGACGATGATGGCTTCGGGCGAGGCGGAGCATCCCTTGCTTCCGCCCGGCCATCCGGTCGACCTGTTCGTCACCGCGACCGATTTTCACGGCTATCGCGAAGTGCTGCGGCTCAACAGTCCCGGCCGGGTCGAGGAAAGCGAGCACCGGCTACCCATCGGTTTCCGGTCGAAGGTTCCCTCCCGCCCTGGCGAGGATCTGGCCGACCCCATGGAGCTGATATTCGCAGCAAGGGCCACCGCCAGCTTCCCCGGCGCGTTCCCCCCGCTGCGCCTGTCGGAGATTGACGAACTCTCCGCTGCCATCGGAAACGAATGGGCGGGGCGCGATGAATTTCTTGAACGGATCATGCCCGCCCATGTCCGTCAGGGATCTGTGGACAATGTCTCGCTGATCGATGGATCGGTGCTGGTGAACGCTCCTTTCTCAGGCGCCATGGCGGCATTGCAGGGGCGGCCCGCTCAACGCGAGGTGGATCGCCGCTTCGTCTATATCGACCCGCGGCCGGACCGTCTGGGCTCCTCGACACCCGAAGCGCGCGAACCGGTCGGCTTCTTTGCCGCTATCTTCGGTTCGCTTTCCACGATCCCGCGCGAACAGCCAATCAGGGACAATCTCGAGGTTCTGGCCGATCAGTCGCAGGAAGCGCGGCGGCTCCGGCAGATCATCACGGTGCTTCGCCCCGAGGTGGAGCAGGTGGTCGAAAAATTGTTCGGCCGCACCCTGTTCCTGGATCGCCCGACGCCGAAACGGCTGAAAATCTGGCGGGCAAAGGCGCAGCAGGCCGCCGCCGAGACCGCCGGTTATGCCTATCATTCCTACGCACAGGCGAAATTCGCCGGCATCCTCGATGGCCTGGCTCGCTCTGTGCTGCAGGCCGCGCCGGGCCTTGCCCCGCTCGATCCGGTTGCTCTGGCGGCGGTATTCCGGCAGACCTTGCAGAACGACGGCCTGCCAACCCTGTCCGCCAGCGGCGGAGGCGCGAACCCGGCTGCCATCGCCTTCTTCCGGGCGCATGACACGGCATTTCGCGTGAGGCGGCTTCGCTTCATGTTGCGGCGGCTGGCCCGCGACTGGGAGGCGGATCCGGACATCCCGGACCCCGCACTCGAAGATGCCCGTGCCAAGGTATTCACGATCCTGGCCTTGTATTTTTCGAAGGACAGCGCCGGCGATACAGGTGACGAGTTCGCGGCGCGGGCGAAAGATGCGATGTCGAACCCTGCAGCCGTTCTGGAGTATGTGGCCGGGCGGCAGCTTTTGCCCGAAATCGATGCAAACGCGGAGCAGATGCTGGCAGATGCGCTCGAAAAGATGCCCCGTGCGCTGCGGCGGCGCATGCTTCTCGCTTATCTCGGATTTCCCTTCTACGATGTCGCTACCCTTCCCTTGTTGAGGAACGAGGGCCTGACCGAATTCGATCCGGTGAAAGTAGACCGGATTTCGCCCGACGATGCCTTGTCGATCCGCAATGGCGGCACGGCAGCGACCCTGCGCGGGACGGAATTCTATAATTTCGGCGCGTTCTTCAGCCGCGCCTACCGCGAAAACGACTATCTCTGGGGCCGCTTGCACGGCGCCGAACGCATGATCGATCTGGTCTATTCCACCGCCGGAAATCCGGCACCGGGCGAGGCGCTGCCGGGCACATGGACCGAAGAGGTCAAACGGTTCAAGCGATCCGCCTTCCTGGCCATTCTTGACGAGGAAGACGGCATCGGTCGGCTGAACGCCAACTTGATATCAGGCCTGCGTGCCGAAGTGCACGCCAGGATGGGATGACGGTTCAGGTTCCGAAAGCCTTTTTCAACTTGTCGAAAAATCCGCGGCTGTTCGGGCATTCGTCACCCGTTTCCGTCTCCTGGAACTCGTGCAGCAGTTCCTTCTGCCGTGCCGACAGTTTCGTCGGCGTTTCAACGGCGACCTCCACAACCAGATCGCCCCGGCCTCGGCCCTGCAGCACAGGCATACCGCCACCGCGCACACGCAATTGCCTGCCGGACTGGATGCCTGCCGGAATGGTCACCTCGTTGGTGTTGCCATCAAGATCCGGAATGGAGACCTTCCCGCCCAGCGCAGCGGTCGTGAAGCTGACGGGCAGATGCGCCACCAGCACTGTGCCTTCGCGCTGGAAAACCGGATGCGGGCGAATGTGGATGAAGATGTAGAGATCGCCGGCCGGAGCGCCATAGGGACCAGCCTCGCCCTTGCCCGTCAGGCGGATGCGGGTGCCGGTATCGACACCGGGCGGAATATCGACGGAAATGGATTGCGGCAGATCGACACGGCCTTCGCCGCGGCAGTCGCGGCAGGGCGTTTCGATGACTTCGCCGCGTCCCTGGCAGTTAGGGCACGCCCGCTCGACTACGAAGAACCCCTGCTTGGCGCGGACCTTGCCAATTCCGTGGCACAGGTCGCACTGGCGCTTGCCGGTTCCCGGCTTTGCACCATCCCCGTCGCAGGTGTCGCAAACCTGCGAAACCTCGATCTCGATTTCCTGCGTATCGCCGTGAAAGGCCTGCTCCAGCCCGATTTCCATGTCGTAACGGAGGTCGGCGCCGCGCCGGGCCTGCTGACGTCCGCCGGCATTCGCAAACCCACCGCCGAAGATCGTTTCGAAAATATCGCCGATATCCGAGAAATCCTGATGGCCGCCACCCCCGCCGCCCTGCTGGAACGCGGCATGGCCGTAGCGATCGTAAGCGGATCGCTTCTGCGGGTCCTTCAAGCAGTCGTAAGCCTGACTGATGTTCTTGAACTTCGCTTCGCATTCTGCATCGCCGGGGTTCCGGTCGGGATGATATTTCATGGCGAGCTTGCGGTAGGACGATTTGATCGTCGCGGCATCAGCGTCGCGCGATACCTGAAGCAATTCGTAATAATCGATTTCAGTGGCTGGCATTATTTCGCGTTCCCTCCGTCACAAACGACCACCACCGGTGCGCCGGGCACCGGTGGCGGCTTCGGTCTGCATCGGAATGTCAGCCCTTGTTCTGATCGGCAGTGGCATCGGCGTCAGCGCCGTCGTCGACTTCGGAAAACTCCGCATCGACGACATCGTCGTCAGCCCCGCCCTCGCCGGAACCGGCATCTGGCCCGGAACCGGCACTTGCCTGTTCCTTCTCATAGATCTGCTGACCCATCTTCATTGCCAAGTCCGTGAGCGCCTGCGACTTGGCGTTGATCGCGTCGTTATCGTCGCCTTCAAGAGCCGTCTTCGTTTCCGCCAATGCAGTCTCGACTTCGGACTTGAGACCGGCGTCGATCTTGTCGCCATGCTCGTCCAGCTGCTTCTGCGTCGCATGCACCAGGCTGTCGGCCTGGTTGCGCGCTTCGGCTCCTTCGCGGCGCTTCTTGTCTTCCTCGGCGAACTTCTCCGCGTCCTGCACCATCTGATCGATATCGCTGTCGGTCAGGCCGCCAGAGGCCTGGATACGGATCTGCTGTTCCTTGCCCGTGCCCTTGTCCTTGGCAGACACGTTCACGATGCCATTCGCGTCGATATCGAAGGTCACCTCGATCTGCGGAACACCGCGCGGTGCGGAAGGGATGCCAACCAGATCGAACTGGCCCAGCATCTTGTTGTCCGCCGCCATTTCGCGTTCGCCCTGGAACACGCGGATGGTGACGGCCTGCTGATTGTCCTCGGCCGTGGAGTAGGTCTGAGTCTTCTTCGTGGGGATCGTCGTGTTGCGATCGATCATCCGGGTGAACACGCCGCCCAGCGTCTCGATACCGAGCGACAAGGGCGTGACGTCGAGCAGCAGCACGTCCTTGACGTCGCCCTGCAGAACGCCAGCCTGGATGGCGGCACCCATGGCGACGACTTCGTCCGGGTTGACGCCGGTGTGCGGTTCCTTGCCGAAGAAATCCTTCACGGCTTCGCGCACCTTGGGCATGCGGGTCATACCGCCGACGAGCACGACTTCGTCGATCTCCTTGGCAGTGACGCCGGCATCGGCCAGAGCCTTCTTCATCGGCTCCTTGGTGCGTTCGATCAGCTTGGAAACCAGCTTCTCGAGGTCGGAACGGGTGATCGTCTCGACAAGGTGAAGCGGCGTGGTCGATCCGCCTTCCATCCGCGCGGTGATGAAGGGCAGATTGACTTCCGTCGTCTGCGCGCTCGAGAGTTCGATTTTCGCCTTTTCAGCGGCTTCCTTCAACCGTTGCAGCGCCAGCTTGTCGGTGCGGAGATCCATGTTCTCCTTCTTCTTGAACTGGTCGGCCAGATATTCGACAATGGCGCTGTCGAAATCCTCACCGCCGAGGAAAGTGTCACCATTGGTCGACTTCACCTCGAACACGCCATCGCCGATCTCGAGGATCGACACGTCGAAGGTGCCGCCGCCAAGGTCATACACGGCGATGGTCTTACCGTCGTCCTTGTCGAGGCCATAGGCAAGCGCCGCGGCCGTGGGTTCATTGATGATGCGCAGCACTTCGAGGCCTGCGATCTGGCCGGCATCCTTGGTCGCCTGGCGCTGCGCGTCGTTGAAATAGGCTGGCACGGTGATGACGGCCTGCGTCACTGTTTCACCGAGATAGCTTTCCGCCGTCTCCTTCATCTTCTGCAGGATAAAGGCCGAAATCTGGCTGGGGCTGTAATCTTCGCCGCCCGCCTGCACCCAGGCGTCGCCATTCTTGCCCTTCACGATGTCATAAGGAACCAGTTCGGTATCCTTCTTCGTGACCGGATCGTCGAACCGGCGGCCGATCAGGCGCTTGACCGCAAAGATCGTGTTGTCGCCATTGGTCACTGCCTGGCGCTTCGCCGGCTGGCCGATCAGGCGCTCGTTATCCTTGGTGAATGCGACGATCGAGGGCGTGGTACGCGCGCCTTCGGAATTCTCGACGACCTTGGGCTTGCCCCCATCCATGACGGCAACGCAGCTGTTGGTGGTGCCGAGGTCGATACCGATTACTTTTGCCATGGTTTCCCCATCTTTACTGAAACTATGCGACCGCAGCCGTCTCCGCGTGCCTTGCGGGCTTCCCGTCACGGCGAAGCGGATCGGCGGCTGTGTTACGCAGGGCGATATAGGAGCGGTTTTTCTTGGCACAAGGGAACAGGCAGAGTAGTTGCCTTGCATCGAATTACAGGAAGAAACCGGGGGGAATTCACGATGAGAAATACATTATTCGCTGCAGCCACGCTGGCCGTTTCCAGTTTTGGACTGGCATCGTGCGGCACGGAAACTGCGACGGAAATTCCCGACGCGGTCGACGGCATCGACGGTGTCGAAATTTCTAATGCACGGATCGTACTCGGCCCCGTCGCAGGCAATCCTGCGGCCGTCTACTTCGATGTGACCTATGGCGGCGATCGCGCGCTCACCATTCGTGCCGCAGACGTCGAAGGCGCCGGTTCTTCCGCCATGCATCAATATGGAGAATGGGACGGCCAAACGCAGATGATGGAAGCATTGCCAGTCGCACTGGCTTCGGGCAGCAATGTCAGCTTCGAACCGGGCGGGCTGCATGTCATGGCCATGGACCCGCCTGCCGCATGGCAGCCCGGCGGCACTGCCGAAGTGACACTGACCGTTTCTGGCGGAGACAAGGTCAGCTTCCCGGCAGAAATTCGCGCCGCCGGCGAAGAACGCTGACGGCAGAACCGGCCGGCGCGGCAGCGGCCTCATGCCCGATCGGCGGCGAAAGGCCGCTTACGGCAGGCGAGATCACGCTGGCGCGGACCATCTTCGGTGACGCGGTCGATTACGGCCGCGTCACCATCCGCCGCCGCAAATGGTTTCCGTTTCAGCCGCGCAACGTGACGATGGCCCCGCGTGGACATATCCATTTTCACCCGCGCGGCAGCACCTATTGCGAAGATTTCTCCGCTGTTTCACCTTTACGTGCAGGGCTGTTCATCCATGAGATGACGCATGTTTGGCAAGCGCAGCGCAATGGAGAATGGTGGCTGGTGGTTCACCGCCACCCATGGTGCAGATATCATTACAGCCTGAAGCCGGGATGGCCGCTGCACCGCTACGGTATCGAACAGCAGGCGGAAATCGTGCGTCATGCCTTCCTGCTGCGAAACGGCGTGAAGCTGGCAGGTGTGAGCGACAAGGCTGCTTACGATCTGCTGGTGCGCTTCCCCGGCGCAGACCGCTAATCGCAAAAGCAAGAAGGGCGCCACCGCAGTGACACCCCTCTCGTAACGCTCGTAAGATGAAAATGTCAGCTCAGTAGCGCGGATCGACTGGATAGCCGCGGGTGCCGAAGCAGTCATCGTCGAGGTAGCGGTTGTTGTTGTAACCATCGCAATCATCGTCCTTGTCGACGAAATAGCCTGCGAGGCCACCGGCCGCTGCCCCGGCAAGAGCGTAGGATGCGATGTCGCCGCCGGTGACCGCCGCTGCCGCAGCACCAAGAGCACCACCGCCAAGCGCACCTTCCGCCGAATAATTTTCAGCGCAAGCGCCGAGCGAAAGCGTGGACAGCGCCAGTGCGGAGGCGGCAAACATACGGTTCTTCATGATCTATTCTCCCGGAACAATGTCCGCCCTATACGGATGAGGCACGAATGGGTTCCAGAACCTGCAAACCCACCTGGTCAGTCTGGCTTTTTGGCAACACCGACCATTGCGGGCCGCAGCAGCCGGTCCTTGATCATATAGCCCGCCTGCATTTCCTGTACGACCGTTCCCGCTTCGTGATCGGGTGATGGCACCTCGAGCATGGCCTGATGCTGATTGGGGTCGAGTGGAAGGCCAACGGCAGCGATGCGCGTGATGCCATGCGCCGCGAACACCTTGTCCAATTCGCGCTGCGTGGCCTGAATACCGGTAACCAGACCCTTGAACTTGCTGTCTTCGCGAAGATCTTCGGGAACGGCTTCGATCGCGCGGGCCAGATTGTCGGCCACGCTGAGAATGTCGCGCGCGAAACCCGTGGCAGCATAGGCCCGTGCGTCGGCGACATCCTTTTCCATGCGGCGACGAACATTCTGCGTATCCGCGCGGGCATAGAGCACGTCCTGCTTCGCGGTTTCGAGATCGGCACGCAAAGATGCCAGCGCCCCGTTCAGGTCGCCTCCTTCCTCGCCTTCGCCGTCCTCGCCTCCATCGCGGAACTGCTGCGGCACACCTTCCAGTTCGCGTTCCACTTCGCTGTCCTGCACGGAACCGTCCTGCAAATTCTTGTCGTCGTCGATCATTATATCCATTTCATCCGATGAGCCTGCCCAGGGATCGGGCCGTGAAATCAACCATGGGGACGACCCTGGCGTAATTCAACCGCGTCGGGCCGATGACCCCCAGCACACCCACGACCTTGCCTTCGCGGTCGTGATAGGGGGACGCGATGATACTGGAGCCCGACAATGCAAACAGCCGGTTTTCCGACCCGATGAAGATGCGCGTGGCATTCGCCTCCCGCGCGCTGGCAAGCAGTTCGGACACGGATTGCTTGTTTTCCAGATCGTCGAGCAGCGAACGCACCCGTTCGAGATCGGACATGGCCGCCTCGTCAAGCAGATTGGCCTGTCCGCGCACGATCAGGACGGGGCGTTCGGCGGCATCCTGCGTCCAGGTGGCCAGCCCCCGCTCCACAAGATCGCGGCTTGCTTCATCCAGGGCGCTCCTGCCGGAAGCGATCTCGGCCCGCATGGCGCCGGCCGCTTCTGCAAGCGTCCGCCCCGAAAGATGCGCCGTGATGTAGTTGCTCGCCATTTCCAGTGCCGGCGGACCGAACTCGCCTTCCAGCTCGAGCAGCCGATTTTCAATAGCGCCATCCTGTCCCACCAGCACGGCCAGCGTACGGCCCGGCCCGAGCTGCACCAGGCTGATCTGCGACAGGCGCGGTTCGCGGCGCGGAACCAGCACCATGCCCGCAGCGCCTGACAGGTCGGACAGCAAGCTGCTCGTGGTTTCCAGCGCCTGTTCGATCGGGCCGGGCTGCGCCAGCCGCCGTTCGATGGCGGCGCGTTCGTCGGCACTGGGTTCGGCAACCTGCATCATCCCATCGACGAACAGGCGCAGACCGGTCGTGGTCGGCACCCGGCCTGCGCTGACATGGGGAGCGGCAAGGAAGCCGGCGGATTCAAGATCGGCGAGAACGGACCGGATAGAGGCAGGCGACAAATTCACCCCGCCTTCGTTCGACAGGGATCTGGAGCCTACCGGATGTCCGCTTTCGAGATACCCTTCCACGACTAGGCGGAAGATTTCCTGCGCGCGGGCGGACATTTCCCTGATCGCCAGTTTTGCATCGTCCTGCTCGGCCATGGCACCCATTTAATCGCTGGTCTTGCAGGCTCAACCCCTGTGCGCCTATCGCGCGTGCAACACGCCCCCGACTCGACGCCCGTGAGGGCCATGCAATATCAAGGACAGTTCATGCGACCTTCCGGCAGAGCGCCCGACCAGATGCGCGACATCACCATCGACAACGGCTTTGCCAAACATGCCGAAGGGTCCTGCCTGATCGCTTTCGGCGATACGCGGGTGCTATGCACCGCCAGCGTAGAGGAACGGATTCCGCCGTGGCTTCGCGGCAAGAACGAAGGCTGGGTGACGGGCGAATATTCGATGCTGCCCCGCGCCACGCACACGCGCGGCCAGCGCGAAGCGGCGAAGGGCCGGCAGAGCGGACGGACGCAGGAGATCCAGCGGCTGATCGGCCGGTCCCTGCGCGCAGTGGTCGATCTGAAAAAGCTGGGCGAACGGCAGATCACGCTCGATTGCGACGTTCTCCAGGCTGATGGCGGTACGCGCACGGCGGCGATTTCGGGCGCTTGGGTCGCCCTGCGCCTCGCCGTGAACAGCCTGATGAAGCAGGGGCTGATCCTGCATGACCCGATCAGCGCCAAGGTGGCCGCGATTTCCTGCGGCATCTACAAGGGCACGCCGGTTCTCGACCTCGATTACCCCGAAGACAGCAAGGCCGATGCCGATGCGAATTTCGTGCTGATCGAAGGAGGCCGCATCGCCGAGGTGCAGGCGACCGCCGAGGGCGAGACCTATGACGAGGAAGCGCTGCTGCGCCTGCTCAGGCTCGCCAATATCGGTTGCGGCAAAATCTTTGCCGCGCAGGAAAGGGCGGTCACGGGCGCCGCGTCCTGATGGTCCGCCGGATCGGGCCTGGATCGCTGGTGATCGCCACGCATAATACGGGGAAGCTGAAAGAGATCGGCGATCTCCTTGCGCCACATGGCGTCAACTGCATTTCGGCAGGGTCGCTCGGCCTGCCCGAACCTGCCGAAACCGGCACGACTTTCGTGCAGAACGCGATGATCAAGGCCCGCGCCGCTGCGGAAGCGTCGGGCATCGTGGCGCTGGCAGATGACAGCGGTCTGTCCGTCGCCGCGCTGGACGGGCGGCCCGGCGTCTATACCGCCGACTGGGCCGAACGGCAGTGGTTCGAAGGTGAGCCGGGCCGCGACTGGTATATGGCGATGGGCAAGGTGGAAGGCATGCTTGCCGCCAGGGGGCCGGACGCTACGCGGGATGCATGGTTCAACTGCGTCCTCGCGATTGCCTGGCCCGATGGCGAACATGCAGTTTATGAAGGTCGGGTCGATGGTCGCATCACCTGGCCACCCCGTGGCGATCTGGGTTTCGGATACGATCCGGTCTTCATTCCGGAGGGACACGACCGGACTTTCGCGGAGCTGGACCCCGAATACAAGCACACGATAAGCCACCGCGCCGATGCTTTTGCAAAGTTGAAGGCGGAGCAGTTCTCCGCCTGAAGCGGCGAATGCTGAAGCAACGTCCGGCTTCACAAACCCGCCGGGAAATGGGATAGCGAGGCGTGGCACGCGCTCTATACATCCATTGGCCTTTCTGCCTGAAGAAGTGCCCCTATTGCGATTTCAACAGTCATGTCCGCGCGGATGTGGAGATGGCGGAGTGGCAGGCCGGCCTGATTGCCGATATGCGCCGCGAGGCGGAAGTGGCGGCAGATGAAACCCTGCAATCGATCTTTTTTGGTGGGGGAACGCCATCGCTGATGCCGCCGGCCCTCGTCTCGGCATTGCTGTGCGAGGCGGAAAGCCTGTGGAGCTTCGATCCAGAGATTGAAATCACGCTGGAGGCAAACCCTTCTTCGGTCGAGGCTGCCCGCTTTGCCGATCTCGCTTCCGCCGGGGTCAACAGGGTATCGCTGGGCCTGCAATCCTTCGATGATGACGCATTGCAGATGCTGGGACGGTTGCATTCGGCGCAGGAGGGGCTTGCGGCGCTCGGCGTCGCACAGGACCATTTCGACCGGGTGAGCTTCGATCTGATCTACGCCTTGCCCGGCCAAAGCGAGGATGCATGGTCCGCGATGCTGAACCGCGCTCTGGCGCTGGGCACCGATCACCTCTCGCTGTATCAGCTGACCATCGAACCCGGTACGAGGTTCGCTACCGATGTGCGGCGGGGCGCCTTGCACCCGCTGGACGACGACAGCGCCGCAGACCTGTTTGCAATCACGCGCGAACTGACCGGCGCTGCCGGAATGCCCGCCTATGAGATCAGCAATCACGCACGAACGGGGCAGCAGAGCCGCCACAATCTGACCTATTGGCGCTACCGCGACTATTGCGGCATCGGTCCCGGGGCGCATGGCCGGCGCGGCGGTGCGGCGACCTTGCGTCACAGGAAACCCGAAAACTGGCTTGCCGCCATTGAACGGCAGGGCGACGGCATTTCCGAAATCCGTGCGCTGCATGCGCGTGAACAGGCATCGGAAGCCCTGCTGATGGGCCTGCGCCTTGCAGAAGGCGTGGATCTTGCCGCATTGTCGCGGCGGACCGGGATTGATCGCGAGCGCCTTGTCGATGAAGGTCGTTTCGCCTTCTTCTGCGATCTCGGTCTCGCTTGGTCGGCTGACGACCTGATCGGCATCACTCCGGGCGGCATGCCAGTCCTCGACGGTCTGCTCGCGGAGATCGTTTCGTCGGAACTGGTCGCGGCGTGAGCAGGGAAAGTATTCTGCAGGATTGGCGTGACCATCTGGCGCAGGAACGCAGGCGATCCCCCCACACCGTGCGCGCCTATCTGGCCGCCGCGACCCGTCTGCTGGATCGCACGGGGATGAGCGACTGGGCTGCGCTCGCCAGGGCTGACACCCCGCTCCTGCGTCAGCATCTGGCGCAGCGCCGTGCAGAAGGGCTGGGAAATGCGTCCGCAGCGCGAGAGCTTTCGGCGCTCAAGGCCCTCATTCGCCATGCCCGGTCCTGCACCGGAAGCGACGATGCCGCGCCACGGATGAAAGGCCCGCGGCTTAGGCAAGGCCTGCCCCGGCCTGTCACGCCGGACGATGTCACGAACATTGTCGACCTGGTGGCTGCCGATGCGGCGCAGGACTGGGTCGGAATGCGCGACAGGGCCGTGCTGCTGCTGCTGTATGGTGCCGGGCTGCGGATCGCCGAGGCCCTGACGCTCACCGCGGCGCAACATCCATTCGGCACCACGATCGTCGTGCAGGGGAAAGGGAACAAGGAGCGTGTCGTTCCGATCCTGCCTGTGGTGCGGGAGGCGGTGGCGGAATACGTCCGCCTGTGCCCGTGGTCCCTGTCGCCGGACGCAGCCCTGTTTCGCGGGGAAAAGGGTGGTCCGCTCAACCAGGGAATGGTCCAGAAATCCGTTGCCCGCGCGCGGAAGGCGCTGGGCCTGCCCGCCACCGCAACGCCGCACGCGCTGCGCCACAGCTTTGCCACCCACCTGCTGGGCGCAGGTGCCGATCTGCGAAGCCTTCAGGAATTGCTGGGCCATGCGAGCCTCTCCAGCACGCAGATCTACACTCGTGTCGACGCGGCGACCATGCTGGAAGCCTATCGCGGCGCTCACCCGCGCGCAGATCGCGGCAGCGGCAGCTAGTCGCCCCGGCTTCGCGGAGTCCAGGTCAGGACGCGGTACACATAGCCTGCGATCGTCAACCCGATCAGCCCAAGGATGATCCAGCCGATCACGGCTTTATATTCTTCGAGATACTGGCCCAGCCACTGTCCGCCAAGCACAAGCAATATGTTCCACAAGGCCGATCCGAGGAAAGTGAAGATCAGGAACCGCCAGACCGGCATATGCGCCAGCCCCGCAGGCAGCGAGATCATCGTCCGCAGGAAGGGCGAGAAGCGAAGGAAAAACACCATCCATTCACCCCGCCGCCGGAAAAAAGCGCTCGCCGATTCCACATGCTGCCAGTCGAGCGTAAGCCAGCGGCCCCACCGGTCGATAAACGGGCCGAGGCGTTCGTATCCCCATTTGTCCCCGACCCAGAACCAGACGTAATTACCCGCCGTCGATCCTAGCGTACCGGCCACCAGCAGCGGCCAGAACTCCATCGTGCCGCGCGCAACGGCGAGACCGCCGATCCCCATGATGATTTCGGAAGGTATCGGCGGAAAGACGTTCTCGATCGCCATCAACAGCGCAATCCCGATATAACCGCCGCGCTCGATGGCCTGGATGATGAAATCATGCATATGTAAGCAACAGCCTGCAGGACAAATTGTTCAATTTTGCGCGCTCAGGCTTCGGCCAGTCGGCGGTCGATGGCATCCCAGATGCGGGCAGCACTGTCCGTGCCGTTGAACTTGTCGATGGCGGCGATGCCGGTTGGCGAGGTCACGTTGATCTCGGTCAGCCATTCGCCGCCGATCACGTCGATGCCGACGAAGACGAGGCCCCGCCGCTTGAGTTCCGGGCCCATGGCGGCGCAGATTTCCTCTTCCCTCGCCGTCAGTTCGGCGGCTTCGGCATAGCCGCCTTGCGCCAGGTTCGATCGGAATTCGCCCTCACCCGGCTTGCGATTGATCGCGCCGGCATATTCCCCGTCGATCAGCACGATGCGTTTGTCGCCTTTCGCCACATCGGGAAGAAACGGTTGCACCATATGCGGTTCGGGCCAGGTCTGGTTGAACAGCTCGAACAGCGCGGAAAGGTTCGTCGCGTCCTCCTCGATGCGGAAGATCGCCTTGCCGCCATTGCCATGCAGCGGCTTGACCACGATTGCGCCATGTTTTCGCTGGAAGGCCTGAACATCCTCGATCCGCCGGGCAATTAGCGTCGGCGGCATGAAGCGGGCATAGTCCAGAACGAACATCTTCTCCGGCGCGTTCACCACCTCGCGCGGGTCGTTCACCACCAGGGTTTCACCGCGCAACCTGTCGAGCAGGAAAGCGGCGCTGATATAGCCGAGATCGAAGGGAGGATCCTGCCGCATCAGGACCACGTCGATGTCCTTCGCCAGATCGATCTTGCCCAGCGCCCCTGCGGTAAAATGATCGCCCTGCACAGGCTGCACCGTCACGGGCTGCGCCCAAGCGGTGACGCGGGAATTTTCCCAGGCCAGCGTCCGCACGTCGTAATGCCACAAGCTATGGCCCCGCTGCTGCGCCGAGAGCATCAGGGCGAAGCTCGAGTCAGCGGCGATATTGATCGTTTCGAGCGGGTCCATCTGGACCGCGACGCGCAGGGACATGCATACTCCTAAGGTTGCCAGGCATTCACGATGTGACGCGGGATCTGTCCGGGTGCAACCAGCATCACGTCAATCCGGTAATCGTCGCCCGGCAAGACGTAATCATGGGCGCAGGCCTCCACTGCGGCGGCGACCCGGCGCAGGCGGTGCAGATCGATGGCATGGTCGAGCTGTCCCGCATCCCTTCGCCATTTGACCTCGATGAACGCCACGACATTGCCGCGCCGCATGACGAGATCGACTTCACCGCGAGCGTTGCGGACGCGGCGGGCCAGAGTTCGCCAGCCGCGCAGGGCAAGCCAGATCTGTGCAAACCGCTCCCCCTTGCGGCCGCGACTTTCGGCCTGCCGGCGCATGGTTCCGGTCCGCTTCATGAAGATCGCAACTCCAGCGCCCGTGCATACAGGGTTTTCCGGTCCTTGCCGCTGGCTTTGGCCACCAGCCCCGCTGCCTGCGAGGGCTTCATTTCTGTCAGCGCTTCCCGCAGCATGGCATCCGTGTCCACATCTTCCGTCAGCGTTCCGGTAGGCGGCGCAATCAGGAGGACAATTTCGCCCTTGGGCGGATGGGCGGCGTAATGCTCGATCAGCGCGCCGGGCGAACCTGTGCGGCATTCCTCGTGCAGCTTGGTCAGTTCCCGCGCGATCGCGACGGAACGCTTCGGCAGGACGGTCGCGACTGCCTCCAGCGAACGGATCAGGCGCGGCGCGGTTTCGTAGAAGACGAGCGTGGCATCGACCGCCGCCAGGTCGCCCAGCGCGTCGTGCCGGCCCTTTTCCTTCGCCGGCAGAAATCCGGCGAACAGGAATCGGTCGTTCGGCAGCCCTGACAGGGTGAGGCCGGCAATCGCCGCGCAAGGCCCCGGCAGACTTGTGACCATGACCCCGGCCGCGCGCGCGTCCGCCACCAGACGATAGCCGGGGTCGGACACCAGCGGTGTTCCGGCATCGCTGACTAGCACGACTGCGCGTGTGGCCATGGATTCCACCAGCCGCTTGCGATCCTTCGTATCGCTGTGATCATTATATCGCCATAGCGGCTTTGAAATGTTCAGATGCTTCAGCAGCTTGCCGGTGACGCGGGTATCCTCGCAGGCGACGCCGTCGCAGGCTTCCAGTACCCTGATACTGCGTAAGGTTATATCGCCGAGATTGCCAATCGGGGTCGCCACGATATACAGACCCGGTTCGAGAGACCTGGCAGCAAGTTCCTGATCAGGCGTATGAACAGGCAAGGTTTGGCGTTGCGGTTCCACGCGACGTGCAATGGACCATAAAGACGGGATGCGGCAAGCATGAAGCGGATGAAGTTCGACAGGCGCAAAGTTCTGATGGCCGGCGCGACGGTGCTTCTCGCCGGGTGCCAGATCATACCCGGCGGAAGCGCAAGCCGCACCCCTGCCCCGCCTCCGCCGCCCACCACGACCACGCCGGTGCCAAGCCCCACCCCGTCGGCCCTGCCGCAGGACGAGGAACGGCACCGCGTGGCCTTGCTGGTGCCGATGTCGGGGGCCAATGGCGATGTCGGAGAATCCATCGCAAATGCGACGACCATGGCGCTGCTGGATGCCAATGCCGACAATCTCCGCATCACCACCTATGACACGGCAACGGGCGCGGCCAGTGCCGCCGCGAGGGCGATCGCGGATGGCAACGCCCTGATCCTGGGGCCATTGCTGGCGGAAAACGTCTCCGCCGTACGGGCCGTGGCGCGGCCGGCAGACGTGCCGCTGATCGCATTTTCCAACGATGCTTCCGTAGCGGGGCCGGATGCTTACGTCATCGGGCATATTCCCGAACAATCGATCGAACGCACCGTGCGCTATGCCGGTGAACAAGGATCTCGGAATTTCGCCGCCATCGTGCCGGATGGCGAATATGGACGCCGCGCGGAAGCGGCACTTACCGACTCGATCCGCACCTTCGGCGGGCGTCTCGTGGGTGTGGAACGCTACACGCGGGGCAACAGCTCCATCACCAGCGCAGCGCAGCGGCTGCGGGCGCGGGGCGGATACGATACGGTCCTGATCGCCGATGGCACGCGTCTCGCCGCACAGGCGGCGGCAGAGTTCCGGCAAGGCGGCACGCAGATCCTCGGCACCGAGTTGTGGAGCGGAGAAGCCGACGTTTTCCGCAGCCCGTCGCTGCGCGGCGCCTGGTTCTCCGCAGTGTCGGACGCCCGGTTCAGACGCTTTTCGGAGACTTACGAGGATCGCTTCGGCAGCAAGCCCTATCGCATCGCCACCCTTGGCTATGACGCGGTTCTCCTCGCCCTCAATGTGGCGCAGGACTGGCGGGTCGGACGGGACTTCCCGGCAGGAGCCTTGCAGAGCGAGGACGGCTTCCTCGGCCTCGATGGACCTTTCCGCTTCCAGCGTAACGGCGTCGTGTACAGGGCCATGGAAGTGCGCGAGGTTCAGGCCGATGAGGTGACCATCGTCGACGCTGCGCCCGCCCGTTTCTGATGCGGAGCTCTGTAGCCGGGTGACAATCTGCGCCGCCCGGCTTGTAATCGTGCGAATCAGCGCCCTATAGCAGCGCCATGGCCGAAGATCTGTTTGCGAATACGCCGACCTCGAGCGGCGATTACGATGCCTCTTCCATCGAGGTGCTGGAAGGGCTCGAACCCGTCCGGCGCCGCCCCGGCATGTATATCGGCGGAACGGACGAGCGCGCGCTGCACCATCTGGCGGCCGAGGTCATCGACAATGCGATGGACGAGGCCGTGGCGGGCCATGCCACCCGGATCGAGGTCTCGCTCGAGGAATGCAACCGGCTGAGCGTTGCCGACAATGGCCGGGGCATTCCCACGGCCGAACATCCCAAGTTCCCCGGCAAGTCGACGCTTGAAGTCATCCTGTCGACGCTGCATTCGGGCGGAAAGTTTTCGGGTAAGGCCTATGCCACCAGCGGTGGTCTGCATGGTGTCGGCGTCAGCGTCGTCAACGCGCTGAGTTCCCATACACGGGTCGAGGTCGCCCGCGAGAAGCAGCTGTATGCGCAGGAATTCGCGCGA
The DNA here is from genome assembly GCF_012979275.1 of Pseudopontixanthobacter vadosimaris. Classification (GTDB taxonomy): domain Bacteria; phylum Pseudomonadota; class Alphaproteobacteria; order Sphingomonadales; family Sphingomonadaceae; genus Pseudopontixanthobacter; species Pseudopontixanthobacter vadosimaris. The sequence goes on from NZ_JABASZ010000039.1 coordinate 32,891, forward strand.
GGCGAGACGCTCGGTCCGCTGGAGCAGCTTGGCCCTACGCCGAACCGGCGCGGCACCACGGTCAGCTTCACGCCTGACACAGGAATCTTCGGTGACCGCCAGTTCAAACCGGCGCGGCTGTTCCGTCTGGCGCGGTCCAAGGCCTATCTGTTTGCCGGCGTCGAAATCCGCTGGAAATGCGCCGAAAGTCTGGTCAGCGGCGATGTTCCCGCCGAGGCGGTTTTCAAGTTTCCGGGCGGGCTTGCCGATCATCTTGCCGAACAGGTGGCGGATCGTGAGTGCGTGACGACGCAGCCCTTCGCCGGCAGCCAGGAGTTCGCCGGGAGCGAGGACGGCCAGACGCAGGGCCGCGTCGAGTGGGCGATTGCCTGGCCGCTTTATTCCGACGGTTCGACGAGCTGGTACTGCAACACCGTTCCCACGCCCGATGGCGGCACGCATGAACAGGGCCTGCGGGCGGCTCTGGCCAAGGGACTGCGTGCGTTCGGCGAATTGGTGGGGCAGAAGAAGGCCAAGGACATCAGCGCCGATGATGTGATGAACGGCGCGGAGGTCATGCTGTCCGTCTTCATCCGCGAACCCCAGTTCCAGAGCCAGACGAAGGACCGCCTGACCAGCCCAGAAGCCGTGCGCCTGGTGGAGAATGCCGTCCGCGACCATTTCGACCATTTCCTGTCCGACAACATGGACCGCGGCAAGGCGCTGCTGGGCGAGGTGATGGAGCGGATGGACGAACGCCTGCGCCGCAAGGCGGAACGAGAGGTCAAGCGCAAGACGGCCACCAACGCCAAGAAGCTCCGCCTGCCCGGCAAGCTGACCGACTGCACCGGCGAAGGAGATGGCGAAACCGAGCTGTTCATCGTCGAAGGCGACAGCGCCGGCGGCAGCGCGAAACAGGCGCGGGACCGAAAGACGCAGGCCATCCTGCCCATCCGCGGCAAGATCCTGAACGTCGCCAGCGCCACGCCTGAAAAGATTCGCGCCAATAGCGAGATTGCCGACCTCACGCTCGCCATGGGCTGCGGCACCCGCAAGGATTGCGACGCTTCGAACCTGCGATACGACCGCATTGTCATCATGACCGATGCCGATGTCGACGGTGCGCATATCGCCACCCTGCTGATGACCTTCTTCTTCCAGGAAATGCCCGATATCGTCCGCGAGGGGCACCTTTTCCTGGCGCAGCCACCACTCTACCGGCTGACAGCGGGAAAGGAGAGCCGCTACGCGCGAGACGATGAACATCGCGCCGAACTGGAAGCCACGGTGTTCAAGGGCAAGAAGGTGGAAGTCGGGCGCTTCAAGGGTCTGGGCGAGATGAATCCCGGACAATTACGCGAAACGACGATGGCACCGGAAAGCCGCAGCCTCATACGCATCACCCTGCCGCCCGAATTCGAACAGCGCGCCGCCGTGCGCGAACTCGTCGACCAATTGATGGGCCGCAATCCGGAACATCGTTTCAACTTCATCCAGAACCGTGCAGGCGAGCTGGACAAGGACATGATCGATGCGTGAAACCGGCACTAGCGAACCGGTGGGCATTTCGGGTGACCTGCCGACATATGCCGGGGATTGGCGGTGCCGTTGACGGTATCGGTCGGCATCCATTTTCCTTGCGCCATAAGCAAGGACCGCTCGCAAGGCTGTCCGCCAGCCTGGCGCTTCCACCGCATCAGGGCAGAATAATTCATGCATTCCACGGAGGCACTCGCCTTGCGCAGCCCGGCGGCGCCCTATAACCAGCATGTCGAAAGTAACATACTTGGCAGGATGCATAGATGAAGCAGCGTTTCGAAGGCACGAAGGATTACATCGCTACCGAAGATCTGAAGGTGGCGGTAAATGCGGCGGTGATGCTGCGCCGTCCGCTTCTGGTCAAAGGCGAGCCCGGCACCGGGAAAACCGTGCTCGCCCATGAAATCGCGCGCGCCATCGACGCACCGCTGATCGAATGGAACGTGAAATCCACGACCAAGGCGCAGCAGGGTCTGTACGAATATGATGCGGTCGCCAGATTGCGCGACGGACAGCTCGGTGACGAGCGGGTCCACGACATTTCCAACTACATAAAGAAGGGTAAGCTGTGGGAGGCGTTCACCGCGCCGGAGCTGCCGGTCCTGCTGATCGACGAGGTGGACAAGGCCGATATCGAATTCCCGAACGATCTGCTTCAGGAACTCGACCGAATGAGCTTCGACGTCTACGAGACCCAGCAGCGCATCACCGCTGCCGAACGTCCGATCGTGGTGATCACGTCCAACAATGAAAAGGAATTGCCCGACGCTTTCCTGCGCCGCTGCTTCTTCCATTACATCAAGTTCCCCGACCGTGAGACGATGCGCGACATTATCGACGTGCATTTTCCCAATATCCAGAAGACGCTGGTTACGAAGGCGATGGATATTTTCTACGAGGTCCGCGATGTGCCCGGCCTGAAGAAAAAGCCGAGCACTTCCGAACTGCTCGACTGGCTGAAGCTGCTGCTGAACGAGGATATGCCGCTGGAGGTTCTGCAGGACCGCGACCCGACCAAGGCAATCCCGCCGATGCATGGCGCATTGCTGAAGAACGAACAGGACGTCATGCTGTTCGAACGGCTCGCCTTCATGTCGCGCCGCAACGCCTGAAATCTTCGTGTCCCGCTTCCGCCTGCCTGAAAGACGGCGGCGGGGGCATGACAGCTTCCCAATCGCCAAGCGCGCTGCAAAGGACGGCTTGTGAAACTACCGGCCCCCTTCCGTATCGCCAATTTCCGCGCCTTTTGGATATCGCGCCTGTCGATGACGCTGGCGCAATATGCCATGCTGCTGATTATCGGATGGCAGACCTACAACATCGCGCGCGATGACGGGATGGATGTGGCCGCAGCGTCGGGGCAGCTGGCGCTGATCGGCCTGCTGCAATTCGTGCCGCTGTTCTTTTTGACGCCGTTTTCCGGCCTGGTCGCAGACCGGCTCAACCGCCGCAATGTCGCGCGGCTTACCGTGCTGCTGCAGATGGCGAGCGCGGGCGTGCTCGCCTGGCTGTCCTACAATGATGCGATCAGCCTGACGGGCCTGTTCACCATCGCCGTCATGCTCGGGATTGCACGGGCATTTGCGGGGCCGGCATTGTCGGCCCTTGCGCCGAATCTCGTGCCGAAAGAAATATTGCCGAACGCCATCGCACTGTCGTCCATAGCCTGGCAGGTCGGGATGATCGTCGGGCCGGCGATCGGCGGTTATTTCTACGTAATCGCGCCTGCCCTGCCCTATGCCATTGCCGCCGGGCTGTTCGCGATTTCCTTCCTTGCGCTTGGCTTCATTGACCATGTCCCCCGGTCCGCGATACTCGGGGCGCAGCGGCCCATTGGCCAGATGGTGGACGGGCTGCGCTATGTCGTGCGGAACAAGATGGTGCTCGGCGCCATCACGCTCGACCTGTTCGCCGTGTTCCTCGCCGGGGCCACTGCGCTGTTCCCGGTCTATGCCCGCGATATCCTGGAGGTAGGCGAAACGGGCCTTGCGAACCTCGCCATGGCACCGGCCGTGGGTGCTGCGCTGACCGCCTTGTGGTTCTCCTTCTTTCCGCTCAAGACCAACGTGGGGCCGAAGATGCTGTCGGCCGTGGCGATATTCGGCGTCGCGACCGTGGTATTCGGTCTGTCCAAAGCCATGCCGCTATCGCTAACCATGCTGTTCATCGTCGGGGCTGCCGACATGTTCTCCGTCTACATCCGCCAGTCGCTCATCCAGTTGCACACGCCCGACGACAAACGTGGACGCGTATCCTCCGTTTCCCTGCTGACCATCTCGGCATCGAACGAATTCGGCGACTTCTTTTCCGGTACGCTGGCGTGGATCATCGGGCCAGTCCTTGCGGTCGTGACCGGGGGCGTCGGAGCGATCCTGACGGTCGCCCTGTGGTCGCGCGTCTTCCCCGTGCTGCGAACCACCCGGACCTTCGATGCGCCCGGAGCGTTGGATGAACCAGACGAAGAACACATTGCACGCAAGGAGGCCTCATGAAAGCCGACAATATCCTCGCCACCATTGGCAACACCCCGCACATCCGCCTGTCGCGCCTGTTCCCCGACCACGAGGTCTGGGTGAAATCCGAAAGGTCCAATCCCGGCGGCTCGATCAAGGACCGCATCGCTCTCGCCATGGTCGAGGATGCCGAGAAATCCGGCGAGTTGAAGCCCGGTGGCACCATTATCGAACCGACCAGCGGCAATACCGGAGTCGGCCTCGCCATGGTAGCGGCGGTGAAGGGATACAGCTTGGTGCTCGTCATGCCCGAAAGCATGTCGCTGGAGCGCCGCCGATTGATGCTGGCCTATGGCGCCAAGTTCGATCTGACGCCGAAGGAAGGCGGCATGAAAGCGGCGATCGACCGCGCGAAAGAGCTTGTGGAACAGACCGATCATGCCTGGATGCCGCAGCAATTCGAAAATGCAGCGAATTTTGAAGTACATACCAAAACCACGGCCATGGAAATCCTCGCCGACTTCGCCGATGCACCGATAGACGTGATGATCACGGGCGTCGGCACGGGTGGCCATATCAGCGGTTGCGCTTCGGTGCTGAAAGAGAAATGGCCGGGCTTCAAGGCCTATGCGGTCGAACCGGAAGGCTCACCCGTGATCTCCGGCGGGCAGCCCGGGCCGCATCCAATCCAAGGCATCGGCGCTGGCTTTATCCCTGGCAATCTGCACACGTCCTCCATAGATGGCGCGATCACCGTCGATCCCGAGAAGGCGAAGGAAATGGCTCGTCGCGCAGCGTCCGAGGAGGGAATGCTGGTCGGGATTTCCAGCGGCGCGACCCTGGCCGCCATCGCCAAGAAGCTGCCGGAACTGAATAGCGGCGCCCGTATTCTCGGCTTCAATTACGACACGGGCGAGCGATATCTGTCGGTACCGGATTTCCTGCCCGAACAGTAGGACTGCCGTCCGGCAGAATGGAAAAAAGGGGCGGCTCTCCGGAAGGAGTGCCGCCCCTTTTCGGGAGTGTCAGATCTTACGCGGCGGTCGCGAATGCCTCTTCAGGCAAGGCCATCATGCTGCCGCTGCCGGCTTCCAGCTTGCGGCGCAGCGCCCCGACATCGGGCAGGAACCGCTCCGCGAAATAAGCGGCGGTGGTCAGCTTTGCTTCGTAGAAAGCCTTGTCTTCAGGGCTGCCTGACAGCTTCTGCTGTGCCACCTTCGCCATCCGCAGCCACATCAGACCCAGCGTGACAATGCCCATGATGTGCATGTAATGATGCGCGCCGGCGCCCAGATCGTTGGGGTTCTTCATGGCGTTCTGCATGAACCACATGGTCGCAGCCTTCTGCTCGCCCAGCGCCTTTTCCAGCCTCTTGGCAATGTCACCCAGCGTTTCGTCCGCCCTGGCTTCGGCAATCTCGTCATCGACGGTCTTGAAGAACGCCTGGATGGCCTTGCCGCCATCGCGGGCCAGCTTGCGGCCGCAAAGATCCATCGCCTGAACGCCGTTCGTACCTTCGTAGATCATGGCGATGCGAGAATCGCGCACGAACTGCTCCATGCCCCATTCCTGGATGTAGCCGTGGCCGCCGAATACCTGCTGCATATTCGTGGCAATGTCATAGCCCTTGTCGGTGCCATAGCCCTTGATGACAGGGGTGAGCAGGCTGATGATCAGATCGGCTTCCTCACGCTCTTCCTGCGTCTGCGCCTTGTGCGTCAGATCCACCTGCAACGCGCCCCACAAGGCCAGCGCCCGCATGCCTTCGGTAAATGCCTTGGCGTCCATCAGCATCCGCCGGACATCGGGGTGGACGAAGATCGGATCGGCCGCCGCCTCTGGCTCCGCAGGGCCGGTCAGCGCCCTCCCCTGCCGCCTGTCGAGCGCATAGGCCACGGCATTCTGATAAGACACTTCTGCCTGGGCAAGACCCTGTATGCCGACGCCGAGACGTGCGGCATTCATCATCACGAACATGGCCGCAAGACCGCGATTTTCCTCCCCGACGAGAAAGCCTTTCGCTCCGTCATAATTGAGAACGCAGGTAGAATTGCCGTGGATGCCCATCTTTTCCTCGATGGACCCGCAGGTCACGCCGTTCCGGTCGCCCAGCGATCCATCGTCATTCACCATCACCTTGGGCACGATGAACAGGGATATGCCCTTGGAACTGTCGGGGGCGCCCGGCGTCTTCGCCAGCACGAGGTGGATGATGTTTTCCGTCAAATCATGCTCGCCCGCCGAGATGAAGATCTTCGTGCCCGTGATGGCATAGCTGCCATCAGCCTGCGGCTCCGCCTTGGTGCGGATGAGGCCGAGGTCGGTGCCGCAATGCGGTTCCGTCAGGTTCATGGTGCCGAGCCATTCATTGGCGATCATCTTCGGAAGGTACTTCTCCTTCTGCTCCTGCGATCCGGCCGCGATGATTGCGGATACTGCGCCGTTCGTCAGGCCGGGATACATGGCGAAAGCCTGGTTCGCGGTGCCCATATATTCCTCTATGGCAAAACCGAGGACGTGCGGCATGCCCTGGCCGCCGAATTCCTCCGGCTGGGCAATCGTACCCCAGCCCGATTCCACATATTGCCCGAAGGCTTCCTTGAAACCGTCGGGCGTAGTGACCGATCCGTCCTCATGCCGCGTGCAGCCCTGCCTGTCGCCAACGGCGTTGATGGGCTGCAGGACTTCGGCGCAGAACTTGCCGGCTTCATCGATGACCGTGTCGATGATGTCGGGCGTGGCGCTCTCGAAGCCCGGCAGATTGCCATAGCTTGCAAGGTCCAGCACTTCGTTGACGATGAAACGGGTATCGCGCGTAGGGGCAGTATAAGTCGGCATACGATTGATCCTTGGGTAAACGGGTGGATTGTCGACGGTAACAGGAACAGCCAGCGATCAGCCGGTCTGCGCCTCCACCTGCCGGATGAAAGCGGAAAGTTCCTTGATCGATGAGTCGATATCGGCGCGCTGCTGTTTCAGCTTAGCAACATGCGCGCGGCAGCGTTCGACGGTGACGCGGCGCTGCTCGACACGTCCATCGTCCAGATCGTAGAGATCGATCATCTCCTTGATCTCGGTCAGGCTGAAACCGACATTCTTGGCGCGCATGATCCAGGCGAGCCGTGCACGGTCCCGCTTGGAATAGACGCGCGCAAGACCCACCCGCGCAGGAGCGACAAGCCCCTCATCTTCATAGAAGCGCAAGGCGCGTGCGGTGCAGTCGAATTCTTCCGTCAGATCGGAAATACTGTAATTCTCGCGGCCGAACTTGTCCGGGCGGTCGATATGCGCGCCCTTGTGCCGTTCAGCCGAAGCGCCGCCTTCAGTAAGGGCATGTTCTTTCGCGAGAGTGGTTCGTGGCATGAAGCGGCTTTAACATACCCTTTACGTAAAGGTCAAGGTGCAATAAAGTGCAGTTCTCCGCTCTCGACCCGGCGGTAGAAGCAGCTGTTGGCACCGGTGTGGCACGTCGGTCCTGCGGGATTAACTTTCAGGACAAGGGCGTCCTGATCGCAATCGGTGAGCACCTCCAGCACCTTCAGCACATTTCCGGATTCCTCGCCCTTCTTCCAGAGCCGGTTACGGGAACGGGAATGAAAGTGCGCAAATCCCGTCCTGACGGTCGCATCAATCGCTTCCCGATCCATGAAGGCGACCATTAGAATATCGCCCGTGACGGCGTGCTGCACGACTGCACTGACGAGACCTTTCTCGTCGAATTTAGGCAGCCATTCACATGTCTTGTCCCGTTCCTGCAAGATCATCTCGCTTTCATCTTGATCGCGCCAGTTCTGGTCGCCAGGTGCATGTTGCATTATGACAACATCCTGTCGAGATTTACAGTAATTTGCCCGATACTGCTTTGATGCGGCGTGGTTCGGTGAGAAAAGCAGCACATCGAACTTGGCGTTGCAAGTCGCCAGGGTTCAGGGAGGCCGGATGCGCAGGCCGCTTCGGCACGCATTCGAGCTGTTGATGAGGACAGGACAGCGGCGGCAATCTGGGGGGAAAGCCACCGACGCTTGAGAAGCGGTCTCATGTCTGTCGTCACGTGGCGCCCGGGGCTCAGGCCTCGGGCGTTTCTCGTGGTGCAAATTGCCATCCCGCTTGCTGAAGCGTCGGCAAGCCATCCTGCGTCACGACACGGGCGAAGCAGCCCACGATCACGCGCCGGGCACCAGCTTTCTTCAACATGGTCACACATGCATTGCTGGTCGCCCCGCTGGTGAGGACATCATCGATAAGCAAGATATTGCGATCATCTATCTTGGCAGCCTGTGACGACGTGACCGCTATGGCCCCGGCAAGCGTTTTCCGGCGCTGCTCTCGGCCCATTCCGCCGAGCGACGGCGTTCGTCTGGTGCGCTGCAGCAGGACCGGTTCGTAACGAAACTTCCGCAATCGAGCAATTTCGGTTGCGATCAGCGCAGCCTGATTATAGCCCCGCCGCCACAATCGCCAGCGATGCAAGGGAACCGGCGCCACCAGCCATTCGCCCTCCATTGGCGGCAAACGTGCCGCGATCAACCGGGCCATCATCGCTGCCAAACCGATCCTGCCACCATATTTTAGGTCCAGGACAAGCTGACGCGTTTGCTGATTGTAGAGAGTACCGGCCGCGATTCCGTCATGTATCGGTGGCTGTAGTATGCAGGGCGCGCATATCGCGCCGTCAGTCACGGCAGTATGGTCCAGCGGAACCTGGCAGAGTTGGCAGCATGGCTGCCCCGGCAGTTCCAGCGTCCCCCAGCATGCTGCACACAGTCCATTCTGCTGCGCCACGGCGTCACCGCACAACGGGCAACGCGGAGGGTAGATGATATCGACGACGGGCATGAGAGCCTGCCGCAAGGGAGTCAGATACCGCATCGTCGCCCCCTGCCCCGCTTGCACCATACGTTCAAGACCGCCATTCCGATGTCATGACACCAGCCAACATCCCCCGGATCTTTTCCCAACGTCGCCGCAAGGCTGCCCTGCAGCGCCTGCCAGACCATCAGGAGCCTCCCTTCCTGCTCAAGGATATGGCCGAGGACATCATCGACCGGCTGGATTTCATGCAGTTTTCACCCGCATCGGCAATGGTTTCAGGCGATTACTCAAGAGAGTTAACGGGGCTTCTGAGGGACAGAGGAGCGCAGGTGGACACTCTGGATCCGCTTTTGGTCGATGAAGAGCAGCCCTTGCCCTTCAGGGATTTCGATCTCGTGGTCAGCATGGGCCTGCTCGACACCTTGAACGATCTACCCGGAGCATTGCTGCATCTGCGGAACGCTGTCGCACCTGCCGGACTGGCTTTTATCACATTTGCAGGGGCAGGAAGCCTGCCGGTTCTGCGGGCGAGCATTCTTGCAGCAGAGGCAGAGCGGCCGGCCGCTCGCCTGCATCCCATGGTCGACACGCGCGCCGCCGCCGAACTGATGCAGCGCGCCGGTTTCGCCCGCCAGGTGGTCGATAGCCGATCGGTCAAGGTGCGCTACTCCTCGCTCGATCGGCTGGTCGGCGACTTGCGCCGGAATGGAATGACGAACCGCCTCGCTTCAGTGCCACCCCCGATGACGCGAACGATGCTCACCCGATTGCGCGAGTGCTTCCATTCCCATGCCGATGATGACGGGCGGGTCACCGAAAACTTCGAGATCCTTACGTTAACCGGCTGGAAATCCTAGCGAAGCGACGCCTGAGCGGCAGCCAGACGGGCAATCGGCACCCGGTAAGGCGATGCACTCACATAATCGAGGCCGATCTCGTTACAGAAGGCGATCGAAGCTGGATCGCCGCCATGCTCGCCGCAGATTCCCAGCTTGATGTCGGGCCGGGTCGCGCGCCCCCGCTCGGCGGCGATGCGAACCAACTGCCCGACACCGTCGATATCGAGGCTGACGAAGGGATCGCGATCGTAGATGCCCTGTTCGACATAGGGGCCGAGGAACCGGGCGGCATCGTCCCGTGAAACGCCAAGCGTGGTCTGCGTCAGATCGTTGGTGCCAAAGGAGAAGAACAGCGCATCCTTCGCGATTTCGTCCGCCATCAGGCAGGCGCGCGGCAGTTCGATCATCGTTCCGATCAGATATTCGACCTCGCGCCCTTTTTCCGCGAATACCTCGGCAGCGACCCGCTCGACCGTTTCGCGCAGGATCGCCAGTTCGCGGCGGGTGCCGACCAGCGGGATCATGATCTCGGGCAGCGGCACCTGGTCGCTCGATGCAGCAACATCGCAGACCGCTTCGAACAGCGCCCGCGCCTGCATCTCGTAGATTTCAGGGTAGGTGATGCCGAGGCGGCAACCGCGATGGCCCAGCATCGGGTTGAATTCGTGAAGATCGGCAGCGCGGCGACGCAGATGGTCGATCCCGAAACCGGTGGCGTCCGCAAGCTCGGCAAAATCATCTTCGGCCGTGGGCAGGAATTCGTGCAGGGGCGGGTCGAGCAGGCGGATCGTGCACGGTAATCCCGCCATGACTTCGAAGATTTCGTGAAAATCCTTCCTCTGTTCGGGAAGCAGTTTCGCCAATGCCTTCCGGCGACCCGCCTCGTCCTCGGCCAGGATCATCTGGCGCACCGCGCTGATCCGCCCCGCATCGAAGAACATGTGTTCCGTGCGGCAGAGGCCGATGCCTTCGGCGCCGAATTGCCGCGCCATCCGGCAATCCTCCGGCGTTTCGGCGTTGGTCCGCACCTTCATGCGGCGGTGGCGGTCCGCCCATTCCATCAGCGTCGCGAAATCACCGGCGAGTTCCGGCTCGACCGTCGGCACATCGCCTGCCATCACCTGCCCGTTACCGCCATCCAGCGTCAGCATGTCGCCTTCCGCCAGTTCGCGCGTGCCGATCCGCAGGGTGCGCGCCTTCATGTCGATCGACAGTTCCGAAGCGCCCGATACGCAGGGGCGCCCCATCCCGCGAGCGACCACGGCGGCATGGCTGGTCATACCGCCCCGCGCCGTCAGAATGCCCTTGGCGGCATGCATGCCGTGAATATCCTCCGGGCTGGTTTCGAGCCGGACGAGAATGACATTCTCACCCCGCTGGGCGTGCTGTTCTGCGGTGTCCGCATCCAGCACGATGCGCCCCGCCGCTGCACCGGGAGAGGCCGGTAAACCGCGGGTGAGGACATCGCGCCGCGCATCGGGGTCGAGCGTCGGGTGGAGCAACTGGTCGAGCGCCATCGGATCGACGCGCAGGATCGCCGTCTTCTCGTCGATCAGCCCTTCGCCGACCATGTCGACGGCCATTTTCAGCGCCGCCTTGGCCGTGCGTTTGCCATTGCGGGTCTGCAGCATCCAGAGCTTGCCCTGCTGCACCGTGAATTCGATATCCTGCATATCGCGGTAGTGGCGCTCGAGCAGGTCGAAGGTCTGCGCCAGCTCGGCGAAGGCGTCCGGCATCGCCTCTTCCATGCTGGCCGGTTTCGCCCCGGCATCCTCGCGCGCTTTCCGGGTCAGATATTGCGGCGTGCGGATGCCGGCGACGACATCCTCGCCCTGGGCATTCACCAGCCATTCGCCGTAGAAGGCCTTTTCACCCGTCGAAGGATCGCGCGTGAAGGCCACGCCGGTTGCGCTGGTATCGCCCATGTTGCCGAAGACCATCGCCTGCACATTGACAGCAGTGCCCATGTCGGAAGGAATGTCGTTGAGCCGGCGATAGATTTTCGCCCGGTCTGCGTCCCAACTGTCGAACACGGCAGCGATCGCGCCCCAGAGCTGTGCCTGCACGTCCTGCGGGAAGGCGTTACCCGTCTCCTGCTCGCAGATCGCCTTGTACTGCGCGACGATGCCTTCCCAGTCTTCAGACTCCATCTCCGTATCGGAGAGGAAACCCTTGTCTTCCTTGGCGATTTCGAGCGCCTCCTCGAACAAGCCGTGGTCGACGCCGAGCACCACATCGGAATACATCTGGATGAAGCGGCGGTAGGAATCCCAGGCGAAGCGAGGGTCGCCTGAAACCTTTGCCAGCCCCTGAACAGTCTCGTCATTCAGGCCGAGGTTCAGGACCGTATCCATCATGCCCGGCATGGACACCGCCGCGCCGGAGCGAACCGATACCAGAAGCGGATCGTCGTTACTTCCGAAGGACTTGCCGACCGTCCTTTCGATATGCTCGAGAGCGGAAGCCACGTCCTGACGCAGCGCGGCGCTGAAATCCGCGCCTTCCTTGAGGTAGCGCACACATTCTTCGGTAGTGACCGTGAAACCCGGCGGGACCGGCAGGCCGATGCTGGCCATCTCTGCCAAATTGGCACCCTTGCCGCCGGCGATCTTCTTGTCTTTCTGGCGCGGATCGTCGTGGGGGGCGTCGCCGCCGAAGATGTAAACGCTATCGTTGCTCATCAGGGCAAATCCTGTTGCATGGAACACATGGAACACGGTCCATGCTGAAAAGACATCATCCTTCGATGCGGCTGAAATCGGCGACCGCATCCACGGCGGCGCGGAAGCGAGCGAGCAGGTCCAGGCGCTGCGCGCGCTTGTCCTGATCGTCCGCATTCACGGTCACCTCGTCAAAGAACCGGTCGATCGGCGCGCGCAGGGTGGCAAGCGCAGACATTGCGCCGGAGAAGTCCTCCGCTGCCACCGCTGCTTCCGCTTTCGGCCCTGCCTGGTCCAGCGCATCCATCAGCGCCTTCTCGGCCGGTTCGGGCGTGTAGGAAAGGGGGCTTTCATGGCGCTGCGCCATCTTGGCATCGACCACCGCCTTCAGATCGGGATCGTCGACGAGGGCGAGCGGGTCTTCCTCACCGGTGCGGGGGATCTCGCCCGCCAGCCCGTGCCAGCCTTCCTTCTTCAATATATTGGCCGCGCGCTTGTAGGCGGCGAGGAGATTGGTGCCGTCTTCCGAGGCGATGAAGGATTGCAGCGCGTTCACACGGGAAAGAAGCCGCACGAGGTCATCTTCGTTCCCGAGAGCGAAAACAGCATCAATAAGATCGTGGCGAACGCCCGCCTCGCGTTGCTGGACCTTGAGGCGGTCGGCGAAGAATTCCAGGAGTTCGCCATCGGCCACGGCGAAGCGCAGACCGTTTTCCTGAATAATCCGCAAGACACCGAGAGCCGCGCGGCGAAGCGCGAACGGATCCTTCGAGCCAGTCGGTTTTTCGCCCATGGCGAAGAAGCTGCGAAGTGTGTCCAGCTTGTCCGCCAGGCTCACTGCCACCGTCACAGGCGCGGTCGGCACTTCATCGCCCTGGCCCACAGGCTTGTAATGGTCGCGAATGGCTTCGGCGACTGCATCGTCCAGACCTTCGGCGCGGGCGTAATATCCGCCGATAAGCCCCTGTAATTCCGGGAACTCCCCGACCATCTCGGTGACGAGGTCCGCCTTCGCCAGACGTGCGGCCTGTTCGGCAAGGCCCGGATCGGCGCCGGGAACGATGCCCTCTTCCGCCAGCCAGCGTGCCAGCTTCGCCACCCGCTTTACCTTGTCGGCCACGGTGCCGAGCTTTTCGTGGAAGGTGATCCGCTCCAGACCCTTCGCGTGCTCGGCCAGTGTTTTCCTGCGGTCCTGCTCCCAAAAGAAGCGCGCGTCGGCCAGCCTTGCCGCGAGCACCTTGCGGTTGCCGTCCACGATCGCCGCACCCCCGTCGCGGCCCTCGATATTGGCCGTGCAGATGAAGGCATCGGCCAGCTTGCCACCTTTTTCGCAGACGAAATATTTCTGATTGGTGCGCGCGGTCAGCTGGATCACCTCCGGCGGGAGGGCCAGAAAATCCTTGTCGAAACGGCCGAGCAGCGGGATCGGCCATTCGGTCAGCCCGGCATTTTCGATAACCAGGCCCTCATCCTCGACCAGATCGAGGCCCGTCTGTGCCGCGATATCCTGCGCCCCCTTGCGGATCAGCGCCTCCCGTTCCGCGTGATCGACGATGACATGGGCGGCGCGCAGCTTCACGGCGTAATCATCCGCCCCGCCGATGGTGATGTCGCCCGAATGGTGGAAGCGGTGGCCCAGCGTCACCGCGCCGCTGGTGACGCCATGCACTTCGCAGGGCACGATTTCGCCATCCAGCAAGGCCACAATGCCGGCAAGCGGGCGCACCCAGCGCAGGCTCTCGGTGCTGAGCGACGCTTCGCCCCAGCGCATGCTTTTCGGCCAGGGAAAGGCGCGGATGATGGCGGGGATCGCCTCGGCGAGCACGCCCTGCACCGCCCTGCCCGGAACATGGGTGACGGCGAAAAGCGTGGGCGTGCCCTTCACGTCGCGGATTTCAAGCTGGTCGCGCCTCAGGCCGGTGGAGCGCAGGAACCCGTCGATCGCCTTGTCCGGCGCATCGGCCTTCGGCCCCTTGCGCTCCTCGCTCACCTCTTCCGTGCGTTCGGGCAGGTCGCGGGCGATCAGCGCGAGGCGGCGGGGGGTGCTGAACACCTGCGGTGCGGCAATCTCGATGCCCGCCGCCGCCATCTGTTCGGTGAACAGCAGCGCCAGATCCTGCCGCGCGCCTTTCTGCATCCGGGCGGGGATTTCTTCGGAGCGCAGTTCGAGGAGGAAATCGCTCATGCCGACCACTCCGGATAGTCGCGGGCCCAGCGGTCCTGCTCCCGCTCCATATAGGCTTCGCATGAACCACGCGCGAGGTCGCGCACCTGCGCCATGTAGCTGGCGCGTTCCTGCACCCCGATCACGCCGCGCGCCTGCAGCAGATTGAAGATGTGACTGGCCTCGATCGCCTGTTCATAGGCCGGGATGGGCAATTTCGCGTCCAGGGCATTGCGGCATTCGGCGGCGGCCTTGCGGAACAGGTCGAACAGCGCGTCCGTGTCCGCGACTTCGAAATTCCAGGCGCTCATCTGCTTTTCGTTCTCTAGGAACACCTCGCCATAGGAGACGCCGGGCCGCCCCGCTGCCGGGGCGGAAAAGGCGAGATCGTAGACGTTATCGACGCCCTGGATATACATGGCGAGCCGTTCGAGCCCATAGGTGAGTTCGCCGGCGACGGGTTTGCAATCATAGCCGCCCATCTGCTGGAAATAGGTGAATTGCGTCACCTCCATCCCGTCGCACCAGACCTCCCAGCCAAGCCCCCATGCGCCCAGCGTCGGGCTTTCCCAATCATCCTCGACGAAGCGGATATCGTGCTTCAGCGGATCGATGCCGATGGCCGACAGGCTGTCGAGATACAATTGCTGCAGATTGGTCGGGCTGGGCTTCAGGATCACCTGATACTGGTAGTAGTGCTGCAACCGGTTCGGGTTTTCGCCATAGCGCCCGTCGGTCGGGCGGCGGCAGGGCTGGACGAAGGCCGCGTTCCACGGCTCCGGCCCCAGAGCGCGCAGGGTCGTCGCGGTATGGAAGGTGCCTGCGCCCATCCGCATGTCGTAGGGCTGAAGGATCAGGCAGCCCTGCGCACTCCAGTAATCGTGGAGCGTGAGGATCATGTCCTGGAAGCTGTTTGCAGGGTCGCGTACCATGGAGCGGGGCTTTGGCGGATGGCGGTTTGAGCGTCAATGCCGTGCTGCACGGCAGTTTGCCGGCGCGTTTTTCGGAAAGGCTTGTCACTGCCGCGATCGACGGGCATTCACCATCCGTGAAGAACTTATATGCGACGAAGGCCGTAATGAACCCGATTTTGCGCAGGATTGCCGGGCTACTCTCCGGCGCGGCCATGCTGGCGACCTTGCCCGCCTGCGCTCGGCAGAACCTGCCCGACCATACCTTGCCTGCCCCGGTGCCGGACACCCGCGTATCCGTTGCCAATGTCGAACTGGACGGCCCGGCCCTGTGGCGCGTGGCGGATGAGGATACGACGATCTACCTGTTCGGAACGGTTCATGCCCTGCCCGAAGGGATGGACTGGTACCGCGGCACCATATCCGACGCGCTGGCATCGTCCGACGTGCTGGTGACCGAGATCCTTGCCGACAAGAGCATGGCTGCCACGATGCAGCAGCTGGTTGCGGAAAAGGCGATGCTGCCGGAAGGGCAGACGCTGCGCTCCCTGCTCGATGAAGACCAGCGCGCATCCTATGAAAAGGCGGTTGGCAGTGTGGGCCTCCCTGTCGCGGCGTTCGACCGGTTCGAGCCGTGGTACGCGGCGATGATGTTGTCGCTGCTGCCGCTGATGCAGCAAGGCTATACGCCCGATCAGGGGGTGGAAAAGGTCTTGGAAGGCCGCGCCCGCGAAGGCCTCGGTCGCGGGCAGCTCGAAACCGTCGATTACCAGATCGCCTTGTTCGACCAGCTGCCGATGGCATCGCAGATCAGGTTCCTTGTCGAAACATCCGCCAATGTCGGCAGGATGAAGCCGATGATCGACGCGATGGTCGCCGAATGGCTGGAGGGCGATGCCGATGGCTTGGCCGCATTGATGAATGACAGCATGACAGACCCGGTGCTCGCCGAATGGCTGCTGAATAATCGCAACCGCAACTGGGCGGAATGGATCGATACGCGGCTGGATGAACCCGGCATAGTGTTCATTGCCGTTGGCGCAGGCCACCTGGCGGGCGAGAAATCGGTGCAGGACGCCCTTGCCGATCGCGGCATCCGGACGGAGCGTGTGCAATGATGTACCGGGTTCTGATTACGTTATGTGCAGCAGCGGCCCTGGCCGGATGCGGCAGCGGCAAGCCGGACGACGAACGCTCCGATCCTGCGCCCATCCTGTGGGAGCTGGCGTAGCTCACCTGAAACACGGGGACCGGGCCGGACGGCGACCGGCGGCTATTTTCTTGCTATTGCTGCCATGCGCCTCTAGGGCGCAGGCTTTCCGGCCATGGTCATCCCTGGAGGCGTGGCGGAAAGATCTTTGAATCAACGCAAAATCGAAAGGCACGTGACATGAGCGAAGCTCTCAACCTGCCGGCCGAGACGCGCGAAGGGGTTGGCAAGGGAGCCTCCCGTTCACTGCGTCGTGAAGGTCGGATACCTGCGGTCATCTATGGCGGCAAGGAAGAACCCACCCCGATCCATGTGGAGGAGAAGGAACTGGTCCGTCAGCTGATGACCGGCCATTTCATGAACTCCATCGTGATGATCGAGCTTGGCGGAAAGAGCGTTCGTGCGCTGCCGAAAGACGTCGCGCTCCACCCGGTCACCGACCGTCCGGTCCATGCCGATTTCCTGCGCCTGTCGAAGGATTCCAAGATCGAAGTCGCCGTTCCGGTGGTTTTCGTGAACGAGGAAGCCAGCCCCGGCCTGAAGAAGGGCGGCGTTCTGAACGTGGTGCGCCACGAACTCGACCTGATCTGCGAATCCGACAAGATCCCTGACGAGATCACCATAGACGTGACCGGCAAGGAAGTGGGCGATTCGATCCACATCAGCGCGATCCAGCTGCCTGCCGGTTCGGAAAGTGCCATCACCGACCGCGATTTCACCATCGCGACGCTGGTCGCTCCGTCTGCCCTGAAGCGTGCCGAAGGCACTGCCGAAGAAGGTGAAGACGAGCAGACGGGCGCTGGCATGGAAGCGGGCGGCACCGCTGCGACCGAGCAGGGACCGGATGCCGACGCTGCCGTGGAACAGGAGGAAAAGAGCGAATAGGCTCTTTTCTCTTCGAAGCTACACGAAGGCCGGCTCAGCAGCGATGCTTTGCCGGCCTTTGCTTTGGCGATTCACGCTTGCTGCGGCAGGGTTGCCCTCTGCGGTAAAGAAGCTATCGGGGCGGGATGCAGATTTGGACAGGCCTCGGCAATCCCGGACCGCAATACGCGCTGCACCGGCACAACATCGGCTTCATGGCGGTCGACGTGATTGCCGAATTTCATGATTTTGCAGCCGTTCAGAAGAAGTTTTCCGGCTGGACACAGGAAGGGCGCATCGGCGGCGAGAAGGTGCTGCTGCTGAAACCCGCCACCTTCATGAACAAGAGCGGCCAGTCGGTCGCCGAAGCGATGCGTTTCTACAAGCTCGATAGCGATGCGCTGACGGTGTTCCATGACGAACTGGATCTTGCTCCCTTCAAGGTGAAGGTGAAACAGGGCGGCGGCCATGCCGGGCATAACGGCCTGCGATCGATCGACCAGCATCTCGGGCCGGACTTTCGCCGGGTGCGCCTTGGCATCGGCCATCCGGGGCACAAGGATCGGGTGAACGGCCATGTTCTCGGCAATTACAGCAAGGCGGAGCAGGATCCTCTCGCCGCGATGCTCGGCGCGATCGGTGCCGAATGTCCGTGGCTGGCCCAGGGCGATGCACCGCGCTTCATGAGCGATGTCGCCTTGCGTCAGCAGGCGGAGGAATGATGTCGGTAAAGTTTACAACAACGCAGCATCGCTGCAAAGATTAACCATCGTGAGCGGTGGTAATCCGCAAGTGGCATGCGCCTTGCTTGTGATATGAAGCATACCTTTAACCTTCGAAACTTGTTTGGAGCAAACATGAAAACTTCAATGCGTGCGATTATTCTTGCAACCGGCCTTCTTATTGCCGCGCCGTTGATGGCCATGACCTCTCCGCCGAGCGGCGATCAGCCCGCCCACCCCGGAAAGGGCGGCTCCAGTGGCGGTTCAAGTGGCGGGGCAACGCAGGTTCCAGAACCCGGCACGCTCGGCCTCATGGGCCTGGGCCTTGCCGGTCTCGCCTTTGCCGGAACCCGCAAGCGCCGCCGCTGACGGCCGATCTTCCGATATGAGCGCGGCCGCCGTGAGTGAGGCCGATACAAGCAAGGCCGATGCAGGCTAGGTAACACCCTGCGACGGGGCGCTGGCGTTCGCGTCGCGCGGTCGCTATGGCCCGCGCATATACATCATATCGGAGTTACATCATGGGTTTCCGTTGCGGAATCGTCGGTCTGCCCAATGTCGGCAAATCGACCCTGTTCAACGCCCTCACCGAAACACAGGCGGCGCAGGCGGCGAATTACCCCTTTTGCACCATCGAACCCAATGTCGGGCAGGTCGCGGTGCCGGATGCGCGGCTCGATCACATTGCCCGCATCGCGAAATCCGCCAAGGTGGTGCCCACGCAACTGGCGTTCGTGGACATCGCAGGCCTGGTCAAGGGCGCCTCCAAGGGTGAAGGCCTCGGCAACCAGTTCCTCGGCAATATTCGTGAGGTCGACGCCATCGTTCACGTGCTGCGCTGCTTCGAGGATGACGACATCCAGCACGTGTCGAACAGGGTCGACCCCATCGCCGATGCCGAGGTGGTCGAGACCGAGTTGATGCTGGCCGACCTCGAAAGCCTGGAAAAGCGCGTGCCTGCCGCCCAGAAGAAGGCGGCTTCGGGCGACAAGGAAGCCAGGGTCATGGCCTCCGTGCTTGGCCAGGCGCTGGACCTGCTGCGTGACGGGCGCCCGGCCAGGCTTACCGAGCCTGCCGATACGGAGGAAGAACGCGTTTTCGCCCAGGCGCAATTGCTGACGGCGAAACCCGTGCTCTATGTCTGCAACGTGGCGGAAGAAGACGCGGCCGAGGGCAATAGGCTGTCGGCGCAGGTATTCGAAAAGGCGCAGCGCGAAGGCGCTCAGGCCGTCGTCGTCTCCGCGGCGATCGAGGCCGAACTGGTCGGCATGGACGAAGCCGAGCGGACCGAGTTCCTGGCCGAGATGGGCCTTGCGGAAACCGGGCTGGCACGAGTCATCCGCGCCGGTTACGAATTGCTGGGCCTGCAGACGTTCTTCACGGCCGGGCCGAAGGAAGCGCGTGCGTGGACCTTCCCCGCAGGCGCGCGCGCGCCGCAGGCGGCAGGCGAGATCCACAGCGATTTCGAACGCGGCTTCATCCGGGCCGAAACCATCGCCTATGACGATTTCGTGAGCCTCGGCGGCGAAGGCCCGGCGCGCGAGGCGGGCAAGCTGCGGCAGGAAGGCAAGGAATATCTTGTGCAGGACGGGGATGTCCTGCTGTTCAAGTTCAACGTATAGGCTAAGGTGCGCGCCAGGCGGTGACGGGGTCGGATTGAGGGCGGCAGTTAAAAGCCGCAGATTACATGGGGGAATCGCGCGGATGGTCGACAAATCGGAACAATTCAACTGGCTGGTCAGGGTCGGCTATTTCAGCCGGGCCATCTTCTATTCGGTCCTGGGGTTCATCGCGCTGACCAGCGCGGGTAAGATTGCCCAGGGCACGAATGGCGTGTTTCAGGCGATCGACGACTTTCCTGCCGGAACCGTCATCCTTTGGATCCTCGTGATTGGCCTCACCGCCTATGCGCTGTTCCGTTTCGCTTCGCTGTTCTTCGATATAGAGAACAACGGGTCGGACAAGAAGGGTTGGGCCAAGCGGCTGGGGCATGGCGGCAGCGGCATCGGTCACCTTGCCCTTGCGTACAGCGCGTATAAATTCGCAAGTTCTGCGGGCACACCCGCAGGATCGGGCGACGGCGCGCAGGAAGCGGCATCGGGCATCCTGTCGGTATCGCTCGGCGGCGTCGTGCTCGGCCTGCTCGGCATCGCCTTCCTGGTCACCGGCATCTTCCAGTTCAAGAAGGCCTATACCGGCGAATTCATGCACCGCATCAGCAGCCGGGCTCCCGATGCATCGCGCTGGCTGGGCAGTGCCGGCTTCGCCGCTCGCGGCGTCGTCTACCTCGTGATCGGCTGGTCCCTCTTCCAGGCCGGCTTCATGTCGCAGGGCTCGGACGAGGTGAAGACTCTCGGCGATGCGGTCGCCTCCTTGGCCGGCACCGGTTTCATCTTTACCCTGGTTGCATTCGGGCTGCTGCTGTTCGGCATCTTCAGCCTGGTCCTGGCGCGCTATCGCATCATCCCGGAAATGAGCAGCAGCGGCAAGGTGCCCAGTTTCCGCGCCTGATCCTTACCGGGGAGGCACGGTGCCTCCCCGCCTGGCGAGCCCTCAGGAAAGTGCATATGGCGATGATTCATTACGAAGACCTGCAGGTCGGCCAGCGGCAGAGCTTCGGCCGCTATGAAGTCACCCGTGAAGAAGTGACCGAATTCGCTTCACGCTACGATCCGCAAGGCTTCCATCTCAGCGACGATGCAGCGGCCCAGACGCATTTCGGCAGGCTTTCCGCCAGCGGCTGGCATACCTGTGCCATGACGATGCGGATGCTGGTCGACAATATGGCCGACGTGCAGCAGGCCGGACTCGGTTCGCCCGGGATCGACAATCTGCGCTGGATCAAGCCGGTCTATCCGGGGGACGTGCTGCGGGTCGAAACGGAATTGCTGGAAAAGCGCCGCAGCAAGTCGAAGCCCAATCTCGGCCTGTTCAAATCACGTAGCCGCACCATCAATCAGCATGATGAGATCGTGATGGAAATGGTCAGCAACGGCCTGATCCGCGTTCGCAATCCCGACATCGCCTGCTGAGCCTGGTCAGGCTGCGTTACGAAGCGCACGCCAGCTTCTCATCCGCTTCGAAGATGATGCGTTCGCGTTCATCTTTCACGACCAGCAGTGCATCGCCGCCGCGCATCATGTCGCTTGCGCCCGGTGCCTCGCCTGAACTGTCCACGGCCAGTTGCAGGGACCGGGCCTTGCCGACATATTTCGTCCAGCCATCCAGCGGCAGCCGCGCGCTTCCCTTGTCGGCTGCAAAACGGACCATCTGGTCGCCAAGCCGCATATAGGCCAGATCGGGCCGCGTCACCAGGACCGGCCCGGAAAGGCCTTTCGCAGGTGTAAAGGCGCACCCTGCTCCGCCGATATTTTCCCGCATCAGCAGATCGGAACCGATCGGCTGCGGTGCGAGTTCTTCGGCAGGCACGATCTGCGCCGCTTCCACCGCTGCGATCTTGGCATCGCTGATCGCCTCGCGCTCCGCCGCGGTCGGTTCGTCGCTACAGGATGCGGCGGCCAGAGCGATGATGCAGAGAGCGGATCGTTTCAAGAACATCGTCCAACGTGACTGGAGAGAGGAGCCCGCCAGGTCAAGACGCCGCAGGCCGGGGCACCATAGACGGTTGGCGGGTCCATTCCAGCATGTTCTTCAAGCATCGACGGCATCCGGCGCGAGAGGCGCGAAGTTGCCAAAAAGTTCACCAAAGGATAAGATCTGCGCCGAAGGAGAGGAGCATTGCGTTATTCCCATACAATCCCGGTCTCGGTGGCGCTGATCGCAGCGGCAATGGCTGTTGCGCCGGCGCTCGCCCAATCGGGCGGCAGTCAAAAGGGGCAAGCTGCACCTGCGGAAAAGCAGCCGGAAATTGTCGCGCCGCATGATGACAAAAAGCTCATCTGCCGCAAATTGCGGGTGACGGGAACGCGGGTACCGCACCGGGTCTGCCGGACCAGGGCGGAATGGGCAGCAGTCGAAGCTGCCGCGCGTGAGAGCGCCGACAATCTGAAAGATGCCGGTGCGATCAACACCGCGCCCACACCGGGCGGCTGAATCTTTAGATCGAGGACGATCGCCGCCGGTTTGCAGCGCTGAAGATTCCGCGCGCGATGCATATTGGCAAGCGTGGCGGAAACTTGCACAAGCAGGCGCAGCGGTCTGAAACTTGTCAGCGCAATCGGGGGGAACAGCAATGCACCGGCTTCGTCATCATCAGGCATATCGCACAGGCGCATGCATCGTCGCGGCACTGGCGCTGGGACTGGGCGCCTGCGTCTATCGTCCGGTCGTCGTCGATGATTACAGCGAGGCCAGCAGCTATACGGATCTGCTGGCAGGCATCGATGACGATGCGCGGCTGGCAGAGGCAATCGACCGGAACGTGGAACGGGTGTTCCGCCCCGGTGATCAAATTGCCGGCTGGAGCGAAAACGGGATCTATCTTGAGGATGTGTTAGCGACAAAACCCGGCGGCACGATGGACAATGTCGTTCTGTCCGAACGTGCAGGTGACATCGCCATTTCATCCGAACGTGATTTTGCCGATCTGTTCGGGCCGGAATATGTGGTTTACGCGGTATCGGGCACGAATGCGGACTTCGCACCG
This sequence comes from Pseudopontixanthobacter vadosimaris, assembly GCF_012979275.1. Taxonomy (GTDB): domain Bacteria; phylum Pseudomonadota; class Alphaproteobacteria; order Sphingomonadales; family Sphingomonadaceae; genus Pseudopontixanthobacter; species Pseudopontixanthobacter vadosimaris. The sequence continues at coordinate 55,650 of NZ_JABASZ010000039.1, forward strand.
GGCCGGGATGACCGCTCCTTCGGGTTGGTCCGGATCGGTGACGGCGTGTGGATGGAGACATCTTCATTGGAGGAGAAAATGGGCAAGGCAAGCTGCTCGCAAGTCAATTCGGCGGCGGCAAGGCTCTACACCAGACGCGAATTTGCCGATCTGAACAAGCTGGAGAAAAGCATGCTGGCTGCCTATGCCGCAGGGGCGCAGCGAAATGGCGGCAAGGTCTGCACCGTCAGCGAAGCCGATGGCGAAGGCCGCTGGCGGACGCGCTACTTCCTGCCTGACGGGCGCCGCCTGCCGGTGTTCGACCGGGAAGGCTCGCGCACGAAGATTATCCCGCGCACCGAGGTCACGCGGCTGATTGCAGGGTAAGCGGCTATAAGGAAGGATCATGGCTGCCGTTAAACCAGCAGCAATGATCCGCTGGATGTACAGGGGCGCTGACCCCAGATGGTTCTGGCGGGCGTCGCTGATAACCTGCCTGTCCGCTTTAGGGCGCTGCCGATGCAGACAAGGAAGTCCTGATATGGGTGGGAAGCGGTCATTGCGGAGGGATCGTGAGCAAGCCCTTTTCCAAAAGGGTGGCCCGCCGTTTTTCCATGTAACCGTCAAATCCATCGTCAATCAGCCACGGCGACGTTTGCGTAAGCTGTTCGGGACGAAGCACTACCTCGCCATCCTTGTAGGACAAACGCCCCCTCACCTTGAATTCGGCAACTGCTAGGTGGCCAGACCAGTCTTCGGAAGCGGAGTAGAGGTTCGGATTGGTGTCAGGATCGAGTTCGATGTTTACGCCACACCTGTAATCAGTGAAATAGATTCCACCCCCGTGTGGAGGGGCCATCACGTCGATGACCTCGCCGCTCCATGCCACCTCTACTCCCTGCCAGAAGTGCCGGTTCTGGGACAATGCGCAAATAGAGGAAGGTGCCGGTGAGCATCCAACGCAAACCACCATCAAGAGAGCAGACGAAGCATGTTTGAGATACTCCACATGCAAAGCTTAGCTGATTGGTGGACATCTGCAATGGGGTCGTAAGCCGAACGTCCGTTTGCAAGTTCAAATATGCCAGTATCTGCCGTTCCAAACTCTGCCCCAACATCGGTGCGTCAGTGACGCCCGAACAGCTTCTCCACATCGTCCATCGACAGCTTGACCCAGGTGGGCCGGCCGTGATTGCATTGGCCGGAGCGCGGGGTGCGTTCCATTTCGCGCAGGAGGGCGTTCATCTCCTCGGTCCGCAGCACCCGCCCTGCCCTGACCGATCCGTGACAGGCCATGGTGGCGAGCACGAGATCGAGTTTTTCGCCGAGCAGCAATGCCTCGCCATGTTTCGCCAGGTCGTCGGCAATGTCGCCCAGCAATTTCGCCGGGTCCGATCCGCCGAGCGCATGGGGCACGCTGCGGACGAGCATGGCGCACGGGCCGAACCTCTCGATGGCGAGGCCCATCTCCGCCAGCTTTTCGGCCGCGTCCTCCAGCCGGTCGCAGGCCGGTTCGTCCATCTCCACGACCTCGGGCATCAGCAGCGCCTGGGCACGGGCCACCGAAGCCCCTGACCCCGCGGCGCGCAAGCGTTCCAGCACCAGCCGCTCATGCGCCGCGTGCTGATCGACAAGGACGAGCCCGTCCGCAGCTTCTGCGACGATATAGGTGTTCGCCACCTGCCCGCGCGCTATGCCGAGGGGAAAGTCACCCGCATTCGCCGGCGCGGCCGCACTCTCGGCAACGCGCCCCTGCAACGGAGCCGCCACGGGATCGGCCTCCCCTCGCCACCCTTGCGCGGATTCCCCGACGATGTTCCGATCGGCACCGGGCGGGTCGCGGAACAGCGATGTCGTCCCGGCATAGGCTTTGGCATGAGCGTCAGGCAATCCTGCCCCGCCCGCAGGTTCCGTCTGCCAGCGGCCCATCGCTCCCTTGTCCGGCGACTGAGCGCTGCGCCGGTCTCCTGTCGACAGCGCGGACCGCAGGCCCGACACGATGAAGCCGCGCACGTTCTGCGCATCGCGGAAGCGCACCTCGGTCTTCGCCGGGTGGACATTCACATCCACATCCTCGGGCGGAAGGTCCAGAAACAGTGCCAGGACCGCGTGGCGATCGCGTGCCAGCATGTCGGAATAGGCGCCGCGCACCGCGCCGGTCAGCAGGCGGTCCTTCACCGGGCGGCCATTGACGAACAGATATTGCTGGTCAGCAATCCCGCGATTGAAGGTGGGCAAGCCTGCGATCCCGGTCAGGCGCATCGTGCCGGTTCCTGCCGGGCGTTCGAGCGCGATGGAAACGCCATTGTCCTCCAATTCGCGCGCGATAGTTGCGGACACGCGGTGTGCCAGGCTGTCGCCCTCCGCCACGGCCAGAGTTCGGCGGCCGCCATGGTCGAGGGTGAAGGCGATGTCGGGCCGCGCCATGGCAAGCCGCCGCACCACGTCGAGCACCGCTGCATATTCGCTGCGGGCGGTGCGCAGGAATTTTCGCCGCGCAGGCACCTTGGCGAACAGGCTTTCCACTCGCACGCGGGTACCCGGCGGCAATGCGGCAGGTTCGTCGGCGATCGTGCTGCCGTGGTCTGTCACCATGCGCCAGCCAGCCTCCCCCCCTTGCGGGCGGCTTTCAAGCGTGAGCCGCGACACGCTGGCGATGGACGGCAGCGCCTCGCCCCGGAAGCCCAGGGTGGTGACCTGTTCCAGCGCGCCATGCTCGCCGATCAGGCTTTCCGGCAGTTTGGAGGTCGCATGGCGTTGCAGCGCCATCGCCATCTCGGCCCGGTCCATGCCGCAACCATCGTCCGTCACCTCGAAACGGGACAGCCCGCCGTCCACCAGACTGATCGCAATGCGCTTCGCGCCCGAATCGATGGCATTTTCCACCACTTCCTTCAGGGCAGACGCCGGGCGCTCCACCACCTCGCCCGCGGCGATGCGGTTGACGAGATCCTCTGGCAGTCGGCGAATTTCCGGCATCGCGCCGCTTGTAGCGACGAGCCGCCGGCAATTCGAGGCAGACAGTGAAATAATCCTCCACAGCCCCGAATAATTTTTAGCCTTTTAGGGGATGATTGGCTAAGGACGGGGCCACTCCCAGTCACAAACGGGCTGTCACGGCTGCAGGAAACTGCGCTGCCGGCCCGAAACAGCACGGAAATTCGGCACCAATGGGCTTTTTCTCGAATCTTCTGAAATTCGGCTCGCAGAACATGGCGATCGACCTCGGTACGGCGAATACTCTGGTCTATGTGCAGGATCAGGGCATCATCCTCAACGAACCCTCCGTGGTCGCTATCGAAACGCTGAACGGCATCAAGCGGGTCAAGGCCGTGGGCGACGATGCCAAGATGATGATGGGCAAGACCCCCGATTCGATCGAGGCGATCCGCCCCCTGCGCGATGGCGTGATCGCCGATATCGAGATCGCGGAAGAGATGATCAAGCATTTCATCCGCAAGGTGCATGGCAAGAAGAGCCTGTTCCGCTACCCCGAAATCGTGATCTGCGTGCCTTCGGGATCGACTTCGGTCGAACGCCGCGCGATCCGCGATGCGGCGAGCAATGCGGGTGCCAGCCAGGTCTTCCTGATCCTGGAGCCCATGGCGGCCGCGATCGGCGCGGACATGCCGGTGACCGAGCCGGTCGGTTCGATGGTGGTGGACATCGGCGGCGGCACGACCGAAGTCGCCGTGCTGTCGCTGCGGGGCCTCGCCTATACGACATCGGTACGCACCGGCGGCGACAAGATGGACGAAACGATCGTGTCCTATGTCCGTCGCCATCACAATCTGCTGATCGGTGAAAGCACGGCCGAACGGATCAAGAAGAGCTACGGCGTCGCGACGATGCCCGAAGACGGTGTCGGTGAAACCATCACCATCAAGGGCCGCGACCTCGTCAACGGTGTGCCCAAGGAAATCACCATCAACCAGGGTCATGTTGCCGAAGCCCTGGCCGAACCCATCGGTGCCATCGTCGAAGGCGTTCGCATCGCGCTGGAAAACACCGCCCCCGAACTCGCCGCCGACATCGTCGATCAGGGCATCGTGCTCACCGGCGGCGGCGCGCTGATTTCCGGGCTGGACGTGCATCTGCGCGAGGAAACCGGCCTTCCCGTCAGCATCGCGGAAGATCCGCTGTCCTGCGTTGCGCTGGGCACCGGGCGCGCGATGGAAGATCCGATCTATCGCGGCGTGTTGATGACAGCTTAAGGGGAAAATCGGATGGCGCCGCCTTCCTCACGGCGCTCGGGGCATTCGCGCAGGGCGCAGTTCAGTCAGTTCACCGGCTATGTCGTCGCAGGCATCGGCGCGCTTGTCGGTGCCGTGCTGCTGGGTCTGTCGCTGTGGCAACCCACCCTGTTCGGCGGATTGCGCGGAGCGGCCAGCGACGTGACCGTGCCCGTGGCGCAGGCGAATGGCGCGGCCCGTGCCGAATCACTGGGGTTCATCGAGAGCGTTCAGGGCTATCTCCGCGCCGGCAGGCAGAACGCCGCGCTGAAGGAGGAGATGGAGCTTGCCCGCATCCGCCTTGCCGAAGCGGCGGCGGTGAAGCAGGAAAACCGCCGCCTCAAGGGACTTCTCCGCTTACAGGAAGACGAGGTTCGTCCAGTGGCCGTGGCGCGCCTCGTCGCCTCCACCGCTGCCAGCACGCGGCGCTTCGCCTATCTGGCGGCAGGGTCGAATGACGGCGTGAGGGTGGGCATGCCCGTGCGGTCTCCGCGCGGGGTGGTCGGGCGCGTCCTCGAAGTGGCGCGCAATTCCTCGCGCGTGCTGCTGCTGACCGACAGCGAAAGCGTGCTGCCGGTGCGCCGCGCGCAGGATGAAACGGTCGCCTTCGCCGAAGGGCGCGGCGACGGACGGTTGCGCATTCGCCTGATCAACCTCGGCATCAATCCCCTGAAAGTCGGGGATGTCTTCGTGACAAGCGGCGCTGGCGGATATTACCGCCCCGGCATCGCCGTCGCGGTATTGAGCCAGAAGACCGAGGATGGCGGCATCGCGCGCATCATCAGCGACCCTGCGGCGTCCGATTTCGTGTCGGTCGAACCGATCTGGCAACCGGCTGCAGCGATCGGGGCGAATACCGCACCCGATGAAGCATTCGGCGAAGACGGGTCGGCTCAGGTGGAGCCGGCAGAAAGCACGGCGGAACCGGCCGGGTCCGCCGAGGTTCAGACCGAATGATCGACCGCCTCAATCCCCGGTCCCGGCGCGACCGGTATGGCAGCCGGATCAATCGCGATCATTCGCCGCTGCTTGCCTATTCAATTCCCTGGCTCACGATCCTGTTCGGGTCGCTGCTGCCGCTGATCCCGATTGCCTCTGCCATTCCGCTCGTCCCGCCGACGGGACTGCTGTTTCTCGTTGCCTGGCGCCTTGTCCGGCCCGGATTGCTGCCGATGTGGGCGGGGTTTCCGCTGGGGCTTTTCGACGATCTGTTCAGCGGCCAGCCTTTCGGCAGTGCGATCTTTCTCTGGTCTGTCGTGATGCTCGCCATCGAAGGGGTGGAAACCCGCTTTCCCTGGCGCAGTTTCTACCAGGACTGGCTCGTCGCCACTCTGCTGGTGGGTGCCTATCTGGTGTTCGCGGCGATTTTCAGCGGGGCGGATATCGAGCTGTCGGTCGCCATCGTGCTGATTCCGCAATATGTCCTCTCCATCCTGGTCTTTCCGCTGGTCGCCAGGATCGTCGCCAGACTGGATAGGTTCAGGCTGTGGCGTGTACGGTCGGTGCGATGATTTTCGGAAAGCGCGGCAGGGAAGTAGTTTCCTCATCCATTCTGCAGAACCGGTTCGACCGGCGAACCTTTGCCCTCGGCGCTGTCCAGGGCGGGTTCGCCTTGCTGCTGGCCGGGCGCATGAGCTATATCGCCATTGCCGAGAACAAGAAATACGAGCTGGAATCCGAAAGCAACCGCGTCAATCTGAGCCTGATTCCGCCGCGCCGCGGATGGATCCTCGACCGGAACAATGCGCCCCTCGCCTCCAACCGGGCCGATTTTCGCGTCGACGTCATCCCCGAACGCATGGACGACCCGGAAGGCACGATAGATCAGCTGGCCGAACTTCTCGCGCTCGACCCGGCGCGGGTCGCCGATGTCAAATCGAAGCTGGCCGAGGCGCGCAATTTTCAGCCGGTAGAGGTTGCAAGCGGCCTCGATTACGATCAGTTCGCCGCCATCAGCGTGCGCTTGCCCGATTTTCCGGGCGTGGTTCCGCAGCGCGGCTTCTCCCGCTATTATCCCACCGGCCCCGCAGTCGGCCATCTGATCGGATATGTCGGCGCCGCCTCGGCCGAGGAATTCGAGGAGGACGGCAACCCGATCCTCATCACGCCGGGATACAAGATCGGTAAGGACGGACTGGAAAAGCAGTTCGAGCAGCGCCTGCGAGGCGTTCCGGGGGCGCGCCGGGTCGAGGTGACCGCATCAGGGCGGATCGTCCGCGATCTTGCAACCAGGGAAGACATTCAGGGCAACCCGGTCCGCACGACCATCGACGGCCCGTTGCAGGATTACGCCGCCCGCCGCCTGGGGCTCGAATCCGGGTCCGTGGTAGTGATGGATTGCAGGACGGGCGACCTGCTCTGCATGTCCTCCATGCCGAGCTTCGACCCCAATAGCTTTTCCGACGGCATCGGCAGCGTCGAATATTCGATGCTGCGCGAGGACGAACGCGTGCCACTGCGGAACAAGGTGCTCAAAGGGCTGTATCCTCCGGGTTCCACGGTCAAGCCGATGGTGTCCATGGCGTTTCTGGAAGCCGGGCTGGATCCTGCCGCGACCGTCTTCTGCGGTGGCGGCCTGCGGGTCGGCAACCGAGTCTTCCGCTGCTGGAAACGCGGCGGCCACGGCACCGTCGACATGGCCAAGGGCATCTACCAGAGCTGCGATGTCTACTTCTATCATTTCGCCCAGCAGCTCGGCATGGATGTCATCGCGCCGATGGCCAAGCGCTGCGGCATGGGGCAGGAATTCCCCCTGCCCGTCACCAGCCAGTTCTACGGCACCGTGCCCGATCCCGAATGGAAAATGCGGAAGTACGAGCGGGAGTGGCAGCCCTTCGACACCGTGAATGCGACAATCGGGCAGGGTTACATGCTGGCCAGTCCGCTCCAGCTCGCCGTGATGTCCGCGCGCCTAGCGACCGGGGCCAAGCTGATGCCGCGCCTCATCATCAATCCGAACGACCCGTCCCCGGCATCGATGAATTTCAGTCAGGACCATGTCCGCACGATCCAGAACGCCATGTCCGACGTGGTCAACGGACCTGGCACGGCCGGGCGGGCGCGCATTCCGATCGAGGGCGTGAACATGGCTGGCAAGACCGGAACCGCGCAGGTCGTCAGCCTCAGCCGCAGCGACGGCAAGACGGGCAATTGGAAATATCGCGACCACGGATTGTTCATCTTCTTCGCGCCGTTCAACAATCCGCGTTATGCAGGTGCCGTGGTCATCGAACATGGCGGCGGTTCCGGTGCCGCCTATCCGATCGCGCGTGACGTCATGACGTTCATGTTCGACCCGCAGAAGGGCCTCGACGCACTTACCGAACTTGAAAAGGGCTGGGGCGGCACCGCGCAGCAGCGGCTGAACTCCAAATATGCAGCCTATGCGGCAGCGGCAGGTGAAAGCGTCGAGCCCGTGCCGCGCCGCGAGGCGGATATCTTCGCCCGTGTCGATGCGGAAGCGCGCGCGGCTGCCGAACGGCCATCCGCCCTGGCGGACCGGCCAACCACGCCGCGCCCCGAACCCGGGGACGAGGAAGGTTCGGCCGGCCCGCCGCCCGGTACGATCGCCGCACCGGCACCGGCTCCAGCACGGGTTCCAGCACCGGCGCAAGCTCCGGCAGCGGGTGCAAGGCCGGCGGCGGCGACGCCATGAGTTCGGTAGTTCCGGCACCCATTGCGCGGCAGCCATGGTCGATGCTGTTCCCGCTGATCACGCTCATCGCCTTCGGAGCGGCTGTCCTCTATTCGGCGGCGGGCGGCAGCATGCAGCCTTATGCCCAGTCGCATCTGGTCCGTTTCGCCTTGTTCCTGGTGATGGCGGCGATCATGACCCGCTTTTCGCGGCAATGGGTGAAATTTCTTGCCTATCCGATTTACGGCATCGTGCTGCTGCTGCTCGTTGCGGTGGAGGCGATCGGCGCGATCGGCGGGGGCAGCCAGCGCTGGCTCAATCTCGGATTTATTGTCCTGCAGCCATCGGAACTGATGAAGCCCGCCATCGTGCTGGCGCTCGCACGTTTCTACGACACGCTTCCGCCCGGCATGACCGGTTCGTGGCGCGCGATCGTGCCCGCCGGTGTCCTGCTGTTTGCGCCGGTCTGCCTGGTGTTGCTGCAACCCGATCTCGGCACGTCGCTGGCGCTTATCTTCGGGGGCGCGATCGTGATGTTCCTGGCCGGTCTGCCCCTGCGCTGGTTCGTCATCGGCGCACTCGGGGCCGCCATCGCGGCGCCGCTCGCCTTCTTCTTCGGGCTGCAGGAATATCAGCAGCGCAGAGTTTTCACCTTCCTCGACCCCGAAAGCGATCCGCTGGGGTCGGGCTATCATATCACCCAATCGAAGATCGCCATCGGGTCCGGTGGCCTTTTCGGCAAGGGTTTCAACGAAGGGTCGCAAAGCCATCTCAACTACCTTCCCGAACCCCATACCGATTTCGTCTTCGCGACCATGGCGGAGGAATGGGGCCTGATCGGCGGGCTGGTGGTGATCGGCATCTTCGTCCTGATCCTGGGATGGGGCCTGAGGGTGGCGCGCCAGTCCAGCGATCGCTTCGCATCGCTGCTGGCTGCCGGCATGGTCGCCACGATCTTCTTCTACGTCGTCATCAACCTGATGATGGTGATGGGCCTTGCCCCTGTCGTCGGCATCCCCCTGCCCTTCATGAGTCATGGCGGATCGTCCATGCTCACCAACATGCTCTGTATCGGTGCGCTGATGATGGTGAACAGCTGGAACCGCAGCCGCCGCGCACGCTCATTCTCCGCCTGAGGTGAAAAAACATGGCGCGGCCTCTTTCAATGTGCAGGCACCGCGTTATATGCAGCGCCTGCCCGGCGACGGGCACGATTCGCCCTTTCGCTGCAAGGCACACGGCAATCTCGTGGACGCATAGCTCAGTTGGTAGAGCAGCTGACTCTTAATCAGCGGGTCCTTGGTTCGAACCCAAGTGCGTCCACCATTTTTCTGGCAAGATCGGCAATGTAACCGGCGGGGACGCGCTTGCGTGTCGTCGGCGCAGCGAGGTCGCCATCGCATCGGTATAGTCGTATTGGTGCACCTCCACGGTGGGAATCGTGGTTCGGCCACACCGCCCGTGCCTCTCAAGCGCCTTTTTGGCGGGCCGCGCGCCGGTCATAGGCGATCACTGCCTTTACCGTGTTCTGCATCAGCTGCATCCTTGCGGGAATGGGCTGGCTGGTCCGGCCGATCGTGACCGCGACGGAATAGTACCTGCCACCCGGCGATGTCACTACGCCGATATCGTTGTAGCCGGCCTGCACGCCTTTGAAGACCTGGCCCGTGCCGGTCTTGTGGGCGATGGACCAGCCGGGTGCGAGGCCGCCTTTCAGACGCCTGGGGCCGCTCTTCGTCCTGCTCAGGATCGCCAGCAGCTTGGCGGTGGAGGCGGGCGAGAGAAGTTCGCCCTCCTGCAATCTGGCGAGGGCATTCGCGATCCCGACCGGAGTCGCTCCATCGACCGGATTGTCGAGATAATCTCGAAACGCCTGCTCACGCCTCTTCGCCGGCACCTCTGCCCTAGCCTCGTGAAAGCCGGATTCGAGCGAGTAGTCCTGATCCCACTCCAGTCCCGCGATGCCGCTTTGCAACTTCCGCTCTCCCGGGCCGAACCGGATGCCGCCGATCTTCTTCTCCGCGAGAATTCTGCGTACGGTATCCGGCCCACCGATCCGTCGCAGCAGAAAATCATTGGCCGTGTTGTCGCTCCGCATGATGGCTCTCTCCAGCAGATCGTCGAGAGTGGTCGTGTAGCCGTCGCGACGCAGGACGAGGGTTCTGACCGGCTGATAGAACAGCGTGAGATCATCCTTGTCCAGGGTTACCTCCGCCGACAGGTCAAGCTTGCCCCTGTCGACCAGTTCGAGCGCCGCGATCGCTACCCACAGCTTGCTGACGCTCTGTTGCGGGAAGAATTCGTCACCCCGATGTTCCGCGGTCCAGCCGCGCGCCACATCGCGAACGGCAATCCCGACCTCCCCCTCGAATGCCTGCGCCAGACGCTCGAGATCGCTTGCCAGCCGCAATTCGGCTTTACTTTCTGCCGGAGGGGACGAGGGGATCGGAACGCGGGCCAGCGCCTCGGCCGGTGTGAGCTTCTGCTCAGCCCGTCCACCGTCCGCCTCTGCCCCGCTCTCGATCATCCGCGTCTCCTTGTCGTCCTCGGCAGCGCATGCGGGCAGCAGCAGCGCCATCGCCAGGGCTGCCATGACAGGCGTATTGATCTGCACGGTCCGCTTGCCACGTGTGGCATATCGCTTGATCCGCCCCGATCCTGCGGCCGAGGATCGGAGAAAGGAAAACATCATACGGGCAGTCTTTTAGGTAGTCTTTCCGGCGCGTTCGAAGCGATCAATGTTCTTCCCTTCTTCGTGCAACTCGTGCAATTTTGCGTGCCGATATGGGATCGGCGAGGTTCATCGCGCGATCCCCAAGACGGCATTCTCCGCTTTCGCAACTTCTGCGCGCGTGGCGGGTTATCTAACCTCGCCGTTTCAGCAGGCCTGCCGCTCCGGCAGCGACAGCCAGCAGGCCAATGGCCGTAGCGGCGGGATTCAGCCGCATCGTTGTGTAGAGACTCGTGCTTCGCATAAAGGTGCCCTGATCACCGTAGATGGCACCGTCGGCACCGGTCTCGTGGAATCCGCCCTTGCTCCTGCGCTTCCGCTTGTCCCGCAGGGCCGTCGCGAAGAACGCCTTTTCGAAGAGGTGATCCGCAAAATTGGGCGCGACATTGGCGAGCAGGGTCATCGCCCGGCCACCGCCACCGACGATCATGTCGCGCACGGGATTTTCGGCCGCGTTGCAGACGGCCTTCGCAACGATCTCCGGATCGTAGACAGGTGGCGGAACCTGCGCCCGATCGTCGGTTTCGTTCAGCGCATGCTTGCTGAAAGGAGTGTTGATGCCGCTGGGCTGGATCAGCGTCACCGATACCGGCGCGTCGTCATGCATCAGTTCGAGCCGCAGCGAATCGATATAACCCTTCACTGCATATTTGCTGGCCGTATAGGAGGACAGGAGCGGCGCGGGCATCTGCGACGATATCGAGCCCATGGTGATGAGGGCACCGCCGCGCTTCTTCAATTGCGGCAGGGCTTCTGTCGCGCAATGGACCACACCCCAGTAATTTGTTTCGAAAACCTGCCGGTGATCCTCATCCGCAAGGTCCTCCAGCTTCGCATAGACACCCACGCCGGCATTGCTGACCCAGGTGTCGAAACCGCCGTGCCGGTCAATTATAGTGGCGACCGCTGCGCGCACCTGCTCGCGCGAGGCGACATCGGCGACGACGTGATCACACCTGCCACCAGATGCACGGATCTTCGCCGCAGCCTTTTCCAACGCGTCTTCACCGCGCGCGATGATGACGACATTGGCCCCGCTGCGCGCTGCACGTTCTGCCGTTGCGAGGCCGATTCCCGACGAACCGCCGGTGATGACGATCGTCTGTTCGTTCAGGGGCTTGAGCTGCATTTCTCGACTCCGGCAAAATTCGTTCGTTAATTCGTCTGCTATGCGATTCGAAAGATTGGCTTGTCCGTTCGTTCCGAGATTCTTCTTCGTGATCGGCGCTGGAAGCCATGGTGGAGAAGATGGTTTCGGCACCGCGCTGCAATCGCTTCTTGATGACACGCGCAATTCGTCTAGCGCTGCACGATCCCAATCACCGCTCCGGGAGCGATACATGGCCAAGTTCCTTATCGTGGAAGCTCGCTTCTACGAACATCTCAATGATATGCTGATCACAGGCGCAAGAAACGCCCTGGAAGCAGCAGGGCACGAGGCGGAGGTGCTGACCGTTCCGGGGGCGCTCGAATTGCCGGGCGCAATATCGCTGGCAGCGGATAGTGCGGATTATGCCGGCTTCGTCGCGATCGGCGTGGTAATCCGCGGCGAAACCTATCATTTCGAGATCGTCGCCGGAGAAAGCGCGCGCGGCCTCATGGCGCTGTCCATGGACGGAATTGCCATCGGGAACGGCATTCTGACGGTGGAGAACGAGGCGCAGGCGCTGGAACGGGCGGACCCTGCTAGAAAGAACAAGGGCGGCGAGGCTGCCGAGGCTGCGCTCGCCCTGTTGAAGCTGCAGAACCGCTTCTCCAGATGATGATCGGCCTCGGTAATCTGCGGCTAGGGACGGGACTCAGCCGATGAACGGACCGCTCGAATGGTCCGCTGCCATCGGCACCATGATAGCCGCAGGCCTTATCGCCGCCGATCTCGGCCGGCGCGCCACCGGTTGGGGCTTCGTCCTGTTCAGTGTCGTGGCGATTATGTGGATCGTCTCCGGCCTGACCGGCGATGCCATGCCGATTGCCGCGATGAACGGCATCCTCCTGCTGATCAATCTGTGGGGCGTGTGGCAATATCTCCTCAGCCCCAAGAACCGCCGGGTGATGGAACGCATGGAGAAGATCGAGCACGAGGTCGAAGAGGAGGTCGAGGAAGAAATGGAGGAGGAGAACCGCTGAGGCTCCCCGCCCCCGGGCAAAAGCGCCTTCAGGAAAGACGGCCAAAGCATTCGCGGCCGGCAAAGCGGGCGCTGCCGCCAAGCTCCTCCTCGATCCGGATCAGCTGATTATATTTCGCCAGCCGGTCCGAGCGTGCCAGCGAACCGGTCTTGATCTGCCCGCAATTGGTCGCGACCGCCAGATCGGCGATGGTGGCATCCTCGGTCTCGCCGGAGCGATGGCTCATCACGGCGGTGTAGCCCGCCCGGTGAGCGATATCGACAGCCTGCATCGTTTCGGAAAGCGATCCGATCTGGTTGACCTTCACCAGCAGGGAATTGGCGAGACCATCCGCGATGCCCTGCCGCAGCCGCTGCGGATTGGTCACGAACAGATCGTCTCCCACCAGTTGCACCCGGTCGCCGATCCTGTCCGTCAGGGCCTTCCAGCCCGCGAAATCGTCTTCCGCCATACCGTCCTCGATGGAACGGATCGGGTAATCGTCGCAGAGCTTCGCCAGGTATTCGGCCATTTCCTGCCCGTCCAGCGACAGCTTCTCGCCTGAAATCTCGTATTTGCCGCTGCGATAGAATTCGGTCGCCGCGCAGTCGAGCGCCAGCACGACATCCTCGCCCGGCTTGAAGCCCGCCTGCTCGACCGACCGCATGATGAAATCCAGCGCATCGCGGGTGGAGGCGATGTCGGGCGCGAAACCACCCTCGTCGCCGACGGAGGTGGCGAGGCCCTTCTGTGTCAGGCCCTTCTTCAGCGTATGGAAGATCTCCGCGCCCCAGCGTACGGCCTCGGCAAGGCTGTCGGCTCCTACCGGCATGACCATGAATTCCTGGATATCGATCGGATTGTCGGCATGTTCGCCGCCATTGATGATGTTCATCATCGGCACGGGCAGCAGATGCGCTCCCACCCCGCCGATATAGGAATAGAGCGGCAGGCCGCGGGCGGCGGCGGCGGCTTTCGCGACAGCGAGGCTGGTGCCCAGGATCGCATTCGCGCCGAGGCGGCTCTTATTGTCGGTTCCGTCGAGCGCGATCATGACGCCGTCAATGTCGCGCTGGTCTTCCGCATCGAGGCCGAGCAGGTGCTCCGCGATCTCGCCATTCACCGCATCCACCGCCTTCAACACGCCCTTTCCGAGGTAACGCGCAGCATCGCCATCGCGAAGTTCCACCGCCTCATGCGCGCCGGTGGAGGCGCCGGAGGGCACTGCGGCGCGACCGAAGCTGCCATCGTCGAGCAGGATGTCCACCTCGACCGTGGGATTACCTCGGCTATCGAGAATTTCGCGCGCGTGGATATCGATAATGGCGGTCATGGCAGGCTCCGTTTGCTGTAAACGCGGTTCGAAGCGGATCAGCACCGCATCGTCTGCGTCGCGTCCTATAAGTCGGAACAATGCCGCGCAAGTTGCGTTGCCATTTTGAAACCCCGGTCTTTTGATCGTCGCTTCTCGGCGGATGACAGAACGGGATGATCTTACGAAACGCATCAGGGCAAAGGAAAAGACCATGGCAGAAGCCGGCACACCCCCGCTTACCACAGAAAAGAGCAGCACCCGCAAGACGACGGCGCTGAACAACGCGACCGCGACCCATCCGGGCGGTTCGACGCGAAACGCCGCTGACACGGCGACCAACACCTCTACGATAGTGGACGACAATGCCGGAACATCGGGCACGGACGGCCGCAACGAAGCCCGGACGCGCTTCAATTCGGCGCTGAACGAAGCGAAGGCCGGCGCTGCTGCGCTGCGTTCCGAGGCCGGTCATCGCGCCGACGATTACAAGACGCGGGCCCGCGGCAAGGGTGACGATCTTCGCGCCGAAGCCAAGGCCTACACCGATCAGGCGAAGAACCGCGCTGGCGAATATGCCGTGGAGGGCAAGGCCAAGGTCAGCGGCGGCATCGCGTCGCTCGCGCGCCTGGTCGACGAGAATGCTTCCACGCTGGACGAGAAGATGGGCGCGCAATATGGCGACTATGCCCGCACCGCATCGCGCAGCCTGCAGGACACGGCCGACAGTCTCGACAACAAGAGCATCGAGGAACTGGGCGAAGATGTCCGCGAATTCGTTCGCAAGAGCCCCGGAACGGCCATCGGGATCGCAGCCGTAACCGGTTTCATGCTGTCGCGAATCTTCAGCACCGGTCGCCGCTGATCCCTTCACCCTTCAGAAGGGAAGACTGAATGCTCGAAGAAAGTGTGCGGACCGATCCCACGATTGAAGCCGAAGTGGCGGAGCCTCACGAGGACCCGTATGCCGGCGGATCGCTGAAGGATGACATCACCGCTCTTTATGAGGATGGCAAGACTTACGCAGAGGCCGAACTCGCCTATCAGAAGACACGCGCCCGCTTTACCCTGGAAAAGGGCAAGAAGGGCGCAACTTTCCTGGGAGGGGCGCTCGCGTTCCTCCATCTGGCGGGGATTGCCCTGGTGGTCGGCCTGATCATCGCATTGACACCGCTGATCACGGCGTGGGGCGCAACCGCTCTCGTCGTCGCACTTCTCGTCATCGGCGCATTGATCCTCGGCAACATGGCCAGGAAGAAATTCGCGGCCATGTCCTCTGCCTATAAGGAGGGCGACCGATGAGCGGATCAGTGATGGATATCGACAATCAGCTTCGCCAGGACCGGGCGATCCGCGATGGAGCGAAGGCCGTGTTCATGCAGGATTACCGCCATCTGCGGGAAGATCTTGCAGAGAAAGGCGTAGGGTCGCGCTTGTTCGACCGGGCGGCGATCGGGGCGAGTGATGTGTTCGACGAAGCCGTCGAGGTCGCCGACAACAATCGCGGCGTGCTGTATGCCCTGCTGGCAGCTGTCGGCCTGTGGTTTGCCCGCAATCCGATACTCTCGATCTTCTCCGGCGACGATGACGACGATTGGGATGACGATGATTGGGATGACGATGAATGGGACGAAGATGATGATCGTCACTATTGAGCGCGGCTGGCCCGAAACACCATTTTAGAAACATCGTAGGCGAAGATTTTCCGACATGAATCAGACACAAGAAGAAAAACGCGAAGAACTGCGACAAAAGATCGAGGCCAGCGAGGCCCGCAACGCGGAGCGCGGGATTGGTGACTATGCAGCCGACATTCGCGACGGCACGGTCAATTTTGCAAAAGATCACCCGATTGCGGCAGTTGCAGGCGGCCTCGCCCTTGGTGTCATCATTGCGTCACTGATCCCCGGCCCCGGTCGGCGAATGCGGCGCAGGGCGACATCGAAGGCGTCTTCGCTTGCAAGCACATTGAGCGAGCTTGGCATCGCCTATGCCACCGGAATCTTCGATACGGCAGGCGATTTGGCTGAGGATATCGGGGACGGGATCAGCGACAAGGCGCGCCAGTTGAACCGGGAAGCGCATTACCGCGCCGGGAACACTGGCGATGCAGCGCGTAGTCTCTCTCGTCAGGCCAGCAAGAAGGCGGACCGCACCTTGCGCGATCTGCGCCGCTGAAACCTGCGGTTCGGCAATCGCGATTTTCGGCGCGGCGGGCTTGGCCTGCCGCGCCGAAGTCGTTAGTGGAACGCATAATCTTCATCAATCCGGAACGGCAGCGGCTGATCATGCCGACGCTGCACAAAGGTTCAGACATGGCCGAAACAGAGAGCAAGCAATTACTGCACCTGGTAATGGGCGGCAGGGTCAAGGATCCCCGCACGCTCGAATTTCAGGACCCCGAAAGCATCCATGTGGTGGGTGTCTACAGCAATTTCGAATCCGCCGAAGAAGCATGGCGCGGCAATGCGCAGCGCACCGTCGACGACGCCGAAATGAAATATGTCATCGTACATCTTCACAAGCTGCTCGACCCTGAAGCCTGAGCAGCTTCAGGATTGGAATGTCTGACGAAAAAACCCCAAACCGGGGGGTTTCTCATGTCAGTTTTGGACAAGTTTCAGATGAATTCTATTTTCTTCACCAGGTAGAACTTGTCACCGGAAGGTACGGTGACTTCGACTTCCTCATCCACCTTCTTGCCGATCAGGGCGCGGGCCATGGGTGAGCTGTAGGAGATACGGCCGCTGTTCGCATCAGCCTCGGTCTGCCCGACAATCTGGTATTTCACCGGCTTGTCATCTTCATCGAGCAGCGTGACGGTCGCCCCGAAAATGACCCGGTCGCCGGACAGGCTCTTCGGATCGATGATCTGCGCCCGCGACACCTTGTCCTCGATGTCGGAAATCTGGGCTTCAACCTGGCCCTGCCGTTCCTTCGCCGCATGATATTCCGCATTTTCGGAAAGATCCCCATGCGCGCGGGCTTCCTCGATCGCGTCGACGATCCTGGGCCGTTCGGCACGCAAGACCTTCAGATCGCTGGTCAGGCGCTCGTACCCTTCGGCGAGCATCGGGACCTTTTCCATGACACGTTCCAATCAGTTTCGCTCGCATCCGAACAGATCGCCCCTCCTGCCGTTCCATGATGTGGAACGGCGCCTGGAGGATGGAGAATGTGCGAAAGCAGCGCGGTTGTTTCAGCTATGATAGTCCTGCAACGGCTTCACTTCAAGCTGGCTGACCCTGACCGAGGCGATCGCCCGGCTGGCCGCCAAGGATGCTGCGGCCGTGGTGTAGGACGGGATCTTCATCTGCAATGCCGTGGCGCGGATCGATTTCGAATCGATCAGGCTCTGCCATCCCTCCGTCGTATTGAAGACGAGGTCCACTCCGCCGTCGATCATCCGGTCGACGATATGCGGCTGCCCCTGGGCAACCTTATTGATCCGTTCGACCGTCAGCCCCTGTTGGGCAAGATATCCGCCGGTTCCGTCGGTCGCGAGCACCGAGAACCCCTGCTCGATCAGGCTGCGCACTGCCGGGACGATGGCCTGCCGGTCGCTTTCCTTCACCGAAACGAAGGCCGTGCCGCTTTCGGGCAGCGTGACTCCCGCTCCCAGTTGCGACTTGAAGAAAGCGGCGGGAAAATCGCTGTCGATCCCCATGACCTCGCCCGTCGATTTCATCTCCGGCGAAAGGACCGGGTCCGCACCGGGGAAACGGGCGAAGGGAAACACCGCTTCCTTCACCGCCATGTAATCGAATTTTCGCCGGATCGGCGGGAATGCGGACAGCATTTCGCCCGCCATGATCCGCGCGGCGATCTTGGCGATCGGCTGTCCGGTTGCCTTGGCGACGAAGGGCACGGTACGGCTCGCGCGCGGATTGACCTCGATCAGATAGACCAGCTCGTTCCCATTCTCGTCCGCCTTGATCGCGAACTGGATGTTCATCAGCCCGCGAACGCCGAGTGCCAGCGCCAGTTTCCGGGCCTGACCCTCCATTTCGGCGATCACCGCATCCGACAGGCTGTAGGGCGGCAGGGTGCAGGCGCTGTCGCCGGAATGGACGCCGGCTTCCTCGATATGCTGCATCACGCCGGCGATGACGACATCGGTTCCATCGCACAGCGCGTCGACATCGCATTCGACCGCATCGCGCAGATATTGGTCGATCAGGACGGGCGAATCGCCCGAGACATTCACCGCCGTCGCTATGTAGTCGTCAAGCTGCGCCTCGCTGTCCACGATCTCCATCGCGCGGCCGCCCAGCACATAGGAGGGGCGCAGCAGGACCGGATAGCCGATGCCCCGCGCAACGGCGGCGGCCTCGTCACGGCTGCGGGCGATGCCGTTGTCGGGCTGCCGCAGCCCCAGCTTTCCGACCAGCTTGGCGAAGCGTTCCCGGTCTTCGGCAAGGTCGATGGCGTCGGGGCTGGTGCCCAGGATCGGGATGCCTTCGTCTTCCAGCGCCTGCGCCAGTTTTAACGGCGTCTGCCCGCCGAACTGCACGATCACGCCGACGAGTTCGCCATTCTGCTGCTCCACGCGCAGGATCTCGAGCACGTCTTCCGCCGTCAGCGGTTCGAAATAGAGCCGGTCGGACGTGTCGTAATCGGTGGAGACGGTTTCCGGGTTGCAATTCACCATGATGGTCTCGAACCCGGCTTCATCGAGCGCGAAACAGGCATGGCAGCAGCAATAGTCGAATTCGATGCCCTGCCCGATCCGGTTCGGCCCGCCGCCCAGGATCACCACCTTGCGGCGGTCGCTGGGCCAGGCCTCGTTCTCCGGTTCGCCGAAGCTGGGCGCTTCATAGGTCGAATACATATAGGGCGTGATCGCCTCGAATTCGGCGGCGCAGCTGTCGATGCGCTTGAACACGGGATGGACGCCCAGCTTCTCGCGCAATTTGCGGACCTCGGCCTCCGAAGTCGCCCCGGCCATCGCGCGCAGCGTATCATGCAGCAGACCGCTGCGCCGGGCCTGCGTTTCCGCCATGCCGCCCGCAACGCCCACGCTGCGCACGGCAAGGGTGGCAAGCCGCTTGTCGGAAAAGCCCATCGCCTTCAGACGCCGCATTTCCGCGGCATCGCGCGGCAGGCCCGTGTGGCCGAGCATCCGTTCTTCATAGATGATGGCTTCGATCTGGCGCAGGAACCAGGCGTCATATCCGGTGATCGGCTGGATTTCCTCGACGCTCAGCCCCTCGCGGAATGCCTGGGCGACATTCAGCAGCCGGTCGGGGGTGCGGCGCGACAGGGCGGCGGTGATGACGTCCCTGCTCGTGCCTTCGAGCTCCACGACGCGGTTGAAGCCGTCCAGGCCGGTTTCCAGTCCGCGCAGGGCCTTCTGCATGCTTTCGGCGAAGCTGCGGCCGATGGCCATGACTTCACCCACCGATTTCATCGCGGTGGACAGATCGTCTTTCGCGCCCTTGAACTTTTCGAAGGCGAAACGCGGG
Organism: Pseudopontixanthobacter vadosimaris; assembly: GCF_012979275.1. Taxonomy (GTDB): domain Bacteria; phylum Pseudomonadota; class Alphaproteobacteria; order Sphingomonadales; family Sphingomonadaceae; genus Pseudopontixanthobacter; species Pseudopontixanthobacter vadosimaris. The sequence goes on from NZ_JABASZ010000039.1 coordinate 75,109, forward strand.
ATCTTGGTGACGACATAGTCGATGGTCGGTTCGAAACTGGCCGGGGTTGCGCCGGTAATCTCGTTGGTGATCTCGTCCAGCGTGTAACCGACTGCCAGCTTCGCCGCGACGCGCGCGATGGGGAAGCCGGTCGCCTTGGATGCCAGCGCGCTGGAGCGCGACACGCGCGGGTTCATCTCGATCACGATCAGCCGCCCATCGGCTGGATTCACGGCGAACTGTACGTTGGAACCGCCTGTTTCGACACCGATTTCCCGCAGCACGGCGATGCTGGCCGAGCGCATGATCTGATATTCCTTGTCGGTCAGCGTCAGGGCCGGGGCAACGGTGATGGAATCACCGGTATGCACGCCCATCGGGTCGACATTCTCGATGGCGCAGACGATGATGCAATTGTCGGCGCGGTCGCGCACGACTTCCATTTCGAACTCTTTCCAGCCGAGGAGCGATTCCTCGATCAGCACCTCGTTGGTCGGGCTGGCGTCGATGCCTTCGCGGGTGATGCGTTCGAATTCGGCCTTGTTATAGGCGATGCCGCCGCCGGTTCCGCCAAGGGTGAAGCTGGGGCGGATGATGGCCGGAAGGCCGGTGCGTTCGAGCACCTTGAAGGCTTCGTCGACCGAATAGGCCACGCCGCTGCGCGCGCTTTCCAGCCCGATGCTGTCCATCGCCTCGCGGAAGCGCTGGCGATTCTCCGCCTTGTCGATGGCGTCGGCCTTCGCGCCGATCATCTCGACGCCGTATTTTTCCAGCGTGCCGTCATTCGCCAGTGCAAGCGCACAGTTCAGCGCCGTCTGTCCGCCCATGGTGGGCAGCACCGCATCGGGGCGCTCCTTGGCGATGATCTTGGCGACGATTTCGGGCGTGATCGGCTCGACATAGGTCGCATCCGCCATTTCCGGATCGGTCATGATCGTGGCAGGATTGGAATTGACGAGGATGACGCGATAGCCCTCCTCCTTCAAGGCCTTGATCGCCTGCGTGCCGGAATAGTCGAACTCGCAGGCCTGGCCGATGATGATCGGGCCAGCGCCAATGACGAGGATCGAGGAGATGTCAGTGCGTTTGGGCACGCTATTGGGCTCCGTCCGTAACTGTTTTATCAAAAAATTCTGCGCGAACACCGAACTCGTCTAAACGAGCACGAACGCAATCGATATCGTCATTCAAGACGTCGTCGTCTGGTGACCAATACCAAGCAGGGTTGCCGCCTTTGTCGATCCGGACATCGGCATCGTGAATGCCGCATGCCTTCAGAGAGGTCGAAATTTGCTCTATCGACGCGGGTTGCTCGGAACATGCTGAGAGCAATACGATGGAAGCCATCAACCCGAGCCTCACCCCAACATTCCCACGAACTTATCAAACAGGTAAAAGCTATCCTGCGGCCCCGGACTTGCCTCCGGGTGATACTGCACCCCGAATGCCTTCTTGCCGCTGATCGCGATGCCGCAGTTCGAGCCGTCGAACAGGCTCACATGGGTCTGCTCCACGCCCTCCGGCAGCGTATCGCCATCGACCGCGAAGCCGTGGTTCATGCTGGTGATCTCCACGAGGCCTTCGGTGTCGCCCCAGCTTTCGCCCACGCGCTGGACCGGGTGGTTGGCGCCGCGGTGGCCCTGGTGCATCTTCTTCGTCTTCGCGCCTGCCGCCAGAGCGAGCAATTGATGGCCGAGGCAGATGCCGAAGATCGGCATGTTGCGATCCAGCAATTCGCGGATGACCGGCACCGCCCGTTCGCCAGTGGCGGCAGGGTCGCCGGGGCCGTTGGAGAGGAACACGCCCGCAGGTTCATGCGCCATGATGTCTTCCACGCTCGCGCTGGCCGGAACAACCGTCACGCGGGCGCCGGCGCGCACCAGATTGCGGAAGATGTTGTCCTTCGATCCGTAATCCACCGCGACCACATGCGGCCTGTCGCCAGCGCCCTGCGCCGCGCTGCCGTAACCTTCACCCAGCGTCCATTCGCCGCCTTCCCAGCCTTCGGCCTTCTCGCGGCTGACCCGGCTGGCGAGGTCCATGCCTTCCAGTCCGGCCCAATCGGCAGCCTGCCGCTTCAACTCGCGCAAATCGAAACGGCCGTGCGGATCATGCGCGATCACCGCGTTCTGCGCGCCCGACAGCCGGATGCGGCGGGTCAGCGCGCGGGTGTCCACGCCCGACAGGCCGATGCGCCCTTCCGCCGCCATCCAGCTGACGAACTGGTCGCTGGCGCGAAAACTGGAATGCGGCGTCACTTCCTCGCGCACGATGCAGCCCACGGCGCTTTCCACCCGGCTTTCGCGGTCTTCCTCATTCGCGCCGACATTGCCGATGTGAGGGAAGGTAAAATTGACGATCTGCGCGGCGTAGCTGGGATCGGTCATCACTTCCTGATAGCCGGTCATCGCCGTGTTGAAGCAGAGTTCGCCCACGGCGGAGCCGGAAGCGCCGAAGCCCTTGCCCCAGACGGCGGTGCCGTCGGCCAGAACGAGGACTCCTGTCGCACCCGCAGGTTGCGCAAGAGTTGTGGCGGGGTCGGCCATGGGGGCGCTCCGTTTGCGAAAAATACCGGCGATGTTGCTAAGCCGCAGCGGCTAGGCTGCGCCGCCCCTTCCGTCAAGCGCGCATCTGTCCACACCCGTTCAGGATGGCGATTTTGCGCCGCAGCTATGGCGAGTGCGGGGGCATCTTGTATAGGGTCGCCAGATTATCCGCTTCCCGAGGAACTGAAGATGCTGCGCGAGAATGTTCAGAAAGAAACCATCGCGGCCATGAAGGCCGGCAACAAGCCGCGCACGGCGGCCCTGCGGCTGATCGGTGCCAAGATCAAGGACCGCGATATCGAGAACCGCACGGCCAAGAGCGTGCCCGATGACGACGATATGGTGACCGAGGTGCTTCAGAAAATGGCCAAGCAGCGCCGCGAATCGATCCAGATGTACGAGGATGGCGGGCGCACCGAACTGGCCGATCAGGAAAAGGCAGAGCTTGCCGTGATCACGGAATTCCTGCCGCAGATGATGGATGAAGGCGAAATGCGCGCCGCCATCGCGCAGGTAAAGGCGGATATCGGTGCCGAATCGGTGAAGGACATGGGCAAGGTGATGGCCGAATTGAAAAGCCGCCACGGCGCTACTCTGGACATGTCGGAGGCCAGCGGGTTCGTGAAGGACAGCTTCCAGTAAGCGCCGTCTGCCGTATCCAGAGGCAGTCTTGGCCGAATAACCCGCGCCGGCGCACTGGCGGGCGCGGCGAAGAAGCTGTAAGGCGAGCCGCATGGCGCTATCCCCACAATGGCTGGACGAATTGCGCGCGCGCATCTCGCTCTCCAGCCTGATCGGGCGTACGGTCAGGCTGCAGAAGGCAGGTCACGAACATAAGGCCTGCTGCCCGTTTCACGACGAGAAATCGCCGAGCTTCACCGTCAGCGACCAGAAGGGCTTCTATCACTGCTTCGGCTGCGGCGCGCATGGCGATGCGATCCGCTGGATGACGGACCAGCGCGGCCTGCCCTTCATCGACGCGGTGAAGGAACTGGCGAGCGAGGCCGGCCTGGAGATGCCCGCCCCCGATCCGCAAGCCATGCAGGCCGCCGAGCGACGGGCGGGGCTGCATGACGTCACGCAGGCGGCGCAGGAATGGTTCGCGGCGCAATTGCAGTCCGATGCCGGGAGCGCGGCGCGCGAATATCTGGCCGGGCGCGGCTTCGATGCCCATACCGCTGCTCGTTTCGGCTTCGGCTATGCTCCGGCTGACAGGCAGGCGTTGCAGCAGGCGCTGGGACAATTCGATGAGAAGGAACTGATCGAAGCGGGGTTGCGCGTCGCAGTGGAAGGCAAGCCGCCCTACGACCGCTTCCGCGACCGTCTGATGCTGCCGATCCAGGACCAGCGCGGCCGTGTGATCGGCTTCGGCGGGCGCATCCTGCAATCCGGCAGCGATGCTCCGAAATATCTGAACTCGCCGGACACCCCGCTGTTCGACAAGGGGCGGAGCCTCTACAATCTGCACCGCGCCGGCCCGGCATCGCGGCAGACCGGGCGGATGATCGTGGTCGAAGGCTATATGGACGTGGTCGCCCTCGCCGCCGCCGGTATCGAGGATGCCGTCGCGCCGATGGGCACCGCCGTAACGGAACAGCAGATCGAACTGCTGTGGCGGCAGGTTCCTCGCCCCATCCTGTGTTTCGATGGCGATGCCGCGGGCCAGCGGGCTGCGATGCGGGCGGCCACACGCGCCCTGCCCATGCTCCGCCCCTCTCATTCGCTGTCTATCGTAACGCTGCCGGCGGGCAAGGATCCCGATGATCTGCTGAAGGAGAAAGGCCGGGCGGCGCTGGAAGATTTACTCGCCGCGCCTGCCAGCCTGCTCGACATGCTGTGGCAGCATGAACGAGACGCGCAGCCGCTCCATTCGCCCGAGGACAAGGCGGGGCTGAAGGCGCGGCTTCTGGCGCATGTGGAAGCGATTGGCGATACAGATATTGCCGCACTTTACAGGCGGGAACTGCTCGAACGTTTCTCCGCCTTCGCCTTTCCGCCGCGCGAACGCAGACCGTGGGTGAAGAATAGCAGTGCCGCGCCGTTTCAGCGGGGCGTGTTCCGCAAAGCGCCCGATCCCGTCCTTTCTCCGGAAGCTTCGCAGCGTCTGCGGCGCATGAGCGAAGGCGGCAGCCGCGACGGACTGGCAGCCGCCGTGATCGCGGGATTAATGCGCCACCCTGCCGAAGTCATGCGCCATGCCGACGCACTTTCGCGTTACGCCGCCAGCGATGCGCGCATCGCACCTGTGGTAGATTCCCTGCTCGATGCCGCAGAAGCGCTTGAACCGGGGCGCACATCGCCCATATCGGACGGTGAAAGCCAGGCTGCGCCGCCTGAAGACACCCGTTTTTCCTTCCTCGTGGAAGGAACCGAACCTCAGGTCGCGCGCGAAGATCTGGCTGAAGCCGTGTCGCTGCTGGTGGAGCGGCCCGCGCTGGAGGCGGCCCTTGCGGCTGCAACTGCGCGGTTCGAGACTGATCCGGAAGGCGCTTTCGCCGAGCAGCAGCGCCTGCTCAAACGAAAGCTGGCTTTCGAAAAGCGACTCGGGCAGATGGCAAGCAACCGGGCCGCCCGCGTGGCCCAAGACAATTCAGAACCCGTTCCGGCGCAAGGCGATGCGTTGACGGGCCAGGTAACGGACTGACAACAGATCGATGGCTTCCGAAGCGAACACCAAGAAGAATGACGATGCGCCGCTGATCGACCTCAACGAGGCGTCGATCAAGAAGCTGATCGGTAAAGCGAAGAAGCGGGGTTACGTCACCTATGACGAGTTGAACGAGGCGCTGCCGCAGGACCAGATGAACAGCGAGCAGATCGAGGATGTCATGTCCGCGATCAGCGAGATGGGCGTCAACATCGTGGAAAATGACGAGGAAGCGGAAGCCGATTCCGAGACCGATGGCGACAGCGATGTCGAGGAAATCACCGCCGACGATTCCAAGGAGGCGAAGAAGCCCGCCGCCGCGCCGAAGAAGCTGGCGGCAGGCGAACGCACCGACGATCCGGTGCGGATGTATCTGCGCGAGATGGGCGCGGTGGAACTGCTCAGCCGCGAAGGCGAGATCGCCATCGCCAAGCGGATCGAGGCCGGCCGCGACATGATGATCATCGGCCTTTGCGAAAGCCCGATCACCTTTCACGCGATCATCCATTGGTCCGAAGCGCTCAATAATGAGGAAATGCAGCTTCGCGAAATCCTCGACCTCGATGCCATGCTGTCGAAGGAACCCCCGGTCGACAAGATGGAGGAAGGCGAGGAGGACGACAGCGGCGAAATCAGCGAGGAAACCGCCGGCCCGACCATCCGCGACGATGACGAGGATGAGGACGGTTCAAGCGGCGATGATGGCGATGACGACGAAGACGGTGAAGGCGGGTCCAAGCGCCGCGACGATGACGAGGAGGAGGACAACACCCTCTCCCTCGCCCAGATGGAAGCGGCGCTGAAGCCCGACGCGATCGTCCGCTTCGCGCGCATCACCGACCTGTTCCGCAAGTTCGAGAAATTGCAGGCGGAACGGGTCGATACCATCGCCCGCGGCGACGATTTCCCGGCGGCGAAGGAAAAGAAATACGAGACCCTGCGCGAGGAACTGACGGCCGAGGTGGAAAGCGTCCAGTTCCACGCGACGAAGATCGAATTCCTCGTCGACAATCTCTACGCCTTCAATCGCCGGCTGACTGCGCTGGGCGGCCAGATGCTGCGCCTTGCCGAACGGCACAAGGTCAAGCGGATCGAGTTCCTCAATGCCTATATCGGCAATGAACTCGACGACAGCTGGTTGAAGGCGAATGCGAAGAAGGACAAGAAATGGGCCGCCTTCGCATCGAAGGAAGCCGATGCGGTAGAACGCATCAGGGCTGAAATTGCCGACATCGCCGCGAACACCGGCATGAGCCTGGAAGAATTCCGCCGCATCGTGAACATGGTGCAGAAGGGCGAGCGCGAGGCGCGTATCGCGAAGAAGGAAATGGTGGAGGCCAATCTGCGCCTCGTCATCTCCATCGCCAAGAAATACACCAATCGCGGCCTGCAGTTCCTCGACCTCATCCAGGAAGGCAACATCGGCCTGATGAAGGCGGTCGACAAATTCGAATATCGCCGCGGTTACAAGTTCAGCACCTATGCGACCTGGTGGATCAGGCAGGCGATTACCCGCTCCATCGCCGATCAGGCCCGCACCATCCGCATCCCGGTCCACATGATCGAGACGATCAACAAGCTGGTGCGGACCAGCCGCCAGTTCCTGCACGATCAGGGCCGCGAACCAACGCCGGAGGAAATGGCGGAAAAGCTGTCGATGCCGCTGGAAAAGGTTCGCAAGGTGATGAAGATCGCCAAGGAACCGATCAGCCTCGAAACGCCCATCGGTGACGAGGAAGATTCGCATCTGGGCGACTTCATCGAGGACAAGAACGCGATTATTCCGGTCGATGCCGCCATTCAGGCCAACCTCAAGGAAACCGTCACCCGCGTGCTCGCCAGCCTTACCCCGCGTGAGGAACGCGTCCTGCGGATGCGCTTCGGCATTGGCATGAACACCGATCACACGCTGGAGGAAGTCGGCCAGCAGTTCAGCGTGACGCGCGAACGTATCCGCCAGATCGAGGCGAAGGCCCTGCGCAAGCTGAAGCACCCCAGCCGCAGCCGCAAGATGCGCAGCTTCCTCGACCAGTAATCGTGTCGATCCAGCCCCGGCAGCTGTCGATAGACAGGTGCCGGGGCTGGCAGTCGATGGCGACATGCCCTATGCGGCGCGCTTTCACCGAAGGGCTCAGCCATGAAAATCGCTATCGCCTCAGATCATGCTGCACTGGACATGAAATCCGCGCTGGCCGAATGGCTGATGCAAGAAGGCCACGAGGTTGCCGATCTTGGCCCTGCCAACGCCGACAGCGTCGATTACCCCGATTTCGGATACAAGCTGGCCGGTGTCGTTGCCGATGGCACGGCAGAGCGCGGGATCGCGCTTTGCGGATCGGGCATCGGGATATCCATGTCGGTCAACCGCAATCCGGCCATGCGATGCGCGCTGGTGTCGGACCCGCTTTCCGCAACCCTCGCCCGTGAACATAATGATGCGAACTGCCTTGCCCTTGGCGCCCGGCTGACCGGCATCGACATGGCCAAGGCCTGCGTCACCGCATTTCTCGAGACGGAATTCGCCGGCGGCCGCCACCAGCGCCGTGTCGACAAGCTGACCAACCCTCCCCGCTGATCCCTATGCGAAAACAAGGTGCGACGATGACCGACAGCCTTTCAACCGGCACCCTTCCCCCCGGTACGCAGCGTTTCTGGTGCGACAGCCTGTCCGAAGCAGACCCGGAAATCTACGCGGCCGTCCGCAACGAACTCGGGCGCCAGCGCGACAAGATCGAACTGATCGCCAGCGAGAACATCGCCAGCCGCGCGGTGCTGGAGGCGACGGGATCCGTCTTCACCAACAAATATGCCGAGGGCTATCCCGGCAAACGCTATTACGGCGGCTGCGACTATGCCGATGTCGTCGAGACCCTCGCCATAGAGCGGGCGAAGAAGCTGTTCGGCTGCGAATATGCGAATGTGCAGCCCAATTCCGGCAGCCAGATGAACCAGGCCGTGTTCCTGGCGCTGCTGCAGCCGGGCGACACCTTCATGGGGCTGGACCTCAATTCCGGCGGCCATCTGACGCATGGCTCGCCGGTGAACATGAGCGGTAAATGGTTCAACCCGGTCGCTTACGGCGTGCGGCAGGATGACGAATTGATTGACATGGACGAGGTCGCCTCCATCGCCCGCGAGCACAGGCCGAAGCTCATCATCTGCGGCGGCACCGCCTATTCGCGCGGCTGGGATTTCGCCCGTTTCCGCGAGATTGCCGACGAGATCGGTGCCTGGCTGCTGTGCGACATGAGCCATATCTCCGGGCTGGTTGCCGGCGGCGTTCACGAATCCCCTTTCCCCCATGCCCATGTGGTGACCAGCACCACGCACAAGAGCCTGCGAGGGCCGCGCTCCGGCATCATCCTCACCAATGACGAGGCGCTGGCCAAGAAGTTCAACAGCGCCGTATTTCCGGGCATGCAGGGCGGTCCGCTCGTGCATGTCATCGCTGCCAAGGCCGTGGCTTTCGCAGAAGCCCTGCGGCCCGAGTTCAAGACTTATGCCAAGGCGGTGCAGGACAACGCCCGTGCGCTTGCCGCCAGCTTGCAGGACAGCGGCTTGCGCATCGTTTCGGGCGGCACGGACAATCATTCCATGCTGGTCGACCTGACGGTGGCGCGCGGCGGCGGTGACGTGACCGGCAAGGCGGCGGAAAAGGGGCTGGATCGCGCCTATCTCACCTGCAACAAGAACGGCATTCCTTTCGACAGGCGCAGCCCCTTCGTCACCAGCGGCATCCGGCTCGGCACGCCTGCCGGTACGACCCGTGGTTTCGGAACCGAGGAATTCCGGATTATCGGCGGCCTCATTGCCGAGGTGGTCGAAGGAATGGCGAGAAACGGCGATGATGGTGACGGTCAGGTGGAACAAACGGTGCGCCGGCGAGTCGGGGAACTGTGTGAACAATTTCCCGTCTATCCAGGAAGATAAAAGATGAACAATGATGACAGAGATACGCTGCACCCCGTCACCGCAACCGAAGATCACGTGATGGCGACCCACGATGCCTACGAACGCCCCAGCCTTGCCGGTGACGCCACCCGCGAAGCCAAGGGCATGTTCTCCGAAGGAATGAACCATCCCAGCACCAAGCCGGTGCTGACCGGCGCTGCTGTAGGCGCCGTTGCGGGCATTCTGCTGCCCTTCGTCACGCTGCCGCTGGGTGCAGTGGCCGGTGCGGGCTACGCCTTCTACAAGCGCGTCCGTCCCTGATCCATGCGCTGTCCTTTCTGTGTCCATGACGACAGCCAGGTCAAGGACAGCCGGCCCACCGAAGACAACACGGCCATCCGCCGCAGGCGCCAGTGCGCGCATTGCGGGGCGCGGTTCACCACGTTCGAACGGGTGCGACTGCGTGAGGTGACCGTCGTGAAAAACGATGCCGGTGGCGGGGAACGCCGCCGGCAGAGTTTCGACAGGCGCAAGCTGGAGCAATCCGTTGCGCTCGCCTGCCGGAAACGCAATATCACGCAGGAAACCATCGATCAGCTGGTGTCGGGCATTCAGCGCCAGATCGAAACCGCCGGGGAGGCGGAGGTCGCATCGTCCCGCATCGGCGAACTGGTGATGGAAGGTCTGCGGCAGATCGACAGCGTCGCCTATATCCGCTTTGCCTCCGTCTATCGCGACTTCAGCGAAGCGCGCGATTTCGAACAATTCGCCAGCAGCGTGCGCGATGTCGCCACCGACTGACCGTTCCTCCTCACTCGACGACGCGCCTGTCATCGTCCTCGTCAGGCCTCAGCTTGGCGAGAATATCGGCAAGGCCGCGCGCGCCATGCTGAATTTCGGCATGGCGGAACTGCGCCTCGTCGAACCGCGGGACGGCTGGCCGAACCCTTCCGCCGGACCGGCAGCGGCGGGCGCCGATATCGTGCTGGAAAAGGCGCAGGTATTTTCGTCGGCAGCAGAGGCTGTTGCCGACTGTTCCCATGTCTATGCGACCACCGTGCGCAAGCGCGGCGTGACCAAACCGGTGCTGACCCCCGAGGCGGCGATCCGCTCGATTGCTGGCGAGCGGGGGCGCAGCGCCATCCTGTTCGGGCCGGAACGATCCGGGCTCGACATGGATGATGTGGCGCTGGCCCGTGCAATCATCACGGTTCCCATCAATCCCGAATTCGGCTCGCTCAACCTGGCGCAGGCGGTGATCCTCTGCGCCTATGAATGGTCGAAAACCCGCGATCTGGTCCAACCGCCGCTGGAGGACCATCTGCCGCCCGCACCGCAGGCCGAACTGGACGGTCTGATCGGCCATTTCGAGACCATGCTGGAGCCGAAGGGATATTTCGAACCCGCCATCCGGGCCGAAGTGACTCGCCGGACCCTGCGCACCGTACTGACCAAGCCGCGCTGGAACCATCTGGAAATCAGAACCCTGCGCGGCGTGCTGACGACGCTGGGCCGCAGGGGGCGAAAGGGCGCGGCCGACGAGAGCTGATGACGTGCCGCGCTTGACTTGTCGCTCATCAGGCGGCAAGGGGCGCGGGTACGAATTGGCTCCGCACCCCGGTGAAGCGGCAGCCACGTCCGGCAACAGGCCGGACGGTGCGATACCGGGTTAAAGCGCCGGAAATCGCCCGTTATCCGGGTGGTGGCGATAGCAGATTGGATAAGACATCATGTCGAAGCGCAAGAGCGCCAAGTACAAACTCGACCGCCGGATGGGTGAAAACATCTGGGGCCGTCCTAATTCCCCCGTCAACAAGCGTTCCTACGGCCCCGGCCAGCACGGCCAGCGCCGCAAGAGCAAGGTTTCGGATTATGGCCTGCAGCTGCGCGCGAAGCAGAAGCTGAAGGGCTATTACGGCGACGTGACCGAAAAGCAGTTCAAGCGCAGCTATACCGAAGCCAGCAAGATGAAGGGCGATACCAGCCAGAACCTGATCGGCCTCTTGGAACAGCGCCTGGACATGGTGGTCTATCGCGCCAAATTCGCCCCCACCATCTGGGCCGCGCGCCAGATCGTCAATCACGGCCACATTCGCGTGAATGGCGAAAAGTGCAACATCGCCAGCCGCCGCGTTCTGGTCGGCGATGTCATCAGCCTGGGCGACAAGGCCAAGGAAATGGCGCTGATCATCGAAGCACAGAGCCTGCCCGAGCGGGACATTCCCGATTACGTCTCGCCCGACGGCACCGACAAGGTGACCTTCACCCGCGTGCCGAAGCTCGACGAAGTGCCCTATCCGGTCACGATGGAACCCAACCTGGTCGTCGAGTTCTACTCGCGCTGATCCATCGGTTTCGCACATTTACGGCAAGGGCGGTCCTGCGGGCCGCCCTTTTCATTTGTAGCGCCGCCCAAGGCGTTGTTCAGCCCCTGCGGTCCCATTCCGCCAGCTCGTAGGCGATGGAGCTTTCGACCAGCGCATCCCAGATGCGGGCGAGATCGTCGGCCGGCAAAGTCCGCTCCTCGGCATCCCGGCGCGCCGCATCCACGACCGCTTTCTTGCGATCCTCGTCCCGCACAGCCTCACGCGTCGGTTTGATCCGCGCAGCGGCGCGCATGTAGCCATAGCGGCGGTCGAGCAGCGCCATCAACTCGCGATCCGTGGCATCGACCCCGTCGCGCACTTCAGCCATGGTCATGCAATTTTCGGGCATCTTGCAGTTCATTCGTCGCTCCCGAGATAATCCTGGCGGAAACTGGTGGCGAACAGGGCGAAGCGCCCGTTCTCGATCGCATTGCGCATGGCGGCCATCAATTGCTGGTAGAAGGACAGATTATGCTCCGTCATCAGCATCGCACCCAGGATCTCGCCGGCCTTTTGAAGATGGTGAAGATAGGCGCGCGAGTAAATGGCGCAGGTCGGACAGAGGCAGCGTTCGTCCAGCGGCCTGGTATCCTCCGCGAAACGCGCGTTGCGGATGTTCAGCGGCCCGTTCCAGGTGAAAGCCTGCCCGTTACGCCCCGAACGGCTGGGCAACACGCAGTCGAACATATCGACCCCGCGTTCCACCGCGCCGACCAGATCGTCGGGCTTGCCGACGCCCATCAGATAGCGCGGCGCATCCGCCGGCAATTGCGACGGCGCGAAATCGAGCGTGGCGAACATCGCTTCCTGCCCTTCCCCCACCGCCAGCCCGCCGATGGCATAGCCATCGAAGCCGATCTCGCGCAGGGCATCGGCGCTCGCCCGCCGCAAATCCGCATCCAATGCCCCCTGCTGTATGCCGAACAGGGCCGCGCCTTCGGCATGATCGCCGCCGGTATCGAACGCTTCGCGGCTGCGCTGCGCCCAGCGCATCGACATTTCCATGGAAGCGGCGATTGCATCGCGCCCCTGATCCGCACGCGGGCATTCGTCGAACGCCATCACGATGTCGGAGCCGAGCAGGCGCTGTACCTCCATCGACCTTTCGGGCGTCAGCATATGCCGCGACCCGTCGATGTGGCTGCGGAATTCCACCCCTTCTTCCGTCAGCTTGCGCAATTCGGAGAGGCTCATCACCTGATAGCCGCCGCTGTCGGTCAGGATGGGGCGATCCCAGTTCATGAAGCGATGCAGACCGCCCAGCCGGGCGACCCTTTCGGCACCCGGCCGCAGCATCAGATGATAGGTATTGCCGAGGATGATGTCGGCACCCGTTGCCCGCACGGCTTCGGGCTTCATCGCCTTGACCGTGGCCGCCGTGCCCACCGGCATGAAGGCAGGCGTGCGGATCTCGCCGCGCCGCATGGCGATTGTCCCGGTTCGTGCCTGCCCGTCCTGCGCGGCGAGGGTGAAAGAGAAACGAGGTCGCATCAACGCTCTAGAACCCGTAAACAATGGTAAAGCGCGACAGCGTATCGGTCGACACGGCGCCCGGTGCAGGGTTGCTGTTGTAATCCACCGTGTAAGACAGGCGCGTGCTAACCCGGTCGCTGATCTTTGCGCGAAGGGCGGTGACGAGGTTCAGTGTCGTATTCGACGAATCGATGATGACCGTGGCGCTGCCCGCCGCTTCCGCCACCATGTTCGTGTCCTGCGTCAGGGTCAGCCCGTCGGCAATCTGCCAGTCGAAATCGAGGCCGACCAATCCGGCCAGGCTGTTTTCGGCCTCACCCGACAGGAAGACAGTCCGGCGGTAGGCAGGCCCGGCCTTCACCGACAGCTTCAGACCGTCGCTGTCCAGCAGCTGATAGCCCAATCCGCCCGATACCGCCTGCCGCGAATCAAAGCCCTGGAACCGGTCGCTTTCATATTGCAGCAGGCCATAGGCGAACAGGCCTTCGTCTATGTCGTAGCGCGGCTCGTAGGCAGCCAGATATTGCTCCCGCGTGGTCCGGCCGTTGGATCGCTGGTAATCACCCCGCGCCCGCAGACGGTGGCTCCAGTCCACGCCCTCGCGTTCGAGTTCGATCGTGCCGGTAACGCCGATATTACTGTTGTTGCCATCGGCGTAGAAGGCACCGATCTGCCCTTCCCCCTCCCAGCGCTCGAAAAATCCGGCGGTGCGAGCCGCCTCGGCCTTTGCCGTCGCTTCTTCGGCCTTGCGCTCTGCTAGACGGGTCAGGAAAACATCGTGCATGGCCTTGATCTCGGCCACATCGGCCGGATTGGTCTGCTTCGCAATCTCGACCACGGTGGCGATCTTCTCCGCATTGCCGGTGGCGATCGCGGCATCGATCATGGCTCGCACGGGAGCGGGCAACTCGGCCCGAAGCGGAGCTGCGAGACACAGGGCTGCCAGCGGGACGGCGATACGGAACATGCCGCCTGCTAACGCCCCGCCCATGATTTCGCCAGCCATTTCATGGCATTTGAGGCATGATCCGGAATCTGTCCTTATGCGACGATCCGCCGACACACGGGGCTGCTGTAGCGACCTGCGGCACTTGCACGAATTGCGCGGAGCCTGTTCGCGCGCTCGACAAAGCAGGCATCACCCGCAATAGCGCGGCGATGATGGAAATGGCCGAAATCGCGACATACTCCCCCGAGGCCTGGCTGTTCCCCACCCTGGCCGCCGTTGCGATCCTGACCGGGATCGTGGATTCCATCGCGGGCGGCGGAGGCCTGATCATGATGCCGTCGCTGCTTGCCGCAGGTCTCCCGCCGCATCTGGCGCTGGGCACCAACAAGCTGCAATCCGTCTTCGGTACGACGATGGCCTGCCGCACTTACTACAGGGGTGGTCTCGTCCATTTCAGGGAGAACCGCGCGCTGGTGGCGCTGGCCTTCGTCATGGCCGCGGCGGGCGCGGTGCTGGTGCAGCTGATCCCGGCCCGCATCCTCACCTATATCGTGCCGGGCTTCCTTCTCGCACTGGCTGCCTATGTCATCTTTTCGCCCCGCATGACCGATGATGATGCGGAACAGCGCATCGGGCGCGCCGGATATGCGCCGGTGGCGGGCGGCATAGGCTTCTACGACGGTTTCTTCGGACCCGGCACCGGGCAGTTCTTCAGCGCCAGCCTTGTCGGGCTGCGCGGCTACGGACTGACCCGCGCGACGGCCAATGCCAAGCTGTTCAACATGGCCACAAACTGGGCATCCGTCATCGTCTTCGCACTCGGCGGCAAGATGGTCTGGCTGCTCGGCCTGTGCATGGCGGCGGGCGCGATGCTGGGCGGGTTCATCGGATCGCGCGTGGCGATGCGGCACGGTGCCCGCCTGATCCGGCCGCTGATGATCGTCGCCTCGCTCGGCCTCACCGGGCGGCTGATCTGGGGCTGGTTCACGTCCTGAGGCGCCATCCCGTGCGGAAGATGATGGCGATGGCGGTGACGCAGGCCAGCATGAAGCCGAGAGTCAGGCCGAAGGATAGCCAGATATCGACATCCGACGATCCGTAGAATGTCCAGCGCAGCCCGTTCACCAGATAGACGATGGGATTGGCGAAGGCGACGGCGCGCCATGGGTCGGGCAGCATGTCGATGGAATAAAAGGTGCCGCCAAGGAATGTCAGCGGCATCAGGATCAGCATGGGCACGATGCCCAGCTTCTCGAAATTGTCGGCCCATATCCCCAGGATGAAACCGAACAGCGAGAAAGCCGATGCGACCAGCATGATATACAGCGCCGCCAGCACCGGATATTCGATGCGGTAATCCACGAAGAAGGTCGCGGTGACGAGGATGATCGCTGCCAGCACCAGCGACTTCGTGGCCGCCGCGCCCACGAACCCGGCCAGGGTTTCCGCCGTACCCACGGGGGCGGAAAGCAGTTCGTAGATCGTGCCGGTGAAACGCGGCATGTAGATGCCGAAGCTGGCATTGCTGGTGCTCTCGCTGAGCAGGGTGAGCAGCAGCAGACCCGGCACGATGAACGCGCCGTAAGCCACGCCGTCCACCGCATCCATGCGCCCGCCGATTGCCGCGCCGAACACGATGAAATAAAGCGAGGTGGTGAGAACGGGCGCAAGGATCGACTGGAACGCCGTCCGCATCGCCCGCATCAATTCGCGGGTGTAGATCGCCCAGGCGCCGCGATAGTTGAAGGCGCTCATGCCTGCTTCTCCAGCAAATCGACGAAAATGTCTTCCAGCGAGGATTCGCGGATCTCGATTGCGGTGTAGTCGATGCCGGAGGCGATCAGCGCCTTGGTCAGATCGGCCACTTCCGACTTGCCCAGCCCGCTCCCGTCGCCGCCGCGATAGCACAGGTCGTTCCCTTCCAGCCTTACCGGGTAGCGGGTGATTTCAGGCGGGAGGACGGCGGGAGGATCGCACAGGGTGATATGCGCCTCCGTCCGTCCCAGGCGGGCCATCATCGCCTGTTTGTCATCCACCATCAGCAGCCTGCCGCCGCGAATAATGCCGACCCGGTCGGCCATCTCCTCGGCCTCTTCTATATAATGCGTGGTCAGGATCACGGTCACGCCCTGCCCGCGCAGCACGCCGATCTGCCGCCACATGTCGCGCCGCAATTCCACGTCGACGCCGGCGGTGGGTTCGTCCAGGAACAGCAAATCGGGGTCATGCGCCAGTGCCTTGGCGATCAGCACTCGGCGCTTCATTCCGCCTGAGAGATTGCGGATCTGCTCGTCCCGTTTATCCCACAGGCTGAGCGATCGGAGAACCTCCTCGATCCGGGCAGGATCTGCCGGGCGGCCGAACAATCCGCGCGAGAAGGCGACGGCGCGCCCTACCGGTTCGAACATGTCGGTCGACAGTTCCTGCGGGACCAGCCCGACCCGCCCCCGCACCTTGCGCCAGTCGCGCAGCATGTCGTGACCGAAAGCATGGATGGTGCCGGAACCTGGCCGGACCAACCCGCAGACCGCACCGATCAGGGTCGTCTTGCCAGCACCGTTCGGCCCCAGCAGCGCAAAAATTTCGCCGCGGCGGATCTGCAGATCGACATCGTCCAGCGCCTTCAGCCCGCCCGGGTAGATTTTCGTCAGGTTCCGGATGTCGAGGATCACGTCGCTCATTCAATTCGCCTTTCGCGGCAGCAGCAAAGAGGCATCGCCATAGGAATAGAACCTGTAACCTTCGGCAATGGCGTGGCCATAGGCGGCCTGCATCACCTCGCGGCCCATCAGCGCGCTGACCAGCATGAACAGGGTGCTGCGGGGCAGATGAAAATTGGTCATCAGCCCGTCGATCGCGCGGAAACTGTAGCCCGGCGTGATGAATATGGACGTGTCGCCCTCGAATGGCCGGATCGTGCCATCCTCATCGGCCGCGCTTTCCAGCAGGCGCAGGCTCGTCGTGCCTACGGCGATCACGCGGAGTCCGCTGCGCCGCGCATCGTTCAGCCGCTCTGCCGCCGCTGCGTCGATCCGGCCCCATTCTGCATGCATCGCGTGATCCGCCGTATCCTCTGCCTTGACCGGCAGAAATGTACCCGCCCCCACATGCAGCGTCAGCGTCTCGGAACCGACACCGGCCTCATGGAGCGCGCTTACAAGCGCAGGCGTGAAATGGAGGGCGGCGGTCGGTGCGGCCACGGCACCGTCCTGCGCCGCGAACATCGTCTGGTAATCCTCGACATCGCGTTCGTCGGTCGCGCGCCTGCTCGCGATATAGGGCGGCAGCGGCATCGTGCCGGCGCGTTGCAGCAGCACCTCGACCGGCTCCCCGCCTGCGAATGCAAGAGTCCAGCTGCCATCCGCCAGCCGCGCCTCGGCTACTGCACTGACGTCGTTCGGGAAATCGATCCGGTCGCCGGCGCGCAGGCGCTTGCCGTTCCTGACGAAGGCCTGCCAGCGGCGCAGGTCGATGCGCTTGTGCAAGGTCGCGCCGATCTTTGCATCGCCGCGCCGCCCCTGCAATTGCGCGGGGATCACGCGGGTGTCGTTGAAGACGAGTATGTCGCCAGCACGAAGCTGGTCGGGAAGGTCGCCGACCGTGCGATCCGCAAACCCTTCATCGCCGCCGACGACCAGCATGCGCGCCGCATCGCGCGGCACCGCCGGGCGAAGGGCGATGTTCTCCGGAGGAAGCTCGAAATCGAAAAGATCAACGCGCATCCCGCGGCATCTAGAGCGGGTGCGGCGACATGGAAAGCCCGCACGAACGGCGGTGACCCGCCCTATTCGGAGATCGGCGCGTTCAACTGATCGATCGTGACGCCGTCATACTTCGGCACTTCCTGTTCGCCCGTGGGAACGGGGCGATTGTCGGCGGCAATGCTCGCCTGCAGGATACGCGTGGGGTTTGCAGGCGGTTCGCCGCGTTCGATGGCATCCACCGCCTCCATGCCGGAGATTACCCGGCCGAAATTGGTATATTTCCTGTCGAGAGTGAAGCGGGGATAGAACACGATGAAGAACTGGCTGTTGGCACTGTCCTCGTCCTGAGCGCGCGCCATGGCGACGGTGCCGCGCAGGTGCGGCATCGGATTGAACTCTTGCTCAAGGTCCGGCAGCTGCGATCCGCCCTGCCCGGTGCCCGTTGGATCGCCCGTCTGCGCCATGAAACCGTCGATCACGCGGTGGAAGACATTGCCATCGTAAAATCCCTGCCGCGCCAGGGTCTTGATACGGGCGACATGGTTCGGTGCCCAGTCTTCCATCAGCCGGATCGCGACACGCTGCCCGTTCGACAGGTCGAGATAGAGAATGTTCTCCAGATCAGCCGCGGTGTCGTAATCGATCGGCGCATAGATGCGGCGCTGCGCCTCGGCCTGGTCCTGCGCGGCGGCAGGCATGGCGGGCACCAGCATCAGCGAGGCGAGCGCGCCGGCGGCAATCAGGCGTTTGATCATGAATAATCCGTCGATGGATGCGAATGGGAATGTCGGAACGAAGGCGGCGATTACCCTTTCGGGCCTGACCGTTCAATGAATGATGCGCTCCGGAGCGCTGGCGGCATCGGCATCGGCGTCGGCAGCAGGATCAGTAATCGCCGAGGCGGCCCAAGGTCTCGACCCGCGCGACCATGTCGGACCGCACCGCCGCGCTGACGAACGGAGCGATATCGCCGCCGAACAAAGCGATCTCCTTCACCAGTCGCGAGGCGATCGGCTGCAGCGATACGTCGGCCATGAGAAACACCGTCTCGATATTGTCGTTGATCTGCTGGTTCATGCCGGCCATCTGATACTCATATTCGAAATCGGCGACGGCGCGCAGCCCGCGCACGATGACGCTGGCGTTCTGCTTTTCGGCGAATTTCATCAGCAGGGCGTTGAAGCCGGTGACCGACACATTGCCGATGCCGTAATCCTCCACCTCGCGCCGGACCATCGCCATGCGTTCTTCCGGTGTGAACATCGGGTTCTTGGACGGGTTGGTGGTCACACCGATGATAAGCCGGTCCACCAGCTTTGCCCCGCGCCGGATGATGTCGGCATGGCCGAGCGTGATGGGATCGAATGTACCCGGATAGATGCCGATGCGTTCAGCCATGCGCCTTACCTGTCCCTTTCCACGATAAACCGGGCGAGTTCGCGCAGCATATCCGCTTCCGCACCGAACTGATCGAGGTGGCCCACCGCCTGGTCGATCAGCGCCCTTGCCTGCGCGCGCGCGGCGTCGGCACCCATGAGGGAAACGAAGGTCTGCTTGCCCTGCGCGTCGTCCTTGCGCAATGCCTTGCCGGCCTTCGCCTCGTCGCCCTGATGATCGAGCAGATCGTCGGCGATCTGGAATGCAAGGCCGATATCGCGCGAATAGAAGCGCAAGGGCGCCCGGCTGTCCTCATGCGCGCGTCCGAGAATTGCGCCCATCTCCACCGCCGCCGCCAGCAGCGCGCCGGTCTTCAATTGTTGCAGGCGCGTGATTGCCGGCAGATCATATTGCGATTGGCCGACCACGATATCCATCATCTGGCCGCCGGCCATGCCATGCATGCCGCTGGCCCCCGCCAGCGTGGCGACGAGGTCGGCCCGCACGTCCGGAGCGCCCGAAATCTCTGGCATGGAGAGAATCTCGAACGCCAGGGCATGCAGCGAATCGCCCGCGAGCACCGCCGTCGCCTCGTCGAATTTGCGGTGCAGCGTGGGTTTGCCATGGCGGAGCGCATCGTCATCCATGCACGGCAGATCGTCATGGATCAGCGAATAGACGTGAATGGATTCCACCGCGCAGCCGGCACGCACGGCCGCCTGCCGGTCCGCGCCGAAAAGACGGGCGGTGGCGCTCAGCAGCAGCGGGCGCACCCGCTTGCCCCCGCCGATCGCGGCATAGCGCATCGCCTCGACCAGCCGTCTGCGCGTGTCGTCGGGCATGGGCAGCAGCGCATCGAAACAGGCGTCCACCTCTCCCTGGATGCGGGCCAGACCGTCTTTCAGGAGTGCGGATCTGTCGCGCACGATAGTCAATTCAGTCCGCCGCGTCGAAGGGCTGCGTATCGCGCGCCCTGCCGTCCGGTCCGGCGACGATCTTCTCGATCCTTGCCTGCGCCGCGTCCAGCCGCGCCTGGCAATGCAGCCGCAGCTTTTCGCCCCGTTCATAGAGGTCGATCGAGCTGTCGAGCGGTACCTCGCCGCCCTCCAGCTTGCGGACGACATCCTCGAGCGCGCGCAAGGCGTCCTCGAAGCTCAATTTCGAAATTTCGGAAGCCTCTGCCATGCTGTCTGCATTGCCGCCGGCATGGCAGCGGGTCAAGCGTGAGTGGCGAGATGCATGGCGCGGCAAAGGGGACTAGCGGCTGGCGCGGTGCACCGCTAAAGGCGCAGGCATGTCCGAAATCACGCCCGATACCGTCGAAGCTCACGGCTTCACTCCCGAAGAATACGCCCGCGTTCTGGAAGCCCTCGGGCGCGAGCCGAACCTGCTCGAACTCGGCATCTTCTCGGTCATGTGGTCGGAACATTGCAGCTACAAGTCGAGCCGCTTCCACCTGAAGAAGCTGCCGACAGAGGCCCCCTGGGTGATCTGCGGACCGGGCGAAAACGCGGGCGTGATCGACATCGGCGAAGCACCCGACGGGCGCAAGCTGGCGGCGATCTTCAAGATGGAAAGCCACAACCACCCCAGCTATATCGAACCCTATCAGGGCGCGGCCACCGGCGTCGGCGGCATCCTGCGCGACGTATTCACGATGGGCGCGCGTCCGGTGGCGAACCTCAACGCCCTGCGCTTCGGCAGGCCCGATCACCCCAAGATGAAGCATCTGGTGCAAGGCGTCGTCGCCGGCATCGGCGGCTACGGAAATTGCGTCGGCGTGCCGACGGTCGGCGGCGAAACCAATTTCGATGCCGCTTACGACGGCAATATATTGGTGAACGCGATGACGGTCGGCGTCGCCGACCAGGACCGGATCTTCTATTCCGCAGCGACGGGCGTGGGCAATCCCATCGTCTATGTGGGGTCGAAAACCGGGCGAGACGGTATTCACGGTGCCACCATGGCCAGCGCCGATTTTGGCGACGATATCGAGGAAAAGCGCCCCACCGTTCAGGTCGGCGACCCCTTTGTCGAGAAGCTGCTGATCGAAGCCTGCCTCGAACTGATGGCGACCGATGCGATTGTCGCGATCCAGGACATGGGCGCTGCGGGCCTGACCTCCTCCAGCGTCGAAATGGCGACCGGCGGCAGGACCGGCATCCGGCTCGACATGGACCAGGTGCCCTGCCGCGAAGAGGGCATGACGCCTTATGAAATGATGCTGTCCGAAAGCCAGGAACGCATGTTGATGGTGCTGAAGCCGGGCCGCGAGGCCGAGGCGGAGGCGATCTTCCGCAAATGGGAGCTGGATTTCGCCATCATCGGTCAGGTCACCGATACGCAGCGCATGGAACTGGTGTTCGGCGGCGAAACGGTCTGCGACATCCCGCTCGGCCCGCTGGCTGAAAAGGCGCCCGAATACGAACGGCCCTTCCTGTCGCGCGAGGAATATGCGCAATGGGCGAAGATCGAACCGCTTGGCGATCTGCCGGAGGTGACCGATATCGGTGCCGATCTGCTCAAGCTGATGGCCAGCCCTGCCCTCGCCTCCCGCCGCTGGATCAGCCAGCAATATGACAGCCAGGTGGGTGCCGATACTTTGCAGACGGGCGGCGATGCCGCCGTGGTCAGGGTGCATGGAACGCGCAAGGCGCTGGCCATGACGACGGACTGCACCCCGCGCTATTGCTATGCCGATCCTCATGAAGGCGGCAAGCAGGCCATCGCCGAAGCCTGGCGCAATCTCTGCGCTGTCGGTGCAAGGCCGCTGGCCGTGACCAACTGCCTCAATTTCGGCAATCCGCAGCGGCCTGAAATCATGGCGCAATTCGTCGGCTGCCTGCAGGGGATGGGAGACGCCTGCCGCGCGCTGGACTTCCCCATCGTGAGCGGAAACGTGTCGCTCTACAATGAAAGCAAGGCAACCGGCGGTGGCAGCGCAATTCTGCCCACACCGGCCATTGGCGGCGTCGGGATCATCGAGGATCATGGCGCGATGATGACCTTGGGCTTCAAGGCGGAAGGCGAGGAGATTCTGGTTCTCGGGCGGCAGAATTCTGCCACGGATGCTGCGATCGGCCAGTCCGTCTGGCTGCGCGAAGTGGCAGGAAAAAAGGCCGGTGCGCCGCCCCCCGTCGATCTCGATCACGAGCGGCAAGTCGGCGAAGTCGTACGCAAGCTTATCCAGGATCGCAAGGTAACTGCCGTCCACGATGTCAGCGATGGCGGGTTGGTCGTCACGCTTGCCGAAATGGCACTCGCCGGGCGCATTGGTGCCGCGCTAGAGGCGGATCCGGACAGCGATGGTCGTGCATTCTTTGCCGAAACACAGGGTGTTTACGTCGTCACCGTGCCGCGCGGAACGAGCGACACCGTGGGAATGGCGGCGGCCGAAGCAGGCCTGACTTGTGAACGGCTGGGCACGACCGGCGGTGATGCCATTACCCTGACCCGCTCCGGCAATGACGCTAACAGCACCGACGCAATCCGCTGCTCCGTCAGCCTTGCCGCCCTGCGCGAGGCTCATGAGAGCTTCGTCCGCGACTGGATGGACGTCTAGCGCAGCGCAGGCCCGGGGTCAGGCAGGTTCCTTCGCGGCTTCCTTGCCCAGCAGATCGTAAGGATCGATACTTTCCCCCTGCCAGATGCGGTGGCATTCGCGGTAGCGTACGGGCGGGTCGATGTTCAACTCGCGGCGCGCGTCATCCAGCGGTTTCGCTAGCAGTTCCATGATCGACAGATCGGCTATGCGCGGGCATTTGCGCCCGGCAAGCTGGGCTTCGCGCACCGCCTTCAGCACCGGCGCTTCACTCTCGATCTGGCCGCGTAAATTCAGCGCCCCGGCATAGGCGATGAACAGATTGGCCTTTCCGCCGTTCTGTTCATAGGTGAAGGCCAGCACGCATTGTTCGCCCAGGGCATCGCGGCCATAGCCGGTAAGGATGTGCAGCAGATCATGCGTGTCCCGCCGCCGGTCGCCATACCATTCGGCCAGATCGCCGTAGCGCGGGCGGTCGCCCCGGCATTTGTCGGCTTCGGCCACCAGGCCCGCCGCGCTCAGCCCCTCGCGCTCCATGAAGGTGACATAGGCGTCGGCAACGCTGCCCTTCGGCATATTCCGCAAGGCGTCGTGATCGTCCAGCAGGGCCGGCAGATTGCGTTCATGCACGCGCATCTGCTCGCCATGGTCGCTCAGCGCGAAGGCGCGGGCTGCCGGCATGAACTTGCTGGACGGCAGGGCTTCGAAGATATGGAAGACATGCGCCGTGTTTTCCTTGTCCTTCAACAATTCGCGGAAGTGGTGAAGCGCCTTCAGCGGGCGCTTGCGCGTCTTCGGACGGTCGGGATGCACCAGAAGGGTACCGTCGCGGGCGCATTCCGCACGGGACACAGGGCTGTCGTGAATGGCGGTGTGATCGGTCATGGCGCATCCCTTACTAACATTCATGTCAATATAGCATGGATGTCGCGGGTTGCCAGCCCCGTCAATTGCTCACCCATTCCTCGCGCGGGATCTCCAGCAGCTTCAGGATCGCGGTACAATCGCCGCGTTCGATCCAGCCGTCGGCTTTTTCGCGCAGGGCGGGCTTCGCCCGATAGGCCATCCCGTGAGTCGCAGCCTCGATCATCGCCACATCGTTAGCCCCGTCGCCCGCAGCCATGCTCACGGCCTTGGATCCGAGGCGTTCCATCTCCTCCAGAAGCACGCGGCGCTTCGCATCCCCGTCGACGATCACCCCCTCCAGCGCGCCCGTCAGCCGACCGTCCCGTATGGCGAGCCGGTTACCTACAACGCGGTCGAAGCCGAGCCGCTCCGCCACCGGATCGGCAAAATGATGAAACCCGCCGGTAACCAGCACCGTGTGACATCCCCGTGCCTTCAGCGTGGCGACCAGCGTTCGGGCGCCGGGCGTCGCGGAGATGCGTTCTTCCAGACACTGGCGAACCGCATCCTCCTCCAGCCCTTCAAGCAGGCCGACCCGTTCCCTCAATGCCGATTCGAAGTCGAGTCCCCCCTGCATCGCGCGTTCCGTGATCGCGGATATCTGCGGCTTCAACCCGGCGAAATCGGCCAGTTCGTCGATGCATTCCTGCCCGATCATCGTCGAATCCATGTCGGACACGAACAATTGCGGCTCGCGAATATCGCCGGGCGCCACCAGCATGTCGGCCGGAGCGAAATGCGCGTCCAATATGGCGCGAAACTGCGCCGGATCGCCATGCGGCAGGGCGATCTGCAGAACGTCACCACAGAAATCGAGCATCTGCGCCACGGCGACCGGCATCCCGGCTTCGGACAGGGCCGCACTGGCACGGTCAAGGCGCATTTCCAATGTCAGCGGGTCTGCTATCAACCGGGCGATGGGCAAGATGGTCTCTCCTGAAAATGGCGCGAAACCGCCGCTGGCGCTCATCGCAGGGCCGACCGCCAGCGGCAAGAGCGATTCAGCCGTCGATCTGGCGCTGTCGCTGGGTCGGGCTGGAATGAGAGCGTCGGTGATCAACGCCGACAGCGCGCAGGTCTATGGCGACCTTCGCATCATCAGCGCGAGGCCCGGGCCGCGGGACATGCGCGGGGTGGAGCACCTGCTGTATGGCACATGGGACGGGGCCACCCCCTGCTCTGCCGCCGATTGGGCCGAAGCGGCGAAGGTGGAGATTGCCCGGCTGCATCAGGAAGGCGGCATCCCGATCCTGTGCGGCGGCACCGGCATGTATATGCGTGTGCTGCTCGACGGCATCGCGCCCGTGCCGCCCATCGCCGACGAAATACGCGAAGGGGTGCGCGCGCTGTCCGGGGCGGAGGCGCGCCTCGCCCTTGAAAGCGAGGATGGCAAGGCTGCGGAATGGCTGGCACCGGGTGACACCGGCCGCACCATGCGTGCGCTGGAGGTGGTGCGCGCGACGGGCCGCCCGCTTGCCGACTGGCAGAAGGAAAAATCGGGCGGCATTGGCGATACTGTTTCGCTGCACCCGGCCCTGTTGCTGCCGGAGCGGGAGGAACTCTACCGCCGCTGCGATATGCGCTTCCGCAAGATGATCGACCGGGGCGCCGTGGACGAGGTCCGTGCGCTGCTTGCCCGCAATCTCGATCTGGCGCTTCCGGTCATGCGCGCCATTGGCGTTCCGGAAATTGCAGCCTTCCTTGCCGGCGAGGCCACGGAGGACGAAATGATTGCCAGAGGGCAGCAGGCGACCCGCAACTACGCGAAGCGGCAGTTCACATGGTTCAACCGGCAACCGCCGGCTGAATGGCCAAGGCTGAGCTGCGGCAGAGGGTTGGCGCCCTTCCTTGCGGAAAGAATGTTACCCGTAATGAGGTTGACACGCAATAATCTAAGCAGTAGGTAAGCTACTCGCCGGCATAACCATGGCCGGTTGCAACCTTCATCTCCGGCCCGGTACGTTCCCCCACGTATCGGGCCGGTCCGGTAAAAACCCGAATTGCGAATCGCCGAAAGGGACATTGTGAGCGAGGAACGAAGCGGAGCGTCCATCCTGGTCGAATGCCTGGTGCGGCAGGGTGTGGAATTCGTCTTCGGTTATCCCGGCGGCGCGGTGCTGCCGATCTATGACGAACTCTATGAAGATGAGCGTCTGCGCCATATCCTCGCTCGGCACGAAGCCGGCGCTGCCCATGCGGCCGAGGGCTATGCCCGGTCGACCGGCCGACCCGGCGTGGTTCTGGTAACGTCGGGGCCGGGTGCGACGAATGCCGTGACGGGCATCGCCGATGCCTATATGGATTCCATTCCGCTGGTCATCATCACCGGCCAGGTTCCAACCACTCTGATCGGCAGCGATGCATTCCAGGAAGCGGACACCGTCGGCATCACCCGGCATTGCACCAAGCACAATTACCTCGTGCAGGATCCCGCCAGTCTGGCAGCGACGATCGACGAGGCATTCCGCATCGCCACCAGCGGCCGCCCCGGCCCTGTCCTGATCGACATTCCGAAGGATGTGCAGATCGCCACTGCCATCTTCACCGCAGGTGACGAAGGCTGCTCCAGCCAGGCGAAGGCTCCGCCCAGCACGCGGCGCTACGCCCCGCAAATGCGCGGCACGGAAGAAGCGATCGCCCGCGCGGTGGAACTGCTGGCCACGGCCGAGGCTCCGGTGTTCTACACCGGCGGCGGGGTGATCAATTCAGGGCCGCGCGCCAGCCGGTTGCTGCGCCAGTTGCAGGGGCTGACCGGCGCGCCCGTTACCTCCACCCTGATGGGCCTCGGCGCATTTCCCGCCGACGATGCCGCCTGGCTGGGAATGCTGGGGATGCACGGCACCTATGAGGCAAACATGGCGATGAACCGCTGCGACCTGATGGTCTGCATCGGTGCGCGCTTCGACGACCGGGTGACGGGCCGCCTCGATGCGTTCTCACCGGGTTCGACGAAGATCCACATCGATATCGACCGCGCGTCGATCAACAAGACCGTGCCCGTCGATCTTCCGATCGTCGGCGACTGCGCCGAAATTCTGGCGCAATTGCTCGAACGCTGGGGAGATACGAAGCCGCAGGACCTCAGCGAATTCAAGGCGCGTATTGCCGGCTGGCGCGCGCGGGACTGCCTTGCCTTTCCCGAGGATGGGCGGGCGCTGATGCCGCAGAAGGCGGTCACCCGCCTGTTCGAGAAATCGCGTCATCTCGACCCGATCGTCACGACCGAGGTCGGCCAGCACCAGATGTGGGCGGCGCAATATTTCCATTTCTTCCAGCCCAATAAATGGCTCACCAGCGGGGGGCTCGGCACCATGGGCTATGGCCTGCCCGCCGCGATCGGCGCGCAGCTCGGCAATCCCGATACGCTGGTCATCGACATAGCGGGCGAAGCAAGCATCCAGATGAACATCCAGGAACTCGGCACCGCCAGCCAGTACCGGCTGCCGATCAAGCTGTTCATCCTCAATAACGAATTCATGGGCATGGTCCGTCAATGGCAGGAACTGACCTATGAAAGCCGCTATTCCAATTCCTATTCCGACAGTCTGCCCGATTTCGTCGCCTTGGCGGAAGCCTACGGCTGGAAGGGTATCCGTATCCACGACGAGAGCGAGCTGGATGGGGGCATCGACGCCATGCTGGCGCATGACGGGCCGGTGCTGGTGGATTGCCGCGTGTCGAAGGATGCCAATTGCTATCCCATGATCCCCAGCGGCGCGGCGCATACCGACATGCTGATGTATGGCGACGAGATCGCCGCCAATCTCGACGATGCGGCCAAGGCGCTGGTCTGATGCATATCCAGCCGCAGACCACCGAACGCCATGTGCTGATCGTCACCGTCGATAACGAAGCCGGCATCCTGGCCCGAATAGCCGGCATGTTCACGGCGCGCGGGTATAATATCGACAGCCTGACCGTTGCCGACATCAGCGAAGATCACGCGATCAGCCGGATCACCATCGTCACCAAGGGTCCGCCTCCCGTCATTGACCAGATTCGCGCCCAGCTCGAACGGCTGATACCCGTTCACAACGTGGTGGATCTGACCGAGGAAGGCCCGCATGTCGAAAGGGAGCTCGCCCTCGTCAAGGTGACCGGCGAAGGTGAGAAACGGGTGGAGGCATTGCGCCTGGCCGACATCTTCCGCGCGCGCGCCGTGGATACGACGAGGACGAGCTTCATCTTCGAACTGACCGGCGCACCTGCGAAGATCGACAGTTTCGTCGCTCTGATGCGCGAACTCGGGCTGGTCGAGATTGGCCGCACGGGTATCGTGGGCATGATGCGCGGCATGGAAAAATTCTGATTCAGAAGCATTCTGCGCCTGCGTTGGCGGGTGCATGGAAAGGGGAAATATGAAGGTCTATTACGACGCCGATTGCGATCTCAACCTGATTGCGGACAAGAAGATCGCGTTGCTCGGTTACGGCAGTCAGGGTCACGCTCACGCACAGAACCTGCGCGATTCCGGCGTCGGCGAGGTCGCGATCGCGCTTCGTGAAGGAAGCGCGTCGGCGAAGAAGGCGGAAGAAGCCGGCTTCAGGGTGATGACCAATCGAAAGGCGGCCGAATGGGCCGACATCGTCATGATGCTGGCGCCGGACGAAAACCAGGCGCAGATATGGAACGACGATCTGAAGGGCCACATGAAGCCCGGCGCGGCCCTCGCCTTCGCGCATGGGCTCAACATCCATTTCGGCCTGATCGAGCCGACTGACGATATCGATGTCATCATGATCGCGCCGAAAGGCCCCGGCCATACCGTGCGCAGCGAATATCAGCGCGGCGGCGGCGTGCCCTGCCTGATCGCCGTGGACCAGGACGCCAGCGGCAACGCGCATGATATCGCGCTGGCCTATGCCAGCGGGGTCGGGGGCGGCCGGTCGGGCATCATCGAGACCAATTTCAAGGAAGAATGCGAAACCGACCTGTTCGGCGAACAGGCGGTGCTGTGCGGCGGCATCACGCACCTGATCATGGCCGGTTTCGAGACTTTGGTGGAAGCAGGCTACGCGCCCGAAATGGCCTATTTCGAATGCCTGCACGAAACCAAGCTGATCGTCGACCTGCTCTATGAAGGCGGCATCGCCAACATGCGCTATTCCATCAGCAACACGGCCGAATATGGCGATTATCACACCGGCCCGCGCATCATAACGGACGAGACCAAGGCCGAGATGAAGCGCGTGCTGGACGATATCCAGACCGGCAAATTCGTCCAGCGCTTCATCACCGACAATCGGATGGGCAACCCCGAGATGAAGGCGCGGCGCAAATTGCAGAGCGCTCATCCCATCGAGAAAACGGGCGCAGATCTGCGTGCGATGATGCCCTGGATCACGGCCAACAAGCTGGTGGACAAGGAGCGCAACTGAATCGCTGCGGCAGCGTTGACCAAAGACAGGCGAAAGGGATCACCATGCACAGGATGACACTGGCGGCGCTTGCCTCCGGTCTGATGATCGCCGGATGCGGCGACACTACCGAGGCGGAGGATGTGCCGCCCACGGATATGATCGCCGCGCGGGCCGATCAGCCGGAGGCGGTGCCCTATCCGGATTCCGCGCGACAGATCCCCGAGGTAGCGCCCGATCCTGCGGCGCGCAGCGATTGCAATGCGGACATCGCGCAGGTTTTCGTCGGCGATATGGCCGATGCGGAAACACGCGGCCGCCTGTTGTCCGAAGTGGCACCGATCACGACGGTGCGCTGGGTCGGACCGGGTGAAGCCACGACGGACGATCTGGATGCCGATCGCCTGAACGTGATGCTGGACGCAAGCGGTGCAATCACGGGCACACGATGCGGATAGGATCGCACGGGAAGCATTACATTAATTTGCAGAAGCGGAGCATTTCATGAACAGGATCATCAGCACAGGCCTGGCTGCCCTCGCCCTGACGGTTGGCGCCGTCGGCCTCAACGCGCAGCAATCGGGCGAACTGCCCGGTGTGGTCGATCCGTCGCGCGTGTCCGGCGGCACTTATCAGGTCGACTCCAGTCACACGCTGGTCGGCTGGCGCGTCAATCATTTCGGCTTCAACGATTATTTTGGCCTGTTCGGCGATATGCGGGGATCGCTCACGATCGACCCTGCCAATCTGGCGTCTGCGCGGGTGGATATCACGATCCCTCTCGATGCCGTCACGGTGACCAGCGAAGGGCTGCGCGATCACCTGCTGCGGCCGGGCAAAGACGGTGCGGAGCCGGACTTTTTCGGCGCCTCGCCCGCACCCGCGCGATTCATATCCACGCGGGTGACGCCGAATGCCGATGGCAGGAGCGCCACCATCCTCGGCAATCTCACCATGAACGGGGTGACCAGACCGGTGCTGATCGCGGCGGAATTCACGGGGGCGGGGGCAAACCCGATGAACCAGCGCGAGACCATCGGTTTCGAAGGACGCGCGCTGATCGAAAGATCGGAATTCGGCATCGACTACGGGCTTCCGGTCATCTCCGACGAGGTTGAACTGAACCTCACCGCCGCTTTCGAAAAGCTGCGTTAGGACAGAAAAGCAGCTCCAGACTTGCCAACGGCGCAACATTGCGCGATGATAGTGGGGATGACACGCAACGGATCGGTTCTTCTACGACTTATGCGCCCCTGGGCGTAGGCTGGCGCGCTTTCCAGGCGCGCTCGCGCCCAGGGGCCTGCCACAACGCAAACCCGAACCCGATTCCATTTCCGTCGCGAGTTGCTTTTCCCCATGACCACAATGCAGCAGGCGGCCGGCAAATACCGGCCCTTCCCCGCCATTCATCTGCCCGACCGCCAATGGCCCTCCCGCACCATCACGGCCCCGCCGCGCTGGCTTTCCACCGATCTGCGCGACGGCAACCAGGCGATCGTCGATCCAATGGATGCGGTGAAGAAAAACCGCTTTTTCGACCTGCTGGTCGAGATTGGCGTGAAGGAGATCGAGATCGGTTTCCCCAGCGCCGGATCGACGGAGTTCGACTTCATTTCCGGGCTGATCCGGTCGGGCCGGATACCGGATGATGTGATCGTGCAGGTGCTCACCCAGTCGCGCGAGGATCTGATCCGCACCAGCTTCGCCAGCCTCGACGGCGCGCATTCGGCCATTGTGCATCTCTATAATGCGGTATCGCCCGCCTGGCGCGACATCGTCTTCCGCATGAGCCGCCAAGAGGTGAAGGACATCGCCGTCGCAGGAGCTAAAGTGATGCGGGATGAAGCCGCTAAACAGCCGGGCACGCAGTGGCATTTCCAATATTCGCCCGAGACATTCTCGACGGCGGAACTCGATTTCAGCCTGGAGGTTTGCGAAGCGGTCATGGCTGTGCTGGCGCCCACCGCCGATCATCCGATCATCCTGAACCTGCCCGCGACGGTAGAGGCCGCGACGCCCAACATCTACGCCGATCAGGTCGAATATTTCATCCGCAATCTGCCGAACCGCGATGCTGCAATCATCAGCCTGCACACGCATAATGATCGCGGTACCGGCGTGGCAGCGGCGGAACTGGGCCTGATGGCGGGCGCCGACCGGGTGGAGGGCTGCATGTTCGGCAATGGCGAACGCACCGGCAATTGCTGCCTCGTCACCGTGGCGCTCAACCTTTATACGCAAGGCGTCGATCCCGACCTCGATTTTTCGAATATCGACCGGGTGATCCGCACCGTGGAATATTGCAACCAGCTGCCGGTGGATGCGCGCCATCCCTATGGCGGCGAACTGGTCTTCACGGCATTTTCCGGCAGCCATCAGGACGCCATCAAGAAAGGGTTCGCCGAGCGCGAGGCGCAGAACGATACGCTTTGGCGCGTGCCTTACCTGCCCATCGATCCCGCCGATCTGGGCCGAACCTACGAGGCGGTCATCCGCGTCAATTCGCAGAGCGGCAAGGGCGGCTTCGCCTGGGTGCTGGAACAGGACCAGGGTCTGAAACTGCCCAAGGGGATGCAGGCCGATTTCTCCCGCTCCGTCCAGACGCTGGCCGATGACCTTGGGCGCGAACTCACCGCCGAAGACATCTGGCAGGCATTTTGCACAACCTATCACATCGGTCCGGGCGAGAAGCTGCTGCAACTGGTGGATTACGAGGAATCCCGCGGTTCCGACGGATCGGCGATCTTCACCGGAACGGTCGAAGTCGCAGGCGAACAACAGCGCGTGTCCGGGCGCGGCAATGGTTTGATCTCTTCCGTCGTGGCGACAATGGAGGAAGCGTTCGGCATCAACCTCGAGGTCGTCGACTACACCGAACATGCGCTGGGTTCGGGGCGCGATGCCAGGGCGGCCGCCTATCTGGAATGCCGCGACGGGGACGGGAGCACCGTCTGGGGATGCGGCATCGATGAAAATGTCGCGACCGCCAGCATCCGCGCTGTCTTGAGCGCGGCGAACACGATCCTGAGGGCATCGAGTTAGGCCGAAAACGGGCCGCTGGTGGCAGCGGCCCGTTTTCGATGTGACAGTCAGTCGCCAGTCAGAATGCGGTCGACCAGCTGCTTCACGCTGGGCGTGAAATTGTTGGAATAGAACGGATCTTCGCGGAACCTATAGGCCGCGTGCCCCGCGAACATCAGATTTTCCTCCACCGGGCCGCCATGCGCGATATCCTGAAGGGTCTTCTGGATGCAGAAGCTGCGCGGATCGGCCAGACGGCCGGTGGTGTAATTGTCGTGATCCTTCCACGAGGAAAACGCGCAATGCGACAGGCAGCCCATGCAGTCCGCCTGATCCTTGCGGATCATATCGCGGCTTTCAGGCGTGACGAAGACGATGGTTTCCTCGGGCGTCTTCAGCCCTTCGGTGTAGCCGGCAGCCACCCATTCGCGGGCCTTCGCGCGGTCTTCCTCGCTCACCCAAAAATTCTTCCCCCGCACCCCTGCATCCAGCTGAACGCAGCGTGCGCCATCCTCGGCCTTGCTATAGGCGATCTGGCGTTCGCTGCGGCGGATCAGGTCGAACAGGAAATCGTTCTTCACCGCGCTGGAATAGAAGCCGGTGGGCGAGAATTTGTGCAGCAGCACGTCGCCGGGTTCGATATCGCGCAGGGCATCCTTCCACCCCTGAGGGATCGGGCTTTCCTCGGTCAGCAGGGGCCGCGTGCCGAACTGGAAGGCGATCTTGCCGAGTTCGGGATTGTCGATCCAATCGTCCCATTCGCGCAGGAACCACACGCCGCCCGCCATGACGATCGGTACGCCTTCCGCCACCCCTTCCTTGCGCATCGTGTCCCGCAGGGCGGCGACGCGCGGATAGGGATCTTCCGGCTTCAGCGGATCCTCGGCATTGGACAGGCCGTTGTGCCCTCCGGCCAGCCACGGGTCTTCATAGACGACCGCCGCCATGAGGTCGGCGACCTTGTGATAGCTGCGCTTCCACAAGGCGCGGAACGCGCGCGCCGAACTGATGATGGGCAGGTAATGGACACCGTGATGCGCGGCGATCTCCGCCAGCTTGTACGGCATGCCGGCGCCGCAGGTCACCCCGGTGACGAGACCCTTCGTATTGGCGAGAGTACCCTCCAGCACCTGCTGCGCGCCGCCCATCTCCCACAGCACGTTGATGTTGATGGCACCCTTGCCGCCGGAGATGTCATGCGCGCGCTTCACCTGTTCGGTCGCGCCGTCGATCGCATAGGCGATGAGCTGTTCGTGGCGTTCCTTGCGGGTCAGGGCGTCGTAGATCTGCGGAACGATCTTGCCTTCGGCATCGTAGCTGTCGGCATTCACCGCGCTCACCGTGCCGATGCCGCCGGCTGCCGCCCAGGCGCCGCTGCTTTCGCTGTTGGTGGCGGACACACCCTTGCCGCCTTCTATCAGCGGCCACACTTCGCGCCCGCCATAGGAAATCGGCTCCAGACCCTTGAACGCCATTATGTCTTCGCTTTCATCTTCGGCATCGATGCCGATTTGCTGGTTGTGTCGCCGCCCTGCCGGTCGCTGCGGCAGGGTTCGATTGCAGATGGGGCGGGCCGCTTGTCGGCGGCCTTGAACTGGGCATAATAGCCGGCAAGTTCCGGTGCATCGCGAAACGCGACCAGTTCGAAACCGACCTGCCTGAATTCGCATTGCAGCAGCAGGGGATCGATCCCGTGCTGATCGGTCGGCCGGTCGACATCGACGACGACGACCTGTCCGCCTTCCGCAAGGGCAGGCCACAATCGCCACAGGAACGCATAGGGTTCGCTGACCTCGTGATACATATGCACGAGGAAGATGCGGTCGAAACTGTCTTCCGGCAGGCGCGGATCGTCAGCTGCGCCCGGCTTGATCGAAACATTGTCGAGGCGTTCACGCTCCACGCGCGAGCCGAGCCGCTCCAGCGCTGCACGGTCGATATCCTGCGCGAGCACGCGGCCATTCGGCCCGACGCGTTCCGCCAGGCGAACGGTATAATATCCATTGCCCGCACCGATATCGGCCACCGTCATGCCCGGCTCGATCTCGGCGAAGTTCATCACCGTCGCCGCTTCGCCGCGGCTGTCGCGCTGCGTCTCTGTCGAGAACTGGTTGCTGCCGAGGCCGGACACCGGCCTGTCCGGCTGCGGAAATTCCATGGCAGTTTCGGGGCGCTCGCCCTCCACGCGCTCGCAGCCCGGTAGCAGCATACAAGCTCCGGCCAGTGCAATCACCAGGAGGGCGCTGTGGTGCCTCATTCGACGTCCTCGACCTCGACCGTCTCGCCGGTGACGCGCTGCGCCAGCGCGGCCGAAATGAAGGGATCCAGTCCGCCATCGAGCACATCATCGGGCGTGGGGCTGGTGACGCCCGTGCGTAGATCCTTCACCATCTGATAGGGTTGCAGGACGTATGAGCGGATCTGGTGCCCCCAGCCGATCTCCGTCTTTTCGGCGTATTCGCCCGATGCGATCGCCTCCCGCTCCGCCATTTCCTTTTCGAACAGGCGCGCCTTCAGCATGTTCATCGCCGTGGCGCGGTTCTTGTGCTGGCTGCGGTCGTTCTGGCTGGCGACGACGATGCCGCTCGGCTGATGGGTGATGCGAACGGCGGAATCAGTGGTGTTGACATGCTGCCCACCGGCACCGCTGGCGCGGTAGGTGTCGATCTTCAGATCGCTTTCGTTTATCTCGATGTCGATATCGTCGTCGATAACCGGATAGACCCAGACGCTGGAGAAACTGGTGTGCCGCCGCGCGGAGGAATCGTAGGGGCTGATGCGGACGAGGCGGTGAACCCCGCTTTCGGTCTTGGCGTAGCCATAGGCGTTTTCGCCCTTCACCAGCAAAGTGGCGGATTTGATGCCCGCCTGTTCGCCCGAATGGTAATCGACCAGTTCGACCTTGAACCCCTTGCGTTCGGCCCAGCGGGTGTACATCCGCTGCAGCATCTCGGCCCAGTCCTGGCTTTCCGTGCCGCCGGCACCGGCGTGGATTTCTACATAGGTGTCGTTGCCATCGGCCTCTCCTGCGAGCAGGGCCTGCACCTTGTCGGCATCGGCACGTTCCGCCAGCCGTTCAAGGGTGGCATGACCGTCATCGACGATCTCCTCGTCGCCCTCGGCCTCGCCCATCTCGACGAACTCGATCGCATCGTTCTTTTCGCTGGTGATCTCGCGCACGGTGCCGATGGCGCTTTCCAGGCGGCGGCGCTCACGCATGACGTTCTCCGCTTCCTTGGGATCGTCCCACAGGGTCGGGTCCTCCACCCGCGCGTTCAATTCATCCAGGCGGCGGAGCGCACGCTCCCAGTCCAGCGACTGGCGCACCAGTTGCAGGGCAGCGTCTATTCGGTCGATATGGGCCTGCCCTTCGGCACGCATGGCTTTTTCTCCGCGTCTGAATATCCGCCAGGCCTAGCGAAGCCAGGCTGGCTTGGCAAAGGTTTGCCGGCGCTGCGCCGAAGCAGCGCCGGACTGTGCGTTCAGTAGATGCCGCCCTGCTCCGCGACGAAGCTCTCCACCTGCTGCGGTGGCGGTGCGCTGCGGCTCTGCGCCTGAGAGGTCCGACGCGATGTCGCCCGGCTCGCCTGGCGGATAAGCTCCAGAATTTCGTTCCGGCGCGCGGCGATGGCATCCTGACGGGTGGCGCGCGGCGGTTCGGTATCGGGCTTGAACGCCTCCCAGATCACCGCGGCCTTCGGGTCGTCCGTGGGCGTGCCCCCGAACACCTTCTTGCCGCTGCGCCGGTCGATCCGCACCATGCGCACGCCGGCGGGGGCCACGAAGGGTTCATCGGTCCAGCGGTCGCGCGTATCGGTAACGAATTGCTTGAAGATCGGGGCAGCGGTGTTGCCGCCCTGCACGTAACCGCCCATGTCGCGCGGCTGATCGAAACCGAGATAGGTTCCCGCCACGATATCGGGCGACCCGCCGACGAACCATGCGTTGGTCGGCCCGGTGGTCGTCCCCGTCTTGCCGAACAGCGGCAGGTCGAGATCGCGCAGGCGAACCGCAGTCCCGCGCGTCACCACGCCGCGCAGCATGTGAACGGTCTGGAACGCGGTGCGCGGGTCCATCACCTGCCGCCCGCTGGCGGGCAGGCGCGGCATGGGCTGGCCGTCATATTCGGCCATGTTGCACCCGGTGCATTCCCGCTTGTCGGCACGGAAGATGACCTTGCCGCGGCGGTCCTGAACATAATCGATCACGCTGGGATCATGCTGACGCCCCTGATTGGCGAGCGCGGCATAGGCATTCACCATCTTCAACACCGTGGTGTCGCCCGCGCCCAGCGCGAAGGAGGGATAGTTTTCATATTTGCCGATGCCGACTCGCTCGAACAGGCGAGTGACATTGTCCATCCCCGCTTCCATGGCGATATGCACCGTCATCAGATTGCGGCTCTGCTCCAGACCCCAGCGCATGGTGTGGACGCCGCCGCCGCCACCGCCGAAATTGCGGAAGCATTTGTCGCCGAGATTCGCGCCCTGATAATAGCAGAATGTCTGGTCCGGCACCAGGCTGGCGGGGGTCATGCCGTGGTCCAGGCCTGCGGCATAGACGAAAGGCTTGATGGTCGAACCCGGCTGGCGCTGCGCCTGGGTCGCGCGGTTGAAACTGCCGAGGCGGCTGTCGAACCCGCCCTGCATGGCAAGTACGCGCCCGGTCTGCGGATCGGAAGCGACGAAGCCGCCCGACACTTCGGGGATGTATTCCAGCCGGTAGCCACTGCCCGCAGGCGAAGCGGCCACGACGTCGCCCACTTTCAGCGAATCGGCTGCGCGCGACAGCGGGTGATCCTCGCCGTCGGTGAAGAGGATGCGCGGCGATGCGCCCGCTTCGCTGATGACGCCGATGCGCCAGTCCTCGTAATTGATGCCGAGGTTCGAACTCGCCAGTTGCGACGCAAGATTGCCAGCATCGGCGTCCAGCGTGGCCACCGGCCCGCGGAACCCCTTGCCCGCATGGTAACGCAGCATGCCCGCCCGCAGGGAATCGCGCGCCGCGTCCTGCATTTCGGTATCCAGGGACGTTCTCACCCACAGGCCGCCCGAATAGACGCTGTTCCTGCCGTCATCGGCCGTTTCCCCGAATTCGTCGATCAGCTGGCGGCGAACTTCCTCGAGGAAATAGCCGGCATCGGCGCTGGCAGTCTGGGATTTCTGCGGCACAAGCCCGAGCGGCTGCGCCTTGGCACGGCTCGCTTCGCTTTCCGTGACGAAATCGTTGACGGCCATCTGATCGAGCACGAAATTGCGGCGGGCAAGCGCCAGCTGTTCGTTCCTGGCTCGCCCGTAGCGCTCCGGCGCTTTCGGCAGAATCGCCAGGAACGCCATTTCGTGCAGGTCGAGATCGCCGATATCCTTGTCGAAATAGGCGCGGCTGGCCGCCTGCACGCCGAAGCTGCGACGGCCGAGAGGTATTTCATTGAGATAGAGTTCGAGGATCTGCCGTTTCGTCAGCACGTCCTCGATCTTCATCGCCAGCCGCATTTCCTTCAGCTTGCGCGTGATGGAATATTCATCACCCACCAGGATGTTCTTGGCGACCTGCTGGGTAATGGTCGAACCGCCCTTGGCACGCTGGCCGGTGCCCAACTTGCTGGCATAGTCGACGACCGCGCCGGCCAGGCCGGTGACATCGACCCCGCCGTGGCTGAAGAAGGTCTTGTCCTCCGCCGCCAGATAGGATTCGATCAGCGTCTGCGGGAAATCGGCATATTGCAGCTGCACTCGGCGCTCACGCGCGTAGGAATGGACGATCTCGCCATCGATGCCGCGCACGACGGTCGGCAGCGGCGGTTCGTAATCGAGCAGCGTTTCGGCATCGGGCATCCCGCGCGAAAGCGTGATCCACAGCGCGATCAGCGCGACGAGGCCGAGCACGCCAAGGATGAACATCCAGCGGAACCAGCGCCGTTCGCGCCAGTTTCTTCTGAAGAACTGCGCTGCCCCGCTCGCGTCGCGGCGAATTCGGTACGTGATGCTGTCTCTGGATTGTTCGGCCATGATCAGCGGCGGCCTTTAGCATGCACTTCCTTGCTGTTGCCAGAACAAAGCCGGGCTTTTCAATCGATCGGGCTACCGTTATCGAAATTGTTCCGGTCGACGGTCCGGCCGCCGTGGTGAGTGCACGTTTAATTCCGACCAGATTTCTGCGCTGGCGAAGCTGCGCCTGACGCGATAGACGATCATCCATGTTTTTCGATTTCGTAGACGAGCTTCGCGCGACCGGCATCTCGGCGTCCTTCAAGGAACATCTCACGCTGCTCGAGGCGCTCGACCGCGATGTGATCGAACAGACGCCCGAGGCCTTCTATTACCTGAGCCGCGCGACATTCGTGAAGGACGAAGGGCTGCTCGACCGCTTCGACCAGGTGTTCAACCGAGTCTTCAAGGGGATCATGAGCGATTACGGGCAGAACCCGGTCGAGATTCCGGAGGACTGGCTGAAGGCAGTGGCCGAGAAGTTCCTGAGCGAGGAGGAGATGGCCGAGATCAAGTCGCTGGGTGACTGGGACGAGATCATGGAGACGCTGAAGAAGCGGCTGGAAGAACAGAAGGAGCGTCACGAGGGCGGCAGCAAGTGGATCGGCACCGGCGGAACGTCGCCCTTCGGCCATTCGGGCTACAATCCCGAAGGCGTGCGGATCGGCGGGGAAAGCCGCAACAAGCGCGCGGTGAAGGTCTGGGAAAAACGCGAGTTTCGCAATCTGGACAATACGAAGGAGCTCGGCACCCGCAATATCAAGATGGCGCTGCGCCGCCTGCGCCGCTTCGCGCGTGAAGGGGCCGCCGACCAGCTGGATCTGGATGCCACGATCAAGGGTACGGCGAAACAGGGTTGGCTCGACATTCACATGCGCCCGGAACGGCGCAATGCGGTGAAGCTGCTGCTGTTCCTGGATGTCGGTGGGTCGATGGACCCGTTCATCAGGCTGGTGGAGGAACTGTTCAGCGCAGCCACGGCCGAGTTCAAGAACCTGGAATTCTTCTACTTCCACAATTGCCTGTATGAAGGCGTGTGGAAGGACAATGCCCGCCGCTGGCAGGACCGCACGAAGACCTGGGACGTGCTGCATAAATTCGGCCATGACTACAAGGTCGTCTTCGTCGGAGATGCTGCCATGAGTCCCTATGAGATCACGCATCAGGGCGGCAGCGTCGAACATATGAACGAGGAAGCCGGCGCCACCTGGATGCGCCGGGTGACGAACACCTATCCCGCCACCGTCTGGATCAACCCCGTGCCGGAAAAGCAGTGGGGCTATTCGCAGAGCACCCGGATGCTGCGCGAGCTGGTGAATGATCGCATGTATCCCCTGACGCTGGACGGACTGGATGATGCCATGCGCGAATTGAGCCGCAAGCAGGGCTGACCCTGCTTGCGGCCCTGCACCGGCTTCCGCGCCCGCATCACTCGCGGTCGAGTTCCTCGTTCAGCCGCAGGCTGCAGCGCCAGAAGAAGAATGCCGGCACCAGGCTCATCGCCGAGGCAATGAAGAGCACGTAGCGGACGCTGTCATCGCCATAGGCCGGCTTCAGCACATCGGACAGGATGCCGAAGAATGTCGGGCCCAGGCCAAGGCCGATCAGATTCTGGAAGAACAGCAGCACCGCCGCCGCCATTGCGCGGGCCGACGGGCTGACCAGCCCCTGCACCGACGAATAGGTGGGGCCGTAATAGAGCGACGTCAGGATGGTCGGGATGAACAATATGGCGAGCGCCAGCTGCCACTGAGCCACTGCATAGGCCAGCACCAGCATCGGCGCGGCGACCGCCATGCCGATGGCGGGTGCGGTCAGCACGTGGCGCCGGTTCGTCGCTCCGAAACGATCGGCCAGATAACCGCCGAGCCAGGTGCCGAAGATACCCGCCGCGCCATTGACCAGTCCGAAATACAGGCCGACTTGCCCCGGGCTGAGGCCGTGCGTGCGCTGGAAGAAGATCGTTGCCCAGGTGATCTTGCCATAGCTGAGGAAAGCCGCCGACGATCCGGCGATCAGCAGGAAGATCATCGCTTTCGATCCGAAGATGGCGGACAGCGCCGCCTTGCCGGACAGCCGCTGGCGTTCCGGCATCGCGCGCATCGCCGCGCCGCGGCGCGGATCCTTGAGCACGAACCAGACGACGAGGGCGAGCGCCACGCCCGGCAGCCCGACGAACAGGAAGGCTGCACGCCAGCCCACCAGATCGGCCAGGATCCCCCCGATAACCATGCCCAGCACGGTGCCGATGGGGATACCGAGCGCGTAGAAGGCGAGCGCCGAACTGCGGCGTTCCTTCGGCACGATGTCGCTGATCAGCGAATGGGCAGCGGGCGTGCAGCCCGCCTCCCCGACCCCGACCCCGACCCGCGCCAGGAGCATCTGCGTGAAATTCTGCGCCAGCCCGCACAGCGCCGTCATCGCCGACCAGACCGCCAGCGCGACGGCGATCAGACGCGGACGGTTCGTCGTCGGCCTGTCGGCATATCGCGCCAGCGGCAGCCCGAGAATGGAATAGAGCAAGGCGAAGGCCAGCCCCGTCATCAGCCCGATCTGCGTATCGCTCAGATCCAGTTCGAGCGCGATCGGTTCGGCAAGGATGTTGACGATCTGCCGATCGAGGAAATTCAGGATATAGACGATCAGCAGGATCCACAGGACCGTGCGGACCGAGCTTTCCCGCTCCGGTTTGCCGGACGCAATGGTGGCGGTTGCCGGGGGTGCATTGAAGGCCATCTTCTCTCCTCGAGGGCCGCAATCTGCCGTTGCCGCTCCTGTTTCCGCCGCGATGTTCCTGCCTTTTGCGGCAAGGTCAACCATGTTGCGCCTTTTGCCTGCGTTTCCCCTCAATACAGCAGGTGGCCTCTCACCATCTCAACCCATGCCGCTTCGTCGGCAGTGGCCTGCCCGTCCAGATGATCGGGTCCGGCGCTGCCGTCATCCACCCATTCGCGCAAGGAAGGCCCGCCGTTGATGACATCGATGGCAAGCCGGTCCGTTTCATATTCATAGGGAAAGTCCCGCCACAGATCGTAATCCGGGTGCAGCATCCGGATCGCCTTGAGGGCCAGCGCCTGCAGCCTCCACGGACGAAAGGCATCGTGATCGTAGAATGGCCCTTCGGCATGGATCATCAGCGCATTGCACAATTTGCCTGCGTGCTTGTGAAATGTCGGTTCGAACCAGCATTCGCGCAGGGCGCAGCCGCTCAGCCATTCGGGCGCCAGTTTGCGCATCGCCTTGTGAATGGCGGCGGCGTCGAGGTCGGGCGCGCCGAACAGAACCTCCAGCGGACGGGTCGTGCCGCGCCCTTCGCTCAAATTCGTGCCCTCCAGCATCACGGTGCCGGCATAGGCGCGCGCCATGTTGAGCGCGGCGGCGTTCGGGCTGGGGTTGATCCAGACCCGGTCCGAAGGCCAGCCCCACCCGGCACCTGCCGCATCGCCTGCACCCTCATTCGGTTGCCAGCCCTCCATCGCGACCACGCGGTAATCCAGATCGAGCTCGAAATGTTCGATAAACCACGCACCCATCTCGCCCATCGTCAGCCCGTGCCGCATGGGCATGGGGGCCGCACCGACAAAGCTCTCCTGCCCCGGCACCAGCAGAGTGCCCTCGACCGGACG
The DNA here is from genome assembly GCF_012979275.1 of Pseudopontixanthobacter vadosimaris. Lineage (GTDB taxonomy): Bacteria > Pseudomonadota > Alphaproteobacteria > Sphingomonadales > Sphingomonadaceae > Pseudopontixanthobacter > Pseudopontixanthobacter vadosimaris. The sequence continues at coordinate 116,479 of NZ_JABASZ010000039.1, forward strand.
GCCCGCCGGATTGGGCCGGTCCAGCACCCACACCGCCTTGCCCTGCTCCGCCGCCGCTTCGAGCAGATAGAGCAGCGTGGTCACGAAAGTATAGATGCGGCAGCCGAGATCCTGGAGATCGAACAGGAAGACATCCGCCGTGTCCATCATGGCCGGGGTCGGCCGGCGAACCTCACCATACAGGCTGAAAATGGGGATGCCGTATTCCGCATCCACCTCATCCGCGGTTTCCACCATGTTGTCCTGCTTGTCGCCCTTAAGCCCGTGCTGCGGGCCGAAGGCCGAGGTCACCTTAACGCCGGCATCAATCAGCGCATCGAGCGAATGAACGAGATTGCGGGTCACGGAGGCCGGATGCGCCACCAGCGCCACCCTCCTGCCCTTCAACTGGTCCAGGAGCGAGCGGTCGGCGAGCAGGCGATCAAGTCCGGTTTTCATGGAGCTTCAGGTGCCGCAAGCCTGCCGGCGAAGCAAGCCGGATCGTGGAAATCAGGCTGCGGCTGCCGGGACGCCTCGGGATGCGCCAGCGCCCAGAAGCTGCGTGTGCCGCAAGTCTCCTCCAGCACGGCGCTCAGGCCGATGGTCGCCGGACCTGCGGGGATGGCGTCTGCGGGAATATGCACGTCCAGCAGGGTGCAGGACGATCCGTTCCGCAGCGAACAGGCCGGTGCTCTCTCCACGGGCCTGTCGCGCATTCCTGCCCGGTAGCTGTCGAAATCGTAAGCGGCCCAGGCTTCGGAGGGTGAGAGGTTGAACTCCGAATATCCGTCGCTTCCATCGCGCTTCACGAACAGTTCGAAACAGGTCTTGCGCCACAGTCCATCGGCGCGTTTTCGCCCGGCGAAAGGTGGCAGCTTCAGCACTGCGCCGGGCACGACCTTCCAGCGCAGCGACAGCCAGTCCGCCGTCATGCCGGTCACGCGGGCCTCCACCGAGGCTATGCGGGCAGGCGGGAAGGCGGGGTGCGGGATCAGTTGCGGCATGGCGCGTCATTGCCCGCGCATTCGCCGGAAATGCAAGCTGCGCCGGAACTCTCCACCCGATAATTCTTGCGAAAATACGCTTCGCTGCTAGCCGCCTGCTGCATGAACGACTTCGCCTCCGACCTCATGCGCGTGCTGGATCAGCGCGGCTATATCCACCAGGCAACCGATGCCGCAGCCCTCGATGCGCTGGCGGCCCGGCAGGTGGTGCCCGCCTATATCGGCTTCGATGCGACGGCGCCTTCGCTGCATGTCGGCAGCCTGGTGCAGATCATGATGCTGCGGCGTCTGCAGCAGACGGGTCACAAGCCCATCGTCCTGATGGGCGGCGGCACGACCCGCATCGGCGATCCCACGGGGCGGGACGAGAGCCGCACCATGCTGAGCGACACCGATATCGACGCCAATATCGCCTCGATCCGCACGGTGTTCGAGAAGCTGCTCACCTTCGGCAATGGACCAACCGATGCCGTGATGGTGAATAATCAGGACTGGCTGGGGACGCTCGGCTATATCGAGATGCTGCAGAAGGTTGGCACGCATTTCACCGTCAACCGGATGCTGACCTTCGACTCCGTGCGCCTGCGGCTCGACCGCGAACAGCCGATGACCTTTCTGGAATTCAATTACATGATCCTGCAGGGGTATGATTTCCGCCATCTGGCGCAAGTCATGGGCGCGCGCCTGCAGATGGGCGGCTCCGACCAGTGGGGCAACATCGTCAATGGCGTGGAACTGGGCCGCCGTATGGATGGCACCGAATTGTTCGGCCTGACCACGCCGCTGCTCACCACCGCCGACGGACGCAAGATGGGCAAGACCGCATCGGGGGCGGTCTGGCTGAACGACGATCAATTGCCGGCCTATGATTTCTGGCAGTTCTGGCGCAATGCGGATGACCGCGACGTCGGGCGCTTCCTGCGCCTGTTCACCGATCTGCCGCTTGACCGCATCGCCGAGCTGGAGGCGCTGGAAGGCAGCGCGATCAACGAGGCCAAGACCGTGCTGGCGGACGAAGTAACGGCACTCGTCCGCGGCACGGATGCCGCGCTCGCCGCCCGGCGGACTGCGGAGGAAACCTTTGCAGGCGGCGGCGGCGAGGAACTGCCTGCGATCTCCGTCGGCGCGGAAGGGATCGGCATCGCGGCGGCCTGCACTGCACTCGGCTTCACCGCCAGCAACAAGGAAGCCAAGCGCAAGATTGCCGAAGGTGCCGTGCGCGTGGACGATATCGCCATCGCCGATCCCGGGCACATGATCGCACCTGCCGGGGGCGAAATCATGAAACTGAGCCTGGGGAAGAAGAAGCACGGACTCGTCCGCTTCTGAGAACTGCTGGTTAAACAGACATTTACCATGGTTTCAACCTCCCGCCGCGTTTACCGTATCTAAGTGTTTTTACCTCATGATCCTGCTGGTCGGATCGAGCCAGGGAAGGGTTTTCACCACCATGACTGTCGGAGCACAGCTTTCAGTAACCGATCTGCGCAATGCAGCGCGCCATCCGGTCGATTTCCCGGTGATCGCCGAACATCACGACCACGGCGACATGCAGCTGCATATCAGCAACATCTCGGCCCATGGTTTCATGATCGACAATGACGCGCAGATTGCGCGCGGCGACCGCGTCATCATTCGTCTGCCGGTCATCGGCCGGATCGAAGCCTATGCGATCTGGCAGCGGGATGTGCGGGCCGGTTTCCAGTTCGAACGGATCATCAGGCTCGGCGATTTCATGCAGATGATCGACACGCTGCAACCCAACCCGCGGCTGCGGAAACGCCGCTGACGAGATGCCCGATCAATTTAGGACCGGATCATTTTAGGACGGTCATTTTTCCGCCGGTTATTTTGGGACGGCCAGTTTCCAACCGGTCAGTTTGCGTCCGGTCTGCTTACGGATTGCCGGGCGAAATGGATCTGGACGGCGCGTGCCACTGCTTCGGCGAAACGCCTCTGCCCCGCCTCGGATGCGAGCCTTGCCGCATCATCGGGATTGGTAATGAAGCCCGCTTCATAAAGGACGGACGGCACGTCAGGCGCGCGCAACACGGCGAGCGATGCAGACCGCCGCGCCTGCGGGTGGAAGCGCAGGAAATCCTGCCCCTCACGCAGGATCAACCCTGCAAATTGCGCCGCTTCCGTTTGCATCCGCCGCTGTGACAATTCGATCAGTATGGCATTTACCGCGTCGCTTCTGCCGCTCAGATTTACGCCGTTGATCATGTCGGCCTCGTTCTCCCGCTCGGCGAAGGCGGCTGCCGCCCTGCTGGAGGCCTCCTCCGACAGGGTGTAAACGCTGGCCCCGCTGACTCCGTCCATGTCGCCGGCGGAATCGGCATGAACCGATATGAACAGGTCGGCATTCAGCCGCCGGGCGATATCCGATCTTTCGCCCAGCGCCAGCAGCCGGTCATCCTCACGCGTCATCGCCACGCGGATACCGCCGTCGCGCACCAGCCGGTCCTTCAGGGCACTCGCCAGTTCAAGCACCACGTCCTTCTCGCGCAGGTCGTCCCCCACGGCGCCGGGATCCTTGCCGCCATGGCCCGGGTCGATCACCACCAGCGGGCGGGAGCGGTCCTGGGGGCCATGGATCGTCGGCAGGTCGACCGGATCGCCCGCCGCCGGCAGGGCCAGCCGCAAGACGTAATCGCGCCCCATCAGCGGCACCTCTATCGTCCGCCCGAGGGCATAGAGCATCGCCAGAAGCAGGACAGGCGCAAGGAGCAGGAGCCAGAGCTGGTATCGGAGCGTCATCGCACCGCCCTGTTAGGGCCTATCCTGCCCGATAGGCAATATGCAGCCACTCGCCGCAACTTGCGCTGCACAGTGCGGCAGTGCCGCCTCCAATGCGGTCGTATCGCAAGCCGGATGTCCTTGCGCGGAGCCCGATCGCAATAAGGTTGCCGCGTGGGATATGCGATGCTAACCAGAGCAGTACCGGGCAACAATCGCTAGCCGGCGACCAGGTGGTTTCCGCCACTTTCCGCCGGTGTGCTGCGAGATTGCCCGCCTGCCACGATGTGCTCTGCCCCACGGGCGGCTCTGCTCCATCGGGCGACTGAACAGGTTGATGCGACATATGACACTCCCCTTCCCGCTCCCGACGTCACGGCCCTCATGCCGCGGCGGGGCTGTTGCGGCAGGGGCGACGGGCTTCACGAACGGACAGGTCCAGACCGTCCGGCCCGCTCCGGCTTCTGCCAAGGGCGCTTCGATGTTCGCAAACACAAGAATTCCGTATTCCGGCCACGCGGGCACCGTCCGCAGCGGCAGGGATCGGCTATCCTTCGCCGCGCGCCCAGGCCGCGGCTCCACCAATATTGCGTGCGCTCCCCCGGTCCTTTGCGACCCGCCCGGACGCACCTGGAGAATGAATAATGGCAACGCGCATGCTGATCGATGCGCGCCACACGGAAGAAACGCGTGTGGCGGTCCTCAAGGGAAATCGTATTGAGGAATTCGACTTCGAATCTGCCGAACACAAGCAGATCAAGGGAAATATCTATCTCGCCAAGGTAACGCGGGTCGAACCGTCGCTTCAGGCGGCTTTCGTCGATTTCGGCGGCAATCGCCATGGTTTCCTGGCCTTCAGCGAAATACATCCTGACTACTACCAGATCCCGAAGGAAGATCGCGAACAGCTGCTGGCCGAAGAAGCCGAAGCCGCAGAGGAAGAAGCGCGCCTTCGCAGCGAGGAAGAGGACGACGGGTACAGCCCCGGCGACGAATATGACGCCGATGAGGAATCGTCGGGCTCGCTCGCCGAAGACCTTGCCGAGGATGGCCTCGAGGAAATCGACACCTCCGACAAGGACCGCGTCTCCATTATCGAGGACGGCAATGTCGAAGGCGATGACGACACCGACGATGACAGCGACGATGATGACGAGAACGAAGAAGCGGGCGCCGAAGGTGGTCGCGGACGCGGACGCCGGCAGGGCCGCGGCCGGCAGAACAATCGTCAGAAGAAGGGCGGCCGCAGCCGCGCGAAGGAAGTGGACGAGGTGCGCGCCAAGCGCATGGCCCTGCGCCGCCGCTACAAGATCCAGGACGTCGTCCACCGCCGCCAGGTGATGCTGGTGCAGGTCGTGAAGGAAGAGCGCGGCAACAAGGGCGCGGCGCTGACGACCTACCTCAGCCTTGCCGGACGTTATACCGTGCTGATGCCCAACAGCAGCCACGGCGGGGGCATCAGCCGCAAGATTTCCAGCGCGCAGGACCGGAAGCGACTGAAGCAGATCGTCGGCGACCTCGACCTGCCCCGCAGCATGGGGCTGATCGTGCGCACGGCGGGCCTTCAGCGCACCAAGCCCGAAATCAAGCGCGACTTCGATTATCTCGCCCGGCTCTGGGACGAAATCCGCGAAAATACGCTGGGGTCGAGTGCGCCGGCGCTGATCCATTCCGATTCTGACCTCATCAAGCGCGCCATTCGCGATCTCTACAACCGCGAGATCGAGGAAGTGATCGTCGAAGGCGAGGCAGGATACAAATCCGCCAAGCAGTTCATGAAGCTGCTGATGCCCAGCCATGCCCGGCGGGTAAAAAGCTATTCGGACCCTGTTCCACTGTTCCAGCGCCATGGCGCGGAAGACCAGTTGCGGGCGATGTATGATCCCGTGGTGCAGCTGAAATCGGGCGGCTATCTGGTCATCAACCCGACCGAGGCCCTGGTCAGCATCGACATCAATTCGGGCCGCTCGACCAAGGAGCACGGGATCGAGGCGACCGCGACGGCAACGAACCTGGAAGCGGCGAAGGAAATCGCCCGCCAGTTGCGGCTGCGTGACATGGCGGGTCTCGTCGTGATCGATTTCATCGATATGGAGAACAACTCCAATATCCGAAAGGTCGAAAAATGCATGAAGGATGCGCTGAAAAGCGACCGTGCGCGCATCCAGGTCGGGCGGATTTCCGGCTTCGGCCTGATGGAGATGAGCCGCCAGCGCCTTCGCACCGGCGTGCTCGAAGCCACCACCCGCGAATGTCCGCATTGCGACGGCACCGGCCTCGTCCGCACCGCCTCCAGCGCCGGTCTTTCAGCCCTGCGCCTGATCGAGGATGAGGCAGCTAGGGGCAAGGGATCGATCATCCAGCTTTCGGCCAGCACGGAAGCGGCGGTCTATCTGCTGAATGCCAAGCGCGCCGATCTCCAGGAGATCGAACATCGCTACAATGTCTCTGTCGAAGTGCTTCCGGAAGGCGAAGACGAGGGAGCGAAGATGGCCGTGAACAGTTCCGGTCCGCGCCCCACCGAAGCGCCCAGATTCGAACCGATCGTCGATGACGATGACGATGATGACGATGACGATGAAGAAGTGATCGACACGGACGATGCCGGGGACGAGGACACGCGCGACGAAAGGGACGAAAGCGGTGGCCAGAATGGCAATCGCCGCCGCCGCCGTGGCGGACGGGGCCGCAACCGGTCGGGTGATGGCGACGACGCCGCTCGCGGCCGGGGCGGGAAGCGGGATGACGATGATGGCAGTTCGTCAGATAAAGGTGAAGACGACCGGGACGAACGCAACACCGGTGACGGTGACGATATTGCGGACGATGAGGACAAGCCGCGCAAGCGTCGCCGCCGCGGCGGCCGCAATCGCCGGAACCGTGGCGGTCGTAGCCAGGACGAGGAAAGCCAGAATGGTAACGGGCGCAACTCTGACGATGCGCGGACTGACAATGATGCGAACGGAAACGGAAGGGGCGGCAAGGAAGACCAGCCGGAGGCTATGACGGCGGAAGATGCAGCCAAACTGCAGCATGTGTCCGAACAGCTTCAGGACGACATCGCCGTGGTCACCGGACCGGAAGGTACGCCGGAAAGCGCGGAAGCTGCTGCCGAAGTGCTGGAAAAACCCAAGCCCCGCGCCCGGCGCCGCAAGAAAGCGGATGCGGAGCCGTCGAGCGATACGGCAGCCTCCCCCGGCTCCGGAGAACCCGCTTCCGATGACGATGCCAAACCCGCGCCCAAACCGCGTGGGCGCCGCAAGAAAGCTGCCGAAGGCGAACCGGGCTCCTCCGACGAAGCGCCGGTAGCGAAGAAGCCGCGCCGTGCGCCCCGCAAGAAGGCGGTCGGTGATGAAGGTACGGGCAGCGACTCGTCCGAGAAGAAGGATAAGACCGAGGGCGCATCAGCGGCAAAACCACGCCGCAGCCGGTCCTCCAGCAGTGCGGAAATGAATCCGGCGGCGGCCGGTGCCGAACTGAACGACGAGCCATCTCGCACCGTCCGGGACGATGGTCCTGGCAGAGATGATCCTGCCGGAAATGAAGCCAGCAGCAGTCCGGAATCATCCGGTGCCGCCGCTGAACCGGAACGGAGCGGTCCGCCGCGCCGGGGATGGTGGCAGCGCACCTTCGGCACCTGACACACGGGCTTTTGCATAAGGGGCAGGAAGGCACTGGCCGCCTGCCCCTTTTTGCGGCCGCAAACCAACAAGGCGCGGATTCTGTGCGGCAATTGTCAATCGCTTGCCGCAAAGGCTGCGAAAAGCTGGCGCGTGGGCTGCAAACCCACTATCGCCGCAGTAAAGCCCCAGCGAAAGATGACGCATGAACGACAGGATCGAACCGACCCGCATCCCGCCTGCTGCAAGGGAACGCCTGCGCATATTGTTCATGGCGAAACATGCGCTGTGGGGCGGCGGGATGCATCCCGAGGATGGCAATCACGCCATCTATCATCACGAAGTCCGCACCACGCTGGAAAAGCTGGATCTGAACCTGTCCTTCGCCAACAGCTACGACGTGCTGTTCAGCGAACCCGAAGCCGATTTCGTCTTCCCGCTGCTGAACCGCGGCGGCTTCGTCAATTCAGAGATGATGATCCCGCTGCTGTGCAACATGCACCGGCTGCCCTATGTCGGGGCAATGCCGTTCCTGCGGGGCCTGAGCGACGACAAGGCCACCGCCAAGATGGTCGCGCACCATGCCGGCGTGCCCACCGCACCCTGGTACTGCTATCGCCGGGGCGCTCCCGTGCGGGAACAGGATTGCCCGCCGGCGGAACGCTGGGTCATCAAGCCCAACGCCTCGTCGGCCAGCTGGGGCATCGCCGACGCCACGGAATGGAACGGCGTAGAGAATGCCGTTGCAAATATCCACGGTCAGGGCCACGACGCCATCGTCGAACCCTATCTCGACGGATATGACCTGCAATGCGCCTTCATCACCCTGCAGGGCAGTCCCACGGCCATGCCGATGCTGTGGTACGAACGCGAGGACACGCAGCGTCTCTGGACTTATTACGAAAAGCGCGATCTGGTTCAGAACACGGAAAAAGATACTCTGAAGCAGTTCGACGATCCTGAATACGCCCCCAGGGTTGCCGCTTATGCCCGCACCATTGCCGAGGCGTTCAACCCGTTCGACTACGGGCGCTTCGAATTCCGCTTCGACCCGCAGACGGGCGATATCAATTTCATCGAGGTCAATCTGAATTGCAATCTCTGGTCCGAAAAGGTCATGGCAAAAGCGTCCGCGCTCGGCGGTTTTTCCCATGCCGATCTGATCGAGACGATCCTTGCCGAAAGCATGATGCGGCAAGGTCTGGTAGAACGCTGATTTGACCGATTATCCGATCACCGCGATAGTGCTGGCGGGCCAGCGTGCCGGCGTCGTGAACCCGCTGGCAACGCGTGCCGGGGTTTCGCACAAATGCCTCGTGCCGATCTGCGGAAAGCCGCTGATCGCCCATGTGCTGCAGGCGCTGGCGAACGCGAGCAACATCAGCGAGATTGTCATATCGGTCGAAGATGATGCGAGGGACGGGCTTGCGCCCGTCATAGCCGCTTTCCAACGTGCCGATCTGCCCATCCGCTGCACGTCGGCGGCAGCCGGAATCGTGGGCAGCGTCTTCGCGGCGGCAGAAGGGCGCGACGGTCCGTTTCTCGTGACCACCGCCGACAACGTCATGCTGGACGCCGGCGCGATCGACACGATCCGCGCGGAACTCGCGCAGGCCGACGCGGTTTTCGCGCTGGCGACGGACAGGGCCGTTCTGGCGGCGCATCCCGAAGGGCAGCGCAATTTCTACCGGTTCAAGGATGCGAGCTACGCCAATTGCAACATCTATGGACTGGCGGATCGCGCAGCTTTGCGGGCGGCGGAAATCTTTCGCGAAGGGGGCCAGTTCCAGGCGAATCCCGGCCGGATGATCCGCGCTTTCGGCCTTGGCAATATCCTGCTCATGCGCTTCGGCCTTATCACTCTGCCCGCTGCCCTGAAGCGGGTCAGCCGCAAGCTGGGTTTCACGCTCAGAGCCGCGCAATTCACCGATGGGGCGCTGGCGATCGATGTCGATAATGAGCGCACCTATGCCATTTGCGAGATCTTGCTGGCGAGGCGCGAAACCACCGATCAATAGGCAATGGGCTGACCGTCCCAGGCAAAAAAGCCGCCGCTGTCGGCAGGTGTGAGGCCATGCAGGACCTGCAACAGGCGCTCGGCAGATTTTCCGGGTGAGAACAGTTGGTTATCGGGTACATTGCCCTGAAACGGTTCGCTCAGACCCGTGTTCACGGTGCCGGGGTGAAGCGAGGCAACCACGGCCTGCGGATGGGTGCGGCGCAGTTCGATGGCGAAATTGCGCAGCATCATGTTCAGCGCGGCCTTGCTGGCGCGATAGGAATGCCATCCGCCCAGCCGGTTGTCGGAGATCGATCCGACCCGCGCCGACAGGGCCGCTAACACGCAGCGCCGGTCGCGGGCGAACAGCGGCAGAACATGTTTGGCGATGATGGCGGGACCGATGGTGTTTATCCGGAAGATATGCTCCATGGTTGCTGCGTCCAGCTTGCAACTGGATCGTTCCGGCGCCTTTCCGTCTTCTGTGGACAGGATACCCGTGGCGATCACGACCAGATCGGGCGGATCGCCCTGCATTGCGGCAACGGCGCGCCGGATGCTTTCCTCATCCGACAGATCGAACGCAAACTCTTTTACGGCACCGTCCATGTCGCCGTGGTAAGGCCCGCAATCGCCGGATCGCGAACCTGCATAAATTCGCCGCACGCCGCCATGTGCCAGACGCTCTGCCATGGCTCGGCCGATTCCGCCCGACGCCCCGAAGACGGCGGCGACCTCCACCTTGTTCTTCCGACTGTTCATGATCGCATCATTAGCCGGTCCGCGCCTTCATCCAAACATCACGTCATATCGCCCGCCGCTGGCGCAATGTCACTTCTTGCCCGGCCAGCGGAGAACCCGCGAACTGCTTGCCTTTCGGGCCTGAAGCATTAATTGACAGCCATCGCAGCAGGAATTGAGACACATGGCCACCTTCACCCTTCCAAAGAATTCCAGGATCCACCGCGAAGGGCGTGTGCATCGCGCCGAAGGGGCCGCAAGGGTCCAGAAATTCAAGATCTATCGCTACGATCCCGACAGCGGCGCGAATCCGCGTTACGATCATTTCGAGATCGACCTCGACGATTGCGGGCCGATGGTGCTGGACGCCCTGATCAAGATCAAGAACGAGATCGATCCTTCGCTGACCTTCCGCCGGTCGTGCCGCGAGGGAATCTGCGGTTCCTGTTCGATGAACCTGAACGGCAAGAACGGCCTCGCCTGCACCACCGCGATCGGCGATCTGAAGGGCGAGATCCGCATCACACCGTTGCCGCATATGGAAGTGATCAAGGATCTCGTTCCCGATTTCACGCATTTTTACGCGCAATATGCCAGCATCCGCCCATGGCTTCAGACGGTATCGACCACGCCCAGCGGCAAGGAACGCCTGCAAAGCCCGGAGCAGCGCGAACAGCTGGACGGGTTGTACGAATGCATTCTCTGCGCCTGCTGTTCCACGGCATGCCCCAGCTATTGGTGGAATTCCGACAAGTTCCTCGGGCCCGCCATCCTGCTGCAGGCCTATCGCTGGCTTGCCGACAGCCGGGACGAGATGACGGGGGAGCGCCTCGATCAGCTGGAAGATCCGTTCCGCCTCTATCGCTGCCACACCATCATGAATTGCGCGAATGTCTGTCCCAAGGGGCTGTCGCCGGCCAAGGCCATCGCCGAGATCAAGAAGATGGAAGCCGAACGGCAGATGTGATCGATGCGGGGGAACGATGGACAGCCGGACAGCGAATTCTTCGAATATCGCGAGGATCCGGATAAGCCGGGCTGGCATACCTGGAACCTGAAGGACGATACCCGCTTCAACGGCGCGGTGATGGGTCCGATGTGGACCCGGGTGGAGGGCGACAAATGCCGTCTGCGCATGATCCCCGAACATCGCCACACCAATCTGCAGGAAATCATCCACGGCGCGGTCACGCTGGCGCTGATCGACATATCGCTATTTGCAGCGCTTCGCACGCTCGGCCGCGGTGATGCCGGCATGGCGGTCACGCTCGAACTGTCGACCCAGTTCATCGGCGGGGGCGACCCGTCGCGGCCACTGGACGCCGTGGTCGAGATGGTGCGCGAAACCGGCCGGCTCATGTTCCTTCGCGGGCAGGTCGTTCAGGATGACGAGACGGTCGCAGGGTTCAGCGGCATCGTCCGCAAGGCCTCGCGCAAGTGAGCCACGGATGACGGGTGTACTGGCGCGCTACCGTGCCCTGATCGAGGGCGGCGAACTTCGCCCCGATCCCCAGCAGGAGCAAGCGGTGGCTTCCCTGATGGACCTTCAGCAGCAGCTGGAAAACCGCCCGGCGAAGAACGGCGGCGGATTGCTCAAGCGATTGTTCGGGTCCGGCCGTCCTGCGGAGGTGCCCGGCGGCATCTACATGTGGGGCGGCGTCGGCCGAGGCAAGTCGATGCTGATGGATCTGTTCCACGACACGCTGGCCATCGCGGAAAAGCGCCGCGCGCATTTCCATGCCTTCATGATCGAGGTGCACCGGATGATGCGGGAAGCGCGAAAGACCGAAAGCGGCGACCCCATCCCCATCGTCGCAGCACGGCTGGCGCAGAATACCCGCTGCCTGTGTTTTGACGAAATGGTGGTGAACAACAGCGCCGACGCGATGATCATGAGCCGACTGTTCAGGGCGCTGATCGTCGACGAGAATGTCGCGGTCGTCACCACGTCGAACCGCCCGCCGGGCGATCTTTACAAGGATGGGCTGAACCGGGAACATTTTCTGCCCTTCATCGAACTGATCGAGAGGCGTCTTTCGGTTATCCCCCTGAACGGGCCGACGGATTACCGGATGGAGCGCCTGCGGGGCATCGACACCTGGCACACGCCGCTTGGCGATGCAGCGACCGCGAAGGTGCGCGAAGCGTTCTTCCGGCTGACCGATTACGAGCCTGAGGACGCGGCGAATGTGCCGTCTGCTGAACTGGACCTCGGCGGGGGCCGTATCCTCCATGTTCCCAAGAGCTTCAAGGGCGTTGCCGTCTTCAGCTTCAAACGCCTTTGCGCCAGTCCGCGCGGGGCCGGCGACTATCTGGCCATCGCGCAGAACTACCATTCGGTCATCATCGTCGGCATCCCGCAAATGGGCGCCGACATGCGTAACGAAGCGGCGCGTTTCGTGACCCTGATCGACGCGCTGTACGAAAATAAGGTGAAGCTGTTCGCAACTGCGGAGGTCGAGCCGGAGGATATCTATGTGGCAGGCGATGGCGCTTTCGAATTCGAACGGACGGTCAGCCGGCTGAAGGAAATGCAGAGCCGGGAGTACCTGGCGCTCGGCCACGGTTCGGACGAATAGGCAGGTTTCGGCCCTTAGTTCCGTCCGCTTAGCGCAGGATTTTTCGGTCCTCATAACTGCCTGTCGGGGCGGCCCTTCCTATTCCGCCGAAGACACGTGACGACACGATCGCGGGCGGCAGCGGCTTCCCTCCGCATCCGCACAATAATATGGAGATCGTTACCTTCTTGCAGAACGGGGCAATCCCGCAGCGCGCATTTCCGCATTCCGACCGCGGCGGAGACTTCACCGTTCTGGCAAGCGGCGCAGCGGAACGCGGCGATGGGCTGGAGATCAGGGCCGATGCGCGGATGGCGGCGGCAACGCCAGCAGATTGGGCGCTGGGAGGCGGACCCGTCACGCCGTCCATATCTGGTCGCGACAAGGGCCGCGTCAATGTGAAACCACGGATTGCGGAAGCAGGGGACGGCATTGCCGCCACCGGCGCAAGCACGAGCTGATCGGCACGGCGCTGGATGGTGCCGAAATCGTGCTGGTCGATGCTCGCTGAAGAAGCCTAGCCGCTTACGCCCAGATGGTTCAGCGACCTGTCCAGCATGAGCAGCTGCCACAGCAGCCGCGAATGGTCGCCACGCCCGGCGATGTGATCTTCCGCAAACAGGGCGATCCGCCCATTGTCGAACCACCCGCTTCGCGCAAGGGTGGCGCCGGAAGCGATGGCCCGCGCCTCCTGCGCCAGCGGCCCCCGCAGCCATTGCGCGATCGGCGTGACGAAGCCCTGCTTCTGGCGATAGAGGATCGCATCGGGCAAATAGGGGCGCATAGTCCGCTTCAGCAGCCATTTGCCCTGCGTTCCGCGGATCCGCTGGCGTTCGGGCAATTTGGCGGCGAACTCCACCAGCCTGTGGTCGAGCAGCGGTTCGCGCGCCTCCAGCCCCACCGCCATGCTGGTGCGGTCCACCTTGGTCAGGATGTCGCCGGGCAACCAGAATTTCAGATCGGCATATTGCGCGGCATCCAGCCCGCTTCGGACAGGCGCATCCCGCATCAGGCGCAGCAGCGGCTGTTCGGCCCGGTAATCCCCGCGCAGGCGTAGGAATTCCGGAGAATAGAGCGACTGCCGCAGCTCAGGCGTAAGCGCCGACAGCGCCCTTGCATAACCCTCCAGACCATCCGTGGCGAGCGATTGGAAGGTGCTTTTCGCCCTCAGCACGCGCGGGGCCCAGTCGGCTTTCGGCCACAGCCGTCCCAGAGTTCCGAAGACGGGCAGACGCAGCGCTGACGGCAGCAAGGCGCGTGCCTGTTCCTCTCGCGCGTGGAAGATATGACGCCGATAGCCCGCCATGGCCTCGTCGGCGCCATCACCCGACAGGGCCACGGTCACTTTCTCCCGCGCCAATTGGCAGACGCGCAGCGTCGGCAGCGCCGATGCATCGGCGAAGGGTTCGTCGAAAATCGCTGCGAGTTGGGCACTGGCGGCAAGATCTTCCGGGTCCACGCGGCGGGTGCGGTGATCGGTCGCGAACAGATCGGCCACCTGGCGTGCGTAGGATGTTTCATCCAGCGCGGCGACATCGAAGCCGATGGAACATGTGTTTACCGGCCGCGAACTGGCTTCGGCCATCAGCGCCACGACGCTGGAGGAATCCACGCCGCCCGACAGGAAGGCGCCCAGCGGCACATCGGCAACCATGCGCGATGTCACGCCTTCGCGCAGATGGTGGAGCAGGCCTTCCGACAGATCGGCTTCGCGTGCATCGCTGCGTTCGGCGAAACTGACGTCCCAATATTGCCGCGCCGTCCCCGCCTGCCGCCCCTGTTCGAGCAGCCGGAAATGTCCGGCGGGCAGTTTTTCCACATTCTTCAGGAAGCTGCGGTGATCGGGCACATAGCCCCAGGCGAGGTAATCTTCCACCGCAAGGGGATCGACCTGCCGGCGCAGCAGCGGGTGCGCCAGGAGGCCCTTCAGCTCCGATGCGAAGGCGATGCTGCCATCGCTGAGCGCTGCGGTGAACAGCGGCTTCACGCCGAGGCGATCGCGCGCGAGGAACAGCGCGCGCCTGTCGAGATCGTAGAGTGCGAAAGCGAACATGCCGTTCAGCCTTTGCAGGCAGCCGACCCCCCATTTCTGCCAGGCGGCAAGGATCGTCTCGGTATCTCCGTCGGTGCGGAAAATCGCGCCATCGTCCTGCAACTCGCGGCGCAATTCACGATAATTGTAGATTTCGCCATTGAAGACGATGACCACCCGGCCATCGGCCGAATGCATCGGCTGCGGCGATCCGCCGAGATCGATGATCGACAGACGGCGATGGCCCAGCCCTACACCCGGCCCGGTCCAGACGCCCGCCCCGTCCGGCCCGCGATGGGCCAGCGCCTCGGTCATCCGCGCCACGCGTGCGGGATCGACAGGCTTGGGTGTCTCGCAATGGAAAATACCGGCTATTCCGCACATGCGAGCCGCCTAACGGCTTTGCAGGATGCCGTCCATCCACGCACCTTCGCTGCCGATGGCGCGCCGGAAATCGGCCAGCAATTCGGCTGCCGGTCTGCCCTGCCGTTCCTCTGCCGACAGGATCAGCGTTGCAGTCGGGTTGGGCCGCAGCAGGAGACGGTCGCGCATGGTGGCCAGTTTCAACCGCAATGCGCTGCCGGTCAGCAAGGGCTCACGGTAATAGCTGGTCTGCGCCAGCCGCCGGTAACGACCGAGTGCGAACAGATTTTCCGATCCATAGGTACCGGTTCCCTCCCCTTGCCCAACCCAGCGCCAGGGCGTGTCGGGCGGCAAGGCTCCTTCGCCGAATGCCGCGGCATCGGCCTTGTCGGTCTGCTTCGCGTAAATTGCCAGCGACACGTCCACCGCCTGCCCTTGCACATTGGCATAGCGCCCGAGCAGGCGGTGGTCTGCCCCGCCCGCGCGCGGCTGCCACGCAAGGCCCTGCGGCGTTCGGGCAGCTTGCCACCCCTTCACACCGGGCAGATAAACCTGGTCCGGCAGGGCGGCCTCCACCCGCAAAGCGGCAAGGTTCCAGCCCACGAAGGCAAGCACTACCACCAGTGAACCGAGCAAGGCGGCGCGGAGCGAGATGCGGTATTCGGCCATTCGGGCAAGCGTCTGCGATTCCATGATATGCTCCGGATCGATCGCGGCATCGTCGGGATGACGCTCCGCCCAGCGCCAGGCGATCGCCAGCAGCAGGAACATGATGATGGCGAAGAATACCCAGCCGTAGAAGATATGGTCGAACCCTTCGGCAAAGGCGATGCCCTGCGACTGGGCTATGTAGATCGTTGCCCAGGCCCTGATCCCGTTGGCGACGATCGGCAGGGAGAGGGCAACGGCCATGAACAGCAGCCGGCTGCGCCAGCGACGAAAGCAGGTGGCGGCCACCAGGACGCCGAGTGCCGTCATGGCAACGAGAAATTTCACGCCGGAACAGGCCTCCGCAACCTCGAACAGACCGACCGGCGTATCGATGAACACACCCTCGATTTCGGCCGGTATGCCGCTGGCTTCGGTCAGCCAGATGACGATTTCGGCGGTCACCATCTGAAGCGCGGGTACCAGTTCGTCGCCGAACGGTATCAGGAACAGCATATATCCCAGCGGCAGGGCCAGCCCCGCCGCGATACGCGGGCCGAGTATCACCATCACGCCGATGATGAGGGCGCCGACTGCACCCGATTGCGCGAAAAGATCGAAGCCCGAGACGCTTCCCACCAGCCACACGAACAATGCACCGGCAAAGGGGAACAGGCCCGGCCACCATGGCTCGGGCGGAAGTTTCAGCAATTCCTCGCGTCGATGCCACACCAGCCAGGCGAGGATCAGGGGCACGAACAGGATGTGGTTGTAAGTGGACGAATTCCACCATTGCCCGAACATGGCCAGCCATTCGCGCCAGGTGACGAGGAACACCGCCAGCCACACCGCCGCCAGCGTCGCAAGCGGCGCGCGCCATGCCGCGGGAAGCATGCCAGCCCTTGTTCCTGACGCGCGCGCGAAGATCTCAGGCGGCATCGCGGCACCCGCTCCGGCTGGCAATGCCGACTATCTCTGCAAGGGGGCGCAGCATGGCATCCCAGTTCTGGTGTTCGGTGACGAAATCGCGCGCGGCCCTGCCCATGGTGGCGGCGGATGCGGGTTCATGCGCGATGGCACAGATATGATCGGCCAGGGCCGCATCCGAATGGCCGATCTGCCAATGCACCCCATTGATAGCATCGATGCCCGTCGCCGCTTCTGCGGAAAGCACCACCGGCCGGGCCATCGCCATGGCTTCGAGCACCTTGTTCTGGACCCCTCGCGCGATTGTCAAAGGCGCAACCACCACGTCGCTCGCGGCGAGATACGGCCGCACGTCGGGAACTTCGCCCCAGACGCGAACGCCCGGCTGGCCGACACGGCGGATCAGTCGCTCGACCGGTGCGCGTCCGACAATGTGAAAGGTGGCGTCCGGCAGCGTCCGCCGAACCAGCGGCAGGATGCAGTCTGCCATCCTTTCGCAGGCCTCGACATTCGGCGGATAATCCATTTGGCCGGTAAACACGATATGCGGACCCCTCGTCCGCGCAAGATCGGGATGAGGCTGGCAAGTGGCTGGATCGAAGAACTGCGTGTCGATACCGTTCCGCAGCACCGCAACCGATCGCCCGGCACTGGCGGGCAGGCGTGACCGGAAAAGCCCGGCTTCCGCGTCGCTCACCAGCAGGGTACGATTGGCTCTGGCCGCCAGCCGCGCTTCCTCTTGCGCCAGAAGCCTGCTTTCGCGGGCGTAGAGCCATGCTTTCGCTGAATCTGCGCTTTGAGCATATGAGGCGAATTTGGCGGAATCCACATCGCACAGGTCGACGACGACCCTGCCGGCGAAATCCGCCGGGACATATTGCCCCATCTGGCCGGAAAAGATGAAGATGCAGTCGATGTCCCGCTCTGCCAGAGTGCGGCGCACCCAATCGTGCATGGCAGCCTGATCGAAAGCCGTAAGGCTGATGGGCCTGCCCGAGCCGAGCGCACGCAGGCCCGGCATCGCCAGCCCGGTGGCACGGCGCGCTATGAATT
Source organism: Pseudopontixanthobacter vadosimaris (assembly GCF_012979275.1). GTDB lineage: Bacteria > Pseudomonadota > Alphaproteobacteria > Sphingomonadales > Sphingomonadaceae > Pseudopontixanthobacter > Pseudopontixanthobacter vadosimaris. The sequence goes on from NZ_JABASZ010000039.1 coordinate 134,142, forward strand.
GGCTGGCGGCGATAGCTTGCAAGGCCTCGTCATGGCCGAAATCGATCTTGCTTTCGGCAAAGCACCCGACGTGTACCGGGGCCAGCTCGGCCAGTTTCAGCAGCAGGTGGTGCGATCTGATCTTGTCGCCCCTGTCGGGCGGAAAGGGTATGCGATGGGCGAGGAACAATATGTCTCCCATCAGCCGAGCCCGCGGGCGATGAAGGGACCGATGCGGTTCGCTATTCCAAGCGGCAGGCGTTTCCACAGGGCGATCTTGCGGGCATAGGCCGCGCTGGTCGGATCCGCATCGCGCGGGGTCCGGCCCGGCGCGGTCCAGCTGGCATAGGTGAGCGGTTCGGGAGTGAACCCCCAGTTCTTCTTGTAACGCCAAGGCCCGCTGCCTGTCTTGGACCGGCCGAAATCGAAGCGCGTGCAGCCCTTTCGCCGGGCATGCAGCATCAGTTCGTAATACATGCGTTCATTCGCGCGCAGCGACCTGGCCTCGTGCCTTCCGCCGCCCCAATATGGCATCACGGCACCGCCATCGTAGAGGGACAGCACACTGGACACAGGCTTTCCGCCCAGGCTTGTCGTCAGAATGTCGGAACTGTCCGCAAACTCATCCAGCACCGCATCGAATAAGGAGCGCGGAAACACCGGCGTGCCCAGGTTGCGAACGCTTTCCGCATAGACCGCATAATGCATTGCGCGATCATCTTCCGACCGCCCGGTGTGAATGTCGAAATCGATCTGCAGGCTTTTCCGCACCTCGGCTCTCTGCTTGCGCGGAATGGCTTTCAATTGTTCATCGTCGTTTGAGGCAAGCTCACCCACGAAGCCGCTATGGCTGTCGCTTGTCACCCGCCAGCCATCGGGCGCGAAGCCGCCGCGCAATTCGATGCTGTCGCAGGATTGGCGCCGCGCGATTTCCTGTACATGGCGGCAGAGGACTTCGGCGACCCACCGGTCTTCGGCCAGAACTCCGCCACCGACAGCGAAGCCGCTCGACACCAGCGCGCGCCCGAAAAGGGGGGAATGTATCTCCGTCAGCGGCAGCCAGCCCGCGATGTCGCCGCCCCGCGTGGCTACAAGGCCGATCGCGCGCTGCCCCGTGCCGCGTTCCACGGCACGTAACCAGCGGGGGCGATGGAAGGGCGTTCCCCCTTGCTTTGTTACGAAAGCATCGACGGCAGAGGCGGCTGCGGCATCGCTGCAGTTCAGGATGCTGCAAATCACGCCCGCATTCAAAGCGTCAGCGGCAAACGAGGCGACAGGCGCATTCACGCGGCGATTTCGGTGCTCATCTCGACAGGATTCTGCGCTTCCCTGTGCGCCAGCATATCCATGCGACCCCAGGCGAATTCATGCACCAGATCGCCCAGCTTCGCCGCCATCTTGTCAAGATTGGTATAATGACGCAGCTTCGACCGGATCGGCGCATTGCCGACGCGCGGCTGCCGTGAATCAATTTCCCAAGGGTGGAAGTAGAACACCGCCGGCCGTTCGTCGGTGCGATTGACCTGCCTTATTGCCCAGCGGGAGAATGCATAAGGCAGAACCCGGAAGAACCCGCCGCCACCCGCCGCCAATCGCTTTCCGCCGAACATCGCGGTGGTGACGGGGATCTCCACCAGATCGGACCATGGCAGCGGCTTGAACGCGAAGCGCGGCGCTTCCTTCCAGCCATAATGGTCATGCGCGACCGGCGCGACACTGCTGGAATAGGCATAACCCTGCTCCGCAAGTTCCATATAGGCCCAGGGCGTCCTGCCATCGATCGAGAAGCTGGGCGCGCGATAGCCGGTGATGCGGACCCCTGCCGCATCCTCCAGGATCTTGCGTGCGGTGGTGATATCCTCGGCGAATTCCGCCCGCGTGAGTTTGAAGACGCGCGCATGGTCATAACCATGGCTGGCAATCTCGTGCCCCGCCTCCACGATGCGGCGCATCAGCGCAGGATTGCGCTTCGCCACCCAGCCGAGGGTGAAGAAGGTGGCGGTCACGTCGGCAGCGGCGAACAGGTCGAGGATGCGCGCGACATTGTCCTCCACTCTCAGCGCGAGGCTGTCCCAATCGGTTCGCCGAATGACGTTTTCGAAGGCGCCGACCTGAAACCAGTCCTCGACATCGACCGACAGGCCGTTGACGATTTGCCGGCTGGTCGCTTTCGCGCGGTTCGGCGCCTCCATGCAATTGCTCCTGTGAGGTTCGGGCGCGGCCGTTCAGGCCGCGATACGGGGCGAACCGTCGCCCTCGATCCATTCGATCAGCATCGTCAGCGTATGGCGGATGCTGCGCTCCTGCTCGTCCAGCCGCGCCTCCATTTCGTCCAGGCGATGTGCGAAACGAGCCTTATCGTCCCTGTTATCGTGGCCGGAGGCAAATCCGGCCAATTGCCGCTCCATCTGCGCAATCATGTGCTGCATCTCCGCAATGCGGGCATCCCGCTCGCCCAGCAGCGTGCCAAGGTTCGAACTCACTTCGGCGGTATCGGATCCTGCGGCACCGCCTGCTTCGCCTGCCGGCAGATCCAGCGGGTCGGTCGCCACCATGTGCTTGACAGGTTTGGAGACCGGCGCCGGCCGCAGCCCGGTCGTAGCGCCGGAAACCCCGGCGGAAAAGGTGCTGTCGCTCTCCATTTCGGCCAGTACGGCGGTGAGCATGCCGCAGTCGATCCGGGTGCGCTGTTCGACCGCGCCCAGCAGCAAAAGCCGGGTCATGATCTGGTTGACCTTGCGCGGAATACCGCCGCTTGCCTCGTGCAGCCGGGTGAAGACACGCTGGTCGAAAGCCGGATTGCCGTCCCAGCCGACGCATTCCAGCCGATGCCGGATGTAGGGTTCCAGTTCGCCAGCCTCCATCGCATCCAGATGGTGCGATGCGATTACCCGCTGGCGCAATTGCTCCAGCCCCTCGTGATTGGCCAGAACCTGCCGGAATTCGGGTTGGCCCAGCAGCAACGTCTGCAGCAGGGGCTGCGCGCCGAGCTGGAAATTCGACAGCATCCGCAATTCTTCGAGCGCCTCGACAGACAGGTTCTGCGATTCATCCACCACCAGCAGGCAGCGGCGGCCCGCGCGCGCTTCCTCGTGCAGGAAGCTCTCGATGGCGCCGAGTGCCGCCGCCTTGTCATGCCCCTCCACGTCGAGGCCGAAGCTCTGCGCCGCGACATGCACCATTTCCTCGGCATCGAGGGCGCTTGTCACGACCTGCCCGACGCTCATCTGGTCGGGGTCGATCTTCTGCATCAGATGAGCGACCAGCGTCGATTTGCCCGCCCCCACCTCACCGGTGATGACGATGAACCCTTCGCCCTGCGCCAATCCGTAGCCGAGGTAGGACAGCGCCTTTCGGTGCGTTCCGCTTTCGAAATAGAACTGCGGGTCCGGAGTGAGCTGGAACGGGCGACCCGTCAGTGCATAGAAATCGTCGAACATCGTATTGTCCCCGTCAGAAATCGTAGCGCAGGCCGAGCAGCGCGGATGCGGTGGTCAGATCCTGCCCGGCAAAGTCGCTGTCGAGACGATCGATAGCGACGGCAGCCCGGGCGGACAGACCGGCCCTGATAGAACGCCGGTAAGCGGCCGATGCCCCCAGGATAGTGCCGTCGCCCGCGATGGTGCCAGCAGCGCTTCCTTCACTTTCGAACCATTGGGCATAGGCATTGAGTGAAACGCTGCTGCGCGGGCCGAGCCGCCGGTCGGCGAATGCGGTCAGATAGAAGTTTTCATCCACCGTGCCATCGGCAGCGGCCAGGACCGTGCCGGGCACACCGAAGAAGCTGCGCCGGTCGTATCCCGCGCCGATGCCGGCCGTGCTTCGGCCGATCTGGCGCGAATAGCTGGCGGCGACACCCCGGTTGCGGAAAGTTGCCGCGCGGATCGATCCGAACGCGCCCGAAAGACAGCTGCTGCCGTCCTGCCCGGCGACACAGCCGGTGATGTCGCCGGTCAGCGGATTGCGATTGGCGGCGAAATTCGTCGGCAATGCGGCAAGCGCGCGGTTCAACTGTCCGCCAAAGCCCGTGACCGTGTCATAGACTGAGACGCTGAGATTGCTGCGGGTATCGGGCGCCCATGCGAAGCTGCCATAATAGGTGGTGGAATCATACCGCCTGCCAAGATGCGCTTCCAGGGTGGTGCGCGTGCTCGGCCGCCACAACACCCCGACATCCCAGATCAGGCCATCGGTGTCATAGGCGATCCGGCGCCGCGCGCCCGTATCGACAAGCACGCGACCGTCATTGCCGATGATTGGGACGCCTGCATCGTCGAGCAATGCGGTTCGGCCGGAAATCTCCACATCTTCATAGCCGATACCGCCGAGGAGGGCGAGCGTCGGCGAGAGCGGCACGGTGACATCTGCGCGGGCGTAAATATCGCGCACGCGTTGATCGAAATTGGAGATATCCTCCTGCGTGAAGCCCGCGCCCAGCGCGACGCCCACCGGCAGGGGTTCGCCGGGCCGGGTTGCGGCGCGGATCGCCGCGGTCTGCACGACGCTTTCGTCGAACAGATCCACCTGGCGGACAGTACCGGGCAGGCCGATATCCGCTTCCTGCTCGATGCGCGTGTAACCCACGCGGTAATTTCCCTCGATCTGGACGTCGCCAGCCTCGGTCCGCAAATTCGGCCCGGCATAGGCGGTATAGACCCGGCTGGAGGCATCGTTCGTCAACAGGGACGCGCCACCGCCGTTCAGGCGCGTGCGGGAGGCAAGCGCGCCGCCCTCGATCGTCAGCGTATCGGGCACAATGGTCGCATAACCGCGCGCGATACCGCTCAGGATGTCGCTGTCTGCAGCATTGTCCTCATAGGCAATGTTGCGGGCATAGCGAAGCGACACCGATCCACCATTGTTGCGCCCGTTGACCGCCGCGTCCACCCCGGCGGCGAGCTGCGTATAGGTGACGACATCATCGCCCGGAGAGATTTCCGCAAGGATGATCTGCGATATTTCGATGTAAGGTTGCACCTCCACACGGCCCGAGCCGCGCTCCCGATGTTCATCGCTGCGCGCCTCTCCTGAATATGGCTGGCCCAGGCCGTCCTGCGCCAGTGCAGGCACCGCCAGGGCGCCCGCGAGGCCGAGCGGCAGAGCCAGAGACATAAAGGCGCGCAGCGGCGTCATCTGTTCAGTCCATGTCCGCATGATACGTTCCGAAACGGCGGCCGCTGGGGCTGAAATCCGCTCCGTTCAGCAGCAGCTTGATATCTGCGCAGGCCGACAGCAGATGACAGGCGTCCTCCAGCGCGTTGCGGCCCGTCCGGTCAGCCCGTGCGACGAGGACCGTCTGCCCGGCATGCTTGGCGAATTCCGCCGCAGGCGAGGCGGCGAGCGTCGGCGGAGAATCGACGATAATCATGCGGTTGGCCGCGTTTTCAGTAAGCCTGCCGAATGTCAGCGCCATCCGATCGCTGGCGAGAAGATCGGTTTCATCCAGGCCCGCAGAGCCGGCCGGAAGGACGAACAGGCCGTCTATGTCGGTGCGAATGACCAGATCTTCCACCCTCACCTCAGGGTCGGCCAGAGCGTCCATCAGTCCCCTGCCCGCTTCGAAGCCGAACGATCTGCTGATCGAGGGTTTGGCGACGTCGCCATCGATCAACAGGATCTCCGCGTTTCGTTCGGCTGCCATGGCGATGGCCAGATTTACGCTGCAGAAGGTCTTGCCCTCGCCCGGTAAGGGAGATGTCACGAGCACGATGCGGGACCGATCGGTGCCAAGCGCGCGGGCACTCGAAAGCAACTGCCGCTTGGCTATGCGGAACTCTTCCAGCAGCGTGCTTGCCTCGCCGCCCGGTTCGATGAAACCCTGCTCGGCCAGATGCTGGCGATCTACATGCTGCACCTGCGCCGGAAACCGGACCGGTTCGCCGGTCGGCTCGGCGGGTGCTGCCGCGAAATCCCGCTGGGGCCGGATCGTGGAAACCTGCGCAGAAACAGCCGCAGGAGTGCGCGCGACGACCTTCGGCGCAGCACGGCGAGCGCGTTTTGGCGTGGCAGTCGGCAGATCGGCAAGGCTGCGCCGGGGTGCGGCGGGCTTGAACGGATCGAGGCCGAATTGTCCGCTGGCCCGTTCGAACAGCGAGGCACCGGCAGGCCGGCGCGTTTCCTGATCCTTCCCGAACGAAGGATCACCGGCACGTTCTGCAGCCTTCCCGTTCGGCGCATCCTCGGAGGAGGGTAACGGAATGTTCCTGTGCTCGGTCATGACAATCCCCTCAAGCCACCATGCCGCGCTGGACGAATTCCGCGGCCAGCAGCACGACGAACATACCGAACAGCGCCGCGCTGCCCGCAACGAACATCCGCAGGCGTTTCGCCCGCCGCAGGCGCGCGGTGCGGGTCAGGCTGGTGGATATGGTGCCGATTACCGGCAGGTCCAGCGCACGTTCCAGACTGCCCGCAGTCGCAAAGGTGGACCGAATCTGCGCCAGCAGCAGCACCGTGCCCACCCCTGCACCGATGCCCGCGATCAACACGCCCAGCAGCAGCAAGGGCCGGTTCGGGGCGGCAGGCACGCGGGGCCGGGTCGGCGGATCGATCACGTCGAACTGAAAGCTGGACCGCGCATTTTCGACCTGGCCGCGCAGCCGCATCTCCTCGCGGTCCTTCAGCAGTTCATCGTAATTGGTTTTCAGCACCTCGTAATCGCGGCTGATACGATTGGCTTCTGCAGCGAGGCCGGGTTCCGAAACCTGATCGGCTGCGACATTTGCGATTTCGGCCTGCATGGCAGCCTTGCGCGCAAGCAGCGCCTGCACATTGGCCGACCTTTCTGCCTGGATGGACAGGAGCGAGCTGTAGGCCGGGTTCGGCGAACCGGTGGCGCCTGTGCCCTCATTCGCAGCCTGACGCTCCAGCAAGGCGATCTGGCGTTTTTGCGCCACGATGTCGGGATGCTGGTCGGTCAGACCGCGAGCCTGCAGCCCGGCGAGCTGCGACTGCGCCTGGATCAGCGCCGCACGTGCGCCGCCGATGGTGCCGGGCGTCACCAGCGTGCGCGGGGTGCCGGCAAGCTGCCCGTTGATGGCGGCCAGCGCGCTCTGCGCCGCAGCCAGATCGGCATTGATGCCGCGCATTTCGCTGCGTGAAGACTGAAGACGTGAAGAGATCGCCATGGCGCCGCCGATCAATTCGGGATTCCGCGCCTCGAAGGTCGTGCGCTGCAACTCTGCCGCCTCGAGCTCGGTCGCCCGGGCGGCAAGCTGCTGATCGAGGAAAGCGATGGTTTCGGCCACTTCGCCGCGATTTCCGGCATAATTGTTCTCGCGGAAAATGTCGATCAGCTTCTGCACCACGTCCTGCGCCAATGCAGCGTTTTCGGCATCGCTCAATTCGGATCGGCCGATGGTCGCCATCAGTTCGAACAGGCTTTCCTCGCGGTTCACGACCGTGATGTTTTCCGCCAGCCTGGCGATCGCCGCTTCCATCTCGCGCTGAGTCGCGATGTCCTCACCAATCCGGGTGGAGCGAATGACTTTCTCAAGATTGACCGCGCTGGTCAGCGATTGCCGCACGCGCTGGATGTCGCGGCCGGTATTGCCCGAAATGCCGATTTGTTCCGACAACACGTCGTCCAGCTGCACCGAGATGCGCGCGCTGGACTGATAGGAATTCGGAATGGTCGCCACGACCAGCCAGCCCAGCAGGCATACGCCCCAGGCTATTGCGAGCGCGAGCCAGCGACGGTTCCATACCGTATGCAGGGCGACGCGCGCCTGACCGAGCACTTCGTTCATCGTTGCAGGCCCTTGTTCAGAACATGCTTTCGGGGATGATGATGACATCACCGGGCCGCAGCATGACATTGGCGGAACTGTCGCCCTTCTTCAGCAGATCGCCCAGTCTGAGATCATATTCTGCCTGACTGCCGGTCTGCTTGTCGAACCGGATCAGCTTCGCCCGGTTGCCCGCCGCGAATTCGGACAGGCCGCCCACCGCGATCATCGCGTCGAGCACCGTCATATTGGCCCGATAGGGAATGGATGCGGGCTGTTCCGTAGCGCCGACGATTCGGATCTGCTGGCTGAACGTACCGGCGAATTTGTTCACGATGACCGAGACGATGGGTTCCTCGATATATTTCGCCAATTGCAGGCGGATGTCGTCCTGCAGCATCGAAGGAGTCTTGCCCACGGCAACCATGTCGGTGACCAGCGGAATGGTGATGCGCCCGTCAGGACGCACCTGGATATCTTCCGCACCCAGTTCCGGATTGCGCCAGACGTGGATCGTCAGTTCATCGAGCGGGCCGATGACGTAATCCTGGCTCGGCCCCTCCTGCAGCGCAACGAAATCGGCGGGCGGCAATTGCTGTCCGCTGCCCTGCGCGCAGCCGGCCAGGGCCAGAAGGCCGAGAATGGCAGAAAGGAGAGACAGCAAACGAAACTGCGGCATCGGAGAAAATCCTGATCATCTGAGGTAGGAACCGGTGGATACGCGAGGGATTTCGCGGGCCAATGGTCCTGAATTGCTCTGGCTCATTCCGTCATCGCCAGAAAAGGTGAATATACCGTTAGGGCTGATTGGCGAAGCGTCGCAATCGCGGTGCAGTCCTGAAATGGGACGCATCGATGGCGCATTTCAGACCAGCATTTCTGCTGCCGGTCCCTGCCCAAGAAATGCGGTGGGGCTGGCACTTGCCCCATAGGCCCCGGCGCAGAACACGGCCACGAGATCGCCCACATCGGCATGGGGAAGATGCGCCTTGTCCGCCAGGCGGTCGAGCGGGGTGCAAAGACATCCGACGACATTGGCGACCTCCGTCGGTTCGGCGTCGAACGCCTTGACGAGGGCGAGCGGATAATTGCGGCGCACGACCGTGCCGAAATTGCCCGAAGCGGCCAGTTGGTGATGCAACCCGCCATCGGTGACGAGATAGATCTGGCCATGGCTGATCTTGCGGTCCACGATCCGGGTCACGTAAACACCCGCTTCCCCCACCAGATACCGGCCCAGTTCCACACAGAACTCAGTGTCGGAGAATGCGTCCGAGGACACGGCCATCCGTGCTGACAGGGCTGCACCGATCCGCTCCATATCCAGCGCTTCGTCGCCATGGAAATAGGGGATGCCGAAACCGCCACCCAGGTTGAGCTTCGGCAGCGGCGTTCCGATCGCGTCCGTCAACTCGCCAGCGAGAGACAGCACATTATCCTGCGCCTCGATGATGGCGCCGGCATCGAGCGACTGGCTGCCGGTAAAGATATGCAGGCCCCGCCATTCGGCACCCTGTCCGATGATGGTGCGGGCGAGCGCCGGCACTCTTTCAGCATCGACGCCGAAGGGTTTGGCTCCCCCGCCCATCTTCATGCCGGAACCCTTGAGCTCGAAATCGGGATTGACCCGAATGGCGAGCCGGGGCCGGATGGCGAGGGTCTGCCCCATGGCAAGCGCGCGGCGCGCCTCGCCTTCGCTCTCGAGGTTGAGCGTGACGCCGGCGGTGATCGCGGCCTCCAGTTCGGCATCGCGCTTGCCCGGCCCGGCGAAACTGACGCGGCGGGCATCGATGCCGGCCTGCAGGGCCAGCGCCAGCTCTCCTCCGGAAGCGATGTCGAACCCGTCGACCTCTTCTGACATCATTTCGAGTATTGGGCGATATGGGTTTGCTTTTACAGCGTAATTGATCTGGACATCTTCTGGCAGAACCTGCCGAAGATGCGCGATGCGCTGCAAGATAGCTGCTCTGGAATAGATGAAGATCGGCGTGCGGCCAGCCTTTTCGACGAACTCTTGCACCCGGCGTCCATCAAAGGACAGTTCGCCCCCCATGGCCTGGTAGAACGGCGGTATGGGACCAAGTGGTTTCAATTCGTCAACTCCTGCAGAATGTCCTGCCTGATCGCGGGCCGGTCCAGCTTGCCATTGGGATTGATCGGGAAATCGTCACGCCAGTGGATCATGCGCGGTTGCATGAAATTCGGCAGCATCTTTGCCAGGCGGGCTGGCAATTCACGCTCCGCAACATCGCGCGGCCCGGCGGCGCGCGCGGCGAGATGCACCGCCTGCCCAAGGCGCGCATCCTCGACGCCGAGTGCTACCGCATCGCGAACCAGACCTGTCGCCATGGCGGCATCCTCGATCTCTTGCGGACTGATGCGATTACCTGCGCTCTTGATCATGGCGTCACGGCGCCCGACGAAATGCAGCAGACCATCCGCGTCGCGCCGCACCCTGTCGCCCGACCATACCGCGGTGCCGCCATAGCGGCTGCCCTTCGGTGCAGGTCTGAAGCGTTCGGCGGTGCGCACCGCATCCTGCCAGTAACCCTGCGCGACCAGGGGGCCGCAATGCACCAACTCGCCTTCCTCATCGACGGCAGTTTCGTTGCCCGCGCCATCGATCACGAGAATTTCCGCATGCGGGATCGGCCTGCCCATCGAGGTTGGATGGCGGTCGACCAGATCAGGATCGAGATAGGTAGAGCGAAAGGCTTCTGTCAGTCCATACATCGGAAAAAGCCTGGTTCCCGGTAGTTTGCTACGCAATCTTCTCACCAGTTCTTTGGTCAGGGCACCCCCGCTGTTGGTGATCCGGCGCATCGTTCCTGCCACATCGTCAGGCCACTCCAGTTCCGCAAGCTGCATCCATAGCGGCGGCACCGCGGCAAGCGTCGTGATCGAATGACGGGAACAGGCCTTCACGACGTCTCGAGGCAGGAGATAATCGAGGGGAACGACACAGCCACCTGCAATCCATGTGGAAAACAGCTGGTTCTGTCCGTAATCGAAGCTGAGCGGCAGTACGGCCAGGGTGCGATCGTCGGCCGCCATGCCGAGATAGTGTGCCACGCTTACGGCACCCAGCCACATGTTTTCATGGCTCAGCATCACGCCCTTGGGCTGCCCGGTGGACCCGCTGGTGTACAGGATTGCCGCAAGTTCATCCGGCGAGGCTGTCGAGAATTCGCGCTGGCCATCCGCTGCATAGGCTTGGGCAATCGCATCCTGTTCGGACATGACGATGCAATCATCGGGGAGGTCGTCAGCGCTCAGGCTGTCCACCCGCGCCGATGTACCCAGCAGCATGGAGGCGCCGCAATCCCTGAGGATATAGCCGACCTGCAGCGGTTTGAGGAGCGGATTGACCGGCACATGCACCAGCCCCGCCCGCGCTGTCGCCAATGGCATCAGGCAGGCCAGTTCCCCCTTCGCCGCCCAGGTGGCGACCCGCGCGCCCGCCGTATCGACATGCTTCGACAGAAAGGCTGCGAGCCTTGCTACACGCTCTCTTAATTCACGATAGCTAAGCGTGCCGTCACGAAGCACCAACGCCGGAGCGTCGCCTGTCCCGCACTCCGCCAGATGGTCGATGGGGCGGCAGAGTTGCTCCGGCTTAGGATAAGGGACAGACGGCATGGATGCTCCGGCAAACGGAAAATTCGGAAGAAAGGGAACGTGACTTGATTTCGACCAGCTATCACGAGACTGTTAAGGTCTTGCAAGGGGCTGGGCATGACGGCACATCTCCTTTCGACAGGCTGGAATGGCTCTACCTGCTTGAGAAGCATCGACCTGCAGGCGGCGGAAAGCCCTTTATTGCGACAGCATCCGATGATGCCGCCACGGTCGCCCTTCCCTTGCGCAAAGATGGTGGCCGGCTGGAACCGCTGCGGAACTGGTACAATTTCACCTGGCGACCGGTCTGGAGAAGCGATGCCGGAGCCGACAGGCTCTGCACCGCCCTGGCAAGGGATCTGCGCCGGCATGCCTATCGGCTGACCCTGTGGCCCTTGCCGGAGGAGGATATGACCGCATCGCGCCTCGCGGCGGCCTTCCGGAAAGCTGGATGGCAGGTGTATATGTCACTATGCGACCACAACCATATCCTGCGTTTGGGCGATCGCAGCTTCGCGGAATATTGGGCTGACAGGCCCGGCCGGATGCGATCGACCCTGCAGCGCAAGGGCAAGAAGGTCCGGACCGAAATAATCACGCGATTCTCGCAGGATGTATGGGACAGCTACGAAACCATCTACGCCGATAGCTGGAAGCCCGCGGAGGGCGATCCTGTCATGCTCAAGGAATTTGCAGAAGCGGAAGGCCGGGCCGGCAGGCTCAGGATGGCGACCGCCTATCAAAGCGAACAGCCTGTCGCGGCGCAGTTCTGGACGGTGGAGAACGGCATCGCCTATATTCACAAGCTGGCTCATGTGAAGGCAGCCAATCCCCTGTCGGCCGGCACTACTCTCACGGCGGCATTGTTGCAGCATGTCATCGACAATGACGGGGTCGCGCTGGTGGATTTCGGGACAGGCGACGATGCCTACAAGAAGGACTGGATGGAGGACGACCGGCCACGCTATCGGCTGGACTGCCTGGACCCCTGGCAGCCACGCGCCTGGCCTGCCCTTGCAAAGCGCGCAATCGTGCGGGTTGCACGCGGTAACGCACGGGGGTAGGTGGCGATCCGCCACGAACGGGAATCGCAATCAGATGCAGCGCTGCAGCGCTGCCGTCGGAGAGGGGACCAGCGATGACAGAAGAAGCCGCCGATCAGGTCGGGGAAAGCGCGGCAATGGCGCCGGACCGTCATACGCTGGATATCCAGTTGCGATCCATTCTTGCCGACATCCTCAACCTCGACGCGGATCGCGTTGCCGGTTTCACGAATGCCACGGGTCTGTTCGGCCATCTGCCAGAACTCGATTCGATGGCTGTCGCAGGTCTGCTGACCGAAATGGAAGACAGGCTCGACATTCTTATCGAGGACGACGATGTCGATGGCGAGATGCTGGAGACCTATGGCGGTCTGCTGGTTTTTGCCGAAGCAAAGGTCATCGGCAACTGATCGAACCTGCCTTTATATCCTGGTCCTGCCCCGCCCCGGATGCAGCCAGAAACGACGAGATGGCCGTAGCCCTCGACAGTGGCAGCCGCTTGCGTCTGGTGATCCTGCCGGCCCTGTTCGACGAAGCCAACCGGATGCGGAAGTTCACGCTGGACGTGATGCGCACGCTTGGCACTGGCGGTATCGACACTTTCCTGCCCGACCTGCCGGGGTGCAATGAGAGCCTTGCCCCGCTGCGGGCGCAAACGCTTTCATCCTGGCGCGAAGCCGCAGATCGTGCGGTGCGATCCTTCGGCATCAGCCATGTCCTGACGATCCGGGGCGGCGCGCTGCTCGCTCCGGCCGGTGTTCCCGTCATCGCTTATGCGCCGGTTACCGGCGCAAGGATGCTGCGTACCATGATGCGCGCGCGGTCCATACAGGCGCGGGAAGCCGGACACGAGGAAAGCCTTGCCAGCCTCGCCGACACGGGCCGCAAGGATGGGCTGGACCTCGCCGGCTGGCCCATCGGTGCCGGGATGTTCCGCGAAATGGAAGATGCCGTGCCCGTCGCGGGTGCTTGCGCGACGATTGATCAGGGCGATCTCGGCGGCCCCGGCCTGTGGTTGCGCGCAGAGCCCGGGTCGGACGCCCTCCAGGCCGAAACTCTCGCCAGCCTCGTTGCATCGGCAATGCAGGCATGAGCCGCCTGCACCTCACCTTCCCATGCGAAGGAAGCCGCCTGGCGGGCACCATCGACACCGCACCGGGCCAAACGGGTCTGCTGATCGTGACCGGGGGTAACGAGATACGGTCCGGCGCGTTTTCGGGCCAGGCGCGATTTGCCGCGACGATTGCCCGGGCAGGCTTTCCCGTCTTTCGCTACGATCGGCGGGGCGTGGGCGACAGCGATGGCGAGAACCGCGGGTTCCGTTGGGCCGGTGCCGATCTCACCGCCGCCCTCGCCGGCTTCCGTGCCATCAGCCCGCAGATCGTGCGCGTCGTGGGCTTCGGCAATTGCGACGCTGCCAGTGCGCTGATGCTGGCGGCAGGTGGCGGATGCGACAGCCTGATTCTTTCGAACCCGTGGACTATCGAAGATGGCGACGACACGCCGCCTCCTGCGGCGATCCGTATACGTTATGCAGAAAAGCTGCGCAATCCGCGCGAATTGATGAGGCTGATCAGGGGGCAGATCGATATTGCCAAGCTGGCCGGTGGATTGCGCAAGGCCGCCGCTGCAAAAGCAGGGCCGACCTCCCTGGCGCAGGAGATGCAGGCAGGGCTCGCCCGCTTCGATGGTCCGGTGCGCATCCTGCTGGCAACGGCCGACCGCACGGCGCAGGCGTTTGCGGAAAGCTGGCCCGCCGATGACGAACGCATCCGGCGCTGCGAAGATGCGACCCATGCCTATGCCGAGCCGAAATCGGCAAGCTGGTTAGTGGATCAGACCTTGCTCGCGCTGCGGTCCTGACGCAGGAACAGGCTGGCGAGTTCGACATGGGTCGACCAGCGGAACTGTCCGATCGGCCGCAGTTCCTGCAAGGTGAAGCCCGCCTCCACCAAGACCCTGGCATCGCGTGCCCAGCTCGCCGGATTGCAGCTGATGTAAATGACGCGTTCCGCCTCGCTCTCGGCGATCCTCGCGATCTGCTCGCGCGCGCCTGCGCGTGGCGGATCGAGCAGGACGCCTGAAAATCTGTTCAGTTCCTCCGCCATCAGCGGGTTGCGGAACAGGTCGCGATGCATGGTAAACACGGGGCGTCCGCTGCGACCGGCAGCGGATTTGCAGGCCAGATGCGCCTCGCGCGCCGCTTCGACGGCCAGCACCTTGCACCTGTCCGCCAAGGCGAAGGAGAATGTGCCGAGACCGGCGAAAAGATCAACGACGGTATCGCAGTCGCCAAGCCAGTCCCTTGCTGCCTGCACCAGCGCAGCTTCGCCATCGCGCGTAGCCTGCAGGAAGGATCCGACCGGGAAGGGCACGGCCACGCCGCCGAGCATCACGGTGACCGGCTCGGGCTCCCACTGCGGTTCCGGCCCGTAGCCATTGTCGATGGTAAGCCGCGCCAGACGATGTTCCCGCGCGAAGTCGAGAAGTTCCTCGGTCTGCGCCAGCCCTTCGAGGGAAAGACCCGTAAAACCGCAGTCGATGCCGTGATCCGTCAGCGACATTTCGACATCCACGGCAAACTTGCCCTTTCGCCGCGACAGGAGCTGCCGGACAGGATCGACCAGTGCGAACAATGCTTCGTCCAGGATATGACATTCATGCATGTCGACGATGCGATGCGATCCGCTTTCGCGAAAGCCAATGGTGGCGCGCCTGCCTCCGCTGGCGGCATGCAGCGTCGCCCTCCGGCGGCTGCGCGGCGGCGAAAGATGGGCAGGCGCAAGAGTCGCGGGGGTAAGCCCCTGCCCTTCCGCGGCATTGCGTACACGGTCCGTGACGAAATCGCGCAAGGCCTTATCGTCGAGATGCTGTAGCTGACAGCCGCCGCATTGCGGAAAATGGCGGCATGGGGGCGAGGCATGATGCGGGCCGGCGACGATCGCGCCATCGGCCATCAGCAGATCGCCGGGTGCCGCGCCGCCTGCGTGGCGTCCATCCGCCGTCACGCCATCGCCCCTCGCCGCGACGCGGACGATCGGCACCGCTTCGGTGCTGGCGCTCACGACAGCGAAGCCCATGCATCGGCGGCGCGGTCCGCCAGCATTCCGGCGGTGAAAGCGGGACCGGCCAGCCGGGCTGCCGCCGCGTGAAGGGCACAGCCCTGTTCGGCAGCGGCAACCGCGTCGATCCCGGTCGCAAGTCTGCTGGCGATCATGCCCGCAAGAACATCGCCGGAGCCTGCTGTCGAAAGCCATGATGTCGCCGGCGGGCAGAAGATGATTTCACCATCGGGCGAAGCGATGACGGTATCCGGACCCTTGGCGATTACCAGCGATCTGCTCGCCTTCGCCAGCGCCTGCGCCCGCAGATGCTTCGCGCCCGTGCCGGGGAGCGACAATCTGTCCCCCAGGACCTGCAATTCTCCTTCATGCGGAGTCAGGATCGTCTGCGTCTCACGGGTCTGCAGCATCTCAGGCCGCAGCAGAGCCAGGCCATCGGCATCGATCACGCAAGGCCGCGCCAGCGCCAGCGCCTGCCTCAGCCGGTGTGTCGCCCCCTCACCCCTCCCGAGACCCGGGCCAACGAGGAGAGCGGAGATCCTGCCATCATCCAATGCTTCATCCAGCGGCGCCTCCACGATGACGAGTTCCGCAGGTGCATCGGGATGGGAATGGCTGGCGAACAGCTTCACGTAACCCGCACCGCTTCGCATGGCCGCCTGTGCAGCCAGCAAGCCGGCACCGGGCATCTCGCCACCAACGATCGCCAGCAGACCACGGGTGTATTTATGGCTTCCGGATTCCGGCGGATGAAGGCGTGGGCGCTGCGCCAGGCGCATTGCAGCATCGGCCACGATCCCGATGTCGGCAAGCCGGAGCATACCCATGCGGGCCATCGCGGGCATCAGGAAATGTGCCGGTTTCCATGCCCCGATCGCGACGGTGAGATCATAGCTGATGCAACTTCCGAGCAAGTGCCCCGTATCGCTGTCGATCCCGCTCGGGCAATCGACAGCTATCGCAAGAGCGTGGCTTTCGTGCATGGATCGCAGCAATTGCGATAGGCCGTCGCCCAGTTCGCGGGTCTGGCCAACGCCGACCAGACAGTCGACGAACACTCCGCCCGGACGTTTCTTCCATTCGCTGTCGATCGCGCCATCATATATCCGGCGGGCGGCCGTTGCCGTGTCGCTCTTCGTGCCGAGAGGCGCGACGACCGTCAGGTCGAGCCCTCGCCGGACGAGTTCATCGGCAATGATGAAACCGTCGCCGCCATTGTCTCCCGGGCCGCATAATATCGTTACCGGACGACCGGCGGCCATCCGCCAGACAAATTCGGCAACCGCCGTCCCGGCCTGCTTCATCAGGTCGAGCGCGGATTGCCCGCGAGCCATCAATGCGGCTTCGGCTTCGCGCATCGCTGGTGCACCGAGAACCGGCTCAGTCCGCATCATCTGCCCCATTGCGCGTCGCAGGGAATCGATAGCGGTCGCCATCCACCGCCACTTCCAGGATATCTCCGTCGAGCAACCGTTCGAGTTCGCCGGCACCATCGGCGGAAACGAGGCCGCGACCGTCGCGTGCCTCTTCCATGCGCCGGAACCCGCCGCCGGGATGTCTTATTATCAGATATTTGCCATTGGCAACTGTCACGGTTTCGACCTGGCATTCAGAGGTCATTCCTCCCCCGTCCAGCGAACATTCTATCGCCCTGGCACCCGGATCGGCCTGAGCCTGCGTCGGCGGATTGCCGCAGGCAGCCACGCCGGCCGCAAGGACGAAAGCGACGGCGAAATCAGATGTCGGCATAGACATGGGTTTCCGCCCGCGCGCCGGGATGGGTAACCGCGCCGCCATAGGCCGGCCCGACATTGCGGGCATAGCGCCACAGGGCACCCGATTGATAATCATTGCTGCGCGCCTGCCAATCGGCCCGCCGCCGGTCGAGTTCCTGCGCCTCGACATCAAGATCGATCGTACCTGCTTCGGCGTCGATGGTGATGATGTCTCCATCCCGCACCAGCGCGATGGGGCCGCCATCGGCAGCCTCCGGCCCGACATGGCCGATGCAGAAGCCCCGCGTGGCGCCCGAAAACCGTCCGTCGGTAATCAGCGCCACCTTCTCTCCCATGCCCTGCCCGTAAAGGGCCGCGGTGGTGGAGAGCATCTCCCGCATGCCCGGCCCGCCTTTCGGCCCTTCGTATCGGATGACGATCACGCTGCCTTCGGCGATATCGCGATCTTCCACCGCGCGAAAGGCATCCTCCTCGCAATCGAACACGCGTGCCGGCCCCGAAAATTGCAGCCGCTCCATGCCCGCGACCTTCACGATCGCACCATCGGGAGCCAGCGTTCCCTTCAGGCCGACCACCCCGCCCGTAGGGCTGAGAGGCGTTCTGACGTCGTAGATCACTTTCTGATCGGGGTTCCAGGTAATCTCTTCCAGATTTTCACCCAGGCTCCTGCCTGTCACGGTCAGGGGTTCGGGATCGAGAAACCCGCCATCCAGCAGCGTCTTCATCAGCATGTAGACCCCGCCTGCATCATGCATGTCGCGCGCGACATAGCGCCCCCCCGGCTTCAGATCGGCGATATACGGCGTGGATTTGAAGATCTCCGCCACGTCGTGCAGGTCGAAAATGATGCCGCATTCGCTGGCCATCGCCGGCAGGTGCAGCGCCGCATTGGTCGACCCGCCAGTGGCCGCGACAACCCGGGCCGCATTTTCAAAGGCGGCGCGGGTGCAGATGTCGCGGGGTCGCAGGTTCACCTCCAGCAGATGCATGACCTGCCTGCCCGCCGCCCGGGCAATCTCTTCACGTGATTTGTAGGGTGCAGGGGCCATGTTACTGTTCGGCAAAGACAATCCTATCGCCTCGCCGACGCAGGCCATGGTGTTGGCGGTGAACTGTCCACCGCAGGCGCCGTGGCCGGGACAAGCGACTTTCTCGAGCGCGGAGAGATCCTTGAGCGGGCAGTTACCGGCTGCATGCTGGCCCACGGCCTCGAACACGTCGACGACGGTGACATCTTCGCCCCTGTAGCGTCCGGGCAGGATCGATCCGCCATAGACGAAGATGCTCGGCACGTTCAGGCGCAGCATCGCCATCATCATGCCGGGCAAGCTCTTGTCGCACCCCGCGAAGCCGACGAGTGCGTCGTAGCAGTGGCCGCGAACCGACAGTTCGACCGAATCGGCAATGACCTCGCGGCTCACCAGCGAGGATTTCATTCCCTGGTGGCCCATCGCGATCCCGTCGGTCACGGTGATGGTGTTGAAGCGGCGCGGCATGCCGCCTGCCTCGTTCACCCCTTCCCGGCAGATATCCGCCTGCGCATCAAGGGTGGTATTGCATGGCGCGCTGTCGTTTCCTGCAGAAGCGACCGCGACGAAGGGCCGGCCAATCTCTTCTTCGGTCAGACCCATGGCATAATAATAGGAGCGATGCGGCGCGCGCTCCGGCCCGACCGACACATGACG
Source organism: Pseudopontixanthobacter vadosimaris (assembly GCF_012979275.1). Classification (GTDB taxonomy): domain Bacteria; phylum Pseudomonadota; class Alphaproteobacteria; order Sphingomonadales; family Sphingomonadaceae; genus Pseudopontixanthobacter; species Pseudopontixanthobacter vadosimaris. The sequence goes on from NZ_JABASZ010000039.1 coordinate 152,992, forward strand.
GCTCGGAAGTTTCATCTTGTCGAAGCGTTCTGACATAAAGTTTCCTGCACGCGCGAGGGACGCCGGCCTGCCCTGCCCTCACTCCAGCGCCAGCGCAACCCGGTTGGCCACATCGGCCAGCAACGCCGCCCATCTGGCCTGCCCGGCCTCCTCGGTAATCTGGTCCTGCCGGATCTCGACGGTCAGGTAAGGAATACCACGCGCCTCGGCATGGCGGTTCATGGTGACGTTCAGATCCTTGCCTGAATAAGGCTGATTGTCGCCTACGGTCAGCCCTTCCTCCGCAAACAGCCGGATCGCATGGCGGGAGGCCCGGTCGTCATCATTATACAGCAGGCCCACCTGCCAGGGACGCGGTTCGCCGCCGCTTTGCAATTCGGGTGTGAAGCTATGTACGGCGACCACGAGGTCCGGCTGACACTCGCTCACCCACTCGCTGAGAGCGGCGTGATAGGGCCGGTAATATTGCGCGAGCCGGCTTTCGACATCTGCGCCGATGTTGCCGGGAACGAGGTGCCCGTCACTGCTGGTCGGGACGACGGCAGGGTCGCTCTCCTCCCGGTGAAAATCGCATACCAGGCGGCTTATCGTGGCGATAAAGGCGGGGATGCCATGGCGACGGGCAAGCCGGTCGGCCACACCCTCCACCCCGATGTCCAACGCGATATGCTGCTGCATCAACGAGCCGGGAATGCCGAGCACAATATCCGCGGGCACGAGATTGGAAGCATGATCGGCAACGCAGACGATCCCTCCGCGTCTGATTGCCCCGACCTGCCGGAACGGCTTGCCGTCGATCATCGCAGCCTCCCCGTCATCTGCCACCAATGCGGGTGATCGCGAGCGATCAGTCCTGCGGCATCCGTCATGGTGCCATGGCCGTCAAACAGGGCGAAGCAGGTGCCCCCCGATCCCGACATGCGGACCAGCGTTGCACCGGTCTTTTGCAAAGCAGCCAGCACTGCCGCGATTTCCGGCACCAGTTCTATTGCGGGTGTTTCGAGGTCGTTGTGGCCCTCTCTCGCCAATCGCGACAGACGCCCCTCTGGCAAAGGGCCGCCATCCTGCCCGTTCCAGCGGGCGAATACCGCTGGCGTGGACAAGGGAATGCCGGGGTTCACCAGCAGCACCGGAGTGCCGGTCAGGTCGTTCAAAACCGGTTCGAGGATGCTACCCGTGCCGCGGCCGACACAGGCTTCGCTGCGTACGCAGGCGGGGACATCGGCACCCAGTCTGACGGCACGTTCCTGCCAATCATCGGGCAAGCCATGCATTTTCTCGACCGCCCTGAAAACGGCACCGGCGTCTGCGGATCCCCCGCCCAGCCCCGCCGCGACGGGCAGCCGTTTGTCCAGAGTGACCGCCAGCCCGCTCTGCCGGGGCAGCCGCGAAAGGGCTTGCGAGACGATGTTGCCAAGCGGATTGGTCAACTGGGCAGCGAAGGGGCCGGTCAGGTGGAAATTGTCCTGCGACGCTTCGGCAAAAGTCAGCCGGTCGCCATCATCCACGAAAGCGAAAGCGGTTTCCAATTCGTGATAGCCATCCTCGCGCCGCTTGCGGACATGCAGCGCGAGGTTGATCTTGGCATAAGCGGTTTCGGTCAGAGCCATGGTGAAACGCGCGGTCCGCGCCTCACATGTTCGGATAATTCGGCCCGCCCCCGCCTTCCGGCGTCGTCCATTCGATGTTCTGGTTGGGATCCTTGATATCGCAGGTCTTGCAGTGCACGCAGTTCTGCGAATTGATCACGAATTCAGGCTTTCCCTCTTCCACGCCGGTCCATTCATAGACGCCGGCGGGGCAATATCGCGTGGATGGGCCGCTATAGACGCCAAGTTCACTCGTCAGTTGCAATTGCGGGTCGATGACCTTGAGGTGGTTGGGCTGGTCTTCCGCATGGTTGGTGTTCGACAGGAACACCGACGACAAGCGGTCGAAACTGAGGACGTTGTCGGGCTTGGGATAGGCGATCGGCTTGTACAGGTCGGCGCGCTGCAGATGTTCGTAGTCGCGCTCGTGCTTCATGGCGACCGGCAGGCCGATCTTCAGCTGGCGCATCCACATGTCGATGCCAGCGACGACGGTGCCGAGGTCCGCACCGAAACGGGCCACGGCAGGTTCTGCATTTTGAACCTTCTTCAATTCGGTGGCGATCCAGCTCGACCGGACGGCGGCGTCGTAATCCATCAATTCGGCATGTTCCTGCCCATTGGCGATGGAACTGGCGATGCTTTCGGCGGCCAACATGCCGCTCTTCATCGCGGTGTGGCTGCCCTTGATGCGGGGCACGTTGACGAAGCCCGCCGCGCAACCGACCAGCACGCCGCCAGGAAAGGCGAGTTTCGGCACCGATTGCCAGCCGCCCTCGTTAATCGCGCGGGCACCGTAAGCGACGCGCTTGCCGCCCTCCAGTATGTCGGCGACCTTCGGGTGATGCTTCCAGCGCTGGAATTCCTGGAAAGGCGAGACATAGGGATTTTTGTAATCGAGCGCGGTCACGAAACCGATGGCGACCTGGCCGCCCGCCTGGTGATAGATGAATCCGCCGCCCCAGCTTTCGCTTTCCGACAGCGGCCAGCCTTGCGTGTGGATGACGCGCCCGGGCACATGTTTTTCCGGATCGATGTCCCACAATTCCTTGATGCCAAGTCCGTAGATCTGCGGCTGGCAGTCGGCCTCAAGATCGAAGCGATGCTTCATCTTCTTGGTAAGATTGCCACGGACGCCCTCGGCAAGGACGGTATATTTCGCCTGAATTTCCATACCCGGCTGATAGTCGGCCTTGTGCGACCCGTCCGCCGCCACGCCCATATCCTGCGTGATAACGCCCGCTGCAGCACCGCTTTCGTCGAACATGATCTCGGATGCGGGGAAGCCGGGGAAGACCATCACCCCGAGTTCCTCGGCCTTCTCGCCCAGCCACCGGGTCAGATTGCCGAGTGAAACCGTGTAGCAACCCTTGTTCGACATGAAGGGCGGCATGGCGATGTGCGGCATGGAATACTGCTTCGCCTTCGACAGCACCCAGTGCCAATTGTCGGTGACGGGCGTCTGCGCCAGCGGGCAATCCTGTTCGCGCCAGTCCGGCAGCAATTCGTCCATCGCTTTAGGATCGACCACCGCGCCCGACAGGATATGGGCGCCAATCTCGGACCCTTTTTCCAGAACGATGACCTCGAGCTCCTCGTTCAGCTGCTTCAGGCGGATGGCCGTAGCCAGCCCCGCCACGCCGCCGCCGACGATCACTACGTCGCAGGGCATCGATTCACGTTCGGTCATGCCGGTCTTTCCTTCCGATCAAATCTTTTCTAATTACTTGATTGCTGCGGGCTGCAAGGTCAAGGCCGCACCCCAGGGCCGATGCCATGAACAACCAGCAAACCTCCGACCGGCCGCACGGGCATGGCCTCGATCTTGCCGCGCAGTTCAGCGCCGTGCTGGACTGGTGGCGCGAGGCCGGCGTGGATTGCGATTTCAGCGATGACGCTACGGGTTGGCTGGCACAGGCAGAGGCGGACAGTGCGGCGAAACCGCCTGCCGCGGCAAAGGCCCGGCGCAAGCCCGCCGCCGAAGCGAAACCGCTGGCGATGCTTGGTGGAGAAAAATCCGGCTGGCCCGTCAGTTTGGACGATTTCGCCCCCTGGTGGCTGAATGAAAGCACGCTGGACGATGGCGGCACCTATCCGCGTATCGCGCCGCGCGGCCCGGCGGCCGCCGAACTGATGGTGCTGGTGGCCGAACCGGAAGCGTCGGACACGGAGAGATTGCTGTCGGGCGAACAGGGCCGTCTGCTGGACAACATGCTGGCGGCGATGAACATGGCCGAAGACGCGGTCTATTTCGCCAGCGTCCTGCCCCGCAACACGCCCATGCCCGACTGGGACGATCTGGCCGCGCGCGGGCTGTCCGAAACACTTGTGCATCACATCGGCCTTGTCGCCCCCCGGCGGCTCGTCCTGTTCGGGCGCACCATTCCGCCGCTGGTGTGGCACGACGCGCCGCAAGACCCTGCCGTTCCTCGCGAATTCACCCAGAATGGCCGAAGCATTCCTGCGCTGGCCGTGCCGGGTCTCGACCGGTTGCTGCGCAGGGGCAGCGAACGTGCCCGTTTCTGGCGGCGCTATCTCGACTGGACGGGGCCGGTCCATATACGGCAAGGAAAAGCATAAGGCATGAACGGTTTATCGATGCGACACTCACCCTTGTCGCGCATGGCAACGATACTGGCAGGAGCCGCGGCAGCCGCCGTCTGTACCCCCGCGAGCGCGACAAGCGCGGATTATTTCCAGACCCGGGCGGCCAGCCAGGCTGTGCCCGACATTCTCGGCCGCGCGGATGACGAATATTACCGCGCGCTGTTCGAGGCGATCGATCGCGAACAGTGGATCGCGGTGGAAAGCATGCTGGCCGCCCGTCCCGACGGGCCGCTGCACCAGATTGCCCAGGCCGAATATTACCTGCACGCCAACAGCCCGCGCATAGAATTGGACCGGATCGCTGCGTGGCTGGCACGAGGGACCAGCGTTCCGCAAGCGGAGCAGATGGCCCGGCTGGGAATCAAGCGCAGAATGTCCTATGTGCCCGCGCTGCCCGTAGAGCAGCCATTCGCGCGGCAGCCTTATTCGTCGAAGCGCATTCTGCCTCGCGAGACGAATGACGGCACGATGCCGGCGGAAATCTCGTCCGCCATCCTCGACCGGATCAGGAATGACGATCCCGGTTCCGCGCGCCTGCTGCTCGACGGGATCGACGCCAGCCTGAGTTCCGCCGCCCGTGCCGAATGGCGGCAGCGCGTGGCGTGGAGCTATTATATCGAGAATGATGACGCGGCGGCGCTCGCCATGGCGAATACGGTGCGGGAAGGCAGCGGCCCGTGGGTCGCGGAAGGCGAATGGGTGGCGGGGCTCGCCGCCTGGCGGCTGGGCAATTGCGACATTGCAGGCGATGCCTTCAACCGCGCGGCGACGGGGGCGCACAACAATGAACTTACGGCCGCGGCGCATTACTGGGCCAGTCGCGCCTTCGTTCGCTGCCGCTATCCCGAACGCGCTGCCGAACAATTGCGCGGCGCGGCGCGGCTGGACGAAACCCTTTACGGGATGCTGGCGCGGGAACAGTTGGCCTATGAACTCCCCGCCGACCATGCTGCACCCGATTTCAGCGGAGCGGACTGGCAGCGCCTCGGCGGCAATCAGAACGTCCAGTCGGCCATCGCGCTGGCTCAGATCGGCCGTGCCGGTCTCGCCGATGATGTCTTGCGGCACCAGGCGCGCATCGGCGATCCGCAGGATTACGACGCGCTGTCGCGTCTCGCGCGCGAAATGGGCCTTCCCGGAACGCAATTGTGGATGGCGCATAATGCGCCGCTCGGGACACGCGCCCAGCCTGCCCTGCGTTTTCCGGTAACGCGGTGGGCACCTGTCGATGGGTGGAAGATCGATCCCGCCCTTGCCTACGCCCATGCCCTGCAGGAATCGAACTTCCGCCCTGCGGTCGTCAGCCCCGCCGGTGCCAAGGGGCTGATGCAGATCATGCCCATCGCCGCACGGGAACATGCCGCATCGCTGAACATGGATGCCGCTTATGCCGACCTCGCCGATCCGCAGGTCAATCTGTCCTTCGGTCAGCGCAATCTGGAATCGCTGCGGGACAGCGGCGTGACCGGCGGATTGCTGCCCAAGATCATGGCGGCATATAACGCCGGCCTCACTCCGGTCGGCCGCTGGAACAGCGAAGTGCGCGATCTGGGCGATCCGCTGCTCTATATGGAATCGATTCCCTATTGGGAAACGCGCGGCTATGTCGCGATCGTGATGCGCAATTACTGGATGTATGAACGGCAGGCAGGTGCGGCATCCGACAGCCGCGTGGCGTTGGCACAAGGTATGTGGCCGACCTTCCCTGCGGTGACCGGCGGACGGCTGCGTGTGGGCGCACGCTGATGCCCATCGATAGATCGCGGCAGTTCCGCGCCATCAACATCGCCCTGCTCACCGTGTCCGACACGCGCACACCGGCGGACGATACCAGCGGCGACATTCTTGCCGAACGGATCGAGAGCGCCGGGCATATTCTGGCTGCACGGACAATCGTCCGCGACGATGCAGACGCACTGGTCACGCAACTGGAAGCCTGGATCGGGGAGGGCGCTATCGATGCCATCGTCAGTACCGGCGGCACCGGCCTGACCGGCCGCGATGTGACGCCCGAAGCGCTGGACCGAGTGAAAGAGAAAGACATCCCCGGCTTCGGCGAATTGTTTCGCTGGCTCAGCTACAAGTCGATCGGAACATCCACTGTCCAGTCGCGGGCCATGGCGGTTCTGGCGAGGGGAACCTATATTTTTGCGTTACCGGGCTCGAATGGCGCGGTTAGGGACGGTTGGGACGGCATTCTTGGCGAACAGCTCGACAGCAGGAACCGGCCCTGCAACTTCGTGGAGCTGATGCCGCGGTTGCTGGAACGCTGATGCGTGGCGAAACCTTCACTTGGCATGCAGCATCTAGGCTTCGTGGACAAAGCTTGACCTGAGACTCGACCGCTGATTCAAGGCTACCTTTTGGAGGCAGCATTGGGTGAGCGGGTTGGTGTGTCGGGTGACGAGTGGGCTTTGATCGGCCCACTGCTAC
>NZ_JABASZ010000040.1 GCF_012979275.1 Pseudopontixanthobacter vadosimaris
CTGCCGGCGTCGAGGCGGTGATCCCGGCTAGGAGCAACCGCCGCAACCCAGCCCCGCACGACCGGGAGAAATACCGCTGGCGCAACCTGGTCGAGCGGCTGTTCAACAAGCTGAAGAACTGGCGCCGCATCGCCACTCGCTACGACAAAACCAAAGAATCCTACCTTGGCTTCGTCGCCCTCGCTTCAATCAAACTCTGGATACCCTTTGTCCACGAAACCTAGCACGCATATTCTGGTAGCGACCAATCGTATCGAGAGACTACTCGTTCTGGGCCGCGCACGTTTGCGCAGTTCGCATTCGGCACTTCGGGAGATGAATGAAGAGGAGCGAAGTGTTTTGTTCCATCTAACCGAAGAGGTCAGCCGAATGGCAAACCGCTTAGAAGCGATGGCCGCAGGGGTAAGCTCAGGTTCGAGCGCGTTCCGCTTCGAATCTCCGGGCAGCGATTACCGCAGCGCCGATGGCGACGGGTCGGACCGGCTGGTGCGCGCGAGCAAGCCGCCCCTGCCCGACCCGCGCCTGCTGCGCCGCATCATCCGGCAAAGGCAGTTGCGCGCACGTTTCTTCGACGGCGATCTTTTCGCCGATCCCGCCTGGGATATCCTGCTGGATCTGACCGCGGCAAGGGTGGAGCATCTGCGGGTTTCCGTCACCTCGCTCTGCATCGCTTCCGGCGTTCCGCCGACCACGGCCCTGCGCTGGATTTCGCAGATGGTCGACGCCGGCCTGCTCGAACGGGTGGAGGACGAAACCGATCGCCGCCGGGCTTTCATCGCCCTGACGGACAAGGCCGCCGACAGCATGGCGCGCTATTTCGTGGAACTGGGCAAGGATGCCGTTCGCACGATCTGAACGGCGCGATTTCGTCAGAATGCCCGATCCGTCAAGATGATCGTCAACCCCGGCGGAGGCTCGTCCGGGTCGCGTGCGTTATAATCGGCCAAGGTGCGGCGCACGGCATCGGCTCTAGCCCGGACTAGGATCGGTTCGGCGATCGTGGGTGCAAAGACGACCAGATCGGCTTCACCCAGCAAGCGGGCCTGCCGCAGTGTAAGGTCGTCAGGGTCCGCGCTGGTGATGTTGATCGTCTCGGTCCGGCTGCCTGCGGGCGGCGAGGCCCTGCCAAGCCACGCTTCCACTCTTCCGGCCGATGCTTCCTGCATGGGATCGAGAAAGCCGTTCGGGGACAGCGCCGCATCCAGCGCCTTGCGTCGCTGATTCCCATCGGGATAATGAGCACGCATCCGGTCGCGCACGGCCGCCAGCGCCTCTGCCAATTGCCCCAGCGACTGCGGCAGCAAGGTCTCCAGCCGCAGGCGTATATGCTTGGCCAGCCCTGCCGAAGCCCCCGACGTGCCGATGGCGATCTGCACCGGCTCGCGGTCCAGCACGCTCGGCAGCGTGAAATCGCACAGATCGGGCCGATCCGCGACATTGACCAGCAGGCCTTGTGCTTTCAGGCGCCGCGCGGCGATTTCGGCGACACGCGCATCGTCCAGCGCGACGAAACCCAGATCGGCATGGTGCGCCTCGGTCTCGCCGCAGCAGATGCCGCCGGCACGTTCAATCAGTCGCCGCTTGGCATCGGCCATGTCGCCAGCGCCGATGACAACGACTCGCTTGCCGGCGATGCGGTGAAACAGCGGCAGCGACAGCATCAGAGCCAGTCCGGCAGTGTTTCGGCCGCCATGATGCTGGCCGCGTCCAGCCGGTCCGCCACCACGGCGAATCTGTCGCCATCCACCAGCACCTCGGGCACGAAGCCGCGACTGTTGTAGCTGGACGCCATTGTCGCCCCATAGGCACCGGCGGTGCGGAACACCGCAAGGTCGCCAGCTTGCAGACGGTCGCATTCGCGGCCCATGGCGAAGGTGTCGCCGGTTTCGCAGATGGGGCCGACAATATTGGCGGTCATCCTCTCGCCTGCAGGTTCGACTGCGGCAAAATCGTGCCACGAACCATAGAGCGCCGGGCGGGCGAGGTCGTTCATTGCGGCATCGACGATCAGGAACGGATCGTTCAAACCGCGTTTCACCCGGATCACCCGGGTCAGCAGGACACCGGCATTACCGGCGATGACCCGGCCCGGTTCGAAGCTGAGCCGGACGTCCCAATCGCGCGTGATCCGCGCCACCATAGCGCCATATTCGGCCGGCGACGGCAGCACCTCGCCCGCCTTGTAAGGGACGCCCAGCCCGCCACCCAGATCGACATGGCTCACCGTCTGCCCGGCGGCGCGCAATCGCTTCAGCAATGTGCCGATCTTCAAGAACGCAGTTTCCAGCGGATCGAGCGAGCTGAGCTGGCTGCCGATGTGGATGGCCAGCCCGCGTAGATCGAGCCCCGGCAATGCGGCAAGTTCGGCGTATAGCGCAGGGGCATCGGGCAGCGGAATCCCGAACTTGTTATCGGCCTTGCCGGTTGAGATCTTGTCATGCGTTCCGGCATCGACATCGGGGTTGATCCGCAGCGCGCAGGGTGCCCTCTGCCCGCGCGTGGCGGCAATCGCCGACAGTTCGCGCGCTTCTTCCCCCGATTCGAGATTGAACTGCCCGATACCGGTGTCGAGGCCGAAGGTGAGTTCGGCCTGCGTCTTGCCGACACCTGAAAAGACGATGTCGGCAGGGGCCATGTCGGCCTTCAGCGCACGGGCGAGTTCGCCGCCCGAAACGACGTCCGCGCCATAGCCTTCCCGCTGCAGCACCTTCAGCACGGCAAGGTTCGGATTGGCCTTCACCGCAAAGGCGATGTGCGGGGATCCGAGCGCAGCCAGGCCGTCGCGGAACACGCGCGCATGGCGCACCAGCGTGGCACGCGAATAGACATAGACCGGCGTGCCGACCTTTTCCGCAATGGTGACGAGCGAGACATCCTCGGCATGCATGACGCCGTCCCGCAGTGAGAAATGATCCATGTTCTCTTCGCTATTCGGCGCTTATTCGGGGGGCAGATCGAAAGGGTCTTCCTCGCGCACTTCCGAACGTTTCCGCAATTCCACGCTGCGTTCGGGCGCTGCCTGCGGGTCCAGTTCCAGCAAGGCGTCGGCATCGCGCCGTGTGGTCGTGCCGAAAGGCGCGGGCGGCAATGTGGCGCCCGGCGGCGGGGTCAGCATGGTCTTCTGCCCGCATCCGGACAGCAGCAGCAGCGCCATTCCGGCGCACAGCGCAGTGCTGGCGACTTGCTTCACGACCCGTTCTCCAATGCCTGCCGTGCTTCGGCCACGCGCAGCCTTACCTGGTCCGGCGCGGTTCCGCCATGGCTGGACCGTGCGGCGACCGATGCTTCCACCGAAAGCGCCTGATACACCCGTTCGTCGATCCTGCCGTCGATCGCCTGCAACTGGGCGAGGGTGAGCGCATCCAGCGCCTTGCCTTCGCCCTCTGCCAGACGAACCGCCGCGCCGGTGATGTGATGCGCCTCGCGGAATGGGATATCGGCTTCGCGCACCAGCCAGTCGGCAAGGTCCGTCGCCGTGGCATAGCCAAGCTCCGCCGCCTGCCGCATCCGCGCCCGGTCGAAAGCGGCATCGGCGACCATGCCGGTCATCGCGGCGACGCACAGGCCCAGCAGATGATGCGCTTCGAAAACCGGTGGCTTGTCGTCCTGCATATCCTTCGAATAGGCGAGCGGCAGTCCCTTCATCGTCATCATCAGCGCGGTGAGGCATCCGGCGATGCGCCCGGCATGGCCGCGCACCAGTTCGGCGGCGTCGGGGTTCTTCTTCTGCGGCATGATCGAACTGCCCGTGGACAGGGCATCGGGCATCCGCATGAAGCCGAAGGGCTGGCTGGCCCACAGGATCATCTCTTCCGCGAGCCGCGACAGATGCAGCGCGCATTGGCTGCCGGCCATCAAATAATCCAGCGCGAAATCCCGGTCGGATACGGAATCGAGGCTGTTCGCAGTCGGCCTGTCGAAACCCAGCGCAGCGGCGGTGGCCTCGCGGTCGATGGGAAACCCCGTTCCGGCGAGCGCCGCGCAGCCCAGCGGGCTTTCATTCAGTCGCAGGCGGGCATCGGCAAAGCGCGAGCGGTCGCGCCGCAGCATCTCGTAATAGGCCATCAGATGATGCCCCAAAGTGACCGGCTGCGCCGTCTGCAGATGCGTGAAGCCGGGCATGATCGTGTCGGCATGTTCACCCGCCCGGCGCACCAGCGCATTCTGCAAGCCTGTCAGGCCCGCATCCATCTCGTCGATCGCGTCGCGCACCCACAGGCGGAAATCCGTCGCCACCTGATCGTTGCGGCTGCGCGCGGTATGCAGGCGGCCTGCCGCCGGACCGATCAGTTCGGCAAGGCGGCTTTCAGTGGTCATGTGGATATCTTCGAGATCCCAGTCTTCGGGCACGCCGTCCGCCTCATATTCGGCAGCGATGCGGTCGAGGCCCGACGCAATGGCCTCCGCATCCGCCTTGCTGACGATGCCGCAATCCGCCAGCATCGCGACATGGGCCTTGCTGGCGGCGATGTCCTGTCGCCACAGGGCCTTGTCGAAGGGAATGGAAGCGTTGATTTCGCGCATGATCGCGCTAGGTCCGTCGGCGAAGCGTCCGCCCCACATCGCATTGGTGCCCGTATCGTCCCGCCCATCGGAGATTGCCTTGCCCTGTTCCGTCTCGTTCAAGTCACTCGCCCCACTCGCGCTGATTGCCGGCCTGGCCGCGTGCGATAGTCGTGGCGGGGAAGACGCGCAAGAACAGGCCGGGTTGCGGGGCGGCAACCAATCCTTCGCAGGCAGTGTGGACAGGAGCGAAGCGGGCGCGCTGATGCCGGCTGTCGATCTGACCGATCCCGACGGGCGCAGCCTGAACATGGCGGCGCTGCAAGGCACCCCGGTGCTGCTGAACGTCTGGGCCACCTGGTGCGCGCCATGCGTGCGCGAGATGCCGCTGCTCGACGATCTGGCCGGCGATTACGACGGTGACTTGCGCGTGATCGCCGCCAGCCAGGATCTGCAGGGGGCGGAAAAGGTCGTGCCATTCTTTGCAGAAGCCGGGCTGTCGAACCTGGAGCCCTGGATGGACCCCGAAACCCGGCTGAGCTTCACCTTCGGCGGGCAGTTGCCGGTGACGGTCCTCTATGACGCGCAAGGCCGCGAGGTCTGGCGGATGCTGGGCGAATATGACTGGGCATCGCCGGAGGCGCGTGCGTTAATCGAGGAAGGACTTGGCCGCAACGCCTCGTAAATCTCCCATTGCGCGGGAGACACTTCGGCAAAAAGCAACGCTGCCGGTGCGATGGGATATTGCTTTATGCACCCCAGCCTTTATGGACGCAGGCCCTGCCGAAATCGGCATGGGCGATTAGCTCAGTTGGTAGAGCATCTCGTTTACACCGAGAGGGTCGGCGGTTCGAGCCCGTCATCGCCCACCATCACCCACCATCATCCCGGGAACTGGCTAACTAATGCCCCCGTCCGCCAAGCTCGCGGTTTGGCGGTGGAAGTACGGGCCTCGCGGGGCTAATCCGAGAAACGATGACACAGCATTTCCTGGTACTCGGCACCGGAGGCACCATCGCCGGCAGCGCGGGATCGGCCATTCGCCGCGACTATCGGCCCGGCCAGATCGCCATCGACGATTTCCTGGGCGATGTGGCGGCGCTCGGGCTGGATGCACGGTTTACGGGCCGGCAGATCGCCAACATGGGGTCCGAGGATATCGGCTGGCCCGTGTGGCACCGGCTGCACACCGCCATCGCTGCGGCGATGGACGATCCCGATTTCGACGCCATCATCATAACGCATGGCACCGACACGGCGGAGGAGACGGCCTTCCTGCTCGACCGTACCTTGCCGAGCAGCAAGCCGGTCATCATCGTCGGAGCCATGCGCGCGGCGGATGCGGTGGGCAGCGACGGTTTGCGCAATTTCGCCAATGCCATGCAGGTCGCGGGCGATCCCGATGCGGCGGGAAGGGGCGTGATGGTGGTGATGAACGATTTTGTCCATTCCGCCCGCGACGTCCGCAAGGCGCATACCAGCGGCACGGATGCATTCCGGGGCTTCCCCCGCGGCCCCATCGCCATGGTGACGCCCGCTTCGCTGGAATGGTTCGGCGAACCCTGGAGGAAGGGCGAAGAGGCGCGCTTCGCCTTTCCCGAACGGCTTGCCGATATCGCGATGCTCTACGCTTTTGCCGGAATGGAGCCGGTGCTGGTCGAACAGGCGGTGGCGACCGGGGCAAAAGGAATCGTGCTGGCAGGTTTCGGAACCGGCAACATGCCGCAGACGATCCGCGCGGTCTTGAGCGAAGCGGCGGGGGCCGGGCTGCTGGTGGTCCGGTCCACAAGGGTGGACGAGGGACTCGTCGACATCGAACCCGACGATGCGGCCTGCGGCTTCATTGCCGCGCGTTCGCTCAATCCCCAGAAAAGCCGCATCCTGCTGCAATTGCTGCTGGCGGACGGGATCACCGACCCCGCCCGCGCGCAACAGGAATTCAACCGGCGCTAGGACCGGGCGGCGGATGCCTCAGCCGTGCGGCGTCACGAGATATTTCTCGCCCGTCTTCATCTGCCGGTAATCGAGCGCCGCTTCCTTCGTCAGCATTTCTTCCAGCGTCACCTTGCGCTTGTAGCTGCTGGCGAATGTCGTGGTAAGATTGTCGAGCACGCGCTTGCGCATCCGGCCCACCGTTTCCATCCCCGCCTTTCGCAGGAACGGCGTCAGCAGCCAGCCCGACAGCGTCCAGCCGAAGCCGTAGGCAGGCGTCAGGATCGTCGGGCCGAGATCCAGCCGGCCATAGATATACATCTTCTTCGGCTGATCGGACCCATATCGGCTGAATTCCTTCATCTTCGCCGCCGCCACCTGCTCCATTGCCTTGAAGCAGCTGTCGACCATCCTGCCGCCGCCGATCGGGTCGAAGCCGAAATAGGCATCAGTCGCGTCGATGGCATCGCGAAGCTGGCTGATGAAATCGTCGTCCGACGAATTCACGACATGTTCGGCACCCAGGCCTTTCAGCAGATCGGCCTGTTCCTGCTTGCGCACGATATTCACCAGCGCGAGCCCGTCTTCCTGGCAGATGCGGTTGAGCATCTGGCCGAGATTGGAGGCGGCGGCGGAATGGATGATGGCCTTCTGCCCTTCCATTCGCGCAGTTTCGGCAAAGCCCAGCGCCGTCATCGGGTTGACGAAGGCGGAGGCGCCATCGGCGGCGGAATGGTCGCCCAGCGGCAGGCACATGGCCGCTTCGGCCAGCGCATATTCGCTGAAGGCGGAGCCGGGCACGCAGGCCACCCGCTGCCCCATCAAGGCCTGTGCCGCGTCGCTGCTGCCTGCCGCGACGACCGTACCCGCACCTTCGTTGCCGACCGGCAGGCGCTGTCCATGGCGGCCCTTCGCACCCGACAGGAACGGTTCGGGCATTTCGGCCACGATCCTGCCATCGGAAAATTCGGCATTCTCCAGATCGGCGGCGCTGAACAGCAGGGCAAGGTCGGACGGGTTGATCGGTGCCGCCTCCATCTTCACCAGCACCTGGCTGGGGCGGGGATCGGGGAAGGTAGTCTCCGCGATTTCGACCGTCAGTTTCCCTTCGGCCGAGAGGGTGGTGAATATCTGTTTGCCCGTCGTGCTCATACTGCTTCTCCTGTCATGTTGCGTCTTCGTCCGGATAATGCGCCTTCACGAAATAGAGCCCGTGGGGCGGTGCATTCAGGCCCAGCCGCTGCCGGTCGCGCGCGGCGAGGGCGGCGGCGATCTCGCCTTCGCTCCAGCGTCCCATGCCAACCAGCGCAATGCAACCGACCATCGACCTGACCTGGTGATGCAGGAAGCTGCGTGCCTCCGCCTCGATCAGCACCTCGTCGCCTTCGCGGCGGACCTCCAGCCGGTCGAGGCTCTTCACCGCGCTGGCCGACTGGCAATGGGCGGAACGGAAGGTCGTGAAATCATGCCGCCCGACCAGCGCCTGCGCGGAACGGTGCATGGCCCGGTCATCGAGCGGTCTGGCGAGGTGCCACATCCGCCCCCTGTCCAGCGCCAGCGGCGCGCGGCGATTGGCGATACGGTAGAGATAGCTTCGGCCGGTGCAGGAAAAGCGCGCATGCCAGTCGCCAGGCTTTTGCTCGCAGGCGATGACCGCCACCGGATCAGGTCGCAATTTCGCATTCACGGCTTCCATCAGGCGGAAGGGCGCGAAGGGTTTCTCCACGTCGACATGCCCCCGCATCGCAAGGGCGTGAACGCCTGCGTCCGTGCGCCCGGCGACATGCAGCCGCACGTCTTCACCTGTAACGGCAAGGATCGCTTCCTCGACAGCCTGCTGAACGGTGGGGCCATGTGCCTGGCGCTGCAGCCCCATGAACGGTGTGCCGTCGAATTCGAGGGTGAGTACGAAGCGGGCCATGCTGGTCGCGGCGCTGGCCCAATTCGCCGCGCGAGGCAAGGGCAGGTCGGAACCCAGCACCGTTCACATGCGTAAATCCGGTGAACGCAAATCAGGAAAAAACATGAAACTCGACGGAAAGAACATCGCCATCCTCATCGCGCCCAAGGGCACCGAAGAGCCGGAATTCACTAAGCCGAAGCAGGCGGTCGAACAGGCGGGCGCCAAGGTGACGGTACTCAGCTTCGAAAGCGGCAAGGCACAGACGGTTAACAACGATCTCGACAGCGGCGGCAGCTACGCGATCGACAAGACCTTCGATCAGGTTGCGGCGGAGGATTTCGACGGGATCGTCATTCCGGGCGGTACTGTCGGTGCGGACAGGTTGCGCGGCAATGACGATGCCGTGTCCTTCATCAAGGCTGCCTTTGCCGCGAAAAAGCCGGTCGCGGCGATTTGCCACGGCCCATGGACGCTGGTTGAGGCGGGTCAGGTCGAGGGCCGCAAGCTGACCAGCTTTCCCACATTGCAGACCGATATCCGCAATGCAGGCGGCAATTGGGTCGATCAGGAAGTCTGCGTCGATCAGGGTCTGATCACCAGCCGCAATCCGGGCGATCTGCCCGCATTCTGCGACAAGATCGTCGAGGAATTCTGCGAAGGCGAACATGCCAGGCAGGCCGCCAACGCCTGACATGGCCAGTGAGTCGGCGGGGGTCAGCCCAGCTGCACCCCCGCCGGAACCGCCTTCCCGCGCAGGAACGCCTCGACCTCCATCGCCGGCTTGCCCGCCCGCTGCACAAGCGTCGGCTGCAACGCGGCATGGCCGCAGGCGATGGTCAGCCGGTCGTCCAGCGTCGTGCCCGGCTTTCCCTCAAGGCCCAGCACGGTGGCTTCCAGCACCTTGATGCGTTCGCCATCCAGCGTGAACCACGCCCCCGGAAACGGAGCGAAAGCGCGGACCTGCCGTTCCAGCGCTTCCGCCGCACGGGTAAAGTCAATCTGCGCCTCCGCCTTGTCGATCTTTGCGGCGTAGGTTGCTTGCGTATCGTCCTGCTCCACCGCGCGCAGCGCCTCGATATCGATGAGAGTGCCGACCAGCAGCTGTGCGCCCACCTGCGCCAGTTCGTCGGTCAGTTCGCCCGCAGATTTGCGGTCCGTCTGGACGCGCGCCGTCGCCAGCATCGGTCCGGTGTCCAGCCCGGCTTCCATCTGCATGATCGTGATGCCGGTCACCGCGTCCCCGGCAAGGATGGCACGCTGCACGGGCGCGGCCCCGCGCCAGCGCGGCAGCAGCGATGCGTGGACATTCACGCAGCCCAGCCTCGGCATGTCGAGCACGGCCTGCGGCAGGATCAGCCCATAGGCGGCGACCACGGTAATGTTAGCCTCCAGCGCCGCCAGTCCGGCCTGTGCGTCCGCATCCTTCAGCGAAGCCGGATGGCGGACGGAAATATGACGCCTCTCCGCCTCAATCTGGACGGGAGAGGGCTGCACCTTCTTCCCGCGCCCGGCGCGGCGCGGCGGCTGCGTGTAGACGGCGACGATCGTGTGCCCCGCCTCGTGCAGCGCAGCCAGCGTCGGCACGGCGAAATCCGGAGTGCCCATGAAGATGACGCGCATATTTCCGACCGGCCTTTCCTAATTCCTGCACGCGCCCTATCTGCCGTGACATGGCATCGCAAGAGATCGACACGCTGGCCTCCGCGCTGGCCCGATTGCCGGGGTTGGGCCCCCGTTCCGCAAGGCGGGCCGTGCTCTGGCTGGTCAAGCGCCGCACGGGAGCCTTGCTGCAATTGATCTCTGCGCTGGAAACGGTGCGCGACACGCTGGTGGAATGCGACGTCTGTGCCAATGTCGATACGCAGAACCCCTGCGGCATCTGTGCCGACCCCAAGCGCGACCGTCACGCGCTCTGTGTGGTGGAGGATGTGGCGGATCTCTGGGCGTTGGACCGGGCGCGGCTTTTCACCGGGCGCTATCACGTTCTCGGCGGCAGATTGTCGGCGCTGGACGGCGTTCGCCCGGAAGACCTTAACATCGCCGCTCTCATGGAACGAGTTGCCGACCGCGAGGACGACAACAGGGTGGACGAGGTGGTACTCGCCATGAACGCCACGCTGGAAGGGCAGACCACCGCGCATTATATCGCCGAACGGCTGGAGGACCTGCCCGTGCGCCTCACGCAGCTCGCGCATGGATTGCCGGTGGGGGGAGAGCTGGATTATCTGGACGAAGGCACCCTGGCGCAGGCCCTGCGCGCCCGGCGTCCGATGACCGGCTAGGCGCTTTACCGACCGGCTTGCGATGCCAACTGTTCTTGCGATGGAGGCTGGCAGCCCCTATCTGAGGCCGCATGGCGATACGCGAAATCCTTGAGGTGCCGGACTCCCGGCTGAAGACCGTCTCCAGGCCGGTCGAGACTTTTGACGACGAACTGCGCACGCTTGTCGATGACATGTTCGATACCATGTATGACGCGCCCGGTATCGGGCTGGCCGCGATCCAGGTCGGCGTGCCGCTGCGGGTGCTGGTCATCGATCTGCAGGAACCGGACGGCGATGCCGAACAGCCCGAAGCCTGCCATGTCGAGGCCTGCGATCACGACCACCGGCCGGTGAAGAACGACCCCCGCGTGTTCATAAACCCCGAAATCATTGACCCGGCCGACGAACTCGCCACCTATCAGGAAGGCTGCCTTTCCGTTCCCGAGATCTACGCCGACGTGGACCGTCCGAAAAGCTGCCGGGTCCGCTGGCAGGATCTGGATGGCAAGGTGCATGAGGAAGCGATGGAAGGCCTGCTCGCTACCTGCATCCAGCACGAGATGGACCATCTGGAAGGCATTCTGTTTATCGATCACCTGTCACGCCTGAAACGGCAGATGGCGATAAAGAAGCTGAACAAAATGCGCGCCTACGCCTGAAGATTACGCCTGAGCCCTGCGCCCGAGCAGCGCCGTGCCGGCATCTGACGACAAGAAAGGGGCTTCGCAGAACGTTTGCGAAGCCCCTTTCGTTTCCAACCTTGCTCAGGCGGCGTCGAGCATGCCCTCGCGCGCCTTGATCACATCTTCCATGACTTCGCGGCACATGCGTTCGCAGCGCCGGCAATGGTCATTGTCATGCTTCGCGCATTCCTCCGCGCAGACTTTGACACCGATGATCACCGCTTCCATCAGCGACTTGATGACCGTGACATTGCCTGCAGTGCGGCGGCTGGCGACGCGGTAGAAGGCTTCGCACAGATCGGATGCGTCGGAGCAGCGACGGATGCATGTGCGCATGTCGCCTTCCTCGGCATTGCAGGCATCGGCGCAGCTGTTCATGATCGCCGCGCCATACATCGCGTGCTTGATCGCCTCTCCCAGCTGTTCGTTGTAATCGGACCCGACCTGCGGGTGATCCTGGATCATTTCCTTGATCGACATACATGCTACTCCGTTTCGCTCATCGTGTGCCATTGCAGCGTGCAGAACGCAGGCTTGTTCCGCATTTGTTACGATCATGGCTTGCGCCGGTCCATGTTCCAGCTATGTTCCTGCGATGACCATGACTGCTGTTCTCATCGCCATCGTCGCATTGCTGCTGGGCCTCGGCCTTGGCTGGTATGGCGGATCGCGCCCGGTCGCCGAATGGCGGGAACGGCACGCCACGCGCGATGCCGAGGCGCGGGAGGTGGACGAGAAGTTCCGGCGCGCGGTGATCGACCTTGAAAATGCAAGCGTTCGCGCAGGCCGGGCCGACGATCTGGAAAAGCGGCTGCAGGAAAGCGATGCCGCGCGTGGAGAGATAAGCGGGATGGCGGCAGGACTGCGCAGCGAAGTGGCCGAGCGTGAGAAAGCCGCCAGTCTGCTCCGCGCCGATTTCGACCGCCTCAACTCGCGTTACGAGAGCGAAGTGGAGGGACGGCGCGCTGCCGATAATGCGCTTCACTCGCTCCGGAGCGAATTGGACGAGCGTGAGAAAGCCTTCACAGCGCGCCTTGCCGACCGGGAAGAACAGTCTGCTCGCGAACTCGCCCGCCTCGTCGCTGCCGAAGAGAAATTGCAGGCAAAGTTCAACGAAATCGGCGAAAAGCTGCTTACGGGCGCGCAGACGAAGTTTCTTGATACTGCGCATGGAAGGCTGGAGGCGCTCAACAAGGAAAGCCTCGCCGAACTGGAGAAGAAGGTTGGCCCGGTGGGCGAAACGCTGGAACGCTACCGCAAGCGGGTCGAGGAACTGGAGAAGAGCCGTGTCACCGATTTCCAGCAATTGCACGGCGTGATCGGCGAAGTGCGCGCGGGGCAGGAAAGGGTGATGGAAGGCGCGAACCGGATCACCACGACCTTGCGGGGCGCGACCAAGGCGCGCGGCGACTGGGGCGAATTGCAGCTGGAGAACCTCCTCGAAAGCTGCGGCCTCTACGATCAGGCGGATTTCGACTGCCAGGTCAGCGTGGCGGGCGAAGACGGGCTGCTGCGTCCTGATGCGGTCATCAACATACCCGGCGGGCGGCGGCTGATCGTCGATGTGAAGAACGTCTTCAACACCTACGCCCGCGCGAATGAAGCGGATAGTGAGGAAGAGCGCAACACGCTGCTGCGTGCCCATGCGCGCGAGTTACGAGGGCATATCGACGATCTGTCGGGCAAGCGCTATCAGGATCATGTGAAAGGTTCCGCCGATTTCGTGGTCATGTTCATTCCCGGCGAACATGTCCTCTATGCCGCTTTGACGCAGGATGCAGGACTCTTGGATTACGCATTGAAGCGCAAGGTTGTGCTATCCTCGCCGCTAAATTTCATGTCGATTGCATTAACCATCGCAACCGTCTGGCGGCAGGCGGGCGTACAGGCCGACGCGGCGGAAATCGCATCGCTCGGCAAGGAACTGTACGACCGTCTGGCGGTGGTCGCGGGGCACATCGCGCAATTGCGCAAGAGCCTGCAATCGGCCAACCAGCATTTCGACAAGATGGTCGGCAGTTTCGACACCAATCTGCGGCGGACGGGCGAACGGTTCGAAGAACTGTCGGTCGATACCTCGGCCAAGGAACTGCCCGAAGCACCGCCTCTGAACACGACGCCGCGAGCTTTGGTCAATTTCGCAACGGTGCCCGCAGATGGCGATGATGCGGAAGGCGATCGTCCTGATGCAGACAAGGCGAATCAGGGGTCGAGACGGGCAAGCGCCTCATAGGCCAGCACCGCCGCAGCGACGGCGGCATTCAGACTGTCAGCCCGCCCGCGCATCGGCATGGTGACACGGAGATCGCAGGCATCTTCATATTCCTGTGGCAGTCCGCGCGATTCATTGCCCACCAGCAGGAAACACGGCGCCGTATAATCTGCTCCACGATAGGCCACCGCATCGCGCAGGCTGGCCGCGACCAACTGTCCGGGGCCGCTCCTGAGCCATAGAAGGAACTCGTCCCAGCGGGCCTGCGCGACGGATTTCGTAAAGATCGCGCCCATGCTCGCCCGAACGGCCTCGACGCTGAAGGGATCGGCGCAATCGTCGATCAGGATCACGCCGCCCGCACCGACGGCATCGGCAGTCCGCAGCATCGTCCCCAGGTTGCCCGGATCCCGCAGCGCCTGCGCCACCAGCCAGATCGGTGCCGCATGTCGGTCGAGATTGCCAAGCGAGGTATCGAATTCGCGGAACACGCCCGTCACGGCCTGCGGGTTATCCTTGCCGGTAATTTTGGTGAGTATGTCGGGCGTGGTCTCGATTACCTCGCCGCCCGCAGCCAGCACATCCTTCTCCAGCGCATCCAGCAGCGTATGCGGGTCGCGCCCCGCTGCCATCACGAGCATCGCCGGCAAGCGTCCGCTTTCGCGCGCGTCGGTCAGAAGGCGCAGGCCCTCGGCAAGAAATCGCTTTTCCCTGCGGCGATGCTTCTTCTCCCGAAGCGAACGCAGATATTTTACGGTCGGGTTGGAGAAACCTGTAATTTCCCTGCGCATCTGCTGAACAGGCTTCAGCTTTCGCCGAAACCGTCCTCGATCAGGGCACACAGCTTGCCCAGCACATCTTCGGCATCTTCGCCTGCGACCACCACATCGACGCAGTCGCCCCGTGCCGCGCCCAGCATCATCAGACCGAGGATCGAACCTCCGACGGCGCTGTTACCGTCCTTTACTACGCGCACCGATGTGTCGCCGGGCAATTCCGCCACCGCATTGACGAATTTGGCGCTGGCACGGGCATGCAGACCGCGCTGGTTGACGATGACCACTTTGCGCCGGACCTCGCTCACGACGCCTGCGCCTCATGCCCGAGAAATTCCGATGCTATGGTGATGTAATTGCGGCCCGCATCGCGTGCGGCACGCACGGCGGCCATGATCGTCATGGTCTTGCGCGCGCCCGCCAGACGAATGAGCATCGGCAGATTGATACCCGCGATCACTTCGACACGGCCGGCATCCAGCAGCGATATCGCCAGATTGGAAGGCGTGCCGCCGAACAGGTCGGTCAGGATGATCGCGCCATTGCCGCTGTCGACAGTGCCGATCGCATCGGAAATCTCGGTGCGGCGGACCTCCATATCGTCATTCGGTCCGATGCAGATGGTGGCAATTGCCTCCTGCCGGCCGACCACATGTTCCATCGCGCTGACGAACTCTTCGGCCAGGCGGCCGTGCGTAACCAGGATCATGCCGATCATAAGCGAACCAAGAATCCTGTGCGTTGCATGATGGGCGTTCAGTACGGCACGATCATGTTTGCGGCCCTTCGATCTGGTCCGCTGCACGCGACTCCAGATTACGATGCAGCACCGTGGGAGAAAATCCCGCCTCGCGCAAGACCCGCCCCATTTCCTGTGCCGCATAGACACTGCGATGCCTGCCGCCGGTGCAGCCGAAAGCGATGGTGAGGTAGCTTTTTCCCTGCCGCCTGTATTCCGGGATGACGCTCAGCACCAGGCCCTGGATATGGTCGAAAGCGGCGGCAAAGGCCGGATTGGCGGCGATGTAATCGGCCACGGCGGCATCCAGCCCGGTCTGATCGCGCAGATCGGTGACCCAGTGCGGATTATCGAGAAAGCGCATGTCGAACACGAAATCGGCAAGCGGCGGCATCCCGCGGGCAAATCCGAAGCTGGTGATGGTGATCGCCGTTTCCGCCGAGGCTGCGACGGCGAAACGTTCGCGTATCTCCTGCTGAAGCTGGTTGGTCGCCAGCCCCGACGTGTCGATCACGGCGTCGGCCCAGCGGCGCAGGGGTTCGAGCAGTTCACGCTCCGCCCTGATGCCGTCGATCACCGGGCGGCCATGCGCCAGGGGGTGCCGGCGACGGGTCTCGTTGTATCTGCGTTCCAGTTCGGCGCTGTTGCAGTCCAGAAACAGCGTGGTGACGACCAGATCGCTGCGTTCGGCAAGGCTCCGCACCAGGGCGATGATATCATCCGGGACGAAATCCCGGGTTCGCGAATCGAAGCCGATCGCCAGCATCGGATGCATTTCGCCGCGACCGGTTCCGGGGGAGGGTTCGGGGCCGTCGATCAGGCGATCGAGCAACCGGATCGGGAAATTGTCGATGGCTTCCCAGCCGAGATCTTCAAGAACGCGCAGGGCTGTCGTCTTTCCGGCGCCTGACATGCCGGTGACAAGCGCGATCCGTTTGCGCTCGTCCACGGCGGCGGGCAGGGGCCGGGTGCTGGCTGTCGTGGATGGCGGATCGAGCGGCATGGGCCGATTGTGCGGGTCTTTGGCAACGGAGGAAAGGCTCAAGGCATTCCGTGCAGCTGCAAAGCGTGGACAACGCGCAGCGGCAGCGCGGCTGTATCGGGGAACATGTGCAGCAGCGGAACGGGATGACCGTGCCATTCGTGCGCGGCAGGCTTGCCGACAAATCTTGGTGCGTGATCGTCAAGCACGACGCGCAGACAGACGCGGGCGGATACATGCGCGAGCGTCACGATGCCCACGTTGCGAATTTCCACGAGCCCGGCGGTTGCAGGCGCTGCTTGCGCCCAAAGTCGCGCATCTTTTTCGAACAATGCGATCCCGTCATCCCCCACGAGGCTGGCGCCCCGGTCGATCAGCGCCAGCGCCAGCGACGTCTTGCCGCTTCCCGGCGGACCTTCGATCACGATCCCGCGGCCTCCGAACGCGACGCAGCCGGCCTGGTGCAGAACCGCCGTCATTCTTCGGCGCTCCGCCCCGTGGGCAGTTCCAGCTGGAGCCGCGCACCAGGCAGGCCGTCCACTCGGTCGAGCGCCAGCAGCGTGCCGTCATGCGCCGTCGCGATGGTGCGGGCGATGGCGAGACCCAGCCCGCTATGATCGCCGAAGGCTTCCGCTTCCGGCCGGTCCGAATGGAACCGTTCGAACACCTTGTCGCGGGCGTGTTCCGGTATGCCGGGGCCATGATCGCTCACCGAAAGGGTCACGTGATCCTCCTGATCGACGAGGCGAATTTCAATGGTCGCATCCGGCGAGGAGAAGGACACCGCATTGTCGAGCAGATTTTCTATGACTCGTTCGAGCCTTGCGGGGGCGCCCGGAATGATCAGCGGGTAGGGTGGCAGATCGAGGGCGATCCTGACCCCCTCGTTCTCGGCCCGATCCTCGCGCGTGCCGACGATGTTGCGGACCAATGCCGCAATATCCACATTTTCGAAGATGGTGCGCGACATTTCCGCATCGATGCGGCTGGCATCGGCAATTTCAGTGATCAGCCGGTCTATCCGGCGGACGTCGTGGCTGGCGATGTCATGCAATTGGGCTCGTAATTCCGGGTCTTCCACGCGTGACAGCGACTCGATCGCGCTGCGCAGCGAAGCCAGCGGATTCTTGATTTCATGGGCGACATCGGCGGCGAAATGATCGACCGCATCGATGCGCTGCCGCAGGGCATCCGCCATGTCCGACACTGCGCGCGCCAGCAGGCCGATCTCGTCCCGCCTTTCGGGCAATCTTGGCACCACGACATCCCGGTCGCGGCCAAGCCGTACCCTGATGGCCGCGCGGGCGAGCAATTGCAGCGGACTGACGATGGTGCGCGCCAGGAAAAGGGACAGCAGGATCGACATTGCGAGCGCCAGCGCGACGCCGAAGCCCAGGGTGGTGCGCGCCTGGCGCACGCGTTCGGTAATATCCACGGCGTTGCGGGTGGTGAGCAGGGATGCACCCTGCACCCCCACAGGCGCGGCGGCATTGATCACGGGCGTTCCATCGGGTGCGTCGCGCAACTGGATCTGCGTCAGCCCCTGTTCGCGCGCGCGCGCCAGTTCGGGCCATACGTCTGCGCGCAGGCTGCGCGGTTCGATATAGTCGGGGATGGGCTCCGCACCGACGATCGTATCAACGGTGCGGTCGAGCGCCAGGGCTATGTCCTCGTCCCAGGGCAAAGTGGCGACATTGTCGAAAGTGAAGGCGGGAGCATCGAGCTCGAAACTGTCGGCGGTGAGCAGGCCGTCACCATCGTACAGCCTGAGCCGCATGTCCTGTTCCTTGCCGATCTGGATCAGCAGCGCCTCCTGCCTTTCGCGGGTTGCACCGGCCAGGGCCTCGGCAGTGATCTGCGCCTCTATGCGGGCCAGCTTGTACCGTTCGTCCAGCAATTGTTTGCGGTAAGTGTCGAGATAGAACACTCCGCCGCCAAGCAGCAGCAGCGGCAACACATTGACTGCGAGGATGCGGGCCGTCAGCGACAGGCGGCTCGACCAGCCGAGGCTGTCCAGCCGGCGCAGGCGCGTCTCGCCGCTGACCGAACCGGGGGGGGTGGCCGTGTTTCGGGGAGCGTCCTGCGCCTGCTGGTCGGTTGTCGCGCCTGCGTCCGAGGCGCGAGCGTGCCGGCTGTCACCCATCGTCGGTAAAGCTGTAGCCTGCGCCATAGAGGGTTTCGATTGCGTCGAAATTTGGATCGACTGCGCGGAACTTGCGGCGGACGCGCTTGATGTGGCTGTCCACCGTGCGGTCATCGACGAAGACATCGTCGGGATAGGCGGCATCCATCAACTGGTTGCGGCTCTTGATCACGCCGGGCCGGATCGCCAGCGCCTCCAGGATCAGGAATTCGGTGACGGTGAAGGACACGTTGCGCCCATCCCAGCTGACCTGATGCCGGGCCGGGTCCATCAACAGGCGCCCGCGCGAGATCTTCTCCGTCACGGCGTCGGCCTGCACCGTCCCGGTGCCATCGCCTGTTCCTGCACCGCCGCGACGAAGGATCGCGCGAATACGGGCGAGCAGCAGGCGCAGGCTGAAGGGTTTGGCGATGTAATCGTCGGCGCCCATTTCCAGCCCGGCTTCCTCGTCCTGCTCGTCATCCTTGCTGGTGAGGAAAATGACCGGCAGCGCCGATGTCTCGCGCAGCCGCCGCAGCAGTTCCATCCCGTCCATGCGCGGCATCTTGATGTCGAACACGGCGAGATCGGGCGGATTGTCGACCAGGGCGGCGAGGGCGGTCACGCCATCGGAATAGACCCGCGTCGCATATCCTTCCGACTGGAGCGCGATGGAAACCGATGTCAGTATGTTGCGATCATCATCGACCAGCGCGATGACGCGGCGGTCTGCCCGGCGCTGGGCCCGCTCATCGCGTTCTGCTACTGGCATCGCGGAATTGCTTGCATCCGCTGCGCCGTCTCCGGAGCCTGCTGCATGGTGGTCTGTCATGGCGGCGGAACCTAGCCCCTGCCGCCGCACAAGACAACGCAAAGCAAGGCCCGGAGGTGACAGTGACAAGCGGGGTCCGACGATATGCGGGCGGGATTTGACGATATGGAGGCGGCGGACTATGCGCAGGCAATTGGCGGATTGGAACCTTCGCGAATCCCGCAGCGATCCGTCCGTCCACCGGTTTTTGTCAGGAGCTTGCCGTGAACGCCCCGCTTTCCCATTCCCTGTCCGCTCAGGGCATTTCGACCGACGCTTTCATTCACGCCAATCTGAACACCGCCCGGCTGGTGGAAGAAGCGCTCGCGAATGGCGAAGGCCAGCTGGCGAAAGATGGTCCCCTTGTGGTCGAGACCGGATCGCACACCGGCCGCAGCGCCAAGGATAAATATATCGTCCGCGATGCGGAGACCGAGGACAGCGTCTGGTGGGGCAAGGTCAACGTGTCGATGACGCCCGACCATTTCGCCGCGCTCAAGGCCGATTTCATGAAGGCGCTGGCTGACAAGCAGGAATTGTTCGTCGCCGATCTGTTCGGCGGTTCGCAGCCGGAACACCGCGTGAATGTGCGCGTCATCAACGAACTGGCGTGGCATAATCTGTTCATCCGCACGCTGCTGGTGCGCCCGTCGGCAGAGGAACTGGAGGGGTTCGAGCCGGAATATACGATCATCGACCTGCCGAGCTTCCAGGCCGACCCGCAGCGGCACGGCACCCGCAGCGAAACCGTCATCGCGGTGAACCTGTCCGAGAAACTGATCCTGATCGGCGGCACCAGATATGCCGGCGAGATGAAGAAGAGCGTTTTCGGCATCCTCAACTACCTGCTGCCTGCAAAGGGCGTGATGCCGATGCATTGCAGCGCCAATATCGGCGCGGATGGCAAGACGGCGGTATTCTTCGGCCTGTCGGGCACCGGCAAGACGACGCTGTCCGCCGATGCCAGCCGCACGCTGATCGGCGATGACGAACATGGCTGGTCGGACACGGCGGTCTTCAATTTCGAAGGTGGCTGCTACGCCAAGATGATCCGCCTTTCCGAAGATGCCGAGCCGGAAATTTTCGCCACCACGCGGAAGTTCGGCACGGTGCTTGAAAACGTCGTGATGGACCCCGAAACCCGCGAACTGGATTTCGACGACAACAGCCTGGCGGAAAACACCCGCGGTGCCTATCCGATCGAATTCATCCCGAACACGTCGGAAAAGAACCTGGGTCCGGTGCCCTCCAATGTCGTGATGCTCACCGCCGATGCCTTCGGCGTGCTGCCCCCGATCGCACGGCTGACGCCCGACCAGGCGATGTATCATTTCCTGTCGGGCTACACCGCCAAGGTCGCGGGCACGGAAATCGGGGTGACCGAACCCGAGGCGACCTTCTCCACCTGCTTCGGCGCGCCTTTCATGCCGCGCCATCCCAGCGTCTATGGCAATCTGCTGAAGGAACGCATCGCGAAGGGCGGAGTGCAGTGCTGGCTGCTGAATACCGGCTGGACCGGCGGGAAATACGGCACCGGCAATCGCATGCCGATCAAGGCCACGCGTGCGCTGCTGAACGCGGCGCTGGACGGCAGGCTGGACGATGTCGAGTTCCGCCGCGATCCCAATTTCGGCTTCGACGTACCGGTCAGCGTTCCCGCCCTGGAAGCAGCGGGCGTGGATCAGACGATCCTCGATCCACGCTCCACCTGGTCGGATCCTGCGGAATATGACGCGACGGCGCAGAAGCTGGTGCGCCTGTTCGTCGACAATTTCGCCGAATTTTCGCCTCACGTCGATCAGGGTGTCCGCGACGCCGCTCCGAAAGCGGCCTGACACTTCTGACGACTGAATGGAAAAGGGCGGCGGAACCATCCCGGTTCCGCCGCCCTTTTCCATGATCCTGCGAAGTTGGTGCAAATCAGCTGCGCGCAGCTTCGATATAGCGGCCGACATTGTTTGCCATCACGTCGAGCGGCGCATTGCCGCCCAGCACTACGGCATCGTTGAAGGCACGGGAATCATAGGCATCGCCGAGGGCGGCCTCCGCCCGGGCGCGCTGCCGCAAGATCTCGCTGTGGCCGAGTTTGTATCCGCAGGCCTGACCCGGCCAGCTGCAATAGCGATCGACTTCGCTGGCGACTTCCTCTGCCTTGCTACCGTTGCGCTGAACGAAGAAATCGACAGCACGCTGGCGGCTCCAGCGTTTGGCATGGAGGCCCGTATCTACGACCATCCGGCAGGCGCGGAACGCCAGGCTTTGCAGATAGCCGAGGCGACCAACCGCGAAATCGTAATAGGCGCCGAGCTCGTCCGCGATCTGTTCGCCATACAGCGCCCAGCCTTCTGAGAAGGCATTGAACGCAAGGATGGAACGAATGAGCGGCAGGCGATTGGAATATTCGCCTTCCCAAACATGGCCGGGGATGGTCTCGTGATAGGTCAGATCGGCAAGGTCATATTTGCGGTGCAAGTCGGTTGTCCGCAAATTTATCCACATGCGGCCGGGTATGGATCCATCCTTGCTGCCCGCACCCCCATAGGCACCGGGCGCGCCGGGTTCTTCCGCCAGGGGCAGGCGGCGGACCTCCAGATTGGGGTCGACCAGAGTATTGAAGGCGCGCGGCATCTGGCTGGTGATCCAGCCGATGCGATCCTCGATAAAGGCCATGATCTCGGCGCGTCCTGGATCACCTTCGGCAAATTTGTAGCGCGGATCGTCCGATAGCGCCTGCATTCTTTCGCCTACCGTTCTGGTCGTATAGCCGATGGACCGCAATATCGGTTCCATCCTGCCGTGCAGGGCGGCGAGTTCTTCAAGGCCGCGCTCATGCACCTCGTCGGGGGTAAGCGGCGTTGTGGTGCTGGCCCGCAGCGCCCAGGCATACCATTCATCGCCCCGGGGCTGCGCCCACATTCCCGGCTCGCCCGTCGCCCTTGCCCTCTGCCGTCGCAATTCTGCCAGCTGGCGTTCAAGCGCCGCGGCAATCGGGCCGGTCACCAGCGGTGTCAGGCTGCTTGCAGGCGCTTCGGGCAAGCCGCTCTTCGCAAGATTTTCCCGCATCTGGGCGATGAACAGAGTGCCCTTGCGCGCATCGTCCAGAGTGCTGTCCATCTGGGCGATCGCCTTGTCTAGCAGAAAATCGGGCGGAACGACGCCCATTGCCGTCGCCTGCTCCATGCGGATCAATTCACCATCAAGCACGGCAGGAACAGCCTGCAACCGGGAAGCATAAGCATCGACATCCGCGCTGTCCTGCAGCGGATGCACGGAATCCATGAAGCGCGGCAGGTCAAGATAGGATCCGACGTTCTGAATGACGACGTAAGGCGCGTTTCGCCAACTGCCGACGGCCACGTCGCCATAGGGCAGGGCAAAGCCGTCCAGCGCGGTGGCATAGGCGCTTTCCACCACCTCGAAACTGGTACGCGTCTCGGGCGTGAAGCCCTGCGTATCAGTGGCGCGAACGCGTGCAAGATCGCGGCGCAGCGTCGCGGCGTATGCCCGCTGTCCGTCAGGCGATTGATCTTCCAGCATGGACCGCAGCCGCGCATAAGGTCCGATATCGACGCCGAGGCTGGTTGCCCGCTCGGGTTCATGCGCCAGCAGATTATAGGCGATTTCGTCCAGCAGGGCATTACCGTCTGCCGGGCCGACTGCCGGGCCGTCTACCGGATCGGCGCGGAGGCCGCCTGCCTGTGCCAGCCCGTTCGTGCAGGCGGACAGGGCGGTCATGGAAACACCCGCGGCCATACCGGCAAGGGTCTGGCGGCGGGTGAGGGCGGGCGCATGTCTAACTGTCATGCACAACGTCTGGCGCGGCGAATGCGGCGTGTCAAACACGCAGGATAACGCCGCTGCCTTTCTTGCGGGCGGTTGCGATCAGTCGAGGAATTCGGCGGGAACCTTGCCGCCGTTGCGCGCCAGTTCCTGCATCGTCCTGCGGTGCAGCCAGACATTGTCTTCCGCATCGCCGGAATAATCGGCGCGGCCGAGTTCCTGCGCCAGCAACTTGCGGCTTTCGAAATCGGAATCCACGCCGATCAGCTTCATCAGATCGACGATGGACGTGCGCCAGTTCAACCGTTCGGCCCCCGGCATCGAATCCAGCGAGTTCTCGACATCGACCTGCGACACGCGGACGGATTGGTTCGTTGGGGTGCCGCCAGGGGGCGGGGCGTTGACAGGTGCCTGACGCGGGGGAGCAGTGGCCGGGCGGCCAGCAACGGGCGGAGCCTTGCCCGCACCCTCCGTCGCGTCCTCATCCTTGCCGAAGATCGCGCGCTTGATCGAACTGTAGATACCCATATGTCGTCTCTCCTGAGCACGGCCCGTTGCCGCACTTTCCTGTCAAACAGATGGGAGTCGCCGGCGGTTCCCCCGCAGCCCGTGCCTTGTTATGGTCGCCGCCATGGACATGGTTCTTTCCCTCGTCATGCTGGCGGCCCTCGCCCTGCTGGCCGGTGCATGGTTTCTGCACAGGCGCGGCGGACCGCGCAGGCAGGTGATCCTGATGGTGGTTCTGGTGGTAATCGCCGCCGTCAATGTCGCTATCTGGATCGTGCCGACACCCGACGGGCGCGTGCCCGCCGAGCAGGTGGCAGAATGATCCCGCGACCCGGAGATCAATCCGGAATTCGCCAGAGTACCGTGTTGCTGTAGGTCGATGGTACGGCGCGGTCCTGTGCATCGCGTGCGGGCTCGAACCGGGCGCGGCGCTTCACATTGGCGCAGGTTGCCGCGTCCAGTTCGGAATGGCCGCTCCCTTTCAGAACAGAACATTGCGTAACCCGCCCCCGTGCGTCGATCGCCACCTGAAACGTTACCGACCCTTCCATCTCCCGGGCGATCCAGGAGGAACGATAATCATCGTTGGTCACCCACTCGCCCGGATTCCCGCGCGCCCGCGCCGGGCTGGGTTCCACGCCGGTGGGGGTTGCCTTGGGCGCAGGCGGAGGGAGGACCAGATCACCCGCGCCGCCGGTTTTAACGCCCCCATTGCCCGGCTTCGGAAGCGGCGGGAGCGGCGGCAGGATGATTTCCGACGTCGATACATCGGGTGCACTGGTGGCGAGCGGCACAGGCACCGGCGGAACATGGGGAGCCGGCGCGGGGACGGGCAGGGTTTTTTCCAGGGGCTTCTGATCGGCAGGGGGCGGCGGTGGCGGCGTGACGGTCGGTTTCGGAACGGGGATGAAGATACCTTCGGGATTGTCCAGCGCCGCAGTGATCTTTTCGAACGACAATCCGGTAACCAGCCCATACCCGATGATGGCATGGATGCCGACGACGCCGATGATCGCTTTGGTTCGGGCGTTGTTCCCTACTTGATTTACATAGGCCATTTTGCGGCTCCTCTCTCTATACCATCGCACCAGTCTATCCCTCTGCGTATGATATAACATTGCATAGTGATACAAGATATCACCACCAGCAAGAGATTTCGCGTGGCCTTTCGCAACTGAATTTCGCGCAAGGAAAAAGCCCGCCCCGAATGTCGGAGCAGGCTTTTTCATTAAGCCATACGGCTCTTGCCTATTTTATCGGACAATCCGGCGAGAGGCGGAAATCGAGGTAATTGTCGACCGACCCCATCAGATCCTCGATCTCGTTTTCGAAGAAATGGTTCGCCCGGGGAATTTCCTCGTGGTGAATGGTAATGTGCTTCTGGGTGCGCAGCTTGTCGACCAGCTTCTGCACGGCGGCAGGCTGGACGACCGTATCAGCCGCGCCCTGTATGAAGATTCCGCTGGCCGGGCAGGGCGCGAGAAAGCTGAAATCATACATGTTGGCGGGCGGCGCGATAGATATGAAACCGCGCACTTCGGGGCGGCGCATCAGCAATTGCATGCCGATCAGCGCGCCGAAACTGACGCCGCCGACCCAGGTTACCTGCGCTTCGGGGTGGATGGATTGCACCCAGTCGAGCGCGCTGGCGGCGTCGCTCAATTCGCCGACGCCATTATCGAAGCTGCCCTGGCTGCGGCCGACACCGCGAAAATTGAACCGCAGCGTTGCAAAGCCGCGATCGACGAATGTCTTGTACAGGCGCTGCGTGATGCGTTCGTTCATCGTGCCGCCGCCCTGCGGATGCGGGTGCAGGATCATGGCGACGGGCGCGCGCGGGCGCGGAGCGGGGGAATAGCGGCCTTCGAGGCGCCCTTCCGGGCCGGGAAAGATGACTGAGGGCATTTGCGGGAACCTGTCGGAAATGTAAGGGGCACATGCGGTGGCGCATATGCGGACCGGCGCTATATAGTGCGTGATGCGCGTTTCGCAATCGGCACACGCGCGCAGCGAAGGAACCTGTCATCCGGCGTATCTACCTCGATCATGCAGCGACGACTCCGATGCGGCCCGAAGCGGTGGCGGCGGTGGCGGAGGGCATGAGCCGCTGGGCGAACCCCTCCAGCCCCCATGCCGAGGGGCGCAAGGCGCGCATCGCGCTGGAAGATGCGCGTGACCGCATCGGAAAGGCGCTCGGCTGGAGCGGGGAGATCATCCTGACCAGCGGCGCGAGCGAGGCGGCCTGGCTCGCGCTGCACCGTGCCGTTCCCCCGGCAAGGCAGGGTCGCGGCGGCGACGGCGCAGGCGGCAACAGGCGCTATGTAAGCGCAGTCGAACATGACGCGGTGATCGGTGCGGCGCCGGATGCGGAACTGCTTGACGTGCAGCCGGACGGCATGGTCGATCTGGAGCCGCTCTCGGGCGCAGCATCGCCGGTCGTGGCGGTGCAGGCGGTGAATTCGGAGACCGGCGCGGCGCAGGACATGGACGCTGTTGCTGCCCATGTTCATGCAACCGGCGGGTTGCTGATCGCCGATTGCGCCCAATCCGCAGGAAAATACCCGCTGCCCGGTGATTGCGACATGGCGATCATCTCCGCGCACAAGCTGGGCGGACCGCCGGGGATAGGGGCGCTGCTGGTGCGCGATTTCGCGATGCTCGCCCCCGCAGGCGGCCAGGAACGGGGCTATCGCCGCGGAACGGAGAACCTGCCGGCCGCACTCGGCTTCGCTGCCGCTCTGGAACAGGCGACGCAGCCGTTCTGCCCGCCCGCTGTGCTGGCGGCTCTTGACCGGCTTGCCGATGCGGTGCGCGGCGCTGGCGGTATCTGGCTGTCGGACCGGTTGCCCCGGCCAACGCCGCTCATCCACGGGATCGCCATGCCCGCCTTGTCGGGCAGCGCGCAATTGATGCGCTTCGATATGGCGGGTTTCGCCGTCAGTCTTGGCTCCGCCTGTTCGTCCGGCAGCCTGAAGGGCAGTCATGTGCTGAAGGCGATGCAGCTGGAGGACGATCTGGCCAGCCGGGTGATCCGGATCAGCGCCGGCTGGAGCACCGTTGCAGGGGATGTGGAGGCATTTGCCGCCCAATGGCTGAAAATCGCGGCGGGTACGACATGATCTATCTCGATTATCAGGCGACCACGCCGCTCGCTCCCGAAGCGAAAGCGGCCATGCTGCACTGGCTGGACGGGCCGGAGGGGGAGGGCTTCGCCAATCCGCACAGCCCGCACCGGATGGGGCGGCGCGCAGCGGCAGCGGTGGAAGTCGCGCGCGAACAGGTCGCGGGCCTGTTTCCGCCGGGCGGGCGAATCATCTTCACCAGCGGCGCGACGGAAAGCATCAATCTGGCCATCCGCGGTTCTGCTGGCGACGCCGATAGCCCGGTGCTCGCCTCCGCCATCGAACATGCCGCCGTGCTCGACACTGCGCGAGATGCTGGCCCTTATGCAATCTGGCCCGTCGATGCCGAGGGTCTGATCTTGCCAGTTCCGCCGATCGAAGCTGCGCCGCGAATGGTCGCTGTCATGCAGGTCAATAATGAGATCGGAACCGTCCAGCCCATCGGCCGGGCTGCGGAACTGGCGAGAAAGCACGGAGCCTTGCTGCTGGTCGACGCCGTGCAGGCGGCGGGGCGAATGACGATCGCCGAAGGCGATCTGATCGCCGTCTCGGCGCACAAGCTGCATGGGCCGAAGGGGATCGGCGCATTGTGGATGAAGGACGGCGTCACGCTGGATCCTGTCATCACCGGCGGCGGGCAGGAAGGCGCGGTGCGTTCAGGCACACTCAGCCCGGCGATGTGTGCAGGCTTCGGTGCGGCAGCGAGCCTCGCGCTGGAGCGGATGGAGGAGGACGCCGCGCATGTGGAACGCCTGTGGCAGGCGGCGCGCGATCTCTTCTCCGACTGGACCCTCAACAGCAGCGCGCAGGATCGCTGGCATGGCAATCTGAACCTGCGCCGCGACGGGCTGGACGTGAACCGGCTGATGTCCGAGGTGCGCGATGTGGCTTTCTCCGCCGGTTCGGCCTGCGCCAGCGGATCGGGCCGTACCAGCCACGTGCTGAAAGCGATCGGCTTGTCCGATGTCGAGGCGCGCAATTCCATCCGGCTGGGCTTCGGACGTTATACGAGCCTGGACGATATCGAAACGGCGGCGGCGGCGATCAACCGCGCTGCAAGGGAGCAGACCGCATGAGTGTTACCGTGCAATTCATCGCCCCCGATGGCACGACTATCAGGGCCGAGGCCGACGAGGGCGACAATCTGCTGCGCGTGGCGCAGGCCTCCGGCATGAATCTGGAAGGAACCTGCGAAGGGCAGATGGCGTGTTCGACCTGCCATGTCATCGTCACGCCCGAATGGTTCGGCAGCCTCGCCGAGCCGAGCGAGGAAGAAGAGGACATGCTCGACCTGGCGACGGGCGCCGGGCCGACGAGCAGGCTTGCCTGCCAGATCGACCTGACTGGCGACCTCGACGGGCTGACCGTTCGTATTCCGCCCGAAAGCAGGGATATGCAGGGTATCTGAATGTTCCCGCTTTGTCACCTGGGCAAAGCGGTGTTAGGGCGGGCACCATGCCCAGCGACAAGACCGGCCTTGCCGAACCCGATCCCTTCGACAGCATAATCGATGCCCCTTTCGACGCGGCGTTGTCCGAACGCTATCTCGTCTATGCGCTGTCCACCATCACCGCGCGTTCCCTGCCCGACCTTCGCGACGGGCTGAAACCGGTCCACCGCCGGTTGCTGTGGGCGATGCGTCAGTTGAAGCTGAACCCCACCGACGCCTTCAAGAAATCGGCGCGCGTCGTCGGCGACGTCATCGGCAAGTACCACCCGCATGGCGATGCGTCGGTCTATGATGCGATGGTGCGGCTGGCGCAGGATTTCGCGCTCCGTTACCCGCTGGTGGAAGGGCAGGGGAATTTCGGCAATATCGACGGCGATAATGCCGCTGCCTATCGCTATACCGAGGCACGTCTGACCCGCACGGCGATGAGCCTGATGCAGGGGCTGGACGAGGGTACGGTCGATTTCGTCCCGACCTATAATGGCGAGGAGGAAGAGCCGGAGATCTTCCCCGGCCTGTTCCCGAACCTGCTGGCAAACGGTTCCAGCGGCATCGCCGTCGGCATGGCGACCAGCATTCCCAGCCACAATGCGCATGAGATCATCGATGCGGCGCTGGAGGTTATCGACAATCCGCAGGTCGAGCACGAAAGGCTGATGGAACTGTTCCAGGGGCCGGATTTCGCCACCGGAGGCCTGATCGTCGACAGCCAGGCGGCCGTGTCCGCAGCCTATCGCACTGGGCGCGGGTCGTTCAGGGTGCGGGGCCGCTTCCATGCTGCCGAAGCCACGCAGGAAGCGGATCGCGAAGCCGGGATCGAGCGATTGAGCGGGGGGCAGTGGCAGCTCGTCATCAGCGAAATTCCTTATATGGTACAGAAGGGCAAGCTGATCGAACAGATCGCCGCCGCCATCGCCGATCGCAAGCTGCCCATTCTGGAAGATGTGCGCGATGAGAGCGATGAACAAATCCGGCTGGTGCTGGTGCCGCGCAGCCGCAAGGTGGATCCCGAACTGCTGAAGGAATCGGTCTACAAGCTGACCGATCTCGAAACCCGCTTCGGCCTCAACATGAATGTGCTGGATGCCACGCGCACGCCGCTGGTCATGGGGTTGAAGGAACTGCTTTCGAACTGGCTCGCGAGCCAGATCGACATATTGCAGCGGCGCAGCCGTCACCGTCTGGAGAAGATCGCCCTGCGGCTCGAACTGGTCGAAGGCTACATCGCGGCCTATCTCAATCTTGACCGGGTGATCGAGATCATTCGCGGCGAGGACGAGCCCAAGCCGGTGATGATGGCTGAATTCGAGCTGACCGACCGCCAGGCCGAAGCCATCCTCAACATGCGGCTGCGTTCCCTGCGCAAGCTGGAGGAAATGCAGCTGCGCGGCGAGCGCGACGATCTGCTGAAGGAACGTGAGGAGCTGGAGGCACTGCTCGATTCTCCGGCGCGCCAGCGGACCCGCCTCAAGCGCGACCTACGAAAACTACAGAAGGAATATGGCAAGGGTACGCCGCTGGGCGCGCGCCGCACGACCATTGCCGAGGCTGCTCCAACGGTGGAATTCTCGCCCGAGGCGATGATCGAGAAAGAGCCGGTCACGGTAATCCTGTCGCAGAAGGGGTGGGTGCGGGCGGCGAAGGGCCACGTGCCGCTGGATACCGATTTCAAATACAAGGAAGGGGACGAGGCGGGCTTTGTCCTGCACGCACAGACGACGGACAAGCTGCTGGTTGCGGCGGATAATGGCCGGTTCTTCACGATGGGGGCGGATAAGCTGCCCGGCGCTCGCGGGTTTGGTGAACCGCTGCGCAACACTCTCGACATCGATGCCGACGCGCGGATTGTCGGCATGATCCGCCACCGTCCCGAAGCACAATTGCTGCTGGCTGCGGCGAACGGCAAGGGCTTCGCCGCACAGACTGCCGAATTGCTGGCCGAAACGCGAAAGGGCCGTCAGGTGGTCAATCTGAAGGGAGATAACCGGTTGGTCACGGTTCGGGAAATCGCACCCGACCACGATCACGTCGCGGTCGTGGGCGATAATCGCAAGCTGGTCGTGTTCAGCCTGGAAGAACTGCCGGTGCTGGCACGTGGTCAGGGCGTGCAACTGCAACGCTACCGCGATGGCGGCATGTCCGACGCGTTGACCTTCAAGCTGGAGGACGGCCTCAGCTGGGCCATGGGCGGGGAAACCGGGCGCACGCGGACGGAAACCGACATGTGGCAGTGGAAGGTGGCGCGCGGTGCCGCAGGCAGGATGCCGCCACAAGGTTTTCCGCGCGACAATCGCTTCTGACGTGACAAGGGCCGGTCGCGATTGTCGCAACCGGCCCTCTGCACTACAGGCTCTGGCGATCAGCCTGCCGGCGTCGCGGCGGCGGCCGCTTCGGCAATCTGCGCCTCTGTGAAGAGGACGATCAGCGTGCCCTGCGGATTGACCGCGAACTGATCGCGCAGCATTGCAACCGGGCCATTATCGCCGGTGACGATGATGTTATCGCCATCGACCGAGGTCACGGTGCCCAGCATCGCATCGTCGACGGTGTGAACCATGGCGCCTTCGACCAGCGCGGCATCGCGCTGCGCTGAAACCTGTGCCATCTGTTCGTCCAACATCTGGTTCAGCTGTGTCTGGGTGACTGAGATGATGGGGCCATTCGGGCCCTTGGCGAAAGCATTCTTCGGCAGGGGAGCGGTGTGCTTGCCGGTGTTGACCAGGACCACGTCGTCGCTGACTTCGAGAACGGTGCCGACGAGGCCGCCCTGCGGATCGTAGATGGTCACGCCGGGGGCGATCGTCAGTTCTGCAGCGGCGGATACGGCAGGTGCGGCATCCTGGGCGGAAGCTGCTGCCGGAACGCCAAATGCAATGGCAGTAGCAGCGGCGAGTTTCGCGAATTTCATAAGAAAAGCTCCAAATCGTGTTATCGTGGCGAGGCCGCAAGCGGTGCAGAAGCGGCCACGCCGGCTAACGGAACGGCCCGCACCCTGAAGGGCGCAGGACCATGCGCGTCCGGGAATCACGAAGCGCGACCGATGCTCCGACCATGGCACCGCGCAGATTACATCGGGCTGAACTGCACAAGGCGGGCGGCGGGCGGCGCATCCGCCATCCTCTTTAGAGCGCGAATGCGAAGCGGGGCAAGTCCGCGCCGAACTTGCCCCGCCGAACCGTCTCTACCGCTTCTGATCGCCCAGAGGCGTCAGGCGCCGGCGCGGGGCCTGCGGTTGCGCTGGCCGCCACCACTGCCGGCCGGTCGGGCGGAAGCCTGGGGCTTGCGCCTGCCGCTTCCGTTGCCGCCGCCATTGCCGCGGCGCGCGCGCGAACGATCGCCTTCCGCGCGTTCAGCACCTGAGGGGTGACGGC
Source organism: Pseudopontixanthobacter vadosimaris (assembly GCF_012979275.1). GTDB lineage: Bacteria > Pseudomonadota > Alphaproteobacteria > Sphingomonadales > Sphingomonadaceae > Pseudopontixanthobacter > Pseudopontixanthobacter vadosimaris. The sequence continues at coordinate 31,158 of NZ_JABASZ010000040.1, forward strand.
TCGCGGCGGGCAGGGCTGCTGCCTGCGTGACGAAGTTTTCCGGAATCGGAACGGCAGTCAGGCGCACCCCGGTCAGTTTCTCGATATCGCGCAGATAGGGCTTCTCGTCAGGTGCGACGTAGGAAATCGCCATTCCATCGCGGCCGGCGCGCGCGGTCCGCCCGATGCGGTGAACATATTGTTCGGCGACATTAGGCAGCTCGAAATTGAAGACCGCACTCACGCCCGGAACGTCGATGCCCCGCGCGGCGATATCAGTCGCCACGAGAACCGGCACGCGATTGTCGCGGAAACCATCGAGAGCGCGGGTGCGCTGCGCCTGGCTCTTGTTGCCGTGAATGGCGGCGGCATTGATGCCGGCCGCGACCAGATGGCGAACGACGCGATCCGCGCCATGCTTGGTGCGGGTAAAGACGAGGCTGCGCTCGATCTCGCCGCTTTCCAGGCCTTTCTTCAGGCTCAGCGTAAGCAGCGCCTGCTTTTCCTTCTGGTCGATGAAGGTCGAATATTGCTCGACCCGTTCGGCCGTCGTGGCTTGCGGCGCGACCTCGACGCGCACCGGATCCTTGATGAACCGCTTGCCCAGATCGGCGATCGCCTTGGGCATGGTGGCGGAAAAGAACAGGCTCTGCCGCTTGTCGGGCAGCATGTTGGCGATGCGGGTCAGCGGCTTGATGAAGCCGAGGTCCATCATCTGGTCGGCTTCGTCGAGAACGAAGATTTCGACATTCCGCAGCGTCAGCGCGCGCTGGTCGCACAGATCGAGCAGGCGGCCCGGTGTCGCCACCAGAATATCGCAGCCCTGCACCAGCTTCTTCGCCTGCTTGCTGGCAGGCACACCGCCGAAGATGCACTGGACCGACAGGTCGAGGAACTTCGCATAGGCGCGGATGTTTTCGGCAATCTGCGCTGCCAACTCGCGCGTCGGCGAAAGTACCAGCATCCGGCAGGAAGCGGGGTGACGCCCGACGGGATTGGCGGCGAGCCGGTGCAGTGACGGCAGCGAGAATGCCGCCGTCTTGCCGGTGCCGGTCTGCGCGATGCCGAGCAGGTCGCGGCCTTCCAGCAAAGCGGGTATCGCCTGCCGCTGGATCGGGGTGGGCTCGCTGTAATCCTTCGCCTTCAGGGCGCGTAGCAAGGGTTCGGTAAGGCCGAGAGTTTCGAAATAGGACATAAGTATACTTTCATGCAGCGCCGTTGCGAACAGGCAAAAGCTGTCCGGGCGCCCGGGGGTCGGTCAATGCGACCCTTGCGTGTTTGGGGAAGCTTCGAGTGCCAAGGTCCGCTAGTCGCTGCGGGACCAGCCTGTAGGCAGGTTCACGCTCGCAGCCGATTGCGCGATATTCTTCGCACCGGATGGCAGGACACCCAGATAGGTGCGAGTGCAGGAATAAGCAATCAAATTACGCAAAGGTTGCTTATTCTTTTGCGAGGATCTGGTCGAGCAGTTCTTCGGCACGGCAATTCCCGGGAAAATCTTCGGCGATCCAGGATGCCTCGACCTGCTTCAGAATGCGCGCGACCTGCGGACCGGGCGCGATGCCCCTGGCGAGAACATCCTTCCCGCTCACGGGCAGGGTCGGGCCGTTCCAGCCCTGCAACGACGCGAGCGGACCTCCTGCCAGCAGCAGGCGATCCTGCGCGCAAATTAGCCCCAATCGATAGGCCAGTTCGCGCGGCGGCGTTCCTGAATCTCCGCCCCGTCCGGCGGCGCAGGCGAGGCGATCCTGCTGCCGTTTGGAGAGGCGCAGGCGCCTGGCAACCTTGCGCGCGGTGCCTGCACAAGCCGGTAAAAGGGCGGCAAGGCGGCGAATGGAGTCGGCGGCCACGCCTTCGCGGGATTCATTCGCCACCAGAGAGGCGAGGCAGGTCAGTTCCGCCGCGCCGGTTTCCGGCAGAATGACATTCAGCACACCATTGTCCGCCATGCGGCTGACCGTTGCGACAGGGTCCGGCAGGCCGAGCAGGTTGAGCAATTCCATCGCCACCCGCTCGGCCGACAATTTTTCAAGCAGCGGCGCGAGTTCAACGCAGGCGGCTTCGGCATGTGAATCGAGAGCGGCGCCGAAGCGGCACTGGAACCGATAATAGCGAAGGATCCGCAAATGATCTTCGCGGATGCGCCGGGCCGCATCGCCGATGAAGCGCACGCGCCCGGCCGCCAGATCGTCGAACCCGCCGAAATAATCGTGGATCAGCAGCGTGCCGGGTTCGGCATAGAGCGCATTGATGGTGAAATCGCGCCGCGCCGCATCTGCCTGCCAATCTTCCGCAAACGCGACCACGGCATGACGTCCGTCGGTCGCGACATCCTGCCGCAATGTCGTGATTTCAACCGGGCCACCGGCCAGCAGTGCCGTCACGGTCCCATGATCGATGCCCGTCGGTATGCAGCGGATGCCGGCCTTCTTGAGCCGCGCCATGACCACCGCAGGCAGCAGGGGCGTGGCAGCGTCGATATCGGCAACCGGCAATCCCAGCAGCGTGTCACGCACCGCGCCGCCCACCCAGCGCAACTGCCCTGCGCCCAAGGCGGCGACCAGTTCGGCAAGATCGTCCCGCCGGGTCCATTCCACTGCCGGCAGGTGCCTAGCCATCGAGCAGTTCCTGCCATGCAAGCCGCCGCGACAGATTGGCGATGATTGCCGCGGTGACCCCCCAGATCCGGTGGCCCTGCCAGTCCATCTCGTAATAATGCCGCGTATCGCCGCGCCATCTTGCCTGCCGCTCACGGCGGCTTTCGGGGTCCAGAAGGAAGCGCAAGGGTGCCTCGAACCAGTCGGCAACCTCGGCCGGGTTGGGGTTTATGTCGAGGTCGGGCGGAATGATGCCGAGCACGGGGGTGACGTCGAAACCGGTGCCGGTCTGGTATGGATCGGTGGCACCGATGATCCGCACGTCCTGCGGGTGTATGCCGAGTTCCTCATGGGCTTCGCGAAGGGCGGCAGTGATCGCGTCTTCGCCCGGGTCCAGCTTGCCGCCGGGGAAGGCGACCTGTCCGGGATGGCTGCGCATATCGTGCGGGCGGTGGATCAGCAGCGCGCCCGGCACCGGGCGTTCGGTCACCGCTATCAATACGGCAGCGGCGCGCGGCTTGCCCCGCGCGAATTGCCGGTCGGTCAACAGGTCCGGCACGTCCTGGCGGTGCCCTTCGTCGAACAGGCGCGAAAGATCGTCGAACAATGCGCTCATCGCGGCCTTAAGGAATAGGTTTCGCCATTGCTGGTGACGGTCCAGTCGCCGCCTTCCTCCAGCGCCAGCGCGGCGAGTTGCTGATAGGTCGAACGGTCGAGCTTCGCTTCGCATCCACGGCGGGCATGCAGGTACAGGGTGGGCGTATCGGGATCTCCGCGAGCGGTCAGCCGGTGATCCGGGCCCGCGATCACCAGATCGTCGGTATTGAGGCGAAACACCAGATTGCCTTCGCGGCGGGCGACGTCGACGGCGATGAAGCAGGCGTCCTCCACCTCGACGGACAATTTCTGAAAAGGGGTGACGAGGGAATAGCCGCCGTCGCTTTCGCGCATCAGCAGGCTGGAAAAGGCGCGGACCATGGCCTTGCGCTCGATCTTCGATCCTTTATGAAGCCAGCTGCCGTCAGCCGCGATCAGCATCAGGCTGTCACCAATCTGTTGCGGCGACCATTCCTCCAGCGGGGGCAGTTTGCGGGCCTTCACCTGCTCTGCAATCTGCGCCAGGGAAAGGCCGGCAATCTCGGGTGGCGGTTCATAAGGCATAAGCCGCGAGATGCCAGATCGACCGCCTCTCGCCAACCGATATGTCAGTCTGCGGTCTGCGGCGGCATGTCGGCAGGTCGCCACGGGCCGAGCATGCCCCGAGGCGGCAGGACCGCCGGATTGCCGAAACGCACCAGCAGCCTGTTCCGATCAAAGGGACCGGGGCAATGCCATCCGCCGGTATGCTCTGCGGAAAAGCCCCAGGCCCCGTAATAGGCTGCATCGCCAATCAGCACCTGCGGCAGCGCGCCTTCGTCCATTTCGGCAAGTGCTGCTGTAACCAGCCCCTTTCCGTAACCCTGGCCTTGCAGCTGGGGCAGGACGGCCACCGGGCCGACCATCAGCATCGGGTGCGGACGGCCATCGGGATCGAACAGGGCGACCGGCCATATCTGGATGGTCGCCGCGAGATAATCGTCGTCGTCCAGCGCAGCGAAGCTGAGGGCGGGAAGCCAGTCCACACCATCGCGAATGCGGTAGGCGGTGCGGGCATGACGCTGCGGCCCGAATGCCTGGTCCAGCAATTGTTCGACCATGTCACCGGGAACGGCGCTCAGGGGGATTATGGAAGGCATGGCGGAGCGGTTACGGTGCCCGCGTCATGCTGTCGACATTATTTCCTGCCCGCCAATTCGCCTCCTGCATTGAAAATCAGGAAGGCGACAGCTTGATCAGCCTAGCGCCCTCGCGATCCTCCAGCACCCAGATGGCGCCATCCGGCCCCTCGACCACTTCACGCAGGCGGTTGTCCATCTTGTAGCGGGCGACCTCGACCGGGGTGGTGCCGTTCATGTCCACGCGTATCAGCGCCTCGGTCTTCAATCCAGCGAGGATGACATCGCCCTGCCAGCCTGCAAACGCATCGCCATTGTAGAAGATGAAGTCGCCCGGTGCGATCACCGGCGTCCAGCCGATGGCCGGCGGCTGGAATTCGGGCCGTGTGGAGTGATCCGGTATGTTCCGCCCGTCGTAATGTTCGCCGTCCGAAACGAGGGGCCAGCCATAATTGGTGCCGGGTTCGATAAGATTGATCTCGTCTCCGCCCGCGGGGCCATGTTCCATGTTCCAAAGCCGTCCGGCGCTGTCGAAGGCAAGGCCCAGCGTATTGCGATGGCCATAGGACCATATTTCGTCGGTGGGCGATCCCCGGTTCGCGAAGGGGTTGCCCGGCGCAGGCTTTCCATCGAGCGTCAGCCGGACAATGGTGCCGAGCGTGTTGGCTCGGTCCTGCGCAGGCTCCAGCTTCTGCCGGTCGCCGCTGGAGACGAACATGTATTTTTCATCCGGGGAAAACGCGATCCGATGCGAATAATGGCCGCGGCCGCTGACCTTGGGCGCTTGGCGCCAGATGATGTTCAGGCCTTCGATGCGGCAGCTTGCCGCCGCCGTGCAATCCAGCGTTCCCTTGCCAACAACGGCACCGCGCGTGTCGCCCCGGCCCGCTTCGACCCAGCTGAGATAGATGGTGCGGCGACCAACCGCGTCCGCCGATTCGCTAGGCAGAAAGGCGATATCGCCAAGGCCGCCCTGGCCGCCGTAATCGACGCGTGGCAATCCTGTCACCGATCCGGTTCGGCCCGTTGTGGTGTCGACGACTTTCATCGTGCCCGGCTTTTCCGTGATGAACAACATGCCGGTGCCCGGTGCAAAGGCCGCGGCCCAGGGTTCGTCGAATGTGCCATAGGTCGTGGTGGCGAACGGCGCGCCCGATCGCGCGGCCTGCGGGGAAGGCGTGGATTGCGCGGCAACGGTGCTGTCTCCGCCCGCCTGCGCGCCGCAGCTTGCGAGAAGGGCTGCAAGGGGTAAGGAGGCGGTCGCGATAAATCTGGCTGTCATGCTCATGTTCTATGGAACCCCTCATTGCGGATTTGGCTCCGACCCGCTCGTCGTCGGAGTGGACGAGGCTGGCCGTGGTCCGCTTGCCGGACCGGTTGTGGCTGCTGCGGTGGCGCTGTGCAAGCCGCGACCTGGCGGTCTTGCCGATTCGAAGAAACTCGGTCCATCCCGCCGCCGGATACTCGATGAAGCCGTGCGCCGCCGCTGCGCCTGGGGGGTGGGCGTGGTCGATGTCCACGACATCGACAGGCTGAACATCTTCGGGGCGACCATGCTGGCGATGACCCTGGCGATGGACAATCTCAGCCGCGCGATGGAACGCGATGCGGACGAGGTTCTGGTGGACGGCAATCTGACGCCGCAGGGCCGCAACCGGCAGTGGCGCTGGCGGGCAAGGCCGATCGTGGGCGGCGATGCCATCGAACCCTGCATTTCCGCCGCCAGCATCGTGGCGAAGGAATGGCGCGATCGCATCATGCTGGATGCTGCCCGGCTTCATCCTTCCTATGGCTGGGAGAGCAACAAGGGCTACGGCACGCGCGATCACATGGAGGCATTGCGCCGCCACGGGCCGACGCCGCTGCATCGGCGCAGCTTCGCCCCGGTGGCGCAGATGGCGCTGTTCTGAACCCCCCAAGGTGAGTCCTGCATGCAACACCGTGGCCGGCGGTTAGATAAGAATGCCTTTGCAATCAGGAGTTTGGGGTGGGCTCCTTTCGTTCCCTCTAGCCGTATCGACGTAAAGATAGCGTCAAGGTTAATGTTATCTTGACCTCGAGTCCCCAAGGATTCACCCTGTGGATAAGTCAGCAGGGGGGAAAGGATGAATGGGGGTTCTGCAAACCGCCGAAACACGTGTCCGCAGCAAGGAAAAACAGCTGGGCGAAGCAGTGGTGACCACGCGCCGCCCTCGCGTCGCCAAGCCGCTGCCGGTCGTCAGGGAAGATTTGCCGCTCGGCCAGATCCTGCCCGGCGACTGCATCACTGCGATGCGCGCCATCCCCGATGCCAGCGTGGACATGGTCTTCGCCGATCCACCCTATAATCTGCAACTCGGCGGCGATCTGGACCGGCCCGACGGCAGCCGTGTCGATGCCGTCAACGACCACTGGGACAAATTCGACAGCTTCGCCGCTTATGATGCTTTCACGCGCGCATGGCTGGCGGAAGCACGGCGGGTGCTGAAGCCCGACGGATCGCTGTGGGTCATCGGTTCCTATCACAACATATTCCGCGTCGGCGCGAGCCTGCAGGATCTGGGATTCTGGATCCTCAACGACATCGTCTGGCGCAAGAGCAACCCGATGCCCAATTTCAAGGGCACCCGCTTCACCAACGCGCATGAAACGCTGATCTGGGCGAGTCAGGGTGAGAAGGCGCGCTACCGTTTCAACTATCGCGCCATGAAGACGCTGAACGATGAATTGCAGATGCGGTCTGACTGGCTGCTGCCGATCTGCGGCGGGCAGGAAAGGCTGAAGCACGAGGGGCGCAAGGCGCATCCGACGCAGAAACCCGAATCGCTGCTCTACCGCGTGATGCTGGCGACGACGGAGAAGGGCGATGTCGTGCTCGATCCGTTCTTCGGCACCGGCACCACCGGCGCCGTCGCCAAGCGTCTGGGCCGTGAATGGATCGGCTGCGAGCGGGAGGATTTCTACCGGGATATCGCCGCCGCCCGCATCGAGAAGGAGTTGCCGCTCGACGAAAGCGCGCTCGAAACCATGCAGGCGAAGACGAACGCGCCGCGCATCGCTTTCGGTGCCCTGGTCGAGAATGGCATGATTACGCCCGGCACCCGGCTTTTCGACAGGAAGCGGCAGTGGACCGCCATCGTCCGCGCGGATGGCTCGCTGGTCCATGGCAAGCAGACCGGTTCGATTCACGGGCTGGGCAAGGAGCTGCAGGGTGCGCCAAGCTGCAACGGATGGACGTTCTGGCACATTGAAAAGGACGGCAAGGTCGAACCTGTCGACGCCATTCGTCAGTTGTATCTGCTGGCGACGGAAGACTGATCGGCTCTCGCATGGACAAGGTCTACCTCCGGCCCATCGGCCCGGTCGCCAGCCCGCAGTCGGTGGAGGGCAATGCGGTTCGTATCGGCGGCGGCATGGTCTATGCCCACCGCTTCGCAATATCCCTGCGGCGTGACGGAGATGTCGTCGCGCGCTGGCTGACCGATGCGGACGGGATCGCAGGCGTGCTGGGGCAGTTGCCTGACAGCGTGGGAGAAAGTGCCGAAGCTCAGTGGGCGGGGCTGCGCAGCGTTCATGCGCCGCTGACGCTTGGTCAGCGCACCGTCAGGCTGGACCAGCCGCAGGTGATGGGCATTCTCAACGTCACCCCGGACAGTTTCTCCGATGGCGGCAAGTTCCTCGACGATGCGGAGGCAGGCCGGGAGCACGCGGCCGCCATGCTGGAAAGCGGGGCCGCCATCATCGACATCGGCGGCGAGAGCACCCGCCCCGGCGCGCCTGCGGTGTGGGAAGGGGACGAGCTTGATCGCGTGCTTCCCGCCGTGGAATATTGCGCCGCCATGGGCGCCGCCGTCAGCGTGGACACGCGCCGCCCTGCGGTGATGGAGGCGGCACTGGACGCAGGCGCGCAGGTGGTCAACGACGTCAGCGCCCTTCGCCATGATCCCCGCAGCCTCGAACTGGTCGCCGCAAGGGGCTGTCCCGTGGTGCTGATGCATGCACCGGGTGCAGGCGCAGACAATCTTCATGCCGATGCCGATTATGGCAATGTCGTCTTCGACGTGTTCGACTGGCTGGCAGCGCGCCGCGACGCCGCGCTGGAAGCAGGCATTTCCGCGGCCAACATCATCCTCGATCCGGGCATCGGCTTCGGCAAGTCTCTCGCCGACAATCTCGCGCTGCTGAATGCGCTGCCGCTGTTCCATGCCCTGGGCCAGCCGCTGCTGCTGGGCGCCAGCCGCAAGCGGATGATCGGCGCGCTGTCCAACGAGGTCGCGAGCCACCAGCGCCTCGGCGGCAGCGTCGCGCTGGCGCTGAAGGGCATGGAGGCCGGCGTCCACATCCTGCGCGTGCACGATGTGTTCGAAACGGTGCAGGCCCGCAATGTCTGGCGCGGATTGCGGGACGCGGCGCTGACGGACTTCAGCGATCTGCCCGCAGATTGAGCTTGTAACAGCAAGTCTGTGCTAGGCGGAGCCGACCGGTCGCACCGCAGATGATGCCGCAAGGGGTAACTTTCCGGTCATGAGGGTCTGCTTATCAATCGCTTTACTCATGATTTCCCTTCACGAAAGCGGACCGGCTGCTTTCTGCATTTTATTGCCAAAAACTGCCTAACAGCTAACGACTCCTTTCTGGACGTTGGCCTAGCAAGTTACTTACTTGAGCGGCGCACAAGGAATGCGCCAATCGCTGCGTCGACAAAGCTGACCTTCAGGGGCTCATCTTCAGCCACGGAAGCAAGGACTTCGAGATAAGCTGCTAATTCCTCCGTCGTCACGCTCAGCGGCCCAGTGTGCATGATTTCCGAGGGGCCATCCCGCTCAAGTGCGATGTAGAGGGCCTCCTCTAATTGGGCTAGGTTTTCGAAGCTGCCGAAGCCAGCAACTAGCTGGTCGCCGAGGGTATTCATCAAAAGCTGCCAAGTAAGACCGCCGGGAATACTAACCGTAGCCAATTCCACCTCCTATGCCGTCGTCTACTCGTAGCAGTGGCAGAGGGTGCGATGCTAGGGCCCGCTTACCACCCCAAAGTCGGTCAACCGACGACTACGAAAATGCGCGTGCGAGCGGACATGGCTATCGCAAAAAAGCTCTGCTCGCGCGCATGGTACTTACAGCGAATAACCGCCGTCGCTTACCAGCACGCTGCCGGTGATGTTGGCTGACAGGTCAGACAGCAGGAAGCCGATTTCGCCCGCCAGTTCGTCGGGTGTGGCGAAGCGGCCGCGGGGCGTGGTGGCCGCCATCTGTTTCAGCACGGCGTCGCGGCCATGGGCGGCCACATTCCTGCGGAAATCCTCGCCGCTCTCCCAGATCGCCGTATCGACGCCGCCCGGAGCGATCGCATTGACGCGGATGTCGTCCTTCGCCACCTCGGCTGCGGCGATACGGGCCATGTGGGCGACACCGGCCTTGGCCACGCCATAGGCGCCGATGCCCGCTACAGGCTTGATCCCGGTGACCGATGCGGTGACGACGATGCTGCCACCGCCCGATGCCCGCATGGCGCGGATGGCGGTCGACATGGTCAGGAATGCGCCGTCGAGGTTCACGTCCATGATTCGGCGCCAGTCCGCAAAGGATTGTTCCGCCATCGGCCCGCTGGCACCGATCCCGGCATTGGCAAGAGCGCAGTCCAGGCCTTTCAGCTTCGGCTCCAGCCTTTGCCAGAATTGCGGATCGGAGATATCGGCGGCGTGGCAGTCGGTTTTGCAGGACAGGTCCAGGCTGTTCAGTCCCTCGCCATTCCGATCGATAAGGACCAGGCGCGCGATACCGCGCCCGTCCAGCCACCGCGCCGCTGCGGCACCGATACCCGAAGCCGCGCCGGTAATCAGCGCGGTCTTGCCTGTGAAATTCATAACGTCATCCATCAGGCAAGGCTAGTCGCAGCCGCGGCGGGCGGCAAGCCGGGTTTGCGCCGCTGGCCGATCCGCCCGCCGACTCTCCCTCGGCCAGGTAAAATTGAAACGAGTCGGGTGCCGGTCAGTTACCAGACCATGCAATTACCGGATATCGACATTTCGAAAGGCGAATTGCGCGATGCAACACGCCTCGCCCTCCAATCCGCTCTGGCTGCCGCGATCATGTTCTCGCTGATGAAAGTGACCGGGATGCCCGAACGCTTCATCGGCGTGCTGAGCGCGGTCATGGTCATCCAGCCCACCGCCGGGGCGGCGATGAGCGAGGCGAAGGATCGGTTCGTCAGCACACTGGTGGGTGCAGCGATCGGCTTCGCCTGCCTGGCGCTGATGCCCAGCGGCTATGGCACGGCAGCGGCGCTGGCACTGTCCATGCTGGCGATCAATTTCGTGGCCGGTTTCAAGCCGGAATGGCGTTACGGCACCGTCGCTGCGGTCGCGCTTGCGCTGGGTTCCGGTTCCGACGTGATGCAGACCGCCATCGACCGAAGTCTGGCGATCGGTGTGGGCGTCGTGATCGGTACGCTGGTATCGCTGATCGTCTGGCGTGAAAGTTCGGAAAAACGGACCATGCGCCACCTGCGCCGCGCGATGGACGCGCTGGCCGGTTATGTGGACAGGGCCATTGACCGGGTGGGCGACCGGGCGGGTGACAGGAGCAGCAGCGACGAGGATTTGCGCGGCGACTATACCGCCAGCATTTCTGACGCGCGCGAGGCGTCCGCTGCCATTCACATGAACGATAGCGCATTTTACGACGACCAGATCGACAATGTCGACCAGATATGGGGAGCCGCGCGTTCGATCGATCGGATCGGCAAGGCGGATGACAGTTTCGGCGAGGAGCTTATCGACAGGATCGATGCCGTCAGCAGGAATAGTTGCAAGGTGCTTACCGCACTCGGCAATGGCGAACAGCCTGATTACGGCATTCTGGACGATATCGACCGGGGTGTGCAGGAGGCGAGGGATCTGGCTCTGAACGACGAGGGGCGGGGTGATCTTCACCACGCGGCCAAGGGCGCGCTGGTCTACACGCTGGGGCAGTTGGCCGATGCGCTACGTAATCTTAGCGACGAGATGACGGGCAGGCAGAAATCAGCCTAGTTCCTGGCGATATTCTTCAGGCGGCGTCGTCTATGCCAAGATCGCCAAGCTTGCGGTAAAGTGTCGACCGACCGATGCCGAGGCGGCGCGCAACCTCGGTCATCCTGCCGCGGTAATGCCCGATGGCAAGGCGTATCACGTCTGCCTCGATCTCCTCCAGCGGGCGAAGATTGCCGTCTTCGGTATAGAGAAGGACGCCCACCCCTTCCTGGCTGACGTTGCGCGTCTCGTCGCAATCGCCAATCAGTTTCAGCAGTTGCGGAAAGCTTTCGGGTGTCAGCGTCTCGCCATCGCAGAAGACGGCGGCGCGGAAGAGGACGGTCTGCAACTGGCGCACATTACCCGGCCAGCCGTAGGCTGCCAGCAGAGCCAGGGCGCTGTCCGATATCGAGAGTGGGAGCAGGCCGGGCTGTTCACCGATCCGCGCCAGGAAATGTCGGGCAAGGGCAGCGATGTCGCCGGTCCGCTCGCGGAGCGGCGGCAGGACGATGCGGGTTGCCGAAATCGCCTCCACGAGCCGCGGCTCGAACAGGTTCTGGGCCGCGAGGTCTCCCAGCGGCAGATTGCTCGCCGCCATCAGCCGGACATCGACCTTGAAGCCATGTTTCGCACCCACCGGCCTGACAATGCCCGTCTGCAGCATTTCGGCGAGGCGTGTCTGCAGGGTTTCAGGCAGGCGATCGAGCTCGTCGAGGACCAGCGTCGAGCCGTCGCAGCTCTGCAGGGCGCCTATCTGGCGGTCGAAGGCTCCGGGGAAGGCGTTCTGTTCATGCCCGAAGAGGACCGATTCGATGGAATTTGCCGGCACGCTGCCGATATTGATGATGCGCAGCGGCGATTTCGCACGGGGGCTGGCACCATGCATGGCGCGCACCAGCATTTCCTTGCCGGTGCCGCTCTCCCCTTCGATCAGCACGGGGCCGTGCCCGCGGGCGGCCTTGGCCGCACGGGCGAGTGCCGCACGGAACGTGGAAGCCGTGCCGATCATGGCGTCGAAATCCAGTTCCGCATCCAGTTTTTCGGTGAGGGGCTGCAATTCATCGCGCGGAGCCTCGCGCCTCGTGGCGCTGCGCAGCGCCTGCATCAACCGGTCGGGTGCGACTGGCTTGATCAGGTAATCGGTGGCTCCGGCCCGCATCGCCTCCACCGCCAGCAGCGGGCTGGCACTGGCCGTCAGCATCAGGATCGGCATGGCCGGACGGCGCTTCTTGAGTTCCGCAATCAGGTCGCAGGCTTCGTCGCCCGGCACCCATTGATCGAGGATAATTGCGCAAAGCTGCATTCCCTGCCGGGTGCCCAGCGTGGCGATTGCCGTTTCCGAATCACTCACCACCAGCGTACGCCAGCCTTCCCGCGCGGCAAGCGCGGTGATGAGCCTGCTCTGCGCCGGCTCGTCATCGATAAGCATCAGCAGGCGATCGTCGCTGTCAGCCATAAGTGTTAAACCGTATCCCAAACCGTCCCGTTGCGGTACGCGCCCCCGGTTTATCGGGGACAGGTAAAGGTGTGATTAAGTTTGCAAGCGACCGGCTTTGTTGAGCGGCAATGTAGCGGCCATGCGAGCGAACGGCAACAGTTTCAATGATTTTCGCCGCAGGACGGGCCCGGGCAGGCGAGTTGTGACGGCCCCTTGAGTGCCGGCGTTCATGGCGGTATCGTTGTGCAAATATCCAGACTCATCAAGGGTGAAGACGATGAAATCCGCCAATGACATGAAGGCCGCATCCAAGACCTACGAATCGTTTATCGCCAATCTGAAATGGTCGGTCCCGCTGGTCTGCGTGATCGTGGCGATCGTCGTTCTCCTGATCGCCAGCTGAATTGCGGATAGCCGTCCTGAGGGAACGCGCGGAGCGTGAATCCCGTGTGGCGCTGACGCCGGAGACAGCGCGTAAATTCATCGCGCTAGGGGCGGATGTCGCCGTCGAAGCGGGGGCCGGACAGAACGCCGCGATCTCCGATGCCGATTACGTCGAGGCCGGTGCCAGCGTGACGAGCAGGGCACAGGCGGCCGAGGGGGCGGACATTGTCCTTGCCGTACAAGCGCCGCCCCCTGACGATCTGCAGGGCGCGAAACCCGGTGCGATGGTAGCGGCGATCTTCGATCCATTCGGCAGGCAGGACCGGGTGCAGGGTTACGCCACAGCAGGGCTGGAGGCCCTGGCAATGGAACTGATGCCGCGCATCACCCGCGCCCAGAGCATGGATGTGCTGTCCAGCCAGTCCAACCTCGCAGGTTACAAATCCGTATTGCTTGCTGCAAATGCCTATGGCCGCGCTTTCCCCATGATGATGACTGCGGCAGGTACGGTAAGCGCCGCGCGGGTTTTCATAATGGGCGTCGGGGTCGCCGGATTGCAGGCAATCGCCACGGCCAGGCGGCTCGGCGCGCAGGTATCCGCCACCGACGTGCGTTCCGCCACGAGGGAGCAGATCCAGTCGCTGGGCGCAAAGCCCGTCTTCGTGGAAAATGTCGAGGGGATCGAGGGCGAAGGCAGCGGCGGCTATGCCTCGGAAATGAGCGAGGAATACCGCGCGGCGCAAGCCGAACTCGTATCCTCTCACATCGCCAGACAGGATATCGTCATCACGACGGCGCTGATCCCTGGCAGACCGGCACCGCGTCTGATCTCCGACAGCCAGATCGCGAGCATGAAGGCGGGCAGCGTCATCTACGACCTGGCCGCGGCGCAGGGCGGGAATGTCGAAGGCAGCCGTGCGGACGAAGCGGTGACGATCCACGGGGTGACGGTGATCGGCCATGCCAATACCGCAGGGCTGCTGGCCGCCGATGCCTCGGCGCTCTACGCCCGAAACCTGTTCAACTTCTTTTCCGCTTTCTGGGACGAGGAAAGCGGACGCCCCCAGCTTGATGAAGAGATCGGCGACGCCATTCGCCTGACGCGCGGCGGGGCGGTGGTTCACCCGCAACTTGTCGGACAATCCCCACCGGATTGAAGCCGTTTCACTTCCTTGAACGTAAGAACACACAGAAGTGGTTCACGAGGAAGTAAACATGATGAAAACTATAAGAACAGCCATCCTGCCTGCCGCTGCACTGCTCGCCCTCGGCGGATGTGCGAATATGCAGACCGGCATGGATGACGAGATGGGAATGCAGACTTCGGCCCGTGCCGATGTCTCGCTGGTTGGCGGGGCGGAAATGTACTCCAGCCGGACCATTGTTCAGAACGCGGTCAATTCGCCCATTCATACCACCCTGGTCAAGGCGGTGCAGGCGGCTGGCCTGGTCGATACGCTGAACAGCGCAGGGCCGTTCACCGTCTTTGCGCCGACCGACGAAGCCTTCAACCGGGTTGCCGCGGCCGCGCTGAACAGCCTGATGATGCCCGCCAACAAACCTGCGCTGACCAAGGTGCTGACCTATCATGTCGTGCCGGGCCGGATCACGGCGGCCGACATCGCGGCGAAGATCCGCGCGGGCGGCGGGACCGCCATGTACAACACCGTGGCCGGCGAGGCGCTGACCTTCCACATGCGTGACGGCAATGTCATGATCATGGGCAAGGGCGGCAGCAGTGCCTATGTCACGCAGGCGAATGTCATGCAGTCGAACGGCGTCATCCATGTGGTGAACGGCGTTCTGATGCCGAGCATGTAATCAGTCGCGCTTCATCGCGCGAACGGGGTGCCGCTGCCGACGGGCAAGCGGCACCCTTTTTACATCGACAGACCCGCAAGGCTTGCGATAGGCTGCCTGCAAACAGGCCCGAAACGGCTGGAGGGGGTAAGCAAGGCATGAGTTTCATCGCCATTCTGTCGATTTTCGTAATGGCCTGCTTCGTCGGCTATTACGTGGTCTGGTCGGTCACCCCGGCGTTGCACACACCGCTGATGGCGGTCACCAACGCGATCTCTTCCGTCATCATCGTGGGCGCACTGATCGCCAGCGCAGAGGCCGGCAGCACGGCGGCGAAATGGCTCGGCCTGATCGCGGTCGTCCTGGCGAGCATCAACATCTTCGGCGGTTTCGCCGTTACCGAACGCATGCTGGCGATGTACAAGAAGAAGGAACGGCCGTCGCCTGCCGCTGTCCGCGACGACGCGGCAGGGAAAGGCTCCCGTTCATGAGCATCCTGCCGCCCCCGCCACCACCCCCGCCGCCGCCCCCATCTCCGGCGCCTGCCCTTCCGCAGATCGGGGACATGATGAACGCACATGCGGTAAATCCGTGGGTGGCGTTCGCCTATCTGGCGGCGGGCGTCCTGTTCATTCTCGCCCTGCGCGGCCTGTCCTCGCCCTCGACCAGCCGCATGGGCAACCGCCTCGGCATGGCGGGGATGCTGATCGCGGTGGTAACCACGCTGGTGACGCATGACATCGCGGGGCTGGGCGAAACGCTGATCGCCATCGGCATCGGCGGCGGGATCGGCTGGCTGATCGCCCGGCGCATCGCCATGACCGACATGCCGCAACTGGTCGCGGGTTTCCACAGCCTGGTCGGTCTGGCAGCGGTCCTCGTCGGCTGGGCCGCGTTCCTCAATCCTGCCGCCTTCGATCTTCTGGTGGTGGGGGGCATCGAACGTTCGGGCGACCTCGTCGGGATCGTGATGACGATCGCCGCCGCCAGCCGCATCGAGATGGCGCTGGGCGTCGCCATCGGTGCCATAACCTTCTCAGGCTCGGTCATCGCTTTCCTGAAGCTGGCGGGAAAGATGAGCGGCGCGCCGATCCTGCTGCCCGGCCGCCACGCGATCAATCTCGGCATCATCGCCGCGATCATCGTGCTGACCGCGCTGTTTGCCACTGGCACCATCGCGGAAGGCGGATATTTCGCCGCGCTGACCATCCTCGCCTTTATCGTGGGTTTCCTGCTGATCATCCCGATCGGCGGGGCCGATATGCCGGTGGTCGTATCCATGCTGAACAGCTATTCAGGCTGGGCGGCTGCGGCGATGGGCTTCACCCTGCACAATACGGCGATGATCATCACCGGCGCCTTGGTCGGATCGTCCGGCGCCATCCTGTCCTATATCATGTGCCGGGCGATGAACCGCAGCTTCATCTCGGTCATCGCGGGCGGTTTCGGGGCGGACAGCAGCGGCGCTTCGGGCGATGCGGTGAAGACCGACCGGCCCTGGAAACGCGGCAGCGCCGAGGACGCGGCCTTCATGCTGAAGCAGGCGGAGAATGTCATCATCATCCCCGGCTACGGCATGGCCGTCGCGCAGGCGCAGCATGCCCTGCGCGAAATGGGCGACATGCTGAAGGCGGAAGGCGTGAACGTGAAATACGCCATCCACCCCGTCGCCGGGCGGATGCCGGGGCATATGAACGTCCTGCTGGCCGAGGCGAATGTGCCTTATGACGAGGTCTTCGAACTCGAGGATATCAACAGCGAATTCGCGCAAGCCGACGTTGCCTTCATTATCGGGGCGAACGATGTGGTGAACCCTGCCGCCAAGACGGACAAGGGGTCGCCCATCTACGGAATGCCCGTATTCGACGTGGGAAATGCAAAGACCGTGATGTTCATCAAGCGCAGCATGGGCGGGGCGGGCTATGCCGGTGTCGATAATGAGGTATTCTACATGGATCAGACGATGATGCTGCTTTCGGATGCGAAGAAGATGGTCGAGGAAATCGTGAAGGCGCTGGATTGATGCGTCTGCTTCTTCTGGCTCCCGCGGCGGTTGTCGCCCTGCTGTCCGCCGGCTGCGTTCAGACCATCGCGGAAGGCCGGGTGCAGAGCGCGCTGGTCGATGCCGGGCTGTCCGAGAGCAATGCCGACTGCATGGCGGGCCGCATGGTCGACCGGTTGACTATCGACCAGCTCCGCAAGCTGGAGGCGATGAAGGCCCGCAAGGGCGAACCCACCGACCTGGCCAGCTATGTACGGCGGGTCCGCAATATCGGCGATGCCGAGGTCATCACGGTCACCGCCAGTTCCGCCGCACTGTGCGCCACCGGGCTGGCCCGGTAACCCGCTTCCGGTGATCTGCCGCCAGCGATCTGCATGAGCGTTCAGGCAGGCTTCCAGGTCTGCGACCGGCACAGGAAGGCAGCGATGCAGCCCTTGATCCTGAGGTTGGTGCCGCTGCGATAGACATCGGCATTGAAATAGCGCCCGTCTTCGGGGCTGTAGCCTTTGCCCTCGTACCTGTCGCCATCGGGCGCGAGACCCCAGAATATTCGCAAACCCCGTAATTTGCGCGATCGTTTCGCTGCATCCGGATTTTCGGTATCGCGTACGCCGCCTGCCGGTTCCGGCACCAGGAAATCGGATATCCTTCCGCACATCGCGTCACCGCAGCGATAGAACTCGACCACGGCCCGCCCATCGTCAGTTTTCCATTTACCGGTAATGTCGGCAGGCGCCGCAATGGCTGACGCAGGCAGCATGGCAAGGCCGGCGGCGAGGAACGAGACAATCATCCGCATACAGGAATTCTCCGGAAACTCATGCGCGGCCGGACCGGCCACGGACATCGTCTGGTCGACCATATCGGCAATCAACATACACCATACGGCCCGGCGCGCCACAAGGATGCCACATGGCTGTGGATTGCCGCCGATTGCCCGGCCCGATCACCTTTTTGGGACTGTTCGGGAAAAACACCGTCTGCCATGCATTATAGCCAGACGACCACCGGGCACAGCCCATCGGACCTTTCGGGATTGCAGGGGATTCGCGTTTTGCGAACATTGGGTATTATCGGCGGGATGAGCTGGGTTGCGACCCGGACCTATTACGAACGGATCAACAAGATCGTGCAAAGCCGGTTGACCAAACTGGCCAGTGCGCCGCTCGTGATCGACAGCCTCGACATGACGGAGCTTTACGGGCTTGAAAGCAATGGGGATTGGGACCGTGCGGCAGGCATACTGACGGATTCGGCACGGCGGCTGGAACGGGCCGGAGCAGGCGCGATCCTGATCGGGGCGAATTCGATGCACCGCGTCTATGATCAAATCGCCGCTGCCGTCCAGGTGCCCGTCATCCACATCGCCGAAAGCGTCGGACAGGCAATGGCGGCGCGCAAGATCGACAGCGCCGCCCTTATCGGCACGCGCGACGTGATGACGGGTAGCTTCTATCGGCAACGGCTGGTGTCCCACGGCGTCGATCTGACCGCGCCTGACATGGACACGGTCGCCATGGTCGACGGCATCATCAACAAGGAACTGCTGCTGGGCCGGGTGACGCGCGATGCGGAACGGGCGTTGAAGACTATCATCACCCGCAAGGAACAGGACGGTGCCGATGCCATCGTGCTGGCCTGTACCGAACTGGAGCTGGTCGTGGATGTCGATGCCAATGTCCTGCCGATCTTCGATTCCACCCGGATCCATTGCGAAGCGGCCGCAGACTGGATGCTGGACGATACACTTTCCGGCGCGGACATAAGCTGAGCCCAGGTAATTACGGACCTTCGGGCTGCCGCTTCGTCGCTCAGGGCGCGAAAAGGCATAGGCGCGCGTGAGCTTATGTTGCCCGATTGTTCCCGTTGTCGGTGGAAGGCTGCCCTCCTAAACCGGCGCCGTGCCGAACCTTGCCCCCTATGCCGCCGATCCCGCCTGTTCGCGCGGCCGCGAATTTCCCGCAGCTCGCGGCGGCGCGCGAGGGCCGCGCAGCCATTTTCAGCGCGATCGCGACCGCATCATCCATTCCATCGCCTTCCGCAGGTTGCGCGGCAAGACGCAGGTGTTCATCGCGCCGGACGGGGACCATTACCGCACCCGGCTGACGCATAGTCTGGAAGTTTCGCAGGTCGGCCGCGTCATCGCCCGGACGCTCGGCCTCGACGAGGATCTGACCGAAGCGCTGTGCCTGGCGCACGATATCGGCCATCCGCCCTTCGGCCATGCGGGCGAGGATGCCTTGTCCGATTCCATGATCCGGCACGGCGGCTTCGATCATAACGCCCATACGTTGCGGGTGCTGATGCGCCTCGAAAGCCCCTATCCCGATCATGACGGGCTGAATCTCAGCTGGGAGGTTCTGGAAGGGCTGGCGAAACATAATGGGCCGGTCGCCGCGCCCGGCTGGGCGCTGGCGGAACTGGACGAAGCCTATCCGCTGGCGCTCGGCCAGTGGCCGTCACTGGAAGCGCAGGTTGCGGCGGTTGCCGACGATATCGCTTATGACAATCACGATATCGACGATGGATTGCGGGCGGGGTTCCTCGACCTGGACGATCTGCTGACGCTGGATTTCGTCGCGGATCAGTGGCGGGAAGTGGACCGGCGTTTTCCGGGCGCTCCGCATGAGCGCAAGCTGCGGGAACTCATCCGCAGCCAGATCGGGATCATGGTAAACGACGTGATCGATACCACCCGCCATGCCATTGCCGGCCTGGACGCCTCTTCCTCTTGCGATATACGGCAGGCCGAAAAGGCGGTTGCCTGCTTCTCGCCGGGCATGGCCGCGCAGGAACGGCGGCTGAAAACCTTCATGTATGAACGTCTGTATCTGCATCCCGAACAGCGCGAAACCGCCGAGAAGGCGGGGGATGTCGTCGCGCGGCTGTTTGCAGCCTATGCGCAGGATAGCACGCTGCTGCCGAAGGACTGGCTGGGCAGTCTGCCCGAACTCGAACCCATGCGAAGCCGCCACATTGCGGATTTCGTCGCGGGAATGACGGATCGCTTCGCCATCGAACGCTGTGCCGAGATCTATGGCATTCGGCCCGGCGGATTGAGCAATGTCTGACATGCGGCGCATGGCGGTGGTCGGAGTGTGTCTTGCGGCTTGGCTTCGAAAGGTTCGACACCCTCCAGCCCGGCCTGCTGCCCGGCAGGCGCGAGGGCGCTAACAGTCCTGCCGACATGCCGCGGCATTCCTCGACCCCCGGGCCGACCATCTGCTGCATGGCCGTTTGCGCCGGCTGCGTTCTTCTAAGGCGGCCGATATCGCGCGGGCTACGCCTGCCTTGTCCCGCGCAACCGCCGCTCAGGGAAAATAAGACAAAACGCCCGCCGGTGGTCCGGCGAGCGTCATCCGATCAGCCGCAATCCATGCGAGCTTATATTTCCTCGTCAACCTCATTGGCGACAGATTCGATATCTTCGCCAGCGCCATCGACCGTGTTGCATGCCGCCGCGCCGAGCGAGAGAACGGAAATTCCGAATGTCAGAATAAGTTTGCGTACCATATTTTCCTCCGAATTATCGTTATAGGTGCCGCAGATGGAATGCATTATCGCCGCTTAGGTTCCTAAAGTTCGAGGGACGTAAGCTTCTTCTTTCGTGACAGATGATGTTCGCGCAAGGTGATGGTCAGCCCGGCAGCGACGATCAGCGGGGCACCCAGCCACAAGGTGACCGGCGGCATATTGTCGAACACGAACCACCCGTACAGGGTCGCCCAGATCAAGGCGGTATAATCCATCACGATGATGGTCGCTGCCGATCCATAGCGAAGGCTGGTGGTCAGCAGTATCTGCGCCACGGCCCCGCAGAACGCCATCCCGCCGATGATCGCCCAGGTCAGCCCGTCATGCGGCCCGGTCACGAAGGGTAGGGCGAGGGCCGCCAGCGGCGCCGTCATGGCCGTGAACCAGAAGATGATGGTGAACGGCCTCTCGGTCCTGTTCAGATCCTGGATCTGCAGCGAGATGAGGGCCACCAGAAAGGCTGCGACCAGTCCGACGCCGAGTCCCAGCGGGTCGATCGCGCCGCCGCCCGGCCGGGTGACGAAGAGAACGCCCGCGAAGCCGAGCGCGATGGCCGTCCAGCGATAGATACCGATCTTTTCACGGAACAGCACCATCGCCAGGAGAACCGCGAAGATCGGGGTGGTGAAACTGATGGTAGTCGCTTCCGCCAGAGGCAGCAGGATAACGGCTCCGTAAACGAAGCCCATGCCGATGATGCCGTAGAGCGACCGGCGGAAATGCGCCCCGATCCTCGTCGTTCGCACGCTGGCGAGCCGTCCAGCCAGGGCCAGCCAGCCGGCGATGAGGCAGAAGGTCAGCGCCTGCCGCCAGAACACCAGTTCAGCGAGATGCACCCCGCGCGACGCCGCCAGCTTGACCAGCATGGACATGGTGGCAAGCGCCAGCGCCGTCGCCAGGCGCAGCGAAAGGGCAAGGAGGGGGCGAGGGAGCGCGACAGAACCGTCCATCCGGCAGCCATACGCCCGATGCCACTACGTTCAAGCGCAAGGCCGATGCCCGGCAAAAGTATTCGCCGGGCGCCGCCTTGTTCCAGCAGGCAGGGGTGGCCATATGCCGCCGGACATGGGGCTTACCACCGATCTCACCTTTGCCAGCGATGCCGAAATCCTCGGTCTCTGGGGCCTCGCATTCATCGTGCTGGCGCTGCTGGGTGAACGGCGGCGCATCCGGCGCGACCGGATCGATCAGGTCGGTTGGGTGCCCTGGACGGGGCTGTTCCTGATATGCGGCGTAATCGCCGCGGCGTTCATCACCCTGTCCGTCAAGGGGCTGATCACGAATTGACGGTGCCGGTCAGAGGCAGGCCTCCAGAAACGCCTGATCGAACCCGAACTGGCGCGCTTTCTCCAGAGTGTAGGGACGGAGGCCGGAACTGCGGTATTCGCCCATGATCTTCCCGTCCTCGCCCTCGTCGAGATATTCGAATTTGAACAATTCCTGCGTGACGATGACATCGCCTTCCATGCCGATGACTTCGGTTATGTTGGTGGTGCGGCGGGAACCGTCGCGAAGGCGCTTCACCTGCACGATCAGATCGACCGATTCGGCGATCTGGCGGCTGATGGCTTCCTTCGGGATCTTGATGTCGCCCATCAGGATCATGTTTTCCATACGGCCGAGACATTCGCGCGGGCTGTTGGCGTGAAGCGTGCACATGGAACCGTCATGACCGGTGTTCATGGCGGCCAGCAGGTCGAAACATTCCGCGCCGCGAATTTCCCCCAGGATGATGCGATCGGGGCGCATACGCAGGGCGTTCTTGACCAGATCGCCAATGGTAATCGCACCCTGGCCTTCGAGGTTCGGAGGGCGGGTTTCGAGCGGTAGCCAGTGCGGCTGCTGCAGGCGCAATTCGGCGGCATCCTCGATCGTCAGCACGCGTTCGCCCGGATCGATCATCTTCGACAGCGCATTCAGCATCGTGGTCTTGCCGGAACCGGTGCCGCCGGAAATGACGACATTCATCCGGCAGGCGCCGGCGATCTTCAGCGCCGTCGCCATCTTGTCGCTCATCGAACCGAAGTCCTTGAGCATGTCGATGGTGATCGGCTTTTCCGAAAACTTGCGGATGGACAGGGCCGTTCCGCGCAACGAAAGTGGCGGCACGATGACGTTGACGCGGCTGCCGTCCTTCAGCCGGGCATCGGCCAGCGGCGTGGTCTGGTCGACGCGGCGGCCCACCTGGTTGACGATACGCTGGGCGATCTGGAACAGATGCTGTTCGTCACGAAACCGGATCGGCGCCATGACCAGCTTGCCCTTCTTCTCGATATAGGTCTGGTCGGGGCCATTGACCATGATGTCGGAAATTTCGGGATCGTTGAGCAGTTCCTCCAGCGGGCCGAAGCCGAGCAATTCGTCGATCAGCACCTTTTCCAGCGCGAATTGTTCGCGGCGGTTGAGGGTGACTTTCAGTTCGGCGAGCACCTCGAGGATGATCGGGCGGAATTCTTCCGACAATTCCTCTTTCGTCAGGGTCGAGGCGGCTTCGGGATCGACTCGTTCGAGCAGGCGGGGAAGAACCTGTTCCTTGATCTTGTGGACGCTGGCTTCGAATCCGCCGACTTCGACCTGCTCGTGAATATTGTTGGCCCGGTCGGCCAGACGAGTCATCGCATCGACGTTGCGGTCGTTTGCGATAGACGGTGCGACGGGGTTCGCATCGTCGCCGGGCAGGGGCGGGAACTGTTCGCCGCCGCGATCGGGCGACGCGGCTTTGCCGCTGCCACCGCGCATGGGCTTCGCGACTCCGAAGGAAGGCCGCCCGCCCGGGTTCATCCCTGCCGGTCCGTTTTTCCGCCCGAATGCGCTCATGCCTCGTCCCTTGATCCTTCATGTGGGGCTGCATCAGCCAGAAACTGGTAGATGCCGCCTTCCCGGAATTGGTGAATATCGGGGAAACCTTTTCAATTCCCTAAGCCGGGCCGGGGAACATCGAAGCCCTGCGTCCTTTCTTTCGGCCGCGGATGCGGCTAGGCGCGGTCCGGCGGTCCTGCAAAACTTGCCGGACCGGCAGATTTCCGGGGAATTGCGTGCTTCAGAACGACCGCAGCGGCCTGTTGTTCACGGCGGGCGGGTTCATCCTGCTCAGCAGTGGTGACGCGATCATCAAGACCATGAACGGCATGTGGGCGCCCACCGCGATTGCCGCGCTGCGCTATGTCGCTGGCGCCATCGGCCTGTGCACCTTGCTGTTCATGGCCGAGGGCAGGGCGGGCTTCCGGATGCCGCATCCCGGCCTCCAGCTGCTGCGCGGGGCTGCGGTGGCGTTCGCCACGCTGTGCTTCTTTTCCGCTCTGTTCGTCATGCAGCTGGCAGAAGCGACCACGATCGTCTTCGTCAGCCCTGTCCTGACGGCGGTGCTGGCCCCGATCTTTTTGAAGGAGAAATCCCGCCGGGTGACCTGGATCGCATCGGGCATCGCCTTTGTCGGCGTGCTGATCGTGCTGCGGCCTAATTTCTCCGCGCTGGGACTGGCTGCGTTGCTGCCGCTCGGTTCGGCTGCCGGGATGAGCATCCTGTTCATGGCGAACCGCGCCGTTGCCGGGGCTGCCAGCCCGCTGGCGATGCAGGCGTTCATTGCCGCCTTTGCCGCTCCGATCCTGGTGATCGCCGCCTTGGTCGGACATGGCAGCGGGCTCACGTCGCTGGAAATCGGCAGCCCGGACTGGACCGTGGTGTTGCGCTGCATCCTTGTCGCGATGTCGGCCAGTTGCGGCCACTGGCTCATCTATATGGGGACAACACGGGCGGGGGCCGCGACGGTTGCCCCGATGGTCTATGTGCAATTGCTGGTAGCTGTCGCGCTGGGCTGGTTCCTGTTCGGCGATGCGCCGGATGCCGCCACCTGGCTCGGCGCGGCCATCATCATCGCGGCGGGACTGTATCTGTGGGGCGCAGGAAAGGCCCGCGATGTGCCGAAAGCGGAGTGAGCGCCATCCCTTACCATTGCTGTTGCATGGTGAGTTGCACTGCCGCAGCGCGCGTGCAAATTGACCCCAAGTCCTGACCGGCAGAGCGCGCGGAGCGCTCGTGCCCGACAATCTGAAGTGAAGGAATTTACCTTATGTGCGGAATCATCGGTATCGTTTCGGCAGATCCCGTCGCGGACCGCCTGGTCGACGGACTGAAGCGCATGGAATATCGCGGTTATGATTCCGCAGGCATCTGCACGCAGCACGATGGGGCGCTGATCCGCCGCCGGGCCGAAGGCAAGCTGGCCAATCTGGTCCGTGAACTGGCCGAACACCCGGCGCCCGGCACCACCGGCATCGCGCATACAAGGTGGGCCACGCATGGCGCGCCCACCGCGCGCAACGCCCACCCCCATGCCACTGCGGAAGTGGCGCTGGTGCACAACGGCATCATCGAGAATTTCAAGCAGATCCGCGACGAACTGCGCGCCCGCGGCCGCACGCTGGAAAGCGACACCGACAGCGAAGTGGTAGCCCATCTCATTTCCGAACAGGTCGAAGGCGGCGCCAGCCCGCAGGACGCGGTGAAGGCCGTGTTACCGATGCTGCGCGGCGCCTTCGCGCTTGCCATCGCCTTCCGCAGCCATCCCGACATGATAATCGGCGCGCGTCTGGGATCGCCGCTGGTGCTGGGCTATGGCGCCGATGACGATCGCCCCGAGATGTTTCTGGGGTCCGATGCGCTGGCGCTCGCACCGCTGACGCAGCGTATCGCCTATCTGGAGGAAGGCGACTGGGTCGTCCTGCGCCAGGGCAGTGCCGAGATCTTCGATGCGGGCAATGCGCCGGTCACGCGCGAGATCACCACGTCGGGCGCATCGGCGGCTGCGGTCGAAAAGGGCAATTACCGCCACTTCATGCAGAAGGAAATTTTCGAGCAGCCGACCGTGGTGGCGCAGACGCTCGGCTCCTACCTGCGGCAGAGCGATGCCAGCGTGGCCCTGCCGCAAATCGATTTCGACCTGTCGGCCATTCGCCGCGTGACGATCGTGGCGTGCGGAACCTCCTATTACGCAGGGCTGGTGGCGAAATACTGGTTCGAACATTTTGCCCGCGTGCCGGTGGACATCGATGTAGCCAGCGAATTCCGCTACCGCGAACCGGTGCTGGAGGACGGCGGCCTCGCGCTGTTCATCTCGCAAAGCGGCGAGACGGCGGATACGCTGGCCGCGCTTCGCCATTGCAAAAAGGCGGGCCAGACCATCGGCGTGGTCGTGAACGTTCCCACCAGCAGCATGGCGCGGGAAGCGGATCTTTTGCTGCCGACCCACGCAGGACCGGAGATCGGTGTGGCATCGACCAAGGCCTTCACCTGCCAGCTTGCCGTGCTGGCCGCGCTCGCCGCGCATATGGCAGTTCGCAAGGGGTTGATGGACCGGGCTGAGGAACAGGCGGTTGTGGGGCACCTGCTCGAAGCGCCAGCCTGCCTGAATGCGGCGCTGGCGCATGACGAGGATATCGAGGCCATGGCCCCGCTGATCGCGCCTGCACGTGACGTTTTGTATCTGGGGCGGGGGCCTGATTACCCGCTCGCCATGGAAGGCGCGCTGAAGCTGAAGGAAATCAGCTACATCCATGCCGAAGGTTATGCTGCCGGAGAAATGAAGCATGGACCCATCGCCCTGATCGACGACAAGGTGCCGGTCATCGTCCTGGCGCCGTCCGGACCCTTGTTCGAAAAAACGGTGTCGAACATGCAGGAAGTGCGCGCCCGAGGCGGGCAGATCGTGCTGATTTCGGACCGTGAGGGAATCGAGGAGGCGGGCGAAGGCTGCATCGCAACCATCGAGATGCCGCGCGTGCATCCGCTGATCGCGCCGCTGGTCTACGCCGTTCCGGTCCAGTTGCTCGCCTATCATGTCGCCTGCGTGAAGGGCACCGATGTGGATCAGCCCCGCAATCTGGCGAAGTCGGTTACGGTGGAGTAGCTTCTGTCCTGCATTACGTGACAAACCTCTGGCAGCAGTCAGGAATATCGCAATAGTCAGCCCCTGATTTACCCGGTCATAACCTTTGGGGCCTATCGCTGCCGTGTGACCGACAACAGCCAAGACATACCCACGCTGTCCAACGATCTGCCTGCCTTGGCGGTACTGGGCCTTACCGATCCGGCAACGGGAGACTGGGCGCGGCTGCGCGGGCTGCAATATTCCTATTTCGCGCGGGTCAGCACCATACGTGCAGCGTTCCACCTCATCGCGGCGGCGCTGGTCGTCCTCGTCTATTTCGGTCAGGTTCCCGTCTTCATCCAGCTCGGCTGGCTCGCGGCGCTGGCCCTGGCGGTCTATTCCGCCATTCGATACGACAAGGCGCTGGGCGATTCCGACAAGCGGCGCATGAGGCGGGTCGAATTCAACAAGCAGGCGATCAGCCAGGCGATGATCGCGCTGGTCTGGTCGGTGCCGATGCTGCTGTTCATGCCCTATGGCACGCAGGGCGAACAGATGGCGTTGTGGGCGATAGCCGCGATGCTCGTCACCAGTGCCGCGCTGCGCCTGTCCGCTGCGCCGCTGGGCACGGTGACCTTTGCGATCATTACCGGTGTGACCGCTGTCGGGGTGTTCTGCTGGCAGAATGCTTACGATCTTGCGGCAACGGTCGTGGTGTTCGTCATCTTCTCGATCCTCGGCACGATCGAGGGAGCCCGCAATTACCTGAAGGCCCGGATTGCCGAGGCCGGTGTCGTGGAGAAAAGCGAAGTGGTGTCGCTGCTGCTGCGCGAATTCGAGGAGAACGAGGCCGACTGGCTCTGGCGGGTCGACACCGCGCGCCGGATCCGTTCCGTTTCGCCCCGCTTCGCTTTCGCGCTGGGCCGAACGACTGAAGAGATCGAGGGCCTGCCGTTCCTGCAGCTCATTTCGGGCGATGCCTGGGAAACCGGGCAGTTCCCCACCAGCCTGCACGATCTGGCCGAACGGTTGAAGCGGCGGGAAAACTTCTCGAACCTGATGGTCAAGGTGGAGATCGGAGGAATAACGCGCTGGTGGGAATTGTCCGGCACGCCGATGCTGGACGAACGCGGGGCGTATATCGGTTTTCGCGGCGTCGGCTCCGATGTGACGGAGCAGCGCGAATCGTCGGAAAAGATTGCCTATCTGGCCCGTTACGACACGCTGACCGGGCTGCCCAACCGGATGATGCTGAACGAGGCGCTGGGCGAGGCCCTGCGCTATTCCAAGCAGTGGCGGTCGCGTTGCGCCTTCCTGATGATCGACCTCGACCGTTTCAAATCGGTCAATGATACGCTGGGTCATCTGGTCGGCGATCAGTTGCTGGCGGAGGTTTCCGGGCGCCTGAAGAGCCTATTCGGTGCCAATGAAACATGCGGCCGGCTGGGCGGCGACGAATTTGCCGTGGTGATCCGCGATGCAGATGCTGCAGGCTGTGTGCAAGCTGTCGCGCAAAAGATCATCAGCGCACTTTCGGAACCTTATGACATCGACGGCAATACCCTGTTCGTGGGGGCGAGCGTGGGTTCGGCGATCGGTCTGCGCGATGGCTCGACCGTCGAGGAACTGATGCGCAATGCCGATCTTGCGCTCTATCGCGCCAAGGATAGTGGCGGATCCGAACATTACTGTTACGAACCTGCACTGCACGCCTCGGCAGAGGAGCGGCGCAAGCTGGAGTTCTCGCTTCGCCGGGCGCTGGAGAATGAGGAGCTCGATCTCGCTTTTCAGCCGGTCGTCAATGCCAGAAGCGAGGAAATCGTTAGTTTCGAGGCCCTGGTCCGCTGGAACAGCAAGGAACACGGCTTCGTCAGCCCGGCCAAGTTCATCCCGCTGGCAGAAGATACCCGCCTGATCGTTCCGATCGGCACCTGGGTGATGGAGCGCGCCTGCCGCGAAGCCGTCAACTGGCCAAGCCATGTCCGGATTGCGGTCAATGTCTCGCCTGAGCAATTGATCGAACCGGCTTTCGCGAATACCGTGGTCAATGCCTTGCGGCAAAGCGGCCTGGAACCGCAAAGACTTGAGGTGGAGGTGACCGAAAGCATCTTCCTGCGCGATGCGAATCTGGCGCGTATTGCACTCGAACAGGTGATGGCGCTGGGCTGCACAGTGGCGCTGGATGACTTCGGCACGGGCTATTCATCGCTCGGCTATCTTCGCAAGCTGAGGTTCTCGACGATCAAGGTGGACCGCAGCTTCGTGCAGGGTGCGGCGCAGAACAGCGCCGAGAGCCTCGCCATCATTCGCGCCGTGGTTGCAATGGCGGACAGTCTCGAGATGTCGACCACGGCCGAAGGCGTGGAAAGTGCGGAGGAGGCCGAACTGATCGGCGAGATGGGTTGCACCAAGATCCAGGGCTATCATTTTGGACGGCCCATGTCCGCCGCCGACGCCCGCCAGCTGTTCGTGCGGCAGGCACGGCTGCGGGCCTGAGCGCCCCAGCGGCGGTCGGCCCGCAGGTTCGGGCAGGAGAGCAGCAGGAGCGGGCAGCCGGCTGGGCATGCCGGCAGTTCCCGGGTCGATGTCGCCCCAGGCGTTCTCAGGCCGGTGCGAGAGCGTTCAGTATGCTTTCGAACAGGATGCGCCCATCCGTGCCCCCATGCGCCGCATCCACCGCCCGTTCGGGGTGAGGCATCATGCCGAGTACGTTTCCGGCCGGGCTGAGAATACCGGCAATATCGCGCCGCGATCCGTTGCTGTTGTCGAGGTAGCGGAATGCCACTCTGCCATCGCCTTCCAGCCGGTCCAGCGTTTCGTCGTCAGCGAAGAAATTGCCGTCGTGATGCGCCACCGGAATGGTGATTTCCTGTCCAGCTGCGTAGCCAGTTGTAAAGCGGGAAGCGGCATTTTCGACCCGCAGCGGCATGTCGCGGCAGATGAAATGCATATTTTTGTTCCGCATCAGCGCGCCGGGCAGCAGGCCGCTTTCGGTCAACACCTGAAAGCCGTTGCAGACCCCCAGAACCGGAACCCCGGCATTTGCGGCGGATGCCACCCCCTTCAGTATGGGGCTGCGCGCAGCCATCGCGCCCGAGCGCAGATAATCGCCATAGGAAAAGCCGCCGGGAAGGGCGATCAGATCGAGTCCGCCGGGCAGTTCGGCATCGCCGTGCCAAAGGCGCAGCGGCGCCCGGCCGGTGACGGATTCCAGCGCGACCGCCATGTCTCGGTCGCAATTCGATCCCGGAAAGGTGACGACGGCTGCGGAAAACGGCATCAGGCGACCTTCTCGACCCGGTAATTCTCAATGACAGTATTGGCGAGAAGCTTGCGACACATATCCTCGATCGCTGCGTCGCTGATGTCGTCCGCTACTTGCAGTTCCACCATCCGTCCGATGCGGACATCCTGGATGCCACTGAAACCGAGCCCCTCCAGCGCGTGGTGAACGGCACGACCTTCAGGGTCGAGGACACCCGGCTTGCGGCTGATCTGAATGCGTAACTTCATGAGATTCGCCTGTCTCGTTTTCGGATCTGGAGATTCGCTGCGCCTATGCCCGCTGCGGCGACGCCGGGCAAGCGGCAGCCCTCGGCCGGGCGCTCCACATTCAGCAAAAAAGCGCCGGCGGTGCATAACCCCGCCGGCCCCGTCAATTCTTCCACATTTGCTAACCGCAGATCAGTTGGCGGCCGCGGCAACCTCTTCGGCGACGATGCGGACGAAAAGCCGTTTCGCAGGATCGAGATAACGCTGCGCCAGCGTCTGGATTTCTGCCGGGGTCACCGCCTCCAGATTGGCGCGCCGCTGCCTGATCCGGTCCAGCCGCTCGGCCTCGCCTTGCGCATTGGCGACATAGCCTGCCCAGTAGCCATTGTCGGTCAACGACTGCTGCTGCCGTTCCAGCGCCGGGTTGCGGGCGCGGACAAGCAGATCGGCATCGATCGGCGCATCGCGCAATTGCTGCGTCACTTCGAGAATGGTCGCTTCCACCACGTCCATCTGCGCCGGATCGACGACTGCGCCAGCTGCCAGATACCCGAAATCGGTATAATCTTCGGACATGCTGGCACCGACGCTCGCCCCGTAGGTTGCGCCTAGATTTTCCCGCAATTCCTCGGTCAGGATCAGGCGCATGACAGCGCTCAGCATCGTTATGCCCGTTTCCAGGCGATAGTCGCTGTCATCGGGCAGCGGCCAGTAATTATTGACCATCGCCTGATCGGCCTGACCGCCGTGGGTCAGCACCACCGGGGTCAGATCCTCGCGGAAGCGTGCGGCCCGCTGCGCGGTGAAGTCCGGCTGTTCCACCATCCTTTCCGGCAGGGCCCCGAAACTTTGCGCGACGGCGGCGATGGCCGCATCCTCGTCAATGTCACCGACAATGCCGATCTCGATCGGGGCATTGGCCGCATTTGCCAGATAGGGGGTGCGGAGGTCTTCCAGCGACAGGGCGGACAGCGCCTCGCGCCCCGGAATGCCGAAGCGCGCATCGTCATTGGCGATGATCGTCGGAACCTGCGTGGCGGCCACGTTCTGCGGCGTGGCGTTCAGCTGTTCGGAGATGACGTCCACCAGCGAAGCGTAGCGCGATTGCGCCTCGGGCCGGAAGCCCGCGTCGGTCAGATAGGCGGCGCTGACCTTCATCTGCAAGGCGAGATCTTCCGGAGTGGTCGCCCCGCCGACGACGAAGGCATCCACGGCAGGCTGGAACCCGGTTGTAACATTGCGGCCGGCCAGGACCTCCTTCAGATCCTCCTCCGAATTGCGAGTCGTCGCCGCATTGGCACCGACGGTCGACAGCATCAGCGCATAACCCGAATTCTGTTCGGGAAGGATGAATTGCCCGCCCGACATGGCGACGTTGAATCGCACGCGGCCCGGCTCAAAATCGGTTTTCTTGATGTTCAGACGCACGTTGTTGGCAAACCGCACGGTGCGAATGTCGAGATCCTCGATCCGCTCGTCAGCGACGACAGTGCCGGGCGTGCCGAAATTGTCATAGGCGAACATGACCTCGTCAGCGGCATCCATCGGCATGACCGCTTCGCTTGCGCTGGCCAGATAGGCGCGCTCGATCGCCTCTTCGCCGCCCTCGACCTGCTTGCCGGCAACGTGAACGACCGGCGCGCTTCCTTCGAGTAATTCGCGGAAACTGGCGTTGACGGCGTCCAGCGTCAGATCGCCGCGGTAGGTGTTGAAGAATTCGTAGCGCCAGGCGGGATCGGTAAGGATATCATCCTCGGCAGCGATGGCGACGATGGCATTGGCGATCTGCGCGTTCGTCCGTGCGTCGGCCTGTTCGACGGCCGTGCGATAGGCAGTCTCCCGATTGGCGATATAACGGTCGAGTTCACGCTGGGTGAAGCCGAACTGCACGGCACGGCGCGCTTCGGTCTCGAGCAGTTGCAGCCCTTCCTGCCATGCGCCGTCGCGGGTCGTCGCGCGAAGAGTGGTGGTGTTGGCCGCATCCTCATATTCGCTCAGGGTGATTCCCGCGCCCAGGATATTGGAGCCTTCCGCGCTGGTGATGCGCGACAGGCGCTGATCGAACAGACCGGTCGCGGCGGAACGCACGGCGTCGGCGCGCCGTTCTGCAACCGTGTCGGCCGGGTCGGCATAGGGTCGCATGATCTCGATCAGAACCTGCGACGGTGCGGCGGGATCGATGAAGGTATCGAAGGCGGCAGGGCGGTTCATGTCCACGCTGCCGAGCGGGGCGGGCGCACCGGCTGCGCCCTGGGCCTGCCAGTCGGAAAACGCTGCGCGAATCTTCGTCTCGACCGCGGCCGGGTCGAAATCTCCGACCATGATGAGGGTTGTGTTCTCGGGCCGGTAATAACGATTGTACAGGGCCTTCAGGCGTTCGGCCGGGGCGGTAGTCAGCACTTCATCCGTGCCGATGGGGAAACGGTCGGCATAGGGCGTATTCGGCGCGGTGAAGCGCAGCTGGTCCATGATCTGGCGCAACTGGAAACTGTCGCGCGCACGGCGTTCCCCGACGATGACACCGCGTTCGCGGTCGACGGCGGCAGGGTCGAACAGGATTTCGCCGGCGGTTTCCCGCATCAGCATGAGTCCGGTGTCGATCAGATCGTCATTGGTCTGCGGCAGGTCGAGCAGGTAAACCGTTTCGTCGAAACCGGTATAGGCGTTCGTATCGGCACCGAAGGCCAGCCCCTTGCGTTCGAGCAGCTTGACCATTTCGCCTTCGGGAATGTTGGTCGTGCCGTTGAAGGCCATGTGTTCGATGAAGTGAGCAAGCCCGCGCTCATTATCGGCTTCGGCAAGAGAGCCGAAATCGACATGCATGCGGATGACGGCGGTGCCTTCGGGCTTGTCGTTCTGCCGAATGGCGTATTTCATGCCATTGTCGAGCTGGCCGTAGATGACCGTCGCGTCGGGCACGACATCGGTCGCCTCGACATTCCAGCCTTCGACCGGGCCTTGAGCCAGGCCCGGCGTGGCGATGAGCAGAACGGCGGCGGATGCGCCTGCCATCGCCACATGGGCGATCCGGCGGGAAAACGATGTGCTGTTCATAAGATACGACCCCTCAGTTGCATTGCAAATGGCAGGGTGCGCGCAACATCGTGCCTGCGAAGAATACGGCGCCCGGACCCCCGGCCATGCCTGTCTCCGTGTAGCGCGATTTCGGTCAAGTGCAAATCGGCGCTCTGCCGAACGGACATGCGCTTCGATCAATGACGAGTCGGCAGGCGAGGCAGTGACTGCAACATCCGTTCCGCCTCGCGCCGCGTCATTTCTTGGGCTTGGTGTTCCGCAGCTTGCCGCGATGGGCCGACATGTCGAAAACCTCGCCGGCACTGCCATCGTCGTTCTGTAGCAGGCCCAGTCTGCGGGCGACTTCCTGATAGGCTTCTTCCTCGCCGCCGAGATCGCGGCGGAAGCGGTCCTTGTCCAGCTTTTCGCCCGTGTTCATGTCCCAGAGCCGGCAACCGTCCGGGCTGATTTCATCGGCCAGAATGACGCGGGCGTAATCGCCGTCCCACATGCGGCCGAATTCCAGCTTGAAATCGACCAGGCGAATATTGATCGCGGCGAACATGCCGACCAGGAAATCGTTGACGCGGATCGCCATGCTGGCGATATCCTGCATCTCTTCATTGCTGGCCCAGCCGAAGCAGGCGATGTGTTCCTCGCCCACCAGCGGATCGCCCAGCGCGTCGTCCTTGTAGCAATATTCGATCAGCGTATGGGGAAGCTGCTCCCCTTCCTCGATCCCCAGCCGCTTGCTCAGCGAACCGGCAGCGACATTGCGCACGACCACTTCGATCGGGATGATCTCGACCTGGCGGACCAGCTGTTCGCGCATGTTCAGACGGCGCAGGAAATGCGTGGGAATGCCGATCTGGGCGAGGCGGGTGAAGACGAACTCGCTGATGCGGTTGTTGATCACGCCCTTGCCGTTGATCGTACCCTTCTTCTGCGCGTTAAAGGCCGTGGCATCATCCTTGAAATACTGGATGATGGTGCCGGGTTCCGGCCCTTCATACAGGATCTTGGCCTTGCCTTCGTAAATCTGGCGACGACGCGACATAATGTTTTCCCCACACGCGATGACCCATGTGCGACAGGCTGCGCAAGAATGCGAAAGCCCCGGCTGCAACACATCCGTGCTTCGCAAGGGCCGGGCCGCCGCGCCGCCTCTACACTTGCCCTCGGCCTAAGGCAATCGCTGCTTCGGCGGCGGATCGGCGGTTCTGACCGCCTCGGCCACTTCCATCGGTGCGGTTTCGGGGACGTGCCGGATCTCGCATTCGCACCCGGCGTCACGGCCCCTTTTCGGCCACGATGATCCTTCTTGCCTTTGCTGCACATGCGAATAGTGCATTCTTGCCACACTTCACGTCCAAACGCAGCATTCTTGCGGGCTGCGGCGCACGGCCAGTTGACTTGCTGCGGCTTTGCGGCAGGTTAAGGGTGACGCATCCACCTCCCCAGGGGTTGCCTAGAAAATATGAAGATTTGGGAGAAATTTTGGTGAACACACCCCGCTTTAACGGAACGAGTCCGCGTGTTTTCGGCGCTGCTGCGAGATATGCGCTGGCCACCGGCGTTTCGCTGGCTGCCATGACTGCGCTGCCTTCCAGCGTCGCTCATGCGCAGACCGTAGGCAACACCATGGCCGAAAACGCCGATATCGATGAACCGCAAGAGCCGCCCCTGACCACGATCGAGGATCGCAGCGATTTCGAAATCGTCGTAACCGCGCAGGGCCGCCAGCAATCGCTGGCCGATGTTCCCGTCGCCGTGTCGGCCGTTTCCGGCGAATTGCTGGAGCGGTCGGGCACCAGCGACATTCGTGAACTGAACCAGGTCGCGCCTTCGCTGCTGGTTTCATCCACCGGCAACGAGGCGAACGGTTCGGCCCGTATTCGCGGCATCGGCACCGTGGGTGACAACCCGGGCCTCGAAAGCTCTGTCGCCGTTTTCGTCGACGGCGTCTACCGTTCGCGATCGGGCAATGCGCTCAGCGAACTCGGCCCGATCGACCGGATTGAAATCCTGCGCGGTCCGCAGGGAACGCTCGGCGGCCGGAATGCGTCCGCCGGTCTTATCAGCGTCTATACCGCGCAGCCCGAATTCGATTTTTCGGGCTATGGCGCATTCAGCTACGGCAATTACGACATGTATCGGATTGAAGGCGGCGTGAACGTGCCCTTCGGCACGACGCTGGCTGGCCGGATCGACGGCGTCTACATGAAGCGCGACGGCTTCTACGACGATGTCGTGAACGATGTGGATGTCAACGACCGTGACCGTTACCTGCTGCGCGGGCAGTTGCTGTTCGATCCCAACACCGATCTTACCGCGCGAATCGTGGTCGATTATTCCAAGAAGGACGAGGCCTGCTGCGCCGCGGTTTTCGTCACGCCGGACTTCAACCCGCTGGCGCGCGTCAGCCCCGGTCTCGATCTTTACAACAGGCCAACTGGCGGTACGCCCGCACTCGCATCGGGACAGAACCCGATCGGCGGCGTGCTGCTGGCGCTGGGTCAGGACCCGCGTGCGTTCACCAACGATATGTTCGAGCGGGAAATCTATCCGACCCGCGGCCGCAGCTATGAAGGCGAAACCGAAGATTACGGGATTTCGGGCGAGATCAATTACAATCTCGGCGATATCACGCTGACTTCAATCACCGGCTATCGCGAATATGAGAACTTCCAGGGGTCGGATACGGATTATACCGGCGTCGATATTCTTTATCGCGCACCCGGCCCGAATGCCGGGGCACGCCAGTTCAAGACCTTTACGCAGGAATTGCGACTGCAGGGCTCGCTTTTCGAGGACCGGCTCGACTGGCTTGTCGGCGGCTTCTACGCCAATGAAGATCTCCAGGTGCGCGACACTCTGCGCTTCGGAACGCAATATGGCGCCTTTGCGCCCTGTCGTATCATTCTGGCGATCAACCCCGCACTGGTTGCGCCGGGCAGCACCGGCTGCCTCAGCGCTGGCGGACGCGGGGCCTTGCGTGCAGCAAACGGCGGGGCAGGTGCCTTCGGGGCTGCAACGCCGCTCATCTTTGCCGGTCTCGACAATCTCGCCCGGCTCAACGATCTTGGCAGCACGGGCGATGTATATAACCAGGACAGCGAGAACTTCGCTTTCTTCACGCACAACATCTTCCACGTCACCGACAAGCTCGATCTGACGCTCGGTCTGCGTTACACCAATGAAACGAAGGATTTCGATGCCACGCTGGCGAATGACAATGTCATCTGCCCGCAGAACCGGCAGTTGCTCAGCGGCCTTCTGGGTGTGCCCGCGCTGGCCGGTCTTGCCGGCGGATTGATCTCGCTCTCGTGTCAGGGCAATTCGACTTCGGAAATCAACGGCGTGACGCTGAACGACAGCCGGGACGAGGATGAATTCACCGGTACGGCCATCCTGTCCTATCAGCCGAACGACGATCTGCTGTTCTACGGCAGCTATTCGCGCGGCTACAAGGCGGGCGGCTTCAACCTCGATCGCTCCGCGCTTACCGGAACTTCCGGTCTGGGCGTAATCGCCGGACCTCTGGTGGCTGGTGATGTCGCCAATCTCCAGTTCGACCAGGAAGAAGTGGATGCTTTTGAAGTCGGCGCGAAATATTCGACGCGCATGTTCTCGGCCAGCGTCGCCGCTTTCCGTCAGGAATTCAGCAATTTCCAGCTGAATACCTTCAACGGTTCGGTCTTTCTGGTGCAGAATGTGAACGCCTGCTCCACCGACCTGGGCGGCGCGGACATGGATGCATCCGCGGCAACCGGTGCCTGCCTGCCCGAGAACGTCAAACCCGGCGTGATCTCGCAGGGTATCGAAGTCGAATCGACGATTTCGCCGGCACGCTTCTTCGATGCCACGCTGGGCTTCACCTATACCGACACGAGCTATACCGATGACCTCATCGGCAATAGCGATGGCCGTCCGCTGGACCCCGCGCTGCGCCTGCTGCCGGGTGACAATCTGTCGAATGCGCCGGAACTCGTCACCACCGGTTCGCTGACCTGGACACCGCCGATCGGCGACAGCGGGCTGAGCGGCCTGTTCTTCATCAATGCGCGTCTGACCAGCGATTACAACACCGGTTCCGACCTGCTCTACGGCAAGGAACAGGACGGCTATGTGGTGGTGAACGGCCGCATCGGCATCACCGGTCCCGACCGGGCCTGGGCGATCGAGGCATGGGCGCAGAACCTGTTCAATGAAGATTACACGCAGGTTGGCTTCAACACGTCCTTCATTGCGCCGCAGCAGACCTATTCGGCATTCCTCGCCGAACCGCGCACCTATGGCCTGACGGTTCGCGGACGCTTCTGAAACACTGTTCGTCACGGCAGAAGAGGGCCGCTTCCTGAAAGGGAGGCGGCCTTTTTCGTCAGGATGTGTGGAGCGGCACCTGAATCATGGCAGCAGGCGATCCGGACAGTATGGAGACGTGGCTACAGCCCGAAGGAGCCGGCGGAATTGCGCTTGCGACTACTCAGATCGGCACGAGCGCCTGCCACCGGCTGAATGCCCGATCGCTCATCGAGATTATCTGGAGAATTGTGGTGCCCAAGGGCGGAATCGAACCACCGACACTGCGATTTTCAGTCGCATGCTCTACCAACTGAGCTACTTGGGCATCACGAATTCCGGCACCGCATCATGACGGCATCGGAAGATCGCCGGGCGAGGCCAGGCCTCGTTCCAACGGTTGGAGTGCGGGCGTATGGCGAAGCCTTGGCCGCTTGGCAAGGGGGTTCAGTCGCTTTTGTTGTCGAGGACTTCCGCCGCGATATCTTCCGGCGCGGCGGGCGGGCCGGGAACGCTATAGCCATCGTTGAACCACTGCGCCAGATCACGGTCGCGGCACCGCGTGGAACAGAACGGCGCGTGATCGGCAGAGCGCGGTTTGCGGCAGATCGGGCAGGGGCGGGTGCGTATGTTCGTCATGAGGCAACTGCCTGAGCGAAGCCGCCTTCGAGTGCAAGCGTATCGTCCCGCTCGACGATCAGGTCGCGCCCGATCCGCCGGCGCAATTCCCCCAGCCATTCGGGACAGAGCCGGTCCGCCACTTCGCTCCGGCAGCGCAGCAGGACGGTGCCCGGATCCTCCACCTGTTCCGCATGGCGCAGCAGCAGCCGGGCCGCCGCGGCCGCAGGCGCGCTCTGCAGGCGGTGCAGCAGGGATGGACGCACCAACCGGCGGACGATCTGCACGAAGCCGAAACCGTTCATCGCGGTGCGCTCATGCGGGACATCCGCCAATGCTTCGGCCAAGGCCCGGTCGATCGTCCGCCGGCCTGCCTTGTCCTGAATCGTTGGAAAATCGATACCGATGGAGCCGCCGATGTCGAACCGGGCGATCGCGCCGGTGATTGCAGGAATGGCTCTTTTTGCCAGTTCGCCCGCCGCGCCGTCCACATCGATCAGGGTCATGGCCGGAGTGGGAGCAAGGATGAGCGAACCACCCGGAAAATGGGTTTCGCCGCTCAGGGCTTCCAGCCATAAATCGTTCCAGTCGCAATCCGCCGGGAAACGATGCACGATCCGCACCGTCTTTCCTTCACCTTCCAGGCGCTGGGCAAGAGGCGGCATGTCGCATGGCGCAGCGCCGGTCGGGCGCGCCTGCGCCCGCTTCAGACGGCCTTTCTCTGCAATGGCGCTACGGATCACTTCCAGCCGAAGCATCGTGCCTTCGGAAGTATCGCCCGGCAATCGGTCGACGAGAGCTTCCTCGCCATTGCGGAACAGGGCAATACCGCGCGGCGAACCCTTTACGCGCGCAACAAGGCGGGCATCCTCGACATGGCCTGCCGCCAGCGCGCCGGGCCAGTCCAGACGGGCAGCGACGATCCCGCCTGCATGCAAACGGATCGCCCGGCTTTCGCCGATCCCTTCCTCGACCAGCCATTGCGCCATGGCGGTCAGTTCCGGATCAGGCCGGCGGCCCTCAGCACGGCTCTCGTTTCGAACAGCGGCAGGCCAATCACGCCCGAATGCGACCCGGCAATCCAGGCGATCAGGCCTTCGGCGGCACCCTGAATGGCGTAGCCACCTGCCTTGCCGTGCCATTCGCCCAGATCGATATAGGCGTCGATTTCGGCAGTTTCGAGGCGTTTGAACCTGACGGACGTCTCGCTTACCTTCTGGCGCAGCGTGCCGCCGGGCGAAGCGAGTGCGATAGCGGAAATCACCCGGTGGCGGCGACCCGACAGGAGTTGCAGGCAATGACGCGCCGTGGCCGCATCTTCAGCCTTGGGCAGGATGCGTCGGCCCAGCGCGACCACGGTATCGCCGCCCAGCACATGGGCACCGACGGCGTCGATGGCGCGCGCCTTTTCGCGTGCCATGCGGATCGCATAATCTTTCGGCACTTCAGCGTCGTGCGGTGCCTCGTCGATATCGGCAGGCAAGACGGCATCCGGTTCGATGCCGATCCGGGCCAGCAATTCGCTGCGCCGCGGGCTGGCAGACGCCAGGATCAGGCGAGCCGCCGGTTCTGCATCTGCCATTTGCAAAAACGTGCCTGTTACTGCGGGCCGGGGCCGCCGCGTCCGGGCATGAAGCGGTAAGTGATGCGCGCCTTGGTCAGATCGTAAGGCGTCAATTCGCAAAGCACCTCGTCCCCCACCAGCACGCGAATGCGGTTCTTGCGCATCTTGCCGGCCGTGTGGCCCAGAACTTCATGGCCGTTTTCAAGCTCAACCCGGAACATCGCGTTGGGCAGAAGTTCGACCACCTTGCCGCGCATTTCGAGGAGTTCTTCTTTCGCCATCAGGCAGGGTTTCCGTTTGTAGATATGATCATTGCCGCGCGCATAGCGGCGAATGGGCGAAAAGGAAAGCTCTTGCGCGTTCTTGGGCAAAGGCGCGCTTTGCAGCAGCCTGAGACATTTTATTACGCAATGCTGCTTGAGCGTTCGGGCTGCATCGCGCATTGCCCGTGCCGACACGTGGGAGCAGGGGCAGGGGGAGCGGATCAGCGACCAGCGCACGTGATGCTGGCAGACAAGGAATTCCTGTGCCTCTTTTTGCCTTACGCGGCCGGCCTCTCGGCCTCAGTCTCGTCGCTCTCCTGCTCACGACCTCCGCCCCGGTAATGGCGCAGGTCACCGAAGTGCCGGTCGAACCGGCTGACCAAGCGGGTGCGAGCAACGAGATCGTGGTGACCGCAAGTCGCATTCGCGGTTCGCTGGATGTGGATCAACCTCCCGTGGCCGAATTCGACGAAGCCGATATTGCCGCCTATGGCGCGGGATCGATCGACGAATTGCTGGAGGCGATTTCACCGCAGACGGGGTCCGGCCGCGGCCGCGGCGATGGCGGGCGGCCGATTATCCTGGTCAATGGCCAGCGTATCTCCAGCTTCCGCGAATTGCGTTCCTATCCGCCCGAGGCAATCCGCAAGGTCGAGGTGTTCCCCGAAGAAGTGGCGCTCCGCTACGGCTTTGCGCCTGACAGACGTGTCGTGAACATCATCCTGAAGGACAATTTCCAGAGCCGCGAAGTGGAAGTGGAATATGGCCGGCCGACCACGGGCGGCTATTCCGCCAGCGAGGTGGAACTGACCTATCTGCGGATCGACGGACCGGATCGCCTGAACGTCAATCTCGAACTTGGCGACACCAGCCTGCTGACAGAGGCGGAGCGCGGCATCCTGCAGAATGCAGGCAGCGTGTCCTCCGTCGCGGGCGACCCGGACCCGGCGCGGTTTCGCAGCCTGGTGTCGGATGATGCGAATATCGAACTTGGCGCCACCTGGACGCGCGGGCTGGGCGAAAACGAAGGCTCGATCGCGGTGAACGGCAATTTCGAGCGGATTGACGGGCTTGCCCTGTCCGGTCTCGAAACGGTGCTGCTGACGGACAATGCCGGAATCTCGGCCTTGCGCGTGCTGGATGCAAATCCGCTGCTGCGCGATACGCGAAGCACCACCATCGCGCTGGGCACCACATTGAACAAGCCGGTCGGCGATTTCGGACTGACCGCGACCGCCAACGCCAGCCATGGCGAGGCCCGGAGCCTGATCGACCGCCGCCGTGATCTCTCCGCGCTTCAGGATCTGGTCGACGGCGGCGAATTGACGGCAGGTGGCCCGCTGCCCATCATCGCGGATGCAGGCACCGACCGGGCCGAAACCGACACGGACAATGCGTCCGCACTCGTCACCCTGCGCGGAAATCCTCTGCTTCTTCCGGGCGGCGAACTGGCGCTCACCGTGGATGCCGGGGTGGATTACCAGGCGATCGAGAGCAGCGACAGCCGCACCGTCGGTGGCCGCGCCGATCTGTCGCGCACCGATCTGTCCGCAGGCGTCAATGTGGGCGTGCCGATTTCCAGCCGCCGCGAGGATTTCCTGAGCGCCATAGGCGACCTGACGCTCAATCTGAATGCCGGTATCAACCATCTTTCCGACTTCGGCACCCTCTATGATTACACCGCCGGTCTGAACTGGGATCCGAGCGAAAGCCTGTCGCTCCAGGCGAGCTACATCGTGCGCGAGGCAGCGCCGGGGCTGACCAGCCTCGGCTCGCCCACAATCGTCACCTTCAATGTGCCGACATTCGATTTTGCATCCGGCGAGACGGTGCTCGCCAGCATCACCACGGGCGGCAATCCCCTCCTGCTGGCCGAGACGCAGCGCGATCTGAAACTGTCCGCCAATTACGATGTGGATTTCCTGCAGCGCAGCAACATCGTCGTGGAATATTTCCGCAACCGTTCCGATGACGTGACTGCCAATTTCCCGCTGCTGACCCCTGCCATCGAGGCTGCTTTCCCCGGTCGGGTGACGCGCGGTGCAAGTGGCACTCTGGTCGCCATCGACAGCCGGCCGATCACCTTTGCCGAACAGCGCAGCGACCGGCTGCGCTACGGCGTCAATGTTTTCGGACGCATCGGCAAGGAACCGGAACGCGAGGAGGGCACCCAGGGCGGACGCGGGGGTCGCGGCGCCGGCGGCGGGCCGGGAATGATGTTCGGCAGAGGCGCCGACCGGCAGGGGCGCTTCAACATTGCGGCCTATCACACCATCCAGTTCAGCAACGAGGTTCTGATCGCCGAGGGCGGACCGCTACTCGACCTGCTCGAAGGCGATGCCATCTCCGGCGGCGGCGAGCTTCGTCATGCGTTCGAGATCGAAGGCGGCGGTTTCTATCGGGGGCTGGGGGCACGGGCCAGCCTGAACTACGCATCCGCCACGCAGGTGAACGGCAGCGGCCTTCCCGGGTCGACCGACCTGTTCTTCGGCGATCTTGCTACATTCGACCTGCGCCTGTTCATGAATGTGGAGGAACAGGAGTGGCTCGTCGGGAGCGATCCCGGCATCTTCAAGGGCGTCCGCCTGTCGCTGCGGGTCGATAATCTGTTCGATGCACGGCAAAGCATCGTCGACAGCACCGACACCGTGCCGCTGCGTTATCAACCCTTCCTGGTGGACCCGATCGGTCGGTTCATCGAGATCGAGGCGCGCAAGATTTTCTAGGTGGCGATGGGATCGGGCGCGGGTGGGTTTGCCTTTTCGCCCGCCTTTTCGGCCATGGCGCGGGCGGCAGCCACGCCGCTCGCCCAGGCCCACTGGAAATTATAGCCGCCCAGCCAGCCGGTCACGTCCACCGCTTCGCCGATGCAATAGAGGCCGGGTTGCTTCTTCGTTTCCATGGTGCGCGACGACAGTTCGGCGGTAGAGATGCCGCCCGCGGTCACCTCGGCCTTCGCATAGCCTTCGGTGCCGTTCGGCGTGAACCGCCAGTCGCGCAGCCGTGCCTCGGCATTTCGCAGCGCCTTGTCGGGGATGTTGCCGATATCGCCATCCAATTCCAGCCGCTCTGCCAGTGTCGCGGCCAGTCGTTCCGCCAGCACGCTGCGCAGGATGCTCTTGATGCCGGAACGGGGCTGGGCGCGTTTCGCCTCGACCAGCCAGCCGTCCGTATGATCGGGAAGGAAATCGATCCCGACCGGCTCGCCATGCTTCCAGTAGGATGAGATCTGCAGGATCGACGGGCCGGACAGTCCGCGATGGGTGAACAGCGCAGCTTCGCGGAACCGCGTCTTGCCGCTGCGGGCGGTTACATCGGCCGATACGCCGGAAAGATCGCGGAACAGCACGTCCTCGCCCCCCAGCGTGAGGGGGACGAGAGCGGGGCGCGGCTCCACCACTTTCAGCCCGAACTGGCGCGCGAGCGAATAGGCGAAGTCGCTGGCTCCCATCCTGGGAATGGAAGGGCCGCCGGTCGCAATCACCAGGTTGCGCGCGCTGTATTCGGCATCGTCCGTCACCACCGCGAAGCCCGCGCCATGCCGGCCGGCCTCGACGATCTTCTGACCGGTCAGGACAGTCACGTCGCCTTTCGCACATTCGGCCAGCAGCATGTCGACGATCTGGCTGGCAGAGCCATCGCAGAACAATTGGCCCAGCGTCTTCTCGTGCCAGGCGATGGTGTACCGCTCCACCAGATCGAGAAAATCCCGTGCCGTGTAGCGGCTGAGAGCGGATTTGGCGAAATGCGGATTGGCCGAAAGGAAGCGTTCGGGTGCGATCTGCAGATTGGTGAAATTGCAGCGGCCGCCACCGGAAATCAGGATCTTGCGCCCGACCTTTTCCGAGCGTTCCAGCACCAGCACGCGAAGGCCGTGCTGCCCGGCAATGGCGGCGCACATCAGCCCCGCCGCACCTCCGCCCAGGACGATCGCATCGAATTCGCGGTTCATGTTCGTTCCATCATCCTGTCGCCCATAGGCGGGTCCGGCCCGGGCGCAAGCCTTGCGCCCATGCACCCGGCCCGCTTTTCTTTCGCCGCATCAAGCCCTATCTGGCCGGCATGGCGCAGACCCCCACGACCAAGGACCGCAGGACCGGCGGCAAGACGGGCGGACCAAGCGATTCCGCGCGCTTCAATGAAAATGCCGCCAGCAACACCGTGCGTGGCAGCGAGAGGCCCGACCTTCAGGCGGGCGTGGAGGCGATCCGCGAAACGGTGAAGGTGCTGAAACCGAAACCCGGTGTCTATCGCATGATCGATGCGCGCGGCGACGTCCTGTATGTCGGCAAGGCGCGGGCGCTGAAGAACCGTGTCGCCAACTACACCAACATCGCCAGCCTGACGAACCGGCTGCAGCGCATGGTCAGCCAGACCCGGCAGATGGAGATCATCACCACCAATTCGGAGGCCGAGGCGCTGCTGCTGGAAGCACAGCTGATCAAGCGGTATCGCCCGCCCTACAATGTGCTGCTGCGCGACGACAAGAGCTTCCCCTTCATCCTGCTGCGCGCCGATCACGATTATCCGCGCATCCAGAAACATCGCGGCGCGCGCCGGGCGAAAGGCCAGTATTTCGGCCCCTTCGCCAGTGCGGGATCGGTCAACACTACGATCAATGCGCTCCAGAAACTGTTCCTGCTGCGATCCTGCAACGACGGCTTCTTCAGCCGCCGCGACCGGCCCTGCATGCTGTATCAGATCAAGAGGTGCTCGGCCCCTTGTGTCGGGCGCATCGGCAAGGACGATTATGCCGATCTGGTCCGGCAGGCGAAGGAATTTCTCGGCGGAAAGTCCTCGGCCGTGCAGCAGGAAATCGAGAAGCAGATGGCGGAAGCCGCCGCCAATCTCGATTTCGAGAGCGCCGCCATGCTGCGGGACCGGTTGCGTGCGG
This sequence comes from Pseudopontixanthobacter vadosimaris, assembly GCF_012979275.1. Taxonomy (GTDB): domain Bacteria; phylum Pseudomonadota; class Alphaproteobacteria; order Sphingomonadales; family Sphingomonadaceae; genus Pseudopontixanthobacter; species Pseudopontixanthobacter vadosimaris. Next base: position 75,609 of record NZ_JABASZ010000040.1, read on the forward strand.
CCACCTTCATTCAGGGCAGCCAGGCAATCAACGCAGCAGGTGTAGGCGATGCTGATATTTTCGCGCTCGCGGCCAAAGGCGGGCAGGTGGGCATCCAGGCGTTCTTCGTGCGGGGCGGGCAGAACTGGGGCCACAGGGCCATTTTCCCCAGGCACACGGCCGATGTGCCGGAGGAGGAGATTCTCTCCGACGTTCTGGCGCAGTTCTACGAAGAGGTTCCGCCGCCGCGCAACATCCTGCTCGATCGCGAACTGCCGGACCGCGAATTGCTGGAGCAGGCCCTGTGCGAAAGCGCGGGTACGCGGGTGGAGATTTCCGTCCCGCAGCGCGGCGACCGGCGCAAGCTGATGCAGCAGGCCCAGCGCAATGCGACGGAAGCCCTCGACAGGCGGCTGGCGGAAACCGGCACGAAGGCGAAGATCCTGCGGGACGTGGCCGAATTCTTCGAGCTTCCGGAAGTACCGCAGCGCGTGGAAATCTACGATAACAGCCACATCCAGGGCAGCAAGGCGGTCGGCGCGATGGTGGTTGCCGGGCCGGAAGGCTTCATCAAGAACCAGTATCGCAAGTTCAACATCCGCTCCGCGCAGACGAATGACGATTTCGGCATGATGCGCGAGGTGATGGAACGGCGGTTCAGCCGCGCGATGAAGGACGATCCCGACCGCGAGCAGAGCGTCGACGGAGTGACCGTATGGCCCGACCTGGTGCTGATCGATGGCGGCAAGGGACAGATGAGCACGGTGCGCGATACGCTGTCCGAACTCGGCATAGAAGACGTGCCGCTGATCGCCATTGCCAAGGGGCCGGACCATGGGCGCGAGGGCCGCGAAGTGTTCCATTTCCCCGACGGACGCGAGAAGACGCTGCCGACCAATTCGCCGGTGCTGTTCCAGCTTCAGCGCTGGCGGGACGAGGTGCACCGCTTTGCCATCGGCGCGCACCGGGCAAAGCGAAGCCGCGCGATCAGCGCCAGCCCGCTGGACGAGATCCCCGGCATCGGCCCGGCACGCAAACGTGCGCTGCTGCTGCATTTCGGCACGGCGGGTAAGGTTCGGGCGGCGTCATTGCAGGATCTGCAGCGCGCGCCCGGCGTCAGCATTTCGGTCGCGCAGGCGATCTACGACTTCTACCACCCCAACGGGTAGGGTGCGGCAGGAGCATGTCGTGGGGCGTCAGCTGCGTTTCCGTACGACCCCTTCCTGCGCCACGCTGGCGACCAGCCTGCCATCGGCGGAAAATATTCGCCCGCGATTGAAGCCGCGCCCTCCGGCGGTCCACGGGCTGTCGGTGGCGTAAAGCAGCCAATCATCGGCACGGAACGGCGCATGGAACCAGACCGCGTGATCCAGACTGGCGCCGACGATCTCGTTCCGCGCCCAGCTGAGGCCGTGCGGCAGCATCGACGTTCCCAGCAGCATCATGTCGCTGGCATAGGCCAGAACGGCGCGGTGGATGCGCGGATCGTCGGGCAGCGGCGCCACCGCCCGCATCCAGCTGTGCGAAAGGGGCGGGGCCGGCTTCTTATGACTCCAATGCGCCCCTTCGACCGATCGCATCTCGATCGGGCGGGGCTGCATGAAGATGGTGCGCGCCGGTTCCGGCATCGTGGCGGCCAGTGCCTCGCGTTCTTGCATCATCGGCGTCAGTTCATCAGGACCGGGAACGTCAGGCAGCGCATCGACCTGATGCTCCAGCCCTTCCTCGTGCCGCTGGAAGGATGCCGCCATGTTGAGAATGGGGCGGCCCTCCTGCGCGGCGACGATGCGCCGGTTGGAAAAGCTGCGCCCGTCGAATTGCCGGTCCACCGCGTAATCCACGGTATGATCTTCGCTGCCGCCGCGCAGGAAGTAAGCATGAAGCGAGTGAACCGCGCGATCGTCCTCGACGCTGCGTTCGGCGGCGACGAGCCCCTGCGCGATCACTTGCCCGCCGAAGACGCGTCCGACGCCGTCCTTCTTGCGCCGCCCCTCGTAGCGGTCCTCTCCGGTCGATGTGACGTCGAGAAGGGCCAGTAGGTCGGCGATCAATCGTTCGTTGGTGCTTTGGTCTGTCATCAGCGACCCATGCTGCGCTGCACCGGGCAGGTCAATCCTGTGCGGCGCGGCTTTTCCGGGGCGAAAGCCTGCGGATCGCCCGACTTGCGAGCGCCTTGGCCCTGTTGCCGGCGGGCCATCTGCCCGGCGCGCGCGGAGTGAAACCCAGGCGCCGGAGCAGATGGTTGAAGGCTCGCGCATCCGCTTCGGCGAAGCTCCAGTCGCTGCGCCAGGTGATCGAGAGGGAGATCGAGCTGACCCGCCCGTTGCGGACGAAATGCGGCGCCATGACCGGCACGTAAACGGCTTGCCCCGCTTGCAACGCGAACTCCGTTCCTTCTGCCGCGAAGTCGTCGTTCCACCGCAATTCCCGCGCACCGCCGGTGTGATAGGCTTCGTAAACCGTATCGGGTGCGAAGCGCGGGTCGCCGGCGGGGAACTGGGTCATCACCTTGCTGCCGACCAGTTGCAGCAGGATGTTGTGTTCGGGATCGAAATGATAGGGCGTGACCGCATCGGGTGAAGAAATGAAGACATAGCCCTGCGGCCGCAGCATTGCCCCCGTGCGCCTCTCGATGGCGGGTCGCAATTCTTCCAGCAGGGACAGCAGCAGGGAGCGATAGGCCGGCACCTGTTCGACATTCTTCAGCACGGCCCAGCTGTTGCTGGTAGCGATGTGGCGGATCGTCTCGGCGATGCCGAGGCCCGTCGCGCCCGGCTTCCCGTCGATGCCGATCGGCAGATCGCCGCAGTTATACTCCACCGACTGGTCGGGAAGACGGGTGGCGAGCGAGGCGAGCGAATCCAGCGTCAGCAGGTCGTGCTGTGCCAGGGTATGATCCAGGCGATGCGGCGTTTCCGGGTAATTGCGCGCGAAAACCTGCTGCGCCCTTGGAGGAAAGACAGGCTGCGGCCGCGCCGGGCCTGCACCGGGTCCAACGGGGAAGATCGCGCCATGAGCAGCTTCCGTTCGCAGGTTCACGGTTCCAGCCCCGTGATGGCACAGCCCGATTCCATTCGCAGCATGCCCCGGAACAGCGAGCGGCGCAGCTTGCCGCCGATGCCGACATTTACATCGACCATGCGCCTCTTTTCGCGCCAGATCCGCTCGATCATCGGGTGATTGGCTGCGGCGCAGCTGTCCGCCCACTGCATGTCCTGCCGTTTCAGCAGGTCCATATTCTCCATCTGCAACAACATGCCGGGGGAGAACCGGGCGAATTCTTCATCGAATGCGGTCTTGTAGCTGAAGACCCCCGGCGCGGCGATGAAATTGGCCAGCATGGCGACCGGCCTTCCGTCCAGTTCCAGCGAGAGCCGCTCCAGGCGGCCATATTCAGCGGCACCGGACAATGCATGACGAAACAGATCGGCCGTATCGCTGCTGGACATCAGGGCCGAGCCTGCCGCCCCCTTCCAGCCTGCCTGTTCCAGTTGCAGGAACTGCGTGATCCATCCGCCGAGGGCGCCTGAGTCCGACTGGCGGATGAAGCGCAGATTGCCGAGTTCCGACAGGCGCTTGCGCTGGCGCCGCAATTCCTTGCGCTTCTTGCCGCTCATCGCTGCCGCGACATAATCCCCGGGCGAATGACCGGACCGGAGCATGGCTCTTTCCTCGACCCGGACAATTCCCGCAACACGGCCCTCCTCGCGCAGCACCCGCTGCAGCGCGGCATAGCTTGGCCCGTCGGAGGGCAATTGCGGCAGATGAAGAAACAGCGCCGCCTGTGCGTTGCGGTCGGCCCAGTCCAGCAGCGCGCGCCAGAACCGTTGCGTCTGACCTGCAAGCGTGAGCGGCGAGCCGCAGAAGATATTGGGATGCATCCATGTCGCAAGATGCGGAACGGGGTAGCCGTAATAGATGGAACGGCGGCAGATCGGCAGTAATCCGTTCAGCCGCCGGGCATCGTTCCGGGCCTCCCGTCCGATGGCGAGATGAACCGCACTGCCGTGCGCGCACTGGCCGATCGAGGGCCGCAGATACCAATGTTCGAAAAAGGAATTCGGCTCGCAGCTTGCTTCGGCCAGCCTGTGCCAGTCACGAACATCGATCCGATCTGACCCGCGCAACATGGCGAAGGCGTGGTCCGCCTGCGCTCCCCGGTCGGCCTCGCCAGTTTCCGTAGCCTGTAACGGCATGGTCGCCATTCGTCCTGTTGCCCCGATCTTCCGCTCGTCGTCCGCCCTGCCGCGTTATTAGCGGCAGAAGCGCTACGGAAGATTTAACGCCGGTGGGGCGTCTGCGGATGCAAAAGCGGGCCGCCTGGCGCCGGAATGCGGATCTACCCCCCGGCCAGTGCGGCGAGCAGAAGCAGCGCGACGATATTGGTGATCTTGATCATCGGGTTCACCGCAGGGCCGGCCGTATCCTTGTAGGGATCGCCCACCGTATCGCCGGTAACCGCCGCCTTGTGCGCCTCGCTGCCCTTGCCGCCGTGATGGCCGTCCTCGATATATTTCTTGGCATTGTCCCAGGCGCCGCCGCCCGAGGTCATCGACAGGGCCACGAACAACCCGCTGACGATCACGCCCAGCAGCAATGCCCCGAGAGCGGCAAATCCGTTCTGCTGGCCGGCGACCGCAGTGATGATGAAATAGACGGCGATCGGCGTCAGGACCGGCAGCAGCGAAGGAACGATCATCTCCTTGATCGCCGCGCGGGTCACCAGATCGACCGTGCGCGCATAATTCGGCCGGCTGGTCCCCGCCATGATGCCCGGATCCGCGGCGAATTGTTCACGCACGTCCTTCACCACGTCCCCCGCGGCGCGCCCGACCGCCGTCATGCCCATCGCCCCGAACAGATAGGGCAGCAGCGCCCCCAGCAACAGGCCGACGATCACATAGGGGTTTTCCAGGCTGAAATCGACGTCGAGCAGCGGGAAGAATTCAGCGAGATCGGTCGTGTAGGCGGCGAACAGCACGAGCGCCGCAAGACCGGCCGAACCGATGGCGTAGCCCTTGGTGACCGCCTTCGTCGTATTGCCGACCGCGTCCAGCGCATCCGTCCTGTCGCGGACAGTATCGTCCAGCCCCGCCATTTCCGCGATACCGCCCGCGTTGTCCGTCACCGGCCCATAGGCGTCGAGCGCGACGACCATGCCCGCCAGCGCCAGCATGGCGGTCGCGGCATAGGCGATGCCGATCAGCCCGGCGAGCTGATAGGCGACGACGATGCCGGTCACGATGACGAGGGTGGGCAGCGCCGTGGCTTCGAGCGAGATCGCCAGCCCCTGGATGACATTGGTGCCGTGCCCGGTTTCGGAACTCTTCGCGATGGAGCGGACCGGGCGAAACTGGGTGCCGGTGTAATATTCGGTAATCCAGATGATCAGCCCGGTGATGACCAGCCCGACCATGGACGACCAGAACAGCGACCAGCCGGTGAAGATGCCGAGCTGCGCGAAGCCTTCTTCCGCGATCGGCGCACCGGGGTCGACATTGGGCATGGTGCCGCCGATGGCCAGATCCATATCGCCGCCCAGCGCCGCCCAGATGGCGATCCAGATAGCCGGAACCGAAAGGAGCGCGGTGACGAGAAAGCCCTTGTACATCGCCCCCATGATCGATTGGCGGCGGCCCAGCCTGACGAAATAGGTGCCGATGATGGAGGTCACGATGCAGACTCCGCCGATCAGCAGCGGCAGGGCCATCATCGGTACCAGCAGATTGCCGAGGCCGGTCAGCAGCAAGGCGGTCAGCACCATGGTAGCACCTACGGTGACGACATAGGTTTCGAACAGGTCGGCGGCCATGCCCGCGCAATCGCCGACATTGTCGCCCACATTATCCGCGATGACGGCGGGGTTGCGCGGGTCGTCCTCGGGAATGCCGGCCTCGACCTTGCCGACGAGATCGGCACCGACATCCGCCGCCTTGGTGAAGATGCCGCCGCCGAGGCGGGCGAAGATCGAGATGAGCGAAGCGCCGAATGCGAGCGAGACCAATGCATCGATCACCGCCCGGTCGTTGGCGAGCAGACCCATGCCCTCGGTCAGCACGAAGAAGAAGCCGGCAATCGCCAGAAGCGCGAGTCCCGCGACGAGCATTCCGGTGATCGCCCCGGCGCGGAAGGCGAGGGTGAGGCCCTGCTGCAGCCCGCTCTGCGCTGCGGCGGCGGTGCGGACATTGGCGCGCACCGATATGTTCATGCCGATGAAGCCGGCGGCTCCCGAAAGGATCGCTCCCAGGATGAAGCCGGCGGCGCTGATGGTGCCGAGAAAGAAGAATACGATGACCGCGACGACCACACCGACAATGGCGATGGCGGTATATTGCCGCTTCAGATAGGCCTGTGCGCCTTCCTGAATGGCGCCGGCGATTTCCTGCATGCGCGCATTGCCGGCGCCGCTGCCGAGAACCTGGCGACTGGTCACGAAGCCGTAGATGACGGCGACAAGCCCGAGGATGATCGAGATCAAGACAAGATTCACTTGCATTCCCTCCCTGTTGCGACCGCATCTTGCGCGCAGTCTTATAAAGGCAGGTATAAATAGACGCGGCAGGCTGGCAAGGGGGCATGGTTCGCCCCGGAGCACCGTCCGCATCAGGAAGCTGCGTGGCTGAAGCCGAGCGTTCCGTCATCGGCCAGCTTTTCGCTGTCGAGATAGAGCAGGGGTTCGTCTCCGGCGGGAAGAACCTCGCCGATCCGATGGGCCGTTACCGGCAGTCGCAACTCCGCCGGAGCAGTGAACAACAGCTGGTAATCGTCACCCCAGCGCAGACACTCGGCGCGGCGTTCCGAACTGGCCACGGGCACGTCGGCCGACGTGATCGCGATGCTGACCTTGCTGGCCCGGGCCAGGCGACTGGCATCGAGGAGCAGGCCGTCCGATACATCCATCATGGCGCTGACCAGAGGCGCGAGCGATCGCCCTTCCTGCAACAGCGGCTGCGGGCGGCGGTAGGCGGTGCTGTCCGCATCCGTCCCGTCGCGCAGCGCCTCGAACCCCAACATGGCGCTGCCCACCGTCCCGGTGAGGTAGAGCAGATCCCCCGGCTTTGCCCCGCTGCGCGATGGCACGGGGCTGCTGGTTGCCCGTCCGATCGCGGTCATGCCGAAATGGTGCGGCCCGGCTGTTGCGGACACCGTGTCTCCGCCAAGGAGCGGCGTTTCGTAAGCGGTCAGCACTTCGGCAAGCCCTGCGAGGAAACGCGAATCGGCGGCATCACCCGCAAGGCTGTAGGACAGCAGCACGCCAAGCGGCGTCGCGCCCATGGCGGCAAGGTCGGAAAGGTTGGTCGCGACCAGCTTCCACGCGACATCGGCGAAGTCCTGACCCTCCAGCCAGTGCACGCCTTCGACGATCGTATCAAGCGTCAGAACCAGAGCTTCGCCGCCGAATTCCAGGACCGCCGCATCGTCCAGCAAACCGCGCGCTGCCGGGCCGGTCGCCAGACCGCGCAGCGAGGCGATGAACCCCGCTTCGTCAGTCACGCGCTGCGATTACGATCGGCATCGTCAGCCCGTTGCCGTTCCGCTGCGAACCTGCTTCGCAACGGCGTCCAATATGCCGTTCACGAATTTCGCCTCGCGCGTGTCGAAGAATGCTTTTGCAACATCGACATATTCGCTGATCGCCGCGGCTGTCGGCACATCGGCCCGCGCTACCAGTTCATAAGAACCCGCGCGCAGGATCTGCAGCATCGTCTTGTCCATGCGCTTGAGCGTCCAGCCCTGCGCCAGGCGCTGCGTCAACAATTCGTCGATTTCGTCCCGCCGCGCATCCACGCCGCGCACGATATCGTCAAAGAACGCCGTGTCGGCCTCGGCATATTCGTCGCCCTCGATTTCTGCGCCCAGCCTGTGCTGGTGGAATTCATCCAGCAGCCGGGGCAGGGGGGTGCTTTCCATCTGCATCTGGTACAGGGCCTGCACCGCGGCCAGGCGCGAAGCGGAGCGGGCCTGTGTACGCGCCTGCCTGCCCTTCCGCGCAGGTTTTTGCCCGGCAACGCCGCGCTCGCCGTTGTTCCCGACCCGATCAGCTGCGTTCGTATGTTCGTCGTCAATCATCGTTTCAGTCGCAATTCTATGGACCTTGCGTGGGCCGGCAACCCTTCGGCATGGGCGAGCACGGCGGCGGCGGGGCCGATGGCATCGAGGGCGCTGCGGTTCAGCCCGATGAAGCTGGTGCGCTTCATGAAATCGAGGACCGACAATCCGCTGGCGAAACCCGCCCTGCGCCCGGTGGGCAGGACATGGTTTGGCCCCGCGACATAATCGCCGACCGCTTCCGGAGTCATCCGGCCAAGGAAGATGCTGCCGGCATGGCGGATACCCTGCATCAGCGCATCGGGATCAACTACGGCGAGTTCGACATGTTCCGCCGCCAGGCGGTTGGCGAGGGGTACGGCCTGGTCCAGTCGGTCGACGACGATCATCACGCCATGCGCTTCCCAGCTCTTCCTCGCCGTGCTGCCCGTTTTCAGGGACATCAGCTGCAAATCGATGCGATCCTCGACCTGTGCGGCGAAGCCGGCATCGTCGGTGATGAGGATCGATTGCGCGGTCGGGTCATGTTCGGCCTGGCTCAACAGGTCTGCCGCGATCAGATCGGGGTCGTTCTGCGCATCCGCGATGACGAGAATTTCGCTCGGCCCCGCGACCATGTCGATGCCGACACGGCCATATAGCTGGCGCTTCGCTTCGGCCACCCAGGCGTTACCGGGGCCGGTGATGACATCGACAGGGCGGATGCGCTCGGTGCCATAGGCCAGTGCGCCGACGGCCTGCGCGCCGCCGATGCGCCAGATTTCATCGATCCCGGCGAGGTGAGCCGCTGCAAGAACCAGCGCATTCGCCTCGCCCCGCGGGGTGGGTGTCACCACCACCAGCCGTTCGACACCCGCCACCTTTGCCGGAATAGCGTTCATCAGCAGCGAGGAAGGATAGGATGCGCGCCCGCCGGGAACGTACAGGCCCGCCGCATCCACCGGCAGCCACCGCGCTCCCAGCCGTACTCCCGCATCGTCGACATAATCGCGATCTTCCGGTATCTGCGCCTCGTGATAGGCGCGGATGCGCGTGGCGGCGAGCTCGAGCGCCTGCCGCAGATCGGCCGGCAGGTCCGCGAAAGCGGCGTGGCAGGTTTCGGCGTCGACGCGCCAGTCGGCATCGGAACCGAGCCGGTGATCGTCGAAGCGCATCGTGTAATCGACCAATGCGGCATCGCCGGTATCGCGGACCCGCCGCAGAATGTCGGTGACGTCCCTCGCCACATCGGCATCGCTGTCGCGGCGCGCCTCGACCATGCGGGTGAAAGCTGCCTCGAAACCGGCATCGTTGATGGAAAGGTGGCGCATCAGGCCGCGTTCCGCCCGCCGGCTGCACCGCGGAAGAGATCGACGAGTTCGGCGACACGGGTGTCGGTTTTAAGGGCAGCGCGATTGACGATCAGGCGCGCCGACACATCCATGATGCGCCGGGTTTCGACCAGCCCGTTCTGTTTCAATGTCGCGCCTGTCGAAACCAAATCCACAATCCGTCCGGCAAGATCGAGACTGGGGGCCAGTTCCATCGCCCCGTTCAGCTTCACGCATTCCGCCTGCTGGCCGCAGACCTCGAAATGACGGCGCGTAATGTTCGGGTATTTCGTGGCGACCCTCACATGGCTGGCGCCATCGACAGCCGCAGCACCCTCGGCCGGTTCGGCCACCGACAGGCGGCAATGCCCGATATCGAGATCGACGGGAGCATAAAGATCGGAATAGTCGAATTCCTCGATGACGTCGGAACCGACGATGCCCATCTGCGCCGCGCCATGGGCGACGAAGGTGGCGACGTCGAAAGCGCGCACCCGGATGAGCCGCATGTCCGTGCGCGTGGTCGCGAAGCTGAGCGACCGGTTGGCCTTGTCGTGAAACGCAGGTTCGGGCACCACGCCTGCCCGCGCCATGACCGGCAGGGCTTCGTCGAGAATGCGGCCCTTGGGGATGGCAAAGGTGAGAAATGTCGGCATTATGCCCGGCATCTAGGATGCGACCGGCAAAAGGGCAATCGCTATGGCGCAGGACGAGGGCAGCCAGAAGGGTGCGGGCGGTTCGCATGACCGGACGGACGACCCCGTGATGGAGATGAAATCCGTGCCGCAGGGTATCGAGTGGCAGGCGATGCATGCCGAACGCAACGGGGCGCCCGGTACAGCCCGCGTGATCCGCGCCCTGCTGCCGGTGCTGGAAAGCGAAACTGCGGTGGGCAGGCGCATGGCGGCGTGGCAGGGGCCGGTGATCAGGGATGCCCTCCCGCTGCGGATTACAGCCGGGCTGCACCATCTCCTGCTGACCGGGCAGGACCGTTCGCTGGAACCGGTCTATGCCGGTATCACCACCGACCAGCGAACCGTCGACCGTCTGGTGGGCGAGATGATCCACAAGCATGACACCGTGCTGCTGCCGTGGCTGGACGGGCCGCCGCAGACGAACGAGGCGGGCCGATCCTCGGCCATCATGGCGGGGCTGGCGTGGCTGTCGCAGCGGCTAGGACCCTGCTTCGAGCTGAACGAGATCGGGGCGAGTGCCGGCATCAACGCGATGATGGACCGGTATGCCTATGATCTTGGCGGCGTAGAGTTCGGCTCTTCGTCGCCGCTGCGGCTTGCGCCCGAATGGCGCGGCGATCCGCCGCCCGATGCCGGGGTGACGATTACCGGAGCCCGTGGCTGCGACCTCAAACCGATCGATTTGCGCGACCCGGAAGCGGTGCTTCGGCTGAAAAGCTATGTCTGGCCCGAAGCCGTCGAACGCATGGCGCGGATCGATGCCGCGCAGTCGCTGGCGCAGGAGCGCGCGCCCGAACTCGACCGCGCGGATGCCGGCGATTGGGTCGAGGCGATCATGGCGGAACCGCAGGTGGAGGGGACCACGCGCTGCCTGTTCCATACGATCGTCTGGCAATATCTGCCCAAAATCACGCAGGATCGCATCAAGCGGACTGTCGAACAGGCGGGAGGCGCTGCCGGTGCCGCGAGGCCCGTTGCCTGGCTGCGGCTGGAGACCGACCGGCAGACATTCGCGCATGAACTGCAGGTGCGGTTCTGGCCGGGCGGCGAGCAGTGGGTGACGCTTGCCGCCGCGCATCCCCATGGCGCCTGGGTCGAATGGCGCGCATGACGATGTGGCCGATCCGCCGGTTCAGTCGGTTCGGGCGAGGAACTCATCCAGCGCGGCATTCACCTTATCCGGCGCTTCCCAAGTTACGAAATGCCCGCTTTCAGGCACTTTGACGATGGTGAGATCGTCGATCACCGCATCCAGGCCGTCGAGATTGGCAGGCGGCAGAGCGGAATCGTCCATTCCCCAGATGACCAGCGTGGGAATGGCAAGATCGGGCAGGGCAGGCGGGCTGTAATCGTCCGGCAGGGCGAAGGGTTCATCCATGGCCGGCACCTTGACCGGGGACGCGCGGTACCAGTTCAGCATGCCGAATGCCGCGTCCCGGTCCTGCCAGTCCTCCATCAGCGCCTCGCGCTCTTCAGGCTCCATTGCCGACGGGCGGTCCCATCTGACCTCCTTCATCAGAATTCCGGTCAGCCCGTGTTCGCGCACCAGGGCATCGTTTGCCGTATCGCGGAAGCCGCGCATGTACTGGCTGGATTCCCGCTGCTGCCGGTCGGTATAGAGCAGCCGCTGGAAAATCGCCGGATGCGGCGCGTTGGCGATCACGGCACGCGTGACGCGTCCGGTCCCCTGCCCGGCCAGGGCGATACCCCAGGCGATTGCGCCGCCCCAGTCATGACCGATGATGGTGAATTCCGGAATGCCCAACTCGGCTGCCAGCAGGAAGATGTCGCCGATCAATTTATCGGGGGTGTAGCTTGCCACGTCCTGCGGCTTCGACGAATTGCGATAGCCGCGCTGGTCGGGCGCGATGCAGCGGTAGCGATCCCGCAGATGGGCGATCTGGTGCCGCCATGTACGGTGCGATTCTGGAAAGCCGTGGAGGAAGATGAGTGCCGGCGCGTCCGGCCGATCCGCTGGCGTGCCGGTATCCACCACGTCGAGGTGAATGCCGTTCGCAAGGTCTATCCGGCGCTGTTCCATCCTGTCTTCTCCCATCAGGAACCATGCGGTTCCATTTTCTCCATATATCCCTTGGCCACCATATTCGCCATCTGGTCGAACAGTTGGTCCGGAGTCCGCCGCAATTCGCCCATGGCTTCTTCCATGCCGCGCGCGACGATGATTTCACGCTGGTTGAGCGCGATGGCATCGGCGATGATGCGCGCCGCTTCTGTGGGCGGAATGCCTTCGTCGATGGCCTTGTCGCTCACCCCGCGCCGGCCGCCATCCGGGCCGAGGGCGTTGCGTGATATATCGGTGGCGACCGATCCGGGCGCGACGACATGCACATCGATGCCGGTAACCGACAGTTCCGTCCGCAGCGCATCGGCATAGCCGACCAGCCCGTGTTTCGCCGCGCAATAGGCCGTGCGCAGCGGAACCCCGACCTTGCCCGCGATCGATGCCATGAAGACCAGCTTGCCCGTTCCGCGCGATACCATGCCGCCAAGCACTTCCTGCGTCAGCGCGATGGGGGCGAGGAGATCGATGTCCATGATGCGGCGGTAGACATCCATCTGCGTGTTCATGGCCCGCGAACGCTGCGAGATCCCGGCATTATTGACCAGCATATCCACCCCGTCGCGCCAGCCTTCGGCCTTGCGAACCGCGCCGCGCATCGCTGCCTCGTCGGTCACCTCAAATGGCAGGACCATGGTTTCGCAGGGAATTTCCTCCGCAACCGCTGCCAGCCTGTCTTCGTCCCGGCCCGACAGGATGAGCGCGATAGCCTCCCCGTCCACCGTTTTGCCGCGCCCGGCATATTCCATCGCCAGCGCGCGGCCGATGCCCGAGGATGCGCCGGTGATCCAGATCGTGTTCGTCATGGGTAGCTCACAGTCCTGGGGTGGTCGGGGATGGGAATGTATTCTTCGCTGTCTCCGGGCACTTTTGCAAATCTCCCGGCTTTCCAGTCTTTCTTCGCCTGTACGATGCGGTCCGGATCGGAACTGACGAAGTTCCACCATACATGGCGCCTCGTCGCAAAGGCTTCTCCGCCGAGCAACATGGCAAGCCCTCCATTGTCCGACCGCCGAACCATCTCCTCCCCCGGCGCAAGCACGACCAGGTCGTAAAGGGTGAGCCCGGTGCCGCCAAGAGCTGCATCGCCGCCGACCAGCATGATCGCGCGTTCGTCGGCGCCCGCCTCGATCGGAATGGCGCCGCCTGCGTCCAGTGCAATCTGCGCGTTGATCGTTTCGGCATAGGTGGTGACGGGCGAACGGCTGCCCCACAATTTGCCCATGATGATCGTGGCCTTCGCACCGTCCGCGTCGATCACGGGCAGGTCGCGCCGCGCCTCGAATGCCGGTGCGATCTCCTCGCGCCCGTCGGGCAGGGCGAGCCAGGTCTGCATGCCGTAAAGGCGCGGGCCGTCCCCGCGCTCGCCCTGCGGGCTGCGTTCGGAATGGACGATGCCGGTGCCCGCCGTCATCAGATTGACCTGGCCGGGCCGGATGGTGGCCAGCGTGCCGAGGCTGTCGCGGTGCTCGATAGCGCCGGCATGTTCGCCGCCGAACAGCCAGGTCACGGTCGCCAGGTTGATATGCGGATGGGGGCGCACATCCATCCCCTGTCCCGCATCCAGCCGGGCCGGGCCGAATTCATCCACGAAGATGAAGGGGCCGACCATCGTCCGCTCCTTTGCAGGCAGAGCGCGGCGCACCTTGAACTGGCCGAGGTCATGCGTGACGGGCGTGATCGTCTGCAGGCTTGACATGCTCATGATGCCTCGCCGCGATATTCACCGGGTGCATAGGCCTTGATGGCGAGCGCATGAACCCGCTGCCCCGGAATGTCGCCCAGCGCGTTGTTGACCAGCCGCTGCCGCTGCAGCCTGCCCTGACCCGCAAAAGCCGCGCTTTCCACGATGACGGTGAAGTGCGATTCGCCGCTGCCGTCATCGCCGGAATGGCCCGCATGCGATGCACTGTCATTCACCACCTCCAGGGTGATCGGCGTCAGCGCCGCTTCCAGCCGTTCGTGGATCTCCTGCGCAAGAGGGCCGGGATCGGATTGCATTTTCGTCATTGTCAAGCCTTCCATTTCGCTTTGCACCTACCATCCTAAGGGCGTGGCATACACTAAGTTCCATGGAAGATACGAAAGCGACGGGCGAAGCTGCGAAAGACCGGGCTGCGGCGAAGCGGGTGAATTCCGCGCGCCGGGCGGGCGCGGTTCGGGTTTCGACGGGCCGGGCGACTGGCGCTGGTTCTGCCTTGAACATGTGCGCGAATTCAATGCCGGATACGACTGGTTCGAAGGCATGAGCGCCGAGGAAATCTACGCGGCTCAGGCGCCGGGGGCCGGGTGGGCCAGCGAAACCCGCGCTTTTCGCGTCGATGCGATGAGCGATGCGATGCCGCGCTGGGCCGATTTCGCGGACCCGCTCGATGCGATCAACGCGCGGGCCGATGCCATTCGGGAGCGCGGAGGTCATCGTTCGGCCGGTGCCGCAGCGCGAAACCGATTTACCGCGCATGAGGCGCGCGCGCTGGACATAATGGGGCTTGGCATGGCGACGGACCGGAAGGATCTCCGCCGCCGCTATTCCGAACTCGTGCGCCGCTATCATCCCGACCGCAATGGCGGCGACCGCGGTTTCGAAGGGCGTTTGCAGCAGGTGGTGGAAGCCTATCAGCTGCTGAAGAAATCGGCAGCCTTTACCTGATCGGTTAGTTCTGGCGAAAAGCCCAGCGCAACGTGCGGCCCATGCCGTCGGTCGCAATCCGCGCGCCCAATGCACCCAGCGGCGGATTGCGCAGGCCCAGCATGGCGCGGGCGAACGGCGGCAGCAGGTCGACGGCGGCACCGCCCAGCATCTGCTGCACCAGCACCGGCGCACCTTCGGGCCGCTGGTTCAGCACCAGATCGGCGACCTCGCGCGCTTCGGGCGATGCGCGCAGATGCCCGCGCATCGCCCTCATCATGCGTTCCGCTTCGCTGCGGGTTTCGGGCACCGGATCGGCATCCAGCAGACGCGCGATGACGGCAAATTGCCGGAAATATTCGTCCTGCTCGGCCATTGGCATGGCAGGGCGGACATAGCGGCGATAGGCCGCCAGGAAGCTCGTCGCTTCGGCCAGATGCACGAAGGCCAGCGTTTCGGGATCGCGCGCCGAATAGGGCGTGCCATCGGGAAGGGTGCCCGAAACCCGTTCGTGGATCGCGTTCACCCTCTTGATAGCTTGCCGCGCATTATCCTGCTGGCCGAAGGTCGTCGTCGCGATGAAGCGGGCCGTGCGCCGCAACCGGCCGTGCATGTCGGCGCGGAAATTCGAATGGTCGAGAACCCCCTGCAGGGCATGGGGGTGCAGCATCTGCAGCAGCAAACCGCGTATTCCGCCGACCATCATGGCCGTTATGTCGGCATGCACCATGCGGATGGGCGAATCGGGCGGGAACAGCGCGTCAACGGACGGCGGCACCGGCGTCTGGCCGCGGGAGGTGTCGTTGAACGTCGCCCGCACTCTACGGACCACCGCGTCGCGCAGCCGGTCTGCCGGCGGGGCAAGGAATGTGTCGAGCAGGGCCATTCGTGATTATATATACGCATGGGGTCGACATGCGGTGCCACAGAAAATGCGGTGCCAGGCGCTTGCGAGGGGCCGCCGCCTTCTCTAGGCCACAGGGGCAATGAACGAAATGACCGACAAGAGCTTCGACGCCGCCGAGAAAACCGTGCTGGCAGCACCCGACACCAGCGTGGATGTGCGCGACACTTTCGGGATCGACATGGACTGGCAGGTTCCCGCCTTCTCGAAGGCTGACGACCGGGTTCCCGACCTCGACGAAAATTACGTCTTCGATCCGGACACGACGCTCGCCATCCTGGCCGGTTTCGCCTTCAACCGCCGGGTGATGGTGCAGGGCTATCACGGCACCGGCAAATCGACTCATATCGAGCAGGTCGCAGCACGCCTGAACTGGCCGTGCATCCGCATCAATCTCGACGCGCATATCAGCCGGATCGATCTGGTCGGGCGCGATGCCATCGTGCTGCGCGATGGATTGCAGGTGACCGAGTTCCGCGAAGGGCTGCTCCCCTGGGCGC
The DNA here is from genome assembly GCF_012979275.1 of Pseudopontixanthobacter vadosimaris. GTDB lineage: Bacteria > Pseudomonadota > Alphaproteobacteria > Sphingomonadales > Sphingomonadaceae > Pseudopontixanthobacter > Pseudopontixanthobacter vadosimaris. Next base: position 91,755 of record NZ_JABASZ010000040.1, read on the forward strand.
TGCAGCATCCCGTGGCGCTGGTGTTCGACGAATATGACGCCGGGCGCCCCGACGTGATGTTCGTCATCCAGCGCGTGCTGGAGAACGAGGGCAAGCTGACCCTGCTGGACCAGAACCGCGTCATTCGCCCCGATCCGCATTTCCGCCTGTTCGCCACGGCGAATACGGTGGGCCTTGGCGACACCAGCGGGCTGTATCACGGTACGCAGGCGATCAACCAGGGCCAGATGGACCGCTGGAACATCGTCATCGGCCTCAACTATCTGCCTCGGGAAACCGAACAGGACATCGTCGCGGCCAAGAACCCCGATGCCGACAGGGCGCAGATCGCCAGCATGATCCGCGTTGCCGATCTGACGCGGCAGGGCTTCATCAATGGTGACATTTCGACTGTAATGAGCCCGCGCACCGTCATCACCTGGGCGCAGAATACCGCCATCTTCAAGGATATCGGCTTCGCATTCCGCCTCAGCTTCCTCAACAAATGCGACGAGGCGGAACGGATGCTGGTGGCCGAATATTACCAGCGCGTCTTCGGTGAGGAACTGCCCGAAAGCATCGTCGGCAAGAACGGCTGACGCTCGGCGCGGCCCGACAGCTAGTCGGGCGTGGTCATCAGCACATTCATCACCGCAGTGGCCACGGGGCGGGTCCGGTCGTCCTGCCATGCCTCCACCACGATATTCGCATTGCGGCGGCCTGCGCGGGTCACCCGGCCAAGGGCATAGGTCGGCCGCTTTTTCGCGGCGCTGAGGAATTGCACCGTCACATTGATCGGCTTTAACCGATGGTCGCGGCCCACCCTGCCGAGTTCCAGCCGCAGGGCGGCATAGCCGGCAGTTTCGAGCAGGCCGCTGGTGGCGCCGCCGTGCAATACGCCCGGCCGCCCTTCCGCGATGCTGGTGAACGGCAGGAGCAGGATGGGGGCGTCGCCGGTCTCGTCAGCAATCTCGATGCCGAGCGAACGCGCATAGGGAGTGAGACTATCAGGCGTTTCGCTCATCGTCATAGCCTTTGTCCCATGATCGCCATGAAGGATCCGGCGATATGCGCCACCGGGTCGTCCGCATCGCCATCATGCGCTATGCCGCGCACGAAAGCGGCGGAATTGGTCAGGCGGTAACATTCCGCACGGCCGATGACATTCGCGCCTTCTTTCGAAGGGCGCATGTAATCGACTCGCAGGTCGAGCGTCGCGATAGCGCGGAATTCGCCCATCTTCACCCACACGCTCATGCCCGATGCCATGTCCATCAGGCTGACGATCGGGCCGGATGCCAAAACGTCGCGCGACGCTTCGCCGATGAGATCGGCACGCCAGGGCAATTCCAGTTCGGCCCAGTCCGGCCCGTGATCGCGATAACGCAGCCCCAGCCATCCGCCGTGGTTCTGCGACAACAGCAAGGGCGCGGCTGCTGCCGGATCGAAGCGGGTGCGGCGCGCATCCTGCACGTTCTCGCCGCGCGAGCTGGATGTGGGTTCAGCGTTGTTCATGGCCGCGCTTCTGCGGCGAAGGGCCGCCGATTACAATATCTAACGGGACTGCTGCCGAAATGCTAACTTGCGCGCCCTAGAAGATGCCGCCGGCCAGCGCATCGATCGCGGCCTGGAGAATGACAGCCGCGGCATGGCTGTCGATCCGTTCGGCACGCTTGCGGCGGCTGACCTCCTGTCCGATCATGTCCCGTTCCGCGCTGGAGGTGGACCACCGTTCGTCCCAGAGCAGGACCGGCACGTTCAGCGTCGCCAGATTGCGGGCATAGGCACGGCTTGCCTGCGCGCGCGGACCTTCGCTGCCATCCATATTCAACGGCAGGCCGATGACCAGGCCGGCGACCCCCCGGCTTTTCGCCAGTTCAGCCAGCACTGCCTTGTCCTTGGCGAACTTCCCCCGCGGCAGGGTCTTGCCCGCCGTCGCAAATCGCCAGCCTGCATCGCAAAAGGCGGTGCCGATCGTCTTCGTGCCGATATCGAGTGCCAGCAGCACTCCACCATCCGGCAGAAGATCACGGAAAGTGGAAAATTCGGTAGTTACCGGGGCTGTTTCGTCCATGATCCAACCCTTTGCGCGACGTCGCGTTGCAGGTTCCGCCAGAACAGCGGAACGTCATAGACATGATAATTGTTGCCGGGCAGCACTGCGGCACCCATCTCTGGCGGCGGTCCGATCAGCAGCAGGCCGCGGTCATCACAGCGCGCGGGGACATAGCGCGGCACCAGTTCCCCGTCGGTCAGGTCCGTGTCCGGAACCAGGCTGCCGAGATTGGCCGAGGCGGGCGCTGTGCCATTGGCCGTTCCGCTGATCGGATTGGTGCAGACGATGCCGCTGTCTCCTCGCAGCTCTCCGTCCAGCCCGCGAGATTCGCTGTAGGTTTCGATGAGGGCCGAAGGATCCGCCGGTTCGGCGTAGCTGGACCAGCTGGCAATGCAATTCGCCTGTCCCGCCGTCGCGCAGGCCGGCAGGCCGAGTGCGGGCAGATCATGCGCGACCGAAATCGGCCAGCCGACCAGATAGGCGGCGGCGATCCGGTCTTCCAGCGCGGTCCCGGCGATCCTGCGCTGAAGCAGGCTCATCAGATGCAGCGCCCCCTGACTGTGGCCGGCGAGCACGATCGGCATGTCGGGCCCGATGCTGTCGACGAAAAAGGCGAAGGCCTGCGCGACATCTTCATAGGCAGTGTCGATCGCAGCCTCGGAATCGGGCGAATCGGTCAGGAATGCGCCGAAGGTCGCCTGCCTGTATCTCGGCGCCCAAATCTCGCTCGCCTGGTTGAACGGACTGGCCATGCCGCGAACGTAGACTTCGGCGATGCGTGCCGATTGTGCATCCTCCAGCGCCGCATTCCAGCTGGTGCGTTCGAGAAAACTGGTCGGATGGACGAAAAAGACCACAAATTCCGGATTGTTCTCGTCTGCCGTCGGCACGTCGCGCGCTTCGCCGCGTGTCGCGGGCTGCCAGCGTGCAGGATCGTCGAGACCGATGCCCGGGCGCGAGATCCACATATCGGTCGACCGATAGGCGTTGTCGGCCAATCGCTCCTGCTCGACGAAGCCGTCGCCGGGGACGAAGGCCATCTTCTGAAGCTCCTTGCCCCAAATGGCGAGGGCGAAGGCGCCTGCTATGGCAAGGACGATCAGGCCCGCGATGACATAAAGGAACTTGCGCGCCATCCTATCGGCTTCCCAACGTGGTCGCATTCGCCGCGGCGGGGTCAGGTGCGCCGGTAGTATCGATCGATTCGTCTTCCTTGCTGTTCAGTTCCGCGCGTCTTTCCAGCGCGACCTTGATCATGGCCAGCAGCGGGTCGGCAAGGAACAGGCCGATCAGCCCGAACAGGACGCCCATGATCAGCTGCATGGCAAGCACGAGGCCCGGCGCCAGGTCGACCGTCTTGCGCGCGATCATCGGCACGAGGATATAACCGTCGATCGTCTGAACGAGAAAATACACGAAGATAGTGAACAGGCCCATGTCGACGCCGCCGGAGAATCCCACGGTCACCATCAGCAATCCGGATACGATCGCGCCGACATTGGGGACAAAGGCGAGCAGCCCGGTAATGATGCCCAGCAATGCAGCCATCGGTACGCCATACCAGGCGAGCAGCGCCCAGGTGAAGATGCCTTCGACCAGCATGCCAAGCAACCGCCCGGCCATCAGCCGCCGCATGGTCGCGGCCATCCGGCTGGCGGTGATGTAGAAGTTCTCGCGCTGGGCGCTGGGGATCAGCCAGGCGAAGCCGCGTTCGTAAAGATCGGGTTCGAGCGCCATGTAGATGCCGATGATCAGGATCAGCAGCATGGTGGCAAAACCGCCGAACAGGCCGCCGATCACGCGCGTTACCGTTCCGACGCCGCTCGCCATCTGCTCCAGCATGGTCCGCACGATGTCGGGTCCGATATCGAAGCCACGGCCCTGTAGATAGGCGATCAGATCAAGTAACTGCCGGTTTATTATTTGTGGAAATTGTGCCGCTTCCTGCGAAACCCGGGTGCCTCCATACCAGAACAGCCATACGAAGAAGGCGCCGGTCAGCAGCAGGACGATGCCAATGCGTATCGTGCGTGAGATCGGTACAGCCCTGCCGAGCAGGCGCGCCCCGCCATCCACCATGGCGGCGAATACGAAGGCACCGAAAATCACGAGCAGCGATTGCGAAATCCAGATGCAGAGGATGATGAGGCCGATCACGCTGGCCCAGACCAGCGCGCGCTTCGCCTCCTGCTGCAATTGCGGGTTGCTGATGCGGGTCGGGCTGGCCCCGGTGGGCCGTTCGGAGGGGATGTAATCATTCCCTTCCAACCCGACCGAACTGCGGCCGTCTTCGCTCAAGATGTTTCCCCTGTCAGCCGCATGCGGAGCAGCCGCATCGCATTGCCGATACGCTGCCGATCATCATTCGCCATTCGCCGCCTGCGCGACCCCTTCGTCTTGCGAGGGTTCGATCGCACTCGCGGCGAGGGCAGGGCGCAGTGTGGTCCAGGCCCGTCCTTCACGCAAGGACGTAAACCAGGTGACCGGATTCCACCCGGTGCTGCCATCGAGCGAAAAGGTGATGAATTCCGCGCGGCCGCCGACATTTTCCAGCGGAACCGGGCCGCCAAGACCGCTCTCCCACGCCTCGGCACGGCTGTCGGCGGATTCGTCGCGATTGTCGCCCATCAGGAAGACGTGCCCTGCGGGTATGGCGATTTCTGCCATGTTGTCGAGCGCCTGCGTCCGGTGGTCCACGATCAGATAGGTCGCGCCGTTCGGCATGATTTCGCGATAGGTGGGCAGTTCGCAAACCGCCGCACCCGAAGCCAGGAGGCGCTTTGCGCCGGGGTAGACATCGGCAAGGCAGGGCGCGTTTGCATCGACGGGGATGTCGATGGAGGGTTCTACCAATTGCGGAACCGGCGTTCCGTTCAGCACGATCTGGCCGTTCACCACGGCGATCCGGTCGCCCGGCAAGCCGACGACGCGCTTGATGTAATCCTCGTCACGCCCGGGCGGCACGGCGATGACGATATCGCCATATTCCGGATTCGCGGGAAACAGCCGGGCGTCGCTTCTCGGCAGGACATGAAAACTCGCGCTGACCCACGACCAGCCATAAGGATATTTGCTGACCACCAGACGGTCGCCGACCAGCAGATTGGGCACCATCGACTGGCTGGGGATGTAAAAAGGCTTCGCCACCAGGCTGTGGAAGCCCAGCACGGCCAGGATCATCAGCAGAAGACCGCGCAATTCCGCGCCCCAGTTTACATCGCCCCCGCTATCTTCCGACCTGCCGCTGACGGGCCGCCCGGCTCCTTCGCGCGCGATCTCCCGTCGCTCGCCAGGGGGCGATTGCGGCGAAAGCGATGCCGTGCGCGGAAGAGCGGGATCAGTCAGTGTGGGAGAGGGCATCGGTCAGGGGTACTGCTTCCAGGATCACGAAGGCCTGCGCCCATGGGTGATCGTCCGTGAGGGTAAGATGAATGGCGATGCTGAAGCCCGCAGGCGTCAGTTCTCCCAGCCGGGCGGCGGCACCGCCCGACAGCGCGAGCGTCGGCGCGCCCGAAGGGGCGTTGATCACACCGATGTCCCTCATGAACACGCCGCGTCTGAATCCGGTTCCGACAGCCTTGGAAAATGCCTCCTTGGCGGCGAAGCGTTTGGCATAGGTGCCGGCGATGGTGAAGGGCCGCCGCCGTGCGCGGGCGCGTTCCGTGGCCGTGAACACCCGGTTCTCGAACCGTTCTCCGAACCGGTCGAGAGAGTTCTGAATTCGTTCGATATTACAGAGGTCGGAGCCCAGGCCGATAATCATCGCGTGGTCTTCATCGAATTTCGGCCATCAGGAATTGTCCATCAATTCGCGCATCCGCAGCACCGCCGGGGCAAGGCCGACGAACACGGCCTCGCCAATCAGGTAATGCCCGATATTGAGCTCCGCCAGTTGCGGTATGGCGGCAATCGCCTGGACATTGTCATAGGTGAGGCCGTGGCCCGCATGCGGTTCGATGCCGTTTTTTGCCGCCAGGGCCGCCATGTCGGCAATCCGGCGCAGCTCGGCGCCTCGTGTCTCGCCACTCGCATTCGCATATTCGCCGGTGTGGAATTCCACCACCGGCACGCCCATGCGGATCGCCGCTTCCAGCTGCCGGGGGTCCGGCGCAATGAACAGGCTGACGCGGATGCCGTGGTCCTTCAGCTTCCAGACCAGCGGTGAGAGCTGATTGTGCAGCCCCGCCGCGTCCAGACCGCCTTCTGTCGTCCGCTCCTCGCGCTTTTCGGGAACGATACAGGCGGCATGAGGGCGATGGCGCAAGGCGATCTCCAGCATTTCCGGGGTCGCAGCCATTTCAAGGTTCAGCGGCAGATCGGTTGCGGCCTGGATACGCTTCAGATCGTCGTCACGGATGTGCCGCCGGTCCTCGCGCAGATGGGCGGTAATCCCGTCGCCGCCGCATTCCGCGACGATCTGCGCTGCCCGCACCGGGTCGGGGTGATCGCCGCCGCGCGCATTCCTGATCGTCGCGACATGATCGATATTGACCCCGAGGCGCAGCTTGCGCTCCCGTTCGCCGGATGAGTGAGAGGCCACCGTCAGTTCCTGCGGCTGCCGGGCTTCGTCACGGGAATTCGCGCCAGTTCGGCCGGAACGTCTTCTGGCGCATAGGTCGGGAAATTGATGGCCACGAGCGGGATGAAGGGCACCGGCAGTTCGGCCTCGCCCAGAGTGCGGTCGACCAGCGCGGCGAGGGCGAGGACTTCCCCGCCATCCTTTTCAACCGCGGCGATCGCTTCGCGCGACGATAATCCGGTGGTCACCACATCCTCGACCAGCAGCACCTTCTCGCCCGGTTCGATTCGGAAGCCGCGGCGCAGTTCGAAAGTGCCGGTCGGGCGTTCGAGGAAGATTGCCTCCTTGCCGAGCGTCCGGCCCAGTTCATGCCCGATGATGATGCCGCCCATGGCGGGAGAGACGACCCTGTCGATCTCCGCACGCAATTCGCGCGGCAGCTTCTGCGCCAGAGCGAGCGCCAGGCGGCCCGCGCGGTCCGGGTCCATCAGCACGCGGGCGCATTGCAGGTAATTCGCGCTGTGCCGCCCTGAAGACAGGATGAAATGGCCCGAGAGCAGCGCTTCGCTCGCGCGGAATTCTGCCAATACGGTGTCTTCGGTCATGCTCTCGTCCTTCGTCTCGGCTCGTTCGCGCCAGCTTGGCATCGGCGACGGTACGGCAAGCTGTATTCCGCAGTGACGCGCCGCCGGCTGGCGAAAAATGTCCCTAGAAGCGCTTGAGGCGAGGGGCAAGCTTGCGTATAGGCGCTCCAAACAGGGTCTGCACGCGGAGCCTGACCGGCCGTGCCAGCATGGCTCGATGCCCAAGAAATACGGTCCGAAAACGGGCCGACGTGAATGGCCTGTAAACGGAAAGTGTCCGACCCGATGAATTCTGGTGAGATCACCCGCCCCATGTTGCGCAATCTGCTGACCGCCATGTCTGCCATGTTGCTGGCTCTTGCGATTGCCCTGGCGCCGCAGCTTGCGGTGGCTCAGGCCGCTACGGTCCCCTCTGCGGCAGACGTGCCGGTCGCACCGGCGGAAAATCCGCAGGCGGAAGTCGCTCCAGGACAGGTGGACCCGGCCGACGCGGCGGATGGCTCCACGGTCGAAGCTGCGCCGGGCAGCGATGCCTATACACCCCTCGACCCCAGCTGGATCAAGGGCGCGCCGGAAAGCGGCGCCATAGGTTTTCAGGATCAATACACGCCGGATGGTGAATATGCGAACTGGATGCACAACGCAATTCTGCTGCCCCTCATCACGGTGGTCTGCCTGTTCGTTCTCGGCCTGCTTCTCTGGGTCGTGACCCGCTATCGCCGCAAGGCCAATCCGGTCCCGTCCAAGACAAGCCACAATACGCTGATCGAGGTTGTCTGGACGCTCGTGCCGGTGCTCATCCTGGTGGCGATCGCGGTGCCCTCCATCACGCTTCTCGCCCGCCAGTACGAACCGCCTGCCGAAGACGCGGTGACCATCAAGGCAACCGGCTATCAATGGTACTGGGGCTTCACCTATCCCGATAATGGCGGCTTCGAAGTCATCTCCAACATGCTTGATAAAAGCGATGCGATCGCCCGGGGAGAGCCGGCGCAGGCTGCCGTGGATAATCGCATGGTAGTCCCGGCCGGTGAATGGCTGCGGATCCAGACGACCGGGGCCGACGTGATCCATTCCTTCGGCGTGCCGTCGCTCTGGTTCAAGCTTGACGCGGTGCCTGGCCGCCTGAACGAGCGGCGCTTGTTCATCAACGAGCCCGGCATATATTACGGCCAGTGTTTCGAATTGTGCGGTGCGCGTCATGCTTATATGCCGCTGGTGGTCGAGGCTTTGCCGCGTCCGCAATGGGAAGCGTGGGTGCGTTCGCAAGGCGGGACGGTGGGCGGCGAGGAAGAAGCCGCACCGGAACTCGCGCCGCTGCAGGAGCCCGAAAGCTCGCTGCCCGGCGCACCGGGGGCAGGCGCTCCGCCGACCGAGGACACCGCGCCCTCGCGCCCGACGACGATGTAACGATTTACGCTAGAAGCAGGTCAGAGACAGAAAATGGCTACCACCGCCGATAATTTCCAGGCTCACAGCGATCATCATGACGCTTCGCACGATGCCGATCACAAGCCGGGCTTCTTTGCGCGCTGGTTCATGTCGACGAACCACAAGGATATCGGCACGCTTTACCTGATCTTCGCGATCTGCGCCGGCATCATCGGTGGCGCTATCTCGGGGATCATGCGTGCCGAACTGCACGAACCCGGCATCCAGTTTCTCGGCTTCTGGGTTAACCTGCTCGGCGGCGAAGCGTCCTTCGACGTCAATCTGCACATGTGGAATGTGCTGATTACGGCGCATGGCCTGATCATGGTGTTCTTCATGGTCATGCCCGCCATGATCGGCGGGTTCGGCAACTGGTTCGTTCCGTTGATGATCGGCGCGCCCGACATGGCGTTCCCCAGGATGAACAATATTTCGTTCTGGCTGACCGTGGCCGGCTTCCTTTCGCTGATGTTCTCGATGTTCGTGCCGGGCGGTACCGGCCTCGGTGCGGGTACGGGCTGGACCGTCTATGCGCCCCTTTCGACCAGCGGGTCGCAGGGGCCGGCAGTCGACTTCTCCATCTTCGCGCTGCATCTCGCCGGGATCGCCTCGATCCTCGGTGCCATCAACTTCATCACGACCATCTTCAACATGCGCGCGCCGGGAATGACCCTGCACAAGATGCCGCTGTTCGTCTGGTCGGTTCTGGTTACCGCATTCCTTCTGTTGCTCGCACTGCCGGTCCTTGCGGCGGCGATCACGATGCTGATTACCGACCGTAATTTCGGCACGACCTTCTTCGATGCGGCCGGCGGCGGCGACCCGGTTCTCTACCAGCATCTGTTCTGGTTCTTCGGCCACCCCGAAGTCTACATCATGATCCTGCCCGGTTTCGGCATGGTCAGCCAGATTGTCGCGACCTTCAGCCGCAAGCCCGTTTTCGGGTATCTCGGCATGGCCTATGCCATGGTCGCGATCGGCGTAGTCGGCTTCGTCGTCTGGGCGCACCACATGTATACCGTGGGTCTGGACGTGAATACCAAGATGTATTTCACGGCGGCCACGATGGTGATCGCGGTGCCGACCGGCGTGAAGATCTTCAGCTGGATCGCCACAATGTGGGGCGGCAGCCTGACCTTCAAGAGCCCGATGGTATGGGCGCTGGGCTTCATCTTCCTGTTTACCGTGGGCGGCGTCACCGGCGTGGTGCTGGCGAATGGCGGCATCGACGACAATCTGCACGACACCTATTACGTGGTGGCTCATTTCCATTACGTTCTGTCGATGGGTGCAGTGTTCTCGCTGTTCGCGGGCTTCTATTACTGGTTCCCCAAGATGAGCGGCCGCTGGCATAGCGAATTGCTTTCGCACATCCATTTCTGGTTGTTCTTCATCGGCGTGAACATCATCTTCTTCCCGCAGCATTTCCTCGGGATGCAGGGGATGCCGCGCCGCTATCCCGATTACACCCCGGCCTTCCAGTATTGGAACGAGATCTCCTCGCTCGGCTATTATGTCATGGCGGCCAGCATGGGTGTGTTCTTCGTGAACCTCGTTTACGCGTTCACAGCTGGCAAGAGGGCTGCGCCCAATTACTGGGGTGAAGGTGCGACCACGCTGGAATGGAGCCTGTCCAGCCCGCCGCCCTATCACCAGTTCGAGACGCTGCCGGTGATCGAGGACGATCATGACTATCACAATCACCTGCCCCGCGCCGGCGACCGGCCGGCCACCGTCTGAGGTCATCCTGCCCGGCTGCGGCTAGGATTATGCAAGGGGAGGGTAAGCCGGTCCGGCCTATCCTCCCCTTGTCGAAAGGAACAAGCACAAGCGTCCTGCCATGAGCGTGCTCGCCCAAACCCTGCCTGCGGACTGGCGCGACTTCTTCGCCTTGACGAAGCCGCGCGTGATGACGCTGGTCATCTTCACCGGGTTGTGCGGCCTGCTGGCTGCACCTGGATCGATCCACCCGGTGCTGGGTTTTACCGCCATCCTGTGCATCGCGTTGGGCGCTGGGGGTGCTGCGGCGCTTAATCAGTGGTGGGAATCCGATATCGATGCCGGGATGAAGCGCACGGCACACCGGCCCATTCCCGCGGGACGACTGGCACGGATCGATGCCCGCGATTTCGGGATTGCCCTGTCCGCCGCCTCGGTTGGGATCATGGGCGTGGCGATCCACTGGCTGGCGGCCGTCATCCTCGCGATCTCGATCGTCTATTATGCGGTCATCTATACGATATGGCTGAAGCCCCGCACGCCGCAGAACATCGTGATCGGCGGGGGCGCGGGCGCCTTTCCGCCACTTATCGGCTGGATTGCCGTCACCGGCGAAATCACTGCCATGCCGGTTTTGCTGTTCGCAATCATCTTCTTCTGGACGCCGCCGCATTTCTGGGCGCTGGCGCTGTTCGTGCAGTCCGATTATGCGAAGGTCGGCATTCCCATGATGCCCGTCGTCCGGGGAGAAAAGTCTACTCGTCTTCAGATCATCGTCTATGCCGCCCTTCTTCTGCCGCTGGCTGCCACGCCGTGGTTCATCGGCGGCACTGGCGCGATCTACGGCATCGCGGCCCTGGCTTTGTCAGCCGCTTTCCTGATGCTGTCCGTGCCGGTCGCCTTCCGAACATCGGCACCCGATGATCCTATGAAGCCGGAGAAACGCCTTTTTGCATTCAGCATCATCTATCTTTTTGCGCTGTTCGGCATCCTGGTTGCGGATCGTGTCATTTACGGGCAGGGTTATCTGTAATGACGCCGGAAGATGAAACCGAACTGAAGCGCCGCCGCACCAGCCGCAATTATGCGCTTGGCGGGTTGCTCGTGTTCTTTGTCATTCTGTTCTACGCGATCACGATCGTGCGGATCGGAGAGTGAGATGAACGCCGGCAGCTATCCTGCTTCAACCGTGCAGAGCCGTAATCTGCGTGTCGCTCTGATCGCTCTGGCGGCGGCTGTCGGGATGCTCGGACTCGGTTACGCCGCGGTGCCGCTTTATCGCATCTTCTGCCAGGTGACCGGTTTTGGCGGCACGACACAGCGGGCCAGCATCGCCGATGCCGATCTTGCATCGCAGCTTGCCCAAAGCGCCGGATCTCCGACGATTTCCGTGCGGTTCGACGGCAATATCGCCCGCGATGTGCCCTGGTCGTTCGGGCCGGAACAGGCGACGGACACCGTCCAGATCGGTCAGCGGGACATGGCATTCTACATCGCCCGCAACAATTCCGACGTACCGATCACCGGCACGGCGACCTTCAATGTCGAGCCGGAGCAGACGGGTAAGTATTTCAACAAGGTCCAGTGCTTCTGCTTCACGGAGCAGACGTTGCAGCCGGGCGAGGAAGTTCGGATGCCGGTCCTGTATTATGTCGATCCCGCTATCCTGCAGGACGAGAACGCGAAGAATGTCGAGCAGATCACGCTGAGCTACACCTTCCACAAGGCAATCGAGGCAGAGGATAGCGCCTCCTAGCCTCTGGACCGAACCCGTGCCGCAGCCTACAGGCAGCAGCAACACGCACAACCGACAAGATCAGGACGAATCTTCTCATGGCCGGCAACACGAACCACGATTACCACATCCTGCCGCCGGACATCTGGCCGCTGGTCGCCTCGATGTCGGCGCTCACCTTCACAACCGGCCTCGTGTTCTACATGCATGAGATGGCGAATGCCTGGCTGGTCATGGGCCTGGGGATCGCAGGCCTGATCGCCACCTTCTTCAGCTGGTTCGGCAATATCGTGAAGGAAGCGCAGGCAGGCTATCACAAGCCGGTCGTGCAGTTGCATTTCCGCTACGGCATGATCCTGTTCATCGCTTCGGAAGTGATGTTCTTCGTGGGCTGGTTCTGGAGCTGGTTCGACTTCGCCCTGTTCCCCAGCGAATTGTCCGAAGTCGTCGGCGGCGTCTGGCCGCCCGAGGCGATCGAGGCGGTGATCGACCCCTTCGATCTGCCGCTGCTGAACACGCTGATCCTGCTCTGTTCGGGAACGACGGTCACCTGGGCGCATCACGCCCTGATCCACGGCGACAGGGACGGTCTGAAGAAGGGCCTGATGCTGACGATTGCGCTTGGCGTGCTGTTCAGCTTCATCCAGGCCTATGAATACCTTCATGCCCCGTTCGATTTCGGCGGTAATACCTACAGTTCGGCCTTCTACATGGCGACCGGCTTCCACGGTGTTCACGTGCTGATCGGCACGATCTTTCTGATCGTCTGCCTCGTCCGCGCCAACAAGGGGCATTTTACTCCTCGGCAGCATTTCGGCTTCGAGGCGGCAGCCTGGTACTGGCATTTCGTCGACGTGGTGTGGCTGTTCCTCTACGTCACCGTCTATGTCTGGGGCGGGTGGGGCGCCGAACTGCATTGACGGCTGCACGCAGGACGCCCGACACCGGCGAACCGCGAAAGGCCGTTCACTGGATCGTCGCATCCGTCCTGGGACAATGCCCGCGTTGCGAGGGGCGGACGCTATTCGCTGGCATCGTGCGGTTCGCCGATCGTTGCCGCGCCTGCCAGCTTGATTTTACGCGCTTCAATGTTGGCGACGGGCCGGCCGCTTTCCTCACCCTCATCATCGGTGCGCTGATGGTTGGGCTTGCCATGTGGCTCGAAATCGCGGTGCAGCCGCCCTTTTACGTTCACGTGACCCTCTGGGTTCCCCTGACCATCCTCGCCATTTTGGGAGGGTTGCGGTTTTCCAAGACCGCCCTTCTGCGCGCAGAGTTTCGGCAGGGCGCAGGGGAAGCCGGGCGCGGCGAGCGATGATCCGCCGCTTTCCCATACTCCCGACGATTATCGTCGGCATGGCGGTGGCCACGATGATGGCGTTGGGATTCTGGCAGCTTGGCCGAGCCGAATGGAAGGCTGACCTGCTCGACCGGTACAGGGCTGCCGACGGGATCGAAACCGCTGTCGAATTTCCTACGACGCAGGCGGAGATTGAAGCCGCGCGATATCGCCGGAGCAGCGTGGACTGCGTGGCGGTGCTGGCTATGCGATCGGGCGCGGGAACAAGCGCGCAGGGCACGCGCGGCTGGATGCATGTGGCGCATTGTGCGCTGGACGGCGGGCGCACGGGCGATGTCGCTCTCGGGTTCTCCCGCGATCCCCAGACGCCTGAATGGAGCGGCGGCGAGGCAAGAGGAATCATCTCGTCCAGCGGGACTCTGGTGGCGAACCCGCCGCTCGCCGGGCTGGGGCAATTGGCGAAGCCGGATCCCAACGATCTGCCCAACAACCACCTTGCCTATGCCGGACAGTGGTTCTTCTTCGCCGTTACCGCGCTGGCGATCTACTTCCTGGCCGTCCGGCGCCGGTTGCGCCCTTCCGGCAGGGAGTGATCCGGGCAGGGCGCTCGCTTGCGCGCGCCCCTTTCGCTCGCTACCCCACCCCCGTCATGCAATATATCTCCACTCGCGGCGGCGCCGAAGCACTCGATTTTGAAGGCGTGACCCTGACCGGTCTCGCTTCTGACGGAGGTCTGTTCCTTCCCGATGCATGGCCGCGCTTTTCAGCAGCCGAAATGGCGGCAATGGTCGGGCTTCCCTATCCCGAACTGGCCGCGCGCATCATGGCGCCCTTCGTTGGCGAGAGCCTGACGCAGGACCGGCTGCGCAGCCTGTGTAACACGGCTTACGGCGGCTTTGCTCATGACGCAGTCACCCCGCTCGTCCAGCTGAGCGCGCAGCATTGGTTGCTGGAACTGTTCCACGGACCGACGCTGGCGTTCAAGGATGTCGCGCTACAGATGCTGGGTCTCCTGTTCGAAGAATTCCTCGCCCGATCCGACAGTCATCTGACGATCGTCGGGGCAACCAGCGGCGACACCGGATCGGCAGCCATTCACGCGGTGGCGGACCGTGCAAAAGTCGTTATCTTCATGATCCACCCCGCAGGCCGGGTCAGCGACGTGCAGCGGCGGCAGATGACCACCGTTCATGCCGGAAATGTGCACAATATCGCCATCGACGGCAGTTTCGACGACGCTCAGGCGATGGTGAAGCGCATGTTTGCGGATCAGGCGATGAACGGCCGCTTCCGCATCGGTGCGGTCAATTCCATCAACTGGGCGCGTCTGATGGCGCAGGTGGTCTATTATTTTGCGGCGGCGCTGCAACTGGGCGCGCCGGGTCGGCGAGTCGCTTTCTCCGTTCCCACCGGCAATTTCGGCGATGTGTTCGCAGGTTATGTCGCCGCACGCATGGGCCTGCCGATCGAGCGGCTGATCGTCGCCACCAATGTCAACGATATTGCGCACCGGGCGCTGAGCACGGGCGACTATTCCGCAGGAGAGGTCACTCCCACGGCGGCACCGTCAATGGATATCCAGATCAGTTCGAACTTCGAAAGGCTGCTGTTCGAAGCGGGCGGGCGCGACGGCGTGGGCATGCAGGCGCAGATGGCGAATTTCGAGGATCAGCGGGCGATGCGCCTGTCCGACCTGCAGATTGCCGGCACCGGCGAATTGTTCCGCAGCGCCCGCGCCGATCACGATGATATGCTCCGCGCAATGCGTTGGGCGAATGAACATTGCGGGCAAGCTATCGATCCGCATACCGCCATCGGCCTGCATGCGGCGCTACAATCCGATCTGCCGCCGCAAGTGCCTGTCGTCACCCTCGCCACAGCGCATCCGGCGAAATTCCCGGATGCGGTAGAGGAGGCGACAGGGCGGCGCCCCGAATTACCCGAAAGGGTCGGAGATCTGTTCGCGCTGGAGGAGAGATTCACGCATCTGCCCAACGATTATGCCGCAGTCGCCGAATATGTCGCTGCTCATGCGACCCCGGCGCGCTGATGGCGACGCTACACGACCGGCCCTTGATCTTGGAGGGCGCAGCCTGGCCCGATTACGGTCTGATCGACAGCGGCGACGGGCGCAAGCACGAGCGTTTCGGCCCGTTCGAATTCACCCGTCCCGAAGCTCAGGCTCTCTGGTCGCCGCGCATGGTCGGCGGCGAGTGGCAGGCGGACAGCGCCTTCATCCCGGCATCGGATGAGGATGGCGGCGGTCGCTGGACCGGCAACCCGCAGGTTCCCGATGGGGGCTGGCCGATGCGCTGGAAGGAAGTGCGCTTCGCCGCGCAGCGCACACCGTTCAGGCATCTGGGATTTTTCCCCGACATGGCGCCGGTATGGGACTGGATGCGGGCGCAGCTTGCCGGGCGCGATGATGCCGAAACGCTGAACCTGTTCGGCTATACCGGGGTCGGGTCGCTGGCGCTCAGCCAGTGCGGGCCGGTTACCCATGTCGATGCGTCAAAGAAATCTGTGGCGCAGGCGCGGGAAAACGCCACGCTGTCGGGAATGGAAGACCGGCCGATCCGCTGGCTGGTGGACGATGCGGCAAAGTTTACCGCGCGTGAGGTCAGGCGAGGGCGCCGTTATGACGGCATCATCCTCGATCCCCCGAAATTCGGACGTGGGCCGAAACACGAGACCTGGCGGCTCGAGGATTGCCTCGCCCCGCTGGTGGCCAATTGCCGGCAGTTGCTGGATGCGGACAGCCGTTTCCTGTTCCTCACCGTCTATGCCGTGCGGATGTCCAGCCTGGCGCTGGGCGGGCTGCTGAACGAGCTGTTCTCCGATCTGCCGGGCCAGGTCGAGCATGGCGATCTCGCCATGCGGGAAGAAGGCGAGGGAGGCCGCCTGCTACCCACCGCGATCTTCGCGCGCTGGCGGCGGGACTGACGATTCAGGCCGCAGCGAGGTCGCGCAGGAAATCGCGAATACGCTCCGCATTCTTGCCCAGATCGCTGGCACCCACACGGCTGACCGAGCGCATGTCGACCACGCTGCCGCCACCGGGCGCCGGCGTAACGCGCAGCACGACATCGTCTTCGAACCGCAGATAAGAGGCATAGGCCGTTGCCTCCAGCCTTCCGGCGGCAGGGTCCACAGCGGCGATGGTCCAGCCTTTCTCCCGCGCCAGTGCCGCGGCACGGTCGATGGTGTCCGCAACATTCATCGGCACGATCACGCTGTCGAGATCGCCATAGGCGTCTTCATGCAGGCGTCGCCAGTTGGCCAATGTGTCCACGCCTGCCAGATTGTCTTCGCGCAGGGGGAGCGTGGTGAATTGCGGCGGGTTTGCGGTGTCGGTGGTAATGTCGTGCAGGGGCGGCAGATCGCGGGTGGGCAGGATCACGATGGCGACCAGCAGGAGAAATCCGGCCGACAGCAGCAAGCCGACAAGCGCGCGCCGCACGCTCACCCGCTGCATGATCCGGCCGGCGATCAGAACGAGCAGCGCAAAGATCGCACCGAAGGCGGCGAGCGGTGCAGCGTAGAAAAGGCCGCGAAAGCCGTCGATCTTCGGCAGAATGTCCAGACGGGCCGCGGTCGCGCCGCCGATCGCCAGGATCCAGACAGCGACGGAAATGATGAGGGCGATCAGCCCCAGGGCTGCAAAGACTTTCTGCCTGCGCATCATATATTCCCCTCTCCAGCCCCGTTCTGCACCATGTCGCCCGCCGGTCGCTGGCGTCAAGCGGCAAACCGTTCGCTTGCCCGCCACTGGACAGCGCCGCCAAGTGCTGCAAAGCCGCGAATTCGTGACCGCCAGCAGCAGAAAGTGCCTTCCATTGCCCGATAGATTGATGCTCCAGATTGCCGATCTCGAGGTGGATGTGCTAACCGGCATCTATTCGGAAGAAACCGGCAAGCCGCAGCCGCTGCGAATCTCCATCGATGCGGAGATGCAGATTGCCGACCGCTACCTGCCCGATACGCCGCTGGACGCCAGCAAGAATTACATGGACCTGAAATTCGCCGCGCGTGAAGCTCTGCCGCCCGCTACGCATTTCAAGCTGATCGAGGCGGTGGCCGACCATATCTGCGAAACGCTGTTCCTGCAGGACCTGCGGGTGCAGGCCGTCACGGTGAAGATCGTGAAGCTGGCGATTGCGGAAGAAAATGAAAAGATCGGCATCACCCTGCGCCGGGAACGGCGCTGAATGGGAGAACAGGTCGTTCTGAAGGTCGGGGGGCTTGCGCCGCATGCCATCGAAGCGGCGGCGGCTTTCCATCTCGAATGGATGCCGCAGGCTCTGGCGCTGCTGAAAAACGCACCTGCCTTGCTGCTGCAAATGCCGGGGGCGCCTTACGATCACGACGACTGGCGCAGGGCCGCCATACGCGACCTTGCCCGGCGATCCACCCCGCACCGCGTCAACATGATCGCCGGCGGCGACGCTGCGGCCATCGCCTCGGCGATCCGTTTCCTGAGCGATGCGCCCGGCGTGACCGGCCAGTTGCTGAAGCTTGCGGGAACGACTGCGGACGCCTAGCTTTGTGGCATCATGAGCGAAATGCGCCAAACCGCGAAATCATCGGCCACAGACCGTCCCGCCCCGCTCGTAGACGCGTTCGCGCGGCATATCACCTATCTTCGGCTGTCGGTCACTGATCGCTGCGATCTGCGCTGCACCTATTGCATGCCCGAAAAGATGCAGTTCCTGCCGCGAAACGAGGTGCTCACCCTGGATGAACTGCACCATCTGGCACTGGGGTTCATCGACCGCGGCATCCGCAGGATCCGCCTGACAGGCGGCGAACCGCTGGTCCGGCGCGACATGATGGACCTTGTCCGCGCCCTGGGCCGCAGGCTTGGCGAAGGGCTGGACGAGCTGACGCTGACCACCAATGGAACGCAGCTTGCCGAACATGCGTCTGCGCTGGCCGATGCGGGCGTGGAGCGGGTGAACGTGTCGCTCGACACAATCGACCCGGCGCTGTTCAAGCGTCTGACGCGGCGCGACCGGCTGGAACAGGTGCTTGCCGGCATCGCCGCCGCGCGCGCCGCCGGATTGAAGGTCAAGCTCAACACCGTGGCGCTGAAAGGGCTGAACGAGATCGAACTTCCCGATCTGATCGGCTGGGCGCATGGCGAGGGACATGAGATCACATTGATCGAAGTCATGCCGCTGGGCGAGGTGGATGGCGACCGGATGGATCATTATCTGCCGCTGTCGGCTGTGCGTGACCGGCTCGAGGCGCGCTGGACCCTGCGGTCGAGCAGCTATCGCACGGGCGGCCCCGCGCGCTATTTCGACGTGGAGGAAACCGGCGGCAGGCTCGGCCTCATCACGCCGCTGACGCAGAATTTCTGCGAAGGCTGCAATCGGATCCGCGTGACCACCACCGGGCAGCTCTACCCCTGCCTCGGCGGCGGCGAACAGGTGGATCTGCGGGCGGCCATCCGCTCGGCCGACCCGGAAGGCGCGCTGGATGACGCTCTCGATCAGGCGATGCGGATAAAGCCTGCCCGCCACGCCTTCCGCATCGATGCGCATGGGCAGCGCCCCGCGCAGCCCCGGCACATGTCCATGACCGGCGGCTGACGAATGGCGGTCAGGATCCTGTTTCTGGGGCCGTTACAAGACCTCGCCGGTGCGGCCGAGCGCATGGTCGAGGGGCCGCTCGACTGGCCCGGTCTGATTCGCGCGGTTGGGCCTGCCGTTGCGGCGCAGCTGCAGGACGAGAAGGTGAATGTGGCCTGCGCCGGCGAATTGCTGATGGACAGGAGCGCCCTGTCTGCACGGGACGGCGATGAAATCGCGCTGCTGCCCCCGGTGAGCGGCGGCTGAATCGGTGATCGACGCCCGATTGCTGGAGAAAGGATTTTCGGCCGGGCAGGCGCTGGCGCATTTCGCACGTGCCAATCCCGATAGCGGCGGGATCGCCAGCTTCGTCGGGAAAGTGCGGCCGGACGGCGATGTAAAGGCGTTGCACCTCACGCATTACCCGCCACTGACGCTGCCGGGCATGGAAGAACTGGCACGAAAGGCGATGGAGCGATTCGCGCTCGAAGGCATTCTGGCGTGGCATCGCATCGGTTTTCTTCGGCCCGGCGCGCCGATCGTGCTGGTCGCTGCGGCGGCGCGGCACCGGCGGGACAGCCTGGCGGCGGTGGATTTCACGATGGACCATCTGAAGAGCGCGGCATGGTTCTGGAAGCGCGAGAAGCGCGATGATGGCTGGCACTGGATTGCACCGCGCGGGCAGGATCATGCGGACCTGGCGCGGTGGGATTAGAGGCGGATGCGCGCGCGCAGTTCCTGCAGGATGCGATCCTCCTCGGCTACAAGAGCGATGACAATATCCCGCGCCTGCGCCACCTGCTCGATCTCCTGGAAGGCGAGGGTGCTGTCGACATAGAGGATATCGAGATCGCCAAGCGGCACCGATGTTGCGCTCCGTTTGCTGTCGAGATCGGCAAGAGCCACCTGCGCCGCCGCCCAGGCGTCCGACGTCACGCCGCCATTGGCACCCGCCGCCACTGCGCGCCGCGCGGAAGGTACGGCGGCCCGGAAGGCGGCATGGGATTCGCGCGCAGTCGCCACCAGGCCGCCGAGGCGATTTTCTGCTGCCGTGGCGAGAGGGGCAGGCCGGGGGGCTTGTATGTCTGTCGTCACGGGCTCGAAACTGCCTTCGGCGCGTTCTGCATCGCGCAGGGCCAGCGAGGGATAGCGCCCGTCGCTGGCGCATCCCGCCACCAGGGCGGCCAGAACAAGCGTCAGCGAAACGCGCGCGGTACCCCGGTCACAAGCAGGGAATTGCCGGTTATGGTTGCCATCACGCATCATCGGGCACGTCATAGCAGCACCGGTTCCGCTTGCCAGCCCGATGTGCGGAAAACGGCGTTTCGCAGAGGGCAAGCGTTGACTTCGAATGCGTTCTCCCTTAACGGCAGCCATCTTTCCGGTTGTCCGCAAATCGCGGGCAGTCCGGCGCGCCGTTTCGTCACTGGAACGCAGGCGGGGCGGCACAGCAATTGATTAAGGGTAATGGCACCATGTTCGCAGTAGTGCGCACGGGCGGCAAGCAGTATCGGGTAGCCGCCGGAGACAAGATCGCAGTCGAAAAGCTCGCCGGTGACGCCGGCGATACGGTCAATCTGGGCGATGTCCTGCTGGCCGGCGAAGGCGACAGCATGCAGGATGCGTCGAAGGTGACCGTTTCTGCCGAGATCATCGCCCAGGCGAAAAGCGACAAGGTGACGGTTTTCAAGAAGCGTCGCCGTCATAATTACCGCCGCAAGGCCGGCCATCGGCAGCAGATGACACTTCTGCGTATCACTGCCGTCGGCGGCGACAAGCTTGCAGCGAAGACAGCATCCCCCGCCGTGGCGGCGGACCAGAAGTAAGAGGTAGAGCGCAATGGCACATAAGAAAGCAGGCGGTTCATCCCGCAATGGCCGCGATTCGGCCGGCCGGCGCCTTGGCGTGAAGAAGTTCGGCAGCGAAGAAGTCATCGGCGGCAACATCATCGTTCGCCAGCGCGGCACGAAATATTACCCCGGTTCAAACGTCGGCATGGGCCGCGATCACACGCTTTTCGCGCTGATCGAAGGGCGTGTCCGCTTCCATTCTGGCAAGCTGGGCCGGAAATATGTTTCGGTCGACGCGGCGGCGCGGGCTGCTGAGTAAGGTTTACTGACGCGGCTGCCGGAAGCGGAAGCCTGTGCCGGAAAAATGTTTCGGCTGAAGAGGGAAACGGGATCGCTTGAAGAGCGCCTCCCGTTTCCCTCTTGTCGTTTGATTTACCCGCAAGATGAGATTTTAGTCATCTCCGTGCCGCGAATCTTTCACGATCCGGCGGCATTTGCGTTGAGGGCACAGGAGAATGCGACGATATTCCACCGCGACCGAAACCTGTTCCTGCGCCCGGCGTGACCGGAAGATCGCGACGTCCTGCTAAACGAAATTGGTGCCGTGCAGCCGGTCGATGCCGCTGCACCCTCCTGGCCGCTCATACGCGCCGATGCCATCGCCTTCGCCGGTGGGCGTCGCCTCGCGGCGGGATGAAAGCGGATGAATGCGAATCGGGTGATGGATCGGCAAAGCTCACTGCCGCGAAGGGCGTGCGACTGAATTGGCGGATGCCATGCTGTCGATCGCCCGGATGCTCGGTCATTCATGGCGTGCCTGTCTGCTGGTCCGGCTCGGCTTCGTGGCGCAGGGCGCGGCTACGGCGTCAGGAGGGGCGTTGTCGGGCCAGCAGGCAGCGACACTGTTCGAGATCGACCTGGCCGCTGGCAGGGAAGCGCATGCCGCCTGACCGGGCCGCCCGCGCCTGCCCGCCGGCAGCCTTACTCCGCAGGCAGCAAGGCATCCTCGAATGAACCTTCGTACTGGTTGATCAGCGCACGGTCGTCATGGTTCCACGGATGAAATCCGGGCAGGAAATATGCACACCACTGGGGAACGATGCGGCGCAGAAAGCCCGGCTTCCAGAACAGATAGGCGGCGATCTTCGCCTTCCATCTCCATCCGGTCAGCCCATCCTGCTCCAGCAGCTTCGCCATTTCCTGCATTCGGTGGATCACGAAACGCTGCGATACGATGAGCATCAACAGGCTTTTCACGCGCCAGCGACGAAACCGGCTCCAGTCGCGCGTCGCATGCAGCCAGGTATCGTAGGCGACGCCCTTGTGCTCGACCTCTTCCGCCGAATGCCAGCGCCACAAATCGCCGAGTTCCCCTTCGGCGCCCTTCAGATGGACAGGATCGGCCAGCAATTCGTGGCCCAGCATGGCGGTGAAATGTTCCAGGGCCATGGTCGCGGCCAGATTGACATAGGCCGGCCGGCCCCTGGTGAGCGCCAGCATCTCCTCGACCCGGCGATCAATGAAGGAAATGTCATATCCGGACCGTTCGGCCTGTTTGTTGAATACGATATGTTCGCGGGTGTGGTTGATTTCCTGTTTGACGAAAGCGCGGATTTCCGCCGCCAGACGGGGCGGGGCACCTTCGCGATTGGCCTTGACGGAGTCAACGAAGAAAGCCTCGCCGCGAGGAAAGGTCGCCGAAAGCGCGTTGAACCACGCGGTCGCCACCGGGTCGCCATTCAGCCACCAGCGGCCCGTTTCGCCATCGCGCGCAAAGCGCCGGTCGCGGATGTTCAGTTCCAGGTCGTCGGGCGTGGGCGAGCCGGCGTAAGTGTCTATCGGTGCCGGCGCGAATTTGGCTGGTGCGTTCATGATCATTCCGAAAAGATTGCCTGTTAAGAAAAACTAACCACTACTTACACTAATGTCAATAAGCATCGTTGCAAAAGCATTCTGATGGAGTAAAGCGCCGCTACCCTCATCATTCAGAGGGCCCGGCAAGGACAAGGACGTTCATGGCGACCCGAAAGCGCCTCTCTCCCGAGGAATCCCGCACCGCCGCGCTGGAGGCGGCGCGGGGTCTGCTGATCGAGGCCGGGCCGCAAGCCGTGACATTGAAGGCGGTTTCTGCGCGCGTCGGGCGGACCCATGCCAATCTGCTCCACCATTTCGGCTCCGCGTCGGGATTGCAGAAGGCGTTGGCGCAGCATCTGGCGCAGACCGTCTGCGTCACCATTCGCGAGGCTGTGGAAGCGAGCCGCGCGGGTTTCGGCAGCCCCCGGGAGGTCGTCGACCTGACGTTCGATGCATTCGATCGCGAAGGAGCGGGTGCGCTTGCCAGCTGGATGATCCTGACCGGGAACGAGGATGCGCTCGATCCGATCGTGGAAGCCATTCACGCGCTGGTGGACGAGTTGGCAGCGGATGATGCGATCCCGCCACGGGGTGCGGCGACAGTGCATGAACAGACGCTCACTCTCGTTCTTCTGGCGTTGGGCGATGCGCTGATGGGCAGGGCGCTGGCGAAATCGCTAGGCCTGCCCGCCGGCGCCGCGCGGGACCGGGCGGAACGGCTGCTGACCGAAGACATGCCCGACATGCTTGGGATGCCGGCACCCGGCTGAAATGCGGTGGTCAGTTGCTGGCCGGTTTTTCCGGGCGCATCCAATCAGGCACGAATTCCGGCTGGATCGCTTCCACCCGAAGATGATCGACCGCCAGATCCAGGGCAGGGTAGGCCAGCTTCTGCCGTTTTTCCTCAGACCGGGACAGGGGCACCACCACCACCCGCCGATTGACCTTCTGCCGCCAATTCATCCGCGCGGTGTTTTCCTGCCCGATATAACAGCCCTTCGAAAAGCTGACGCCGTTCAGTTCCGTCGCATTGGCCTCCAGCCACAGGATATTGCCGATTTCGGCCTGCCCTTCGGCCACGCCACAGGACAGGCGATGCTGCCTGTAAGGATCGGAAACATCGCGTTCTCCGCCTTCCGCTTCGCCTACACGGCGCCAGCCAAGGTCCGGCAGCCGCGGGTCGGGCGTGGCACCATCCTCACGCTCGGCGGACCAGAAAACAACCAGCGCCGGGTCGCGTTCGATCGTCAATTTGCGGCGCAGGCGGTAGAGCGACAGCCGTTTCGCCAGATCGTCGGCAGCAGCCTGCTCGCAATCGATCAGCAGCGAATCGCCAGGACCTTGCCAGACGAAAAAATCGAACAGCGTCTTTCCCTGCGGCGACAGCAAGCCGGCCCAGACCGGCAGATCGCCCGACACATCATTCGTGACCAGCCCCTGCAAAAACGCGGCGGCGTCCTCCTTCTCATCCTGAGGAGTGATGCGAATGATCGCGCGGTCGAACAGTCTGCCGGATGTCATGCGCTGAATCTGGGTCTGGCGGATCACGTTTCAAGGCAGCGGGTCTGGTGCATCTTCGGTAGCGACGGTAGAGCGGGGCGCATGACACAGCAGCAGACCATCACCATCCGCCGCCCGGACGACTGGCATGTCCATCTTCGCGACGGAGTGATGATGCAGGGCGTTCTCGGCTTTACGGCGCGGCAATTCGCCCGCGCCATCGTGATGCCCAATCTGTCGCCTCCCGTTGCGGACGTGGCGGCGGCGCAGTCCTATCGCGAGCGGATCCTGGCGGCGCTGCCGGAGGGCCGCAGCTTTCAGCCGCTGATGACCTGTTATCTGACCGACGACAGCGACCCTGCTGAAATAGCGCGGGGATTTGCCGCCGGGATCTTCACCGCAGCCAAGCTGTACCCCGCCAATGCCACCACGAATTCCGCGCAAGGCGTTACGGCAGTTCGCAACATCATGCCGGTGCTGGAACGGATGCAGCAGACCGGCATGCCACTGCTCGTGCATGGCGAGGTGACCGATCACGAGGTCGATATCTTCGATCGGGAAGCGGTGTTCATCGAGCGTATCCTGGACAAGCTGGTGCGCGACCTGCCGGATCTGAAGATCGTGTTTGAACACATCACGACCAGCGAAGCCGTGCAATTCGTGCAGTCGGCGGGGCCGAAAATTGCGGCGACGATCACGCCGCAGCATTTGCAGATCAACCGCAACGCCATTCTGGCAGGCGGCTTGCGGCCGCATTTCTACTGCCTGCCCGTGGCCAAGCGCGAGGAGCACCGGATCGCGCTTCGCAAGGCTGCGATATCGGGATCGCCAAAATTCTTTCTGGGCACCGACAGTGCGCCGCATGAACGCGGTGCCAAGGAATCCTCCTGCGGCTGCGCCGGTATTTTCAACGCACCGCATGCGCTGGAAAGCTATGCCGCCGTATTCGACGAAGAGAATGCGCTCGATCGGCTGGAAGCCTTCGCTTCCGAATTCGGGCCGCGATTTTACGGCCTGCCGCTGAACGAAGGTACCGTGACGCTGCAACGCGCTGAAGTGCAGGTACCCGAATCGCTGACCATCGCGGGTGGAGAAATCGTGCCCTATCATGCGGGCCAGGTGATCGGCTGGCGGTTGGTGGAGTGATGCTTACCGCCTGAGCGGTCTGGCGGCCCGGTCGCGGCGGGACCAGAGATCCCAGATGAAGATCGCCGCCGCCGTCCAGATCAGGATGAAGCAGGCCAGTTGCACCAGCTTCAGTTCCTCGTCGAACACGGTCAGCCCCAGGATGAAGACGATTGTCGGCGCCAGGAACTGGATGAAGCCCAGGGTGGAATAGCTCATCCGCCGCGCCGCGATGGCGAACAGCAGCAGCGGAAAAGCGGTGAGCGCACCGCCCGCGCCGATCAGCAGCGTCAATGTCAGCGAATCGTCGATGGCCGACCCCTGCGGGCTGGCGGCAAACCACCAGGCGATACCAGCCGCCGGCAGCAGGAGAATGGCCGATTCGATCGTCAGGCCGGGAAGGGAGCCGACATCAACCTGTTTGCGCAGCAAGCCATAAGTGCCGAAGCTGAGCGCGAGGGTGAGGCTGATCCACAGCGTCGTCAGGGCACCGCCGAGCAGCAGGGCAACGCCCGCCGCAGCCAGCGCCACCGCAATCCATTGCGCGCGCGACAATTTCTCCTTCAGCAGGATCGTGCCGAGCAGGACATTCACCAGCGGGTTGATGTAATAGCCGAGGCTGGCCGCATAGACGTAATTCTTCTGGATCGCCCAGACATAGACCAGCCAGTTCAGACCGATGAGCACAGCGCTCGCCGTCAGCGTGAGCACGACCCGCCGGTTACGCAAGGCGCGCAGCACATCGGCGGCCTGACGGCGGAACGCCACGATAATCAGGCAGATGGGCAGGGTGAAGATGATCCGCCAGCCAACGAATTCCACCGCCGGGACCGAGCGCACCAGGACCAGATAGAGCGGCAGGAAGCCCCAGATGACATAGGCGCCCAGCGCGGCCCCGAGGCCGGAGGGCGGGGGCGTGTTCTCATCCGTCTCCATCGCCGTTGCGCCTAGGCAAAGGATGAACATACGGCAACCACTATCGGCTGGCGACATCTTCTTGCGCGCAGCCGGTCGGCCAAAGAAACTCGCTTCGTCGCAAAATTCACAAAAGTCCGATGCGTTGCTGCCTGTTCAGGAAAAGCAGCCTAAGACTGAACAAATCGAACGGGCGTCACTCACCCAGTCGCAGCAAACGCCAGAAAAAAGGATAGAACGATGACCCCATCCATCATCAAGAAAGCAGCCTTCGCCATCGTCATGACCGGCGCCCTGCCCGCGCTTGCCATGATCGCGCCCGCGCAGGCCGCCGTTTCTTTTAATGCAGCACCTGTCGCCCAGGCCGCAGCCTTTGGCGACCTGACGTTCGATCATGGGCGCAAGCGTGGCCATTACAAGCAGGACCGCCGCGACCGGTATGACGATTATCGCCGCAGCAACTATTCGGATTACGATCGCTATGGCGACCCGGTCCGCCGCGATACGCGGGTGTGGCGCGGTGATAACGGCCGGTATTATTGCCAGAAGAAGAACGGCACGACCGGTCTTCTTATCGGCGGTGCAGCCGGAGCCCTTGCCGGACGCGAGATTGCCGGCCGCGGTGATCGGACGCTGGGCGCGATCCTCGGTGCGGCAGGCGGGGCACTGCTGGGGCGCGAAGTGGATCGCGGCGGTTCGCGCTGCCGCTGATCCAGCCTGTAGTTTCACTTTGGCCGCCATCGCCGGCGGTCAGGCACGGCACCCACCAGGCCGTGAAGAGCGGCTCTCGCTTCGGCGGGGGTCGTTCTTGATTCCGGCTTCGGCAGATCTGCTATGGCGCAGGTAACGTCTGCGCTGTTCCTCATCCCCTTTCGGGACAGGGATGCATAATGGTCGCATTCCGAGGGGACTTTGCCGCGATCTTCGTGCACACCGGTCACACATAAAGATCGGATCGTAGCGAATTGCGGAGAATACCAATGGCCCGAAAAGCAGCCGTCACCCCGGCCATGCGCGACAGCATGCATCGTCGTTTCGGTGCGGGATACCTGCTTCTGTCCACCGCCTTGCTGGCCGGGTGCGGCAATGAGGACGATCCGAACGCTGGCGCGTTCGACGACGGTGCGGTGATGGTCGACCCCGAATTGGTGGGCGAGGATTCGTCCTCTCTTGCACTGTCCCCGCAGCAGCGCGGTTCGCAGCAGGTCGCGGCGGCGCGGCAGGAGGCTGCGGCGCTGGTCGGCGGTGCGGACCAGCTGCGCCCGGCGCCCCCCGCGCGGGAATATGGCGCCCGGGTGCCGGACGATTCCGCTCTGACGGCGGCAGCGCGCAGCGCCGTGAAGCCCGGAGGCGCGAATTGCACCGAGAAGGTGGCCTATTCTTCTGCCTGGGCCGCCCGTCTGCCTGCCGCGTTCCCGGTCTATCCGCGCGGTGCCACGCAGGAGGCTGCCGGAACCGACGAGGGCGCCTGCTCGCTCCGCGTCGTCAGTTTCCTGACGCCGGTTTCCATCGATGATGTGCTGGCCTTCTACGCCACCAGGGCGCGAACGAATGGTTACGGGGCGGAACAGATCCGGCAGGACGGCGATTCGGTGCTCAGCGGGAACAAGGGCGCTGCGTCCTATGTCGTCTATGCCCGGCCGGCTGGCGAAGGCACCACGGAAGTTGACCTCGTCACCAGTGGAAGCTGAAGCGTAGAAGGGTGACCAGTCAGTTTCCGCCGGTCACCCGTCGCGGAACCCGACCCCGACGCTGGCGCGCGGCTGGTCCATTTCGGTGCTGGCGACGGGATAGGCGCAATAATCGGCGGCATAGAAGGCGGCCGGCCGGTGATTGCCCGACAGGCCGATCCCGCCGAAAGGCTGCTTCGACGATGCGCCGTTGGTCGGGCGGTTCCAGTTGACGATCCCGGCGCGGATGCTGGCCCAGAAACGGTTGTAATCCTGCGGCGTGCCGCCGATCAGCGAAGCGGAGAGGCCGAAGCGCGTGTTGTTCGCTTCCGCGATCCCTTCGTCGAAACTGTCGACCTTGATCACCTGCAGCAGCGGGCCGAACAATTCGACGTCGGGGCGGTCTTCCAGCCGGGTGGTATCGATAATCGCCGGTGACACGAAGGGCAGATCGTCGTCGGGGCGCTTCATGTGCTTGATCGCCCTGCCGCCGTTTGACAGCAGATAGAGGAAGCTTTCGGTCAGCTGGTCGGCAGCAAGATTGTCGATAACCGGCCCCATGAAGGGGGCAGGGTCGGCGAAGGGTTCGTCAAAGATGATGCGATCCGCCAGCCGCTTCACCTCGTCTATGATCGCGTCGTACATGCTGGCCTTGACGATCAGCCGCCGCGCGGCGGTGCAGCGCTGGCCGGCGGTGGTGAAAGCCGATTGGACAATAGTGACGGCAGCATCCTGTATCTTGGGCGTGTCCAGCACCAGAATGGCGTTGTTGCCGCCCATTTCCAGGGCGACGATCTTGCCGGGGTTGCTGGCCAGCTTCTTGTTGATAGCAATTCCTGCCTGCGCCGATCCGGTGAACAGCACCCCGTCGATGTCGCGGTGGGCAACCAGATCCTTGCCTTCCTGCGGTCCGCCGATCAGCAGTTGCACGACCGCTGCTGGCACACCGGCGCGGTGGAAGCAGCCGAGCAGGAATTCACCCACCGCCGGAGTCTTCTCGCTCGGCTTGAAGATGACGGCATTGCCGGCGATCAGAGCGGGGACGATGTGCCCGTTGGGCAGATGCGCCGGGAAATTATAGGGGCCGAGCACCGCCATCACCCCATGCGGCTTGTGCCGGACCGCCGCCGATCCGCCGAGCGCGCTGTCCAGCTTTTTCTGCCCGGTACGTTCGGCATAGGAGGTGATCGAGATCTCGACCTTGGCGATCACCGCTTCGACCTCGGTACGCGATTCCCACAAGGGCTTGCCGGTTTCGCGCGAAATCAGTTCGGCAAAGGCATCGCTCGTCTTGCGGACCTCGTTGGCAAATCGGCGCACCAGTTCGATCCGCGTCGCGAGCGGTCTTGCGGCCCATTCCGGCCACGCGCGCCGCGCAAGGTCGACGGTTTCGCCGACGTCGCCCGCCGCTCCTCGCCACAGTTCCTTGCCGGTCGCAGCCTCGTACGAAATGATCTCGTTAGCAGCCAAGATGTCCCTCAAATCTCAAATATGGTCAGGCATTGCAGGTGCCGCATCCCGTGCCCGGCGGCGGGAAACGGATTGCCACCATGGCACGGCGGACAGGCTCGTTACAGAGATAATCCATGCGCGTTCCACCCTCGCTGAAGCCTTGGCCTTGCAGCGGTTCAGACTCGGGCACCGGAGCACGCCGATGCGGGCGGAGCACCGAGTGCAGCACCCAAGGCGCGTATATCCTCGATCTTGCGATACAGGGGCTGCCAGTCGTCACGTTCGGCAATAGGTGCCCAAAGCGCCTCGACTTCCTCGATATGCAGCGAGGGTGCTTCGCCGGACCAGAGATCCGAATCCGGTCCATGCATGGCAACTGCGTCCCGGTCTGCCAGCGCGTCGGCCAGATCGCCTGTCGCATTGCGCCCGCCGCGATAGTAAAAGAAGAATCGGTCCGGCGACATCTGCTCTGCCCGCATCGCGGCGACGCTTTGCTCGATCAGATGCGTATCCGCTTCGGTGCCGGAGGATGCCACACCCAGCCGCCAGCACCAGCGCCGCTGCATCGCTGTTTCGAACAGGGGAACGAAGCGGTCGAGCGCCGCGATCAGCGGCGGGGCGTCCGCTACCAGCCGCAGGGCTATGGCCAACTGCCCGCAGTTCCAGTGCATCGCTTCGGGCTGCCGTCCAAAGGCATAGAGCGACTGGTGATCGAAATAGGCGGCGGTGAAGCCCGGATCCCATCGCGGTGCGAAACGCCACGGTCCGTAATCGAAGCTTTCACCCGAGATATTGATATTGTCGGTATTGAGCACGCCGTGAACGAACCCTGCGACCATCCATGCCGCCGCCAAGTCGGCGCAGCGTTCGACCACCTGGTGCAGCAGGATGATCGCGGGTTCATCGCATCCCGGCGCGTCGTCCGGCGGCAGCGATCCGGGGAATTGCTGAAGGCAATAGGCGATCAGCGCCTGCATATGCGCCGCCTCGTCCAGCGCGGCGAGGCGCTGGAAGGTGCCGATCCTGATATGCCCGTGCGACAAACGCACCATGACGGCGGAGCGGGTGGGCGACGGTTCGTCGCCGCGGTGCAGTTCCTCCCCCGTTTCGATGACCGAGAAGGTCTTGCTGGTATCGACGCCCAGCGCCTCCAGCATCTCCGTCGCCAGGATCTCGCGCATGGCGCCTTTCAGCGTCAGCCGCCCGTCCGCCGTGCGGCTGTAGGGCGTGCGCCCCGAACCCTTGGTGCCGAGGTCGAGCAACCGGCCCGCTCCGTCGCGAAGCTGCGCGAACAGGAAGCCGCGTCCGTCGCCCAGTTCCGGGTTATAGGTGCGGAACTGATGGCCGTGATATCTCAGCGCCAGCGGGGTCTGCAGATTATCCCGCAGCGGCTCGAAACCGGCGAAGTGGCTGGCCCAATTTGCATCGTCCATCCCTCCGAGCCCCACCGCATCGGCCCAGCGCTCGTTCCGGAAGCGCACGACATGCTTCGGGAACCGGGCTGGTTCGACAGCGTCGCCCAGCCAGTCCGCCAGGGCGAGGATTTCAGGGGCAGGGCGATAGGGGGCGGGTTGCGGTTCGGTTCGCATCACGCGATAATGGGTATGCGCCGGCGGCATGGCAAGCCGGCGCATCCTGTTCCTGTGGCCCCCGCGCGGGCCGGACTGCGGAAACGAAACGCGATCATGACGAAATCTTTTGCCGATCGGTACTGGACCAGCGCCGACGGGCTTGAACTGCATTATCGCGATTACGCCGGCAACGCGGCCGATGGGCGCCCTCCCGTACTCTGCCTGCATGGCCTGACCCGCAACGCCCGCGATTTCGCCGATCTGGCGGAGCATCTGGCGCCGCAGTGGCGCGTGATCGTGCCGGAAATGCGGGGGCGGGGGCAGAGCGCCTATGCCGATCTGTCGCACAGCTATGATCCGGCCACCTATGTCGAGGATGTGACGGCGCTGCTGGATGAGCTTGGGACCAAGCGTGTGGTCGCCATCGGCACCTCGCTCGGCGGGTTGATGACGATGATGATGGCGGCGCAGGATGCCAGCCGCATCGCCGGCGCGGTTCTGAACGACATCGGCCCGGAACTGGAAGAGGCGGGCCTCGCGCGCATCCGCGAATATGTCGGGCAGGGCCGCACCTATGCCACCTGGATGCACGCCGCCCGCGCGCTGGAGGACGCGCATTGTTCGGCCTTTCCGAACCATTCGACGCATGATTGGCTGGACATGGCGAAACGCATCATGGTGCTCGGCCAGAACGGGCGCATCAGCTATGATTACGACATGGGAATCGCCGAACCTTTCGCCGCCGACGAAGGTGCCGCGCCGCCCGATCTCTGGCCGGCCTACGATGCGCTGGCGGGCCGGCCGGTGCTGATCCTGCGGGGCGAGTTGTCGGATCTGTTTGCGGACCGGACGCTTGACCGTATGGTGGAGCGCAACCCCGATGCCGAGGCCGTGGTGGTGCCCGATGTGGGCCATGCGCCCCAGCTTGACGAGCCGGTAGCCCGCGCCGCGATCGACCGGCTGCTCGCGCGCGTTTCGTGATGCGGAAGTCAGGGGGCAATTCACCGCGCGGAAAAAATGGCACCCGTGGTCGGCGCGGCGCGGTCCCGAAGGCGAAAGCACCGCGGCAGGAGTCCGCGCGCGGCAATATACCGCATATCCTGCATCTGCATTCGACCTTTGCCGCAGGCGGCAAGGAACTGCGCGACGTGCGGCTCATCAATGCGTTCGGACAGGCTGCCGCGCATACGATCGTATCCGGCGTACCCGACAGGCGGGAAGCGGCGCAGCAGATTTCGCCGCGAATCGCCTTGCGATTGCGGGACGATTTCCCCGCCTTGAAGGGCAGGCCGACTCTGGGGCGTCTCAAGCAACTGGCCCGGGCCATGGCGGGCTACGATCTGGTGCTGACTTTCAATTGGGGCGCGATGGATGCGGTAATGGCGCATACGCTGTTCAGCGACGCATTCAGCCTCCCGCCGCTCATCCACCACGAGGATGGCTTCAACGAGGACGAACGCCGCAAGCCCAAGCGGCTGCGGAACTGGTACCGGAAGATCGCCCTGGCGCGCTCCTCCGGCCTCGTCGTGCCGTCCGAAGTGCTGGAGGAAATCGCGCTGGACGTCTGGGACCAGCCGCTGGGCCGGGTGAAGCGCATAGCCAACGGGATCGACGTTTCGGCCTTTGGCAAGCTTCCGCGCCGCGACGCCTTGCGCGGGGTCATCAAGCGTGCCGATGAGAAATGGGTGGGCACCCTGGCGGGCCTGCGCGCCGTGAAGAACCTGCCGCGCCTGGTTCGCGCCTTTGCCGCGCTGCCCGAGGAATGGCAACTCGTCATCGTGGGCGACGGGGACGAGCGTGAGAGGATCGCGGAGGAAGCGGATCGCCTGAATGTCGGGCACCGGCTGCATATGCCGGGCTTCGTCGCCGATCCTGCCCGTTATATCGGCCTGTTCGACATATTCGCCTTGTCTTCCGACAGCGAACAGTTCCCGATCTCGGTGGTGGAGGCGATGGCGGCGGGCCTGCCCGTGGCGGCCCCCGCCGTCGGCGATCTGCCGCACATGGTGGCCGATGCGAATGTGCCCTTCATTGCGGTAGCCGATGACGATGATGCACTGGCCGCTTCCCTGACGAAGCTGGCGGGCGATGAAGAACTGCGCGCCGGCATCGGCGCGGCCAATCGCCAGAGGGCCGCAGCCGAATATGACGAAGCGCAGATGATCGCCGCCTATCGCCGCCTGTACGGTTCCGCCATGGGGCGGAAGGACTGGTCCTGACCCTTTACTGCCAAGGCCATCTTTACCGCGCCGCTCGTCTTCATCGCCTATTCAGCGCGCCCGGCCGAATTGGGAACGAGCCTGCCGGGGGAGATCCCCGCCGCTTTCGCTGCATGGCATTGCGGTAAGCGCCTTCGGACCTTAAAGACCCGCCATTCATCTCAACAGACGGAACAGACCGCGCGTGGCCCTCAGACCGAACAATTCCCTCACACCCGCAGATCGCGCCGGGCGGCAGAAGGCCGCACAGGACGACATGATGCTGCGCGAGGTGGACGACGCCGTTCGGCAGGACCGATATTCTGATTTCGCACAGCGTTTCGGCATTCCGCTCATCGTCCTGCTGGTGCTGGTGCTGGCCGCTTTCGCCGGGTGGCTATTTTGGCAGAGCCGGCAGGAAGGCGAGATGGAGCGCCGTTCCGAAGCCCTGATCGGCGCGCTCGATCAGATCGAGGCCGGTAATCTCGACACGGGCGGGGAACTGCTCGAGCCGCTGGCGACTGGCGATGCCGCCGGTCCGCAAAGCGCCGCCCGGATGCTTCAGGCCGGTATCGCACTGGAGCAGGGGAGGGCGGACGATGCCGCGCGCCTGTTCGCAGCCGTCGGTGCGGACGAGGATGCGCCCGCAGCGCTGCGTGACCTAGCCACGATCCGGGAGGTCGCCACCCGTTTCGACAGTCTGCCGCCGCAGCAGGTCATCAACCGGCTCGAAGGCCTTGCCGTTCCCGGCAATCCCTTCTTCGGCAGCGCCGCCGAGCTCGTCGCCATGGCGCATCTGGAGGCGGGCAATACCCAGCGCGCAGGCAATCTGTTCGCCGAAATCGCCAAGGCCGGCGATGTTCCGGACTCGCTCCGTTCACGGGCGCGGCAGATTGCCGGCCAGCTAGGCGTGGACGCGATCGTCGATGTCGAGGCGTTGTTGGCGCAGCAGGGTGCAGGCGCAGCTACTGGCCCTTCGGCAGGCGCTGTTCAACAGACTCCCGAAGCGACCCGGTGAAGGGCCGCGAAACAGGATCGATAATGAAAACCATGTCTCGCAAGAATTTTTCGCGCTACGCGTTTCTGGCCGGTGTAACCTTCGGCCTGTCGGCATGTGGCATTTTTGGGGGCGGTGACGGCCCGGCGACGACGCCCACCGTCGGTGAACGCACGCCGATCCTCTCCCGTATCGAGAGCGGCGCGCAGGTCGACCCGGCACTCGCCAGCGTGGCCGTGGTCCTGCCGCCGGCGCAGGCGAATAGTGACTGGGCGCAGGCCGGGGGCACCGCCAGCAAGGCCTATGGCCATCTGGCGCTCGCCAGCGATCCTTCCCTCGCCTGGAAGACCGACATCGCGGGCAGCACCAACCGGCGCCGCCTTGCCGCAGCGCCTGTTGTGGGTAATGGCAGGCTCTATGTCGTCGACACCAGCGGCGTGGTCAGGGCGTTCGACGCCGCAGGCGGCGCGCCCGTCTGGACCTATCGCATGGCCGTGGCCAGCAATCTCGAGGCTTCTGCCTTCGGGGGCGGTGCCAGCTATGCCGACGGGCGGGTCTATGCCACCAACGGTGTGGGCGAAGTCGTCGCGCTGAACGCCAGCACGGGCGAAGAGGTCTGGAAAGTGAAACCGGCAGGTCCCTTGCGCGGCGCGCCCACCATCGCCTTCGGTTCTGTCTATGTGATGACGCAGGACAACCAGATCTATGCGCTGGATGCCGCAACGGGCGAGGAACAGTGGCAGGAATCGGGTGCCGGAACGCAGGCAGGCGTGTTCGGCGTGGCGGCACCGGCAGCGGGTCAGGGAACGGTGATCGCAGGCTACAGCTCTGGCGAACTCGCCGCTTACCGCTATGAAAACGGACGGGTCCTGTGGGCCGATGCCCTGGCGCGGACGTCGATTTCAACGCAGGTGGGATCGCTGACCGATATCGATGCCGATCCAATCATTCAGGATGGCCGCGTCTATGCTCTTGGTCAGGGCGGCCGGATGGCGGCCTATGAACTGGTGACGGGGCAGCGTATCTGGGAACTGAACCTTGCCGGCATTTCCACGCCTGCGGTCGCTGGCGAATGGATCTTCACCCTTACCGACGACGCGCGCCTGCTCGCTATTGCGCGCTCCACCGGCAAGGTGCGCTGGATGACGCAATTGCCGCGCTACCGGAATGAAGAGGACCGCAAGGGCCAGATTTTCTGGACCGGGCCGGTGCTGGCGGGAAGCCAATTGTGGATCGCCAACAGCGAAGGGCAGGTCTATCGCGTCAGCGCGGGCGAAGGGGCGGCCGGCCTGTTCAGGGAACTGGATGCGCCGGTCTCGCTCGCGCCAATCGTCGCCGGCCAGACGCTGTATGTTCTGGACGACAGCGGCACGATCAGCGCGTTTCGCTGAAGGCGGCGCTTACCTTGTGCTTAACCCTTTTCGGCTAAGGCGCAGGGCATGATTCCGGCAGCACCAACGGCTTTGCAGCGCCCGCCCAGCGATGTCTCGGCGGGCGTGGGGCTTGCCGGCCTGTGCGGTCTGCTGGTCTGGATCGCCTTCTGCCGCAATTACCCCGATATTGCCGAAGCGCTGGCGCTGCCCGGTCCGAGAATGCGCATGGCGGGCCCGCATGCGGCATTGGCGGCGCTGTTCTTTTCCGCCGTGCCGATGATCCTGTGGTCCCTGCTGGTGGACAAGGTGCATCGCCGCCCGTCCACCGGCATCGACTGGCAGGCGAAGCGGCCCTGGGGCGCCGACCTGCCCGTGTCGCTGACGAAGATAACAGGTCTGTGGATCACCTGGGCGATTATCGCATCCTTCTACTGCCTGGCGCGATGGTACTGGTCGGGGCAATATCTGTTCGCGATGGAGGTGCTGGCGGCAGCGGCGGTCCTCCTTGTGCCGCTGTCCATTCCCTATGTTCTGTGGGTCGACCGGGTGTTGGTGGAACCGCGCGACGGTGCCTGGCATTTCGGCCGCGCGATTCTGGGCGGGAAGGATGCGGACCAGTCGCTGGTCCTGCGGCATTGGCGGGCCTGGAGCATCAAGGGATTTTTCGCAGCCTTCATGCTGTCCATCCTGCCCGCAGGCTTCGCGGCGGTGGTCAGCGACGATCTGTCCGGGCTGGCCTCGAACCCGGTCGCCTTGTCCGTTCTTCTGTTCGAACTGCTGTTCGTCATCGATGTGCAGATCGGCACCGTGGGCTATCTGCTGACGCTGCGCCCACTCGATTCGCACATCCGCAGCGGCAATCCGTTCCTCGGCGCATGGATTGCCGCGCTCATCTGTTATCCGCCGCTGGTGTTCGCCTTCATGGGGGAGAACGGTATCCTTGCCTACGAGGTCGCTACGCCCGGCTGGGCCTACTGGCTGGAGGGGAACAGCGCCCTGCTCTATCTGTGGGGCGCGCTGCTTGTCGCGCTGACGGCGCTTTATGCCTGGGCGACGGTGGCATTCGGCATCCGCTTTTCCAACCTCACCTATCGCGGTGTGCTGACGAACGGCCCCTACCGGCTGACCCGGCACCCGGCCTATGTCGCGAAGAACCTGTTCTGGTGGCTGACGGTGCTGCCGTTCCTCGTCAGCAGCGGGTCCGCGGTCGACGCCATCCGCAACACCGTCTTTCTCGCCTGCGTCAGCGGGATCTATTACTGGCGCGCCCGTACCGAAGAAGCGCATCTGCTGGCGGAAGACGCGAAGTACCGTGACTATCATGCATGGGCTGCGCGCCACGCCCCGGTAACCCGGCTGCTCGGCGTGATCACCGATCCGTTCAGACGCTGGGTTCCCGGCAGATCAGACGAAACTGCAGCGCTACCGGCAACCTCGCGGCACCCTGCGGAATAGTCAGAAGCTGTATTTATAGACGCGGGAAATATCGCCGTTCCATTCGCCATGGAATTTGTCGAGCAGATGCTGCGCGGGCACTTTCCCGCTCGCCACGATCTCGTCCAGAGTTTCGAGAAAGCCGGTTTCATTGTCGCCGCTGGCGTTGAACCTGGCGCGTGCGGTCAGCCCCTGCCGGGCGATGGCCAGCACTTCGCGGCCGAGATCCCGCAGTTTCCGCCCGCCGGGTATTTCAGCATCGAGAGCGAGGCGGGGCACGGCGTTCCGCAGTTCCTCCCGTTCTGCCATCGTCCAGTCCTTCACCAGCGCCCACGCAGCATCGAGAGCGGCGGGATCGTAGAGCAGGCCCACCCAGAATGCGGGCAGGGCGCAGATCCTGCTCCAGGGTCCGCCGTCGGCCCCGCGCATTTCCAGAAAGCTTTTCAGCCGGACTTCGGGGAAGGCGGTCGACAGATGGTCCCACCAGTCGCTCTGGCGCGGTTTCTCCCCCGGCAGGACGGAGAGTTGCCCGCCGAGGAAATCGCGGAAGGAAAGACCCGCAGCATCGATATACTTCCCGTCGCGGAAAACGAAATACATCGGCACGTCGAGCATGTAATCGACCCAGCGTTCATAGCCGAAGCCGTCTTCGAAAACGAAGGGCAGCATCCCCGTGCGGTGGGGGTCGGTGTCCGACCAGATATGGCTGCGATAGGAAAGATAGCCGTTCGGCCGACCTTCGGTGAAAGGCGAATTGGCGAACAGCGCGGTGGCGAGCGGTTGCAGCGCCAGACCGACACGGAACTTCTTGACCATGTCCGCTTCGGATCCATAATCCAGATTGACCTGGATCGTGCAGGTCCGCAGCATCATGTCGAGGCCGAGCGAACCCACCCGCGGCATGTGCCGTTTCATGATTTCGTAGCGGCCCTTGGGCATCATCGGCAGTTCGGCGCGGGTCTTGTCGGGCCACATGCCGAGGCCCAGGAAGCCGAGGCCGCAGCGTTCGCCGATGGCCTTCACCTGTTCCAGGTGCCGGCCCGTTTCCGCGCAGGTATCGTGCAGATTGGCAAGCGGCGCTCCCGACAATTCGAGCTGCCCGGCAGGTTCGAGGCTGACTGCGCCATCGATTCCGGTGAGCGCGATGATCCTGCCGCCTTCCTCCACCGGACGCCAGCCGAATTCCTGGAGCGACAGCAGCATGTCGCGAATGCCGCCGGGTTCGTCATAGCTGGGCGCGTGGTGATCGGCGCGATTGAAAACCAGCTTCTCGTGCTCGGTGCCGATCCGCCAGTCGGCAGGCACTTTCTCGCCCTTCTGCATCGGCGCGACCAGCTGGTCCCGGTTCTCGATAATCGGATCGTCGGCAGAAGAGGTCTCGCGCGTGCTCATGTGCGGGGCGTTAATCGCGGCAGCGATGCGAGGGAAGCGCTAATTGCTCCAGTCGCCGGCAACGGCCATCCAGACCGCGATAGCTGCAATGGCGGCAGTTTCCCCGCGCAGGATACGCGGCCCTAGGCTGATGGGCCGCGCCTGTGGCAGGCTGCGGATCGCCGCGCGTTCCGCATCGTCGAAACCGCCTTCGGGGCCGACGAGCAGGGCGGCGGGGTGCGGACCATCCCGCGCTCCGGCGGCAAAGCTGGTGGCGGCGGGCGTTCCGCCAAGCTCGTCGGCGAAGTACAGCATGCGGTCTGCGGGCCAGTCGCGCAGGATGCTGTCCAGCGTTTCCGGTTCGGCAACGATCGGCAGGGCGGTTCGCGCGCATTGTTCGGCGGCTTCGGTCACGATGGTCGCCGCGCGGTCGAGATTGAGGCGGTCCGCCACGCCACGGCGGGTCAGCATCGGCCTGATCTCCGCCACGCCCAGTTCCGTCGCCTTCTCGAGCACGAGATCGAAGGCGGGTTTTTTCAGCAGAGCGGCGTAGAGGTGGAAATCCGGCACCGACTCACGCGGGCGGAGCCGGTTGTCGCAACGGAGGATTACCTCGCGCTTCGCAATTGAAGCGACGGAGCTGGCCCATTCACCGGTGACATCGTCGCAGAGCACGACCGCATCGCCCTCACCCACGCGCATGACGCGGGCCAGATAATGTGCCTGATTGCCAGAAACTACGACCTCGGCCCCTTCGGACAGGGTGTGTGACACAAACAGGCGCGGCGCGCTGCGTGGGGGCCAGGCGGGTTTGGCGGGCATCGCCTTGCGATACGCGCGCAAGCCTCTACGACGCAAGTGATGAAAAGCGACGAACCCTGCACATGACCGGCAGCGCAAGATGACCGACCAGATCGTGCCCGACAGCGAACATCGCGGACTGGTCGCCCGCCTGCCGCAGCCGTTGCGCGACCTTGCCATGCTCGCAAGGTTCGACCGGCCGATCGGCTGGTGGCTGCTCTTCTGGCCCTGCGCCTGGGGTGTCTGGCTGACGGGCGCGGGGGTGCAGGTGGAACTGCTGGGCTGGCTGCTGCTGGGCGCGGTCGCCATGCGCGGCGCGGGCTGTGTCTATAATGATATCGTCGATGCAAAGCTGGACGCGCAGGTGGCCCGCACCGCCAGCCGCCCGGTTGCGAGCGGACGCGTCAGCAGGCGCACGGCATGGCTCTGGCTTGGCGCATTGTGCCTGATCGGGCTGGTCGTCCTGTTGCAATTGCGGTGGGAAGCGCAGCTGGTCGCATTGGGCAGTCTGCTGCTTGTGGCGGCCTACCCCTTCATGAAGCGGATCACCTGGTGGCCGCAGGCGTGGCTGGGGCTGGTTTTCACCTGGGGGCTGCCCGTTGGCTGGGTGGCCTTGCGCGACATGCGCTTCGACATTGTTCTGCCCATATATGCCGGGGCGGTGCTGTGGGTCATCGGCTATGACACGATCTACGCCCTGCAGGACCGGGAAGACGATGCGCTGGTCGGCATCCGGTCCAGCGCCTTGCGGCTGGGCAAGAATGTGCAGGCCGGGATCGCGCTGTTCTATGCTGGTGCCATGGGCCTGTGGATGCTCGGCTTCTGGCTCCTGCGGCACGATCTGCTCGCCTTGCTGGCATTGTTGCCGGTGGCGCTTCACCTCGGCTGGCAGGTGATCACACTTGATACGGCCGACGCCGCCAATCCGCTGGGCAGGTTCCGGTCGAACCGCGTGGCCGGGGCGCTGATGGCAGCCGCGTGCTTCGTGGTCGGGAATGCCTGATGTGCAACCTGTACCGCATGACGAAGAGCGGCGACGAGCTGGCGCAATGGTTCGAGGTGCGGAATACAGCGGGTGGAGCGAATCTCGCAGCCGAGATCTACCCCGGCTGTCCCGGCGTGGTCATCGCCGATGGACGTCTGCGAGCCATGCATTGGGGGTTTCCCTTGCAGGTGAAGGGCGCGCGCGGACAGGTGCTGAAGCCGCGCCCGGTCAATAACGCCCGTGCCGAGAAACTGGGGGGCGGCTTCTGGCGTTCGAGCTTTGTCGAGCGCCGCTGCCTGATCCCGCTGAACGGCTGGGCCGAGGCGGAGGGGCCGAAGGGCGCCAAGACGCGCAGCTGGTTCGCCATGCCGGACGGTGGAATGTTCACAGCGGCGGGCATATGGCGCAACAGCGCCGAATGGGGCAACGTCTATTCCATGGTGATGACGGAATGCGTGCAGCGATATGCCGACGTTCACGACCGGATGCCGGTGCTGATCGCAGATGATGATCGCGCAATCTGGACCGCTGCCGCGCCTGGGGAGGCGCTGGACCTCTGCCGCCCGTGGGACGGTCCGCTGGTGCTGGAGCGCACGTCAGAACCCTGGGCGGGCCGGGGATAAGCACCGCTGGTCAGCTTGACCGGCAACCGCGCAGTTGCATAAGCAGCGGCATGAGCGATCTGTTCTCGGCCCTGGCCGATCCCGCCCGCCGCCGCCTCCTCGACCGCTTGTGCGAAACAGGCGGGCTGACACTGGCGCAGCTTTGCGAAGGCATGCACATGACGCGGCAGGGCGTTGCCAAGCATCTGCGGGTGCTGGAGGACGCTAATCTGGTCGCCAGTCGGCGGGAGGGGCGGTTCAGGCGTCACTATCTCAACCCGATGCCGCTCAGCCGGATCGTCAACCGCTGGCTTCACAAATTCGAGGATATGCGGCTGCAGGAACTGGCGGGCTATCGGCCCGATCCTGCTGATAAGAGGGTCTAGAATTCTGGCCCGAGGTCCGGATCGAGATCGCGCGGCCGGGCGAAATGCGTCAGCCGCCCGCACCCTGCGGCAATGTCGGCCCAATCGTCGATGTCGAGGGTCAGCGCGGCGAAACTTGCGGTCGGGAACTTGGTGGCCGCTTCTCCGAAAAGATCGGTCTCGCGGTCTGGCGGCACCATGGCGAAAAGCACCTCGTGCAGACCCGGATTATGTCCGGCCAGCAGAATGCTGTCCGCATCTGCGGCATATTCGCGAATGACATCGAGGATCGTGTCGGAACTGGCGAGATAAAGGCGTTTGTCGAATTGCGGCTCGAGATCGGGAAGGGCATGCTGCAACGTCTGCTTCACGCGCTGCGCCGGGCTGGCGAGCAGGCGGCCCCAGTTCACGCCATGCGTTCTTATATGGTCGCCCATGAGCCGCGCGCCACGGCATCCGCGTTCGTTCAGCCCGCGGTCGAAATCGCGCGTGCCGCTATCGTCGAAATCGCTCTTGGCGTGCCGCATCAGGCCGAGCATTTTCATCGTGGCCCGCTCCCATCCATCGGGGCAGCAGGATGCCACGCCGTACAGGCTTCGGGATGAACACCAGCGGCCACCCGTTGTAAAGCCTCTTCCAGTCCCAACCGGATGACCGGCGTGCCGGGTGGGAATGCCGTCAGCAATCGGCTGGGAAAGGCCGGGGACAGAACGACGAAATGCCCGCGATCGTCGCGGCTGCGGATCAGCCGCCCGAATGCCTGGGCCAGTTTCGCCCGGATGATCCGGTCGTCGAATGCCTTTCCGCCGCCCGGCAGTTCCCGTGCTGCGGCGCGGCGGGCGCGGTGGAGAATGTTCGGCTTGGGCCACGGCACCTGTTCCAGCACAACGCAGCGCAGCGAAGCGCCCGGCACATCGACACCGTCGCGCAGCGCGTCGGTGCCGAGCAGCGACGCCAGCGGATCGTCGCGGAAAATATCCACCAGCGTACCCGTATCGATCGGGTCCACATGCTGGGCGAACAGTGGCAGGCCTTCGCGCGCCAGCCGGTCGGCGATGCGGCCGTGCACCGCGCGCAGGCGGCGAATCGCGGTGAACAGGCCCAGCACGCCGCCGCCCGCGGCCTCGATCAGGCGTGCGTATGCCCCGGCAAGGGCGGGAATGTCGCCCTTCCGAATGTCCGTGACGATGAGCACTTCGGCATTGCTGGCGTAATCGAACGGGCTGACCGCGCTGCCGAGCGAGGGGACGACGTCGAGATGCAGCGCGCCGCTCCGGGCGATGGCGCTGTCCCATTCGGCACCCTCGGCCCCCCGGTCGGTCAGAGTCGCGCTGGTCAGCATCACGCCGTGCGCCGGTTCGAGCACGGTCTTGGCGAAGGGCTTCATCGGGTCGAGCCAGCGGCGGTGGATGCCGATGTCGAATTCCCGCGAATCGGACCTGTCCACGGCGAGCCAGTCGACGAATTCCGGATCGGCGGGGCCGCCCAACCTGTTCAGCAGGGCCTCCCATGCGGCGATCAGGTCGATGCGCCAGGCAAGCGAATGGCGCGCGCCTTCGATGCGGGCGCGGCCCTGGCCGTCCAGCCAGTCGGGTGGCTCCTGCAGGATCGTCTCCAGCCGCAGCGCCAGCCTGACCAGCGGCTGGCGAATCGCTGCCAGCGCCTCCTGCGCCTCGCCCGCGATCTGCACGATCGGCCCATCCAGCCCGGCGACTTCGGTCTCGATGCCATAGCCGAGTTCCTGGCCGCCGCTCTCGTCACGGGCGTAGGTGGCCGCGCGTACCGCACCGAGCAGCGCCTCGAGGGGGCCGAACGCTTCCCCCTCGTTCAGGCGCTGCAGCCAGCCGTCCCCCGGCAGCGCCTCTGCCGCAGCCACCGCATCGGCTACGGCAATGCCGGCCGCTTCGTCATAGCCGGCGACATCGGAGAGCCTGGCCGCAAGACCCCGCCGCCGCCCGCGCGAATTCCGTTCCGGGCCCATGATCCAGCGGCGAAGCTCGATACATTCCTGCCCGGTCAGGGCGGCGGCGAAGGTCGAATCCGCCGCATCGAAAACATGGTGGCCTTCATCGAAGATGATACGCGTGGGGCGCTGCGCCGGGTCGCGCGTGCCGGAACGCGCGGCATTGATCATCACCAGCGCGTGATTGGCGATCACCAGATCG
This sequence comes from Pseudopontixanthobacter vadosimaris, assembly GCF_012979275.1. Taxonomy (GTDB): domain Bacteria; phylum Pseudomonadota; class Alphaproteobacteria; order Sphingomonadales; family Sphingomonadaceae; genus Pseudopontixanthobacter; species Pseudopontixanthobacter vadosimaris. The sequence continues at coordinate 134,819 of NZ_JABASZ010000040.1, forward strand.
GCCTGGGCACTGTCGCGCGCGGCGCGTTCGATGAAACATTTTCGGTAATGCGGGCAACCGGCATAGATACATTCGCCGCGCTGGTCGGTCAGCGCCGCGATGCCCCGCTTGCGGAACAGGGTGCCGAGCCAGCCGGGCAGGTCGCCGCCGATCATGTCGCCATCCTGCGAATAAGCGGCCCAGCGTGCGACCAGCTGGGCAAGCACCGCCGGGCGTCCGGCGAAACCGCCTTGCAGCGCATCCTCCAGATTCAGCAGGCAAAGATAATTCTCGCGTCCCTTGCGCACGACGACTGGCGGAGAACCGTCGCTCCGCCGTTCGGGCCAGGCCCGATGGCTTTCGCGGCGCAGCTGGCGTTGCAGGTTCTTGGTGAAGGTCGAAACCCAGACCGTGCCCTGCGCCGCGCCGGACCAGAGCGACGCGGGCGCGAGATAGCCGAGCGTCTTGCCGATGCCCGTTCCCGCCTGCGCCAGCAGCAGGTGCGGCTTTCCCTTCTGCGCGCGCGGGGCGAAGATCGCTCCGGCATCGCGTGCGTAACCCTGCTGGCCTTCGCGCTGTTCGGCACCTTCTCCGGTCAACCGGGCAAGCTGGCCGGCGATTTCCTCCTCGCCGATCAGCACCAGCGATGGCTGGGGGCGTTCCGGCGCTTCCTCCCATTCGGGCAAAGTCGAGAAGAGCCATTTTTCGGCTTTCTCCGGCTTGGCAACATGGGAAGAGATGATTTGCGCCCATGGCCAGCGCAGCCGCATCAGGGATTGCAGCGTGGTCCACGCGCCGGCCCGTTCGCGCCATGCGGGATCGGCGCAGGTGGCAAGCAGGACTCCCGCTGCCCTTTGCAGCAGATGCGGCACCCCGTCGTCGCTTTCCGCCTCGCGCAGGCCGAGCGCATGGGCCAGCCCCTTCGGCGTCGGTGTGCAGAACCGCGCCGGGTGAACGAAAGCGAACAGTTCCAGCAGATCGAGACCGGAGAGGTCAGGATAGCCCAGCCGGTTCGCCACCAGCGGTGCATTCAGCAGCAGGACCGGCGTATCGGATGCCGCCATGATCGCCTCGCCCTTGGACACGCCGCGAATGGCGCCATCCGGCTGCGCTATCCAGGTTCCGGCATGGCTGGCATGCAGGGCGGGCAGGCCGGCCAGCGGTGCCTCGCACGGCGCGTCGGACGGGCTGGCCGGTCCGGCCGATGCCGCACCGCCTTCTGCGCTTGGTTTACCTGCTGTCGACACCTTGCTTTCATGGTGGCGGCGGAACGGAAAGGCAACGCCCTGCGGCCTTGTTTCCCCGCTTCCCCGTACCACTCATTGGCGCTGGCCAGCACGGCAGAGCGGTCTTGCCTAAAGGCACGGCTTGCGCGAAAGCCACGGCCATGACCGATCCGACCCCCAGCACCCCGACTCCGAGCACCCCGACCCCCAGCACCCCGACCTCAAGCGCCCCAACCCTCAGCGACGCCGCCCGCTCATCCAAGGCCTGGCCTTTTCAGGAGGCCCAGCGCCTTGCCAGGCGTTACCCCGATGGCAAGCGCGACGCGGATGGCAATCTGGTTCCGGTGCTGTTCGAAACCGGCTACGGACCCTCCGGCCTGCCGCATATCGGCACGTTCCAGGAAGTGCTCCGCACCACCTTCGTTCGCCGCGCCTATGAGGCGCTGACCGGTGCGCCGACCCGGCTGGTCGCCTTCAGCGACGACATGGACGGCCTGCGCAAAGTGCCGGACAACGTGCCCGATGCGGAAATGCTGAAGACCCATCTCGGCAAGCCGCTCAGCCGCATTCCCGACCCCTTCGGCACGCATGCAAGCTTCGGCGCGCATAACAACGCGCGGCTGCGGGAATTCCTCGACCGGTTCGGCTTCAATTACGAATTCGTCTCGGCCAGCGAGCGATACAATTCTGGCGCATTCGACGATGCGCTGCGTAATGTGCTGGCGCATGATCAGGCGATCCTCGACATCATGCTGCCGACCCTGCGGGAGGAACGGCGCAAGACCTATTCGCCCATTCTGCCGATCTCGCCGACGACAGGCGTTGTTCTGCAGGTGCCTGTCGAGGTGATCGACGCGCAGGCCGGTATGATCCGCTTCACCGACGAGGATGGCCGCGAGGTTGAACAATCGGCGCTTGGAGGCCAGGCCAAGCTGCAATGGAAGGTCGATTGGGCCATGCGCTGGGTCGCGCTCGGCGTGGATTACGAGATGTATGGCAAGGATCTGACCGACAGCGGCGTGCAGTCGGGCAAGATCGCGCAGGTGCTGGGCGGGCGCAAGCCAGAGGGGCTGGTCTACGAATTGTTCCTGGACGAGAAGGGCGAGAAGATCTCCAAGTCCAAGGGCAACGGCCTGACGATCGAGGAATGGCTGCGCTATGGCAGTCAGGAAAGCCTGGGCTTCTACATCTTCCCCAACCCGAAAAGCGCCAAGCAATTGCATGGCGGGGTCATACCGCGCGCGGTGGACGAATATTGGCAGTTCCGCGAAAGGCTGGCCGAACAACCGCTGGACAAGCAGCTGGGAAACCCGGCCTGGCACCTGCTGCGCGCCAACATGGCCGATGCCGAGGGTGCTTCAGTAGATGGAGCGGGCGACAGCCTGCCGGTAACTTTCGGTCTCTTGCTCAATCTGGTGGGTGTCTTGGGCGCGGAGGCGACAAGCGGGCAGGTCTGGCAGTACCTGGCCAATTACGTGCCCGATGCCAATCCTGTGCAGCACTCGGAATTGGGCGAACTGGTCGAGAGCGCGCTCGCCTACAACCGCGATTTCGTCGCCTCGACTCTGGCGAAAAGAGCGCCCGAAGGGGGCGAGATCGCCGCGTTGCAGGCACTGGACGGGTGGCTGGCCGGTGCGGCCGAGGATACTGCGGCAGAAGATATCCAGACCTGGGTCTATGACATCGGCAAGGATGAACGGTACGGCTTCGATAATCTGCGCGACTGGTTTCGCGCTCTTTATGAAACCTTGCTGGGCAGCAGCCAGGGGCCGCGGATGGGCAGCTTCATCGCCTTGTACGGCATTGCGAACACCCGCAGGCTGATTGCCGAAGCGCTGGAAAAGGCAGGAGAGAAGCCCGCACTCTAGCAAGGCAATAGGCGGCGGCGCTCGCGGCGGCGGAGAACGCGAAGCTCCCGCGCAGGTCCGTTCACCCCCAGCGCCGCGTGCGATACCAGCGGGTGATCACGTATTTGACGCCCTTTTCCACCGGCGTGCCGGCGTGCATCGTCCCTTCGTTCGGCGCGCCATCGGGCAGGGCATTGTTCCAGACCAGCAGGACGCCGGGCCTGGGTTCGATATTTATGCCGATCTCGGTGAAATGCGTCGCCCCGCCGGCTTCCACCTCGTTCAGGAAGGCCATCGCCGTCCACGCGCGCTGACCGCCATTCTTCCGCTCCATCGGCCAGTAATCCTGATCGGGATAGAACCAGTCATTATGCGGCTTGAACTGCTGGCCCGGCAGATAGCGCTGGCCCTGGATGGCCTCTCCCGTCTCGCCATCCACGCCGAGCAGGTCGTCGATCCGGCGCGCTATGCCGCGAACGAATGGGTCGGTGCGGTCGAGATTGCCGGAATAGGAGGTGCGAAAATCCTCGCCATATTCGCCTTCATAGAGTTTGCTTGGCTGGGCCACCTGATCGATCATGGAAATCAGCCGCCGGCATTCCGCCTGCGTCAGGAAATCCCCGACAGCGAACAGTTCGGCAATGTCGGTGGGCACCGTGTAGACCTTCGGATCATCGGCGAGGCGTGCACGAACGCTTGCGCCGACGCGGCGCAGTGCATCCTGGTCGGGAATGGCCGGTCTGTTCATGGGCCGATGTCATAATCATCCTGCCACCGGGTGCAAGATGAAGGCAGGAAGCAATCCGGGACGCCGGCAGAATACACTCGACATCGGATCGAACTTTATGCCCCGGAATGAAAAAAACCCCGCCAGCCGCGATCCGGCTTGCGGATCGGACTGACGGGGTTCCTTTCCGGCCGGGTCACTCAAAACCGGCAGGAAAACCGGTTACTGTCACCAGAAGAAGTCGTAGATCACATCCACCACTTCGCCGGTGTAGATATTCACCAGCAGGACATCGTCATAATAGCGGGTCCAGCGATAAGGGCCGTAAACCTCGGGCAGGCGATATTGCCATGGATCGTTGATCCGGTACCGGCTGCCGTAGAATGCCGAGCCCAGCTGGATGCCGATGCCGATGCGGTTGTAGCTGTAACCGCGATAGGGCGCGTAATAGCGGCCGAGGCGGTACTGATGCCGGTTCGCCGCCCGGTAACGCTGCCAGTCGTACCGCTGGTTCTGACGCCAGGCGCGACGATCCCACCGGCGATTGTCGCCATACCTGCCACCTCGATAATCGCCGCGGTCGTCACGGTAATCGTAGCGATTGTCGTCGCGCCAGTCACCGCGGTTCCTGTCGTAGCGATCGTCGCCATAACGCCCGTCGCGATCGCGCCGATTGTTACGGTCCCGCCAGTCGTTCCGGTCCCGGCGCTCATTCCGGTCGCGATAGCGGTCGCTGTTCCGCCAGCCATCCCGATTTTCGGTGCGCCTGCGATCGACATAGCTGCGATTGCGTTCGCGCTCCACATAATCGCGTCCGCTCGGAGCAGGGCGGCTGATACCGCGTTCGGCAAGACGGCGGTCGATCTCGGCACGTTGCCGGTTGACGCCGCGATCGCCGCGGTTATCACGCAGCGCCTGTTGCTGTTGCTGGCGCGCCTGCCGAATGGCCTCGGCCTGCGCCTGACGCTGTTCCGCCCGCTCACGAACATCCCGCCGCTGTTCGTTTCGCGTTTCCACGCGTGCACGCTGGCGCTGGTCACGGCGTTCCTGGCTGCGCGCCTCGCCTCGTTCCTGCCGTGAGATGCTGCGGTCTCGAATGCGCTCACGCTGCTCGCGCTGCTGCGCTTCGCTGGCAGCGCTGTCAGCTGCCGTCGCTGCCTGTGCAGGGAGCGCAGTCGCGATCATCGCCATGCCCAGCGCCGAAAAGGCGGTGCTTCGCAGAAGATGAGAAAACGTCATGCCGGGTCTCCATCGAGAGGCGAGTCCACCACAGCCGCCTGTATTCCTGTTTGCTGTCATCTGCTTAGCATAATACGGTGACCGCTGTCTGAACCGAAGGCCATACCTTCCGTTCATCTTGGAAGCGGAGATTCTGAACAGAATTGTCGAGCGCGATCCATGCTGCTTGACCTTGCCCTCGTCACTCCCCTTAACTTTCGGACATGATCGAAACTCTTGAATCCGCACGCCTCGATGCGCTGGAACGGCTTGCCGCAGGTGCCGCCAATCGGCGGAGCGCCATGCATGTGCCGGCGGTCGGCACGGCGGATGGCGACATCAGGATCATGGTGCTGCGGCATTTCGATCCTGCCGACTGGTCGATGCGCTTCCACACGGATTTTCGCAGCCCGAAGGTCGCGGCGCTGGCGGCCAATCCGGCGGTCCACGTGCTGGCCTATGACCCCGAGGCGAAGGTGCAGATCCGGATGCGCGGGCAGGGCGAAATCCTGCGCGAGGGCCGCGTTGCCGATGCTGCCTGGGCTTCTGCGGATAATTACGCGCGGCGCTGCTATCTCGCCGACGCGCCGGGTTCATCGAGCGAGACGCCGACATCGGGGCTGCCGCAATGGGCGGAAGGTCGGAAGCCAACCGACGACCAGCTTGCCGATGCGCGGCAGAACTTCGCGATTCTGCGGGTGATGCTTGATCGGATCGACTGGTTCATGCTGGCACATGAAGGCCACCGGCGGGCGATCCTGACCAGGGATGGAGCCGGCTGGGTCGCACCCTGAATTTGCCGTATCGCAAGCGGCTGGCGAATGGTTGCCGCCAGCCGCCAAGGGTTCAGCGCGTCAGCTTCTTGTAGGCAAGCCGCGTCGGGCGGTCTGCCGCATCGCCCAGGCGGCGGCGCTTGTCTTCTTCATAGGCTTCGAAATTGCCTTCGAACCATTCGACGTGGCTGTCCCCTTCGAAGGCCAGGATGTGAGTCGCCAGCCTGTCGAGAAAGAAGCGGTCATGGCTGATGACCACGGCGCAACCGGCGAAATTCTCCACCGCATCTTCCAGCGCGCGCAGGGTTTCGACGTCGAGATCGTTGGTCGGTTCGTCCAGCAGCAGGACGTTGCCGCCCTTCTTCAGCATCTTCGCCATATGGACACGGTTGCGCTCGCCGCCGGACAGCTTGCCGACGCTCTTCTGCTGGTCCTGACCCTTGAAGTTGAAGGCACCGACATAGGCACGCGTCGACATATCGTGACCATTGACCTGCATGTAATCGAGGCCGTCGGAGATTTCCTCCCAGACATTGTGCTTCGCGGTCAGATCGTCGCGGCTCTGGTCGACATAGCCGAGATGCACCGTCTCGCCGATCTCGATCGAGCCGCTGTCCGGCTCCTCCTGCCCCGTGATCATCTTGAACAGGGTGGACTTGCCGGCGCCATTCGGCCCGATCACGCCCACGATCCCGCCCGGCGGCAGGATGAAGGACAGATCCTCGAACAACAGCTTGTCACCGAAGGACTTGGTCAGGTTCTTCGCTTCGATCACCTTGCCGCCGAGTCGCTCGGGCACCTGGATGACGATCTGCGCCTTGCCCGGCTTGCGATCCTTCTGCGCATCGACCAGTTCGTCGAATTTCTTGATGCGCGCCTTGGACTTCGTCTGGCGCCCCTTGGAGCCCTGCCGGATCCATTGCAATTCGTCGGAAATCGCCTTCTGCCGCCCCGATTCCTCGCGGTCCTCCTGCTCCAGCCGTTTCGCCTTCTTCTCCAGGTAGGTCGAGTAATTGCCCTCGTAAGGGTAGTATGACCCGCGATCGAGTTCCAGGATCCAGCCGACGACATTGTCGAGGAAGTAGCGGTCATGGGTGATCATCAGCACCGCGCCGGCATATTCGGCGAGGTGATTTTCCAGCCAGTTCACGCTTTCGGCGTCCAGATGGTTGGTCGGTTCGTCCAGCAGCAGGATCGACGGCTTCTGGATCAGCAGGCGGGTGAGCGCCACGCGGCGCTTCTCGCCACCTGAAAGATTATCGACACTTGCATCGGAGGGCGGGCAGCGCAAAGCCTCCATCGCGATTTCAAGCTGGTTGTCCAGCGTCCACCCGTCGACCGCATCGATCTTGGCCTGCAAATCGCCCATTTCTTCCATCAGCGCATCGAAATCGTCGGCATCGGGATCGCCCATCTGCATCGAGATTTCGTTGAAGCGATCGACCATGTCGGCCGTTTCGCGCGCGCCGTCCCTGACGTTTTCAAGAACCGTCTTGCTCTCGTCCAGATGCGGTTCCTGCGGCAGATAGCCGACGGTGATGTTCTCACCGGCCCAGGCCTCGCCCTGATATTCGGTATCGATCCCGGCCATGATCTTCATCAGCGTCGACTTGCCCGCGCCGTTGGGGCCGACGATGCCGATCTTGGCCCCCTGGTAGAATTGCAGGTTGATGTCCTTCAGCACTGGCTTCGGGGCACCGGGAAAGGTTTTCGTCATGTTCTTCATGACATAGGCATATTGCGCGGCCATCGGGCGTCCTTCGGATTAGTGTCGTCGCGGGTAAGGGATCGCGCCCGCAGATAGGGTCTGTCGCGCCCGGGGGCAAGAACGCTTGTGAACGGCGGACATCGCAGAGCCATGTGTGACGTTGGAAATGCGGTGCTGGACAGGTGGCGAGGGCGACGATAGCAGACCCGCCATGAAAAAATTCGCTTTCGCCCTCGCTGCACTGCCGTTCCTCGTCCCCGCCACCCTTGCTGCCCAGCAGCCCGTTATACCCTCCGCCCCCGCCGCGGCGCAGGCGCATGCCGCGTTGCAGGGCGACATGAGCGCCTGGGATTTCACCGAAGGCATCACGACCGAGGTCGGGCCGCGTCAGGCCGGCACGCCGGCAGAGGCGCGCGGCCGCGAATGGGCGATGAACTGGCTGCGGCAGCAGGGCTTCGCCAATGTGGCGAACGAACCCTACATGATGGACACCTGGGTCCGTGGCGAGGAACGTGCCGCGATCGTCTCGCCCTTTCCGCAGGCCATGCATATTACCGCACTGGGCAACACCAGCGCGACTCCGCCGGGCGGCATCACGGCAGAAATCGTGCAGTTCCTGAACTATGCCGATCTGGTCGCCGCGCCAACGGGCAGCCTCGCCGGCAAGATCGCCTTCATCAGCCACGACATGATGCCGACGCAGGATGGTTCCGGCTATGGCTTTGCCGGCCCGGCGCGCTGGACCGGGCCGGGGCTTGCGGCCAGCAAGGGCGCGGTCGCCACAATCATCCGCTCCGTGGGCACTGACGATCACCGCAATCCGCATACCGGCGGCACCAGCTTCCCGGCAGGAGTCGCGCCGACTCCGGCTGGCGCCTTGTCCAATCCCGATGCCGACAATCTGGAGCGCATGTTTCAGCGGGCTACCGGCCCGATCACGATGAACCTGGTGCTCACGCCGCGCAGCCTCGGCCAGACAGAAAGCGGCAATGTCGTCGCCGAAATCACCGGGCGCAACCCCGCGCTTCCGCCGGTGCTCGTCGCTTGCCATCTCGACAGCTGGGATCTCGGCACCGGGGCCATGGACGATGCGTCGGGCTGCGGCATCGTCGCCGCCGCCGCGAAACACGTCGCTGCCGCCGGGCAGCCGCTCCGCACTATCCGCGTGCTGTTCGCAGGGGCCGAGGAAACCGGCCTGTGGGGCAGCAAGGCCTATGCCGCCGCCCATGCCGACGAACCGATCGCCGTGGGGCTGGAAAGCGATTTCGGCGCGGACCGCATCTGGCAGTTCCAGTCGAATTTCACCGAAAGCAATCCCGACCTGTATCGCCGCATTGCCGAAGCCGTGGCCCCGTTCGGCGTCGCGCCAAGCGCCATCGTCGCGACCGGCGGGGCGGACATCGATATCGCCCGCGAACAGAATACCGCGATCGTCGACCTGCAGCAGGACGGCACGCGCTATTTCGACCTTCACCACACGCCGGACGATACGCTGGACAAGATCGACATCGCCCAGCTGCGTCAGAATGTGGCCGTATGGACGCAAGTGGTTGGAATTTTGGCGAACGAGCGGGAGCCGATTGCCCGCTGAGCCTGCGGAACGGCCGAAACGAAAGGGGAACCGTGGCGGAATCGCGGCGTTAGGGGATTATGAAAATATCACTCCTGCCGCTGGCCGCTCTCGCCCTTCCTGCAACCGCTCTCGCCATTCCCCTGACTGCGCTCGCCCAGGCGTCCTCCGGGTCGGAGCAAACCAGTTCTGCCGATCGTGCGCGCAGCAATTCGCTCAGCGTTACCCTGCCTGACGGTATCACGGCGAGCATGCTTGGCAAGCGCGACGCCCAGATGATCGCGGTGCAGACCATGCTGGACCGGAGCCGTCATTCTCCGGGCGTGGTCGATGGTTACGGCGGCGGGAACACGCGCCGGGCGATCGACGCCTATCGCCGTGCGAATGGCCTCGGTTCCGGCGGCAATGTCGATGGCGATTTGCTGCGCTCGCTGCTCGACACGCAGGGAGGCGACGTGTTCCAGACCTACACGATCAGTTCCGAAGACGTGAACCGCAGCTGGACCGATGTTCCGGCAGATTTCGAAGCCAAGGCCGAACTGGACAGTCTGGGGTATGAATCCGCGCAGGAAATGCTTGCGGAACGCTTCCACATGGATGCTGACTTCCTCGCTGCGCTGAATCCGGGCGTCGATTTTTCGCGTGCCGGGCAGACGATCAACGTGATCGCCAAGGGTGACGAAACGCTGAACGCCGATGTCGCGCGGATCGAGATTCGCAAGGGTCAGAATTCCGTGGTCGCGATGGATGCATCGGGCAAGATCGTCGCCAGCTATCCCGCAACGATCGGCAGCGGCGAATTCCCCAGCCCCAGCGGCAGCATGACCGTCGTAGCCGTCGCGCCTGCTCCGAAGTATTACTTCAGCCCCGAAGGGCGCGAGTGGGGTCCCGACCGTAATCTGACGATTGCCGCCGGTCCCAATAATCCGGTCGGCGGCACATGGATCGACCTCAGCAAGGAAGGGTATGGCATCCACGGCAGCCCCGATCCCAAGATGGTCGGCAAGCGTAACAGTCATGGCTGCGTCCGCTTGACGAACTGGGATGCCGAAGAACTCTCCAAGGCCGTGTCGCAGGGCGTGACGGTAGTTTTCACCTGAACATCCGCAGCGCAATGCGGTGAATGCAGCGGCGTTTCCACTTGCATCCGGCGAAAGGATCAGAAGAAAGGGCGTATGATCCGCCCTTTTTTGCAAGCTCGATCCCATTGTTGGACCATGCGACCGGCCGGCATGACGAAGGCCGCCGGCCCGGTCGATCTCAGCCCACAATTTCTGGCTTCGAACGGTGTCATCGGATACCGCACTCGCGAGTCCTTACATCCGGATCCACTGTAACCGGTCGGTCCGCCACAAATGGTTCGTCAGTTTCGGCCCGATGGTACCGCCGCTTTTTGCTACGATCACGCCGCCGGAGATTCCTGCGCCGTCATCGCGTGAGCGGGCCGACTGCCAGACGATGCAGAGGTGCTGCTGCGACTTGTCGATGGTTCGACCGCAACGCTGGCGCTGGGCGCGCAGGGAAGATCCAGGGCCATGGCAAGAGTGATGCTGACGGCCCAGCGGCATATGCGCTTCGTCATCATGGTTTCATCCTGGCGCTGTCGCGCTGCTGACTGGCTGCGCAGACATGACGTTTGCAGGTGACCTTTCGCCGAAAGCACCGAGCAAAATTGGCCTGCTCGCAATGGTGATCGATGCGAGTGCCCGCCCCTGCCGCCTCTATGGTTGCAGCGGCCGAAGCATCCGCAGTCATGCATGCTGATCAATGCTTTGCTGCTTCAGGCGGGCCGGTTGCTGGTGCTGGATCCCGACGGCACGGTGCAGGGCGGAGGCCGATTGCGCCAGGTCGTGAAATTGCCGCAGGAACCGTCATCAGAAACCGCCATCGCATGGGCCGTCGCTGCGGCCTATCGCCGGATCAGGAGGCGGGTTGGGTTGGGCGGCGGCGATGCCAACTGTTCGCTGCCATCGGATTGTGGTGCGGAGCGTTGAACCTGCCGCTCGTCCGGCTGGCCGCTTGCCTGCTGGGCCTGGGCGATGCAGCGGTGCGGACGTTGCGCGGCGACGACGCGGCCACGATGCGCATACCTCTCGGCACGCATTTGCGCCTTGCTGCGGCCGGTTTGCTGCCCATTCAGAGCACTTTCAGCGGCGCGATCTGGACCGGCGGGGCCGCTCGATCCTGCTGCTGGCTTCCTGCAGCGTGCTTTTTTCCGCCCTGCACGATTAGGGGTTCAGTCCGCAGGTGGAAACGGCTAGGCGACGAGCCGTCGGGGAGTGGCGCAGCCTGGTAGCGCATCTGCTTTGGGAGCAGAGGGTCGCAGGTTCGAATCCTGTCTCCCCGACCATTCTTCACGTAAATGACTGTTCTGAAACGGCTTTCACTGGCCGGTTCAGATCGCCTAGCCAACGACGTGGGCAATTAGCTAGCCATTTCCTAGCCAACCCCGTTCAGGAAAGGCGCCCCTGCCGGTCTCCGACAAGGAGCCGACAATGGCATCGATACCCCACACCTATATTCAGTCCGGCCGCTACTACTTTCGCCGCCGGGCACGGTTAACCGAATCCCTACACGCGCACGTTACAATGGCGCTGGGTACGCGCGAACCCGCGCTTGCCCGCCACCGTGCAGCCGGTCTGTCGGTGCGCTTCACCGAATTGGCCGGGAGGGTCGCAATGTTCATCGAGCGGGGCGACCGCCTGACACAGGCGATGATCGATGAGATCTTCGACGCCGAGCTGCGAACGTGTCTCGACGATCTCCTGCTTGGTTTTCATGCCACCGACGACCCGCAATCGGTCGCCGGTTCCTACCGGACCGCAGCGGCAGCCTTTCGGCTGGCACAGCGACCGGTGGCTGCGCGCGAAATCGGTGAACAAGAGCGTCGGCGACTGCTTTCGCAAGGGTTCAACGAAAATAGCATCGAGGGTGTTGCGGCCGATCTCGACCGCTATGCCCACCCGGACCATGTGGCGACTGCGCTGATCGAAGAATGGATTGCTGCGTTTGGTATGCTTCCCAGCCGGGCGAGCTACGGCGCTATCGCCGCCGTCATAACCCGCGCTCACGGGCGCGCGCACGAACTGGCCTCTCGCTATCTCGATTCCGAGATCCAAGATGCCATCGATCCCGGCGCCGCCTTGGCGCGGCGGGCCCGAGACGAGAGCTTCCGTCCAGCGGGACTGGCGGGAGCTTTGCCGACCGCAATTTCCGTTCAATCCGCCGCTGCACCGGCCAGCACCACCGTTCCCGCCGCCGTCACCACGTCGGACCCTGTATCCGCGACTCCAGCAAATAGTCGCTTCCTCGTTCACAGCACACGGCGGTTCAGCGAAGTGATCGAAGAGGTCGCCGCCGCGATGAAGGCCGAGAAACGCTGGACCGGGGACATCAGCCAGCAGATGCGGGTGATGCGCAGCTTTTCCTGGATCACCGGCGACAAGGCCTTGGGCGACTCCACCCATCTCGACGTGGGCGAGTTCAAGAAGGCGCTGCAACTGCTTCCCAAGGGTTTCCAGTGGAAAGAGCACTTCGACCAACCCTACGAAAAGGTGGCCAAGAGGATTAACGCCGAAAAGGTCGCTTACGAGCGCGCGACGGACAAGTCGAAAGTGAAGCCTTTCGTCCCTCGCCAGCCGGTCACGATCAACCGCGACCTGTCCTATATGTCGACCGTTGCCGGATACCTTGCACAGAACGAGTGGGCACCGATTATCCCTAATAACGAGGTGCTTAAGTTCACTCGCGCGCTCATCCGCAATGCAAAGCCGAAGGGTACAACCCCGATCAGGCCGCCGTGGAAAGTCAGTCAGCTGCGTGATTTGTTCACCGCACCCGTGTGGACCGGGGGTCGTGGGCACCTCCAGCGCCTGCACCCGGCTCCTCCTGAAGATGTCTATCAGGACGCAGGCTACTGGTTGCCGCTGTTGCTGTATTACTCCCACGCTGCCCTAAACGAGATCGCCGGACTGAAGCTCGACGAGGTCAGCCTGGACACGCCCGTCCCGTTCGTCACCGTTCAGAACAACAACTTGCGTGGGACCGACGACGAATTGCTCGGTGAGAAACGGGCCGCGCGAGGCCGCGATATCCCGCTGCACAGGGAGATCATGCGGCTGGGGTTTCGCCCATATGTCGAAGCCATGCGCGAAGAAGGCCATGCCGCCCTTTTCCCCGAATTATGGATCAACACGCGCAAGAACGGCGGTGCGCACTTCCGCGAGAGGGCGTGGATGCCGCTCATGACGTGGGCCGAGCAGCGGATGACCTTGCCAAAGGGGTTGAACGGAAAAGGAGTGGACCTCCATAGCATCCGCAAGACCGGCAGCGGGTTCTACGCCGTCGAAAACGTGCCGGACACCGTGCGCGCCGATATCATGGGTCACGCACGCGCGGACGGGGACGAACGGCCTGCACTACAGCTTTCGCGAGCTGAGTGAGGACCAATACGTTGCACTTGGAGAAGCCCGCGATCTAATGGAGAGCCGCATCACGGTTATCACCAACCACCTCGAACCCCAGGCACTGAGAATCCTGCCATTGCCGCATCGTAGCCGCTTCGGTGCACCCCCGAAGAAGCGGGACTGAAATAAACGACGAAAAAGGGGTGGCCGTCCTGCCACGAACACCCCCGAATTCACGCTGCGATCGCTAGTTGGTCTGCCACCTCCCGCTCCAGCTGACTTTGGAAACGGGCCAAGACCGCCCCAAGCCGATGTTCGGGTCGCCTTCTCCGGAATGCGGCGATGTGCGCAATCGCTGCCGTCGCATACCGGATACCGGGCGTTCCCTGTGTACACAACCACGCGGACCAGACGAGAGCGACGAGCAGCGCGTCGGCTTCCACGTGCTCGCGCAGCTGCTGCCACTCGGCCGCGGTGGATGGCACCGGCACATCGGCTTTCGATGACACCAGCTCGACCGGAATGCCGAGCCGGATCGCCAATTGGGAAAGGTGAATCCACGATTTCCCTCTGCCCTTCAGCAGCAAGCCGAGGTCCGTATGACGTTTGTCCCAGCGACCCGCGAAATCGAGAAGCTGGTACGGTAGACGGACACCTGCGGTCATCGCGGCAAGGTTTAGCAGTGGGACATCGGTTCCCAGGCTTCCGTATCCAACCAACGCATGCCGGTCGCGCATTCGTAGGAAGTGGCAGAATTGCTCAAGCATCGCCCCTTCGCCACCCCAGTCGGTCTGCACCCAAGACGCATGATCTTCGATCGAGAAAGTGCCGAGCTCGTCGAAGCTGAAGGAATAAGCAGTCAACGCGACCACTTCCTTCACCGCCATCGCCCGACGGTCCGACTTTTTGTCGAAAGTCCGGTGAGCGCGATACCAGTCATTCCGCCACGCGTACTCGGCGTCAAATGCGACATACTTGCCCATCAGAATTCCTCCGCCGAACCGAAGGCGCCAAGCGGTGCCGCTTTCCGCAAGGCCGACCAAGCCTGGTATGCAGCAGCGAGCCGGACGCGCTCATGCCCGGCTGCTGCGGTGAACAGATGCGCGAGATAGAGCGCCTGCGCTTCCTCCTGGGCCCGCCGGGCCCGTTCGGCGAGGAAATCGGCCTTGTTTGCACGGTGCAGGCCGAAGTATTCCGTCACCGTATCCAGCGCTTTTTCCGGCATAGAGATAGGACGTACGTCCAGATCGGGTCGCAACTCCGCTAGCACTTGCGCGTCGGTTGGAGATGGCATCGGCTTCCCACCCGCAAGATGGCGCACGAGGCCGCGGGGCATGCGGGAGGCGCGTATAATCACAGTCGCATCCAATAAAACGAGATGTGCGACGTGATCGGAAGCTTGATCTCGGGACATCACAAGCGGAATGACGGCCGAGCGGATCTTGAACGAGGTCGACAGCGTGTCATCCATGGACGTGAAAGACGCGGCGCACGCGATGCGACCGAGGTGGTCCCGGAAATCTGGACAGGGTGCTAAGCTAATCCCGACCTGAGGAATGGACGGGAATGAAGACGACGAGAAAGCGCTACAGCGCGGAGTTCAAGGCCAAGGTTGCGCTGGAGGCGATCCG
>NZ_JABASZ010000041.1 GCF_012979275.1 Pseudopontixanthobacter vadosimaris
GAGGTGGTCCCGGAAATCTGGACAGGGTGCTAAGCTAATCCCGACCTGAGGAATGGACGGGAATGAAGACGACGAGAAAGCGCTACAGCGCGGAGTTCAAGGCCAAGGTTGCGCTGGAGGCGATCCGGGGGGATCTGACGCTGGCGGAACTGGCTGCCCGGCATGGGATTCATCACACGATGATTGCGGCCTGGAAGCGGCAGGCGATTGAGGGCATGGCAAGCACCTTCTCCGGGTCGGGTGACGCCGCGAGAGCTGCCGGTGATGCCGAGGTAGAGAAGCTGCATGCCAAGATCGGGCAGTTGGTCGTGGAACGCGATTTTTTAGCCAAAGCCTTCGGTCGATGAGCGTGGACCGGAGGCGATCGATGATCGAGCCTGCTCACCAGCGCCTGTCGATCTCGGCGCAATGTCGCTTGCTGCTGATCAGCCGGTCGTCTTACTATTATGTGCCGGTTCCGGAGACCGAAGAGACGCTGGTGCTGATGCGGATGATCGACGCGGCGTTCATGGACATGCCCTGGTATGGCAGCCGCCAGATGGTTCGGCATCTGCGACGTCTTGGGCATGAGGTTGGCCGGCGTCGTGTGCGCCGGCTGATGGCGAAGATGGGCCTGTCGCCGATCTACCAGCGTCCTCGGACCAGCGATCCGCATCCGCAGCACCGGATCTATCCCTATCTGCTGCGCAGGCTGGCGATCGAACGGCCGAACCACGTCTGGTGCGCCGATGTGACCTACATCCCCATGCGCCGGGGCTTCCTCTACCTGGTCGCGGTGATGGACTGGGCGACGCGCAAGGTGCTGGCCTGGCGGCTGTCGAACACGATGGATGCCGGCTTTTGCGTCGCGGCTCTGGAAGAAGCGCTGGTGCGCTTCGGCAGGCCCGAGATCTTCAACACGGATGAGGGCAGCCAGTTTACCAGCTTCGCTTTTAACAGCGTGCTGCGCGACGCGGACGTGCGGATCAGCATGGATGGCCGCGGCAGGTGGATGGACAACGTGTTCATCGAGCGGCTGTGGCGCTCCCTTAAGTATGAATGCGTCTACCTCCACGCCTTCGAGACCGGCTCGGAGCTGCGCGCTGGCCTTGTCCGGTGGATCACCTATTACAACACGCAGCGACCGCACTCAAATCTGGCCGGGCAAACCCCGGCAGAGGCATATAGGTGGATCGACGCTTCAGATCATGGGGGGCATGCCCCCCATGATCTGATGACCAGAACGGCGGCATAATCACATCAAGGATTAGCTTAACTTCGCCGCCAACCTGTCCA
>NZ_JABASZ010000042.1 GCF_012979275.1 Pseudopontixanthobacter vadosimaris
TCGCGCCCGAACTCGTCATCGGTCCCGATCACGATGCGGTCGGGTCGCTTGAAATCCGCAATGGCCGCACCTTCGCGCAGGAATTCGGGGTTGGAGACGACCGCAACCCGGTGGCCGCGCTCGCCCGACGCACCGCTTTCGGCGATGATCCGTTCCACCGCATCGCCGGTGCCGACCGGAACGGTGGATTTCGTGACGACGACGGTATCATTGCCGAGATGAGCACCGATCTCCTCGGCAACGCCGTGAACATAGGACAGATCGGCATGGCCGTCGCCCCGGCGGGCGGGGGTGCCAACCGCGATGAACACCGCATGTGCGCCCTCGATCCCGTCGGCAAGATCGGTGGTGAAGGACAGCCGCCCGGCTGCGACATTGGCCGCGACCAGCGCATCGAGCCCGGGTTCGTAGATCGGCATCACGCCCTGGTGCAGGCGGTCGATCTTGCTCTGGTCCTTGTCGATGCAGACGACATCATGGCCGAAATCTGCGAAACATGCCCCCGAGACCAGGCCGACATAGCCCGATCCTACCATCGCGATCTTCATTAACGGGAACTCCTGCTTTCAATACGAATATCGCCGTCATTCTCGACGGCCTGAATGTAGCGCCGGCTTGTCCCCTCCAGAACCACCGCCGTCAAGCGACCGGTGCGAAAGGCGCCGGTGTCCAGACCGATCCGGTTGCTGCGCTCATCGACATCCTCGCTGATCGAATGACCGTGAACGATCATGTGGGAATGCGCCGCCCCGTGGCGCAGGAACCGTTCCCGAATCCATAACATGTCGCGGCGTTTCTGATCTTCCAGCGGCACGGCGGGGTCGATGCCGGCGTGAACGAACAGATAATCGCCCGCGATCATATATTCATCGAAGCTTTCGAGAAATTCACGATCCTCTCGCGGCACGGCGGCACGCATGATTTCCTGCAGATCGTGCAATTCGGCATTGTTATATTCCAGCCTGTCGATGCCGTAGCTCAGGATGGTCTCGCGCCCGCCATGTCTCAGGAAATGGCGCAGCACCTCCGCATCCTCGAAGCTTTCGAGGAACATCTCCTCGTGATTGCCGGCAAGCAGGCGAACCTCGCGGCGTTCGTGCAATCTTCGGGCGAGCGCGATGACCCCGGCGCTGTCGGGACCGCGATCGACCAGATCGCCCAGCAGGACGATGGTCGTTCTGGCTTCGGCGGAGGCGGCATCGTCGGCCTCCATCGCCTCGACAAGGGCCGAAAACAAGTCGAGCCGTCCGTGGATATCTCCCACGACATAATAACGCTCGCCATCGGGTACGGCATGGGCGGGGGCGGCGCGGCGACCGCGAAACATCTGGCGAAGAGGTTCGAGCATGAAATCCGGTTCGTTTCCTTCGTGAGCGCGAATGGCCAGTGCCTGACATGGGGCAATCCACCGCGAAGTTGCGATAGGCGAGGCTTTCTGGCCCGACCCTGAATAAGCGCGGGACAGGCGATCGAATAAGCGCGGGACAGGCGATCGGCACCAGGAAACGCCAAATTCCTGCCAATTCTCGCAATTGCGCAATATGTCTTGTGCATTGCAACAAAGGGCGGCATGATTGTTGCGCAACCGGACAGGTCGCCCATTCGAACGAGGCCGTCGCCGAACAGCAGGTAGGACGAAAGCGACACTTCACCAAGGAAAATTGTCATGCTCACGCCCGGAACGATGTCTGCCGTTCTTACAGCAGCGGGTACGCTCGCTCTCTGCAGCCCTGCTTCGGCGCAAGGATCGCAGGACCAGGACGTGCCGCTTGCAACCGGCAACGATCTGACCGCCCCGCCTTCCGAAATCGAACTTTCCGCCAATGTGGCCCTCGTCAGCGATTATCGCTTCCGCGGCGTTTCATTCTCGGGTGGCGACCCGGCCATCCAGGGAGGTTTCGACCTGGCGCATCAGGGCGGCTTCTATGCGGGCGCCTGGGCTTCCAGCATGGACGGCAGCGAAGCTATGGGTGAGATGGAGCTTGACCTGTATGCAGGGTACAGCGCCGGCGTCGGCAATGGCCTGACCATTGATGCCGGCCTGCTGTATTATGTTTATCCGACCGGAGACGGCAGCGCGGATACGGACTATTTCGAACCCTATGCTTCCATCAGCTTCCTGATCGGCCCGGCAGAGGCGAAAGCCGGTGTCGCTTATGCTTGGGAGCAGGACTCGCTCGGCGGGCGCGACAATCTCTACCTCTATACCGATGCTTCTGTCGGCATACCGACGACGCCGGTAAGTGTTTCGGCCCATCTCGGCTATACCGACGGGTCGCTTGCGCCCGCGATCATCGCCGGCGGCACCGACGACACCGGCTTCGATTATTCGGTCGGGGCAAGTGTCGTGGTGCTGGGCGGCATGGAGCTTGGCCTCACCTATGTCGGAGTCGATGGTCCGACCATCGATGGACTTACCGACGATACGCTCGTCGCCTCGGTCGGCTTCAGCTTCTGAACGGGCCGGAACTGGCGATTGCCATGACGGGGTCTGCACCGCAAATGCTGCGGACCCCATTTGATGCGCAAGGCGGGTTCCGCATGACTAGATTTCTCCACGTGATGATCCGCGTTTCCGATCCCGACGGAATTCGCATTGCGTGGGATCAGCCTGTGCGATAGGCGCGACTGAGCTATGGTCGGGGCCGGGCACGAGTGAGCCTGCGGGTCGGGGGGCGCAAGTGTCGTTGTTGGGTTTCGCGCCATGGGAATGGCTCGCGCTGGTTGAGCACGAATTGCTGCTGTTCGCCGGTATCATCTTCCTGCTCGGCGCGCTCGACGAATTCGCTGTCGATCTGATCTGGATCTGGCTGAAGCTGACGGGCAGGGCAAAGGTGCCGCGCCTGACCGAGCAGGATGCTGCGGCCCCGTTGCACGGCCGTGCAGCGGTTTTCATCCCGACATGGCAGGAAGCCCGCGTCATCGGCACCACGGTCGCTCATGCGCTTGCTGCCTGGCCGCAAACGGGCTGGACGCTGTATATCGGTTGCTATCGCAACGACCCGGCAACGGTCGAGGCTATCAAAGCGGCTTCACGCGGCAACCCGCGCCTGCGGATCGTCATCCTCGACAAGGACGGGCCGAGCACCAAGGCCGATTGCCTCAATCGGCTGTATGGCGCAATGGAGGTCGACGAGGCCCGCTTCGGAACAAGATTCCAGATGGTGGTGCTGCACGATGCCGAGGATATGGTCGATCCGGCGGCGCTGTCGATCCTCGACGCTGCCATCTGCGGCGAAGGGCATTCAGGCGGCGCGGATTTCGTGCAATTGCCGGTCCTGCCCATCCCGCATCCCGGGTCGCCCTGGATATCGGGCCATTATTGCGAAGAATTCGCCGAAGCGCATGGCAAGGGCCTCGTCGTGCGCGATGCCATTTCCGCCGGGATTCCTGCCGCGGGGGTCGGCTGTGCGATTGCCCGTCCCATCCTGGCGCAACTGGCGGAGCGGCAGATTTCGCATCTCCCCTTCGCGGCCGATTGCCTGACAGAGGACTACGAACTAGGCCTCAACGTCACCGCTCTGGGCGCACGCGGAAGATTCCTCCGGCTGCGTCATGCTGATGGCAGGCTGGTCGCCACCAGAGCGTTCTTCCCCTCCCGAATCGATCAATCGGTGCGTCAGAAGACCCGCTGGATCCATGGCATCGCCTTGCAGAGCTGGGACCGGCTCGGCTGGTCCAATCAGCAAGGTCGCGTCGGGCTTGCGGAAATCTGGATGCGCCTGCGTGACCGGCGCGGCCCGCTGACGGCGCTGGTTCTGGCAATGGCCTATCTGTTGCTTGTCCTGACGGGACTTGGGTGGGGCGCTGCACAATTGGGTTACGGGCAGACGCTGCCCCTCTCGCCTGCTATGGAACTGCTGCTGATCGCCAATTTAGTCGGTTTCGGCTGGCGGATCCTGTGGCGCTTCGGGTTTACGTTTAGGGAATACGGCGCAGTGCAGGCCACCATGGCGGTATTCCGCATCCCTGTCGCCAATATCATCGCGATCATGGCCGGCCGGCGAGCGGTCATGGCTTATCTGCACACCTTGCGCGGCAAGGCGATCCGCTGGGACAAGACATCGCATGACGCGCATCCGGCATGGATCGTCAGCCGGAAGCCGAAGCCGCCCCGGTCCAGCGCACTGTGAAAATGTCGCCCGTTCCGACGAGGCCGATGGCAAGGCGCTGGCGCGGCGAGCCGATCGTCATGCTGGTGCTGCTGCTTGCGGTCTGGGCCGGTCTGCGCAGCGCCTTTTGGGAAAATCCCTTTGCCATGTCGCAATCCCCGGTGGAGTGGCTGGTGCCGGAGCTTGGCCTGACCGGAGGCCTTGGTGCGGATACATTTACCGGATGGCGGAGCGCTGCGAATGAGGCGCGATCCGGCATCACGCAAGGCGCGGCAGAAAACCCGCAGACGAACCCGGATCGGATACTCGCTTCTACGCCTTTTAGAAGTGCCACCTTTCCATCCGCTACGCAGCCGGTCGCACTGGATGATGTCGGAATGGGAGGCGGTGCGATGGTCTTGGGCATCTGGCCGGCAGCACCGTATCAGGCGCAGCCGACCCGATCTCCGGCCAAGCCACCGGCCAAGCCGCCCGTCACGCCGCCCACCCGTCCGCAGCAGGATCTCATGGCGGCAGCAGCGCCGAAACGCGATGTGTGGACAGGAGACGCATGGCTGTTTCTGCGTCCCGATGCGACCAACCGCGCCGAGGCGAGCGGGGGCCTGGCAACCTATGGGGCGAGCCAGGCCGGAGCAGTGCTGCGTTACCATATCGCGCAGGAATCGCCGCTGGCGCCAACCGCCTATCTTCGCGCCAGCAGCAGCCTGGCCGCCGCCGAGCAGGCCGAACTGGCTCTCGGCATATCGGCACGGCCGGCGCGGCGTCTGCCGGTCACGCTCCATACGGAGATGCGTATCGCCGAAATTGGCAATGGAAGCGAGTTGCGGCCCGCCGTCTTTGCTGTGGCGGCTCCTCCGGTCGCCCGATTACCCGCGCGCACCGAAGCGCGGTTCTATGGACAGGCGGGGTATGTCGCCGGATCTTTCGCAACGCCGTTCGTCGATGGACAGGCGAGGATCGATCGTGAGGTCGCCCGTTACGACGCGGAAGCAGGCCCCGCGTCCTCTGCCCGGCCGCTTCGCCTGCGCGCCGGTGCCGGTGTGTGGGGCGGCGCGCAGCGCGGCGCTGCACGGGCCGATTTCGGTCCCACGGCCACGGCGCAATTCAACATCGGACAGCTGCCTGTCACCGCCGCGATGGATTACCGTTTCCGCATCGCTGGCGAAGCGCAACCCGCCTCGGGCGCGGCGTTGACGCTGGCGACGAATTTCTGATCCGGTGGATTACCCGCTGCTTTCCCGACCGGCCCGCGTGGGCTAGGCGGAGGGGGTCATGGACGTCTATCTTC
This sequence comes from Pseudopontixanthobacter vadosimaris, assembly GCF_012979275.1. Lineage (GTDB taxonomy): Bacteria > Pseudomonadota > Alphaproteobacteria > Sphingomonadales > Sphingomonadaceae > Pseudopontixanthobacter > Pseudopontixanthobacter vadosimaris. The sequence continues at coordinate 5,401 of NZ_JABASZ010000042.1, forward strand.
CCATTGCCAATCTGTCGGTCAATGGTCTGCTGATCGTTGCGCTTGGCGGGCTGACCGGCATTCTGTCCGGGCTGTTCGGCGTGGGCGGCGGATTTCTGACGACTCCGCTGATGATCTTCTACGGCATTCCACCCACCGTCGCCGCGGCATCGGCGGCAACGCAGGTCACGGGCGCCAGCGTTTCGGGCGTTTTCGCGCATCGCCAGCGGGGCGGCGTCGATTACCGCATGGGCGGGGTCATGGTGGTGGGCGGCATGATCGGTTCGGGGCTGGGCGCCTTGCTGTTCCGTTTCCTCGCCTCGGTCGGGCAGATCGATACCGTCATCAACATACTCTACGTGCTGCTGCTGGGCTCCATCGGCGGGCTGATGATGCGCGAGGCATGGGCCAGCATCCGCCAGTCGCGAAAAGGCGTGCCGCCGCCAGCGCGAAAGCGCCGGCATCATCCGCTCATTTCCGCGCTGCCGATGCGCTGGCGGTTCTACAAGTCCGGCCTCTACATCTCGCCGCTTGCGCCGCTGATCCTGGGAGTGCTGGTGGGCATGCTGACCATGCTGATGGGGGTCGGCGGCGGGTTCATCCTGGTGCCGGCGATGCTCTACATCCTGGGCATGAGCGCGGGCGTTGTCGTCGGAACGTCGCTGTTCCAGATCCTGTTCGTGACGATCACCACGACCATGATGCATGCGCTGACCACGCAGGCGGTGGATATCGTGCTGGCGGCCCTGCTGCTGCTGGGATCGGTGTCGGGCGCGCAGATCGGCACCCGCCTGGCGGTCAAATTCAAGCCCGACCTGCTGCGGCTCGCCCTTGCCGCCATCGTGCTGCTTGTCGCCCTGCGGATGCTTTATGGGCTGGGCGTGAGGCCGGACGAGATCTATTCGGTCGCGCAATTGTGATGGCGCGGGTTTTCCTGATGTCAGCGGCTGTGCTGGCCTTTGCGGCACTGGTGGGCGCGCCGGCTGGAGGGCAGGAGCGCGACCCCATTCTCGTGCCGGCAGTGTCGCAGCAGGAAGTGCAGGTGCGGCAGGGTTTCACCGGGACCGAACTGCTCCTGTTCGGCGCGATCCTCGATCCGCGCGGCAGCCGCGCCGCCGATGGCTATGACATCGTCGTCGTGCTGAAAGGACCGGCAGAACCGATCCGCGTGCGGGAGAAGGAACGGGTGGGAGGCATCTGGATCAATTCCGAAAGTACCGCTTTTCGGTCCGCCCCGACCTATTTCGCCGTGGCCTCGTCGCGCCCGATCGACACGATCGTGGATGCCCGCACGGCCGCCATTTACGAACTCGGCCTCGATTTCATCCAACTGTCTCCCGGCGGGGCGATCGACCCCGAAGAACAGGCGCGTTTCACCTCCGGCCTGGTCGACCTGCGGCAGCGGCAGGGCCTCTACAAGCAGGACATGGACGGCGTCACCATCGAGGAAGGCGTCCTCTACAAGGCGCGCATATCGCTCCCCTCCAACGTGCTGACCGGCCTGTACACGGCAGAAACCTTCGCCATCACCGATGGCCGGGTGATCGCTTCCGCTGTTGCGGATGTCGACGTGCGGAAGGTGGGCTTCGAACGGTTCGTCGAGGTCTTCAGCCAGTCGCAAAGCCTGCTATACGGTCTTCTGGCGGTATGTCTTTCCGTGTTCATGGGCTGGCTTGCCGGGCGCCTGTTCGCGCTGGTCTGATCGTCTTCCGGTGGCCGGGCAGCGATTGACCGCTTCTTAACCGTCCGATGTCTAGTGAACTCCCGAAGCAAAGGGATATTTGGCGGCTATGAACGATCTGGCGACGAAGAACTTCACCGGCTCTGACGCTGCGGAAGAGGCAGAACAGATTGCGGCAGACCTGAGCGCGGAGAATGCGACCCAGCCGATCGGCATCGTTCTCGAGATCGCCGGTTCCGGCTCGCAGATCGCGCTCGATCTTGAACGGCTGAACCAGTGCATGGAAGATGCCGACCCCTCGATTGCGCTCGCCGGGCAGGTCGGGTCGCAGATCAAGATCCGGGTCGGCAACAGCTGGCTGCTCGCCAGCGTGCGCAACCAGCGGCAGGACCGGCGTGCCAGTGGCGGCATCATCGCCAATATCGATTTTCTGGGCGAAGGACAGGAAGAAAAGCTGACGGGCCGCATTCACGGGTTCCGCCGCGGGGTCACGCGCTATCCGGTTCCCGGCGCGCTTATCTTTCCCGCCACGACCGAGGATCTGAAGCAGATCTACGCCAGCGACGGGCGCTCCAATATCCAGATCGGCACGGTCTATCCGACCAGGGACATTCGCGCCGGGCTGTATATCGATGCCATGCTGGGCAAGCATTTCGCCCTGCTGGGCTCCACCGGCACCGGCAAGTCGACCAGCGCCGCGCTGATCCTGCATCGCATCTGCGAGGCTGCACCGCAGGGTCATATCGTGATGATCGACCCGCATGGCGAATATTCCGCCGCCTTCCGCAGCAACGGCCTGATCCTGGATGCCAGCAATCTGCAACTGCCGTATTGGTTGATGAATTTCGAGGAACATTGCGAGGTGCTGCTCTCCAGCAACGGCAACGAACGCCAGATCGACATGGACATCCTGGCCAAGTGCCTGCTGAAGGCGCGCAGCAAGAACCGCCTCGCCGAGGAAATGGGCAAGATCACCGTCGATTCCCCGATCCCCTATCTTCTGTCGGACCTCGGCAACGAGGTGCAGAACGAGATGGGCAAGCTGGACAAGTCCAATTCCAGCGCCCCGTACATGCGCATCAAGAACAAGCTGGACGAATTGAAGGCCGATCCGCGTTACCAGTTCATGTTCTCGGGCATGCTGGTGGGCGACACCATGGGCGATTTCATCAGCAAGGTGTTCCGCATGCCGAGCGACGGCAAGCCGATCTCCATCGTCGATGTGTCCGGCGTTCCGTCCGATATCACGGCGACGGTGGTGGCGGTCCTTGCCCGACTGACCTTCGATTTCGCCATTTGGGGCCGCGAGGAAAAGACCCGGCCCGTCCTGCTGGTATGCGAGGAGGCGCATCGCTACGTTCCGAACGAGAAGAACGCGGATAACAGTTCTGTCGGCAAGATCCTCAGCCGGATCGCGAAGGAAGGGCGCAAATACGGCATTTCACTGGGCCTGATCACCCAGCGGCCCTCGGACCTTGCCGAAGGCGTGCTGTCGCAATGCGGCACCATCATCTCGATGCGTCTCAACAACGATCGCGATCAGGCTTTCGTTAAAGCCGCCATGCCCGAAGGCGCGCGCGGTTTCCTCGATTCCATACCGGCGCTGCGAAACCGCGAATGCATCATCTGCGGCGAGGGCGTCGCCATTCCCATCCGGGTGAGTTTCGACAATCTGGACGAGATCAAGCGCCCGGCATCCGAAGACCCGAGCTTCACCGAATTGTGGCGCGAAACCGGCGGCGAGGAAGAGGCGGTCCAGCGCATCGTGCAGCGCTGGCGTTCGCAGGGCAAGTAGGGGCGGCAGACGCGTCTTTTTTCCACGACCGGGTGCGTTCAGGTGCCGCGTTCGTCCCCGAACAGATGGATGTGCAACCGGTCGCTCAGGCGGAAACCGTGCTGCAAGCACAGCGGCACCAGCCATTCCTCTCGCTGGCGAAGGGTGGCACTGTCGGTGCCTTCGGGCATCAGGAAGACCCTGTCCGGGGGGATATCGTGCTGCCGCACCAACGCTGCGGCTTCGGCTACATCGCCGGGCGTGGCAACGACGAATTTGAACCATGCGCGCGGGTCTGCTGCATAAAAGCGCAAGCGTTCCGGGATCAGAGCGAGTTGGGCGGGATTGCCGCTGTGCGACAGTTTGGGGCTGATATTATATTGCTCGATGTGGGCGTCGAGTGGCGGCGGCGCTCTTGTGGTGCCATTGCTTTCCACCTCCACGAACAGGCCCGGCAGACGGCTGCGTAGCAGGTCCAGCACGCGGATCAGGGCAGGGGCCTGCAACAAAGGTTCGCCGCCGGTGATGACGAGCCGCTGCTGGCCGAGGCTGGCGACGAGATTCGCCACCTCCGCTGCTTCCATCCGCATCTGGTTGGGAATGCGGGCGAAGGTCTCTCCGCCGCGATGCGGGTGGTCATCGCCGTCGAAATGCCAGGTATAGGCCGTGTCGCACCAGACGCAGGCCAGATTGCACCGCGACAGGCGCATGAAGGTGCAGGGCACGCCGGCAGACGGCCCTTCGCCTTGCACCGATGCGAAGATTTCCGCCTCGCCCGGCAGGGTAGTGGCGAGGACCAGGGTCATGGAAGCGATCGCATCGGAGCGGATCAGCCGAGACGAGCAAGGGCTGAACGCAGGCGGTCGGCTTCGCTGACGTGCTGTTCCATGTCCGCCTTCGCCTTTTCCACCGCTTCGGGCTTCGCCTTTTCTACAAACTTCGGGTTTTCAAGCCGTTTGGCCAGATTGCCGACTTCCTTTTCGGCATTTCGCAGCGCCTTGTTCAGGCGCGCCTTTTCCGCTGCAATGTCGATCACGCCTTCGAGCGGGATCACGAATACGTCCGAACCCGCCATGACCTGCATCGCCGGCCCCTCCGGCGCTGCAAGGACGTGGATTTCGGACAGCCGGGCGAGGCGTTCCAGCGCCGCCCGGTTTTCCGCCATGATTATACGGGCGAGATCACTCGGGGCGGCGACATACGCTTCCAGCTTCGCGCCGGGAGGGATGCCCAGCTCGTTCTTGGCAGCGCGAAGTGCACCCGTGAGGCCGATCAGCCAATCCACCTGACGCTTCGCTCCTGCATCGACCTGGGCCGCGGGTTCCGGCCATCTGGCGGTGATCAGCGGGTAATCGGCGCGTGTCCCCTGCTTCGACCACAGCTCTTCCGTGATGAAGGGCATGAAGGGATGCAGCATCACGTAGATCTGGTCGAGCACCCATCCGGCGACCTTGCGGGTTTCTTCGTCTATAGTGCTGCCTTGCGCCGGCTTGATCAATTCCAGGTACCAGTCGCAGAACCGGTCCCAGACGAAGTGATAAATGGTGTTCGCCGCCGCATCGAAGCGGAGTTCAGCCAGCGCCGCATCCAGCGCGGCCAGCGTGTCGACGACTTCGCCGATAATCCAGCGATTGATCGCGGATGTCGCCCTGGGGGCGGCGATCTGCTGGCTCGCCCCGATCCCGTGCGACTGGCAGAACCGGGTCGCATTCCACAGCTTGGTCGCGAAATTGCGATAGCCTTCGAGGCGGCTTTCATCCATCTTCACGTCGCGGCCCTGACTTTCCATCGCCGCCATGAAGAAGCGCAGGGCATCGGCACCAAACCGGTCGATCAGCCCCAGCGGATCGACGACATTGCCTTTCGATTTCGACATTTTCCGCCCGTCGGCGGCGCGCACCAGGCCGTGCAGATACAGCCGCTTCCAGGGCACTTCATCCATGAATTGCAGGCCCTGCATCGCCATGCGTGCATCCCAGAAGAACAGGATGTCAAAACCGGAGATCAGCAGATCGTTCGGATAGTGCTTCGCCAGCATGGCCGTTTCATCCGGCCAGCCAAGGGTTGCGAAAGGCCACAACGCGGACGAGAACCACGTATCGAGAACGTCGGGATCCTGCGTCAGGGAAACGCCTTCGCCCGCCTGCGCCTGTGCTTCCGCTTGCGACTCGGCAACGAAGACATTGCCATTTTCATCGAACCATGCCGGGATTTGGTGCCCCCACCATAATTGCCGGCTGACGCACCACGGCTGGATATTTTCCATCCAGTTGAAGAAGGTCTTTTCCCAGCTTTTCGGGATGATCTCGATACGCCCGTCGCGGACCGCCCGCATCGGCGCTTCGGCAAGGGCCTCCGCATCGACATACCATTGATCGGTCAGCCAAGGTTCGATCACCACGCCGCCCCGGTCCCCGAAGGGAGTGGCGATCACGCGATCCTCGGTGCGTTCGAGCAGGCCTGCATCGTCCATCATTTCCACGATGCGCTTGCGCGCCGCGAAGCGGTCCATGCCGATCAGTTCGTCCGGCACCAGCCGGTCCGCCGTCTGCACGACGTGGCCTTCCGCATCCAGCATGTTGAGCATGTCGGCAGCGGCGATGCCCGCGCGCTTGCCGACCTCGAAATCGTTGAAATCATGGCCCGGCGTGATCTTGACCGCACCCGACCCGAGTTCCGGATCGGCATGTTCGTCCGCGACGATCGGCACTTCGCGGCCCGTGATCGGCAGTCTCACCTTTGCCTTGTTCTTCAGCAATTCGGCATAGCGCGGATCGTCCGGGTGCACGGCCACGGCCATGTCCGCCAGCATCGTTTCAGGCCGCGTTGTCGCCACCGACACCTGCCCCGATCCATCGGCCAGCGGATAGGTGAAATGCCAGAACTGGCCGTTCACATCGCGCGTTTCGACTTCGAGGTCGGAAATCGCGGTCTTCAGCTTGGGATCCCAGTTTACCAGCCGCTTGTCGCGGTAGATCAGACCTTTCTCGTGCAGATCGACGAACACCTTGACCACGGCGCGGGTGAAATGCGGGTCCATTGTGAACTGCTCGCGGCTCCAGTCCATCGAACAGCCGAGCCGCCGCAGCTGGCGCGTGATGGTGCCGCCGCTCTCCGCCTTCCAGTCCCAGACCTTGGCAATGAATTCCTCGCGCGAATGATTGGTGCGCTTGTCGCCGCTCTTCTCCAGCTCGCGCTCCACCACCATCTGCGTGGCGATGCCCGCGTGGTCCATGCCCACGACCCACAACGTATCCTTTCCGCGCAGCCGTTCGTAGCGGACCATGATGTCCTGCAAAGTATTATCCAGCGCATGACCGATATGCAGCGATCCCGTCACGTTCGGCGGGGGATTTACAATGGTGAACGGCTCGGCATCCGCGCGGGCGGGCCGGAACAGGCCGTTTTCCTCCCAATGGGCATACCAGCGCGCCTCGATGGCAGCGGGGTCGAAGGTTGTGTCGAGCGGGGAAGCGGTGTCGTTCATGGCAGGAGTGCCTTTGCCAGCGCGATTGATTTGGCGCAACGGCTTGTCGGCGGCGCATTTTGCGGACATATCGCCTGAGAGATGCATAACGGGGCACGATATTCACTGGAAACCGGCAGCGGCGGGAGCCGTGAGGGGAGCGGCGCGCGGCTGGTCCTGACGGGACCTTATCTCGTCTCCACCATCGGCGGCGTGGACAGGAATCTGCGCTCGATCGGCGAGGATCTCTCCACCATCGATCTGTCCGGGGTGACGGAGATCGACACCGTAGGTGCCTATGTCGCCAGCAGCCTGGCGCAGAAACATGGTGCCGAGATCGTCGGGGCGGATGAACGCGCCACTCGCCTGGTGAATGCGGTAAGTGGCAGCGCTGGCGGCAAGGCCAATGTCCGGCCCGAACGGCCAACCACGCTGACCCGGGTGCCTGCGGCCGTGGGCGAGGGCGTGTTCGAATTCGCCGGCGGCGTCCGGGGGCTCGTCACCTTCATCGGCGCACTGATAGCGGGCATCGGCACGCTGATCGCCCATCCGCGCCGTTTTCGCGGCAAGGCGCTGGTGAGGCAGATGGAACTGGTCGGAGTGGCTTCGCTGCCCATCGTCGGGTTGATGAGCTTCCTGATCGGCATCGTGGTGGCGCAGCAGGGCGCTGTCCAGCTGCGGCAATTCGGTGCCGAGATCTACACGATCAACCTTACCGGCCGCCTGAACCTGCGTGAACTGGGCGTGTTGATGACCGCGATCATGGTCGCCGGCCGCTCCGGCAGTGCCTTCGCCGCGCAGATCGGGACGATGAGGCTGACAGAGGAGGTGGATGCGATGCGGACCATCGGCATCTCGCCGATGGAGGCATTGATCATCCCCCGTATCCTCGCGGCTTTCCTGATGATGCCGCTCCTCGGCTTCTATGCCGCGGTCATGGCGATCATCGGCGGTGCGTTCATCGCCGATCTGACGCTTGGCATCCCCTTCCTTACCTTTCTTGCAAGAGTGCAGGAAGTGGTGCCGATCTACGATCTGTGGGTCGGACTGGCGAAAGCGCCGGTCTTCGGCCTCATCGTCGGCATCGCGGGCTGCTATCAGGGCATGCAGGTAAAGGGCAATTCCGAACAGGTGGGCCTGCGCACCACCAAGGCCGTTGTGCAGGCGATCTTCATGGTCATTGTCCTCGATGCATTTTTCGCGGTCTTCTTCACCGAAGTGGGCTGGGCATGACGAAGCAGCACCTCGATTCCGCAGAAGAAGCTGGCGCTGCCGATACCGCGGACGGCAGTCTGCAGGCCGATGCTCCTCATGCCAGGTTCCGCGGCGAACATGCCATCATCGTGCGAGGGCTGACCAATCGCTTCGGCGAACAGGTGGTTCATGAAGATCTCGATCTGACGGTCAATCGGGGGGAGATCATCGGGATCGTTGGCGGTTCCGGAACCGGTAAATCGGTGCTGATGCGGTCGATCATCGGATTGCAATATCCGTCTGCCGGTGAAATCGATGTTCTGGGCCGGTCCATGACCGCCGCCGAGCCGGACGAGGAAGTGGGCGTTCGCAGCCGTTGGGGCGTGTTGTTCCAGGGCGGGGCGCTGTTCTCGACATTGACGGTCGGCGAAAATGTGGAAGTCCCCCTCAAGCAGTTCTATCCCGAGATCGAAACCGATCTGCGGCACGAGATCGCGCGTTACAAGGTCATGCTCTCGGGCCTGCCCGAAGAGGCGGTCGCCAAATTTCCCAACGAACTGTCGGGCGGGATGCGGAAGAGGGCTGGCCTGGCCCGTGCCCTCGCGCTGGACCCCGAACTCCTGTTCCTCGATGAACCGACGGCGGGGCTGGATCCCGTAGGCGCTGCCAAGTTCGACCGCCTGACGCGCGAATTGCAGGAAACGCTGGGTCTGACCGTGTTCCTCATCACGCATGATCTCGATACGCTTTATGAAATCTGCGACCGGGTGGCGGTGCTGGCCGACCGCAAGGTGATCGCGGTCGGCACCATCGACGAACTGCTTGCTCTCGACCATCCCTGGATCCAGGAATATTTCAACGGACCGCGCGGACGCGCCGCGCAATCCAGCCAGGAACGTGAAAAAGCCAGAATCGCCCGTTCCGGCGCTGAAACAGCCGCAATGGACAATCCCGCGCAAGCCGGGGCATAGGATAGATAATGGAAACACGGGCAAATCACGTTTGGGTCGGCGCCGTCACCCTCATCCTGCTGGCGCTGCTGGCACTGTTCATCGTCTGGCTGGCGCGGCTGGGGACGGCCGATCAGAAGGAATATGACATCTTCTTCAACCAGTCCGTGGCCGGTCTGGCGAACGGTTCGGAGGTGACTTTCGCCGGGGTTCCGATCGGACAGGTGAGCCAGATCCGTCTGTGGGAAGACGACCCCGCTTTCGTGCGCGTACGGATCAGGGTCGAACCCGATGCAGCCATTCTCGTCGGCACCACGGCCACGCTGCAAAGCTCCTTCACGGGCGTATCCACCATCCTGCTGGACGGTGCACGCCGCGATGCGCCGCCCATCACCTGTGAAACGACCGCATGCCCGGAAGGCGCGCCGGTCATTCCGCCAAAGGCAGGCGGCTTCGGCGAAATCATTGCAAACGCGCCGCTGCTGCTGGAACGCCTCGCTACGCTGACGGAACGTCTGACGATGCTGCTTTCGGACAGCAACCAGGGCGAGATTTCCGGTATCCTGCGCAATACGAACGAGATATCGCGGGCGCTTGCCGATACTGCGCCGCAGACGGAACGCACGCTGGCCGAATTGCAGGTCACGCTGCGCGAGGCGAGCAATGCGCTTGTCGGGTTCGAGCGGGTGACGGGATCGGCCGACAAGGTGCTGAACTCCACCGACCGGCTGCTCAACCAGGAAGGTGCCGCCCTTGCTGACGAGGTTCGCAAGACGCTGGCCACCGCAAACCAGGCCGCCGAAGCGCTCACCGCGACCCTGAAGGATGCGCAGCCTGCCGCGCAGCAATTGAGCCAGAGCACCATTCCGGCAGCGAATGCGACGCTCGAGGATTTGCGGGCGACCAGCCGCGCCTTGCGGCAGGTAACGGAAAAGATCGAGAATGAAGGCGTCACGTCGCTGATCGGCGGCGGGGATCTCCCCACCTACGATCCGGATGATTGACGGCCGCATGCTGCCAGCGAATGCTTTATACCGCCGGAACCCGGCAATGCCACGAACAGGACACGACGAATGATCCGTCACGCAAGAACATCGCTCATGGCAATCGCCGGATCTCTGGCACTGGCGGGGTGCATCAGTTTCGGGCCGGATGTGCCCGAAAGCCTGCTGACGCTGACGCCAGTTACCGTGGCGACCCCAGGGGCGATCAGCACCGGGACGGCGGAAAGTGCCATTGCGGTGAAGGAACCGACGGCCCCGCAGCGACTTGCGGTCAACCGCGTGCCGGTCCAGATCGACGACACGAATGTCGCTTATCTGGAAGATGCCACCTGGGTCGAACGTCCAGCGCGCCTGTTCCAGAACCTGCTGGCCGAAACCATCCGCCAGAGGTCGGGCCGGATCGTTGTCGATACCGAGGAATCGTCGATCATGCCGCAGGTTCTTCTTCGCGGCGCGATTCGGGAATTCGGCTATGATGCGCGAACGCAGACCGTCATGGTGCGATATGATGCCATCTGGGAGATCGAGGGCGAGGCGATCCAGACCCGGCGCTTCGAAAGTGTGGTTTCCGCCATCGCGCCCGAGGCTGCACCGGTCGGTGCGGCGCTGAATCTGGCGGCGAATGATGTGGCGACTCAGGTGGCCGACTGGATCCGGTAATCGTCGCCGCTGATTGCGTCCGATCGGCGGCCTAGCTGCGCAGCAGGCGCAGGAACCTGGCCGCCTGCAGGAACCCTGCGCGCCGGGACGCATCGCGCGCTTCGGCTTCCGGGTCGCGGCCCCACAGGCCGGCTTGCCAGTCGCTTTCAAGCTCCGCGGCTTGCCAGGCCGCTTCTGCTGGCACCTCGCCTTCGGCGACTGCGAGCGCAACCGTGAGCGAAGCCGCAAGGGAGGCAAGATTGTGCAGACCCGTCAGCGTGAACTCGTCCTGCTCTGACAGGCGCTTCTGTAAATGCGCCTTCGTTGCCGGGGCAAGTGCGCGGTGCACGATACCGGACACGCGCGGCATGGCAACGCCCTCGCGCTTCTCCAGCGCCGTGACCAGCGGTTCCCACACGCGTCGCTGTTCCGCAAACAGGGCGTCTTCGGGATCGGCGCGATAGATCAGCGTATCGGTTTCGGCAAAGGAAAGCACGGTCGCAACCGACTGCTCCGACACGGCGCGGACGATATCGATCGCGTGGTCGACCATGTCGCGCAAAGGAAAGGCGCGCGGGTCGATGTCCTCACCTTGGTCCCACCACTCCGCCGCCAGGGCTTCGGCCAGCGGCAATGCCGGGATCACCTGCGGATTTCCGGCTTGCGTACGCACCTCCCGCCCGTCCAGCACTACCTGCCAGCCGGCACCATTATCGGCAGCAGCGGGGATTACCCCGACCTTGCGGTAGAAACGCTTCATTCCTTCTTCCACCAGCGGGCGAGCAGGGCGGGGAACAGGAAGAACTCCATCGCGCCGAGTACGAAGAGCATATAGCCAAGCCCCTGGTCCACACGCAGCCTGCCCGCTATGATGACGATGCCGAGCACGACCATGACGATTCCGAACAGGCGCAGCGCCTGAAGTATCCAGAACCGGGCGACCGCCGGATCACGTGGTGCATCATGCATCGCGCAGCAACCTGCCCAGCATGTTCGCGTCGTCTGCCACGGCGATGGCCCCGGCTTCCCGCAGTTCCGCAGCTTCGTGATATCCCCACGCAACGCCGATTGCGCGGACCCCGGCATTCGCCGCCATCTCCATGTCGAAGGTGGTGTCGCCGATCATCGCCGTGGTGCTGAAATCCGTTGCCGCATCCGCCATGGCCGCGTGCAGCATTGCCGGATCGGGTTTGGACGGATGGCGATCGGCGGTCTGCAGCGAGATGAACCAGTCGCCCATGCCATGCACGTCGAGGCAGGAGGCGAGCCCGCGTTCGGATTTGCCGGTGGCAACGGCCACGGCCCAGCCATCGCGGCGCAAGCCCGCTACAAGGTCCCGTATGCCTGGGAACAGCGGCTCCTCCAGCTGTCCCGCCTGCCGGCTGCTGCGGAAAGCCTGCTTGTAGCCTTCCACCACTGCGACCTGGGTCTCCGCTGATGCATCCGGTGCAAGCAGCCTTATGGCACCGGGTAGGCTCAGTCCGACGATGCGGCGAACCCGGTGGTGATCGGGTAGCGGCAGGCCTGCGTCCGCAAAGGCCACGTCCATTGCGGCGCAGATGGCTGCCTGCCCGTCCACCAGGGTTCCGTCACAATCGAATACGGCCAGTTTGTGACCCATGCCTGTCTAACGCCCCTTGCCGCCGCCCGGCCGCGAAGGCTTACCGCCCGGACTGCCCGTGCGCCTGCCGCCATTGCTCTTCCCGTTCCCGGCAGGCTTGCCCCTTGCCGCTCCTGTTTTCGCCAGCGGCTTTCGCACCGGTGTCTTTCCCTCGGCCCGTCCGCGCCGTTCGCCTCGCCGCCCTTTCCGGATCTGCTTGGCATGCTGACGCGCGGCCTGCTTGCGTTCCGCCTTGCCCGGCGGGGGCGGCCCGGTTTCGGGCTGCGCGTCGCTGAGGCTGGGGTCGAAGCCCAGCTGTTCCATGCTGGCGGCAAAATGTTCCGGCAGATCGGCCACCGCGTCGATCATGTCGCCATCGGGATGGTCGATGATCAGCCGCCTTGCATGAAGATGCATCTTGCGGCTGATCGACCCGGTGAGGAAGGCATCCTGCCCGCCATATTTCCCGTCCCCGACGATGGGGTGGCCGATCGCCGCCATGTGGACGCGCAACTGGTGCGTGCGGCCGGTAAACGGTTCCAGTTCGACCCAGGCGGCACTGTTTCCCGCCCGTTCGACGATGCGGTAGCGGGTCTTGGCGCTCTGGCCGTTTTCCTCGTCCACATGCATCTTCTCGCCGCCGGTGCCGGGCTGCTTCGCCAGCTTCGCCTCGATGATGCCATTGGCCACGTCGGGAACGCCGACGACCAGCGCCCAATAGACCTTGCGGGCGGAACGGCCTGAAAACCGCTTCGAGAAGAAAGCGGCGCTGCCCGGCGTTCGCGCGATCAGGAGCACGCCGCTGGTATCCTTGTCCAGCCGGTGGACGAGGCGCGGGCGCGGGCCGTTCGGCCCGGCGAAGGCGTCCAGCAGCCCGTCGACATGGTGATGCGTGCCGGTGCCGCCCTGCGTGGCGAGACCCGGCGGCTTGTTCAGAAGGATGGCGGCGCGGTCCTGTTCGATCACCATCGCTTCCGCCGCGGCAATATCGGCGTCGGTCAACACGCGCCTGGGGGCAGCACCACCGGGCGGGGTATCGCCGCCGGGCGGCACCCGCAGCGTCTGACCCGATACGAGGCGATCGTCGACCTTTACCCGCTTGCCATCCACGCGGATCTGCCCGGTCCGCGCCCAGCGCGACACCATCGCGAAGGACACCTGCGGCAGATTGCGCTTGAACCAGCGGTCGACGCGAATATCGTCATCATCCCTGGCAATGCGGAATTGCCGCACGGTGTCGGCGGGTTCGATCCTGCTCATGCCATCATCCTTGTCCAAGCATTCTTGCCAGCGCCAGCCCGAGGTAGAGACCGGCAAGTCCCGCCACGATGCTGAACGCGGCATAGAACATGGCGAGAGCGGGCTGCCCGCGTTCCACCATTACCATCATCTCGAGACTGAAGGTCGAGAATGTCGTGAAACCGCCCAGCAATCCGACGCCGAGCAGCAGGCGGACCGGTTCGGCACCCACATTTGCCGAGTCACCACGGGCGAGCCAGCCGAACAGCAATCCCATGACGAGCGACCCCAGGACATTGACGGTCAGCGTCGCCCAGGGAAAAGAGGACGCAGCGGCGGGAGCATCCATGATCTTGCCGACCTGGTAGCGCAGGACGGCGCCGATCGCACCGCCAAGACCGACGTGAAGGCTGGCCGACAGGGGGCCGATGGATTGAGCGGAAGCGGACATGGTGCCTGCCCCTTACGCGCCATGGGGCCGCTTGCAAAGGCAGGGTTGCAATGGCGGGGCCGGGCCGCGACGCTTGCAAATCATGTCAAGAAAAGCTACACACGGCGCAGTTCCAGTCGGTCCGCACAGGATTCGGCGCGGTTCCCGTTGATGCGGGGACACGTATTTTCGTCTAGATATGGGCGCATTCCCGCATTTGGCGCGGGCTCTGCTGCCCTGCTGTAAGGTTTTGTAATTTATGCAGATCATGGTTCGCGATAACAATGTCGATCAAGCCCTCCGCGCGCTCAAGAAGAAGCTGCAGCGCGAAGGCGTCTATCGCGAAATGAAACTGCGCCGCCATTACGAAAAGCCCAGCGAAAAGCGCGCCCGTGAAAAGGCTGCTGCCGTTCGCCGTGCCCGCAAGCTGGAGCGCAAGCGGATGGAACGCGACGGCGTCAAGTAAGCTGGCGCGGTTCTGCGCTGCCCGTGCCCCTTCCGTCAGCGGTCCGACGCGTGATGGATGCCGCTGCGCCGCTGCGCCGCTGGTTTGGCAGACGGATCATGCGCAGTCAGACCGGGCATGTAGATTCGCTTTGAAACCTCGATTCGCTTGAAAGCCATGCAGTGATGAGCCATCAGGGCGCGGAAAATATTTTCGCGCCCTTTCGCTTGAGCATCTTATTTTCTTTTTGGGTCCACCCGTTCGTCGTCCGCCAGGGCCAATTTCAGGATAGATCATGACCGAAGTCACCCGCGTACCGATCCAGCCCGTCGACCGGGGAACGCTCCCCAAATTGTGGATCGCGGTCGTGCTGGCCGTTCTGCTGGCTGCGGGCGTCGCGTGGGCCACCGTGCCCGATGGCGTGGAAGTGACGACGATCGCTCCCGGCACCGGTCCCAGCCCGGCGGAAGACGATGTCGTGCTGGTGAATTACGTGGGCAAGCTGGCCAATGGCGAGATATTCGACCAGGCCGAACAGGCGCCGCTGCCGCTCGAGGGCATGATCCCCGGCTTCACCGAAGGCGCGCAGAAGATGCAGAAGGGCGGCACCTATCTGATCGAAATTCCCGCAGAACTGGGGTATGGCGAAGAAGAGAAGCTCGATCCCGCCAGCGGCGAAGTGCGTATTCCCGCGAACAGCACCCTCCTGTTCGAAGTCGAACTGATCGACTTCATCTCGCGCACCGATTTTGAACAGCGGATGCGCGCGATGGAACAGATGATGCAGATGCAGGGCAAGATGCCCGGGGGGATGCCAAGCGCTCCCGCCGGAGCGCCGCCCGTCGTGCCCCTGCCGCAGAACTGAACGCCGCAGAACTGAACGCCGCAGAACTGAACGCCGCAGAACTGAACCGGAAAATAGGCGGGAGACAGGCAAGTGAACAGTCGCCCCGACGAAGCGCCGTCCGACCCTGCAGCGTCCCGATCAATTACGCCTGAGCCCGCAGCTCCCACGGACGAGTTGCCAGCGTCAGCGGGTGCCGGGGTCGAAAACTGGCCAGCGCTGGAATGGGTACTGGCCGGACTCCTCGCGCTTGCCGGGTTTCTGGTCTGGGCGCTGACCGACAAGGCCGATGGAGCCGATGATGAGGCGTGGCGGCTTGCGTCTGCCGCATTCGTCGCCTTCGGTTCGCTGGCGGCAGCCTTCACGCTGCAACGCGGCCAGTGGCGCGAACCTGCAATCTTCGCTGTGCTGACCGGCGCCGTAATGGGCGGACTGGCCTGGCGGATCTCCGACCAGTCCGATGCGCTGGCAGGGGAAGCCTTCATCTTTACTGCCGGCCTGCTCTGCATCGGGCTGGCGTTGCCGCTCTTTCAGGCCGGATTTCACCGGAAGCGCCTGTCCACCTCCTACGCGCAAACCCATCATTTCGTCTGGACCGATGCGATCGGGGCCGCTGGCGCGCTGGCATTCACCGCCCTGACATGGCTGGTCCTGTTGCTGATCGGTCAATTATTCGCGCTTCTCGGCATCGATCTGATCGTCGATCTGATGCAGCGCGACTGGTTTGGGTGGACCCTGTCCGGCGCTGCCTTCGGCGCCGCGCTCGGCCGGTTGCGCGGCGAATCCCCGGTGCTTGGCACCTTGCAAGGCGTGGTGCTGCTGCTGTTCTCGCTGCTTGCGGTTCCGGTGGCCGTGGCTCTCGTCCTGTTCCTGGCTGCCATGCTGGTTTCGGGTCCGGGCGTGCTCTGGGCCGCCACCAGCAGCGCCACGCCCATCCTGCTGGCGCTGGCGGCGGGCAGCTTCATTCTCGTCAATGCGATCATCAGGGATGCCGACCATGCGATGCGTTCTTCGTGCGTGGTGCGATGGGCGGCCTTGCTGCTGGCGCTCTTTATTCTGCCGCTGACAATTTTCGCGGCGATTTCGTCAGGCATGCGGATCGCGCAGCACGGATTGACGCCGGAACGACTCTGGTCGCTCGTCGCCATTGCTGTCGGCGTCGCTTACGGTATCGCCTATGCCGCTGCATGGCCGCTCGCCCGCCTCTCTCGATTTGCAAGCTGGCGAGCCGCCATACGTCATGCAAATCTGGTGCTGGCCGCGGCGATCTGCGCGCTGGCCTTTTTGCTGTCGCTGCCGCTGATCGACTTCGGTGCCATTGCGGCAAGGCAGCAGGTTGCGCGATTGCAGGGTGGCGAGGTCACGCCCGGCGAGTTCGATTTCACCGCCTTGCGCTGGGATTTCGGCGACAGCGGAAGAGAAGCCCTGCAGCTTCTGGCGAACAGCAAGGCCGCCAGCGTGGCGAGTTCGGCAAAGGAAGCCCTGGCCCAGGTTGTCGAGCCTGCGCCCGCTTTCGACGGGGGTATCCGGCAGCAGGGTGAAATCATCATCACCGGGGTTGAGGACGCAGCTTTGCAGGACAGGGTTCGCCGGCAAATCAACGGCCAATTGCGCTATCATTGCGAGACGAAGTGCCGGGTGCAGGCCGTCGGGTCGTGGCCAGGGGGTGGCACGCATCTCGTGCTGGTAAGCACCTTCGGGATCACTCATCTGGTGGTCGGTCCGGGCGATCGCTTCCTCGTCCCGGAAATCGGCAACGGCTATTTGACCGGCGAACCGGCGCACCCCCCTGAAGCGGCCGAGCCGGGAAAAGCCGTCGCATTGCGCCCCTATGTCGGCCGGCAGATCTATCAGGATGGCAGGCCCCTCGGAGAACCCTTCGCCTATCCGCCGAAAACCCCGCTTGAAGCAGGCGGCGCCCCTCGCTAACGCGATTGCCATGTCCGTAGATAAATCTCAGGTCGCGAAGATCGCATCGCTGGCGCGGATCAGCATGGGCGATGCCGAGCTTGACCGCATGGTTCCCGAACTCAACAACATCCTCGACTGGGTGGAACAGCTTGGCGAGGTGGATACGGCGAATGTCGAGCCGATGACCGCCGTCATCGCCAATGCGCTGCGCCTTCGCGCCGATGTCGTCGATGCCGATCCGCTGACCGGCGGCAACATGCGTGAGAGGGTGCTGGCGAACGCTCCCGATGCCGAACACGGCTTCTTCGCCGTACCCAAGGTGATCGAATGACCGAACTTACCGAACTGGGCGTCGCACAGATCCGCGACGGCGTGCGCGGCGGCGACTTCACCGCTGCCGAGGTGGCCGATGCTTTCAACGAAGCGGTGGCGGGGGCAACCTCGCTGAACGCTTTCATCACCCCGACACCCGAGGTCGCCGCGCGTCATGCCGCGCTGGTCGATGTAGACCGCGCTGCCGGCAAGGATCTGGGCGCGATGGCCGGCGTACCGATCGGGATGAAGGATCTGTTCGCGACCCGCGGCGTGCGGACCACGGCGGCCAGCCACATCCTCGAAGGCTTCGTGCCCGAATATGAAAGCACCGTGTCGCACAATCTGTGGAGCGCCGGGGCGGGGATGCTGGGCAAGCTCAACCTCGACCAGTTCGCCATGGGGTCGAGCAACGAGACGAGCTTTTTCGGCAATGTCGTCAACCCCTGGCGGCGGAACGGCAGCGATGTGGCGCTGACGCCGGGCGGGTCGAGCGGCGGTTCCAGCGCCGCCGTCGCCGCGCGTCTTGTGCCCGCCGCTACCGGCACCGACACCGGCGGATCGATCCGCCAGCCCGCTGCTTTCGCCGGTATCTGCGGCATCAAGCCGACCTATGGGCGGTGCAGCCGCTGGGGAACGGTAGCATTCGCCTCCAGCCTCGACCAGGCGGGACCGATGGCGCGCGATGTGCGCGATTGCGCCATCATGCTGGGCGCGATGGCGGGCTTCGACGCCAAGGATTCCACCAGCCTCGACCTGCCCGTGCCCGATTGGGAGGGCACCCTTTCGGCCGATCTGAAGGGCAAGCGCGTCGGTATCCCCCGCGAATACCGGATGGAGGGCATGGATCCCGAGATCGAGGCGAGCTGGGAGCAGGGCAAGGCGATGCTCCGCGACGCCGGTGCCGAGATCGTCGACATCAGCCTGCCGCATACGAAACATGCGCTGCCCGCCTATTACATCATCGCCCCGGCAGAAGCCTCCAGCAATCTGGCCCGCTATGACGGCGTCCGCTACGGCTTGCGCGAATTGCCCGCAGGGGCGGGCCTGCAGGACATGTATGCCGCCACCCGCGCCGCCGGTTTCGGCGACGAGGTGAAGCGCCGGGTGCTGATCGGCACCTATGTGCTGAGCGCGGGATTCTATGACGCCTATTACACGCAGGCGCAGAAGGTACGGACGCTGATCGCGCGCGATTTTGCCGAGGCATGGGACCAGTGTGAAATAATCCTTGCACCCACGACTCCCAGCGCCGCCTTCCCGCTGGGCGAGAAGAGCGACGTTCCGCTGGCGATGTATCTGAACGACGTTTTCGCGGTGCCTGCCAGCCTGGCGGGCCTCCCTGCCATGAGCGTCCCTTGCGGGCTGAACGCGCAAGGGCTGCCGCTCGGTCTGCAGATCATCGGCAAGGAACTGGACGAACAGGGCGTGCTCGACGCTGGCCGCGCGATAGAGGCGCGGGCGGGCTTCACGGCGCAGCCCGAAAAATGGTGGGCGTGAACTGGGTGATATCCCGCGCCTTCCGCTGGAGATCATCCTCCTGGCCTTCCACGAACCCGGCCAGACCGGCTGATATCAGATAAGCGGCGGCGCAGGTAATGCCATGGGGCCGTTCGTTGGAAGCGCCGGGGCACGGTGCGGGAACGGTAGTGCCGACAGGACGCGTAAAATGCTTGGCAGCGGGCGGTCCGCCCCTTATCGCGCCCATCCATGAGCAATTATCGTATTCAGGGCGAAACCGGCGAATGGGAGGTCGTGATCGGCCTCGAAGTGCATGCGCAGGTCACCAGCCAGGCCAAGCTGTTCTCCTCCGCCGCCACGCAATTCGGAGCGGAGCCCAACACCCAGGTCAGCCTGGTGGATGCAGCCATGCCGGGGATGCTGCCGGTTGTGAACCGCGAATGTATCCGGCAGGCTGTACGCACGGGCATGGCCATCGACGCTCAGATCAACAGATGGTCGCGTTTCGACCGCAAGAATTACTTCTATGCCGATCTGCCGCAGGGCTATCAGATCAGCCAGCTCTATCACCCGCTGGTGGGCGAGGGCGCGCTGACCATCGATGCCGATGAAAAAGCCGGCATTCCCGAAGCGAGGCGCATCGGTATCGAGCGCATCCATGTCGAACAGGATGCGGGCAAGCTGATGCACGATCAGCACCCGACCATGTCCTATGTCGATCTCAACCGGTCGGGCGTGGCGCTGATGGAAATCGTCAGCCGCCCCGATCTGACCTCGCCTGCCGAAGCGGGCGCCTATGTCCGCAAATTGCGCTCCATCCTGCGCTACGTCGGGTCATGCGACGGCAATATGGAGGAAGGATCCATGCGGGCGGACGTCAATGTCTCGGTCCGCAAGCCGGGTGAGGAGCTGGGCACAAGGACGGAGACGAAGAACGTCAATTCGGTGCGCTTCGTCATGGCGGTCATCGAATCGGAGGCGCGGCGGCAGGTCGATCTGATCGAGGATGGCGGCGCGGTGGTGCAGGAAACCCGGCTCTACGATCCCGACCGGAACGAGACCCGGTCCATGCGCAGCAAGGAAGATGCGCATGATTACCGCTATTTTCCCGATCCTGATCTGCTGCCGCTGGAACTGGACGACGGTTTTCTCGCCGAATGCCGGAACAGCCTGCCCGAACTGCCCGATGCCAAGCGCGCGCGTTATGAAGGCGAACTGGGCCTGTCCGCTTATAATGCCAATGCGCTCACCGCCGAGGTCGAGACCGCCCGCTGGTTCGAGGAACTGCTCGGCGAAACCGCGGCCGCGCAGGGCAAGCCGGAAAAGGACGTCGCGAAGCAGGCGGCGAACTGGCTGATGTCCGAGCTGCTGGGCGCTCTCAACAAGATCGGCGCATCGCTGGACGCCTCACCCGTCAGCCCCAAGGCCGGCGCCGAATTGCTGGCGCTGGTGGGTGAGGGCACGATTTCCGGCTCCATCGCCAAGCAGGTGCTCGAATTTATGCTGGAAACGGGTGACGGGGCGACTGCAATTGTCGAGCGCGAAGGATTGAAGCAGGAAAGCGACACGGGCGCGATCGAGGCGGAAATCGACAAGGTGCTGGAAGCCAATCCGGACAAGGTCGAGCAATATCGCGGCGGCAAGGACAAATTGTTCGGCTTCTTCGTCGGCCAGGTGATGAAGGCGATGCAGGGCAAGGCCAATCCGCAGGTCATCAACGAATTGCTGAAGCAGAAACTGGGCTGACTGGCCTTTCCACGAAAAGGCCCGCCGGATCGCTCCGACGGGCCTGACATTCTCAAAGGCGCTGGCTTCAGCCCTTGCGTTCGCCGGTCATCGGCATGGAGCCAAAGGCACCTGCGTTAACATTGCCGGTCAGCTGATCGCCATTCACCGTCGCTTCGCAATCGAGCGTCATCGGCATCGGCACCGTCATGTTCATCTTCCAGGTGAGCTTGTCGTCGCCGACGATCTTGCCGTCCTCGACTTCCATGCTGCCCATCTGGCCGGCGTTCGTGCCGGTGAAGGTCTTGCCATCATCGCCGGGTACGACGGTAAAGGTGCTCTTCTGGTCGCCCATCGGGCTCTTGGTGACGCATTCGTAAGTTCCGGCTACGGACATAGATAACTCCATTTTCTAGATTGCCGGCCCATTCATCGGGCCTTGCTTACATGAATGTCAACAGGTGCGCGCGCGCTCAGTTCCCTTCCATCGTGCGCATTTCGATCGGCAGGCCAAGCGCTTCGAGTTGCGGCCGCACCGTTTTCGCGTCGCCAACCACCACGAAGACCAGATCGTCACCCCGCAGGGTCGCGGCCGCTTCTGCATCGAGCTGCTGCGGCGTGAGCGTGCCGTACCGATTGGCCAGCGTCTCGTAATAATCGTCTGCGCGGTCGTAGGTGACGATGTCCACGATGCCGCCAAGAACGTCCTGCGACGTTTCGAAGCGGCCGGGCAGTTCTCGCACATTGCCGTTGATAAGGCGGGTCAGTTCGGCCCCGGTCACGCCCTGTCCATCGGTGTAGCTTGCCAGATCCTTCCGCAATTCCACGATGGAATCGCCGGTCCTGTCGGCCTGGACGGGCGCGTAGATCAGGAAGCTGCTGCGATCCAGGGGTGACTGCACGATGCTGCGCACGCCATAGGACCAGCCCTTCGTCTCGCGCAGGTTCATGTTGATCCGGCTCAGGAAGCTGCCGCCGAACACTTCATTGGCGGAATCGAGCAGCGTCAGATCGTCGGTGCCCCTGCGGTCGAGAACGCGTCCGCCAAGGATCGTGCTTTGCGGGCTTTCCGGCCGGTCGATCAGGATGATCCGCGATTGCTGCACCGGCACTGCGGCATCGAGATTCTTCTGCGGAGCAGGCGTGGCAGGTGCGCGCCAGCCGCCGAAGGATGCCTCCAGCAGCCGGGTCACTTCGGGCAGGGTCGTATCGCCGACGACATAGATGCGCGCCCGGTCGGGCCGCAGCCAGGTGCTGTGGAAATTGGCGACATCCGCGCGGGACAGCCGTTCGACAATGGCCGGATCGCCGGTGCCGCTGGGCGGAATGCCGTAGGGATGCTGGCCGAACAGGATCGGCGCCAGCGCCCGCTGGGCAATCGCGCCGGGATTGTTCATCTCGTTGCGGATACGCGTCAATTGCTGCGTTCGGACCCGCTCCAGTTCCGCCGGATCGAAGGCGGGATTGCGGATGTAATCGGCCAGCAGGGCGAAACTCTGCGCCAGATTGGGCGTCAGCGCGTCGAGGCTGAAACTGGTGGTGTCGACATCGGCAAAGCCGCCGATATTCGCGCCAAGGCGTTCCTTGGCAATCGCCAGCGCTTCGGAATCGAGCGTCTGCGTGCCTTCGTCCATCACCTGCAGCATCAGCGACTGCACGCCGAGCTGGTTGCGAGGATCGGCGGCATAGCCGGCATCGAAGCTGACCCGCGCTGTCACCAGCGGCACCGCATCGCGCCGGGCGAAATATACCTCCATGCCGTTAGACAGCGTGGCTCGTTCGATGTCGGGGAAGTCGAGAGGCTTCAGTTCCTGCATCGGCGGCAGCTGCGACCGGTCAGCCTCGGCAACCGACGCTGCGGCCTGCATCCCCAGCGCAGGCGACAGTGCAGAAGCCAGGGCCGGGTCCATGAACCATGCCGGGGAATTGAGGCCGCTGCCCGGCTCGGCGGTGAAAAAGCCGCCGCGATCCTCGCCGCCTTCCTTCCGCGTGCCCGGTTCGACGACCAGGCGGAAGGCCGGGCGCGAGGCCCATTTGCCGAACACGGTTTCGACCTGCTGCGGGGTCATGGCCGCAGCCCGGCGAAGAACATCCTGATATTCCGCCGGGTCGCCGGAATAGAGCAGCCCTTCGGCGAGAGTAGGCGCCTTGCCGCCAAAGCCGCCGACGCTCTCCAGACCGCGGATCTGCCCGGCGGTATAGGTGGTGACGGCGCGCTGCAATTCGCTTTCCGTCGGCCCTTCGGCGATGAATTTCGCGATCTCGGCATCGAGGGCCGCCGCCAGCATCTCCCTTTCCACACCCGGCTTCGCATCGGCATAGACGACGAGCTGCCCTGCCTGTGCATATATGCCCGCCTGCGCCACGACGCGGACGGCAAGCTGCTGCTCGCGCACCAGCGCATTGTCCAGTCGCGAACTGGCGAGGCCGCCAAGGACCGTGGCACCCATCGTGACCGGCAGATATTCGTCGTTGTCGAGACCCGGTATCGCCCACATCCGGTAGACGCGCGGCGTCGCCACCTGGTCGTATATCACCTTGTCCACCGGTGCGGGCAGGGTCGGCACAGGTGCGGCAACGGGCTGGATTTCCGGCCCGCGCGGGATTGCGCCGAACCATTTGTTCACCTTGGCACGGGCCGTGGCCGTGTCGATATCGCCGGCCAGCACCAGGATGGCGTTGTTGGGGCCGTAATGGTCGCGGAACCAGTCCTTCACATCGTCCAGCGTGGCGGAGGAAAGGTCGTCCATCGAACCGATGGTCGAATGGTGATAGGGGTGGCCGGAAGGATACAGCGTCTCCAGCTGTTCATATTCGACGAGGCCGTATGGCTGGTTGTCGCCCTGCCGCTTCTCGTTCTGGACCACGCCGATCTGGTTATCCAGCTTCTCCTGCGTCACCGCGCCGAGCAGATAGCCCATGCGGTCCGACTCCAGCATCAGCGCCCGGTCGAGCGCGCCGGTCGGCACCGTCTCGAAGTAATTCGTGCGGTCGAACCATGTCGTTCCGTTGAAATCCGTGGCGCCGACCTGTTGCAGCGGTTCGAAGAAATCGCCCGGCGCATTTTCGCTGCCATTGAACATCAGATGTTCGAACAGATGGGCAAAGCCGGTCTTGCCGCGCGGTTCGTGCTTCGATCCCACGCCATACCAGACGGACAACGCCACCACCGGTGCCTTGCGGTCCTCATGGACGAGAACCGTGAGGCCGTTATCCAGAGTAAAGCGGTCGTAGGGGATCGAGACCTCGTCGATCAGCGCTTCTACGGGGGCGGGCTCCGCAGCGATCGCGGGGGCGGCGGACGCCAGCGGATCGGCCATGCCGGCGCGG
The DNA here is from genome assembly GCF_012979275.1 of Pseudopontixanthobacter vadosimaris. Lineage (GTDB taxonomy): Bacteria > Pseudomonadota > Alphaproteobacteria > Sphingomonadales > Sphingomonadaceae > Pseudopontixanthobacter > Pseudopontixanthobacter vadosimaris. The sequence goes on from NZ_JABASZ010000042.1 coordinate 29,385, forward strand.
GATGCATCGGCGCCCGGCACACTGGCACAGGCGGCAAGGGACAGGGCCAGCAGGCTGGTTCCGGCGAGACGTAGCTTCATGTTTTCCCCCAGCATTTCAGTTTTTCAAACGGCCTGCATTATCCGCAGCCGTTTTTCTCCCCGCGAAATTACCCGATGGTCAAAGACCCGTCACTATTTTTCGTTACGCGGCCTTGGTTGAAGGAGTCACGATCGTCTGCCTCTCTCAGACCAGACGCTACGTCCGTCATTCTACATCACCCTCACCACAAGCATCCATCCCGCGAAGCGGGTTCGTGCTACGGTCCAGGACTTGCCAAGGCAGGTCCAGCATTGCCCCTAAGGATTATACCGGTGATTAGCCGATGATCAGCTTCGCTGGCATGATTCTTTCGGAATGACGAACTGGCAGAGCTTCTACGGCTGCAGAGGTCGTTCAAAACCGCCGCCCAGCGCGACGAACAACAGGGCGCGGTTCTGCAGCCAGGCGCTGCGCGTCGCCAGCAATTGCTGCTGCGCGGCGAACAGATTGCGCTCAGCATCGAGGACTTCCAGATAATCGGCAACGCCTTCGCGGTAGCGCAGCCGTGCGATACGGGCGATCCGCTCCTGTGCGGCGATGGCTGCTTCCAGTGTTTCGATCTGCTCGGCCAGGTATCGCCGCCCCGCAAGCGCATCGGCTACCTCGCGAAAGGCAGTCTGAATAGCAAGGTCGTAATCCGCGACTTCCTCGACCGCGATAGCTTCTGCCAGGGCAAGCCGTCCCTGACGCGCGCCGCCGTCGAAAATCGGCAGGCTGATCGATGGACCGAAACTCCAGCCCAATCCGTCGGTGCCAAACAGCCCGGTCAGCCCGTCCGAGGTCAGGCCCGCATTGCCGGTCAGCGAGATCGTGGGAAAGAATGCCGCCCGCGCAGCGCCGATGTTGGCGCGAGCCGCGCGCAGTTGCTCTTCTGCCGCGATGATGTCGGGGCGTACCAGCAGGAGTTCGGACGGCATGTTCGCGTCGAGCCGCGCTTCGTTACCCTGTCCGGCCAGCGTCAGGCCCGGCGGCAGTTCTTCGGGTATGGTTCCGCCGACCAGAACGGCCAGCCGGTTCTGCAGTCGCGCCAGGGCCAGCCGTTGGACAGCAAGCTGCTGTTCCGCCTGCGTCAGCAGGGTTTCTGCTTGGCGGAAGGGCAGGGCCGAGGTGACGCCCGCATTCAGCCGCAGCCGCGCAATGCGCAGGCCTTCCCGCCTGCTTTCGGCCGTCGCTTCGGCAAGAGCGATCTGTTCCTGCGTTTCGACGATCTCGTAATAGGTGGTCGCGGTCTCGGCGATCAGCGACAGATAAAACGCCCGTTGTGCCGCGATGGTCGCGAGATATTCGGCCCGCGCGGCTTCCTCCAGATTGTCGAGGCGGCCCCAGAAATCCAGTTCGAACGCGCTGACCCCCACGCCGACACCGAAGCGGTTGAAGTTAGCCGCACCGCTTCGCGTGCCGGGCGAATCTGCGCTTGGCGGCGCGGCCAGCGGCTGGCGGGACCGGATGGCCGATCCATTCGCGACTACGACCGGCAGATCGCGGCTGTCCTCGATCCGGTAACGCGCGCGCGCCTGTGCGATGCGCGCGGTTGCCGCAACGAGGTTCCTGTTGTTCGCCAGGGCCGCAGCGATGAGCACTTCGAGGCGCGGATCGACGAACCATTCGCGATAGGTGAGGCTGGATGCGACCACCCCGCCGTCGGGGCGGAGCGAATCCGGATATGCAGGCGCGATCGGCAGGTCGCGAAGCTCCGCCGGGGGTGCCAGGTTGGTGCAGCCAACCAGCAAGGTGCCAAGCGTCGCCAGTGAAATGATGCGCTTCATGTGGCCGGTTCCTCTCCGGGCAGCGTGTCAATCTGTTCATCCCTATGACCGGCCGCGACCGGTTCCTTCGAACTCAGGCGCTGCCGCACCAGCAGATAGAGTGCAGGTATGATGAAGATGCCGATCGCGGTGGCAGCGATCATTCCCCCCATCACACCGGTACCGACCGCGATACGGCTTGCCGCACCCGCGCCGCTCGAAAACACCAGCGGGACCATGCCCATGGTGAAGGCGAGCGATGTCATGATGATCGGCCGCAAGCGGAGCCGGGCAGCGGTCTTCACAGCTTCGAGGACTGGCTTCCCCCGTTCCTCCTCCTCGATGGCGAATTCGACGATCAGGATTGCATTCTTCGCCGCAAGGCCGATGATCGTGATGAGCCCGACATTGAAATAGACATCCGCCGAAAGGCCACGCAGCATCGAGAACAGTACCGCGCCGAGCACGCCCATCGGCACGATCAGCAGCACCGCCAGCGGAACGGCCCAGCTTTCATACATCGCAGCGAGCAACAGGAACACAACTACCAGCGACAGGCCGAGCAGGAGGACGATCTGCCCCCCAGCCTGCTTCTCCTCATACGAGATGCCTGTCCATTCAAAGCCGATCCCCTGCGGCAACCGGCTGGCGAGCCGTTCCATTTCCTCCAGCGCCGCGCCAGACGATTCTCCCGGAGCCGCCATTCCCGAAAGGGTCATGGCGGGATAGCCATTGTAACGCGCCAGACTGCCGGGTGCGGCAGACCATTCCGCTTCCGCAAAGGCGCTGAAAGGCACGAGTTCGCCCTGCTGGTTCGGAATGCGTAGCGCGAGCACGTCCTTCGGTTGCATGCGGTAAGGTGCATCGGCCTGAACCAGCACCTGCAGCACACGCCCCTCCCGGTTGAAGTCGTTGGCATATGCCGAACCGAAATTGATCGACAGCGCTGCGTTGATTTCGGCCAGCGACAGGCCGAGAGCACGTGCCTGCACCCTGTCGATGGAGACTTCCATTTCAGGGCTGGGGCCCTGATCCTCAGGTCGCAGATTGGCAATCAGGGGGCTCTGCGATGCCGCGCCCAGCATTTCGTCGCGCGCCGCTACAAGCGCTTCCCGCCCGAGCCCGCCGCGATCCTGAAGCTTGAGCGTGAAGCCGCTCGCCTGCCCCAGCGACTGGATGGCCGGCGGCTGGATGACGAAAGCAATGGCTCCCTCGATTTGTGAGAAGACGCCCATGGCCCGGCCGAGCACGGCCTCCGCAGCGTTCTCTGCCTCGGCACGTTCTTCCCACGGCTTGAACGTTGCGAACATCAGGGCATTGTTCTGGCCCTGACCGAAGAAGCTGAAACCGCGAATGACGACGAGGTCGGAAACCTCCTCCTGCTCCATCCAGTATTTCGTGATCGGTTCCAGCGCCTCGTTCGTGCGTTCGACCGTGGCACCAGGAGGCGCCTGGACGGCGGTGATGAGGAACCCTTGGTCTTCCGTCGGCAGAAACGCCGTCGGCATCCGCATGAACAGCAGCAGCGTCACCGCCCCGAGTGCGAGAAAGATGCCGAAGGTGCGGATCGGACGCGACAGCAGCGCATCGTTCGCCCGGCCGTACTTCCGCGTCATTTTCGCGAACCAGTGGTTAAAACGGGCGAACCCTCTGGCGGCGATGGTCCCCGCTCGGGCGAGGCCGCCGCGCCAGCCGGGCTGCCTTTGCGCAGGCGGCGCGTCGTCCGCGGCATCAACATCTTCTTCATCGGGGCCATGTGCCATCGGCTTGAGGAAGGTCGCGCACAAAGCAGGCGTTAATGAAAGCGCCAGCACGGCGGAGAAGAAGATCGAAATCGCGAGCGTGACCGAGAACTGCCTATAGATGCCGCCGGTCGACCCAGGGAAAAAGGCCATTGGTACGAAGACGGCGATCAGCACCAATGTGATGCCGATGATCGCACCGGTGATCTGGTCCATTGCCTTGCGCGTCGCCTCCAGCGGAGAAAGGCCTTCCTCGCGCATGATGCGTTCGACATTCTCGATCACGACGATGGCGTCATCGACAAGGATGCCGATGGCCAGCACCATGCCGAACAGCGACAGGACATTGATCGTGAAGCCGAACAGCCACAGGCCAAGGCACGCCCCGGCAAGGGCGATGGGCACGACCAAGGTTGGAATGAGAGTCGCCCGCCAGTTCTGCAGGAACAGGAACATGACGAGGAAGACGAGGATCATTGCCTCGACCAGAGTCTTCACCACTTCCTCGACCGAGGTCTGGACGAAAGGGGTCGTGTCGTAGGGGACCGACCAGTCGACCCCGGCGGGCAGGCCGGTCTCAATCTCGTCCATCCGCTCGCGAATACCTTCTGCCGCTGCCAGAGCATTTGCGCCGGTCGCCAGTTGCACGGCCATGCCGGCCATCGGTTGCCCGTTCAGCGTCGTGGACGTGGCGTAATTTTGCGCCCCGATCTCCACGCGTGCGACCTCGCCCAGCCTGACGACAGCCGCGCCGGTGCTGGCGCGCAGGATAATATTCTCGAACTCCTGCACCATGGTGAAGCGGCCTTCGGTTGAGATGGTGGCCGTAATCTGCTGCCCGTCCACGATCGGCAGGGCGCCGATTGCTCCGCCAGCGGTCTGACTGTTCTGTTCGCGGATCGCTCCCAGCACGTCGCTCGGCGAAAGACGGTAGGAGGCGAGCGCTTCAGGATCGAGCCATATCCGCATGGCATATTGCGACCCGAACAGCGTAATGTCGCCCACGCCCTGCACGCGGCGCAGTTCATCAACCACCTGGGTTGATGCGATGTTACCTAGGTCCGTCGTGGACAAAGCGCCCGTTTCAGATGTCAGGGCGACGATCATCAGGAAGCCACTATTGGCCTGGCGCACGGTAATGCCTTGTCGTCTGACCTCTTCCGGCAGGCGAGCCTCGACCGTGCTCAGGCGGTTCTGAACCTCGGTCTGGGCGACGTCGATATCGGTTCCGGCCTCGAAGGTAAGCGTGATCGAGGCAGTGCCGTTCGATTGGCTACTCGACGACATGTAGAGGAAGCCTTCGACTCCATTCAGCTGTTGCTCGATGACCTGCGTGACATTCTGCTCCAGCGTCTCTGCATCCGCGCCGGGATAGACGACGCTGATGGTGAGCGAAGGCGGGGCCACTTGCGGGTACTGCTCGATCGGCAGCCCGCGCAGGGCAATGACGCCTGCCAGCAGGATGCCAATTGAGATCACCCAGGCAAAGATCGGGCGGTCGATGAAGAAGCGAGCCATGCCTACTGGCCCTTGTTGGCGGAGGTGCGGCTTGCAGGAGTCGGCGCGGTGCGCCCCGTTGGCACATCTGCCCTGGTCACCGGAACGCCCGGCCTGATCTTCTGCAGATTGCTGACGATGACCACATCGCCGGGGCGCAGGCCGCTTTCGATTACCCAGCGGCCGTTCACCGTCGCGCCGAGCTCGACCTGGCGAAGCGCCGCCGTGCCTTGGCGGTCGACGACGAATACCGATCCGCCGTTCTCGTTCACGGTCACCGCTCGTTGAGGCACAGCGATACCGCTACTGACCTGCCCTGCGTAGATCTTCGCCCGCACGAATTCGCCGGGCAGAAGAAGGCCGGAGGGATTGGGAAATTCGGCGCGCAATTCGACGGTGCCGGTTTCCTGATCGACCGAAAAATCGAGGAAGTCGATATAGCCTGGGATCGGATATTCCGTTCCGTCCGAGAATGTGAGGCGCACCTCGACTCTTTCGTCCTCGCCAAGCTCGAGCTCGCCCGCCGCGATTGCGCGTCGAACGGCCAGAACCTCGCTCGCTGATTGGGCGAAGCTGACATAGACAGGCGAAATTTGTTCGATTTCCGTCAGCAGCGTGCCTTCGACCTGGCTGACCAGCGCACCTTCGGTAACCTGCGCCCGGCCGGCCCGTCCGGATATCGGCGCGCGAACGGTCGTGTAGCCCAGCTGCAAAGATGCGGCGTCGAGCTGTGCGCGGATCTGGGCGACGTTGGCCGACGCCTCGCGAGCCGCAGCGACGGCGGCATCGTATTCCTGCCCGCTGATCGCATTTTCGGCGACGAGCGGCCGGTAACGTTCCACAACTGCGCGGGCATTCGCCTCCGTCGCGCGGGCGCGTTCGAGACTGGCTTGGATCTGGGCCGAACCAGCCTGGAGTTCGCGCGGATCGATGCGGAAAAGAGGCTGTCCCTCACGGACGTCGGTTCCTTCCTCATAAAGGCGCTCCTGCACGATGCCGGTGACCCTGGCGCGGACCTCGGCCTCCCGCACCGGCTCGACCCGGCCCGGCAATTCGATCACATTAGGGATGGCTTCGCTGCCAATTGTCACTGTCCTGACCGGAACCGGTTGCGGCGCGGGCGCTTCCTCCGGCGCGGAACAGGATGCGAGCAAAAGACTGACAAAAATACCTGCGAAGGAGCGCATCGGGGGCAAGCTTTCTCGATTTATTGTGCAAGTGCGAAGATGTAATAGATATTACATCACTGGCGCGCAAGGCTTGTTCGTGGAATTGTGGGAAGCATGGAACAACTCGAACTCGATCGGCTGGACCGCCGCCGGCGCGCAATCATCGACGCCGCGCTCGATCTGTTTATAGATCAGGGTTATGAACGCACGACACTCAGCAATATCGTCGAACGGGCGGGCGGCTCTCTGGCGACGGTCTACAAGCTCTTCGGGAACAAGGAAGGTTTGCTGGATGCCGTCGTTTTCGACCGGACCACATCCGGCGAAAGCCTCATCCGCGAGATCGCCTCTGAAAACGAACCTCCCGCGCAGACCTTGCGCCTGATTGCAGCAGCCCTGCATGCCCGGTTCCTCGACCCGCGCGAAGTGGCTCTCGTCCGGCTCGTGATCGCCCGCAGCATCAAGGATCCGGCATTTGCCCGGCGGTTCTTCGAAACGACCGCCATGCGCACGCGAGAGGCGCTGGAGCGCATCCTTGTACAATGGGCTGAGGGAGGCGTGGCGATGGAGGGCGAGCCGGAAATACTGGCCGAAATCTTCCTCAGCCTCATCATCAGCGACCTGCAAACCGAAGCCATCAGCCACGGTATCGCGGGACAGACTTCGGCAACAAGACTAGCGATGCGAACCGATTTCTTCCTGCGCGGGGCTGCTTTGGCAGGGTAGTACCCCGGCAAAGTCCGATGTCGAGCAGACAGGTGCCATGATTGGAGGTTCCACCAAGCGGCCGATAGGAAGCGGCGGATGAACTCGTCGGGGCTGAGCGTCATGACCTGCTGCCGGTCTGGTGCGCAGCGACGATAGTCCCTGTAGCGGAACGTGACCCCATGCTCGTCGAGCCGCAGGAGGCGACTGTTCGAGATGGCGACCCGGTGGGTGTAGCGCGAGAGATAGGTGAGTACAGCCTCGGGACCGGCGCACGGCGGCTTGGCATAGACCACCAGCGCTTCTTGCGGACCGGCGCGAGGTGACGCAGGAATGCACGACGATGGTGAGCCTGGTCTGCGAGGCGGTCTTGAACAGCAGCTTGTAGAGCAGAGCTTGCCGCGTGCTGATCGGCAACATGGCGTCGCGACCTGGGAAGAGCAAGCCATCGGCACGCAGCACACCCTGCTGCCGCCCCGCGCGCCACCACTCGCGCAGCAGCACGAGCAGACCTTCGGGCAGCATGGCATTGCGAGAGCGCCCACCCTTGCCATGTTCGATCCTGAGCAGCATGCGCTTGCTATCGATATCGCGCACCTTGAGCGCCGCGACCTCGCCGACGCACAGTCCCGGGCCATGGGAAAGGGAACGGGCTTCCGGGGAAATTCGCCCCGGCCGAGCGTACATGAGAAGGCAAAAACGGCGCGGCAGCGAAAGACGCTGGACCCAGCGGCCCTTTGCCGCGTTTCCCCTTTGCCCGCGACACGGGCACGGGCTGCACAGTGCACGCACCCCTTGAGTTGTAAATATGCAACACCATCTTGCATATGTAACACAGCGAGGAACCGCGAATGAATCTGGAAAAATTTACCGATCGGGCGAAAGGCTTCCTGCAGGCGGCCCAGACTGTCGCCATACGCATGAACCACCAGCGGATCACGCCGTCGCATCTTCTGAAAGCCATGGTCGAAGATGCAGAGGGCATGGCCAGCGGCCTGATCGCCCGCGCGGGCGGCAACCCCCGCACGGTCGAAGGCGAGGTCGACGCCGCGCTCGCCAGGATACCCGCCGTCTCGGGCAGCGGCGCACAGGCGACGCCGGGCCTCGACAATGACGCCGTGCGCGTGCTCGACCAGGCCGAACAGGTCGCCGACAAGGCGGGCGACAGCTATGTTACCGTAGAACGGCTGTTGATCGCGCTCGCGCTGGCCAGCACGACCGATGCGGGCAAGGCGCTCACCACCGGGCAGGTGACGCCCGCGGCGCTGAACGATGCCATCGAGGAACTGCGCGGCGGACGCAAGGCGGATACCGCCAGCGCCGAGGAAGCCTATGATGCGATGGAGAAATACGCCCGCGACCTGACGCAGGCCGCGCGCGACGGCAAGCTCGACCCGGTGATCGGGCGTGACGAGGAAATTCGCCGCACGGTCCAGATCCTCGCTCGCCGCACCAAGAACAACCCGGCGCTGATCGGCGAACCCGGCACCGGCAAGACCGCCATTGCCGAAGGGCTGGCGCTGCGCATCGCCAATGGCGACGTGCCCGACAGTCTGAAGGGCCGCACGCTGATGAGCCTCGACATGGGCGCCTTGATCGCCGGCGCGAAATATCGCGGCGAGTTCGAGGAACGGCTGAAGGCCGTGCTCGACGAGGTGAAGGGCGCGGGCGGGCAGATCATCCTGTTCATCGATGAAATGCACACGCTGATCGGCGCGGGCGCTTCCGAAGGTTCGATGGATGCCAGCAATCTGCTGAAACCTGCGCTCTCACGCGGTGAACTGCACTGCATCGGCGCCACCACGCTGGATGAATATCAGAAATATGTCGAGAAGGATCCGGCCCTGCAGCGCCGGTTCCAACCTGTATTCATCAACGAACCCAGCGTGGAGGACACCGTGTCGATCCTGCGCGGGATCAAGGACAAATACGAACTGCATCACGGCGTGCGGATAACCGACGGCGCGATCGTCGCGGCGGCCCAATTGTCGCACCGCTATATCGCCAATCGCTTCCTGCCCGACAAGGCAATCGACCTGATGGACGAGGCGGCCAGCCGCATTCGCATGGAAGTGGAAAGCAAGCCCGAGGAGATCGAGCAGCTCGACCGCCGCATCATCCAGTTGAAGATCGAGGAATCGGCGCTCGCGAAGGAAAGCGACGAGGCTTCGCGCGACCGGCTCGAAACCTTGCGCGAGGAACTGGCCAATCTCGAACAGAAATCCTCCGAACTGACCGCGCGCTGGCAGACGGAGCGCGACAAGATCGCGGCCGAGGGCCGGCTGAAGGAACAGCTGGACCAGGCGCGGCTTGAACTGGAACAGGCGCAGCGCGAAGGCGATCTCGCCCGCGCGGGCGAGCTGTCCTACGGGCGCATTCCGCAACTCGAGAAGGAACTGGAGGCCGCGCAGGGACAAACTGAAAACGCGCTTCTGCGCGAGGAAGTGACCGAGGACGATATTGCCGGCGTGGTTTCCCGCTGGACGGGCGTGCCCATGGAAAAGATGCTGGAAGGCGAGCGTGAGAAGCTGCTCGATATGGAGCAGATCCTGGGCAAGCGCGTCATCGGCCAGTCGCAGGCGGTAGAGGCCGTGTCCAAGGCCGTTCGCCGGGCGCGGGCCGGATTGCAGGATCCAAACCGGCCCCTCGGATCGTTCCTGTTCCTCGGCCCCACCGGTGTCGGCAAGACCGAACTGACCAAGGCGCTGGCTGGCTTCCTGTTCGATGACGATTCGGCGATGGTCCGTATCGACATGAGCGAATTCATGGAGAAGCATGCCGTGGCGCGGCTGATCGGTGCGCCTCCGGGCTATGTCGGCTATGAAGAGGGCGGCGTGCTGACCGAAGCGGTACGGCGGCGGCCCTATCAGGTCGTGCTGTTCGACGAGGTTGAGAAGGCGCATGCCGATGTATTCAACGTACTGTTGCAGGTGCTGGATGATGGCAGGCTGACCGATGGGCAGGGCAGGGTGGTCGATTTTTCCAATACGCTGATCATCCTGACATCCAATCTCGGCAGCCAGTACCTTACCAATCTGGAGGAGGGGCAGAGCGTCTCCGATGTCGAGCCTCAGGTGATGGATGTGGTGCGCGCGCATTTCAGGCCCGAATTCCTGAACCGGCTGGATGAGATCATCCTGTTCCACCGCCTGGCGGCCGAACACATGGCGCCGATCGTCGACATCCAGCTTGGCCGCGTGCAGAAGCTGCTGAAGGACCGCAAGATCGAGCTGGAACTGACCGATGCGGCGCGGCGCTGGCTGGGCCGGGTCGGCTACGATCCCGTCTATGGCGCAAGGCCATTGAAGCGCGCGGTGCAGCGTTACGTCCAGGATCCGCTGGCCGACAGGCTGCTGGCCGGTGAAATACCCGACGGCAGCAAAGTGCATGTCGATGAAGGTGATGGCGAGCTGGAGATGGCGGTCGACTGATTAAAACTGTTCAGAATGGCCGGCCTGGCGGGCCGCTCAAATCGAGTGGCTGAACCCTGACCCATTTGGACAGCAGGTATTTTTGCCCACGGAGGACGGGTGATCCGGCGTGAACCAGGCGCGAATCCGGTAACTCGTCTGCCCGCAAATTTCGGAACATGATCGCATCTCCCGTCGATCCACGAAAGGAGAGGTCAAGCTCAGGAAAGACAGTTTCGCCGCCGGTATAGCTATTGTTCAAGTAAATCAGGAACGTGATGAGGCGTTGATTGGACGTGCCTTTTGGAAGTGCATCCAGATGCAAGCGGTATTCCTGCTTCTCGCGATAATGTAAGATTTGAGTGGGCTCTGCCTGTTCCACCTGCGTCTTCGAGGCAAAGGCGATCCTCCGATTTATTGCGTGCAGAGCTGCCGTCTCTGCTACAAATGGAAACGAAGTGGCTTCCGACGAACGGATGGGATTTGCCACCATGTGACCAGTTTCAGGGTCAACAATCAGGGAAGGCTGAAGCGTGGGTTTGGCGAGATTGACCAGATGTTCGCACTCTTTTCTGCTTAAGAAGCTTCGGAAACAGTGTACCAGGCCTTCATTATCCAGTATCTCTGCCGAAGAAACAGATTGCGGTTCTCCCTCCGCATCCAATTGCATCTGTTTTATGATAGCTAATTCTTGTTCGTGCTTCGGATCAACAGCAAGGTAGCGAAGAACCTCGGGCCAATCTCTACGCCCTCCCGCGCCATTCATCAGAAGAGCCATGTATGCAGCGCGGGAAAATTCATCGCCAAGTGCGCCGGCGGAGCGGTAAGCTTCTCTTGCCAAAGTGAGATCGCGCCGGATGAGGGCTCCGGACATCCGCCAATCGCCTAAGATGCCGAATGCGAAGGCACTTCCCTTTCGGGCAGCTTCCTCGAGTGCACGATAAGCAACCGTGATGCCCCGCGACTGTGTGAGAGCTAGGGCATTTTGCGCGAGAGCGGATCGAGGATCATCGGTCATCTGTTGAGACCATCATCTTGCCATGAGTTTCAATTTTCATAACTTTAAGAAAAAAGGGCCGGATTGGCATCCGGCCCCTTCATCTTCTTATCGTCAGTACCAATCAGAACCCGGCACGGACACCAGCGTAAAAGGTACGACCTTTGATACGGTATATGCCGCTGCCACCACCGATACCGGTCAAACCCAGCGGCGGATTGGTGTCGAGGACATTGTCGACACCGAAGTCGAAGTCGAACTGATCATTTACCTCATATCCAACGCGAACATCGTGGTAGAAGGTTTCGGAGTACTTGCGAATGTCGGCATAGTCGGCATTCGCCGGCGGATCTCCGTTGACGCTATTGAAATCTTCGAATTCATTAAGGTACATCGGTCCGATATACCGCATCTCGTAGCCCAAGGTGAAGCGATTGAGCTTCAGGTCCACATTCCAGCGGAACTCATCCTGCGGGTCACCCAGTTCTTCAAGAACAACGTCCTCGAAGTCCGGGTCTGTTGGAGATTCGAAATTGCTGCGCTCGAAAAGATGCGTGTAAATAAACCGCGTGCTGATCGCATTATCTGCGCCGAAGGGTCGGCTATAAGCGGCCTCAAGATCAATCCCGCGGACCGTGCGAGCGGCAAAATTCACTCCACTCACTACCAGGTTCTGATCCAGGATCTGCCCCGGAACTTCATCATTGGGTCCGGTGCCTGGGCCGCGGAAACGATTGATCAATGCGCAGAACGGATTGTCCAATGAGGGAAGGTCGTAGCAGGTATCAACCAGCGTCTGAGCAGACACTGCGGTAATGACATCGTCCACGCTGATATCATAATAATCTGCAGTAAACGAGAAGCCGGGTAGAAAACGTGGCTGAAGGACTGCGCCAATAGTATAGGAATCCGAAGTTTCCTCAGTCAGGTTCGGGTTGCTGCCACTCAGGATTTCAAGCGAATATGTCGGCAATGCTACGAACTGGGGGTTGGTCAGCAAGTTCCCAAGATCTGCACGGCAATTTGCCGCACGATTTGGTGAGTTGTTGATGTTCTGTGGCAGACAGGGATCGGAGAAGCCCGGAGCAAAGTTCTGGGTAATCGGGAACGATGTTTCGGTCAGATTCGGTGCGCGAACCGAGCGGCCATATTGGGCCCGGAAACGAATGTCTCGAATTGGCGACCATTCGACACCGGCATTGTAGGCGTAAACGGTTCCGACTTCACCCTCATAATCGGATACGCGGCCCGATCCACTGACCGTCAGTTCATTGAAGAAGGGGCGGTCGGCCAGAAGCGGAAGACGAATTTCGCCGAACGCTTCTTTCACTTCGAAAGGATCGGGGGCAAAGGTCGGCAAGGCGTTGTAGAAGGTGCGTCCGGACTCAACGATCGGGTCAGCCTGATAGAACAGTTCCTCACGGCGATACTCCGCACCAACTGCAAAGCCGATCGGGCCGCCGGGAAGGTTGAAGAATCCGCTCGAATCTCCGGAAACGAAACCGCTGATGACGAGCTGCTCGAGCCTGGCATCGGATACGGTGTTTTCAAGGATGTAATCTGCTGCTGCGGCGTTGTTCGGAGCGCCAAACGGATTGTAGGGAACACAATTGGCGATGTCGTCGGCCAGAGCAGCTGCGTCGCCCTCGAGGCCGTATTCGACGGCTGCGGTCGGGTCGAACTGCGACCGGCAGCGAATCTGGCCTGTCGCCGGATCAATTCCGGAATCAAGAGCAAGCAGGAAACGCTGCGGAATGATGTTCCCGAGAATCGTCGTGCTTTCATCAACACGGCCATAGTTCGCCGAAACTTCATAGCTCCAGTCATCATTGAACTGACCGCGAACACCGCCCACGATCCTGTAAACGTCGCGTTCGGACGCTTCGTCCCTGTTGCCGAGGTCGGTCAGGGAACGAGCTATCGTGAAGCGATATGAGCCATCAGCGATAGCTGCCCTGTTAGCGTCTGTCAGGGGATTGCGGCGAACCAGGCTGGAGTTAAATCCCGATTCCAGGATTTCGCCTGCAATCAGGTTACGCGCTGCCGGATTGAGGAACGGGTTGTCGAGGCGGACCAATTCACGGCGGTCGCCGAACGTCACACCTTGAACGAAGGCCGGGCTGGACTGCTGGCCCTGTGTATTGATGCGCACATACTTTGCTTCGATGAACGGTTCGAATGCTTCTGCCAGCTCGAAGTGGGCAAGAAGGTTCGCGTTATAGCGTTCCTGCTGCGGGAAGACGCTCAGCAGTGTTCCTTCCCGACCCGTTTGGCCGTTACTGTTGATAATGCTGCCGATCGGACCGGTGCCCAGGCGAGTGCCCGTTTGCGGCACAAGCTGTCCGTCGCTGGTAAACAGAAAAGTGCAATTGAACGGAACGCTGTTAAGACCGGTTCCGCATTCGGGGCTGTTGGTGCCTCGGGTAATCGGCACGAGACCATTGAAAAAGATGCTCGCGGTGGAAATATTGCGGAAAAAGGCGCGGTCGGGGAACCCATCAGAACTGAGTGGGGACCCGTCAGGATTAGTTCCCGAATCCGTATCGATCGTCAGGAAACCGTCGTTTCGACGAAGAAATCCGACGTCGGACCCGTAAACACGTTCCTGATTGGCATATTCCCCATGCAAGGTAATGTTGCCGCGGCCGTCGGCAAAGTTCTGGCCTGCCAGCACCGAGATATACTGGCTGGGAAAAGTACCCTCTTCATTGACGCTGGCATGGCCGCGGAATTGCACGCCCTCATAATTATCGCGAAGAATGAAGTTAACCACGCCTGCAATTGCATCTGAGCCGTAAATCGCGGAATTGCCGCCGGTGACAACCTCGACGCGTTCGATCAGATCAGTCGGGATCGTGTTTACGTCAACCGATGTCCCGTTGGACAGGATGTCCGACGCCACATGCCGACGGCCATTGACCAAGGTCAGGGTCCGTGCCGTGCCGAGCCCGCGAAGATCGAGAAGATTAAGACCAGTAGTGCCAAGGAACCGGCCGGCATTGGCCTGACTGAAGCTGCTGCGCAGCTGCGGCAAATCGTTCAATGTATCGCCGACGCTTATCGAGCCCTGCTCGAAGAATTCTTCACCCGTGAGGATAGTCACCGGGACTTGCGCTTCAAGATTGGGCCGCGCGATTCGCGATCCGGTGACGACAATGGTATTCGGCTGTTCAGCAGCCGTATCCACATTGCTCAGCGTTTCTGCCGGGTCGCAGATGCCATTGTCGTTGAAGTCGGGGCAATCGACCGGCGGAGATGCAACAGCGGTATCCTGAGCGGAGGCAGGGGTTGCCAATGCCAGAGCGGCAAGGCCAGCGCCGGTGAACAGGGCGCCCTTCGCCGTGATGTTGAGATTCTTGATCATAATCTTCCATTTTCCCAAGGAAGCCGAGCGACCCGGCCCAGCGATAATCAACAAGTGAGGTCCGCGATAAGCGGGACCTAAGCTGCCGCAGAAATGCAGCAGCGCACTTCGTTACGCAATGCCGTTCGGCTGCGGTAAACGCTTGAGGGAAAAGCTGTGGCATCAGTGCAACAAGGCTGCAGCTCGGTGCATTTCTGCTGGAGAGTGCGCCCGCAGCAGGCCAGGCCAGGACGATTTCCGTAGGTGCAGATGACAGGTGGCAATTGGGCCGGACGTGCCGCGATTAATCCTGGGGCCAATCTGCCGGACGTAACCCTGCTTTTGGAAAGACGCTGGCGCGCGATACGAAACAACTCTCGAACAGACGGTTCGTGTACTTTTCTCAGGACGAAAAAAGGGGCGCAGTCCTGGAACTGCGCCCCTCTTATTGGCTCTATAATTCGGTGTCGCGGTTGCGATCAGAAGGTGATGCGACCCGTGACAGAGAACCGGCGGCCCAGCGGGTCGTAGGTCGAGGGGAAGGTGTTCCCGCTGTTGAACGATGTCGAACCGATGTTGCTGCCGACCACCGGAGGCTTGTTGTCGAACAGGTTGATGGCAGCGACCGTGAACTGGAAGTTCTCGAACACGTCGAAGCGCGCCGTCAGATCGAAATAATGCTCCGAGCTGATCGATTCAAATTCGTCCAGGAAGGGTGCTTGACCTTGCGGGTTGAAGTTCGATTCCTCGAGTTCAACACCGTCGATATAGCGCCAGAGAAGCGACAGATCCGCTCCGCCGAAGCCTAGCGTGGTACGCTGCGTGAACGAGAATTCGGGGATGATCGATCCGCAGTTCGAACCGAAGAAGCCCGCACATTCGAAGATGATGTTCGTATCATCGTCCTGAGCAGCGTCGAAGGTGTTCGAATTGGTCCAGTTACCCGCGAAATTCAGCCCGAGATCGGCGAAGCCGAGCTGCCGCTGATAATTGATGACCACGTCGATACCGTCGGTCTGGATACGGCCCTGGTTGGTGAGAACCAGAGGAATACCACGCGTGGTACCCACGTTTCCGAACAGATTACCCGTTGCCGGATTGCGGCGAATGGCCTGACAAGCAGGGTCGGCCGGGTCGCCGGTCGGGCTGGTCCGGAAATTGTCTCCGAAGCAGTTGGCGAACACGTTATCAACGGTCGGGTTCGTAATCGCGTTGGTGAGGTCGATATTGTAATAATCTACCGTCATCGACAGGCCGCGGAAGAAGTCCGGCTGGAATATCGCACCGACAGTCCAGGTGTTTGCATCTTCGGCGTCGAGATTTGGGTTGCCGCCGGTCGTGACGTTAACCTGACCTGCGGGATCGACGATGATCGAACCGATGCTCGATGCCGGTGCACCCTGGGCAAGGCAGACCGCGCGCAAGGCAGCATTGCCCGCAGGCGCTGCACCGACGCAGGGATCGGTATCGAAATTGTCGAGACCGGTGACCTGCGGGTCGAACAATTCACCGATATTCGGGGCGCGGGTCACCTTCTGATAATTACCGCGAATCTGCAGGCCGGGAAGGATCGTGGCGGTACCGCCGGCCTTCCAGGTGTATTCCGTACCCGTCGACGAATAATCCGAGATACGACCGCCGAGGAGGATGGTCGCTTCCTGCAGGAAGGTGTTTTCCAGCACCGGAATGGCCAGCTCGCCGAACACTTCGCGAACGTCATATTTACCGAAGGAGTCCGGCTGCGCTGCGCCGTTGCCAAGCACTTCGCCCGGAGTCTGCGTCAGCAGGTCCGAAGTCGTTCCGGCCGTGTATTTGCGGTATTCGACGCCGGCGACGACGCTGACGGGCGTGATGGCGGAGGGAACGGCAAAGCCGAAGTCGCCCGCGACGAAGCCCTGAACCTGCGTCAGGCTGGTTTCCGTCTTGGCCGAGTTGCCGACATCCAGGAAGTCCTGAACGGCAGGGGTAAGGCTGCCGAGCGGACCGAACAGGTTGATCGGAACGCAGCCGTTGGACGCATCGAGGCAGGTGTTGCGGTTGGTCGAGAAGACCGACTGCTGCAGGCGCGACAAGGTCCCGTTACCACTCTGGCGCGAATCGATCTCGCTTTCGCCATAGGCACCGAAGATTTCGTAATCCATGTTGGCAAGCAAATTGCCGCGGAAACCGCCCTTGTACTGGAAGAGCTGCGTTTCATATTCGTTGTTACGCGTGCCGAACTCGACGAAACGACGACCGTAATCGAGATCGACGGTCAGGAAATCGGGATCGTTCGGATCGGTTGCAGTCGCAGCCGCATCGCACTGCGCCTGGGAGAACAGGCGCTGGACGCCTGCAGTATCGCCATCCGTATCAAGACCGCAGATCTGGTTGCGGATCCCGGCATTCAGGAACGGATTGGACAGCGGCGTCGTCAGGACGTTGCGGAACGTACCCGACGGGGCGATGATCGTGCTGTTGGTGCTCTGGACAAACATCGCTTCGGTGAAGAATTCGACCGAGTCGAGCACTTCGTAGCGTGCCGAACCGTACATGCGGTACTGTTCGAGCGGCAGCTGGAAGACGTTGAACGGGTTGAAGTTGAAGGGGCGGTCGAAAGGCACGAGCGAATTGCCATCGGGCGATACCTGCAGCGTGCCGCCGGTGGTGCCCGGAACGGTGATGACGGTCGGAACGGCCGTGGACGAACCGCCGGCATTGCCGCTGATGGAACTGATGTTCTCGACGGAGAAGGCGCGGTCGCCCTGGAAGATGGTCTCGCGATCGGTGTAGCCGATGCTGAGAACGGCGTTGCCGCGGCCATCTTCGAAATTCGCACCGAGCGTCAGATCGATACGCTGCGTGCTGCCGTCACCTTCTTCGGTGAGCTGCTGCGTCGCGGAAAGATCGACGCCTTCGAAATCATCCTTGGTGATGAAGTTGACGACGCCGGAGATCGCGTCGGCACCATAGGTGGCGCTGGCGCCGCCGGTCAGCACATCGACGCGGCTCAGCAGAGCGACGGGGATAATGTCGATATTGGTGAGGCCGTTGAGATTGGCGGGAACCACGCGGGTGCCGTTCAGCAGGACGAGGTTGCGGTTGGGGCCGATCCCGCGCAGATCGACGAAGGTCGAACCGCCATTGCCATTGTTGACCTGTGCACCGATGCTGGGCGTGATGCCGGGCACTTCGCGCAGGAATTCGTCGGCGACGGTCGCCTGACGCAGGTTGATTTCCTCGGACGTCACGACCGAAACGGGGCTGGACTGTTCGAGATTGGGGTTGGTCAGGCGCGTGCCGGTGACGACGATGGTGTCGAGCGGCTGGGCAGGCGGCGTCGCTTCGTTTTCGTTGACGTTCTGCTCGCTGGGCTGGATCTGCGCCGAGGCAGGTGCGGCGAGAACCGTACTGATTGCGATCGTGGCAGCACCGGCTGCCAGGAATGTCGACTTCTTCATTGTTCTTTCCCTCTGTAACTGCGCCGTGAAGGCAAATCTGCATCACGGGCCTGTAACCCCGCCCGGTGAGTAGCGCGGAACGACGATGCACGCACCGCGATTCCCGTCAGATTCACCCGGATGCGGGGTTACTGGCCGAGGCGTCACTTCATTGGAAGCGGGAACCGTGTCCTGCCGCGAAATTGGTTCCCGGGTGTAACGCAGTTGCAACAGGTAGCGAGCGCAGAGGCCGGCCGACCTCCTGCGGGATCGAACCGCCGGCAGGCGCATCATTCAGGTGAGTAGCAGGTTGCAACCTGCTTGACCGGTAGCGGGGTGCTGGCTACGCCATGCGCCAAATTACGCCAAGAGGATGACCGAACATGACCACAGCCTATATCGTCGATGCCGTTCGCACCGCCGGGGGGCGCCGGGGCGGGCGACTTGCAGGGATTCATCCGGTCGATCTGGCGGCCCGGTCGCTCAACGCCATCGTCGAGCGCAGCGGGATCGATCCTGCCACGGTCGAGGACGTGATCATGGGCTGCGTCAGCCAGGCTGGCGAGCAGTCGATGCAGGTGGGGCGGAATGCCGTTCTCGCCTCGATGCTTCCCGAGAGCACGCCCGCCGTCACCATCGACCGGCAATGCGGTTCCAGCCAGCAGGCCATCCAGTTCGCGGCGCAGGCGGTGATGAGCGGCACGCAGGACGTCGTCATCGCCAGCGGCATCGAGAGCATGAGCCGCGTGCCGATGGGCTCCACCGCCACGCTGCATATGAAAGAGGGCATGGGGCATTACAAATCGCCGGGGCTTGAGCAGAAATATCCCGGCATCATGTGGTCGCAGTTCAAGGGCGCGGAAATGATCGCGGAGAAATACGGTTTCTCCAAGGACGATCTCGACCGCTTCGCCCTGCACAGCCATGAGAAGGCGATTGCCGCCACCCGCAGCGGTGCTTTCGATGCGGAGATAGTGCCTGTCGAGATCGAGACGCCCGACGGGACCGAAACGCACCGGATCGACGAAGGCATCCGCTTCGACGCGACGCTGGAAAGCATTGCGGCGGTGAAGAAGCTGTCGGAAGACGGGCGCCTGACCGCCGCCAGCAGCAGCCAGATCTGCGACGGTTCCAGCGCGGCGCTGATCGTGTCGGAGCGCGTGCTGAAGGAGCAGGGCCTGACGCCCATGGCGCGCATCCACAACATCACCGTGACGGCAGGCGACCCGGTCATCATGCTGGAGGAACCGCTGTTCGCGACCGATCGTGCCCTCGAGCGCGCCGGGATGAAGATCGAGGATATCGGCCTTTACGAAGTGAACGAGGCCTTCGCCCCGGTGCCGCTCGCCTGGCTGAAGCATGTCGGCGCAGATCCCGAACGCCTGAATATCCATGGTGGCGCCATTGCGCTGGGTCATCCGCTGGGCGCATCCGGTACGAAGCTGATGGCGACATTGCTGCATGCATTGAAGGCGAACGGCAAGAAATACGGGCTGCAGACGATGTGCGAAGGTGGCGGCGTCGCCAATGTCACCATCGTCGAGAGCCTGTGATCCGGACAGATAAGACAAACATCGAAACCAAAGAGGACAAGCCATGAAGATCGACAGCAATGTTTCCGCCATCGTCACCGGCGGCGCATCGGGCCTGGGTGCCGCCACGGCGAGGGCACTGGCCGCGCAAGGCGCGAAGGTCGCACTTTTCGACCTGCAGGAAGAGAAGGGTCAGGCGCTCGCCAGGGAAATCGGCGGGATCTTCTGCGAGGTCAATGTGACCGACGAAGCCAGCGTCGATGCAGGCTTTGCCAAGGCGCGCGAGGCGCATGGGCAGGAACGTGTGCTGGTGAACTGCGCCGGCACCGGCAATGCGATCAAGACCGCGCGCCGCAACAAGGAAGATGGGTCGATCAGCCACTTCCCCCTTGATGCGTTCAACTTCATCATCCAGATCAACCTTGTCGGCACTTTCCGCTGCATCGCCAAAGCGGCGGCCGGGATGATGACGCTCGATCCGATGGAAGACGGCGAACGCGGGGCCATTGTCAACACCGCTTCGGTCGCGGCGGAAGATGGCCAGATCGGCCAGGCCGCCTATTCCGCGTCGAAGGGCGGCGTGGTCGGCATGACCCTGCCGATCGCCCGCGACCTGATGAGCGAGGGCATCAGGGTGAATACGATCCTGCCCGGCATCTTCAACACGCCGCTGATGAATGCCGCACCGCCGCAGGTGAAGGATGCACTCGCGCAGTCGGTTCCCTTCCCCAAGCGGCTCGGCAATGCGGAGGAATATGCCCACCTTGCCATGACGATGATCGAGAATGGCTATTTCAACGGCGAGGATGTCCGCCTCGACGGTGCGATCCGCATGGCGCCGCGCTGATCCGACCGACATCGAACTGGAGGTAGAGGCGATGGGCTATTCGCAGATCCGTTACGAACGGCGGGGGAAGCTGGCGATCCTGACGCTGGACCGACCCGAAAAGCTCAACGCCTATACCAGGCACATGATGGGTGAGATCACGGCGGCGCTCGACGAAAGCGACGCTGACGATGCGGTGAGGGCGGTGATTTTTACCGGTTCGGGCGACCGGGCCTTCTGCGCCGGTGCCGATCTGTCCCCGGCAGACGGTAATGCGCCGTTCGCGAGCGCGGCAGAGGTGGCGGATCTTGCCGACGAACGGGTGCGCGACGGCGGAGGCAGGCTGACCCTCCGCCTTTTCCGGTCCAAGAAGCCGCTGATCGCCGCGTGTAACGGCGTGGCGGTCGGGGTCGGTGCCACCATGCAATTGCCGATGGACTTTCGCCTTGCATCGGAGAACGCCCGTTTCGGCTTCGTCTTCGCAAGGCGGGGCATCGTGCCCGAAGCGGCGTCCAGCTGGTTTCTGCCGCGGCTGGTGGGTATCAGCCGGGCGATGGAATGGTGCATGACAGGCCGTATATTCGGCGCGCAGGAAGCGCTGGAACACGGGCTGGTCCGTTCCGTCCATGCACCCGGCGAATTGATGGAAGCTGCCTGCGAACTGGCAAGCGAGATCGCCGACAATACCTCCGCCGTATCGATTGCGATGACGCGGGCCATGCTCTGGCGGCTGTCCGCACAGCCGCACCCGATGATGGCGCACCGGATCGACAGCCGCGCCATCTATCGTCTGTCGCGCAGCGGAGACGCGCGGGAAGGTGTCGCCAGCTTCCTCGAAAAGCGAGAGGCGGATTTCAGGGATAGCGTGTCGACGGACATGCCCGACTTCTATCCCTGGTGGGATGAGCCCGGGTATGAGTAACGCCTGGCATATCGGGGTCATCGGCGGGTCGGGGCTCTACGATGCCGATCTGCTGCAAGATGCGCAGCAGATTACTGTCCAGTCGCCTTTCGGCGACCCATCAGGGCCGGTCACGACAGGCTTTCTGGGCAATGTGCGCTTCACCTTCCTCTCGCGGCATGGCGCAGGCCACAGGCTGACGCCCGATGCCGTCAATTACCGCGCCAATATCGACGTCCTGAAGCGGTGCGGCGTAACCGACGTTCTCGCCATATCCGCCGTGGGCTCCCTGCGCGAAGCGATGGCGCCGGGCGATGTGGTCGCGGTGGATCAGTTCATCGACCGCACGGCAGGGCGCGAACGCAGCTTCTTCGGACCCGGCTGCGTCGCTCATGTCGGGCTGGCCGACCCGGTCTGCGACCGTTTCGCTACTTTGGCGGGCGATGCTGCCGAGGCGGCCGGCGCGAAGCTGCACCGCGGCGGCACCTATGTCGCAATAGAAGGGCCGCAATTTTCCACCCGCGCCGAAAGCCGGATGTTCCGGGACTGGGGCGGCGATATCATCGGCATGACCGGGATGCCGGAGGCGCGACTCGCCCGCGAGGCGGAGCTGCCCTACGCGCTGCTCGGCATGGTGACGGATTACGACAGCTGGCGCGACGGCGAGGCCGGCGTCGAAGCGCCCGATATCTTGGCGGTGCTGAGCGCCAATGCCGCAAGGGGCATGGACACGCTGCGCGCCCTGGCCGACCTGCTGCCGCAGGACCGGTCGCCGGCCCCGGCCGATACGGCACTGGAACATGCCATCATCACGACGCCCGATAAACGGGATGCGAGGCTGGTGGCGCGGCTCGATGCCGTTGCTGGCCGGGTGCTTGGCTAGGACGGTCTCGCCAACGAGGCGCGCGCCCTCAATCCACCTCCGCCCCCGGACCTAAACGCACCTTCACGCGCGTCTTGCCAAGTGAACAGGTTTCGTTAGAAACCATTTTCATGGAAGCGTCCGAAAACCCAAACAAAGTTCCGCGCCTTGGCCTGGCGGAATTCCTTCCCTATCAGCTTTCCACCGCCGCCAATGCGGTCAGCGACCGCATAGCCGAGGCCTACCGAAGCCGCTTTGGGCTGAAAGTCACCGAATGGCGGGTCATGGCCGTGCTCG
Source organism: Pseudopontixanthobacter vadosimaris (assembly GCF_012979275.1). GTDB lineage: Bacteria > Pseudomonadota > Alphaproteobacteria > Sphingomonadales > Sphingomonadaceae > Pseudopontixanthobacter > Pseudopontixanthobacter vadosimaris. Next base: position 51,911 of record NZ_JABASZ010000042.1, read on the forward strand.
GCGATGCCGGCAAGCTGACGCAGCGTGAACTGACGGCGCTGATCCGCATGGACAAGGTGGCGGTCAACCGTGCCTGCAAGCAGTTGGAAAGTCGCAGATTGCTGACCCGCGCACCGAACCCGCGCGATGGCCGATCGCATCATCTGGTGCTTACGGGCGAGGGCAAGGCGATGCATTCGCGCATCATGCCGCTGGCCCGTGCGATCGAGCGCCGCCTGTTCGAACCCTTTGACGAGGCGGAGCAGGCGGTGCTGCGCGAATTACTGGAAAGAATGCGCGAACAGGCGGAACGGATCGGCCCCGGTGCCGATTACGACGCCGGAGCCTGACCCTTGTGCTGCCCTGATCCCGATCCGATCCGCCTGATTTCTTCTGCTCCGGCCTAGCCGCCGCCGCTGCCCGGCTGGGCGGCGAAAGCATCGCTGATGGAGCAGGCGGCGGGGCCGAGAATGACGATGAACAACACCGGCAGGATGAACAGGATCAGCGGCACCGTCATGATGGCGGGCAGTCGCGCGGCCTTTTCTTCCGCCCGCATCATGCGTTCGTTGCGGAATTCGGCCGAGAGCACCCGCAGAGCAGACGCCAGCGGCGTGCCGTATTTTTCGGTCTGGACCATGGTGGTCACCACGCCCTTCACCGACTCCAGGTCGACACGATAGGCCAGATTGTTGAAGGCCTGCTTGCGTTCGGTCAGGAAGGAAAGCTCGATGGCGGTGAGGGCGAATTCGTCCCCCAGTTCGGGATAGGCCCGCCCCAGTTCCTTGGCGACGCGGTTGAATGCGGCATCGACCGTCAGGCCCGCTTCCGCGCAGATCACCAGCAGATCGAGCGCATCCGGCAGGCCCTTGCGGATTTCCAACGTCCGCTTGCCCGCCTTGTTCTTCAGGAACAGTTCCGGACCCTTGTAGCCGGCCAGAACCATGGCGGCGAAAGCTGCGAAGCGTTTGAAGTCGCTCCAGTCGGCGAACATGTCGGAGACATAGAAGAGCATCAGGCCGATGAAACCGAGGATTACCGGCGCGATCAGCCGGGCACCGATGACCAGAACGGCCAGTTCCTTGTTGCGATAGCCGGCATGCGCCAGCTTCTGCTGGATCACGTCGACCTGGCTTTGCTGCAGGACTTTCATGCCCGTCAGCGTGCCCTTGACCCGTTCGGTCTTGTCGCTCCTGCGGACCAGGCTGGTGCGTTTTCGGCTGGTGCTGTTGACGATGCCCGCCTTCAGTTCCTCGCGCCGCGAATTCAGCGCCTTCACTCGCTTGGCCATCGGATCCTTCACGGTCACGGCGGCATAGATCGCCAGCATCACCGCCATGGCCGCCACCCCTGCAAGGAGGGTTCCGACCATGATGACATCGACACCGAGAAGGGTCGGACCGTCTGAACTGTTGAACATTGGCTGGATCCCGTCTTCAGATTTCGAAGCTGACCATCTTGGCCATGATGAATGCGCCGATGGACATCCAGACGAGGCCGCCCATGCCGGCCACGATCAGTCGGTCCTCCTCGAAGAAGCCGGCAAGATAATCCGGATTGATCCACCAGATCATGATGAAAACCATGAAGGGCAGCGCGCCGACGATGTAGGCCGAGGCCTTGGATTCCGAACTCATCGCCTTGATCTTCAGCTTCATCTGCGCGCGTTTCCGCAGGACATCGGCGAGGTTCGACAGGGTTTCGGCCAGGTTGCCGCCCGTTTCGCGCTGGATGGCAAGGGTAATGCAGAAGAAGTTGAATTCCGCGATGCCGAGCCTGTCGGCTGTTTCCTGAAGCGATTCCTCCATCGTCCGGCCGATCTTGATCCGCTCGGTAATGCCCTTGAATTCCTGCCCCACGGGGCCGGGCAGTTCCTGTGCGACGACGCTCAGCGTCTCTGTCACCGGCAAACCCGAACGCAGGCCGCGCACCAGCAGTTCGATGGCATCGGGAAACTTGCTGTTGAAGCCGTTGGTGCGCTTCTTGATGAAGAAGTTCACCACCATATGCGGCAGGCCAAGCCCGACCACCGCGCCGACACCCAGCGACAGGGCGGCGGAGCCCGAACGCAGGAACAGAATGACAGATACCACCAGCGCCAGACCGAGCGACGCATAAAGATAGTTCTGCACCGTCCATCCCTTGCCCGTGCGGTCCAGCCGCATGGCGAGCGCCTCGGCCTTGCTGGCCGACCCGGCGATGCGGTGCATCTTGGGCTTGCGCGCCGCGATGGCTTTCTTCAGCTGCGATTCGACCTTCGTGTCCGTGCTTTCGGAATGGCGATAACGGACGGCCTGCAGCCGGCGCTGGCTTTCCCTGGATGCGGAAGGGCCGGCCAGCAGCACATAGCCGATGGCCAGGATTGCCATCAGTCCGCCGCTTACCAGCAGGAGCTGGATGATGGTCATGCTGTCGTTCCGCCTTTCATTGTCGCCAGGCCCCGACGCCAGCCTCGGGCCGGCGTCGGGGGTGATGCGGGCGGCGGCAAACAGGACCCGCCGCCCGCAAACCTCGTATCTATCCCGCGATCTTTTCGGCTGCGGGCTTCCTGTCCTTCTTCGCCAGCAGCGACTTCAGGTCGAAGCTGGAAAGCAGACTCTTCTTTTCGGGCTCGCCCACCTCTGCATCCTCGTCGCTGGCGCCGATTATGCGGTCCGCCACCTGACGGATGACGCCGGCTGCCTTGCTGCTGCGGTTCGCATCCAAGAAGGTCTGCCCCAGCTTCGCCGCATTGGTCGCGGCCTTGAGGTCATAGGGGATATGGAAGTCGATCTTGCGTTCGATACTGGCCTCGAAATCCGATTTGCTGATTTCCGTGACGCCCGACTGCACCTTGTTTGCAACGATCAGCGGATGGGCGTGGCTGGCGTTGGTCTTCAGCCATGACAGGATGCGAATAGTGTCGCGGGCCGAGGCCAGCGTCATGTCCGTCATCAGCGCCACCACGTTCACATCGCTCAGCAGATGCGGGAAATTGATCAGCATGTTGCGCGGCAGGTCGATCACCGTCATTTCGAACGCGTGGCGGAATTCCTCCTCCAGCTGCACGAAGGCGGACCCATCGGTCATCAGCGGAGCGCTGATCGGCGCCTCTGCCGACAGGATGGCGAGATTGTCGTTGGCCCTGATCATCGCCCTTTCGATGAACAATCCGTCGATACGGCTTGGATTGTCGATCGCATCGGTCAATCCGCGGCCTGGTTCAAGGTCGAGCGCCAGCGCCCCGGTGCCGAAATGCACGTCGAGATCGAGGAGGGCGGTCGGCAGTTTCTGGTCCGCGCTGAATGTCCAGGCCAGCGATGTCGCCAGCATGGAGGCGCCGACCCCGCCGCGCGTGCCGACGACGGCCGTGGAGATATGGCGTTTGCCCGCATCGGGATCGGATGCCTTGGGCGCGTTGAACACCGCCTGCGCGCCGTTCAGCGCATCGCGCAGCTGGCCGGCCGACAGGGGTTTCAGCAGGTAATCGTGAATGCCGCTGGCGAGCAGGTCGCGGTAGAGCCGCACGTCGTTGACCTGGCCCATGGCGATGACGATCGTGCCGGGTTCGCAGACTTCCGCCAGCGAATTGATATCGTTCAGCGGGTCGCCGCTTTCCGAAAGGTCGACCATCAGGATGTTCGGGCTGGCGCTGACCGACAGGGACTGGACCGCGTTCCGCAGCCCGCCCTTGTTGCATTTTTCAGGCTGCCAGCCCATTTCGATGACGACCGGGCGCAGGGCGTCCAATGCGTTCTCGTCGCAGATATAGGCGGCGAAAGGGTCGCGATTGGCGGGCAGGCCGGCTTTCCAGGGAGCATTCATGGTCAATTCCCTCCTGCACCGCTCGCGCTGCTGCTCTTGTTAAGGCCGCCTTCGCCGGTGGGGGCCTGATCGCGGTAGCTGCTGATCGCCTTGGTGGAAGTGTGGATTACCGTTTCGCCCGTGCCGGTCTGACCTGCGATCAGATCTTCCGGATTGGCGACCATGCTGGCAAGATTGGTGTTGATGGCGCAGCCGTAACCCGGGTGCGTACCATTGTTGTAATTGGCGTCGGACTTGACCTCCCAGTCGGGGCACCCCGGAACCGAGGCGGTCGAGCGGGTGATGATCACGCGCGTCTGCCCCGGATCGACGTAACCGGCCGTGACCGGAGCACCTTCGCTGATCAGGATGCCGCGCCGCCCGGCCAGTTCGGCAATGGCATTGCGTGTTGCCTGGCTCTGCATCGGATCGTCGATCGAGATCCTGTCGCCATAGCGCAGGTTCATGGCATCGAACCAGCCGGCCAGCCGCCTCTGTTCATTCACTGGCAACCCGCCGGGGCCGGTGTACACGTCCAGCGTGTAATTGGTGCGTTCGACCACCGGCTGCTTTACCGAATAGAGGCTGCGATTGTCGGGCATTCCCCCGCAGGCAGCGAGGCCGAGACTTGCCGTGAGGGCCAGGGCCGCCATGGCGAGACGCCGTCCGCGGCCGTCGCCGGAACCGGTGCCTGATCTGGTGTCGGATAGGATCATCGTCATTCACCTCTACTCAATTGAAGCTGAAGCCCGGGGCGGGGGCAGGCCCGGCCTCGGCCGTGCGGTTGCCCTTGCGCCTGCGTTCGGCGCGGCGGCTGGATCTGTCCGTACCGCTCTGGGCCGGGACAAGGGCGGCGGGATCGACGCTGCTCACTGCCGGTCCTGCCGGCACTTCGCTTTCCCGCGCCGTCGGCATCGGGCGGCTGGCGCCGCTCACCCCGTCGTTTTCCCTGAACCCCAGCAGGCGCTGTGCATCATTGGCTGCGCGGAAGCCGTCCGTCGGCAGGGCGATGTCACTCGCATTCACGGGGTTTACCAGATAGGGGGTGACGACGATGACGAGTTCGGTTTCGCCCCTGCGGTAATCGGTGGAGCGGAACAGATTGCCGAGGATCGGCACATCGCCAAGACCGGGCGCCTTCTCGATGGTGTTCTGACTGTTGTTGCTCATTAGGCCGGCGATCATGAAGCTCTGGCCCGAGCCGAGCTCGACCGTGGTTTCCGCCCGCCTGATCGTCAGCCCCGGTACCTGGAAGCCGTTCAGCGTGACCGCGCCCTGGTTCGACAGTTCCGACACTTCGGGCGCCACGCGGATCGAAATGCGCCCATTGGCGAGAACCGTGGGCGTGTAGGCCAGGCTGACACCATATTTCCGGTATTCGATTGCCGTCGTGCCCAGGCCCTGGCTGATGGGGATGGGGAATTCGCCGCCGGCAAGGAAATCTGCCGTTTCGCCGGAAAGCGCGGTGAGGTTGGGCTGCGAGAGGGTGGTGACCAGGCCCACGCGTTCGGCAAGGTCGAAAGCGGCAGCAACGTCCAGCCCGAACAATTCACCGGCAAGGCTGATCGCCGTCTTCTCGGGCGAAGCGCGCTTGGTAGTGATCGCCTTGCCGCCCGTGACGAACTTGCCGGTCTGCGGGTCGAAAGGCAGGTCGAGGCTTCCCGGCGGCAGGCCATACAGGCTGGACGCATCGACCAGCGGGAGGTCGGAAACATCGATATTGCCAATCGTGCCGAAATCCCGGCCGCGGCCGACGCCGAACATGAAGCCGCCGGTGTTGTCGCGGGTCTGCAGATTGGCACCGATTTCACGGACGAGAGACCGGCTGACTTCGGCGAAGCGAACCTGCAGATTGACCTGCAGCGGCGTCGCCATCTTCAAGCGGGTGATGACATTCGCATCATCCCCCAGGAAAGCCTGGACCAGCCGTTCGGCCTCGGCCACGTCTTCGGGCGCGGCCACGGTTCCGGTCAGCAGAACGGTGTTGTTGCCCATGGTCGCCACGGAAATCCTGGCTTCGGGCATGGCCAGGCCGAGCATCTGGTCGACGCTGTCGATGTTCGATCCGACGCGGATATTCGCGGCCCAGATCACATCGCCGCCGGCATTGCTGGCGTAGATCGTGGTCTCGCCGCCGTTCTTGCCGAAGACATAGAGCTGGTTGCGCGATTTCACCTGCACATCGGCAATGTCCTCATTCGCGACGAAAACGTCGGCCATGGTGCCCGACACGGTCACCAGCTCGCCCCGGCCGATGGACAGGACGATATCCTGCGACGGGCGGACGACCGACTGGGCCTGAGCGACCGGTGCGGTCAGCGCCGCGAGCGGAGCGAAGGCGATACCGGCCACGATGGCCCGCGGCAGCAATTTGGCGGTAAGGCGGCGTTTCATCGTCGTGCCCCTGTTGATGGCGGCATAGGTGGCGGCTGGCCTGGCGGCCCCTGCCTTCTTGCGGCGGAGTTTCATCGCGGTGCGGTTCATGTCACCTGGTTCCGACCGGTACTTCTGTGGTTTCCTTGCCCCGCGTCACGCGGACCGTCGGTCCGGTGTGGACCGGGGCCGATCCGGCCCTTGACGAGACTTGCGTCGGAACGCCCATGGACGGCGCGGCAATCGTCACCGGCTCGGGCCGGGAACTGGTCATCGCGGGCATCGACCGGCGCTGGAAGCGCGAGACATCGCCGCCGGTCACGAAAGTCGCCGCCTTGTCGCTGGGCCGGGACATGGCCGAGCGCAGCAGGCGTTCCTCTTCTTCGGGCGTGGCGTTGTCGGGGATGTTCACGACGCCTTCGGCAATCGCCCGTTCCAGATCGCTCTGGCTGTCGGCGATGGAGCGGAGCGACAGGCTGAGCGTGCCGATGGTCTGTGCCACCGCCACCTTCTCGGCGATCTTGGGCGTGACTTCCAGCGTGACCGTGCGGAAGGCGCGGACGACGGTCTTGCCCTCGACCGTTTCCTGCGTGGTGGACTGGTCGGTCGCGAGAACGCGAAGATTGCTGAGGATCGTCTCCGAGGTCTTGAGGTCGGTACCCTCGTTGCCCTTGACGGTCTGTGTCAGCACCAGATCGACCCGGTCGCCCGGAAAGACGAAGCCGCCGACGCCGGTCTTGGCGGAAACCGGGACGGTCACGGCGCGCATGCCGGGGCCGAGAGCCGCTGCAAGGAAGCCGCGATCGCCGGGAGCGACGAGCGAGCCCTGCGTTACCGGTTCGCCGGCAGTGATGGGGTGGCGCACGACCGTACCCAGCAGCTTTGCCATATCTGCCTCACCGTCGATGAAATAGGCGTCCTGCACCAGACCTTCGGGCCATTGCTGGAAACCGACGGCATCGGCCGTGACGATGGTGCCGACGGGCAGACCCCGCTGGGCAACCAGGACCTTGGGCCCGACGGGTACTGCGACCGCTTCCGCCTGCGGGGCGCTGGCCCCTGCAAAAATGCTCCGCGCTGCGACAGCCGTAGCGACCGCGATGATCAGCGCCCCCAGCAGCAATACCAGCTTCTTCCTGTCCATGGCTTATCAAGCCCCCTGTTTCTGACCGGCAATCGTTTCCGGCCATCTTGGTTTTCATCACTAACGGTCGAATGGTTAAGAACGGGTTCACCCAAGCAGCGCGTCGGTGGAAACCGTTGAATTCTGAACGTTCGGCGCCGCCGCAGGCAGATAATGCGTTCCCAGTACCCAGATGCCGGCGGCGGCGATCGCAACGCCGTAGGGTATCTGAAGGCGATCCTTCTGCCGCCGGGCGACATGCCATGCCCCGACAACCAGCGTCAGGACGCCGCCCACCAGCGCCATGATGATCAGCAGCTTCATGAACCAGGATGGTTCGATCCACAGGGCCAGGGCCGTCAGCAGCTTGACGTCGCCGCCGCCCATCATCCGCATCGCGAACAGGGCGACCAGCACGGCAAAGGCGGCGGCGGCGATGCCGATCTGGATGGCGACGCCCGGCCACAGCGAAAGACCGCTTGCCCACCAGTAAAGCGGAGCGCCCAGCGCAATGCCTGCATTCAGGCGGTTATCGATCTGCCGCCAGCGAATGTCGGTGAAGGCAGCGATCAGCAGCGCAATTGCCAAGCCGGCGAGCAGGCCGTATTGAAGATATTCGCTAAGCACGTGACCCCCCACGGTCGCCTCGATGAGGGCTGTGCTACAGGTCAGTGCTTACCAATTAGTAACCAAGGACAGGCCGGGGGGGCGTTTCAAGGGCCGGGAGAACGCCATTAGCCAGATGGATCAGATGAAGGCCGGGCCAGCGGGGCCGAAGCACGCGGTACTGCCGATAGACCGCCGCGCCATTCCTCGCCATGCGGCAGAGGATGTGTGGATTGCGGCGGACGGGCATCGCATTCGCCGCATCGACTGGCTGCCTGAGCCGCCGAAGGAAAGCTGCCCGCGCGGGTCGATCCTGTTCCTTCCCGGGCGCGGCGATCATTACGAAAAAAATCTGGAATCCCTGGAGGATTGGTATCGCGCCGGCTGGAATGTAACGGCTATGGACTGGCGCGGGCAGGCAGGATCGGGCCGGCTGGGGATCGATCCGGTGACCGGCCATATCGAGGATTTTTCGGTGTGGATCGACGATCTGGCTGCGTTCTGGCGCGAATGGGCTGGTCGCAATCCCGCTCCTCACGTCCTGATCGGCCATTCCATGGGCGGGCATCTGGCGCTTCGCGCAGTGGCGGAAGGGCGGGTGGACCCCGATGCTCTGGTGTTGTCCGCTCCGATGCTGGGGTTTACCGGCAGCGCCGCGCCCGATGGGCTGATGCATCTGGCCGCGCGCATGATGGCAGCCCTCGGCAATCCCGCGCGGCCAGCCTGGAAGTGGAGCGAAAAGCCGGGCGAGATGCCCGCCAGCCGTGAAAAACTGCTGACTCATGACCGGGAGCGCTATGCGGACGAGGCCTGGTGGCGCAAGCACCGGCCGGAACTCGTCATGGGGCCGGGTAGCTGGCGCTGGGTCGAGCGGGCCTACCGTTCCATGCGCGATCTCGCCGCTCCTGGTGTGCTCGAAGAAATCGGTATTCCCGTGCTGATCGTCGCCACCGACAATGACCGGCTGGTCGGGTGGAAGGCGATAAGGTCAGCCGCGCGCCGATTGCCGCATGGCGAATTGCTTCGCTTCGGCGCAGAGGCACGGCATGAAATCCTGCGGGAGGTGGACGAGGTGCGAAACCGTGCCATGGCGCGCATCGATGAGTTCCTGGCCCGCATATCGACCGGTCGGCGCGGGCAGGCCGACGAGGAAGCGGCTTGAGCGACAGGTTCAATTTCGCGATTGTCGGCGCGGGAATGGCAGGCGCGAGCCTCGCCGCTGAACTGGCACCCTTTGCCCGCGTCGTGGTGCTGGAGGCGGAAGACCAGCCCGGCTATCACGCGACCGGCCGTTCCGCTGCCTTCTGGGAAGAATGTTATGGCGGGCCGCAGATATTGCCGCTCACCACCGCGTCGGGCGCCTATCTTCGCGACAATGGATTCCTGCATGAACGCGGCGCATTATACATCGGCCGCGACAGAGACGCAGCATTGATCGGCAGCTTCGTGGATCGCTTCGCCGCCACCGATGCCACGCTGGAACGTCTGGAGATACCTGCACTTCGCGCGATGGTTCCGGGGCTGAAGGCCGAGTGGACCCTGGGCCTCTTGCAGCCCTTCTGCGCCGATATCGACGTGGCGGGGCTGCACCAGCATTATCTGAAAATCGCGCGGGAGGCAGGGGCCGTGTTCCGCCACGCGCAGCGTATCGCATCCATCGAGAGCGATGCTCGGGGCTGGCGGCTTTCCTCGTTTCGCGGGATGCACGTTCTTGCCGATACCGTCGTCAATGCCGCCGGGGCATGGGCCGACGAACTGGCCAGGATGGCAGGTATCGGGCCGCTGGGGATCACGCCGCTGCGCCGCACCGTGGCGCAGCTGCGACTTTCGCCCGAACCCTCACCGCGAATGCCGCTGGTGCTCGACATCGCCGGCCGTTTCTATTTCAAACCCGAGCATGGCCGCCTCTGGCTCAGCCCGCATGACGAGACGCCGAGTGCCCCCGTCGATGCGGCGGCGGAGGAGTGGGACGTGGCGCTGGCGATCGACCGGCTGGGGTCCGTCACTGATTGGCAGGTGGAGGCGGTGGAGCGCAGATGGGCCGGTTTGCGCAGCTTCGCCCCCGATCGGCTGCCGGTCTATGGCCGCGACCCCCGCTGCCCCGGCTTTGCATGGTTTGCAGGGCAGGGCGGCTTCGGCATCCAGACGGCACCCGCGGCCGCGAGACTGATGGCGCGCCATTTGCTCGGGGAGCGGACGGAAAATGCGTCATGCGCGGAGCGAAACGGCATTTCGCCCTCGCAGGCCGAAGCCTACGCGCCCGACAGGCTTATCTGACGACCCTCATCTGCCCGGCCTCATCTGGCCGATGCGACCGAATCGGCCGCGTCGCTGGCCAGACGGTCCACGCGGTCGTTTTCCGGATGGCCGGAATGGCCCTTCACCCAGCGCCAGTCGACATCATGCATGGCGGCGGCGGCAATCAACTCGTGCCACAGATCGGCATTGCGCACCGGTTTCTTGCTGGCGTTGATCCAGCCGCGCTTCTGCCAGCCCGCGATCCACTTTGTCATGCCGTCCAGCACATATTTGCTGTCCGAATAAAGGGTTACTTCGCAGGGTTCGATCAGGGCCTGAAGCCCGCGGATCGCGGCGGTCAGTTCCATGCGGTTGTTCGTGGTTGCCGGATCCGCGCCCGACAGTTCCTTCTCATGCGCGCCAAGCCGCAGCAATGCACCCCAGCCGCCAGGGCCGGGATTGCCCTTGCACGCACCATCGGTGAAAATCTCGACATGTTTCATGTGACCAATGTGCCCGTCGGAACGTCCGCCGAAAAGAGCTTCGCCCCTTTCTGCGCATAGAATTGCAGCCGCCGCGCGAAATCCATCGGATCCTTGCGCTTCACCATCGCACCTTCCTCACCATGGAGCCAGTCGTAGGCGCGTGTCGCGATGAAGCGCATGCAGGCACCCTGCGCCAGCACCGGCAGGGCAGCGCGTTCCTCGGCCGAAAAGGGACGGATGCTCTCGTATCCCCCGCGCAGCGCGGCGGACACCTCGGGGTCAAAGGTCTGCCCGTCCGGAGTGAAGCACCATGCCGCGTGAGTCACCGCGAAATCATAGGCAACCATGTCGTTGCAGGCGAAATAGAAATCGATCATCCCCGCGACCTGGTCGCCGCGCATCAGAACGTTATCGCAGAACAGATCGGCATGGATGATCGAGCGGGGCAGATCCTTCGGCCATTTTGCGCGCAGTTCGGGGAGTTTCATGCGGACTAGGCCGGTCAGCGCCGGATCGATCTTACGCAGATTATCCGTGCCGCAGCTGTCGAACAGGGCGCGCCAGTCGGCCGGCTTGAGATCGTTCGTCCGCGTTTCGCCGTAATCGCGGCTGGCGATATGCAGCCGCGCCAGTTCCACTCCCACCGCGCGCGCCTGTGCGGGGGTGGGCTGGTCGACCGAAAGGCCGGGAAGATATTCGATCAATGCGACTGCCTTGCCATTCACCATCCGCGACGCGGCTCCATCCCTGTCGTGGATCGTGCGCGGAACCGGAAGATCCTTGGCAGACAGGTGGTCGAGCAGGCCCAGAAAGAACGGCAAATCCGCCAGGTCGATCCGCTTTTCATACATCGTCAGGATGAAACGGTTGCCTGCGCGATTCGCATCGATGTCCGGGCCGGGCACCCGCTGCGCGGCAGACCCGGTGGTTTCGATCAGCCAGTTGCTGTTGGACACCCCTTCGGCGATGCCCTTGGCGGAGACAAGTTCCCCCACATCGTAATGAGTAACGATGGCGGCGAGGTCTTCCGCGCCGAGATGCGTATAGACGGCCATGTCAGCTAGCCTCGCCAATCAGTCCAGCAGCTGGCGAGGCAGCTTGAACACCATTTTTTCCTCGGCGGTGACGAGGGTATGTTCCTCCACCTCGCGCCACTCGGCCAGCCTGTCCACGACTTCGCGGACGAGGGTTTCCGGGGCCGAGGCACCGGCCGTCAGGCCGATCGTCCCGACGCCGTCCAGCCACTCCGGTTCGATATCGCCAGCCCTCTGGATCAGCCGCGCAGTCGTGCCGCAGCGCATGGCAACCTCGACAAGGCGGACGGAATTGGATGAATTGGTGGCACCGATCACCAGCACCAGATCGCTGCCGGGGGCAATCGCCTTGACCGCCGCCTGCCGGTTCGAGGTGGCATAGCAGATGTCCTCGGCCTTGGGTCCGACGATATGCGGGAACTTGCGCCTGAGGGCTTCCACGATCGCGGCGGTATCGTCGACGGACAGGGTGGTCTGGGTCAGAAAGGCCAGTTCGTCCCCGGATGAGAATTCCAGCGCCGCAACATCGTCCAGGGTTTCCACCAGCGTCATCTCGCCCCGTGCCACCTGGCCCATGGTGCCGATCACCTCGGGGTGACCGGCATGGCCGATGAAGACGATATGCCGCCCCGCCTCGATCTGCCGTTCGGCCTGGCGATGCACCTTGCTGACCAGCGGGCAGGTGGCGTCCAGATAATCGAGCCCGCGCCGGTCGGCTTCGGCGGGAACCGATTTCGGCACGCCATGCGCGCTGAACACCACCGGCGCGCCGTCCGGAACCTCTTCGAGTTCCTCGACGAAGACGGCGCCTTTCGCCCGCAGGCTGTCCACCACGAATTTGTTGTGCACGATCTCGTGGCGAACATAGACCGGTGCGCCGTATCGCTCGATGGCGCGCTCGACGATCTCGATCGCCCGATCCACGCCCGCGCAGAAGCCGCGCGGTGCGGCAATCAGCAGGGTAAGGGCGGGCTTGCCGCCCGTGGCAATGCCTCCGGCCTGGCGGGGCGTATTCTGCAAGGGAGCGTTCATGCATCCCCCCCTAGCCCTTTCGCCCAAGCACCGCTAGGGCTGCGCGCCATCAGGATTTCGAGGATTTCGCCGCAGATGACACCGAAGACCGCATCTTTTCGCCTTATCAGTGTATTTGCCGCCGGTGCAGCCCTGGCGGGATGCGCGAAGGATGGCGACCTCGTGCTGGGCGAGGCCGTCGGCATATCGGCGGTTCGCAGCGCCTGCCCGGCGGTGGGCGTGCCCGATTACACCGGCAATATCACGACGTTCCGCAGCCCGGATTCGCGCACCGTCAGCGATCTCGATGTGACTGCCGCGATCACCAACGTTCGCAGCACCTGCAACGACACGGGCGACAGGATCTATTCCGAGGCCAGCTTCGCCGTGCAGGCGCGCCGCGCCGATGCGCGCGGTGCCCGCAGTGTGGAACTGCCCTATTTCTCCACGGTGCTGCGGGGCGGAAGCCAGGTGGTGTCGAAGCGGGTGGGAACGGTCCGCATCGATTTTGCCGACGGGCAGGAACGCGCGGAGGCCATGGCCACGGCGGGTGCCTTCATCGACCGCGCGGCCGCGACCCTGCCGGATGACATTCGCGCACAGATCACCCGCCGCCGCCGCCCCGGCGATGCCGATGCGGCGCTGGATCCGCTGGCCGATCCCGCAGTTCGCGCGGCGCTGCAGCGGGCGAGTTTCGAACTGCTGGTCGGCTTCCAGCTTACCGAAGAGCAACTGGCCTATAACGCAACGCGCTGATCGGCGATTCGCTGACCGGGTAGCCTGTGCTCCTTTCGTCGGGGCTTTGCGAAACATTGCGCTTGGGCTAGGCGCGGGGCCATGTCCAAGCAACAGATGCCCCGCCGCAATACCGTCCACGCCGCTTTCGCGGAAAAGCTGGATGCGATCCTGTCCGCGCTCGAGATGGAAGGCAATCTGCCGCCGGATACGCCGCGCACCGGCGTGACCGTGGAGCCGCCGCGCGATGCGACGCATGGCGATCTGTCCAGCAATGCCGCGATGGTGCTGGCGAAGCAGGCCCGCACCAATCCGCGCGAACTAGCCGCGAAGATCATCGAGAAGCTGGACCGCGACGCCGATGTGGAAAGCGCCGACATCGCGGGGCCGGGATTCATCAATCTTCGCCTCGCGGAATCGACCTGGCGCGAGGAAGTGGCTGCCATCGCTGCGCTTGGCGACGATTACGGCCGCTCCGACATGGGCGAGGGGCAGCGGGTGAATATCGAATATGTCTCGGCCAATCCCACCGGGCCGATGCATATGGGCCATTGCCGGGGGGCCGTGGTCGGCGATGCGCTGGCGGCATTGCTCGAATATGCAGGCCACGAGGTGATCCGCGAATATTACGTGAACGATGCCGGGGCGCAGGTCGACACCCTCGCCCGCAGCGCACATCTGCGCTACCGCGAGGCGTTGGGCGAGGATATCGGGGCGATAACCGAGGGTCTTTATCCCGGCGACTATCTGCGGCCCGTGGGCAAGGCCCTGGCCGAAGAACTCGGCAAGCGGTATGTCTCCGCGCCCGAGCAGGAGTGGCTGCCCGTCTTCCGCGACCGGGCGGTAGCCGCGATGATGGATCTGATTCGGCAGGATCTCGCCCTGCTGGGCATTCATCATGACGTCTTCGCTTCGGAAGCGAAGTTGCAGCAGGCCGGGAAGCCGGAGGCGGCCGAACGATGGCTGCGAAGCCGCGACCTGGTCTATGACGGAATTCTCGAAGCACCCAAGGGCAAGACGCCCGACGATTGGGAGCCAGTGGAACTGCCGCTGTTCCGCTCCACGAAATTCGGTGACGATCAGGATCGCCCCATCCGCAAATCGGACGGGAAGTGGACCTATTTCGGGGCCGACCTCGCCTATCACATGCAGAAGGCGGAGGATGCCGACGCGCTGATCGATATCTGGGGGGCCGACCACTCGGGTACGGTCAAGCGGATCAAGGCCGCCGTGGCCGCACTTTCCGAAGGGAAGGGCGGCGCGATCCACTTCGACGTCAAGCTGGTGCAGATGGTCAATCTGCTCCGCGACGGCGAACCGGTGAAGATGTCCAAGCGCTCCGGTAATTTCGTCACCCTGGCCGAGGTGGTGGAGGAGGTCGGCAAGGATGTCGTGCGCTTCACCATGCTGACGCGGAAGCCCGAAGCGCAGATGGAGTTCGACTTTGCGAAAGTGATCGAACAGTCGAAGGACAACCCTGTCTTCTACGTGCAATATGCCAATGCGCGCATCCATTCCACTTTGCGCCGGGCTGCTGCCGAAGGCATCACATCCGCGGGCGACAACAGCGACCTGCTCGGCCCGGCGGATCTCGCGCTGGTGAAACAGGCGGCACAGTTCCCCCGCATCGTGGAAGCGGCGGCCCAGGCGCGCGAGGCGCATCGGATCGCCTTCTATCTTTACGATCTGGCGGCGGCCTTCCATGCCTATTGGAATGCCGGCAATGACGATGCGGCGAAGCGTGTCATCACCGCCGATCGCGATCTGACGGCAGCGCGGCTTTTCCTGGTATCGCAGGTAGCGCAAGTGATTCGTAACGGTCTTGCTATATTGGGCGTCGAACCTGTCGAGGAGATGTGACCATGACCGGCAACGGACGCCGTGACGACGATTACCAGAACGCCGAAGGGGCCACGCCGGAAGCGGGTCCTACTCTCGATGCGGCGGGCTTCGCACCGGATGATTATCGTTCCGCCGACGATTACCGGACCGGCAAAAATTACCGCATGGGCGACGATACCGAGCCTGCCAGCGCATACCGCATGGATGACGAACTCGCGCTCGACCGGCAGGACGAACGCCTGCCGTGGCTCGAATCCGCCGATGATGAGGAAGATGCGGGCGGCGTCGATCCGGCGCGGCTGATCGGCTTCGTCCTGCTCGCCCTGCTGGCTTTGGCCGTTCTGATCGGCGGCGGCTGGTTTATAGCCAATTCGGGCGGCGACGGCGAGATCGTTGCGGATGGCAGCACCATAGAAGCGCCCGACGAACCCTACAGGTCCCGGCCCGACAATCCGGGTGGCAAGGAATTCGCCGGCACTGGCGATGTTGCGCCCGCCGTGGCCGAAGGCCAGACGCGGGAAGGGCGCATCGCGGAAGACGACACGCCGCGCCCTACCGTCAATGTCGCGCAGGAAGCAGACGTTGCCGAACCGCAGGAGACGCCGGAACCTGCGCTGGGCGGCGTTGCCGTGCAGGTCGGCGCCTATATGAACGAGGCCACCGCCGAGAGCGGATGGGCCGAATTGCGTTCGCGTACCGATCTGCTGAACGGGGTGAACCACCGCATCGTGCGCGGGAATGCGGACATCGGTGTGGTCTATCGCCTTCAGGCGGTTGCGGGCGATCTGTCCTCCGCGCGCCAGCTCTGCACCGCCTTGAAGAACGATGGCGTCGCCTGTCAGGTGAAGCCCTGAACCGCTGCTGCATCCGGCGGTAATGTCCACAGCGCAGGGTTGGCAATCGCTTGCGAACCCTGCGTTTTCCTGCGATTCCTGCTGCCATGACACCAGCAATTTTCGGCCTGTCGGGGGCAAGGCTCACCGATAACGAGCGGGATTTCTTCCGCGACAGCGTGCCTGCGGGCTACATCCTTTTCGGCCGCAATTGCATCGATCGCGATCAGCTCCGCGCCCTCACGGGTGAATTGCGCGACCTTCACGGACGGGACGATCTGTTCATCTGCATCGATCAGGAAGGTGGCCGGGTCGCGCGTATGAAGCCCCCGGAATGGACGCGCTTTCCTGCCGGAGAACTATTCGACGGTCTGTATCAGGTGGCTCCCGCATCGGCGATGCAGGCGGCGCGCCTGAACGCGCAGGCCCTGGGGCTGGAACTTGCGGAGGTGGGCATCACCGTCGATTGCCACCCGCCGCTCGATATCCGCTGGCCGGGCGGCCACGACGTGATCGGCGACAGGGCACTGGGCGCGGAACCGATGCAGGTGGCGGCGCTGGGCCGTGCGATCCTGCAGGGACTGGGCGAAGCGGGCGTTGCGGGCTGTATCAAGCACATGCCGGGGCACGGCAGGTCGAATACCGATACGCACAAGAGCATGCCGAAGATCGGGGCGAGCGCTGCGGAACTGGAGGTGGACATGCAGCCGTTTCGCGCACTGAACCATGCGCCGGTCGGCATGACCGGGCATCTGCTGTTCACGGCCTGGGACGATGAGAACCCCGCGACCCTGTCTCCGGCTGTCATTCAGAACCAGATACGCGGGCACATCGGCTTCGACGGTCTGCTGCTGACCGACGATATCGACATGCAGGCGCTATCGGGGACGATCCCGGAACGATCCGCCCGCGCGATCGCTGCCGGTTGCGATCTGGTGCTGAATTGCTGGGCGAAGATGGACGACATGGTCGGCATCGCCAAAGCCGTACCCGCGGCGGGGGGCAAGACGCTTGAGCGATTGCAGAAGGCGCTGACGGGCACCGGCCCGCAGGCGGACCAGCCGGACAGCGCGGAATTGCTCGCCACCCGTGACGCATTGCTGAGCGCAGCGGGTTTCGCCGGGTGAGCGGTGCCGGGCTGCTGTTTGCCGAGGCCGAGCCGGATGGCGATCGCCCGGCGGGCGGTGCGGCATCCCTCACGAAAGCAGACGATGCGGCGCTTTATCTCGAACTCGACGGGTGGGAAGGGCCGCTGGATCTGCTGCTGGATCTTGCCCGGCGGCAGAAGGTCGATCTTCGCGCGATTTCCATTCTTTCGCTGGTCGATCAATATCTCGAATATATCGAACGTGCCGATGCGCTGAAGCTGGAACTCGCGGCCGATTATCTCGTCATGGCCGCATGGCTCGCGTTTCTGAAATCCGCTTTGCTGCTTCCGGCGGAGGAACAGGAGGAGCCGGGGGCGGAGGAACTGGCGCTGCGCCTGCAATTGCGGCTGGCGCGGCTCGGCGCCATGCGCGAAGCGGCGGCGCGCCTGCTGGCCCGCGACCGCACGGGACGGGAGGTGTTCCTGCGCGGCGCACCCGAAGGCCTGCGTACCGACCGCAAGGTGAAGTGGCAATGCGACTGGTTCGCCCTGATCCGGGCCTATGGGCAGGTGAAGGCCCGTACCGCGCCCGCTGTCCACATGGTGCGAGACCGTCCGGTGATGACGCTTGAGAGCGCTCTGGAACGCATCGCGGCCATGCTCGGCGTCAGCCGCGACTGGATGAGGCTGGAGGATTTTCTGCCAGGCGAGGCGGAGCCGGGTTGGAGCAGGCCGCGTCTTCGCCGCAGCGCACTCGCCTCCAGCTTCGTCGCCGCGCTGGAACTTGCCCGCACCGGGCAGGCCGAACTGAGGCAGGACGGCGCCTTTCAGCCGATGCTCCTGCGCCGTACAGGGTCGTGAACTTGCCGGCGGAAGAGGGTGATCCGCTGGTCAGGGCCGTGGAGGCGACGCTGTTTGCAGCGGAGGAGCCGCTGACGATCGCTGCTCTTTGCGCTCACCTCGGCGATGCCGACGCGGCAGATATCCGCGTAGCTATCGACGATCTCGTGGCATTTTACTGCGGCAGGGGCGTGGAACTGGTCCGGCGCGGGGCGGCCTGGCACTTCCAGACCGCGCCCGACCTTGCCCATCTGCTGCGGCGGGAACGCGAACAGGTGCGGCGACTGTCGCGTGCGGCCACCGAAGTCCTGGCGATCGTCGCCTATCACGAACCCGTCAGCCGGGCAGAAATCGAGAGCATCCGCGGCGTGCAGACGGCGAAAGGAACGCTTGACGTCCTGATGGAGGCAGGCTGGGTTCGCGCGGCCGGACGAAGGGATGCGCCCGGAAGGCCCGTGATCTACGCCACGACACAGGCATTCCTGGCCCATTTCGGCCTTGAATCACGCCGCGATCTGCCGGGGATTGGCGAATTGAGAAGCGCCGGATTGCTCGACCCGGTCGACGATGCCTTTGACGCGTTGGCAGACCCGAAACAAAGCGGCGAAGCGGCCGGCCCCGAATGATGCATCGCTGGCAAATGCCCGGCACATCCACTATATCGAAACATGGAACCTAGGCAAAAAAGGATCGCCTCATGGGTAGTATAGGCCCCGTTCAGCTGCTGATTATCGCCATCGTCATCCTCGTGCTGTTCGGCCGGGGCAAGATTTCCGAGATGATGGGTGATTTCGGCAAGGGCGTGAAAAGCTTCCGCTCGGGCATGAATGACGAGGACGAGGCGCATGCAGTTGAGGCCAGGCGCCTGAACGCTCCGGCACCCCATGACGCACCGCCGGCATCGCCCGCTCCGCCAGCCACCGGCAACGCGCAGGAAACCGCCATGGCGGCGGATGCCGCCGCGCAGGATAATGGTACGCGCGGCGATACGCCCCGCTGACCTGACGGGCGGCGACCATGTTCGATATCGCTGCAAGCGAAGTCCTCGTCGTCATCATCGTGGCGATTCTCGTCATCGGACCCAAGGACATGCCTGCCGCATTACGTGCCGCCGGGCGCTGGATCGGCAAGATCCGCCGGGTGTCCGGCCATTTCCGATCGGGGCTGGATACGATGATTCGCGAGGCGGAGATGGAAGACATGGAACGCAAGTGGCGCGAACAGAACCGTGCCATCATGGCGGCTCATCCCGATATAATGACAGCTGAGGATTCGGGCATCGTGCCCGACGATAGCGCTACGGGCGAAGCCGCCACGGCAGCGCCAGGTGATGGCGGTAGCAACGAAACAGGCGGAGCCTGGGGCGTATCGGCGGAGAGCCGCGCGCAGGTGGAGATGCGCGCCAGCCAGGATCCGCAGAATCATGCGGCCGCAAAAGGGCCGGGCAGCGATGTTCCGGATGAGGCGTCACGCTGATCATGGCGATACAGTTGAGAGATATCGACGAAACGCAGGCGCCGCTGCTCGACCATCTGATCGAATTGCGCACGCGCCTGGTGCGCTGTGTCATCGCGCTGGCAATCGCCTTTGCCATCTGCCTGTATTTCGCCGACGACATATTCGGATTTCTGGTGCGCCCGCTGACCGTTGCTTTCGCCGAAGGTAACCAGCAGGGCAGGCTGATCTACACCCAGCTTTACGAAGCCTTCTTCGTGGAACTGAAAGTCGCCCTGTTCGCGGCTTTCTTCGTCAGTTTCCCGATTATCGCAAATCAGTTATGGGCCTTTGTCGCGCCCGGCCTCTATGCACGGGAAAAGGGTGCCTTTCTGCCCTTCCTGATCGCCACGCCCATCCTGTTCACGGCAGGGGCCTCGCTCGCCTATTTCGTCGTGATGCCGACCGCTTTCATATTCTTCCTCGATTTCGAGGGGGTGTCCGGGGGTTTGGAGCAGGAGGCGCTGCCGGCGATGGGGGAATATCTCTCCCTGGTCATGCAGTTCATCCTTGCATTCGGCGTGAGCTTCCTTCTGCCGGTGCTGCTGCTGCTGCTGAACAGGGCCGGCATCGTGTCGCGCGGGCAGCTTATCGCCGCCCGGCGCTATGTCATCGTGCTGGTGGTGGGCGTCGCCGCCATCGTCACGCCGCCCGATCCCGGTTCGCAGCTGGTCTTGGCCATACCGCTGATGCTGCTGTTCGAAGGGTCGCTCGCGCTGATGTGGCTGGGCGAACGCCGGATGAAGAAGGCCCAAGTCAGGCCAATTGCCGACGGTTAGACCAGGTGCGTCGGCGCAGCGTAGATCGCGGGTAAATGGACGGCCGCATCGCAGAGCCATGATTCAACCGGATACAAAAACGGGGCCGAAAGGCCCCGTTTTCATCATATCATGATCGAAAGATCAGGCGCTGATGGCATCATCATCATCGTCGACAGCGACGATGATCCCGGCGATGACGGCAGCAGCTGCCAGGATCGCGAGAATGATGCTCGAACCACCGATTTCGCTCTCGCCTTCGACGGGAGCGGCAACGCGGTCGACATTGGTCTGCGCCAGTGCAGGCGATGCAACCAGCGAAAGTGCAGCAGCGGAAGCTGCCAGGTTACGAATCTTCATAGTGAGTTCTCCTCGATTATTTCAAAATCTAAAATGCTCCGCTCGCCCTAAAGCAAGTGGTCTTTAGCCGCAACCCGGTATTTCTATCGCCCGGCAACGATTGCGTCAGATAAGCCTCATCTGTTGCCATTTGCAAACAGTTCGCCGGGCCGTAGAAGTCACTTCACACGCTGACGGCATCATCGTCATCATCTGCCGCAAGGAAGATGACAGCTGCGATGACAGCGGCAATGCCTGCAAAGAAGACCAGCGTATTCTGCTGTGCCGCAAGGCTCGACGAACGCTCCACCGGTGCCTCGGCACGCGACATATCCGCGCCGGCCGCCTCGGCCGCGACAGGAGCGGACACGAGCGCCATTGCTGCCAATGCAGGAGCCACGTTACGAAACTTCATTCAACTTCTCCGTTCGGCGAGATCTGCATGCGCCCCTGCCGATGCCCTTTAGAGGCAGTCCCGCCCGGTGCAAACAGGCAGGATGCCGCGATGGGGCCAGCAATAGGGCTGCCTTTATGAGGGAGCGGTTAACAGCTGTCGATTCCGCTGCGTCAGCGATGAACAAAATTTACGTGATCAGTCGCCCTGTCGCCAGACCCGCTCCCCGCCAATCCATGTTTCCAGTATATTCGTAGCGCGAAGTTCGGCAGGCGATGCGATCATCGGATCCCGGTCGATGAACAGGAAATCTGCCCGCTCACCCGGAACCAGCCGGCCGAACCGTCCCTCGGCAAAACCTGCAAAGGCCGCATTGGCCGTAAAGCCGGCGAGAGCAAGTTCGCGCGAAACCGCCTGTTCGGGCATCCAGCCGCCGGGCGGCAGGCCCTCTGCATCCGTGCGGGAGATTGCCGCCGCAAGTCCGGCGAACGGGTCGGGCGATTCGACGGGCGCATCGGAACCGAAGGCGAGCCTGCTGCCGGCCCTGTCCAGCGACGCCCAGGCATAGGCACCTTGAAGACGTGCCGGGTCCAGCCGCGCCTCGGCCATCGTCCGGTCTGACGTCTGGTGCACCGGCTGCATCGAGGCGATGATGCCATTGCGCCCGAAAACGGGAATATCCGCCGGATCGACGATCTGCGCATGTTCGATTCGCCAGCGTCTGTCGGGGTAGCTGCCCGACAGTTCCTCTATCGCCTCCAGCACCTCGCGATTGGCGGCGTCGCCGATGGCGTGGATGGCGAGTTGAAAATCCTCCATCGCCGCGCGGCTCATCAGATTGCGCAATTGTGCCTGCGTCAGCAGCGGCAGGCCGGTGTTGCCCGGATCGTCGGCATAAGGTTCGAGAAGCCATGCGCCGCGCGATCCCAGCGCCCCGTCCAGATATAACTTTACACCGTTCAGGCGCAGCCGGTCGTCGTACAGCCACGGCGTCGGGCCGGGGCCGCCGATCAGTTCCATGGCATCGACCCCGTGGGCATAGGCCATGATCCGCAGCTTCAGCGTGCCGATGTCGCCCGCGCGGCGATAGGTCTGCCAATCCTGGATCGTGGTGCCCATGTCGGCGGCGGCCGTCACTCCGGAGGAAAGGAGCCGCCGCTGGGCTGCGAGCAGGGCGACGTCGCGGTCATCGGGGCGGGGCGGCGGCACGGCCTTCTGCACCAGTTCGCCCGCCGCATCGATGAAGACACCCGCCGGTGTCTGCGATCCCGCGAGGCGTTCTATGCGGCCGCCGGACGGATCCTTCGTCGCTGCCGAGACGCCTGCGGCCGCGATGGCGCGGGAATTGGCCCAGCCGGCGTGACCGTCCACGCGTTCCAGATAGACGGGCCGGTCGCCGACCGCTTCGTCCAGTTCGGCGGCAGTGGGAAAACGGCCCAGTCCCCAGAGTTCCTGATTCCAGCCGCGCCCGATGATCCACGGACGGTCCGGGTTCTCGGCGGCAAAGACGCGGATGGCGTCCTGTGCCTCGGCCAGCGAGCGGGTCTGCGAGAGGTCGAGCGTCAGGGCGCCGAAGCCGAGGCCCATGACATGGAGATGCGCGTCGATCATGCCCGGCACCACCACGCGGCCCTGTCCATCGACGCGGTAATCGGTGCGTTCCGGTCGGCGGTCGCGGCGATCGAAGACCTGTTTCACCCGCCCGTCATCGTCGATCCACATTGCTTCGAAGCGGTCGATCTCGCCATCCTTGTCGATGGTGAGGCCCTGTATATTGTCGATCAGCACATCGGCCTGCGCGTTGGGTGCGAGCGCCAGGGCAGGGATGGCGAGCGCCAGTTTGCAGGCGGAGCGGAACAGTTGCAATTTCATGGTGTCTTTCCTTCGGAACCTGGCGGCAGTCGTCTGATCAGGGCGCTGGTATCCTGCCGGCCCGCGCCCATTGCCTGCAAATCGGCATAGAACTGATCGACCAGAGCGGTGACCGGCGCGGATAGCCCCAGACGGCGCGCTTCCTCAAGCGCATAGCCAAGATCCTTGCGCATCCAGTCGAGCGCGAAGCCATGGTCGAATTCGCCGGCGACCATCGTCTGCCAGCGGTTCTCCATCTGCCAGCTTTGCGCCGCACCGCCGGAAATCGCCTCCAGCACCCGCTCCATGTCGAGATCCGCGGCATCGGCCAGCCGGATCGCTTCCGACAGCCCGGCGAGCGTTCCGGCGATGCACATCTGGTTGGCCATCTTGGCGGTCTGCCCTGCGCCTGCCGCCCCGACATGGACGATGCGCGAACCGTAGCTTTGCATCACCGGACGGGCGCGCTCGAGGGCTTCGTCCGAGCCGCCGCACATTATGGCCAGCCTGCCGTTTTCCGCCCCCGCCTGTCCGCCGGATACGGGCGCATCCAGTGCGGCGAATCCGGCGCTGCGGGCAGCACCGTCCAGCCGCCGCGCCATCGCCGCCGACACCGTGGTATGATCGATGAACAGGGCATCCGGCGCAATCGCGGCAAAAGCACCGTCCGGCCCCAGCGTCACCGCCTCCAGATCGGCATCGTTGCCCACGCAGGTCAGGACGATGTCGGCTCCGCCTGCTGCTTCTGCAGGTGTTGCCGCGATATGCGCGTCACGGCCGTCGGCGCGTTGCGCCTCCAGCCATGTCCGCGCCCGGCTGGCGGTACGGTTATAAGCGGTTACGCTATGCCCGGCAGCGGCAAGGTGTCCGGCCATCGGCCCGCCCATCACGCCAAGGCCGATGAAGGCTATCTCGAGGGGTTCGGTCATCGGAGCCACGAATGTGGCAAAATGCGCGCCAATGCAATCGCTGCGGAGGCGTCAATGCTCTGCTTTCCCAACGGCATTCCCCAGCGGCCAAATATCCCCTAAAGGCCGCAGCCATGACGCACAGCACCGACCAGACCGCCACAAGCGCCGCTGCCATAACGGCAGCGCTGCCCCTGACACTTGCCGACGTTGAGGC
Organism: Pseudopontixanthobacter vadosimaris; assembly: GCF_012979275.1. Taxonomy (GTDB): domain Bacteria; phylum Pseudomonadota; class Alphaproteobacteria; order Sphingomonadales; family Sphingomonadaceae; genus Pseudopontixanthobacter; species Pseudopontixanthobacter vadosimaris. The sequence goes on from NZ_JABASZ010000042.1 coordinate 75,841, forward strand.
GGCGGCTGACCGTATCGCCGGGGCGGTCGTGCGCACGCCGACAATGTTCAGCCAGACGCTGTCCAATATCACCGGCGCGCGAATCTGGCTGAAGTTCGAAAATCTGCAATTCACCGCTGCTTACAAGGAGCGCGGTGCGCTGAACGCATTGCTGCTGATGGACAAGGCGCAGCGCGAACGCGGCGTGATCGCGGCAAGCGCCGGCAATCACAGCCAGGGTCTCAGCTATCACGGTACGCGGCTGGGCGTTCCGGTCACCATCGTCATGCCGCGCACCACGCCGACGGTGAAAGTGATGCAGACCGAAAGCGTCGGCGGCAACGTAGTGCTCGAAGGCGAAACCTTCGATGATGCCTATGCCCATGCGCGCAAGCTGGAGCAGCAACTGGGCCTCACCTTCGTGCATCCGTTCGATGATCCGCACGTGGCAGCGGGTGCGGGTACGGTGGCGCTGGAAATGCTGGCGGATGCGCCGGAAATCGACTGCATCGTCACGCCGATCGGCGGCGGCGGGCTGATTTCCGGCATGGCCACCGTGGCCGAGGCGCTGAACCCCGGGATCGAGGTGATCGGGGTGGAGGCGCGCCTGTTTCCATCCATGTACAACCGGCTGACGGGCGAATCGCTGCCCTGCGGGGGCGATACTCTGGCCGAAGGCATCGCTGTCAAGGAGCCCGGCCAGTTCACCGAACAGGTGATAAGACAGCGCGTCGACGACATCCTGCTGGCGGACGAGGCATCGCTGGAAAATGCCGTCTCGCTGCTGCTGCAGATCGAGAAGACCGTGGTCGAAGGGGCCGGGGCCGCGGGCCTCGCGGCGGTTCTCGACCATCCGGAGCGGTTCAGGGACCGGAATGTCGGCCTGGTCCTGTGCGGCGGCAATATCGACACGCGCCTGCTGGCGAATGTGCTCCTGCGAGATCTCGCCCGTTCGGGCCGCCTGGCGCGGCTACGGATCACGCTGCAGGACCGGCCCGGCGCGCTCTACAAGGTGATGCGCGAATTCGAGGCGCACAACGTCAATATCATCGAGATCTATCACCAGCGCATCTTCACCACCCTGCCGGCGAAGGGTCTGATTACCGACATCGAATGCGAAGCGCGCGACAAGCAGCAATTGGTCGGGCTGATCGCCGAATTGCAGGGCAAAGGCTATTCGGTGAGCCAGGTCGAACTGAACTGAAGCCCGTGCCGGCGAAATCCCGTGCCTGTACGAATCGTGGTTAAAGGGCTTTAACCTGCCTCATATCGTGGCATAATCGTTCAGGCAGGAAAGGCGATGCGTCGCCGATCCGGCGCGAAGGATCAGCAACCGACAGGATGACACCAGCCCCCGTGACCGCCCAATGACCGCCCCTGTAAGATTCCCCCGCTTCTTCGTCACGAGCCCGGCGCCATGCCCCTATCTTCCGGGCCGCAGCGAACGGAAGGTCTTTACCGAACTGAAGGGCGACAATGCCGACCAGCTGCACGAGGCGCTCGGCCGGATCGGGTTCCGGCGCAGCCAGACGGTTGCCTATCGGCCCAGCTGCGCCGATTGCCAGGCCTGCATCTCGGTCCGTGTCGCGGCGCTCGATTTCCGCCCGTCGGCCACCCAGCGCAAGAATATGCGGCGCAATTCCGATCTTGAAGTGACCGAATGCCGCCCCTGGGCGACGGCGGAACAGTTCGAATTGCTGCAGAAATACCTTGGCATGCGCCACCCCGATGGCGGCATGGTGTCGATGGACGAGATGGATTTTGCGGATATGGTGGAACACACGCCCATATCCAGCTATGTGACCGAATACAGGGAACCTTCCGCCGATGGGAAGCCGGGCCGCCTGGTGGGCGCCTGTCTGACCGACCGGCAGGGAGACGGGTTGTCGATGGTGTACAGTTTCTACGACCCTGAACATGAGGCGCGGTCCGGTCTTGGGAACTACATCATTCTGGACCATATTCGCCGCGCGGGCGAAGCGGGCCTGCCTTATGTCTATCTCGGCTATTGGGTCGAGGGATCGCCGCGCATGCAGTACAAGGTGCGCTACCGCCCGCTGGAACGGCTTACTCCTGCCGGCTGGGTGCGGATGTCCGCCCAGCAGCAGGACGCCCTCATCGCCGCTTCAATTGCCCGGGCCGGTCAGCCCGGGGCCGGTGCCAACGTGCCGGCCGGTGAGAAATGGCAACCGTCAGGTTCCAGAGAAGGTGTCGCCGCGATCGGGTAATCGCCCTGCCATCCCGACGGCATTTCATCGCCTGACCCTCTCCACCGCAATCGGGGCGTTGTGCGTTCCCGCTGCGCTTCACGCGCAGGAAGGGCCGGATACTCTCCGGCTGGAAGATCTGATCCCCGACACGGCAGTGGCCAATCCCCAGGACTGGGCTGTCGATGCCCGGGGCGAGAGTGATCTTCCGCCCGCGATCACGGAACTGCCCGAACTTGCCGCCGATTCGCCGCTGGCCGAGATGCCGCTGATCACCGTCCCTTGGCCGGACGACGACCTCGACCTGCCGCAGCTTGCACCGCTCGAACCTGAAGACGATATTGAATTCGCCACGTTCGACGAACCGATGCTCGCTCCTGCTCCGGTTCTGGTGGAGCGGCGGATCGACGACAATCTCGTGATCGCCTATCCTGAACGCGCCGAGGATTTCCCGCCGCGCGACGATTTTATCGAAAGATTTGCTGCCCTTTCCACTCTGGAAGAACTCGAAGGCGAAGAAACCAATATCGCGCAGCTGACGGCACGCGCGCGCCGCGACGAGGAACTGCTCGGCACATTGCTGCGCGTCTATGGCTATTATGACGCACAGATATCGCGCAACATCGCTGCGGAACTGCCGGCCGCAGGGCGTGACGACGGGAGTGCGCCCGACGATGCGACCCGCGCTACGGTACGTTTCGACATCGTTCCCGGTCCGCGTTACCGTTTCGGCGCGATCGACCTTGGCAATCTGTCCGCTGCGCCCGATTACAGCGAATTGCGCGGCGCCTTCGATATTGACCGGGGGATGGACCTTTCGAGCGACCGGATCGTCGAGGAACAGGCCGATCTGGATCATGCGCTGGGTGAAAACGGCTATGTTTTCGCCGAGATCGACGCACCCGAACTCGTGGTCGATCACGAAAGGCTGGAAGGCGATCTGACGATGGTCGTCCGCCCCGGCGGCAAATATGCCTTCGGCGGCGTCGTAAGTTCCGATCCCGGCTTCCTCGGCGGCGAACATCTGGCCGGGATCGCCCGTTTCGATTCCGGCGACATCTATCGGCGCAGCCTTGAACTTGACCTGCGCCGCGCCATCACGGCGACCGGACTGGTTTCCACGGCGACGATCACGCCGCGTGTCGTGGCGGAGCCGCAGGGCGATAGACCGGGCGTGGTCGCGCTGGACGTGAATATCACCCGCGCGCCGCTGCGCACCATTGCCGGCGCGATCGGTTACGGATCGGAAGAAGGCATCCGCGTTCAGGCCAGCTGGGAACATCGCAATCTGTTCCCGCCCGAAGGATCGCTGCGGGTGCGCGGCATTCTGGGCACGCAGGAACAACTGGCCGGCGTCACCTTCCGCAAGAACAATTTCGGCGGGCGGGACAAGGTGCTGACGCTGGATGCCTATGCCAGCACACTGGACAGCGATGCCTATGATGCCCGCACGGTCGCGCTGATCGGCACTTATGAGCGCCTGTCCACGCTCTTGTTCCAGAAGCCGTTCAGCTGGGGCGGCGGCTTCGAACTGATCGCCACCGACGAGGCACCCGCATCGGTGCGCGAATCGCAAACCCCGCGGGAAACATATTTCATCGCCGCGCTTCCCGGCCGCGCGCAGATCGACACGACGGACGATCTGCTCGATCCGACGACCGGTTTCCGCCTTGGCCTGCGCCTGTCGCCCGAAATCTCGCGCAACCGGGGCACGCAGAGCTTCTATCTGCGCAGCCAGGTCGATGCCAGCTACTACCGCCGCATGTCGGACCGGGTGGTGCTGGCGGGCCGGGCGGCGGTGGCGAGCATTCCGGGCGCGGACCTGATCGACATCGCACCCTCGCGCCGCCTTTACGCTGGTGGCGGCAGTTCGGTGCGCGGTTACGGGTTCCAGCAGATCGGCCCGCGCAATGCTTTCGGTGAACCCAATGGCGGCCGGTCGCTGGTGGAACTGGCGCTGGAGGCGCGGATACAGACGGGCATTTTCGATGGCGCATTATCCGTCGTTCCCTTCGTCGATGCGGGCACGGTCAGCGTCGGCGCCGTCCCCACGCTGGATGTGCTGCGGGTCGGCGCAGGAGTGGGCCTGCGTTATCAGACAGGGTTCGGCCCGATCCGGGTCGATCTTGGCGTGCCGGTCAACCCGGGGCCGGACGACAATCCCTTCGCGGTCTATGTATCACTGGGGCAGGCGTTCTGATGGCGACCACTGCCGTCGATGAAAGCCGCGAGGAAACCGGCGGCGGAATTGCTCGTGGCAGGCACGGCGCTCGTTCCATCGCCATGCGCTTCGTGCAATGGATGCTCGGAATAGTTCTTGCGTTCGCGCTCATCATCGTCGGCGGAGTGCTGGCGCTGGATACGGCACCCGGCAAGCGGTTCCTGATCGACAGGATAGAGGGTCTGGCGCCCGCATCCGGCCTCGGTATCACGATCGGGCGGATCGAAGGGAGCATATACGGTTCCGCCACGCTCCATCACGTTGCCCTGTCCGACCCTGAGGGCGTGTTCCTGTCGCTGCCGCGCGTGGCGCTGGACTGGCGCCCGCTGAACTGGTTCACCAGCGGCATCGACATTCGCGACCTGCTGACGCGGGGCGGCACCTTGTACCGCTTGCCCGATCTGCGACCCGGCGATCCGGATTCGCCCGTTCTGCCCGATTTCGACATTCGGATCGACCGCCTGCGGATCATCGACCTGACCGTCGCGCCGCAAATCATCGGGGGCGAAAGCCGCACGGTCGATCTGCTGGCCCAGGCTGACATCCGGTCGGGCAGGGTCTATGCCAACTTGCGCGGCGGCTTTGGCGGGGGCGACCGGCTGTACGCGCTGATCGATGCGATGCCGGATGAGGACCGCTTCGATCTCAAGCTGGACTATATGGCGCCAGCGGGCGGCGTTCTCGCCGGCCTGCTCGGGGCGGAGGCGGATTATCACGCCGTCATCGACGGGCAGGGATCGTGGACCAACTGGGCGGGGCGCTTCCTTGTCGAACGTGGCGGCGCTCGGTTCGCGGTATTCCGCCTGACAAATTGGGCGGGCGAATACGGGATTGCCGGGCAATTGACGCCGGGCACGGCGCTGGACGGGCTGACGGCCGATCTGGTCGCGGGTGAATTGTCGGTAAGAGCCGCCGGAACCTTGCAGCAACGTGTGTTGGAAGGAAAAGCGCAATTCGCTTCCGCTGCGGTGGCCGGAGCCGTGCAGGGCGCGGTGGATCTCGGCCGCAATGTGATGGAGGATCTGCGCTTCGCCGTTCGCCTGCGCCAGCCCGACATTCTCGGCGGCAATCTGCGGCTGGAGGATCTGCGGCTGAGCGGCACCGCCGAGGGCGCTTTCGGCAGTCTGACCGTGGAGCACAGGCTGGCGCTGGGCCGACTTGTGTCCGGCGAAATCGTGGTGACCGACCTCCGCCAGAACGGCATTGCAAGGCTGAACGGGTCGCGCCTGCAACTGCCTGTCGATGCCGAGGTGGGGCGGATCAGGGTCGGCAACGATCTGCTCGACCCGCGCCTTGTGGGTGGGACCATCGCCGGCGTATTAATCGCCGAGGATGGCCGCCTGTTTTCCGACGAATTGCGCGTCAGGTTTCCCGATACCAGCGGCGATCTGGCCTTGCGGGCCCGGCCCGCGGACGGTGCCTATACGCTGGCCGGACTGGTGCGGGCGCAGGGATTGCAGTTCCGCAATATCGGCCGGGCCAGTGGCAGCGCACAGGTGGTGTTCGACGTTGCCCGCAACCAGCCCTGGACACTGCGCGGCGTCGTCGACGGGCGATTGGGGCAGGTCGCCAATCCCACCTTGACCACCATCGCGGGGGACAATATCCGCTTCGCCGGGGGTGTGAGTTTCGGCAAGGGCCAGCCGCTTTCCTTCCGCCAGTTCCGCGTGAATGCGAGCAAGCTGCAGGCGGAGCTCGACGGACGCATTACAGGTGGCAGGACCACGCTGGCAGGGCGCGGGCGGCATGTGCAATTCGGGCCGTTCACCGTCGAAGGCGCGCTGACCCCTTCGGGGCCGGAGGCCGTGCTGGTCTTTGCCGATCCACTGCCGCAGGCGGGACTGCGCGATGTTCGCGTTGCGCTCAGCCCGGAAGATGGCGGCTTTTCGCTGGCGGCCACCGGGCAATCTCTGCTCGGCCCGTTCGAAGGCGATTTCCGCCTGTTCGCTCCGCCGGGGAACGACGTTCGCATCGCGGTCGACCGGCTGCAGGTCAGCGGTACCGAGGTCACCGGCAATCTCGCCTTGCAGGGCAGCACGGCGAGGGGGCGACTGGCATTTGCCCAGGGCGGCGTTGACGGTGCCATCCTGCTAACGCCGCGCGCGGGCGGGCAGGGCTTCGACGTCGATCTGACCGTGCGCGATGCGCGCTTCGGTGGAGGAACCCCGCTCGCCATTGGCCGGGCGCAAGTCGATGTCTCCGGCTATCTTGCGGACGGCAATAGCACGATCACGGGCGAGGCGCGGGCGCAGGGCGTCAGTTACGGCAACATCTTTATCGGCCGGCTGGCGGCAGAGGCGGAACTGCGGAACGGACGCGGCAGGGTGGACGCCCAGATCGCCGGGCGCCGAGGCAGCCAGTTCGAACTGCGGCTGGCCGCCAATGTCGCGCCGCAGCAAATCGCGCTTGCCGCAAAGGGCCGCTACGCCGGGCGCGACATCACCATGCCGCGCCGGGCCATGCTGGAAGAGAGGGCAGGCGGTGGCTGGACCTTGCGCCCTACCCAGGTAAATTACGGGCAGGGCAGCGCCATCGCGCGGGGCCGGTTCGGCGGCGGCGAAACGGCGCTGAATTTGCAACTGGCCAATATGCCGCTGGCCCTGCTCGACATCGCCGCAGATACCATCGGACTCGGCGGGACGATTTCCGGCACCGTCGATTACAACCAGATTGCAGGGGGACTGCCAACCGGACAGGCGCGGGTCAAGATCGACGATCTGACCCGGTCGGGCCTCGTGCTCACGTCCCGGCCGATCGATCTGGCCCTCGTCCTGCGCCTGACGCCCGACCGGCTGGAAACGCGCGCCGTCGCCACCGAAGGCGGTGAGCGGCGCGGGCGGCTGCAGGGGCGCATCGCCAATCTGCCGGGTCAGGGCGGGCTGGCCGAACGCCTGCGCCGGGGCGACCTAGCGGCGCAGCTGCGCTATGGCGGACCTGCTTCGGCGCTGTGGCGCCTGGCGGCGGTGGACACGTTCGACCTGACCGGCCCGGTCGAGATCGCCGCCGACGTGACCGGCACGCTGGCCGATCCGCGGGTGCGGGGTTCGCTATCGACCGATGAATTGCGGCTGCAGAGCGCCGTTTCGGGAACCGACGTCCGAAACTTGCGGGCGCGTGGCAGTTTCAACGGTTCACGCCTTCGGATAGGGCGGTTCGCCGGCACGACGCCGAATGGCGGCACCGTGGTCGGCAGCGGGACGGTCGATCTCGCGAACCTGGGCGCGCGGGGGCCTGCCCTTGACATCAAGCTGGCGGCAACGAACGCTTTGCTGCTCGACCAGGCCGGTCTGCAGGCCGCCGTCACCGGACCCTTGCGCCTCGTGTCCAACGGCATTGGCGGTACCATCGCCGGGCGCGTCGAGATCGAGCGGGCAAGCTGGCGGCTGGGCCGCGCGGCACAGGAACTGCGCCTGCCGCAGATCGCGACCAGCGACGTAAATCTGCCCTACGACGTCGCGCCCGCCCGCCGCCGCAGCGCCCCGTGGCGCTATCTCATCAACGCACAGGGCGATAACCGGATCGATGTCGAAGGTCTGGGCCTCGAAAGTGAATGGAGCGCCGATCTGGCCATTCGCGGAACCACGGACGATCCCCGCATCGGCGGCGAAGCGCAGGTGGTGCAGGGCACCTACAGCTTTGCCGGGGCGCGTTTCGACCTGGAGCGGGGCCGCATCGATTTCGACGTGAACGGCCCCATCGACCCGCGCATCAACATACAGGCGGAAAGCCGCCAGAACGGCATCGATGTAACGGTCAACGTCGAAGGCAACGCACAATCGCCAGAGGTGCGCTTCAGCTCGACGCCGATGCTGCCCGAGGAAGAAATCCTCGCACGGCTGTTGTTCGGCGGTTCCATCACCGATCTTTCCGCAACCGACGCGCTGCAATTGGGCGCGGCGCTGGCTTCGCTGCGCGGCGATGGCGACGGCGGGCTGGACCCGATCAATTCGCTGCGTAACGCGATCGGGCTGGACAGGCTGCGGATCGTCAATGCCGATGCCGCCCTGCGGCGCGAAACCGGCATTGCCATCGGCAAGAACATTACGCGGCGCATCTATGTCGAACTGATTACCGACGGGCGCGGTTACAGTGCGACCAGCGCCGAATTCCGTATCACCCGATGGCTGTCGCTGCTGGCGAGCGTCTCGACAATCGGGCGAGAGAGCGTCGTCGCGGAAGTCAGCCGGGATTATTAGAGTATCTTCGTGGGGGAGCTTCTCGTCACGGCGCTGCAACCCGGGTCGGCGCCGAGGTGAAAGCACCCTTCAGAGGCAGGACCACGCCATTATCGGCCACCAGTGCCCGGCCAGCCAGCGGAACGCTGCTTCCGTCCTGCGTCGCGACCAATGTTTCGCCCTCGATGGAAAAGCTGACTACGCCCTTGCCCAGGGTGCGCATTTCGACAGGCCCGCCCTGATCGGCAATCGCCTGACGGATGATCGCGGGGGTCAGATGGCCGGGCAGGATATGATCGCGCAGCAGCGCCACCATGATCGGCAGAGACTCGCTGTCGTCCCCGCCTGTCGGCAAAGCGCCTGCCAGCGCATCGTTGCCGGGGGCGAGCACCGTGTAGCTGCCCGGGCCATCGAACACAGCGCCTAGCCCGGATCTGGTCAGAACGCTGGACAGGCGCGACAGGCCTTCATCTTCGGCGATGACCGATGCCAGGGTCCGGGTCGAAACCTGTTCGTCCGGTTGCAGTTCATCGCCGGAACTGCACGCAGACAGGCCGATCGCTGCCGTGGCCACCAGGAACCACGCACCGCCGCGCCTCATACGAGAAGTTCGATTGCAGCGCGAACGAGCTGCGTCGTCGGGTCGATTTCATAGATATAGCCATCGGAATAACGGTAGGCGGCCTCGGGCCGATCGCGATAATCGTCGCGATAGGCGCTCGGCACGTTGTAGATGTCGTATCCGTCGGGCGCTCTTTCCCCCACCCGGAATTCGTCGCCGGTCAGCAGTGCGGCAATGGAGGTGATGGTGGATGACTGCGGGTTCAGCCGGTAGATGACATCATCGGCATACCCGTAATTGCGCGGCGGCCCGAGGTTGTAATATTCGGCGTAATAATCCGGCACCTGGTTGCGCTGATAGCTCTGCGGCCAGATATTGCCGATCGACAGTGCTCCGCCCAGCAGCGGGATGAAACCCAGCAGGCCGCCGCTGTCGTTCAACCGGTAGAGATAGCCGTCGCCATAGCGATACCGGCCATCCTGCACATCGCGATAGCCGAAGAAATCGGCACCGTAGTTCAGCAGCGGGCGCTGCTTCTGCTGCCTGGGCGGGATGCAGCCATTGTTCTTTTTCGCAAGTCCCGGCGGGCAGCCCGCGATCAGATAATCGCTTTGCACGAATGCGAACTGCGGGCGCTTGGCTGCGAAGCGGCTGACATTCGCCCGGTCGCGCGAGTCGGCGCGGCGTGCAATGCGTTGAGCGTTATCGCGGTTCTTGCGAGCACGCTGGTCACTATTGAAATCGTCGGCTGAGCGGGTCCGCTTGTCGATCTTGTTCGACGAAAAATCGCGCCGGTCGCCACGGCTTTCGCCGCGATCCTCTGCTGCATTTCCATTGTTGGAGGCGGCAGACGCCCTGTCGCTCACTTGCTCGCGCTGGCCATTGCGCCCGGCATCTTGATCTCCGTTCTCGCGCACGCGGTCCGGCCCCTTGGCGAATCGATCGCCGGCCTCGTTCTTGCCCGCTGATGCTTTTTCGGAACGGCGGTTCTGGACACCGCGATTTTCCTGCGATGAATCGGCTGTCCGGTCGCGGCCCGTCGCGTTTCCGCCTTTCTGACCCAGAGCCTTGCTTTCACCCTGGTTCTTGCCCTGGCCTTGTGCCGAAGCAAGGTCGCCCGAAACGCTGAACATGGCGAGAGCAGCAGCAATGATAACGATCTGGCGCATAATCCGCCTCCTTCAACTCTGAAAACAGGTCCGCCACGGCAATGGTTCCCCCTGTTCGGCGGATGACCTGACATTCCGTCAATGTTGCGCGACCTTCATGCCCTCGCCAGGCAGAGCCTAGCCTTGCGAATATAATGCCGCTTCCGCCTTGCGGCGATTGACGAGTCCGGGAAGGATCCTCCCGGCGGCCCGGTTCCAGCGGGCGAATTCGGCGGCGGCGGCAGATTTGCGGCCGGCACGATGGTATTTCGTCAGGGTAGCGCGGGCAATCGCGCCCGTATTGTAATGAAAACTGACCAAGGCATCGAATTCACCTTGCGTGGTGGGTGCGCCGTCCAGTGCGCGGGCGACTTCCTGCGAATAGCTTGCCAGATCGGCTGCCAGCCGGGTGTCGCATTGCTCCTGCGTCCACACGGTGCCACGGGCGATACCATGCCCCGTTGCGCCCCAGCCTATGGTCCAGGGGTCGCCGCCGCTGCCCGGATCGGGATAGGCTTCGACCAGACCGTCCCGCCGGACCTTTGCGCAGCCTTCGAATCTTTGGACGAGGGCAATCCCTTCGTCCGAAATTATCGCCGGCGAAGAGTTGCTTCCATCGCCGATATCATGACGATCGAGGGCTCTGTCGATCGCGGCATCCAGCTGGATCACTTCGGAAGCGCGGAATCCGCGCCCCAGCATGTTCCGAACGGCATCGAAAATGGATTTGCGCTGCATGGGCTGCCTCCGGGTCTGAAATGGAAGGCGCAGGCATTACGCAGCAAAAGACGCTGTAGGAAAGGACTATTCCAGCGAGTGAATGGAACGAGGCGCACGGGATATTCCCGCGCGCCTCGCCAGCAGTTTCAGCGGTCAGGCGCTGTAATACAGATCATATTCGACGGCATTGGGCGTGGTTTCCACGCGCATCACCTCTTCCCACTTCAGTTCGGCATAGGAATCGATCTGATCCTTGGTGAAAACGTCGCCCTTCAGCAGGAAGTCGTAATCGGCATCCAGCGATTCCAGCGCCTCTCGCAGCGAACCGCAGACGGTGGGCACGTCGGCCAGTTCGGCGGGCGGCAGATCGTAAAGGTTCTTGTCCATCGCCTCGCCCGGATCGATCTTGTTCTGAATACCATCGAGGCCGGCCATCAGAATGGCGGCATAGGCGAGATAGGGATTGGCCATCGCATCCGGGAAGCGGAATTCCACGCGCTTCGCCTTGTCGCCCGCACCATAGGGGATGCGGCACGATGCCGAACGGTTGCGGGCGGAATAGGCCAGCAGCACCGGTGCCTCGTAACCCGGCACCAGACGCTTGTAGCTGTTGGTGGTCGGGTTGGTGAAGGCGTTCAGCGCCTTGGCATGCTTGATGACGCCGCCGATGAAATAAAGGCAGTTCTGCGACAGGCCGGCATAGGCATTGCCGGCAAACGTCGGCTTCCCGCCTTCCCAGATCGAGAAATGGGTGTGCATGCCCGAACCGTTATCGTCCTTGATCGGCTTGGGCATGAAGGTCGCCGTCTTCCCATAGGCATGGGCCACCTGGTGCACGACATATTTGTAGATCTGCATGTTGTCGGCCGTTTCCACCAGCGTGGCGTAGGTGAGGCCGAGTTCATGCTGCGCGGAGGCGACTTCGTGGTGATGCTTGTCGCAATTGAGGCCCATCTCGATCATGGTCGAAACCATCTCGCCGCGGATGTCGACGGCGCTGTCAACCGGCGCCACGGGGAAATAGCCGCCCTTGGCGCGGGGGCGATGGGCCATGTTGCCCGATTCATATTCGCGGCCCGAATTGGTCGGCAGCTCGATATCGTCGATGCTGAAGCCCGATGCGGCATAGCCATCCTCGAACCGCACGTCGTCGAACATGAAGAATTCCGCCTCCGGCCCGACGAAGACCGTGTCGCCGATGCCGGTGGTCTGCAGATAGGCCTCGGCGCGCTTGGCGGTGGAGCGGGGATCGCGGGAATAGAGTTCGCCACTGGAAGGTTCGACGATGTCGCAGAACATGATCATCATCGGCGTGGCGCTGAACGGGTCGATATAGGTCCGTTCCAGATCCGGGCGCAGGATCATGTCGCTTTCGTTGATGACCTTCCACCCGGCAATGGACGATCCATCGAACATCAGCCCGTCTTCCAGCTCATCCTCGCCCAGCAGATTGGCGACCATGGTCAAATGGTGCCACTTTCCCTTCGGATCGGTGAAGCGCAGGTCGACCCATTCGATCTCCCGGTCCTTGATGTCGCTGATGATTTCCTTGGCGCTGGCCATGTCTGTTCCTTCTCGATTGATAGATCTTGCGGAGTCGGGCTGATCCGCAGCGGGGGCATTACTCTGCGAAGCGTCTGCCTAGAGGGCGTCCTCGTCCCGTTCGCCGGTGCGAATGCGGAGCACGCTTTCGATGGCGGAAACAAAGATTTTCCCGTCGCCGATGCGACCTGTCTGGGCAGCGGCAGCGATGGCTTCGACCACGCGGTCGGCGATATTGTCGCTGACGATGACCTCCAGCTTCACCTTGGGCAGGAAATCGACGACATATTCGGCCCCGCGATAGAGCTCGGTGTGGCCCTTCTGCCGTCCGAAGCCCTTCGCTTCGGTCACGGTGATGCCGGACACGCCCACCTCGTGCAGCGCCTCCTTGACCTCGTCCAGCTTGAACGGCTTGATGATTGCCTCGACTTTTTTCACGCTGCCTCCCTTGCCTTGCGACTTGCTTCTGCCGTTCCGGACCTGCCGGGCACCGGGCGCGCTGCCCGAGAGACTATGCACGCAGGCGCTGCTTGCGCGCAACCTTTCAAGAAACGTGCCACGCTGGCTGCTTGAACGAAATTCGCCGTCAGCCGCGCTTCGGGTCCGAGCCTTTCCCGCGCCTGCAGATGTTCAGCGCCCGATTGCAACAATTGTGCCCATGAGGTGCAAGTTTTTTAGGCAGATAGTTGCAGTCCACGAATTTCATCGCAGCCCAGCATCAGGTTCAGCGACTGGACGGCAGCACCGCTCGCCCCCTTGCCGAGATTGTCCAGCCTGGCGACCAGCCGCACCTGATCGTTCGCCATTTCGCCAAGGATGAACAGTTCCATGCCATCCCAGGGCGCAGCCCCGCGCCGCAACAGCAATTCCTGCGGAGTTTCGCCTTCGACTACGCTGACGACCCGGGACTCGCGATAATGCACGGACAGCGCGCTTCGCAGTTCCGGAGCGGTTGCCGCGCGCGGCATGGCGCGCAGGGGCAGGGGAACTTCCACCACCATGCCGCGCATAGCGTCGATCACCGCAGGGGCGAACAGGGGCGGGTGGGCAAGTCCGGCATGAGTCTGCATCTCCGCCAGGTGCTTGTGCCCCATGGCGTAGCCGTAGCCGCGCCATGCAAGATCGCCTTCGCTCTCGAACCTGTCAATCAGCGCATTGCCGCCGCCCGAATAGCCCGAGACGGCGTGGACGCTGTAGGGCCAGTCCGCCGGCAACAGCCCTTCGCGTACCAGCGGTGCGACCAGCGCGAGAAATCCCGTGGGGTAACATCCCGGATTGCTGACGAAGCGCGCCCTCCGGATCGCGGCGCGGCCGTAGATCTCCGGAAAACCGTAAGTCCAGCCCTCTGTCACCCGGTGCGCGCTGGAGGCGTCGATCACGCGCACGTTGCTCGCCGGATCGATCATGCCGACCGCTTCGCGCGCCGCATCGTCGGGCAGGCAGAGGATGGCGATATCGCATATGTTCAAGGCTTCGCGACGGGCGTTCCGATCCTTGCGGAGTTCGTCCGGCAGGCGGTGCAATACGACGTCCGTGCGGCCCGACAGGCGCTGGTGGATTTCCAGCCCCGTGGTGCCTGCCGCGCCATCGATGAAGATCCGTGCCGCCATCTTAACCTGCGGCCAAGCTGCCGATCTCGACATAGCCGGTCGGCCCGGCAGGACCGCAGCATCCCCAGCACCAGCCACCGGCAAAATCGAGCGCTTCGAAAGTCGATCCGCCGTCCAGCCGGACGATCGCCGCTGCATCTACGGCAGGTGCGAAGCGCAATGTCGCGCCTTCGGACCCGATGCTGCGCTTCTGCGGCTGAACGTAATGCGTGACCAGGAACCGGTCGGCAAGCGCGACATGCGCCATGTCGCCGCGCAGGGGCAAGGTGCCCGGTTCCGGTCTCTCGACCGGACCGGCCAGCGTCACGGTGCCGCGCGGGAGATCATATTGGCACGCTTCGCTCACGGTTTCGTCAAGGCTTTCATTGATTGCAGCGGGCCATCTAGGCCCAGATTGCGCCGGTGGCAACTTCGCCGCGCGGGCGGGTCAGGCGGCGGGGTAGCGCGACTTCAGCATGTGAAATGCCGCGCGCAGCCCCAATGCGGCACCGCCTTTCGGCCTGCCCGGCTTTGCTGCGGGCTGCCAGGCGAAGGTGTCGAAATGCGCCCAATCGATGAGCGAACCATCGGCATTGTCGCCCACGAACTTGTCGAGGAACAGACCCGCCACGCTTGCGCCGGCAAAGGAATTGCCATGTGCATTGTTCGTATCGGCGATGTCTGAATTCAAGAATTCCGCATATTGTGCGGGCAGCGGCAGGCGCCAGCATTCGTCGTCATGCGCCTTGCCGGCGTCGAGAAATGCCTGTGCAGTGTCGTCGCGGCGCGTCATCAATGCGGGCAGATCGGGGCCGAGCGCCACCCGTGCCGCACCGGTCAGGGTGGCGAAATCGATCAGCAGTTCGGGGTCGTCCTCGCTCGCCCTGGTCAGCGCGTCGGCCAGGATCAGCCGGCCTTCCGCATCGGTATTGCCGATCTCGACCGTCAACCCCTTGCGCGAGGTCAGCACGTCGCCGGGGCGGAAGGCATTGCCTGCAATCGCGTTTTCCACGGCCGGAACCAGCAGGTGCAGGCGCACGTCCAGCCCGGCCTCCATGACCAGGCCTGCGAGGGCGAGTGCGTGGGCCGCACCGCCCATGTCTTTTTTCATGAGCTTCATGCCGCTGGCGCTTTTCACATCCAGCCCGCCGGAATCAAAGCAGACTCCCTTGCCGACGATCGCAAGACGCGGCGCGTCCTTGCGGCCCCATTCGAGCCTGATGAGGCGCGGCGCATGTTCGCGTGCCGCTGCCCGCCCGACCGCATGGACCATCGGGTAGTCGCGCTCCAGCGCATCGCCGCGCGTCACCGTCAGTTCGGCACCGTGCCTGCGCGCCAGATCCCCGGCTTCCGCTTCGAGCGCGGCGGGGCCCATGTCCTCGGCAGGCGTGTTCACCAGATCGCGCACCTTGTTGACGGCACGTGCCTCTGCGCGCGCCAGCTCCAGACCTCTTGCATCGCGCGTCAGCAGGATGCGAGCGCCTGTGGCGGAATTATTGCTGAGATACCGGTCGAAACGGTACTGCGCCACTTGCCAGCCATGCACGGCCGGGCCCGGGTCGCATTCCTGAAGGCGGTAGGTTCCCTCCGGCAGTGCTTCGGCCAGTTTTGCAAGGCACCAGCTCGACAGGCTGCCGGCATCGGCAACCCCGCCGACGGCGAACCAGGCTCCGGCCTTTCCCGACCCGCACGGGACTATCGCGGTCTGATAACCGCTGCCATCGAATTTCTGCGCATCGAGCACCGCCCTCTGCCCTTCGTTCAGGGTCTCGCGCCATGCGGCATGATTGTTCTTGTCGACGATGTGGATCGCAACTGCATCCTGGCCGCGGTCGGCCTGTAGCAAATCTGTCTGAATGGTCATAATGGCCTGATGGCACAGGTCAGGCGCCTTGTCAGCATCCGGTCGCTGGCGCATATGAAAACGATGCTGCGAAAGGACATGGCGATGCGGCTCGCATCTGTTGCGAAACCGGTAATCGGGGCGGTTGTTTATCTCGCGCTCTGCGCCTGCGCACCGGATGCGGGTAGCAATGATGCGGCGCAGGCGGGTCAAGGCGATGCGATGGCCGCCGGAAAGCGGGCCGATGCTAATGCTGCGCCGCGTGTTGGCGGAGTGCGGGCGAGTGCTACTGCACGTGCCGGCGATAGCGCCGAAACCGCCTTGTCGGGCGCATTTGCGGTGGAGGAGACGACCGAACTCTACGAATTCGAATATGCATGGCCGGAAGCGGCAGGGGATGAACCCGGCCTTCGCGCCCTGTTGGACCGGCGCCGCCAGAACAGCCTCGAACTGCTGCAGGAAAATGCGACCAGGGGACGCGCGGATGCACGGGACAGCGGCTTTCCCTACAATCGTTATCTGCTGCGCGTTAACTGGGAAATTGTGGCCGATCTGCCGGATTATCTGTCGCTCTCTGCCCGCCGGTCGAGCTATACTGGCGGCGCGCATGGCAATTACGGCTTCAACTCGCTGATCTGGGACCGGAAAAGCCGGACGGCGTTGAAGCCGGAAAGTTTTTTCAGCGACATGGCGGCCCTGGAGGATGCGGTGCGGGAGCCGTTCTGTACCGGCTTGCAGGAGGAGAGGGCCAGACGCCGCGCGGATGTCGATGCGGAAGATATTGCCGACGATTTCAGGCAATGCCCTCCGCTGAAGGATATGACCATCCTTCTCGGATCGTCCAGCGGACGAAGGTTCAACCGGCTGGGGCTGCTGGCCGGCCCCTATGTGGCAGGTCCGTTTTCCGAGGGAGCTTACGAGATCGACGTTCCGATCACGGCGGCGATCCTGGAGGCGGTCGATCCACGCTACCGCGACGCTTTCGCTCTGCGCTGATCGTTGCGGGCCTGACGCGGCCGCTTCTCCTTCTCCCCCTCGCAATTCCGGCGCGGTGACGCTACATCGGCGGCATGACTCAATATCAGACTATCGAAGGCGACGAGACCGTCATCCGTGACGGCACGATCAAGCTGCATACCGAAGCCGGTTTTGCCGGAATGCGGCGGGCAGGCGCATTGGCTGCCGAAATCCTCGACGAGGTGGCGCGGATGGTGGAGCCGGGCATCACCACCGCGGCTATCGACGATCGCGTCCGCGAGATGACGCTGGACAATGGGGCGGTGCCCGCGACCATGGGCTATCGCGGTTACCAGCACAGCTGCTGCATCTCGATCAATCATGTCGTTTGTCACGGTATCCCTTCGGAAAAGGTCTTGAAGGAAGGCGATATCGTCAATGTCGACGTGACGCCGCTGCTGGATGGCTGGCATGGCGACACCAGCCGGATGTACATGGTCGGCGAGGTTTCGCTGAAGGCGCGGCGGCTGGTCGAGGTGACTCACGAATGCCTGATGCTGGGGATCGAGGCGGCACAGCCCGGCGCGCGGCTGGGCGATATCGGTGCGGCGATCGAGGCGCATGCCCGCCAGTATCGCTATGGCGTGGTGCGCGAATTCTGCGGCCATGGTCTGGGCCGCCTGTTCCACGATGCGCCCGAGGTCGTGCATGCGGCGAAAGCGGGAACCGGGCCGGAACTGAAGCCGGGCATGTTCATGACCATCGAACCGATGATCAACGCGGGCAAGGCGTGGGTCAAGCTGCTCAACGATGGCTGGACGGCGGTGACCCGCGACAAGTCGCTTTCGGCGCAATTCGAGCATTCGATCGGCATTACCGAGACCGGGAACGAGATATTCACGCTCAGCCCTACCGGGCTGCACAAGCCGCCCTATGCGGCCTAGCTGTCGCGCACGCTGCGGATTGCAGCGCCCCCGGCAAACGGCGCGATGGCGAGCGCGACGAGGCTGATTGCGGCGGCGAGCAGAATGCCGCCGCCGGTACCATTATCATCGGGCCGCGCCAGACTGCCCGCGCCGAAGATCAGGATTGGCGTCGCCAGCGGCACCAGGAGTAATCCCGCCAAAGCGGTGCCGCCGCGCAAACCCGCCGTCAGCGCCGCGATGGTGACCCCGATGGCGGCAAGGCCCGGTGTTCCCGCCAGCAGCCCCAGCACGACTGTCTTCAGAGTCGGGCCGTCGAGGCCCAGCAGCGCCGATGCGGGCAGGGTGGCCACGATCAGCAGGGGCGCGAAACTCAGCCAATGGGCCGCCACGCGAATGGCGATGACCGCTTCGTCGGCGATACCGCGCAGGGCCAGCTGATCGAACACGCCCTGTTCGATGTCCGGTGCGATCAGCCGGTCCAGCGGCAGGAGGGATGCAAGCAGGGCCGCTACCCAGATGACGCCGCCGCCGGTGCGGCCCAGAAGCTCCGCATCCGGCCCCACGGCGAAGGGGAAGAGCATGGCGATGGCGAGGAAGAACAGGAATGGCAACAGGCTCTGCCCGCTTCGCCCGCCGGGCAGGAGCATCGCCAGATCGCGGCGCAGAAGGGTGAAGAAGATCCGGGTCACCAGGGATGCTCGCGCAGATCGAGCGTGCGGTGATCCGGCACCGCGATGGGCTGGTGGGATGCTATGATGACGATGCCGCCGCCCATGCGCTTCGCCGCGATCAGCCGTTCCAGCATCGCGGCACCTTCGGCATCAAGGCCGTTCAGCGGTTCGTCCAGTAGCCAGTTCGCGGCTCCTTGCAAGGCAAGCCGGGCAAGACCCGCCCGGCGGCGCTGGCCGGTGGAAAGATAGCGAACGGGAACATCCATGAGGTCCGACAATCCGAATGGCTCGAATTCAGCCGGATGCCCATCGAGTCTTGCCCAGAAGCCGAGAGCTTCTGCCAGCGGCAAATCTCCATCCAGCGCCGTTCGATCCTCGAGATAGCCGAGGGAACCCTGCCACACTACTTTGCCGGGGGCTGCCGCTTCTCCATGCGCGCCGTATCGCGCCGGCCTGCGCAGCCCGGCCAGCATCTGCAACAGGCTCGTCTTGCCGATGCCGTTCGGCCCCGTCAGATGCAGCGCCTCGCCCGCCGACAGGTCGAGGTTCAGCCCCCCGAACAGCGGACGGTCGCCGCGGCGGCAATAAAGGTCATGCGCTGCAAGCGATGTTTGCGTTCCGGCCAGTGGCGTGCCCTGTTGCGCTGCAGCTTGCATGGGGCGGGTCGTTAGGCGAAAGGCACCGGGCGAACAAGCAAGGGAGATACGATATGGCAATTGCCCGGTTGAACGAGGCGGAGCGTACAGCCGCGCTGAACGATTTGCCTGAATGGAGCGAAACGCGCGGCGGAGCAGCGATCGAACGGCAGTTCACCTTCGCCGATTTCAGCGAAGCCTTCGGTTTCATGACGCGAGTGGCCCTGCTGGCCGACGCACAGGATCATCACCCCGAATGGTCCAACGTCTACAACCGCGTCACTATCGCCCTGACGACGCATGATGCCGACGGGTTGAGCGAGCGCGATGTTGCCATGGCCAAAGCCATCGACGCGCTGCTCTGATCCCTCAGCGACCCAGCGGGCGAGCGCTATCGCGCGCGCGCTTCCGCACCCTGCCGGGCATCCAGCGGGTGCCAAAGGCGAGGGCATGGGCGGTCTTGCCCACCCTGGTGTGCAATTTCTCGCCATGCACCGCGTCCCAGGCCGCCTGCGCCACCTGCAGGACGGGCGTGATCTCCAGCCCGGCATCCGTCACGCGCTGGCGAATATTCTCGTTGCTGCGCTGGTTGGGCGAATGTTCCAGCAGCGGCGTGTCGATGAAGCCAGGCATGATGGAGCGCACCTTGATGTTGTCCTCGCTCCATTCCGCGTCCAGCGCCTCGGTCACCGCGCGAACGCCGAACTTGGTGGCGGAATAGACCGATGCGCCGCTGGTGCCGTAAATTCCGGCGGCGCTGGCGGTGTTCAGCAGGCAGGAATCCGGCGCGCTTTTCTGCAGATAGGGATAGACCGCCTGCGCGCCGAACAGCACGCCTTTCAGGTTGATGTCGAGGCAGCGCTCGATTTCCTCGACCGAGTTTTCCGTCAGCGATCCGCCCAGCGGGATGCCCGCATTGTTGACGAGAACATCGATCCGCCCGCCCGCAGCAATGTTGAAGGCCGACAGCGCCCGGTCCCAGGCATCGCGGTCGCGCACGTCGAATTCATGGGAATAGTGATAGCCGCCCGGCAGCAGCGCCTCGGTCTTGCGCATCCCTTCCGCATCCACATCGCCCAGACCGACGAACCAGCCGCGTTCGCCGAAATAGGCGGCGATGGCCTGACCGATGCCGGACCCGCCGCCGGTGATGAAAATAGCCTTGCGCTCGCCCAAAATCTCTCTCCTGCCCATGTTTTCGGCAGATGATAGCAGCAGGGACGGCTTTGTCAGCAGCTTAGCGCATCAGGTCTTTTTCCTGCCGATCTGCGCCGCTACCAGCCCTTCGACATATTCGGCGCCGGTCACGATCTCCGCCGTCGCATGATGCAGCGCGTCGCCTATTGCCTCGGCCCGGCCGCCGAGGAACTGCGCGAGGAAATTTTCGGCGATGGCGTTGAAGGCGATATTGTTGGCGGGCTTGGCAAAGCCGTGGCCCTCGTCCGGGTAGAGCACGTAGGTCACCGGAATGTCGCGGGTCCGCATGGCATCGACGATCTGATCGCTTTCCGCCTGATTGACGCGGGGATCGTTCGCACCTTGCGCGATCAGCAGCGGCCTGACGATATCTTCCGCACTGTGAAGCGGGCTGCGCTCCTTCAGCAGGGCGAGACCTTCCTCCGTATTCGGATTGCCCATCCGGTCATGGAACTGCCGGATCATCGGCACCCAGTAAGGAGGAATCGTCTCCAGCAATGTCTGCAAGTTCGACGGGCCGACGATATCCACCCCGCAGGCAAAGACTTCCGGCGTGAAGGCAAGCCCCGCCAGCGTGGCGTAACCGCCATAGGATCCGCCCATGATCGCGACTGTGTCGCTGCCTGTCACCCCGCGTTCCACCGCCCATGCGACCGCATCGAGCAGATCGTCATGCATGGCCTTGCCCCATTCGAGGTCGCCTGCGGAAATGAAGCTCTTGCCGAAACCGGTGGAGCCGCGGAAGTTCACGCTCAGCACGGCGTAGCCACGATTGGCGAGCCATTGATGCGTCCCGTTGAAGCCGTAAGCGTCGCGCGCCCATGGCCCGCCATGCACCAGCAGCACCATCGGAACGGCCCGCGTCGGATTACCCTGTGCATCGGCGGCCGAACTGGCGGGCAGGGTAAGATAGCTGGGCAGAACCAGCCCGTCGCGCGCCGTGATCTCGCACGCCTGCATCGGCTGGAGCGGCGCGCCTTCCAGTTCGGGCCGCGCCGTATAGAACGGCGTCAGCGTTCCCGCCACGCGGTCGTAGATCCAGGTCTGCGCCGGTTCGGTCAGCGGGTCGTTGGCAACGATCCATCTGGTGTCGTCACGGGTTCGCGACTGAACGCCGAAATCGCCTTTCAGATTGTCGCGCAGGAAATCGAGCGATTTGCCGATGTCGGGATCGAGCGCGGTCCATTCGTTACGCAGATAATTGACGGAATAGGCCTGCACCTCGCCCGTCTGCTGATCCTGCATCGCACCGCCGATATCGGCCCGGTCGTCCTCCGCGATCACCCGCCGTTCGCCGGATTTCGTATCTTCGGCAATCAATGCTGCCGTGTTCCGCCCCCGGCTGTCGATCCAGTACAATATCCCGCCGTCGGTGGTGTAGCCGGCGGGGCTGGTCGTCAGACTGTCGGCAAGGCCGGTGCTTTCGGAAGGTTCTTCCGCCACCTTGCCATTGTCCACCGCGAAATAATCCATGCCGCCGGCTTCGTTCGGCTTGATCGCCATGCGGATGGCAAGGCTGTCGTCCGAAAGGAATCCCGCAAAGCCTTCGTTCCGCATCACTTCGATCAATGCGCCCGTATTCAGATCGAGCATCCAGATATCGTGATATTGCGGATCGCGATTGTTCAGGCCCACCAGAATGCGGTCGCGGATGGTTTCCGATGCCCCGGCAATCTGCACCCGCGTGTTCTCGAACGGCGTGAGGGTCCGCTCTTCGCCGCTGGCGACATCGACGCCGTAGAGCAGGAAATTCTCGTCGCCGCCCTTGTCCTGAATATAAAGCAGGCTGCGCGAATCCGGTGCCCAGAAATATTGCCGGATCGGGCGGTCGCTGGCCGCAGTCATCACCCGCGCATCAGCGGGATCGGAACAGGGTGCTATCCAGACATTGAGGACGCCATCCTTGGGCGCCAGCCAGCTGAGCCATTCGCCATCGGGACTGATCTTGCCCGCCGCCCGCGTGGGATTGCCGAACAAGGCGCTGCGGGGGATCAGCGGAACTCTCGCGAGATCGGGCGTGCTGACGGGGGCAGAGCGTGCGGCGGCGCTATTGGTCGGTGCTGTCATCCTATCCTTTTTGGGTGCGGCGGCGGCACTTGCAAGGCGCGAGGAAAAGACTGAAGGCAAAGGCGGCGGCCAGTCGCATGGTCCCGAAGACGGGTTGAAGACGGCACGACACGGAGGGAGCGACATGAGAGCTTTGCCATATGCCGTCGGAATCTTCCCGTCATCGCCGGATTATACATCTTCCTTCGTGGTATGGGCAGCTTCCAGTCCGACTGCAGAAAAGGCAAATCGTCCGAGATTGGGGTGGGAAGCGGACGTTGGTTAGGAAGGAGGCCAAGGAGGAAAACGGTCCTCGCATTCCTCTGACCGTAAAGAGTTCGGCCTTACGTTTAAAATCCGATAGACTGAGACATAGCCTTTAGGGGGCCAATCGGGATTGGCCTTGTTAGGAGGAATATACTCTGCCGCCGGGATGGGCGAGTAGACCCCAACTTGACAGATGCCCTGTTCTGTCAGCGACGCGATTGCCTGCCGATAGTGATCAGCCGTTGCGCTCGGCGGAAGATGCACGACCACGTGAGGGTTGCTTCCATGGGGGCCAACCTCAAGACCACGAACCAGTTCAGCAAAATCTTCAACTCTCTGTCCAGCTAACGTCCACTGCCCAGTCTCGGGCTTAAACATCGGTAACTCTGGGATTTCGTCGCCGCTAAAAACCAGATCCTCGGTGCCCCATACCTGTACGGTGAAATCTGTTACATTCGGCACGTGCGTTCGTTGGGAGAACCAAAGTTTAGTTGCAAGGAATTGAGTGCCATGGACAATCACGACTGCGGCTAGGATCACTAACAGCAAGCCTCGTGCGCGACTGATCTTTCCCCCGAACATGAGGTCTTATGCCAAAAAACGCCAAACGCGCCAACGTCCACACTGGGGTCGTAAGTTGAATTGCCGTTTTTAAGGAGAACTTCCGTTAATCTGCCTGTCTGCTTGCGGGTGCTGCCGATGCGGACCAAAATGCTCGGACTTGAGTGTGGAAAGCTGCCAATGCCATGATCGGTGCGGCTTCACCCTAACACGCGCGCCATGCGGGAGGAAATTCGCAGCTGCCTGCTACAGGGCATTGAAGCCGGTGAATGGCGGGCCGGATGCACCCTTGCCCGCCATTCGGCCGGAGATTGGCGCGGATTAACGCTTCTTCAGCACTTCGAGCAGCTTTTCGGCGGCGGGCTCGCTCGATGGCGGGTTCTGCCCGGTAATCAGGAGGCCGTCCTGCACCACATAGGGTTCGAATACACCCTGCTTGGAAAACGTCCCGCCCTGCTTGATAAGCACGTCTTCCAGCAGGAAGGGGACGACATCGGTCAGGCCGACAGCGTCTTCTTCCTGATTGGTGAAGCCCGTTATCTTGCGGCCCTTCACGATCGGCTCTCCATCCTGACCGGTCACGTTCTTCAGCACTGCAGGCGCATGGCAGACCAGCGCCACCGGCTTGCCTGCCCCCAGTGCGTCTTCGATGATGGCTTTCGATTCCGCACTTTCGGCAAGATCCCAGAGCGGGCCATGTCCGCCCGGATAGAACACCCCGTCGAAGGTCGCGACATCGACATCCGCCAGCTTTTCTGTCGAAGCCAGCCTGGCCTGCGCATCCGCATCCTTCTTGTATCGTTTGGTCGCCTCGGTCTGGGCGTCCGGTTCGTCGGAAGCCGGATCCAGAGGCGGCTTTCCGCCCTTTGGACTTGCCAGCGTGATTTCGTGTCCGGCGTCTTTCAGAACATAATAGGGAGCCGCGAATTCCTCGAGCCAGAACCCCGTTTTCTTGCCAGTGTCTCCGAGTTTGTCGTGGCTCGTCAAAACCATCAGGATCTTCATGCTTTCCGTCCTTGTCAGTATGCCTTGGGCGCGGCCTCGATGCCGCACGCTTCACCCATTGAACAATCTTCGTCCGGTTCGGTTTCGCGCCGGTCGGTTCGCAAACGTGGCGGGACAGGGCTCGATTGCCCGGCGCATCGCGGCTTTGCTCCAGATATGCGCGACTGGGGAGCCAGCCGAATGGCCGCACCGATTACGATATGATCGAAAGCCGGCTTTCCCTTGCAGTCTATATCGCTGCCGTATTGTAGATATGCCAGGTGAAGATTGCCGCCGCACCGCGCCATGGGCGCCAGTCTGCGGCTACCGCGCGGGTCTGTTTTTCGTCCGGGCGTTCCGGCAGGCCCAATATCCTGCCGACGCCGGCCATCACCGCCAGATCGCCGGCGGGCCAGATATCCGGGCGGCCTTCGGCGAACAGCAAATAGATCTCGGCCGACCAGCGTCCGATGCCCTTGATGCGGGTGAGTTCCGCTATGGCGGCCTCGTCGTCGGCGGGCAGATGCTCCAGATCGACCTCGCCCCTCGCCACCAGTTCGCACAAGGAGCGGGCATAGCCCTGTTTCTGCCGCGACAGGCCGCAGGCGCGCAGGGTATCGTAATCGCGCGACAGCAGGTCGTCGGGATTCATTTCCGCCCCGAGCTCAAGCTCCAGCTTGGCCCACACCGATGCCGCCGACGCGACGGAGACCTGCTGCCCGACGATGGTGCGCAGCAGGGTGCGATAGCCGCGAGGGCTGATACGGGGCGGCGGATATCCGGCGTGGGCAAGTGCGCGGGCCATCGCCGGTTCCCGCGAGGCAATCGCATCCATGCCGGTCCGCAATTGTTCGGCGCTCAACCCCAATGTTCGATCTCCCACCTGTTCACTCGCACCGTTCAGCGTGCCCGTCTTGCCAAAATGGGCCGCCTGTCCTAGCAGCTTGCCCCGACCGGTCCGACCATCCTGACGGGCCGCTGCAAACCGGGGGTCAAGGCTCATCATGCCCACATTGAATGTCGTCAACCGTGAAGGCGTGGAATCCAGCATCGAGGCGCAGGACGGCCTGACCGTCATGGAAGCGATCCGCGACAATGGCTTCGACGAATTGCTGGCGCTTTGCGGTGGCTGCTGTTCCTGCGCGACCTGCCATGTCCATGTCGACCCCGCTTTCATGGGCAAGTTGCCGCCAATCAGCGAGGATGAGGACGATCTGCTGGAATCCAGCGATCACCGGACCGAGAATTCCCGCCTGTCCTGCCAGATTGATTTTACATCGGATCTGGACGGATTGAAGGTGACCATCGCACCCGAGGATTGATCCGATCATCCCCTCAGGACGAGGGGCGGACTGCAAGCGGCGTTTAGCGCCGGAAAAGCGCAACTGCGTTGCCATGCACTCCGCCTGCCCCTAATTCACGCGCCATGATGCTTACTTCTCCGCGCAAGGACACGCTCGATCTGATCGGCAACACGCCGCTGGTGTTGCTGCAAGGCCCCAGCGAGGCTGCGGGCTGCGAAATCTACGGCAAGTGCGAATTCACCAATCCCGGTGCCTCGGTCAAGGACCGGGCGGCGCTGTATATCGTGCGCGAGGCCGAAGCACGGGGCGAGTTGAAGCCCGGCGGCACCATCGTCGAAGGAACGGCGGGCAATACCGGCATCGGCCTTGCGCTGGTGGCGAATGCGCTGGGCTATCGCACCATCATCGTCATGCCCGAAACGCAAAGCCGCGAAAAGATGGATACGTTGCGTGCATTGGGCGCGGAACTGGTACTGGTTCCTGCCGCGCCATTCGCCAATCCGGGGCATTTCGTGCATACATCGCGCCGCCTCGCCGAGGACACCGACGGGGCCATCTGGGCCAATCAGTTCGACAACACCGCCAATCGCAAGGCGCATATCGATGGAACCGCAGTGGAACTGTGGGAGCAGATGGAGGGCCGGATCGACGGCTTCACCTGTGCGGCGGGCACGGGCGGCACCATTGCCGGCGTCGGCATGGGGCTGAAAAGCCGTGACGAGGGCGTCACCATCGCGCTAACCGATCCGCACGGCGCGGCGCTGTATAATTACTATGCCCATGGCGAGTTGGAGTCGGAGGGTTCCTCCGTCGCCGAAGGGATCGGGCAGGGCCGCATCACCGGCAATCTGGAAGGCGCACCCATCGACACGCAATTCCGCATCTCGGACGAGGAAGGGCTGCACTGGGTCGCCCGCCTGTTGCAGGAAGAAGGGCTGTGCCTCGGCCTGTCGAGCGGCATCAACGTGGCAGGTGCCGTGGCGCTGGGGCGTCAACTGGCCCGGACGAAGGGTGAGGAAGCGCGGGTCGCCACGATCCTCTGCGACACCGGTTTCCGCTATCTGTCGTCGCTCTACAATCCCGAATGGCTCGCCGAGAAGGAATTGCCGGTTTTCGATTGGCTCAAACCCGCAGCATAGCCGGGCGGATTGACTGGAGCGCGGCTTGCTGTAGCCTGTGGCGCAATGGCGAAGGCAAATCTCGACCGCATCGCGGTGGCCGGTGGCGACCGGCTGACGCCGCCGCTGGGCGGAACCCGCCAGCAGGCCATGCAGCGCCTGCAGGTCGGCGTGGCAGGTCTGGTTACCATGCTCCTGCTGATCGGCCTGGCTAGCATAATCACGCACCGGGCAGACGAAACCGGCCGCGCTGCGGTGCCGGAAGCAACCGCGACGGTGGCTGCGCCACCTGCGCCGCAGAGCGATCCGCTGGCCGATGCCGGCGTTGTTCCCGACATGCCGGCCGGACCGATACCCGCCGAAAAAGCCGGACCGGCGCCCCTTACCGGAGATGCCATACCCATCGAGACGCGCGGAGAAGCGGATGCCGCCCGCCCCTGATCATCGGGTGAGGCGCTGTTTGCGCGCGGGATTGCACGCGCTGCTGGCACCGGCACTGCTGGCGGGGTGTTCGGCCAATGGCGATGCCGTATCCGGAGCCGAAGACGGGCCAGCATCCGGAGGAACGGACGCCGCCGTTACAGATGCCGAGCGCCGGATTGCCGGCGGTGCGGACCGACCGGTCCTGGGATTGCTGACGACGCTGCCGATCTACTGGGCCGAGAACGCTACCTTTTCCGATGCGCTGGACAGCGACGTGCCTGTGCACTGGGCTCGCCGGTGGCTGGCACGCCGGTACGATCTGCAGCCCGTCGATGCGCTGGAGGCGGATACGCTTGCCGCGCTGGACCACCTCCTGCTCGTGCAGCCCCGGGCGCTCGGGGGCGCGGAAAATGTCGCGCTGGATGACTGGGTTCGGAAAGGCGGCGAAGTCCTGCTGTTTGCCGACCCGCGCCTGACGGGTCATTCGATCTACCCGATCGGCGATCGCCGGCGACCGCAGGACGTGGTGCTGCTTTCGCCCATCCTGACCAGGTGGGGGCTGGAGCTTACCTTCGATGAAGCGCAGCCGCTGGGGGAAAGCAGCGTGAATTTCGGGGAGAGGCCCTTGCCGACCGAACTGGCGGGACGATTGCGTCCGGTGACCACCAGCGCGGACGCGCCCTCGGATTGCCGTATCGTTGCCGATGCCCTGGTTGCGCTGTGCCGGATCGGGGCCGGGCGGGCGGTGATCGTCGCCGACGCGGCCCTGCTGGAGGATCGCGACGACAGGCGGCAAGATGCGCTCCGGGCGTTCGATGCCTTGCTGCAGGCCGCTTTCGATCCAGCGCAAGCGGGCTGACGGATTCAGCCGCAGACCCACGGGAAATCACGGGCAGCGCGCGGAGGAAGCGCGGGCACCCGCGTCCGGAAAAACAGAAATCTTAGCAAAATGAAGCTTTCCGACGATTGGTGTTAACCATCGTGCGTGAAGCGCTCGAGAATAATTCCTAACAATAATAGAGAGTTGCGTCTTTATCCCGCGATTTCCCGTATTTTCCCCTTCCATCCCCCAAGGGGTGGGGTTAAACAATTCACCTATCGGACATGGAGTCTCGGAAGCCGTGCTGGGGTGGCAGCGCGAACCCGACGCGAATGCGCGCGTCGGGGCGGGGGAACTCATGTCCGTGATCGGGGGAGTTGGGAAGAGTTGGCCACGGCGCTACAGCACGGATATAGCGGACAGGCCTATTCGCCGCAGGGCGATAAGGGCCGCTTCGTCCTGCCGCCGCTGTTCCGCAAGGCCGTGAAGGAATCCAGCGACGGTCGCGTGCTCTGCCTTGCCAAGCATGACCGCTGGAACTGCCTGACAGGCTTCGGCCTTTCGCGCCGGGTGGAGCTGGACGCGCAGATCGACCGCGAGGAAGCCATCGCCATCGACCGCGGGCAGGATTTCGACCGCGACCTGCGCTCCATGCAGCTGTTCGGCTTTACCGAGGTGCCCTTCGACGACAGTGGTCGCTTCGTCATGCCTGACCATCTTGCTGCGCTCGGCTGCATCGAGGATGGATTGTATTTTCAGGGTGCGGGCCGCTTCTTCACCATCTGGAACCCGGAAGAACTCGCCCGGATGGGCGCAGGCTGGGAAGCGGCGCAGGCTGCTTGCGCCAATCTGCTGGCTGATGCGAAAGCAAAGCGCAAATGAGCGCCGCCCCGCATATTCCCGTGCTGCTTGCAGAAGTGGTCGCTGCGCTGGACATCCGTCCCGGAGCAGTCGTGGTGGATGCCACCTTCGGTGCTGGCGGCTATACCCGCGCCCTCCTGCATGCCGGTGCCATCGTCCACGCATTCGATCGCGACCCCGATGCCATTGCCGCAGGGCAGGGCTGGTCGGAAGCCGCTGGGGAGAACCCGCGCCTGATATTGCATCCGCGCCGCTTCTCGGAAATGGCGGAAACGCTGGCTGAAGCTGGCGTGCCTAAGGTCGACGGTGTGGCCATGGATATCGGCGTTTCCTCAATGCAGCTTGACCGGGGCGAACGCGGTTTCGCTTTCTCGCTCGATGGCCCGCTCGACATGCGGATGAGCCAGCAAGGTCCGAGCGCGGCGGATTTCCTGAACGAGGCGGACGATGCCGCGATCGCCGACGTGCTGTATCTCTATGGCGAGGAACGCCAGTCGCGCAGGGTAGCCCGCGCTATCGTGGCCGCGCGGCCGCTGCAAACCACCGGCGATCTGGCGCGGGTCGTGCGCAAGGCGCTGGGCCATCATCCCGGCGCGCCCAAAGACCCTGCGACGCGCACATTCCAGGCCGTCCGTATCCATGTGAACGCCGAACTCGACGAATTGCGCGCGGGCCTTGTCGCGGCAGAGCAAGTGCTGCGCACCGATGGCAAACTCGCTGTCGTCAGCTTCCACAGCCTGGAGGATCGCATCGTGAAACGGTTTCTGAAGGATGCAGCCGCTGTTTCCGGCGGATCGCGCCACCTGCCCAAGGCGGAAACCGGCCCGGCCGTGTTCACCGCCATTTCCCGCGCCATCCGTCCCGCACCGGAGGAGATCGAGCGAAACCCGCGCGCCCGTTCCGCCACGCTTCGCCATGCAAGCCGCACCGATGCCCCGGCGAGGGAGGCAGCGTGATGGTCGCGGGCAGCCGGATGCGGCATCTGGGCTGGGCAGTCGTGCTGGGCATCTGCCTGGCGGCATTCGCCGCGCTGACCTTCCGGGTCAATGCGGTGAAGAGCGAAGTGCGTCTGGCCGAACGCCAGATCATCGCCTTGCAGCGCGAAACCATCCTGCTGGAAACGGAATTCGAAACGCGGGCCAACCAGCAGCAGCTTGCCGACTGGAACGTCGTGGACTTCGGTTACGAGGCCCCGCGCGCCGATCAATATATCGACAATGAGCGTGAACTGGCAGCACTCGCCGGGCCACGTGCGGTGGGTGCCCCCGACCCGATCCGGGTCGCCCGCGCCGCCGATGACGAGGCGCTGATGGCCGAAGGTCTGCCGGCGTTGGTATCGCCTGTAACCGGACGGCCCGCCGGTCAAGGCGACGACGAGCGCAGGGAAACCCGCTCGCTGGCCGAACGGCTGACCCATGGCGGAACCTTCGGTACGCGCGGCATGGGGCTGGGCGCTTCGGTCCTGGAGAATGGCCAGTGACCTCCATGACCTACAGCACGGCTATCTCCTCCGGACGGGCGCAATTGGTCGATTTCCGCCAGCGCACCCTGGCGGTCGCGCGGCTGCGGGTGCTGCTGGTCGCCGCCATCTTCGTGCTGATCGCGGTCGCCGCGGTGGCGCGGATCGGCTTTCTGGGTCTGACCGACAGAACTACCCGGACCACTTCTCTGGAGGAAGCCCTGCTGCCATCGCGCGGCGAGATAACCGATCGCAACGGCGTTCCGCTGGCACGGGCCTTTCCGGCCTACGCCCTGTGGTTCAACCCGGAGGCCCTTGGCGACACCGGCTCGCCGCTGGTGCAGAGCCCGGTGAAAATTGCCGCGCAATTGAAGCAGATTTTCCCCGAAATGGACGAGGCCGACGTGGCGGCGCGGCTCGCCAGCGGCAAGCCCGGCTATCTGCGCCGCCGCGTTCTGCCCGAACAGGCGAACCGGGTACAGGCATTGGGCGAACTTGCGCTGGAGATGCCCAAGGAGAATGACCGCCATTATCCGCAAGGAACGATGGCGGCGCATGTGCTCGGCTATGTCGCTGCGGACGGGAAGGGCCGCGTCGGCATGGAACAGGTGCTGGATGACCAGCTGAGCGACCCCGCGCGCCGGGCGATGCCGAGCGCGCTCTCCATCGACATGCGCGCGCAGGGTGCGCTGGAAGACGAATTGCGCCGGGGCATGCTGTCGACCAATGCGATGGGTGCTGCCGGTATCGTGCTCGATGTCGATACGGGCGAGGTTCTCGCGCTGGCCTCGCTGCCCGAATTCGATCCCAATCATATCGATGCCGAGGGCGAGAAAGCCATGTTCAACCGGGTGACCAACCAGGTTTACGAACTTGGCTCCACCTTCAAGCCGCTGACGGTGGCAGCCGCCATCGATGCCGGCGTGGTGCGCGATTTCGGCAAACGCTACAACGCTCACCCGGTGAAGGTCGGGCGGTTCAGCCTGAAGGACAGCCACTTTCTGGGTGCCACGCTGAACGTGCCGGAAACGCTCATCCATTCGTCCAATACGGTAACCGCGCGTATCGCTGACGAGCTTGGGCCGGAGCGGATGCGGCGGGTAATGATGGATCTCGGCATGGACGGCCGCCCCGCCATCGAATTGCCCGCGCGCGGTTTTCCCATCTGGCCGGGCGAGAAATGGCCGCGCCTGCGCAACATGACCGTCAGCTACGGCCACGGCATCGCCGTCACGCCGCTGCACCTCGCCAGCGCCTATGCGGCCATGGTCAATGGCGGGATCTTCCGTCCGGCGACGATGCACCGGGTTGAACCCGGGCAGGCCGCGCGCGGCACCCGCGTGTTCAAATCCAGCACATCGTCGCGGATGCGGCAATTGCTGCGCATGATCGCGGTGTATGGCACCGGCCGCAACGCCGATGCGCCGGGTTTCCGCGTTGGCGGCAAGACTGGTTCTGCCGAAAAGCCGGGCGCGGGCGGCTATCGCCGTTCGTCGCTCGTTTCCACCTTCGCTGCCGCTTTCCCGATGGATCGCCCGCGCTACGTGATCGTGGCCATGCTGGACGAACCCAAGGGTACGACGGCCAGCTCGTTCCAGCGCACGGCGGCATGGAACGCGGCCCCCATCGTCGGACGGCTGGTTCCCCGCATCGGTCCCATACTCGGCGTGCGTCCTGACGATACAAGGGATGTGGACATGAGCGATCTCGAGCCGCTCGTCGGCGGGGGTGCCTGATGAAATTGGGCGCAATTTACCCTTCGGTAGACGGCAGCGACAATGCGGACCAGGCCGTGACGGGTTTCGCCATCGATCATCGGAAAGTCGCGCCAGGAACGATATTCGGCGCCTTTCAGGGTTCCGCTGCGAATGGCGAGGATTTCATCGCGGCGGCCATCAGCGCAGGTGCCATCGCGGTGGTCGCCAGACCCGAAGCGCAGGTCGAAGGCGCGCTGCATATTGCAGGCGATCAGCCGCGCCGCCTTTTCGCGCAGCTGGCGGCACGATTCTTCACGCCGGTGCCGGGCACCATCATCGCCGTGACCGGCACCAACGGCAAGACCTCGACCGCGGAGATGACGCGGCAATTGTGGCGCATGGCGGGGGAGCGGGCGGCGTCGATCGGCACTCTGGGCGTCACCACGCCCGACGAGAGCATCTCCACGGGGCTCACCACGCCCGACATCGTCACTTTCCTGTCGAATATGGCGGGGCTCGCCCGCGAAGGCGTGACCCACGTCGCCTATGAGGCGTCGAGCCACGGCCTGTCGCAATATCGCAACGAGGGACTGCCGGTCAAAGCCGCAGCCTTCACCAATTTCAGCCGCGACCATCTCGACTATCATGCCGATATGGAGGAGTATTTCTCCGCCAAGCTGCGACTGGTGCACGAGGTTGTGGACGATGGCGGCACGCTGGTGGTGCATCCGGACGGCAGCGACTGGATGGCGCGCGTGGCCGAAAGCGGCAGGGCGCGCGGATTGCAGGTGCTCACCGTGGGTGAGCAGGGCAATTTTCTCCGGCTCGTCGGGCGCGATGCCACGCAGCTCGGGCAGGAATTGACGCTGCAACATGATGGTGCGGACAGATCCGTTCGCCTGCCGCTGATCGGTGCCTATCAGGCGCAGAACGCGCTGGTCGCGGCTGCGCTTGTCCTCGCGACCGGTGGGCAACCTTCGCAGGTATTTGACGCCATGGCACGGCTGCAGCCGGTGCGCGGGCGGCTGGAACGCGCCGTCATCTCGCCGCAGGGTGCGCCCGTCTATGTCGATTACGCGCATACGCCCGATGCCCTGGAGGCCGCGATGCAGGCGCTTCGCCCGCATGTCACCGGGCGGCTCATCACCGTGATGGGTGCGGGCGGCGAGCGCGATATCGGTAAGCGTGATCCCATGGGCCGTGCGGCAGCCGAATTCTCCGATGTGGTGATCGTTACCGACGATAACCCCCGCGGCGAAGACCCCGCAGACATTCGCCGCGCGATCATGGCTGGTATCGCCGGACAGAAGGCGAAAGCCCGCGAGATCGGCGACCGCCGCGAGGCGATCGCGGCCGCGATTTCCGAGGCGCGGCGGGACGATATCGTCCTCATCGCGGGCAAGGGCCACGAACAGGGCCAGATCATAGGGTCGGCAGGCAGCATGCGCGTGCTTGCTTTCGACGACGTCACCGTTTCGCGTGAGGAGGCCGCCCGATGAGCGCCCGTAATGCTTTGCTGCAATGGCCAATTACCCGGACCGACACCCTGCCCGCCCGTCTGTGGAGCAGCGACGAGATCGCCCGCGTGACCGGTGGCCGGGCCAGCGCCGCCTTCCAGGTCTCGGGTGTTGAAATGGACAGCCGCGACATTCGCGGCGGCGATCTGTTCATCGCCCTGAAGGGTGAAGCGATGGACGGTCACCGCTTCCTCGACACCGCCTTTGCCAATGGTGCCGCCGCCGCGATCACCGACCGTCCCATCGTGCAGCCGCATGTTCTGGTCGCGGACACCACCGCGGCGCTGCATGCGCTTGGCCAGGCGGCGGCCGACCGCGCGAATGCGATGCGGATCGGCGTGACGGGTTCTGTCGGCAAGACCGGCGTGAAGGAGGCGATATTCGCGGCGCTCGACCGGTCCAGCAGGGGCAAGGCGCATCGGTCGGTGCGCAGCTACAACAACCATGTCGGCGTTCCGCTGTCGCTGGCGCGGATGCCGGCCCGCAGCCGCTTCGGCATTTTCGAAATGGGCATGAATCATGCCGGCGAGATGGCGGCCCTGGCCGATCACGTCCGGCCGCATGTTGCGGTGATCACCACGATCGCTCCGGCGCATATCGAGAACCTCGGCAGCGAAGAAGCGATCGCGGACGCCAAGGCCGAGATCTTCGGCGGTGTCGTGCAAGGCGGCACCGCCATCGTTCCGGCCGACAGCCCGCATTTCGCGCGGCTTGCCGATCATGCGGCGAAGGCAGGCGTGAAGCTCGTTTCCTTCGGGCGCTCTGCCCATGCCGATGTGCGGCTGCTGGATGCGATCCCCTCCGCCAATGGCGGATCGCTGGTTACTGCGGATATGGGCGACACACGGGTCTGTTTCTCGGTCGCAGAACCCGGCGATCACTGGATCTCCAATGCGCTCTGCGTCATGGCCGCGGTGCGTGCGGCGGGCGGCGATCTGGGGGCTGCCGGGCTGGCGCTTGCGGAAATGGGCGGGTTGAAGGGGCGCGGCGCACGGCACCGGCTGGCCGCTCCCGGCGGTCATGCGCTGATGATCGACGAAAGCTACAACGCCAATCCTGCATCGATGCGGGCGACCCTGCGCGCGCTGGGGCAGACGCCCGCCACCCGCCGCGTGGCGGTGCTGGGCGCGATGAAGGAACTCGGCGATTTCGCCCCGCGCTTCCATGCCGATCTGGCCGGGCCGCTGGCCGAAGCCAGGGTCGATTTCGTCATCCTGGTGGGCGAGGAAATGCGCAGCCTTGCGCGCAGCTTGGGGAAAGGTGAGGCCGGTGCGCTTGCAGCAGGGCTTCACTTCGCGCATTGCGGCGATCCTGAAGGCGCCATCGCCGCGCTGGAAGATTACGGGATAACCGCCGGCGATGCCGTGCTGGTGAAAGGATCGAACTCGGTCGGGCTGGGCAGGGTGGTTGCCCATTTCACGGCCAGGGAAGGCTGAATGCTCTATCTGCTAGCCGAATGGATGAATTTCGAGGGCGTCTTCAACCTCGTCAGGTATCAGACCGCGCGGGCAGGTGCCACGCTGGTTACTGCCTTGTTCATCGGGCTGATCATCGGCCCGCGTTTCATCCTGATGCTGCGGGTGCGGCAGGGCAAGGGTCAGCCGATCCGCGTGGACGGCCCGCAGAGCCACCAGGCCAAGGTCGGCACGCCCACCATGGGCGGGCTGATGATGCTGGTGTCGCTGATGCTGTCGCTGCTCATCTGGATGGATCTGCGCAACCCGTTCATCTGGGCCTGCCTGGCCGTGACGGTCGGGTTTGGCCTGATCGG
Organism: Pseudopontixanthobacter vadosimaris; assembly: GCF_012979275.1. GTDB lineage: Bacteria > Pseudomonadota > Alphaproteobacteria > Sphingomonadales > Sphingomonadaceae > Pseudopontixanthobacter > Pseudopontixanthobacter vadosimaris. The sequence continues at coordinate 111,041 of NZ_JABASZ010000042.1, forward strand.
ATTCATCGACGATTACGACAAGATCACGAAGAAGAGCCATCGCGGGGTTTCGGGCCGGGTTCGGCTGCTGCTGGAATTCGCCGTCGCCGGAGTGGCATCGTGGATCATCGTCAGCCAGATTAATACGTTCCTGTACGTGCCGTTCTTCTCGAACATCGGCTTCGAAATGGGCTTTCTCTATTACGTCTTTGCCGCCTTCGTGATCGTGGGGGCGGGCAATGCGGTCAATCTGACCGACGGTCTGGACGGGCTGGCGACGATGCCGGTCATCATCGCGGCGGGCACTTTCGCGATCATCTCCTACCTTGTCGGACGCGTGGATTATTCCAGCTATCTCGGTATTCCGCATGTGCCGGGGGCCGGGGAACTGGCGATCTTCTGCGCCGCGATCATGGGGGCGGGGCTCGCCTTCCTGTGGTTCAACGCGCCGCCGGCCGCCGTGTTCATGGGCGATACCGGCAGCCTTGCCCTTGGCGGGGCGCTGGGCGCGATTGCCGTCGCCAGCCATCACGAGATCGTACTGGGCATCGTCGGCGGCCTTTTCGTGATCGAGGCGCTGTCCGTCATCATCCAGGTATTCTGGTTCAAGCGCACGGGCCGACGGATCTTCCTGATGGCACCCATCCACCACCATTTCGAGCAATTGGGCTGGAAGGAATCCACCGTCGTCATCCGTTTCTGGATCATCTCCATCGTGCTTGCGCTGATGGGCCTCGCCACGCTGAAGCTGCGTTGATCGGGCGATGATCACCTCCGCCGCCTTTGCCGGAAAACGCTACGCGGTGCTTGGCCTCGCGCGTTCGGGCGCGGCGGCGGCGGAAACTCTCATCGCCAGCGGCGCGCAGGTCACCGTATGGGACCGGCAGGGGGAACCGCGCGAGGCCTTTGTCGGCCGAGCGCAGATTGCCGACCCGCTGACCTGCGACCTGACCGGCTTCGATGCGATGGTCGTGTCGCCCGGCGTTCCGCTCAATTCGCACCCCATTACCGAACGCGCGCGGCAATTCGGCGTGCCGATCGTCGGCGACATCGAACTGTTCGCGCAGGCGCGCGCCGAATTGCCGCCGCATCAGGTGGTGGGGATTACCGGCACCAACGGCAAATCGACCACGACCGCGCTAGTCGCCCATATTTTGAGCGAAGCGGGGCGACCGGTCCGCATGGGCGGAAATATCGGCCTGCCGGTGCTGGCAGCGGAACCGCTCGAACCCAATGAGAGTGGGGCAGGCGTCTATGTGCTGGAACTGTCCAGCTACCAGATCGACCTCACGCGGTCGCTGGCCTGCGAAGTCGCCGCCCTGCTGAACATTTCGCCCGATCATCTCGACCGCTACGATGGGCTGGAGAGCTATGCCTTTTCGAAAAGCCGGTTGTTCGCCATGCAGGGTTCCGGCCAGCTGGCGATCTTCGGAACGGGCGATCCGCTGACCCGGGCTTTCCGGGATGCGGCGCAGGAAAGACGCGGGGCCGACCGGGTCCGGTCCATCGACATGGGCCGTCATGCCGGCCAGCAACATCTCTGGCCTTCGCTGCAAGGGCCGCATAATCTGGAGAATGCGGCAGCTGCCATCGCCATCGTCGAGGAACTCGGGGTGACGGAAGCGCAATGGGGACCGGCGGTTGGAAGGTTCGGCGGACTGCCGCACCGGATGGAACGGCTGGGCGAATATCGCGGCATATTGTTCGTGAATGACAGCAAGGCGACCAATCCCGCCTCGGCGGCGCCCGCACTGGCGGCCTTCCCGCCCGATAACGCGATCCATGGCGGCACACCGCGCATCCACTGGATCGTGGGCGGACTTCCGAAGGAAGACGGGCTGGGCGAATGCGCGCAATATCTCGGCAATGTCGCCTGCGCCTATACGGTCGGGGAAAGCGGCCCGCGCTTCGCGGAATTGCTTGACGGTGAAGTTCCTGTCGAGGCGTCGGAAATGATCTGCGAAGCAACCCGCCGCGCCCTGGCATCGGCCAGGGCCGGGGATGTCATTTTGCTTTCGCCCGCTTGCGCCAGTTTCGACCAGTTCCGCGATTACGAAAAGCGCGGTGACCATTTCCGCACCGTGGTCGGAGTGCTTACCGGCAACAGACTGGAAGCGGGCATGCAAAAGCGATGAGTACCGTTCAGCCCTACATGCCACATGGTCCGGACCGCGGCGCGGCGCACTACGGCTATCGAACATCGAAGCGCAACGCGGCGCGAATCTGGTGGCGCGAGATCGATCGGGTGCTGCTCGCCCTGGTTCTCGTCCTGATGGTGATCGGCACGGCGGCTGTGGCTGCGGCCTCCCCCGCCAGCGCACGGCGGCTGTCGACATCGGGCGTGACCTTGCCCGAACTGTTCTTCTATTGGGCGCATCTGCGCTGGCAGGTGCTGGGCCTTGCCGTGATGATCGGCGCATCCATGCTGTCGCGGGGCGCGGCGCGGCGGGTGGGGATCGTCCTGGCAGGGGCGATGATCGCGCTGCTGGTAATGGTCCCCTTCATCGGCACGGAAGTGAACGGTGCGCGGCGCTGGATCAATCTGGGCGTCGGCTTTCAGCCTTCGGAATTCCTGAAACCGGCCTTTGCCATCGCGCTGGCGTGGATATTATCGTGGCAATTGAAGGACCGGCACCTTCCTGTCATGTGGGTTATCAGCGGCCTGATGGTGGTGGTGGGCGGCCTGCTGATGATGCAGCCCAACCTTGGCGACACCATGCTGTTCGCCGGTGTCTGGTTCGTCATGCTTCTGCTGTCGGGTGTTTCGCTGGGGCTTATCGGCGCGATTTCGGCTGCCGGTGTTGCAGCGCTCACGGCGACGTATTTTCTTTATGACAACGCCCGGCACCGCATCGACGATTTCCTCGGCGGCGGCACGGCTTTCGATCAGGTCGATCTGGCCGAACGCACTCTACTGGCGGGTGGCTGGACCGGCAGCGGCTTCTGGCTCGGCGTGCGGAAGATGAACCTGCCGGAAGCGCATACCGACTATATCTTTTCGGTCATCGGCGAGGAGTTCGGACTTGCCGTCTGTGCGGTCATCGTCCTGCTGTATCTCGCCATCATCATCCGGGTGCTGACCCGCCTGGTGGATGAAGAGGATTTGTTTACCGTGCTAGCCGCAGCAGGGCTGGCCGCGCAGGTGGGCGGGCAAGCCTTCATCAACATGCTGGTCAATCTGCAGATGTTTCCCTCCAAGGGCATGACCCTGCCGCTGGTCAGCTATGGCGGGTCGTCCACCATTGCGGTATGCCTCGGCATCGGCCTGCTTCTGGCCATTACCCGGCGAAACCCCTTCCTGCGGCGCGATACGCCGGGCCTGGGCGCGCTGATGACCCGCAGACCGGCCACGGGAGGGCCACGGACATGACCGGCGAACACCCCGGTTCCAATCGCCATTTCGTTCTCGCCGCGGGCGGTACGGGCGGGCACCTTTTGCCGGCCTTCGCGCTGGCCGCCGAGCTGGATCGGCGAGGTCACCACGTGGCGCTGATCACTGATGACAGGGGGGCCGAAATCCCGGGCAAGCCGGAATTCCTGCCTGCCCACGTCCTGCCTGCGGGCCGGTTCGGGAAAAACCCCCTGCAGTGGCTGCGGGGTGCCCGTGCGGTGTTGCAAGGGCGGAACATGGCGCTTCGCCTGTTCGAGACCTTTCAGCCAAGCGCCGTCGTGGGCTTCGGCGGCTATCCTTCGCTGCCGGCCCTCCTGGCGGCGGACAAGGCCGGCATTTCCAGCGTCGTTCACGAACAGAATGCGGTGCTCGGGCGGGTGAACCGGTTGCTCGCCGGCAAGGTCGCGGCGATTGCCACGGCCTATCCCGATATCGAGCATCTGAAGCCGAAGCATGCGGGCAAGGTGCATCTTGTCGGCAACCCTGTTCGCGCGGAGGTACTGGCGCTTCGCGATCAGCCCTATCCCGCCTTCACGCAGGACAGCCCGTTGCGGGTGCTGGTTACAGGCGGCAGCCAGGGCGCGCGCATCCTGTCGGAAGTGGTGCCCGACGGCCTGGCGATGCTGGCACCCGCCCTGCGCGCCCGTCTGCAGGTGACGCAGCAATGCAGACCCGAAGACATCGGCGCGGTTCGCGAACGTTATCTGGCGCATGACATACCCGCCGAACTCGGCACCTATTTCGAAGACATGCAGGCAAGGCTGGCGGACACGCATATTTTCATCGGCCGGGCAGGCGCATCGACGATCGCGGAACTGACGGCGGTGGGCCGTCCTGCCATCCTTATACCGTTGCCGATCGCCACCGACGATCACCAGGCGGCGAACACGCGTGAGATCGTGGCGAAGGGCGGGGCAAGGGCGATCCGCCAGCAACGCTTCACGGCGAAGGAACTGGCAAAGCAGATCAACGCGCTGGCGCATTATCCCGAAAGCCTGGCGACGGCGGCGCATGGCGCGTGGAACTGCGGACGCCCCGATGCGACGGAGGATCTGGCGGATCTGGTCGAGAGTTTCGGCGGGGCCGACATGATGGACGTGATCCGGGCAGGGCCGGGGACGGCACAGGGCGCAGTGCAGGAACGTGGCCGGTTGGCACCGCAGGGGGCTGGATCGTGAAAGGCGTCGCAGCCGACATCGGGACCATACATTTCGTCGGTATCGGCGGGATCGGCATGTCGGGCATCGCCGAGGTCATGCACAATCTCGGTTACAGCATACAGGGTTCCGACATTTCCGAAGGGCCGAGCGTCGACCGCCTGCGCGCCCGCGGCATTCCGGTCGCGATCGGCCACGCGCCTGAAAATGTCACCGATGCCGCAGTGATCGTCACCTCGACTGCCGTGAAGCGGACGAACCCGGAGGTGGCCGCGGCGCTCGAAAACCGTATTCCGGTGGTGCGGCGCGCGGAAATGCTGGCCGAACTGATGCGGCTGAAACGCACCGTCGCCGTCGCGGGCACCCATGGCAAGACGACCACGACCAGCATGATCGCGGCCCTGCTAGATGCGGGCGGAGTCGATCCGACGGTCATCAACGGCGGCATCATTAATCAATACGGGTCCAACGCTCGGCTTGGCGACAGCGAATGGATGGTGGTGGAAGCGGACGAGAGCGACGGCAGCTTTCTCCGCCTGGATGGCCAGATCGCGGTGGTCACAAATATCGACCCTGAACACCTCGACCATTACGGTGATTTCGATACCGTAAAGGACGCCTTTGTCGAATTCATCGAGAACGTGCCCTTCTATGGTGCGGCGATTTTGTGCATCGACCACCCGGAGGTGCAGAACATTATCCCCAAGATCCGCGACCGCCGCGTTATCACCTATGGTTTTTCGGCACAGGCCGATCTGCGGGGCGACAACATCCGTCCCGACGATGGCGGCAACGTCTTCGACGCCGTGCTGCGCGAACGAGACGGCACCCTTCGGCGGATCGAGAATATCCGCCTGCCCATGCCGGGCCGGCACAATGTCCAGAATGCCCTCGCCGCAGTCGCCGTGGCGCTGGAGATGGGTTGCGGCACCGATGTCATCTGCAACGGTTTCGACCAGTTCGACGGTGTAAAGCGGCGCTTCACCAAGGTGGGCGAGGTTGCGGTTGGCGGTGGCACGGCAAGCATCATCGACGATTACGCGCATCATCCGGTGGAGATCCGCGCCGTATTGTCCGCCGCGCGCGAGGCGGCTTCGTCGGGGCGCATGCCGGGGCGGGTCATCGCGGTGATGCAGCCGCACCGTTATTCCCGGCTCGGCGATCTCATGGACGACTTCCAGACGGCCTTCAACGATGCCGATCTGGTCTATGTGACACCGGTTTATGCGGCCGGAGAAGATCCTTTGGATGGCGTCAGCGCGCAAACGCTTGTCAGCGGCCTGAAGGACCGGGGGCACCGCATGGCCCGCACGGTCGACGGTCTCGATCAGCTGGCGAAGAGCCTTGCCGAAACGATAGAATGCGGCGACATCGTCGTCTGCCTCGGCGCAGGCGACATTACCCGCTGGGCGGCCGAGCTTGCGGACGCAGTGGCGGAGCATCAGGCATGACCCGCGCGTTGAAGGATAAACGCCACCTGGAACCGCCAGTCTGGATGGACGGGATCGAAGGCGAACTGACCGCGAACGCTCCGCTGGCGAAGCTGGTGTGGTTCAAATCCGGCGGAGCGGCGGATTGGCTGTTCGAGCCTGCCAGTGTCGACGATCTGCGCCTGTTTCTCACCCGTCTGGACGGACAGATGCCGGTGATGGCGCTGGGGTTGGGATCGAACCTCATCATCCGCGACGGCGGCGTGCCGGGAGTGGTGATCCGACTGGGAAAGCCGTTTTCAAATGTCGAAGCCGGCGAAGATTGCCTGGTCAGTTGCGGCGGCGGCGCAGCCGGTATTCTCGTCGCGTCAAAAGCGCGGGACGCAGGCGTGGCGGGTCTCGAGTTCCTGCGCGGCATTCCCGGCACGGTCGGCGGCTTCGTGCGGATGAATGGTGGTGCTTACGGTGCCGAGGTGGCTGACATTCTGGTCGATTGCGACGTCGTGATGCCGGGTGGCCAGTGCCACACGCTGCCGGTCGAGGATCTGCGCTATTCCTACCGTCACTCCGCGCTGCCCGAAGGCGCTATCGTCACCGCGGCCCGCTTCCGGGGCCATCCGGGCGACCCCGAGGCAATCGGTGCCGAGATGGACCGCATCGCGCAGGCGCGTGAGGAAAGCCAGCCGCTGCGCACGAAAACGGGCGGCTCGACCTTCAAGAACCCGCCCGGAGGCAAGGCCTGGCAGATGGTCGACGCTGCCGGATGCCGGGGTCTGATGATGGGGGACGCGCAGGTCAGTGAAAAACATGCGAATTTTCTCATCAATACCGGCGATGCCAGCAGCGGCGATATAGAAGGCCTCGGCGAAGCGGTACGCAACCGGGTGCGCGAAAAGCTCGGCGTGGCGCTCGAATGGGAAATCCAGCGGGTGGGGCGGCCCTGAACAATGGTTCTGGACATGGCAGGCAGGGACGATCCGGCATGACGAAACTGGCAAGGCAGCATGTCTGCGTCCTGATGGGCGGCTGGGCGAACGAACGCGACGTATCGCTGATGAGCGGCAATGGCGTCGCCGATGCGCTCGAAAGTCGCGGCCACCGCGTCACACGCATCGACATGGACCGCGATGTCGCCGCGCGCATTGCCGAGGCCGCGCCGGATGTGGTCTTCAACGCGCTGCATGGAGTCCCGGGCGAGGATGGCACCGTGCAGGGCATGCTTGATCTGATGGGCATCCCCTATACTCATTCCGGGCTGGCGACATCGGTCATCGCGATCGACAAGGAACTGACGAAACAGGCGCTCGTCCCGCACGGGGTGCCGATGCCGGGTGGCCGGATCGTACGCAGCGAGGAATTGCACAAGGCAGACCCGTTGCCGCGTCCCTATGTGCTGAAGCCGGTCAACGAAGGCTCCAGCGTTGGCGTCGCCATCGTGACGGATGACGGGCGTTATCCGCAGCCGATCCCGCATGATGCCGAAGGGCCGTGGCAGCGATTTGAAACCCTGCTGGCCGAACCCTTCATCTGCGGGCGCGAATTGACGACCGCCGTGATCGACGGGCCGGATGGTCCGCAGGCGCTGGCGGTTACGGAACTCAAGCCAAAGGCCGGCTTCTACGATTTCGCCGCCAAATATACCGATGGCATGACGGAACATGTCTGCCCGGCGCAGCTGCCGGAGAACCTCACGGCTCTGTGCCTGCAATATGCCACACGCGCGCACCGGCTGCTGGGCTGCCGGGGCACCAGCCGCACCGATTTCCGCTGGGATGACGAACGCGGAGAGGAAGGCTTGTTCGTGCTGGAAACCAACACCCAGCCGGGCATGACCCCGCTCAGCCTGGTGCCCGAACAGGCGCTGCTCTGCGGAATGAGCTATGCCGATCTCGTGGAAGCGATCCTCGCCGAAGCGCTCCGGTTCCATTCGGATGGCGCGGCCAGCGCAAACAGGCTTGAGACCGGGGGCCAAAACGGTGGCCAGACCGGGGGACGAAGCGATGGCTGAACGCATCAAGCGCAAGGGCAAGGGGGTCAGGCGCGCGGCCGCAGCCTCCAGCCGCGCCGCCAATGCGCGCCGGGCCAGGGCGAAGACCGGCAGCGCGATGGACGCCGCGATGCAGGTGCTGCCGTTTACCGAAGAACAATTGCACCGCATCTTCCTCGCGATCATCCTCGGCGCGGCCGTGGCGCTGGCCTGGTTCGTGGCCAGTCTTGCCGGGGTGCCGGCCATGGCGACGCAGCAGGTCGCCCGGATCGCGTCCGACGCAGGCTTCGAGGTGCGCAGGGTGCAGGTCAGCGGCGTGGAGCGGATGAACGAATTGAAGGTGTATGAGCGCGCACTGGGCGAACGCGATCGCCCGATGCCGCTGGTCGACCTCGATGCAGTGCGCCTCCAGATGCTCGACCTCAATTGGGTGAAGGATGCGCGCATTTCGCGCCAGCTGCCGGATACGCTGGTGGTCGACATCGTCGAGCGCACGCCGCACGCGGTGCTCGCCCGCGCCGACCGGATGATGCTGATCGATCCGAGTGGTGCGGAACTTGAACCCATCTCTGCCCGGCAAAGCAAGGGGATGCTGGTGATCTCCGGCCCCGGCGCGCAGCGGCAGGTCGGCGCGCTGACCGATCTGCTCGATGCTGCCCCTGCACTGAAATCGCGCGTCGGGCACGCCGAATGGATCGGCAACCGCCGCTGGAACCTGACCTTCGCCACCAATCAGGTGCTTGCACTGCCGCAAGGCGAGGATGCTTCGGCCAAGGCGCTGATCTCCTTCGCGCGAATGGATGGAACGCGCCGCTTCCTTGGCGGACAGATCGCCACTTTCGACATGCGCGTGCCCGATCGCATCTATGGCCGCATTCCGGGACGGGCGAATGAAATGCTCGAAAGCCGGGAGAACCCGTGATGGGCATGCCGCGCATCAGCAAGGTCTTCGGGGCCGTGAACATCGGCTCCTTCCGCATTTCCGCCATGATCATGGGGGTATCGGAAACCGGTGACCTGGTCGTGCTGGGATCGGGCCACCGCGCCAGCGAAGGCATCAAACGCGGTTATGTCACCGATATGGCGGCAGCGACTCACGCCATACGCGACGCGGTCGAACGGGCGGAGCGCAATGCGGGCACCAGCATCAGCAGCGTCTGGGTCGGCTGTTCGGGCGCAGGGCTCGCCAGCCAGATCGCCAAGGTCGAGGTCGAGATCGGCGGTCGGCGGATCGAGGATGAGGATATCGAGCACCTGCTCCTCGCCGCCCGCGACAATATCCAGCCCGACGGGCGCGAGGTGCTGCATGCCCAGCCTGCGCATTACACGCTGGACGGGGTGCATGGCGTCGCCAGTCCGAAGGGGCTGCATGCCGAACGGCTGGGCGTCGACATCCACGTCATGCTGGCCGATGGCGCGCCGGTCCGCAATTTGCTGGAAGCGGTGCAGAGCGCCCATCTCGGGGTCGAAGCCGTGGTCGCCGCACCGATCGCCACCGGGCACGCCTGCCTGACGCCCGAGGAACGGGAACTGGGCGTGGCCCTGATCGAGATCGGCGGAGAGGTAACCAATGTCTCGGTTCATGCCGGCGGCATGCTGCTGGGCCTCACCGCCATTCCGACGGGATCGGGCGATATCACCGATGCCATAGCCAGCGCCTTCGGCATCCGCCGTTCGCAGGCCGAACGGCTGAAATGCGTCGCGGGTTCGGCCATCGCCAGCCCGACCGACCATCGCGAGATGGTACCGGTAAACGGCCCCGGGGACGGACCTTCCGAAGCCGCTTCGCGCGGGGCGGATGCGATGGCACGCGGTGCGGACGATGCCAATCGCATCCCGCGCGCGGAACTGGTTTCGGTCGTCACCCAGCAATTGTCCTCCCTTACGGACCAGATCGGCCGCAGCCTCAAGGCCATGGGCTTTACGGGAGCAAAGGGCGGGCAGGTCGTGCTGACCGGCGGCGGCGCCGAACTGGCCGGTTTTGCCGAATTTGCACAAGGCGCTCTCGGCCGCCCGGTGCGGATTGGCCGGCCGCCCGCATTGCGCGGGCTGCCCGAAGCGCATTCCGCACCGGGGTTTTCGACGCTTGCCGGCCTGTGCCTCTATGCCTCCGAAGATCCCGTCGATATCCGCACGCTGGGCGACCGCGACATGCAGACGACCCGCTATACCGGAATGAAGCTGATCGGGCGCGTCGCCCGGGCGGTCAGGGAATATTTCTGATGCCTTGCCCTGCCGCGCTCCTGCACCTGGTCAACCACTGTGGACAATCCGCTGCGGCCCGTGCAAATCGGGAGCGAATATGCCAGAATGGCGACGCCAAGGCGTTATATTTTCAGGTCTTGAACAGAAATCGCTGATTTTCCCCGGAGGGAAGCTGTAACATGAGCATCAATATCGGACCCGCTGCCGTAGACGACATGCGCCCCAAGATCACCGTGATCGGGGTCGGCGGCGCGGGCGGCAATGCCATTGCCAACATGATCCAGGCCGACATCGAAGGGGTCGAATTCATCGTCGCGAATACGGACGCGCAGGCGCTGACCAATGCCGCCGCGGAACAGCGCATCCAGCTCGGGCCCGACATCACCGGCGGGCTCGGTGCAGGCGCCCGTCCCGAAGTGGGCAAGGCAGCGGCGGAAGAGACGGTGGGCGACATCGAGGACGCGCTCGAAGGCGTGAACATGTGCTTCATCGCGGCCGGAATGGGCGGCGGCACCGGCACCGGCGCGGCGCCCGTCATCGCCGAAGCCGCAAGGCGCAAGGGCGTACTGACCGTCGGCGTCGTCACCAAGCCCTTCCTGTTCGAGGGCACCCGCCGGATGCGTGCGGCAGAGGCCGGCATCGACGAATTGCAGAAGCATGTCGATACGCTGATCGTCATTCCCAACCAGAACCTTTTCCTTGTCGCCAAGGCGGAAACGACCTTCAAGGAAGCCTTCCAGCTCGCCGACGAGGTGCTGCAGCAGGGCGTCCGTTCCATTACCGATCTGATGGTCATGCCTGGCCTCATCAATCTCGATTTCGCGGATGTGCGTTCCGTGATGGAGGAGATGGGCAAGGCGATGATGGGCACCGGCGAGGGCGAAGGCGAGAATCGCGCCCTCGAGGCAGCCGAACGCGCCATTGCCAACCCGCTCCTCGACGGGGTCAGCATGGCCGGCGCGAAAGGTGTGATCATTTCCATCATCGGCGGCGAGGACATGAAGCTGCTGGAAGTGGACGAAGCGGCCAATCACATCCGCGAACTGGTGGACGAAGACGCGAACATCATCTGGGGTTCGGCCTTCAATCCCGATCTCGACGGCAAGATTCGCGTATCGGTAGTCGCAACCGGCATCGAGCAGACGGGCGACCGATCCGCCGCACCGGCGTCGCCTGCCGGCAACCGCAATTTCTCGCTTGGTGCCGCGCGCGCGCCGAAGCGCCCGGTCCTCGAACTGCCCGCCGAAGATGAGGAGATGCCAGCGGAAGAGCCGGCGATCTATGCCGATGCGGGCGATAGCGCACGCTTTGGCGCCGGACAGCCGCAGGGCGATTATGATGACGAGGAATTCGACGAGAGCGAAGACGATGTCGACGAGATCGTCGACCCGCTCGCAGGACTGCGGAATGCATCGGACGATGCTTCGGAAAGTGCATCGGATAATGGTGGCAGCGGCCGGCTCGCTTCTCCTGCCGAAAGCAGCGGTGTGGGCGTGGTCGGTTCTGCCGGGGAAAGTCGCAGCAACGACGAACCGCTCGACCTGACCGCCGACAAGGAAGCCGAAAGCGCACATCGGGCCGCAGTGCGTCGAAGCCAGGATGAGCTTCTGCGGAACGCCGACCGGCTTGCGGAGGAAGATCGCCCGGTGGAGGCGAATAGCCAGGGCCGCCGACGCGGTCTTGTCTCCGGTGATGGTGACAATCAGCCGCGAAGGCCCGCGCCCCGCGCCGGTGCGGGCGGGGGCAGCACGCTGTTCGAGCGGATGGCCAATCTGTCGCGCGGTTCGGACACGAGCAGGGACGATGACGACGATGCATCCTCGCTGAGCATTCCGCGTTTCCTGGGGCGTCAGAACAACCAGTGACCGGCGCGTTGGCGGCCGGTCGCGGCCAGCTGCCGGCGAATCGCGCTTCCGCTGGTCGTTCCGTGCAGGTTAAGGCTGCACTGGCACCCTGCGATTTCGATGGATCGTCGATCAGGAGCGTCGGTTGATCAGCATGCAGGAGCAGATTATCCATAACGCCCTATCCCGCCCCGGTAAATCGCAGCCGCTGTCATGTTCTGGTAGGACGCGAATCGCCGCCTTGAGGCTTGCGGGGGCGTCGACGCTTGCAGGCGTTGGTGGCTTGCTTGCGGTGCCGGTGGCGGCACAGGCGGTATCGCAGCCGGTGGTGCAGGCACTGCCGTCGCCGGCAATTGCCGATTTGCAGGCCGCCCTGCGCCGGCTGGCCCGCGACACGCGAGATCTGGACGCCCTGATCGATGCAGGAACGGCATCGCTGCAATTGAACGATATCGATGCGGCGATCGGTTTTTTCGGTCGAGCAGAGGATCTCTCGCCCGGAAATCCGCGGATCAAGGTCGGGCTGGCGGGTGCCTTCCTGCGGTCGGATCGTCCGCTGGAGGCGCTGCGCCTGTTCTCCGAAGCCGAAACTGCGGGCGCTTCGACGGCTGCACTCGCCGGCGACCGGGGGCTCGCCTATGACCTCGTCGGTGACAATGCCAGCGCGCAGGCGCAGTACCGCAGGGCGCTGAGCAGCGGCGGCGATGCCGAAATGCAGCGCAGGCTCGCGCTCAGCCAGGCCATTTCGGGCGATCGCGAAGGCTTTGAACAAACCCTTCTGCCGATGCTGAACAGCCGCGATTTCGGTGCCTATCGGGTGCGGGCTTTCGGGCTTGCCATTCTGGGGCATGAAGAGGAAGCCGTCGCGATCGCCGAGGCAGTGATGCCCGGCCCCCTTTCAGACAGGATCGTGCCATATTTGCGGTACATGCCGCGCCTGACCCGCGCGCAGCAGGCGGCCGCCGGCAATCTTGGCATTTTTCCGCGCGCGGCGCAGATTGGCCGCGACGATCCCCGCATCGCGCAATATTCGGCCAATGCCGCAGCCTCGCCGCCGATGGCCGTGCAGACCTTTCCGCAGGCAGTCGCCAGCGGATCTCGCCTCACGCCATCCGGGCCGCCGCTCGGCGGGTCGGCGGGCCAGGCCACGGCGAGTGCAGGCAGCAGTTCTGCCGCTTCGCCCAGGCAGCCGCGCAAGACACGCAGCGTGAATCTGCGGAATTCCAGGCGTTCAGGCGAGCCCAGCCTCGCCGAACAGGTGCCTCAGAACGACCCGGAAACGCGGAGGCGCGCCCGCATAGCGGCCCGTATGGCGCGATCGGACCGGCGCTCCGCTGCGGGCGCTGCACGGCCGGGACGAGCGGCGGCGCAGGCTCAAAGAGCCTTGCCGGCTCAGGCTCAGGCAGAAATCCAGGCGCAGGTGCCTGCCGCGCCGCTGTCGGGCATACGCCTCGACGCGCCTCAACCGGCGGGAGCCGCTGCGCAGGTCGCAGGTGGCGAGCTGCCTGCCTTGCCAGCGGATGGGAACGCCGCGCCGGCGCGGCTTGCGGAAGTTGCCGCGCCGCAAGCACGGATTGTCCGCCGGGCCATTACACTGGCTGATCCTGCGCCGGATGGCCCTGCGCCGGATGACTCTGCAGGAAATAGCCTGACGGCGGACAGGTCACCTGCCGCTGCAATGTCTGCGGCGGCAGCGCCGGTCATCGTCGCCCGGCAGGAACCGCCCGCGGCCACCACCGGCGGTGTCCCGGTAACGCAGACCCTGCCGGAACCTGCCAGCCTCGAGGAAGCTTTCGCCGCATTCAGCCTTGCTCCTGCCGCCGCGCCTGTCGGCGGCGTCGACATCACGTCCATCACTCCGCCGCGCGAGGTACGGCAGGCCGAGGTGCGCGCCGCCCCGCCCGTGGCAGAGACCCCGCCGCCGCCCGCACATCCCAGCCGCATCTGGGTGCAGGTGGCAACAGGGCGCGATCGCGAAGCCCTGGCTTTCGACTGGCGCCGGATCAGCCGCAAGGCAGGCGATCTGCTGGCGGGGCGGAAAGGTCATCTCGCAGAATGGAACGAGGCGAACCGCCTGTTGGCCGGGCCGATGGAATCGCGCTCCGCCGCGCAGGAGCTGGTCACCGCGCTGAAAGCGGAAGAGATCGACAGCTTCGTATTCACCAGCCGCGCGGGCGAGGCTGTCGAGCCGCTTGGCTGAGTGTTTGTTCGCCTGAACGTCCGAAGCGGGGCAGCCGGCTTGTGCACAGGCTTTGAACAAGCCAGCCGACTTGTCCCCAGAAGCGGATGGGGGGCGCTATTGCGCCGGGCGGCAGGGTCGATGCATCCCTGCGGCATGAGACGAATAGAACCCCGCCCGTGATGACCGACCGTGATGATACTCTCCCCAGGGGCGAGGATGCTGCACCGGTCGACATGCTTGCCGCCCTGTTCGAAGCCCGAGGCTGGGCCTTCGATGCGTTGAGCGACGAGGAAATGTCCGGAGAGATCCAGGGTGCGTGGACCCGATATCAGCTGCGCGCGATCTGGCGGAGCGAAGACAATGTCCTGCAACTGCTCTGCCTGCCCGAAATTCGCGTGGCGCAGCCGAGAATGCGTGCGGCGCATGAATTGCTCGCGCTGGTCAACGAACAGGTCTGGCTGGGCCATTTCGATATCTGGTCCGCCGGCGGGATCGTCGCCTATCGCCATGCCACCATGCTGGGCGACGACGGTCTTCTCAGCGTCGGCCAGGCACAGGCCCTGGTCGAAACGGCGGTATCGGAATGTGACCGCTTCTATCCCGCCTTCCAATTCGTGCTCTGGGGCGAAAAGGCCCCGCAGCAGGCATTGGAAAGCGCGATGGTCGATGCGATAGGCGAAGCCTGAGCGTGGCGGAGGCCCCGGTTCCGAACCCGTGCGGCCACGTGCTGATAGCCGGGTTCGGCACGATGACGCAGGCGATGCTGACCGGCTGGCTGCGCGCTGGCTATGCGCCCGCAAGTTTCACCGTCTACAACCCTCGTGCCAAGCCGGTTCCAGGCGGGGTGAGGATGGTGACCGAATGGCCGGACCGGGCGCCGGATACGATAATCCTGGGGTTCAAACCCCAATTGCTCCCCGAACTGGCCCCTGCGATGCAGTCGCTTGCCGGGCAGGATACGCTTGTGATCTCGATTCTTGGAGGTGTGGGGCTGACGCAGCTTGGCGAAGCCTTTCCCGAAGCCGGCGGCATCGTTCGCTTCATGCCCAATCTCGCGGTGGCGCTCAATCTTTCGCCCATTCTGCTGGCGGGCAGTGTGGACGATCGGATTGCGGCGCGGGTCACCGAACTTGCCGATGCGCTCGGCCATGCGGAATGGATGGCGCAGGAGGCCGGTTACGATGCCGCGACGGCGCTGGCCGGGTCCGGTCCCGCCTTCCTCTACCGTGTCATCGACGGGTTTGCAGAAGCGGGATCGCGGTTGGGGCTGGATGATGAACTGGCGGCGCGTCTGGCGCTCGGCATGGTGCATGGGGCCGCTGTACTTGCCGCCGGAGCGGACAGATCGCCCGCGCAACTGGCCGACGAAGTTGCCAGCCCCAACGGGATGACGAGGCGCGGGCTGGATGTGCTGGACGATTGCGGTGCGCTGGCCGAATTGCTGACCGAAACTCTTCGCGCGGCCCGCGACAGGGGCGCGGAAATGGCAGCGGAGGCTGCGGGCAAAGGTTAATCCGAAATCCGTCCATAGGGGCCGGTTTTGCTTGAATTTCGCGGCAATAATGCCGATATTGCGGACATACCGGCACGACAACAGCCTGCCGGCAATGGAGTAGAGATCGAAATGGCGAATTGGAACGACAATCCGCGCACGCGCACGGGGTTCGGCACGGCCACCGGGACGACCGGTGACGTCACCGGTCGGACCACCTTCGACGCGGGCCTTCGGAAGCACATGCTTTCGATTTACAATTACATGGCATCGGGTGTCCTGCTTACCGGCATCGTGGCGCTGCTGTTCGCACAGTCAGGCATGGCCGCAACCCTGTTCCAGGGCGGCGGGATTCTCAGCTGGATCGTCATGCTGGCACCGCTCGGCTTCGTGATCGCGATGGGCGCCGGTTACAACAAGTTCAGCAAGGCGACGCTGCAGGGCCTGTTCTGGGCCTTCGCGACCGTGATGGGCCTGTCGCTCTCGACGATCTTCCTCGTCTATACGGGTGAATCGATCGCCGCGACGTTCTTCGCCACGGCCGGTGCCTTTGCCGGTCTCAGCCTGTGGGGTTACACCACGAAGAAGGACATTTCGGCCTGGGGCAGCTTCCTGATCATGGGCGTGATCGGCCTGATCATCGCCAGCATCATCAATATCTTCCTGGGTTCGGGGACGCTGGAACTGGCGATCAGCTTTCTTGGCGTGCTGATCTTCGCAGGACTCACCGCCTATGATACGCAGCGTCTCAAGAACGATTACCTGGCGGTGCAGCAGATGACGCTGACCAATCCCGGCGCGGCGCAGGCTGTCAGCACCGGCAAGATGGTCGTGATGGGCGCGCTCAGCCTCTATCTCGACTTCATCAACATGTTCCTGTTCCTGCTGCGGTTCATGGGCAGCCGGGAATAAAGGGCAGCGACCGGCAGGCGATCTGCTGGCCGCCTCGATTCATCGTGCCCGGAGTGCCATTCGTGCATTCCGGGCATTTTCTTTACCATCTTGATTCTGTAGGCTCTTCCCTTCATCGCAGCGCAAGATACGCGCTGCCACGCTGTTCGCAGCGCCGAGGAGGGTTCGCACCAGATGTCCTACAGTCCACCATTGAAGATTCGCTATTTCGCGGTTGCAACGGGAATCATCGCCCTGTCTGCCTGCACGACTTCACCCCCACCGCCGCCGCCGCCTCCTCCGCCGCCGCCGCCCGTCGCGAAGGTTATTCCGCCGCAGCCGGTGCCGCCCGGCAATGCCAGCGCAACGATGCCGATCCCGCAGATCGGCCCTGACGGTACGCGTATGACGGTAAACGCGCATATATCGCCAGCGCAGACTGTCTGGAACCTCCGCTCGGCGCTGAATGTCGCGGCGTTGAATTGCCTCGAGCCGCAATTCGTCGGCATCCTGCCCAATTATACGCAGTTCCTCGACAGCAACGAGAAGGCGCTGGGCACGGCAAACAAGGCGGTCACGTCGGAATTCGTCGATCGTTACGGGCAGAAGCGCCTCGCGCGGGACGAGCAGGATCTGTATATGACCAGGGTCTACAATTACTTTGCGACACCGCCGGCGAAGGACCAGTTCTGCGCCGCTGCCCTGGCGGTCAGCAACGAGGCGCTGATGGTCAATCCTGCGGATCTGCAGAGCTTTGCCGAACGCAGTCTGCCGGTGCTGGAAAGCGTGTTCGAGGACTTCTTCCAGTCCTTCGAACAATACCGCGTCAATCTGGCCGCGTGGAACAGGGAATACGGTCCGCGCCAGCCGGTCTATGCGTCCTATGACGATGCATTCGGTCCTTCCGGGGCCACTCTCGTTGCAGGCGAGGCAGGTGTGGCGAATGGAGCCTACGCACTGCCGGGCACCGTCGATGCTGTGCCTGCGGCCGGGCTGACTACCCCTTCGGCGGGCATGGGGACCAGCGGCAGCGAAGTCGTCGCAGCGCCTTCCACCGGGGTTGCCAGCAATGTCGTCACCCCCGTCGAAGTCGCACCCAGCAACGCCGTGCCTCTCCTGCTGCCAGGTGAGGAAAGGTCAGCTGCGGCGGATCCCTATACACCTGGCACTTATGCGCCGATGCAATATTCCGATGTTTCGGCAGATGCCCCGGCACCGGGACCGAGCTTCGATCTGGATGCGCCATTGCCGGGGCAGGATGGCATCACTCCCCAACAGGAGTTCGGCATGGGCGATGTAGCCAATGATCCTAATGGAACTCTGTCAAGGTGAGCCATATTCTGTTTCGGCATGGCTGATCCACCCGACCGGGAAATTACCCGGAGGGGCAAAGCAGCGTTGCCGAAACAGCAGGCCGAGGGGGCGTGTTGCGAACGGAAAGCGGGGCTTTGACCCTAATTGCCACGCCTCGCAATTCTTCATCTCGTCCAATTGCCGTAATTCGATGGCGATCCGGCCCGGTCCGACCGGCCAATCACTTGCGCTGATGCGCCAATCGCCGGATAAGGCTGCATGCATTTTCTCGATCAGGCCAAGATTTTCATTCGTTCCGGCGCGGGCGGCCCCGGAGGGGTCAGCTTCCGACGTGAGAAATACGTCGAATATGGCGGGCCAGACGGCGGCAATGGCGGCAAGGGCGGCGATATCGTCTTCGAAGCCGTTCAGGGCCTCAATACGCTCATCGACTTCCGCTATTCGCAGCATTTCAAGGCTCCGCGCGGCGGGCACGGCATGGGGCGCGACCGCACGGGCAAGGGCGCGGACAACCTCGTCATAGCCGTGCCGGTGGGGACGCAGATCCTGTCGGAGGACAAGGAGGAGGTTCTCGCCGACTTCACCGAAGTGGGGCAGCGGATCACCTTTCTGGAAGGCGGCATGGGCGGCCGCGGAAATGCGAGCTACAAGACCAGCACCAATCGGGCGCCCCGCCAGCATCAGCCGGGCGAAGCGGCGCAGGAGATGTATGTCTGGCTGCGCCTGAAACTGCTCGCCGATGTTGGCC
Organism: Pseudopontixanthobacter vadosimaris; assembly: GCF_012979275.1. Lineage (GTDB taxonomy): Bacteria > Pseudomonadota > Alphaproteobacteria > Sphingomonadales > Sphingomonadaceae > Pseudopontixanthobacter > Pseudopontixanthobacter vadosimaris. The sequence goes on from NZ_JABASZ010000042.1 coordinate 129,661, forward strand.
TGCTGGGCTTGCCGAATGCCGGTAAATCGACCTTCATCAACCAGGTATCGAACGCCGGAGCGAAGGTCGGCCATTATGCCTTCACCACCCTGATTCCCAAACTCGGCGTCGTGCATCACAAGGGCCGTGAATTCGTGCTTGCCGACATCCCGGGCCTGATTGCCGGGGCGGCCGATGGTGCAGGCATCGGTGACCGGTTCCTCGGCCATATCGAACGGTGCCGCGTCCTGATCCATCTGGTCGATATCTCGGGCGACGATCCTGCCGCCGCCATGCAGACGGTGGAAGAAGAACTGGCGAATTACGGCGCGGGGCTGGCGGACAAGCCGAAGCTCGTCGCGCTCAACAAGACCGATCTGGCCGATGCCGAACTGGCGGAAGGTTTCGCAGCCGAACTGCTGGCTGCCGGTGCGGAGCGAGTCTTTGCCGTGTCGGGGGCAACCGGCGAGGGAGTGGATGCCCTGCTCGATGCCGTGCTTTCCTATCTGCCGGATCGCACATCGACAGAAACCAGGGGTATCGAAACCGAGGATGAGGCGGATCTGCCGGAATGGTCGCCGCTCTGACATATTGTTCCCCTGCAAACTCCATCCATCAGCAGACAAACCGATGAATTCTCCGTCACTTGCTGGCTTGCTCGATTCGGTGCAGACGTCGCTGCTCGTCATCAAGATCGGTTCCTCCCTGATCGTCGGGAAAGAGGGCGCAGCGCGGAAGAACTGGATGGACGTGCTCGCAGGCGAAGTGGCGGATCAGCGCCGCACCGGACAGCGGATCGTCATCGTCAGTTCGGGGGCGATCGCCCTCGGCGCCGCCCGGCTGAACCTGCCGCACGGGGGCAGGGCGAACCTGGCCGATGCGCAGGCAGCGGCGGCGGTCGGGCAGATTGCACTGGCGGGGCTCTGGTCGGATGCGCTGGCGCGGCACGGTCTGACGGCGGCGCAGTTGCTGCTGACGCTGGACGATCTGGAAGACCGGCGCCGCTATCTGAACGCCTCCGCCACCTTGCAGCGCCTGCTGGATGCAGGCGCGGTGCCGGTGGTGAACGAAAATGACAGTGTGGCGACCGGTGAAATCCGCTTTGGCGACAATGACCGTCTGGCGGCCCGGATCGCGCAGGCGGCAGGGGCCGGCGGTGTGCTGCTGATGTCGGATGTGGACGGGTTGTACACCGGCCATCCGCATGACGAAGGAGCCGAACTGGTACCTGTCGTAACCGCCGTGAACGGAGCAATTCACGCCATGGCCGGCGGCGCGGATGTGGCAGGTGTGGGCACGGGAGGCATGGCGGCAAAAGTCGCCGCTGCGGAAATAGCAGGACGTGCCGGGATTACGCTGGCCATCGTGAATGGCACATATGCCGGGCCGCTTGGGCGGCTGGTAATGTCGAAGCGCGGCACCCTCTTCATGCCGTCCGGAAAGGATCGGGGCCGCAAGGCGTGGCTCGGCGGGCGCAAGGCCGACAGGGGCGCGCTGGTCGCAGATGCGGGGTGCATCGCCGCGCTGAGATCGGGGGCCAGTCTGCTGGCGGCGGGCATCGTCGAGGTGGAAGGTGACTTCTCGCGAGGTGATCTGGTGACGATACGGGCAGAGGACGCCGGGTTGATCGGCAGGGGACTCGTCGAATATTCTGCCGATGATTGCCGCAGGATCATGGGCATGCCGCTGGCGCAGCACGAGGCAGCCCTCGGGCACATGCCGCGCTCGACAGTGATGCACCGCGATTCGCTGGTGTTGCTGTGACCGTCGCCGTCACCGGAGGGACGGGGTTCGTCGGCCGTGCCCTGCTCGATGCGCTCGAGCGCGATTTCCTCGAAACACGCGCCTTGGCGCGCAAGGTGCCGGAGATTTCGCGCGAAGGGCAGTCATGGATCAAGGGCGATCTGGCCGATGACGATGCGCTTGCGCGGCTGGCCGGTAATGCGGAAGCCGTCATACATGTCGCCGGGGTAACCAATGCACCCGATGCCGCAGGTTTTCACGCCGGGAATGTCGCCGGTACCATGGCCGTCTGCCGTGCCGCGCAGGCTGCCGGGGTTCCGCGGTTCATCCTCGTATCGTCCCTCTCCGCCCGTGAGCCGGGGCTATCCCGCTACGGCAAGAGCAAGCGGCAGGCGGAACGCATAGTTGCCGCCAGCGGCATGGACTGGACGATCGTACGCCCTCCCGCAGTTTACGGACCGCATGACGGCGAGTTGTTCGAACTGTTCCGCAGCGCGAAATGGGGCGTCGTGCCAATGCCTCCGGCAGGCCGCACATCGCTGATCCATGTGCGCGACCTGGCCGATCTCCTGGTCGCGCTGATCCCGCAGGATGACCGCACCAGCCACCGCATTTTCGAACCTGATGACGGCAAGGTCGGCGGCTGGACGCATCGGGAACTGGGCGAAGCCATCGGGCGGGCGGTGGGACGCAGGGTCTGGACACCGGCACTGCCTGCAGCAGTGCTGCGCGGCGGCGCCCGCATCGATGGCATGCTGCGGGGCGGCGGCGCCAGACTGACGGCGGACCGGGTCGGCTACATGATCCACCCCGATTGGGTCGCCTCGCCGGATGCGGCCGTGCCGAAGGACATATGGCAGCCGCGCATCGGCGGGACGGCGGGGCTTCAGGGAACGGCGGATTGGTACCGCAGGGAAGGCTGGCTCTAGCGGCTTTCAGAAATAGGGCTGGTTCGTCTCGTCCGGCCGCTCGTCGCTGCCAGGGGCGGCATCCGCTGCATCCTGCGGCGCCCCGGCATCGCCCCCGGGCGCGTGAATGCCGCATTCCACCTTGTCCCAGCCTTTCCAGCGACCTGATCGCGGATCTTCGCCCGGTGCGACCCGATTGGTGCAGGGCGCGCAGCCGATGGAGGGGTAACCTGCGGCGACGAGCGGATGGCGCGGCAGATCATGCGCCTGCATCCAGTTCTGTATATCGGCGGGTGTCCAGTCGATCAGCGGGTTGATCTTCAACCGGCCCTCGGCATCGGAATGATCGACTTCGAAGCGGGGCAGGGTGGCGCGGGTGGCGGACTGGAATGCCTTGCGCCCCGTCAGCGTCGCATCGAAGCCGGCAAGGCCGCGCGCCAGCGGCGCCCCCTTGCGAATATCGCAGCAGCCGTCCGGGTCGTAGGACCAGCGCAAGCCGTTCTCGTCCCTGTCTGCCAGCAGTTCCGGATCCGGCAGCAGATTGCGAAGGCCGGTCAGGCCGAGGCGGCTTACCAAGGTATCACGATAGGCAAGCGTCTCGGCAAAATGCTTGCCCGTCTCCAGAAACAGGACCGGCACCGCAGGATCGATCCGCGCCACGATATCGAGCAGAACTGCGCTTTCGGCGCCGAAACTGGACACGACCGCCACGTCGCCCGCCAATCCGTCTTTCAGAACGGCGGCGAGCATCTCATGCGTATCTGCACCCCGGAACATCCGGTTCAGGCGAATGGCATCGGCATCGGTGAAGCGCGGACCGGTGTCGATCCGGTCCACCTGCCGCACGGGTGAGGACGCGCCGGACCTCGGACGGGGATCGGCTTCAGCCATCGTGGTCGCCTGCACCCTTTCCGTGGCGCAGCGCCCAGATCGGCACCGCGCTGTCGGCGGCCTGCTGATAGGCATGGGGGAAGCGGCCAAGCGCCGCATCCACATCATCGGCATTCAATGGTTCGCCGGGTTCGAACGCATCGAAGCCGCAGCGGCGCATATAGGCGATCTGGTCCACCAGCACGTCGCCCACGGCGCGCAGTTCACCTGCGTATCCTGCCTCGCGCAGGATACGTGCCGCCGAATAACCGCGCCCGTCGCCGAAGCTGGGGAAGTTCACCTCCACCAGCGCGACGCGTTCCAGATGCGGCAGAAGGTCGCGGGTATCGTCGCCGGGTTCGATGCGTACGGCGGTCGCGTTGCCTTGTCCGAGGAAGGCATCGACCGTTACGGCAGGATCGCCCACCGGATCGTCGTCGCGAAAACGCAGGAACGGCCTTGCCTCGGGGCCGCGCCCTTCCGCTTCCGATTGCGTGACGGCGGAATGCTCAACCATACAGCGCCTCCTTGAAAGGGGCCATGCCGATGCGGCGATAGGTGTCGAGGAAGCGCTCCCCATCCGCCCGGTTGGCCAGATAGACGTCGGTGGCGGTTTCCACCGCATCGACGATGCCGTCCTCGTCGAAACCCGGCCCGGTGATCTTGGCGAGCGACGTATCGTCCGCCTCGCTGCCGCCGAGCAGAAGCTGGTAGTTCTCGACGCCTTTCCGATCGACGCCGAGGATGCCGATATGGCCGGCATGATGATGCCCGCAGGCATTGATGCAGCCGGAAATCTTCAGCTTCAATTCGCCCAATGTATCGCCCTTGCCATTGGCGGCGAAGCGCTGCGAGATCTTCTGCGCCACCGGGATCGACCTTGCATTGGCGAGGCTGCAGTAATCGAGGCCGGGGCAGGCGATGATATCGTCGATCTGGTCGAGATTGGGCGTGGCGAGGCCCGCTTCGTCCAGCCTGCTCCACAGCGCATGCAGATCGGCCTTGCGCACATGGGGCAGGACGATGTTCTGCGTGTGCATGACCCGGCATTCGTCGAAGCTGTATTGCGTCGCCAGATCCGCCATCAGGCGCATCTGCGCGGACGTGGCATCACCCGGAATACCGCCGACCGGCTTCAGGCTGACGATGGCGCTGACATAGCCGGGCTGCTTGTGCGGGTGCGTGTTGCGGTCGGCCCACAATGCGAATTCCGGATCGGAACGGTCGAGTTCCGCTTCTGCAAGGTCCTCGAAACCCGGATCGCCGAAAAATTCGCGTAGCCGTTCCAGTTCGGCGAAGGGCGGTTCGATGTCCTGCGCGAGCAGGTGCTCGAACTCCGCTTCGACCTGGCGGCGGTATTCATCCGCGCCAAGTTCGTGGATCAGGATCTTGATCCGCGCCTTGAACTTGTTGTCGCGCCGGCCGTGGCGATTGTAAACGCGCAGGCATGCCTCGGCATAGGTAATCAGCTGATCCAGCGGCACGAATTCGCGGATCAGCGGCGCGATCATCGGGGTACGGCCCATGCCGCCGCCAACGTAGAAAGCCGCGCCAAGCTCGCCTTCATTGTTGCGGACGAGATTGATGCCGATATCGTGCAGCTTCATCGCGGCCCGGTCGGTGGGACTGGCGATCACCGCGATCTTGAACTTGCGCGGAAGATAGCTGAATTCGGGGTGGAAGCTGGACCACTGCCGCAGCAATTCGGCATAGGGGCGCGGATCGCAGACCTCGTCAGCAGCAGCCCCTGCGAAATGGTCCGAACTGATGTTGCGAATGCAATTGCCGCTGGTCTGGATGGCATGCATTTCGCGCGAGGCGAGATCGGCCAGGATGTCGCCCGCATCCTCCAGCCTGATCCAGTTGTACTGGACGTTCTGCCGGGTGGTGAAATGGGCATAGCCGCGGTCGTACCTGTCGGCAATGTCGGCCAGGATGTGCATCTGCGCGCCGCTCAAGGTGCCATAAGGGATGGCGACGCGCAGCATATAGGCATGCAATTGCAGATACAGGCCGTTCATCAGGCGAAGCGGCTTGAACTGGTCTTCGCTCAGCCGACCGTCGAGCCGGCGCTGGCACTGGTCGCGGAACTCCGCGACACGCGCATCGACCATGGCCTGGTCACAATGGTCATAACGATACATCAGATTACCTCGTGGACGGCATTTGCGTCGCCGGGTTTCAGAGTGAGGTCGGGGCGCACCGTTGGGCCAAGGCCGCGTATCCGGTCCTTGATGTGGGCGGGGCGCACGGTACCATCGGGGCCGATCTCCGCCTTGATGGCATAGGGCACGTTCACGCGCCGCGCCGCTTCCTCGCGCGCGGCGATGGCGTCGGCTTCCTCGCCCACATCCACGGCATCGGCCACATCGCGCGACCATTCGCTGCCAGCCCACCAGGTGACCGCCCCGCTGGCGAGATCGTTTCCGGTCAGAATGATCATCGAGCCGCCTCTTCGTGAGCCGCCTCGAGGGCCAGCGCGTTGATCTCGGCGTCACCGCGCGCCGTCACCTCGCCAATGACGATCAGGGCCGGGCTGACGACAGAATGATCGGTGACGAGCGAGGGAAGGCCCGCAAGCGGCCCGCGCAACACGCGCATGTTCCTGCGGGCGCCATTCTCGATGACGGCAACCGGCATATCCGGCGCAAGCCCGTCCGCCATCAGCTTTTCGGCGATCTGCGGCGCGGTCTTCACGCCCATGTAGATGACCAGCGTGCGGCCCTTGCCGGCAAGACCTGCCCAATCCTGCTCCGCCAGACCCTTGCACTGGCCCGCGACGAAGCTGACGATGCTGGAGGCATCGCGGTGCGTCAATGCGATCTGCGCCGCTGCGGCCGCGCCGTTGGCCGCACTGATTCCGGGGATGATCTCCACGCCGATGCCGGCCTCTCGGCAGGCTTCGGCTTCCTCGCCGCCGCGCCCGAAGATGAAAGGATCGCCGCCTTTCAGGCGAACGACATCGCGCCCGGCCCGTGCCTCACGCACCATCAACGCGTTGATATCCTGCTGGGGAACGCTGTGATGCGACCGGCGCTTGGCGACCGAGACCAGCCGGGCATCGGGCCGCGCCAGCGCCAGTATGGCAGGATCGACCAGACCGTCATGGACGATGAGGCGAGCCTCCATAACCAGCCGCGCCGCGCGTACGGTCAGCAGGTCGGCATCGCCAGGGCCTGCGCCCACGAGATAGACAGTGCCATCTCCGCAACCGGCGCTGCGGTCATCATTACGCGGCGGCGTGGCGGAAAGATCGTCGAATTCATGCATGATGCGAAAATGGCCGCGCTGGGCGAGGCCCGCCAGCGAGAATGCATTCTCGCCCGGACAGTTTTCTTTGGCAGGTAAGGCTTAGGCCTTGCCGCCACCCATACCGGCATCGGTGCCGGCCTCGCCTGCATCCTTGCCCATCCGCTGCGATATGGCGGCGATCAACTGGTCGAACTGTTCGTTGCCGCGCAGGTTCAGGTCGCGCTGGGGGAAGGGGATCTCGATCCCGTCACGCTGGAACAGGTGCCAGAGGTTCTTCAGCACCTCGGATTTGACATTGCCGACCCCGTCTTCCGGGTCGCGAATCCAGCAGTGGATGGTGAAATCCACGCTGCTGTCGCCGAATTTCTGCAGCCAGACCGTCGGCGGCGGGGTTTCCAGCACCCGGCGGCAGCTTTTCGCGGCTTCGAGCATCAGCTTTTCCGCCTGATCGATATCGCAGCCATAGGATATGCCGACCGGGATCTGCATCCGCACGTTCTTCGACGAATAGGACCAGTTCTCGACCTGGTTGACCATCAGATTTTCGTTCGGAATCAGATATTCCCGTTCGTCCCTGGTGGTGATCGAAACCGCACGGATGCCGATCTTCTGGATCTGCCCGAAGGTTTCGTTGCCGGCAATGTCGGCGACCGCGATGACATCGCCCGGCTTGATCGATTTGTCCATCAGCAGGATGATCCCCGCGATCAGATTGCCGAAGGTCTTCTGCAGGCCGAAACCGATGGCGAGGCCGAAGGCACCGGAAAAGATCGCGAAGGCGGTGAGATCGACGCCGAGCAGGTCGATCCCGACGAGAATCGCGATGGCCCAGACACCGACACTGATCAGCTTCTCCGACAGCAGGCGCTGCGACGGGTCCAGCCTGGTGATCCGCGCCAGCAGGCCGTGCGCCAGCTTGCTGAACAGCCACGCAGCGACGATGATCGCCATGAAGACCAGAAGGACGACGACCGCATCCCACAGGGAAACGCGCGTTTCGCCGAGCGTGAGCGCCGCCGCGTCCAGCGTTTCGATCAGGCCGGCGGCGGTTTCGTTCTGGGCGGAAACCACCTCGCGCAGCCCCTCCGCCGCACCGACCGGCTCCTCGACCGGCGCATTGATGTTTTCCGGCAGGAGCGGCAGATTCGTGCCTTCCAGCATCGGCGGCGGCTGGACGGCAAGGACAGCCTCCGTCGCCGCGGCCTCGGGCGAGGGCAAGGGGCTGGCGATCTCGGCGGGAGTCATATGCGCACCATGGCGGCAAGAGCCTGTTCCAGATCGGCGATCAGATCGCCTGCGTCCTCAAGCCCGACCGACAGGCGGACGCCCAGCCCCTTCGGCGCATCCACGCCGCCTGGCGGCCATGCGCCGGCGGAGCAGATCGGGGCAGGGTCGAAGGGGATGGCGAGGCTCTCGAACCCGCCCCAGCTGTAACCGATACCGAACAGTTCCAGCGCGTCGATGAAGCGGCTTCGCATGGCATCGTCGGCACCTTTGAGCACGAAACTGAACAGGCCGCAGCCGCCGGTGAAGTCGCGCTTCCAGATGTCGTGACCGGGTGCGCCGGGGAGCATCGGGCAGAGAACCTGCGCCACTTCCGCGCGCCCCTGCAACCATTCCGCAATGGCGAGGGCACTTGCGGTTTCCCGCTCCAGCCGGACGGCCATGGTTCGCAATCCGCGCAGCGCCAGCGCCGCATCATCGGGAGAGACGACGTGACCCAATGCCTGCGCGGTGCGTCGCAAGCTGCGGTAATGGCGTTCGCCGGCAGTGGCGCTGCCCATCATCAGGTCGGAATGGCCGCCGACATGCTTGCTCAGCGACATGATCGATATGTCGCACCCATGGTCCAGCGCCGCAAAGCCCAGCGGACCTGCCCATGTATTGTCGATGCAGCTGATGGCGCCCTTGTCACGGGCGATGGCCGTCATGGCCGGGATATCCTGCACCTCCATCGTCAGGCTGCCATGGCATTCCAGCATGACGGCCTTCGTGCGTTCGCAGAAAGCGGAGCCATACGCATCCAGATCGCAGGGAGCGAAGAAGCGGCTCTCGACGCCGAAGCGCCTGAGAATGCCGGTCGCCATGTTGCGGGTCGGTTCATAGGCATTGTCGGTCACCAGCAGGACATCGCCCGGGGAAAGCACCGCCATCAGCGCCCCGGCAAGGGCAGCGGTGCCGCTGGGGTAGAGCATCGTGCCATGTGCGCCGCGCTCGAGGCTCGTCAGCGCGTCGGCCAGCGCCCATTGGGTCGGCGCGCCGCGCCTGCCATAGAAGAATGCGCCGTCCGCATTGCTGCGCTGTCCTGCGCGCAGGGCGGCGACGTCGGTATATAGATGCGTGCTCGCGCGCCAGACCGGCGGATTGACGACCGCGCCGGTCCACTCCTCGCGCCGGCCGGCTTCCACAAGGCGGGTGCCGCTGCCGGGCTGCTGGCGGCGGTGCGGGTTCGCCGGGTCGGTATCGGTGCCGTCCGTCGCTGCCATGTCAGGCGGCGGCTCCGGTTTCCTTCGGGGTAGAAGGGTCGGCGCCCCATTCGCTCCAGCTGCCGTCATACAGGGCAGCATCGTCCTTGCCCGCCAGATGCATGGCGAATAGCAGCACCGATGCCGTTACCCCGCTGCCGCAACTCGCCACGACAGGTCGGTCGAGGTCGATGCCCGCAGCGCCGAACAAGCGGCGCAACTGCGCCGGATCGCGATAGGTGCCATCGTCGTGCAGCACCTTGGTAAATGGCAAATTGCGCGCGCCGGGAATGTGCCCGCCGGCAAGCCCGTGAACCTTGTCCTGGATCGCGCCGGTGAAGCGCCCTTCATCCCGCGCATCGACCATCTGTTCGGTGCCGGTGCCGATATTCGCATGAACATCCGCCTTGTCACGTACGAGGGTGTCGTCCTGCTCCACGGTCAGATTCGTGGCGGCAGGACTGGGTGCGCCCTTCGAGATCGGGCGTCCTTCCGCTCTCCATTTTGCAAATCCGCCATCGAGAATGGCGACATTCTTCAGCCCCGCACGGCGCAGCATGAACCAGGCCCGCGCCGAGGTTCGCAGCGCGCTGTCGTCGTAAAGAACGATGCGGCTGTCCTCCGCCACGCCCAGCGCGCGCAGCCGGTCCTGCATCTGGTCGCTGCGCGGCAGGGCGGCGGGTACGGTGGATTGCGTATCGGTCAGGCTGGACAGGCCAAGGAACCGCGCCCCCGGAATATGTCCGGCGGTAAATTCCGCCTCGGGGTCGCGCTCCGCCGCCGGCAGATGCAGCGATGCATCGAGGAGAACAAGGTCGGCGGCACCGGACTGATCGGCCAGCCATGTCGTGGTTACGAGAGAAAGCATGTCTTCCGATCTAGCCGTGCCGCGCGCCCGCGTCGAGTGCCCGCTTCGAATGCCTTGGGCCGGAATGGGGGCCGCTCAGGTCAGGCGAGCAATCGCGCTCCCGCCGCGCCGAAAGCCTGCAGCCGGTCGCCCAGCGGGAAGGGCCGAAGCCGCCCGCCCGCCTCGCCCTGCAATCCGACCACCCAGTTGCGGGTTTGCTGATCCAGCGAAGGCCCGCCGATCCTCAGGCGCAGCAGCGGTACCAGAACCGGGGCGGAACCCTGACTGATGGAGGTGATATTGGCGACGGGGAGGCGCATTTCGCCCTTGAGTTCAACGCTGTCGCCTGCGGGAACAGCCGGGATCTGGCGCAGATGCGGCAATGTGGTGGCTTCACCGGCAAGCTGCTGTTCCGTCGGCACCTGGCCATGCGCGCAGGCGATATCGCCGGAAAGCTGCAGGCCTTCGATAGCAGCAGCGGTGTTGTTGGTCAGCCGCAAGCGCCAGTTGAAGGTAATTGCCATCATGCTGCGCGATGCGCGGATCTGCTCCACGATCATGTCCAGCGGTTCGTCTGATCGGGTGGGCGAAACAGGCGCGCCATTCGGAGGGGCGGCCGGCAAAGGAACAGCATCCGGGCGAGACGCGGAAGAGGCGGGGCGCTGTTTCGGCTGCGCTGCAGGGGGCAGGGCATCCGGCGCGCTGCCGGATGCCCGTGGCTTTTTCGATCGGAAGAACAGGATCGCTGCAAGAGCAGCGGCTATCGCAAGAATGATGGCCAGCCACCCGAATGTCCCGCTTTCCTCACTATCCGGGTCAGCCGGCAAGTGCTCAGCTGCGGATTGCCGGATCGGAGGCACAGTCGCGGACGCTGCTGCCGCATCTCCCACGCTCGCCGCCTGTTCGGCATCGATTGCAGGGCGCGGATCGGCTTGAGGCGGAATCGACGGCTCCGGCGTTGCCCCGGCTCGCGGCGGAGCGGCACCGGCATCGGCCGATTGCGCGCGCGGGGCGGCGCGCGGAGTTGAGAT
>NZ_JABASZ010000043.1 GCF_012979275.1 Pseudopontixanthobacter vadosimaris
AAGGTGAAGCACGGTGTTGCCGGCAGCGCCGCCGAAGCGGTCGCAAGCGAAGCGAGCGAAACGCCTGCGCCCCAGCCCGCGCCCCAGCCTGCGCCCCATCCTGCGCCCAATCCTGTGATGCGCGGCGAGGCGCCGGTGACCTCCGCCGCCTCCGCGCATCCAGAGCCGGCTTCCGCCGAGCCGAAACCGGACGCCGGAACCGCACCCATGCGCGACCCCGATGCGGCGGACGACCTCACCCGCATCAAGGGCCTCGGCCCCAAGCTGAACGCCGCGCTGGCGGTGCTCGGCATCACCCGTTTCGACCAGATCGCGAATTGGGACGATGCGGAAATCGACCGTGTGGATGCGCAATTGGGCAGGTTTGCCGGCCGGATCCGACGGGACGACTGGGTGGAGCAGGCCCGCCTGCTCTCGGCGGGCGACATGGATGCCTATGAGGATCGTTTCGGCCGCCTGTAATTGCGGCGCAGCGGAAGGAAAAGTGCCGGGCATGGGTTCGGCAGACAGGCAGATGGGAGGCAGCGATGAGTGAAGCGAAGCACGAGGTTCCGGCGGAATGGGCGAAGAATGCCCTGATCGACGGCGAAACCTACCGCCGCAAATATCGCCAGTCGATCGACGATGCCGACGCCTTCTGGCGCGAGGAGGCGCAGCGCATCGACTGGATCAGGCCGTTCGATACCGTGCAGGATACGAGTTTCGAGCAGGACGATCTGCACATTTGCTGGTTTACGGGCGGCACGCTCAATATCGCGGCCAATTGCCTTGACCGGCACCTGGTGGAACGCGGCGAGGATCTGGCGATTATCTGGGAACCCGACGATCCGCAGGACGCGCCCCGCCGCATCACCTATCGGGAACTCTACCGCGAGGTCGGCCGCTTCGCGAACGCGCTGAAGGCGCAAGGGGTGGCGAAAGGCGACCGGGTCGCGATCTATCTGCCCATGGTGCCCGAAGCCGCCGTGGCGATGCTGGCCTGCGCCCGCATCGGCGCGGTGCATTCCATTGTGTTCGCCGGCTTCTCGCCCGAGGCGCTGGCGGGCCGGATCGTGGATTGCGACAGCCGGATCGTCATCACCGCGGATGAAGGTCGCAGGGGCGGCAGGACCATCCCGCTGAAAGCCAATGTCGATGCCGCGCTGGAAAAGACAGAGGCGCAGGGCCATTCCGTGGAATCGGTGATCGTGCTGGCCCATACGGCTGCGAACGTGGATATGGTGGCAGGGCGCGACCTGGACTGGGGCGACGCCTGCGCGCAGCAGCCGGAAGCCTGCCCGGCAGAGGAAATGGCCGCCGAAGACCCGCTCTTTATCCTCTATACCTCGGGTTCCACCGGCAAGCCCAAGGGCGTGCTGCACACCACCGGCGGCTATGCCGTCTGGACAGCCATGACGCATGAATATGTGTTCGATTACCGGCCGGGTGAAGTGTTCTGGTGCGCCGCCGATGTGGGCTGGGTGACCGGCCATTCCTACGTGGTTTACGGTCCCTTGCTGAACGGCGCGACCACGGTGATGTTCGAAGGCGTGCCCAACTGGCCCGATCATTCGCGTTTCTGGCAAATCGTCGACAAATACCAGGTGTCGCAATTCTATGCCGCCCCCACGGCCCTGCGCGCGCTGATGCGCGAAGGCGACGAATATGTCACCCGTACCAGCCGCAGCAGCCTGAAACTGCTCGGTTCGGTGGGCGAACCGATCAATCCGGAAGCGTGGAACTGGTATTACGATGTCGTGGGCGAAGGCCGCTGCCCTATCGTCGATACCTGGTGGCAGACGGAAACCGGCGGGATGATGATCGCGCCCCTGCCCGGCGCCACGGCGACCAAGCCCGGCAGCGCCACCCTGCCGATGTTCGGCGTGCTGCCCGGCATCATGGACGAGAAGGGCAATCTGCAGGAGGGCGCGGCCGAAGGCCCGCTGGTCATCCGGCAAAGCTGGCCGGGGCAGATGCGGACCGTCTATGGCGATCACGAAAGGTTCTACCAGACCTATTTCAGCGCCTATCCGGGATGCTATTTCACCGGCGACGGCTGCCGCCGCGACGAGGATGGCTATTACTGGATTACCGGGCGGATCGACGATGTCATCAACGTCTCCGGCCACCGCATGGGCACGGCGGAGGTGGAAAGCGCCCTCGTCGCCCATGCCGCCGTATCCGAAGCCGCAGTGGTCGGAATGCCGCATGATGTGAAGGGCCAGGGCATCTACGCCTATGTCACCACCACGGCAGGCACCCAGCCTGACGAGGCATTGCGGCAGGACCTGGTGCAATGGGTTCGCAAGGAGATCGGCCCGATTGCCACGCCCGATGTCATCCAGTTCGCCCCCGGCCTGCCGAAGACCCGATCGGGCAAGATCATGCGCCGCATCCTGCGCAAGATAGCGGAGGGCGATGTAAGCAACCTCGGCGATATCTCTACTCTCGCCGATCCCGACGTGGTTGACGACCTGATCGCCAACCGGCCCGCGCCGCCAGAGGCGTGACATTGCTGCGATCGGCGCTCTACCTGCCGGCCAATCGCGCCGGAGCGGTCGCCAAGGCGCGCAACGCCGATTGCGACGCGGTCATCCTCGACCTCGAGGATGCCGTCGCTCCCGATGCGAAAGAGGATGCTCGCAATGCCGCGTTGCAGGCAGCGCGGGAAGGCGGCTTTGGCGAAAGGCTGCTGGTCGTGCGGGTGAACGGCGCGGGAACCCCCTGGCACACCGGCGATCTTGCTGCGCTGGCCCGTCTGGACGCGGGGCTGATCGACGCCGTCCTGCTGCCCAAGGTTTCCGATGCCGCCCTGCTTCGCGATGCGCGCAAGGCGCTGCCTAATGGCATGGCCTTGTGGGCGATGGTCGAAACCTGTGCCGGGTGCATCGCGCTGGATGCGATTGCGGCAGCGGGCAGGCAGGCGGGGCTGACCACGCTTGTCATGGGCACCAACGATCTGGCGCTGGAGATGCGCTGCGGCAGCGATGCGGCGCGCACGCCCATGCTGCCCCTGCTGACAAGGGCAGTGGTCACCGCCCGCGCCCATGGGCTGGCGGTTCTGGACGGCGTGTTCAACGCTCTGGATGACGAGGACGGCCTGTGCCGCGAAAGCAAGCAGGGCGCCTTGCTGGGGTTCGACGGCAAGACGGTCATTCACCCGAAGCAGCTTTGCACCGTGAACGCCGCCTTCGGCCCCTCGCCCGACGAGGTTCAGCAGGCCAGAGGCATCATCGCCGCTTTCGCCCGGCCGGAAAACAGCGGCAAGGGCGTGATCAGCCATGATGGCCGGATGGTGGAACTGCTGCACCTGAGGCAGGCCGAACAGACCGTAGCGATGCAGGAGGCGATCGAACGGCGGGCCGCACCCGGTGCCAGCCGGGCAGACTGACGCGCCAGCCCCTTGCCCGCCCCGCGCAATGCTGCGAAAGCTGGCAGCGACATAGGAGCAGATATATGGCCGGAATGGCACAATTCGCCTGGGACGATCCCTTCGATCTCGACGATCAGCTGACCGAGGACGAACGCATGATCCGCGATGCGGCGCGCGGTTTCGCGCAGGGCGAATTGCAGCCCCGCGTGATCGACGCCTATCGCGACGAGGTCGACGCGCCCGAACTGTTCCCGCTGATGGGCAAGGCGGGCCTGCTGGGCGCGACCGTGCCCGACGTCTATGGCGGCGCTGGTGCCAGCTATGTCGCCTATGGCCTGATTGCGCGCGAGATCGAGCGGGTGGATTCGGGCTACCGGTCGATGGCGTCGGTGCAGTCCAGCCTCGTGATGTATCCCATCCAGGCCTATGGTTCGGAAGAACAACGCCGCAAATATCTGCCCGCGCTTGCCAGCGGCAAAAGCATCGGCTGCTTCGGCCTGACCGAACCCGATGCAGGCTCCGATCCCGGCGGAATGCGGACGATCGCCCGGCAGGACGGCGACGGTTATGTGCTTAACGGCACCAAGACCTGGATTTCCAACGCGCCTTTCGCCGATGTCTTCGTCGTCTGGGCGAAGAGCGAGGCGCATGGCGGCAAGATCCGCGGCTTCGTGCTGGACAAGGGCATGGCGGGCCTGTCCGCGCCGAAGATCGGGGGCAAGCTGTCGCTGCGCGCCTCCACCACCGGCATGATCGTGATGGAGGATGTGAAGGTCGGGGCCGACGCGCTGCTGCCGGACGTCGATGGGCTGAAAGGCCCGTTCGGCTGCCTCAACCGCGCGCGTTACGGGATCAGCTGGGGCGCGATGGGCGCGGCGGAATTCTGTTTCCACGCGGCGCGCCAATACGGGCTGGACCGCGAACAATTCGGCGTTCCGCTGGCCTCCAAGCAGCTGTTCCAGCTTAAACTGGCGGACATGATGAGCGATATCGCGCTGGGGCTGCAGGCCTCGCTGCGCGTCGGGCGGCTGATGGACGAAGGCAAGTTCGCGCCCGAGATGATCTCCATCGTCAAGCGCAACAATGTCGGCAAGGCGCTCGACATCGCGCGCATGGCGCGGGACATGCATGGAGGCAACGGCATCTCGGAGGAATATCAGGTCATTCGCCACATGGTGAACCTGGAGACGGTCAACACCTATGAAGGCACGCATGACGTGCATGCCCTGATCCTCGGGCGGGCGATCACCGGTATTCCGGCGTTTTGAAGAGACTGGTTGAAGGAGCGGCGACATGAAACTGGCATCCCTGGCGAATGGAACGCGTGACGGCCGGCTGGTGGTCGTGTCGAAGGACATCACCCGTTATTGCGCGGCGGACAACATTGCGCCGACGCTGCAACACGCGCTCGACCATTGGGACCAGGTGGCGCCGCGCCTTGCCGCGCTGTACACCGATGTCGAACATGAGGCGGTGCCCTGCGAGAGGTTCCACGAACGCGAGGCGCTCTCACCCCTCCCCCGCGCCTATCAATGGGCCGACGGCAGCGCCTATATCAACCATGTCGAACTGGTCCGCCGCGCCCGTAATGCCGAAATGCCGGACAGTTTCTATCGCGATCCGCTGATGTATCAGGGCATGTCGGACGGTTTCCTGCCGCCGCGCGGGGCGATCCCGCTGGGCGATCCGGCATGGGGCTGCGACATGGAGGGCGAGATCGCCTGCATCACCGACGACGTGCCGCCCGGCACCTCGGCAGAAGATGCAGCCGGCCATATCAAGCTGCTGATGTTGTGCAACGATGTCTCGCTGCGCGGCCTCATCCCCGAAGAACTGGGCAAGGGGTTCGGCTTCTTCCAGTCCAAACCGGCAAGCGCCTTCAGCCCCGTGGCTGTCACGCCGGACGAGCTGGGCGAGGCATGGCAGGACAATCTCATCCATCTGCCGCTGATCGTGGATTACAATGGCGAACCTTTCGGCCGCGCCGAAGCGGGTCAGGACGCCACCTTTTCCCTGGCACGGCTGGTTTCCCACGCCGCGCGGACGCGGAAGCTCGGCGCGGGCACGATCATCGGGTCGGGCACCGTGTCGAACAAGGGTGCCGATGGCGGCCCGGGCAAGCCGGTGAGCGAGGGCGGCAGGGGTTACAGCTGCATCGCCGAAATCCGCATGATCGAAACTATCAGGGACGGCAGCCCCAAGACCCGGTTCATGCAGCCCGGCGACGCGGTCAGGATCGAGATGCGCGATGCCGACGGCCATTCGATCTTCGGCGCGATCGAACAGGTGGTAGAAGCGGTCTGACCTGTTCGCCTTCTTCCCCTTCCACCGTCGCAGCTCTTTATAAACAAAGATAAATCGGGAACTGCGGGCGGGTTTCTGCGTCCTTCGGGTTCAAGGAGAAGAACCCTGCTGGACCTGATGAACAGAGACGCGAATGCGGCGCAGCGCCTGGGCGATGCCTTTCGCGAATTTATCCGTGACAATACATTTCCCTGCGTCGGCGCGAAGAGCGCCCTGGCGCGGGACACTCTGGATGTGATGGTCTGCCACGATCTGACCAGCGCCTGGGACGATCTGCGGATCCACCGCCGCCTGCTCGACTGGTCGCGGGCTTACCGGGAGGACAAGTCCGGCCTGCGCAGCCTCGTCGCGATCTTCAACCAGCCTTCCTCCCTGTCCGAAGTGCAGTTCGAACGCGCCATGTGGACGCGGATCCAGTCGCTTGCCGACAAGGATCACTGGCTGCAGCAACCCTATGACGAGGATGTGAGCCCCGATCCCGAAGACCCGCATTTCTCGCTCAGCTTCGGGGGCGAAGCCTATTTCGTCGTCGGCCTGCATCCCTCCGCATCGCGCCCTGCCCGCCGGTTCGAGAAACCGGCACTTGTTTTCAACCTGCACGACCAGTTCGAGGATCTGCGCGAGAACGGGCGCTACGAACGGATGCGCGAAGCCATTCTGGAACGTGACAAGGCGCTGGCCGGCACCGTCAATCCGATGCTGCGCCGCCACGGTGAAGCCAGCGAAGCCGCACAATATAGCGGGCGGCAGGTGGACGAGAACTGGTCCTGTCCCTTTTCCGACAAGAGAAACGACGCTTCATGAATGTCATTCCCCCGCGTAGCGGCACCGCGTTCCGGCTGGATGCAGGGCAGACCCTGCGCGTCACCGATCCCGGCGGAACGCAGGTGGCCGATCTGCTGGCCTATTCGGCTGATGACGTCGGCGAAGTCATCAGCAATGGCCGCACCTTCGATTACGAGGAAACGATTGCGCTCACCACGGGCCATGTTCTCTATTCCAACCGCTCGAACCCGATGCTGGAGATCACCCACGACACCGTCGGCAGGCACGATTTCCTGCTGACGCCCTGCAGCAAGGCGACTTTCCGGCATTTCTACCCGGACAAGCCTGTCCACCGCGGCTGCTTCGGCAATCTGGCCGAAGCGCTCGCGCCGTTCGGCATAGGCGAGGACGCCATTCCAACCGCCTTCAACGTGTTCATGAATGTCCCCGTCGCACAGGATGGCTCGCTGCAGGTCCTGCCGCCGCCGAGCCGGGCGGGCGATCACATCGACCTGCTTGCGCGCATGGATTGCATCATCGGCCTGACGGCATGTTCGGCCTACGCCTCCAACGGCGGCGATTTCGGCCCGATCGGCTACGAGATCGATCCCGCGTGAGATCGGGCGCGAAATGTCTCGCGCCCGCTCGCCATGAAAGACACGGCCGGCGTTCCTGCCGCATCGTCTGATTGCCTGCCGGGGAGATTGCATCTAGACCTTGCGTCTGCACTCTGCAGCTTGATGGGGCCAGATGACAATCGCAACGCAGGAATTTCCGCTTACCGGCAGGTTCCTCATGGGCCGGCTGCGCCAGGCATTGACCCACCGGGAGGCTGGCGTGGTAGAAAGCCTCATCACCAGAACGGAACATGTGGAGGACGGACGGGTCCTGCTGCGGCGTGGCACCACCGTCGAACACAGCACGATCCTGATCGAGGGATATATCCTGCGCACCATGCAGGGAAGCGACAAGCGTCACATCCTCGCCACGCATGTGCCGGGCGATTTCATCGACATGCACGCTTTTGCACTCAAGCGGCTCGATCACGATATCACTGCGCTCGGCCCTGCGCTTGTCGGATATGCGCGGCACGAAGATCTGCGGATCATGATGGAGCAGGAGCCCCACCTTGCGCGGCTGTTCTGGTTTTCCACCCTGCTCGACGCTGCGATTCACCGAACGTGGATCTTGAAGATGGGCGAATTGCGCGTGGATCAGCGCATCGCCCATTTCATCTGCGAAATGTGGGCCAAACTGGATATGGTCGGCCTCGCGCGGGCGGACGGCTTCAACTCTCCGTTACGGCAGTCCGACCTTGCCGAGATTACCGGCAGCACGCCCATCCACGTCAACCGGATGTTGCGCGACCTGCGCGAAGCGGCGCTCGTAGAATTCCGCCGGGGCCGGGTCCACTGCCGGGATCGCGGACGCCTCGTCCAGTTTGCGCGATTCGACCCGTCTTACCTTTATGGGGCGGGCGATCTGGCAATGCATGACCAGCTTTCGGTGACGGCGATCAGCTAGGCATCGCGCGGCGATTCAGCCGAAGGTGAAATGGTTACGCCCGCTGTCTGCGGCCGCCGGTGCTCCGGCCTGAGGCCGACGCGTCCATGATGTTGAACATCGCGATCGGGAAACAACTGTACAGATCGCTGAAACCCACGTCTTTAATCCCGCCCCCGCGATGGCAAGAGCCTGCCGAACCGCGCCCAAAACCGCAGGGCTGCGTGAAAGATCGGCGTGTTGCAGAACCGATGCCTTCTTTGCCGCGACCGATGCGCGAAAGATTATCCAGCGAACCCGGAAAACCTGAAGCTTCCCGCGACGGGATGATCGGGGTGGTTCATCGCGCCATTATCCGGCCGCACATGCGCGGCTGTAACAAAGCGGTTCGATCATGCATGATCAACCGGCAATCGGCTCCAGCAGCCGGATGGTGCCGCTGGTCGCATCCATCTCCACCGCTGCGCCGGAGGGCAGGCTCAATTGCCCTTCGACATGGCCGATATTCGCATTGGTGAAGGCCGGTATACCGAGCGGCACGAGATATTGGCGGAGAATATCGGTAAGCGTAAAGCCGCCGTCATCACCGCCGCAACGCGTGCACTGGCCGAATACGACTCCCGACACCCGTGGCAATATGCCGGAGAGGGCAAGCTGGCTCAGCATTCTGTCGACACGGTATACAGCCTCGCCCACATCTTCGAGAAACAGCACGGCGCCGCCGAAATCAGGGAGCCAGGAGGTGCCGGCAAGCGCACTGAGAACGGAAAGGTTACCGCCGAGCAGCCGCCCCTGCACCGTGCCGCTGCGTATCGTCACGATCTGCTGCGCGCCCGGATAGTCGCCATTGCCCAGCACGGGGGTGGCGCCGGCGAATGCCAGCCGCCACAGGCTGTCCCAGCTCGGCGCAGGCCATGTATTGGCCCCGTTCGGGCCATGGATGGTGGCGTAACCGGCATATCTTGCAAAGGCGAGGTGCAGCGCGGTGATGTCGCTGAAGCCGATCAGCAGCTTGGGATTGCTGCGGATCACATCCCAGTCGAGCAGCGAAAGAATACGGGCGCTGCCCCATCCCCCGCGCATGGCGAAGACCGCCTTTATGTCCGGGTCGGCGAACATGGCGTTCAGATCGGCGGCGCGCTGGCGGTCGGTTCCGGCAAGATAGCCGAAGCGCGCGTCCAGATTGGCCGCGCGGACCGGCACCAGGCCCATTCCGCGGATCGTGTGCTCCACATTCTCGACCCGGTTCTCCCGGTCGGAGAAGCTGGCCGGCCGCACCAGTCCTACCCTGTCGCCGGGCCGCAGACGCGGCGGTTTGTCGCCATGCCCGAACGTCACCGATGCGTTCAGGCCAGCGGGCCATGCCATGGCCGCCGCCCATCCGCCGGTGCTCGCCAATATCTGCCTGCGGTTCAGCATGGCCGCAACCCGCCGCACGGTGCCGCGCCACGGGCTGCGTTCGCTTCAGCTAATGCGCTCAATTCCCGTGCGCTCAGTTCCCTGTCTTGGCATTCGCTTCGTCATAATGCGCGCCGAGGAACCAGGCATCCTTGTCGATGCCGCGGCTGACTTCGGTGAACAGGTCGGACGTGTCCATGTCTCCGGCATCCTCGGCCTTCTCGATGGATTCGCGCAAATGCTTGCCGAAGGCCACGAACCGCGCCGTCAACGCTTCGACATGGTCCTTCTGGAACTTGATATCGGCGGGATAGGGCTCCAGCTTGCTGCCCTTGTCGACCGCCTGCACGGTTCCGGGCGTGTGGCCGCCCAGGATGATCGCACGTTCGGCAATCATGTCGGTGCGCTCGCGCATTCGTTCGGCAATGGTGTCGAGCAATTCGTGCAGGCCGATGAAGCTCGGGCCGCGAATGGTCCAGTGCGCCTGCTTCACGGCCAGCGACAGGTCGATGCTGTCGGTGAGCCGGTCGTTGAGCAGCTTAATCGAATTTTCGCGGGCCTTGTCATCGAGGCCGGCAACATAAATCTGTTCCATGAGATATCCTGTTCCTGAAATTAATCGCCCTCGCCGTTCGTGACGGAAGACTCTGCAAACTGAACGGGCGGCACGAGGCAGAGTTCCGGAACCCGGACGTCCGATTGTGACGTCGCTTTTCAATACCAGGCCGAGGCACCGCATCGGCCGGACGCGCCGCTGACACAGACCCTGTGAAGAGCCCGACGCGAGCACTGATCTGCCGCAGCGGCATGCAGGTGCCCATCAAATGCCTGTCGAGGTTGCAGCATCCCCCCCGCTCTGGCAAACGGCGGCCTTGCAGGCCGAATGGGCAGGCGCGGAGGAAACATGCGGCAAATCACCATCGTCATGCCTCCGGAAGAGGCCGAACGCGTAACTGCCGAAAGCGAGAGGCACGATATCGCCGTCCTTGCAGAACTGGATGCCCGGCGGGCCGGCATGCGGCAGACGATGCTCATCTGCAATTCCCCCAATGCGCGGATCGAGGGGTTCCTGTCCGCGCTGGAGGATGTCGAAGGGCTGCACATCTCCTTCGCGCCGCAAGGCATCCTGGCGCTGCGCCCGCCTGCCGACGAAGCCGAAAAGCAGGTCACCGACGTCCAGTTCCGCAGTCCGCTGGAGGTGTTCCTGTCCGGCCTGCAAAGCATCGGATCATGGACGGGGTTCCTGTCCTATGCCGCCGTAGGGGCGATCATCGTCTGGATCGGGCTTTATACTGAATCCATCTTCCTGCTGGTCGCGGCCATGCTGATCGCCCCCTTCGCCGGCCCGGCCATGACGCTGGCGCTGGCAACGGCGCGGGGCGATGCCCATCTGATGCGGCAATCGCTGCTGCGCTATGTCGCGGCGCTGGCGACCGCTGTCGCCGTCGCTGCCCTTCTCAGCTTCCTGTTTGGTCAGACGATCGCGACGCCCCTGATGACATCCGCCAGCATGCGGTCGACGGTCTCGGTGCTGCTTCCGCTTGCCGCGGGGGCCGCAGGCGCGCTCAACCTCGTGCAGTCGGAGCGAAGCAGCCTCGTCAGCGGGGCGGCGACGGGCATGCTGGTCGCGGCGGCGCTCGCCCCGCCTGCGGGGCTGATCGGCATGGGGCTGGTAATCGACCAGATGGACATGGTGCTTTCGAGCCTGTGGGCGCTCGCCATCCAGATCGTGGGGATCAACCTGTCCGGCTTCGTGGTTTTCCGGCTTTGCGGCATCGATGCAAGCGGCGCCCGCTATCCTCGGGGCAAGCCGTTCCTGACCGTTCTGGCCACCGCGCTCAGCCTGGCCGCCCTGGCCGCACTGTTGTTCGTGCAGTTTTCCAGCACGCCGGAATATCAGCAATCCTCCATCGCACAGCGGATCAGCGCGGTGGTTCAGGAAGATATCGAACAGCGGGACGGCATTGGCCTGGTCATGGTGCAATCGACCTTTACCAGAAGCCGGCCACAGGGTGAAAATCCGGTGTGGATCACCGTGCATGTCGAGGCCGAAATGTCCGATGCCGAAAAGGATGCCCTGACGCGGCAACTGGATGCCCGCGTGGAACGGAAGTTCGGGGTGGAGGCGCTGGTGCAACTGAGCGCCGCTTCCTGATCCATCACTGATGCCGGCTGTCGATCGGCAGCACCCTTGTCCAGCCGCTCACCTGCGCCTTGGCACACGTCAGTCTGCGAAACCTGCAAAAGGTTAAGCCGCTCTTCCGGCTGGAACTTTTCCGCAATGCCGCGCCTTTAGACGGCATACAGGAAAGGAATTGCATGATGGTAACATCAACGACAGGATCTACACATGGCAGCAGCGGCGCGGAAGTCCGCCAGGAACTGAAGGGCGACGCGCAGAAGCTGAAGAACACGGCCGAGGAACAGGGCGAGGCCAAGGCCCGCGAAGGCAAGGAGCAGGTCGCAAGAACCGCGCATTCCGCTTCCTCTGCCATCGATGCCGCCGCCGACAAGCTGCGGAGCGATGACGATGCGCCCGCGTGGCTGGCGTCGGCATTCTCCAGCGCAGCGCGCGAGATAGACGATCTTGCCAGCCGCCTGCAGGACAAATCGCCTCGCGACATTGCCCGGGAAACCAACCGGTTCGGCCGCGAAAACCCGACTGCGTTCCTGGCAGCTTCCGCCGCGATCGGATTCGCCGCAGCGCGTTTCCTGCGTGCCGGTGCCGAATATCACGAAGGTTACGACGTGGGCAGCAGCGGCAGCGGCGGCAACGCACGCAGTTTCCGCAGCGACGGCACCGCGACGGGCCGCGATTATTCGACTTTCGCTCCGCAGCCGCCTGCTGTGAACGAGCCGGTCCTGACGCGTGACATCCAGACGGACAATAATGGGAGGGCACTGTGAAGGAACCTGCAGTCAGAGCTCCGGCAGATCACCCGGATGACAAGACCATCGTGCGCCCCGCGGCAGGAGCACCCCCGGCGCGTGATGACGAGAACATCGTCGATCTGATCGGTCATCTCACATCGCAGAGCGCCCATCTGGCGCAGCAGCAGATCAGTCTGGTGCAGGCCGAAATGCGCGAAGCCGTAAATGATCTGAAGACCGCCATGGGCGCCATGGCCGGAGCGGCGGTGCTCGGTATTTCCGGTCTTGGCGTCACCCTGATGGGCATTGCCTATCTGCTTGGCGAGGCGATCGACAATCTCGGCCTGGCGACCCTCCTTGTCGGCATCGCTGTCCTGATCATTGCCGGCATTCTCTATGCTTCGGGCAAGAAGAAGATGGAGCACACCGACATCAAGCCAGAGCGCAGCATCGAAACCGCAGAACGGACGCCCGATGCGGCGACCGGCAACCTCACGAATTCCGGAGTAACACGATGACTCAGACAGACACACGCGATCCAGACGAAATCGAAATGGAAATCCGCCGTACGCAAAATGACATGAGCCGCACGGTCGACCGTATCGGCGACCAGATGACGCCGCGCAACATGTTGAATTCGCTCCTCGACAAGGCGGACGAGAACGGCGTCGATGCCCGCTACCTGCTTGATGGTGCCCGCCGCAATCCGCTGGCACTCGGCCTGGTCTCGGCCGGTGCCATCTGG
This sequence comes from Pseudopontixanthobacter vadosimaris, assembly GCF_012979275.1. GTDB lineage: Bacteria > Pseudomonadota > Alphaproteobacteria > Sphingomonadales > Sphingomonadaceae > Pseudopontixanthobacter > Pseudopontixanthobacter vadosimaris. The sequence continues at coordinate 12,939 of NZ_JABASZ010000043.1, forward strand.
CTGGTCAGCGATTACGATGCGAGGCCTTCGGCTTTCACGTCGGACGGCAGCGACGATACCGGTTACGATCCTCAGTATGATTACGATCCCGATCACCGGGGCTACATCGATCATATGTCGCGTGTCGAACGCCTGCCCGACGATGACGAGGTGACCTATCAGCGCCGCCGCGACGAGGCACGCGGGACCTATCTGATGATCGAGCGCGGTCATGACGAGGATCACACCGACTATCGCAAGCGGCTGGACGAGGCGACCGACCGGATGCGGCAGAAGCGCGACAGTTTCGCCGACAGTGCCCGCGAAACGCGCCACAATGCCGCCTTGCAGGGCAAGAAGGCCGTTCGCAAGACCCGCGATGCCTATCAGGACAATCCGCTGATCGGCGGTCTGATCGCCGCCGTCGTCGGCGCCGTCGCAGGTTCGGCCATTCCCGTGTCGCGCACGGAACGCGAACAGCTTGGCCCCATCGGCTCCGATGCGATCGACCAGGCCGAGGCGAAAGCCCGCCAGGTCGGCGAGCAGGCGCTCGACAAGAAGGACGAGCTGGTCGAGAAAGCCGACCGCAAGATGTCGGAACAGGGCAGCCAGAGCGGCTCGAAGTCCTGATTGCCGCAATCAGTGCCGATTACGAGAGGGGCCGCGCATGTCGCGGCCCTTTTCAATCATGCCCGCATATCCTGTGAGGCCAGAATCGGCCTTTCCCCTTCTGCATGGCACCGGAACATCGGCTGTACGGATGACGGTGCACCGGGCAGCCGGCTTCGGCCATTCCGGTTCACGGCGAAAGAACATCCTTCTTCAGCCCTGCCGCCAGCAGCCGCCAGGCGGCAGCTGTAGTCATTTCGGCGAATGTGCCGATGGCCAGTCCCGCGGCGACGTCGGTCGGATAATGCGCGCAGCGGGGGATCTGCGCGGCAGCGACGAGGGTGGCGGCAGCAAGAGCGAGGGGCCTGTATTCCGGAAATTCGGCGGAGAACGCACGCGCTGCCGCGATCGCGCCGGCACTGTGGCCAGACGGAAAGCTGGATTTTTCCTTGCTCATGTCATGACCGGTGCGGGGTTCCTGATCTCCGTCGCTTTCCGCGCTGCGCGGCCGCAGCCGTATCACGCGGTGCTTGACGAGTGATTTGGCCCAGGTTGCCGTTTCATGGGCGACGAACATCCTAATCCCCGCACGAACCAGCCGTGGCTCCCCACGCCACAGGCCGAATGCCAGCACCCCGCCGGCAACCATGCGCATCTGCGGCTGATCGCCCAATTCGCTGAACCAGGACAATACCTTCACCGGCGCGGTATGGCGATAGGGAAGGACTGCTTTCCTGACGCGGCGGTCGATCCGCAGCAGGGGTCTTGCAGCGTCGCCGGGGTGATCGTGGTCATGCATGAAAGGTCCAACGCCGGCGGGCTGGTGTTGTGCCCTGCGCGTGAGTTGACCGCGAAGGATGCGGGCGGCTGATTTTCCGGAACGAAAGGCGCATCATGCCGGTTGATGAGGTAAATAATTGGAGAATATGATGATTGGCAAGATTGTAGGAGCAATTGTCGGTAAGAACGTCGCGAAGAATGTGCGCGGCGTAGGCGGAACGACCGGCGCGCTGCTGGGCGCAGGTGCACCTTTCCTGCTGCGCCGGATGGGTCCGCTCGGCCTGGCTGCTGCCGCTGTCGGTGGGTACGCTCTCAAGCGGATGAACCGCCGAAAGCCATGAAGGGCCGCAGATCATGATCTGCCGGGCTTCTGCAATGTAGAAGGGCAGGATCAATTGTCATGCACATCATGCACGATCCTGCCAGTCCTGCTGCCTTTGCAAACCCGCTCCCCTGGCCCTGCCCGAAGTGCGATATCTGCAATGCTCGTCGCTACGAGCCCGTCGGACCGCTACAAGCCACTCGGGAATGTCTCGGCCGCGCCATGGTGCGGTTCGCCCGAGGTCAGTGGTTTCAGCGCCCTGGTTTCGTCGAACCAGCAATAGGCATCGAACTGGCGTGACGATGCGGCTTCGCTGTAATGGCTCCATCGTTCGGTCTCGGGCCGATAGATGACACCGATGAACCGTTGGAGCAGCGGTTCGGACAGCCGGACGGCGAGTGCCTCGTCCGCGTTCATGTCCAGCAGGAAGCGTTCGACCCCGCTGTCGTGGCAAATCCGTTCGAAGCTGTCGCGGCGCGAGGGCTTGACCACCTTCGTCTCGCGCTCGCCGTCCCAGTCGCTCGCTGCACTGACGGTTCCGGCGTGCGTGCCGAAGCCGATCAGCGCGACATCCTCGCCCCACCGTTCCCGCGCCAGCTGGCCTATATTGTGTTCACCGCGCAATTTACCCATTTCCGCCGCGCGCGCATCGCCGATGTGGCTGTTATGCGCCCACACCACGGCCTTCGCATTTCTGCCGCCCCGTTCCAGAAGATGTTCCAGCGTTTCCACCATGTGACTGTCGCGCAGGTTCCAGCTTGCGGCACCGCCCTGATACATGATGCGGTAGTATCGTTCGGCGGAAGCGACCAGCCGCGCGTTCATGGCGGCGGAGAATGACCCGCCATCTTTCGCCAGAGAATCGTTCAGCAAATCCTGGCATTGTTCCAGAACCGCCTGTTCGCATTCGGCGAATCCCTTGTGGATGGACGCGCGGCCATAGGTTGCGGGATCGGCCTGCCAGGGGGTGAGGCATCCGTACCGTTCCCGCGCGAGTGCCGCTGCTTCCCGGTCGTGCTCGTCCAGATAGGCGAGCACAGCCTCGATCGAACCCGAAAGATTATAGATGTCAAGGCCGTAGAAGCCGACCTGATCTTCCGGGTCTCGATCTTCGTTCAACGCGCGCAGATCGCGCAGGAACCCTGGCATGACCTCATTGCGCCACATCCATGTCGGGAAGCGCCGGAAGGGTGGCGGTGCGCCTGCGCGCTGCTTCTTCCCGCGGATGAACCTGTCATAGGCCGCGGCGTCGGGCCAGTCCCCTTCCACGGCGATGATGGTGAAGCCGTGTTCTTCCACCAGCCGCTGCGATATGGCCGCCCTCGCCGCGTAGAATTCATGAGTTCCGTGGCTGCATTCTCCCAGCATCACCACCTTCCGGTCGGCGAAACGGTCGAACGCATCTGCAAAATGCGGGCTGCCGATCACAGGGAGCGGATCGCAGGCTGCGGCGATCGCCTGCGGAAGGGCAAGTTCCTGCACATCGCCGTGCCCCGCCGCTGGCAGCGTTCCATTTTCGGGGACAGTTCCAGCGATCAGCGGCACGAAACGGACCGGTGCGATCGCGTGGCTGGTCCACTCCTCCTCGCCCGAACGGATGATGCATTCCAGTTCCTGCATATCCTCCCCTCCGACCGGGACGATCAGGCGGCCGCCCACTTTCAATTGCCGCTTCAGGGCGTCTGGCACCGCATGGACGCGGGCGGCGACCAGAATGGCATCGAAAGGGGCTTCCCGCGGCAGGCCGTGCATGCCGTCACCAGTAATGATCGTGCAATTGTCATAGCCCAGACGGCCGATCCTCTCGCGGGCTTGCCGCGCCAGGATCTCGTGGCGTTCGATGGCGAAGACGCGGCCTGCGATGCGCGACATGATGGCGGCGGCGTAACCCGATCCCGCACCCACTTCCAGAACCCTGTCGCCATATTCCAGGCCGGCGGCATCGATCATGCAGGCGACGATGAAAGGCTGGCTGATAGTCTGTTCCTCGCCGATGGGCAGCGGCCCGTCGTCATAAGCGGAAGCCGCCAGTGCGGGGCTCATGAACTGCTCGCGCGGAACCTCGCGGAAAGCGGACAGGATGGCGGGATCGACAATGTCGCGGGCGGCGATCTGCCGCTGCACCATCATCCGACGTTCCCTCGCTCTGTTCTGTGCCACCCTTCCACCTCCAGCTGGCGCCGCATCACGTGTTGTTCCAACCATCGAAGGCCGCCTTGTTTCCAGATGTCGCGTGGGCGCTCATCCAAACCGCCGGCGCTGCTGACGCGCGTTCCGCGGCGGATGAACCTTCGCGCCGCTCACGCATTGATGGCAGGAATGATGCGCATGACCATATTGCCCCTCGTGCTTCTGCTGGCCGCTTGCGACCAGGAGCAGGCGGAACCTGGCCCGGCGGTTCAGACGGCAACGCTCACCGGCCTCTATCAGGCAGCGGGGCAGGACCGGGCGCGGTCTCGCCTGTGCATTCTCGCCCCGGATCCCGGTAACGCTGCTTTCGGGCTCGTCGTGCAGAATGCCGGCGCCAGTTGCAGCGGCGCGGGCGAGGCCGATCGGAACGGCAATTCGCTGCGCCTGACCATGGCCGGGGCCGAACCCTGCACCATCTTGGCGTCGATCGACGGAACGCGGATCACCTTTCCGCCCGACCTTCCGGCAGCTTGCGCCTATTACTGCGGCCCCGGCGGCGATCTGGCCGGGGTGACCCTCAATAAAACCGGCGGCAGCACTGCGGATGCGATGCGCGCCCTCGACCCCGCAGGCGATCCGCTCTGCGGCTGACCGCCACGGAGCGGGAGAAATCCATCGGCGATCAGGCGTAACCGCGATTGCAGGGCGACGTGGCACCCCGCCCGTCCGCACCCCATTTGCGGAAGCCATTGCTGTCGACGTGGAAGCGCGATCCGCTGTAGAATCCCAGCCCGGTGCTGTAGTCTGCACCCTTCCGGCCATGCGCGGAACACAGCCGCGAGATCATGTCGCCCCGCGCGATCCCTTCGACGGGCACGAGATCCATGGCGAAGAACATGCGGTGGGCCGAACCCGGCCTGCCGTTAGAACAACGGTTCAGCGCATCGTTACGAAAACCCGAAAGCGCCTCTACCTTGCCGATGGCCGGCATGACTTCGCCTTTGACGAAGCCGAGGGTCTGGACGATGTTGCCCCATTGCGAGACGGGAGCGACCTCAAAAGGGTCGGCACTGCATTGCTGCCACGATGACGAGGTGCGGACAAGCTGCCAGATCGGCACCACGTCCTGCACGCGCTGCGCGGTCAGGAACTTGCGGAACGAACGCACCTTGCCCGGATTTTCAGGCTTCTGAGCAAGCCAGGCAAGATAGTCCGCCTTTGACTGGCCGGGTGCGATACTCTGGGCATGGACGCCTGCCGGAACAAGCGTGGCGAGCGCCGCAGAAGCGGCAATAAGAGTTTTCCTGACGATTGGCGATCCCCTGAACATGAATACGGACGTGGCGCGTGAGGCGCAAATAACATGCTGTTTTCACTACTCTATCCTGGCTTAATATGTCCTGAACTCGCGCAGGGCGCGCACCATTGGCGAACAGCGGACGGGCGTCGTTCCGCCGGTGACCTTGACGTTTCCCGCGCTGTGGAGAGCTATGCCGCGATAAGCCGGAAGCGCGCAGAAACGCCGCTTTCCGACAATTGCGCGGCCCCGGCGGTAAGGGAAATTTAACTACGAACCGATAGATGCATCCGGTGACACCGGAGGCCGCCTTGGCACGTATTCTGATAGCCGACGACGACATCATCCTGACCGAGATGCTGCGCTTCCGCCTCGAGGGTGAGCGGCATCAGGTCGTGTGTGCGGCCGATGGAATGGCGGCGCTGGAAGCGACGCGCACGCAGGATATCGATCTGGTCGTACTCGATTCGATGATGCCGATCGTCGGCGGGCCCGAAGTGCTTGCCCAGATGAAGGCAAACCCCGCAACGGCGAAGATTCCGGTGGTCATGCTCACCGCGCGCAGGAGCGAGAGCGATGTCATCGCCGCGCTGAAGGGCGGTGTAGACGAATATCTCACCAAGCCCTTCATTCCGCAGGAACTGCTGCTGCGCATTTCCAACCTGCTGGCAAGGGTGGGCCGATGAACCCCAGGCTGGCCGCCCTGCTTGCGGCGCTGCTTCTGGCCCAGCCTGCCCTGGCGCAGCCTGCTCTGGTGCAATCGCGCGGTGAGGAGCGCGAGGCGGCGCAGGAAGCCTATGGCGCGGGATATTTCGCAGAAGCGGAGGCCATTCTCCGGCGATTGCTGGAGAAGGCGCCCGCCGATGCGGATCTTCTGCGGCGGCTCGCGAATGTGCAGGCGGCACAGGGCGATCTTGCCGGTGCACAGGAAACCATCGACCGCGCGCTGGCGCTGGCGCCCGCAGATCTCGATGTGCAACTGGCCCGCGCGAATATCCTTGCCTGGCGCGGCCGGACCGGCGATGCCCGGGCGCAGGCCGATGCCATAGCTCTGGCGCAGCCCGACTATCCCGGCCTGGCAGACGCGCAGAATTTCATCGCGCGGCAGCAACAGGCCCGGTCCATCCGGCTCTTCTCGGCGGGTATCGGTGCAGGAATCTCGCGGGTCGAGTTCCCCGGCGGTTCGGGCGACACATGGACGATGGCCAGCGGCGCAATTGCCGCATCGCTGACCCCTGCCGTGCGGGCGGTTCTGGAGGTCGAGCATGAACGGCGGGCGCTGTCCGACACGCGCCTCGCCCTGCGCGCGGACATGCTCAGGCAAACCAGCGGATCCCTCTTCATCAGCGGGAGCGTCACCCCCAGCCCCGATTTCCGCGAAAGCTGGAGTGTGGGCGTCGGGGGCGAGGAAGCGCTGGGTACGCAAAGCACGCTGCTGCTGGACGGGCGCTATGCCGCCTATCGGGGCGATGACGTATTCGTGGCACGGCTCGGCGTACGGCAGACGCTGGGCAAATCACTGGCGTTGAGTGCGCGCACGATCAACCTGTTCAGGCGCTGATAGCCGGCTTCGATCTCGAACCGAGCGAGCGCGAGCAGATCGCCGTGCTCCAGAAGACGAGAGTACTGCAAACCTATCGTTCGCGCCGCTTCCCCAATTTGCTGGTGGTGACAAGGAGAACGGCCGCAAGGCGGACGCCGTCAACACGGGCATCGGCTTCGCACGCACCCCGCTGGTCTGCGTGATCGATGCCGATTCCATCCTCGAACCCGACGGCCTGCTGCGCGCGGCCGAACCCTATATGCATGACGATGGGCGGCTGGTGGCCGTCGGCGGCACGATCCGCATCGCCAATGGCTGCACTATCGAAGGCGGGTCGCTCCGCGAGATCGCGGTCACGCGGGAATGGGTGCCACGGTTCCAGATCGTGGAATATCTGCGCGCCTTCCTGACGGCGCGCGTGGCCAATGCCAGCTTCGGCACGCTGCTGCTGATCTCCGGCGCATTCGGAATGTTTCGCCGATCCGCTCTGCTGGAGATCGGCGGATACCGGCACGATACGGTGGGCGAGGACCTGGAGGTCGTCGTGCGGCTGCACCGCTACATGCGCGAACAGAAGCGCGACTATGCGGTCGATTTCGTCCCGGACATCGTGTGCTGGACAGAAGCCCCGGCGAATCTGGCAGGATTGCGCAATCAGCGGGCGCGCTGGCAGCAGGGCGCGCTGGAAACGCTCGTGGCGCATCGCAGGATGATCGGCAATCCGCGCTACGGGCGGGTGGGGATGATAGGAATGCCGCAGCTGGTGCTCGAAGACGTGATCGGAGCGCCTGCGGAACTCCTCGGTTACATCGTCGTGCCTGCCGCGGCCCTGCTCGGCGTGCTCGAGCCGCCGGTGGCGCTTGCCTTCCTGTGTCTTACCGTTCTGTTCGGCACCGCGCTCAGCTTCGGCTCGCTGGCGCTGGAGGAAGTGCAGTTGCGCCGCACGCCCACCGCACGCGATCTGGCCCGGATCGGTGCCGCAGCCTTCGCTGAAAATTTCGGGTTCCGCCAGGTCAACCTCGTCTACAGGCTGCGCGGCATCCGCAGCTTCCTGCGCAAGGAAACCGCCTGGGCGGCGGTTCCGCGCGTAGGTTTTGCGAAAGCATAGGCTGGTGGTTCGCGGAGCCGATCCCGTAGCCCCGAACGCCGTCAGGCGCGGCAGGGCCTGCAGCATGATCGGCATTCTGGCGCTGGCGACGCTATTCGCGCTGTTCGGCCATGTGCTGATCGACCTGACGATCGACAGCGGCCGCTTCGCCGCATTCTGGATCGGCAATGCCGTCGTCATCGGCCTGTTGCTGCGCCGTGATCCGGTCTGCCAGCTGCAGGCGATCCTTGCCTGCTTCGGCGGCAATATCGTGCTCAACCTGTCGTTCGGCGACACCGCGGTGCAGGCCTTCGCGCTCGCTCTGGCTAATCTGCTGGAGATCGCAATGTCGATCCTGGCCCTGCAGCGGCTTTTCGGGCGTGAGGAGCGGTTCGACGGGCTGCGGCATCTCGGCGCGGTTGCGCTGGTGTCGGGCGTTGTCCCGATCGGCCCCGCCCTCCTTTCGGCGTCCATCGTCGGCATCTACGGTGATGCGGCAATCTTCCCCCATTTCGGCCAGTGGCTGGCGGCGCATTGCATGCCGATCGCCATTCTGACTCCGCTCGTCCTGATCGCTCGCGACCCTTTCGCGCGTCCGGCGAAACCGGACCGTGACCTGGCATGGCGCTGGGGCAGCGTCATGCTGGCGCTGGCGATCGTGCTGCCCCTCATCTTCTATCAGAAAACCTATCCGTTCCTGTTCCTCGCGGCGCCGGTCGTGATCTTCGCGGCCTTTCGGACCGGGCGGCTGGGCACTGCGCTGACGGTGACAGTCCTTGCCTGTGTGGCATCGGTCGCGACATTTCAGGAGTTCGGCCCGATTTCGCTGGTCAGGGGCGGACCCCGCGAACAGATCGTCGCCTTGCAGGCATTTCTCGCATCATGCATCGCCATCGGCCTGCCGGTGGCCACGATCCTCGGCAACCGCGACGAATTGCGCGCCGAACTTGAAAGCAGCCGCGATCTGATCGCCTCCATCGTCGACGGGATCAGCGAAATCGTGTTCAAGGTCGATGGCGACTGGCGCTGGACCTATCTCAACAGACGCTGGGAACAGGCGACCGGCGCCGCGCTTGAAAGCGGGATCGGCGAGATCGCCTTTGCCCGCGTCCTCGAAGCGGACCGCCCGATCCTGACCGCTTGGCAGCGCGCCGTGGAAAATGGCGACCGCCCCGAACCGGTAGTGGTACGCTCGCTTCTCGCACATGATGCGATCCGCTACATCGAGATCGCCATAGAGCCGCAATTCGGCGCTGCGGGTCACTTCGACGGCGGGGTAGGAACCCTGACCGATGTCACCGAGCAAATCCGGCAATCGCACGCGCTGAAGGAGAGCGAAGTCCGCTTCCGCTGCCTTTCCGAAGCATCGCCGGTCGGCATCTTCCAGGCCGACGCCGCCGGGCAGTTGGTCTATGTAAACCAGCAGTGGAAAGCGCTCGCCGGTCTCGAAGATGGCCAGTGGGAGCAAGGTCGCTGGGCTGCAGCGCTTCATCCAGGCGATGCGAAGCGCCTTCGCGCCGACTGGCGGCCGGAGATGGTGGCTGAAAAAGGTGCCGACGATGAAATTCGCTGGCTCCGCAAGGACGGCTCCATTTCCTGGGGGCATGTCGTGTTCCGCCCCGTGCGCGGACCCGACGACCAGATAAATGGATATGTGGGCGTCGTCAGCGACGTGACCGCGCGCAAGGATGCACTGGCCGAACTTGCGCGGCGCGAGGAACAGCTTGCCCTGCTGGCGAACAATGCGACCGATGCGGTGGTCAGGCTGGGACTGGATGGAACCTGCCTGTATGCGTCGCCTTCCGCGCGCGATGTCTTCGGCGTTCCCGCGAAGATGCTGGTTGGCAAACAGCTGATCGCCGGTTTCCACGAGGACGACCGGGAGCGGGTGCGCGGCAGTTTCGCCCGCCTGAGCCAAGGCGAGATCGAGCGTATCCAGCTGTCGTTCCGCTCGCGAAATCACCTGAAGCCGGACAGGTTCGACTGGCTGGAAGCGAGTTGCGGGCTGCTGCGCGATCCCGTGACCGGCGCCCCCGACGAAATCATCGCTTCGCTGCGCAACGTCAACGAAACCAAGCGCCTCGAAGCGCAGCTCGTCCAGGCGAAGAATGCGGCGGAAAGCGCGGCCGAGGCGAAATCCGCATTCCTCGCCAATATGAGCCATGAGATCCGGACGCCGATGAACGGAGTGATCGGATTTACCGAACTGGCCCTCGCCGGCCCGCTTGAAGACGATCAACGGCAGAACCTCGAAATTATTGCCGATTCCGGGCGCGCGATGCTGCGGCTGCTCAACGATCTTCTCGATCTGGCCAAGATCGATTCCGGGCAGATGACGATTACGCGTGAGCCGACCGATCTGCGTCACAAGCTGAACGGTACGCTGCGGTTGATGGAGCCGGTTGCGCTGCAGAAGTCCCTGTCGCTGGGGCTGCATGTTGGCGATGCCGTACCGCAATGGGTTCTGTCCGACCCGATGCGACTGCGGCAGATCGTCCTGAACCTCGTCGGAAATGCCCTGAAATTCACCGAGAGCGGGTCCGTCGATGTCGGCGTTGCGATGGCCGGCACATCGCAGCTTGCCATCACGGTTCGGGACACCGGCATCGGCATCGCGCCCGATCGCTTGAATCACGTTTTCGACAAGTTCACCTAGGCAGATGAAAGCATCGCGCGCCGGTTCGGCGGCACCGGCCTCGGCCTGCCGATCAGTGCCGAACTTGCGGAAATGATGGGAGGGTCGCTGCAGGTTTCGAGCAGGGAGGGTGAAGGGTCCACCTTCACGCTGACGCTGCCATTCGAGAAATGCGCCGCACCCGAAGCCGTCGACACCCCCGCGGAACCCCAGCCAGGCGACTTTCCCGGCGCGCCGCGGCGCATCCTGGTCGCGGAGGACAATCCGATAAACCAGAAGCTGACGCTGGCCATGCTGGGCAAGGCAGGATGTGTGGCAGATCTGACGGCGGATGGTGAGGCGGCAATCGCCATGGTGGACCGCGCCTTTGGCAGCGGCAGACCTTACGACCTCGTCCTCATGGACCTGCAGATGCCGAAACTGGACGGACTGAGTGCCACCAGGCGCTTGCGGGCGGCGGGGTATGACGAGAAGCGATTGCCGATCGTCGCGCTCACCGCGAATGCCTTTTCCGACGATATCGCAGAATGCCATGCCGCGGGAATGCAGGGCCACCTTGCCAAGCCGATGCGAATGCGGGAGCTTGTCGCCGCATTGCAGCGGTGGGCAGTTGGCACTCCGTCGCCGGAAGACGATTACGAACAGGAAACCAACCCGGAACTGATCCGCATGTTTGCCGAGCGCAAGGAGAACGCCCTCACTGCGGTCGAGGCGGCGCTGAGCGAAAGGGATTTCAGCCAGGCGCGCCGCTTGGACATCGCAGCGATGCTCCACCAGATTGCCGGAGTCGCAGCCTATTTCGGCGATCCCGATCTTGGCGAAGCGGCAAGCGGGCTGGAACACGCGCTGAAAGACGCAACCAACGGCATTAACGCCGCCGGTCTGCTCGAAGATCTGCGGCAGCGACTGGCGGCGTGACGCACAAGGGCGGAGAGCCGCGCGCGGGGCTCACCCGCTGGCACATTACACAGGCCGGGGGCTGCACAAGCGGAGGGGGTGCTGCATAGCTGCGCTGGAAACGGCGGGGCATTCGTGACGCCAGGCTGAAGAGCCGTGGATCTGTTCTTGCATAGTGGCTCATCCCTCGCGAAAAGCGGTGCTGTTCGCGAATTCGAGGAGATGTTCCAGATGCGCCAGATACCGATGCTCCTGACGGCGAGCGTAATTGCCTTTCATGCCGCGCCGCTCCTCGCGAAGCAGGATGCCGAGCCATCGGGCCGGTCAGAACCGGCTGTGCAGACGGGCCAGTCGGTCCAGGCCATGTCCGGTGCGGCCATCGGCAGCATGCGGAGCGGGCCGGAACGGCGCTTCACCGGCGCGGATTTGTTCGATCTTGCCGTGGCTTCCGACCCGCAGATCAGTCCCGACGGACGACGGATCGCCTACGTCCGCCGCTCGAACGACATCATGACCGACCGGCAGGTGAGTTCCGTCTGGCTGATCGATACGGATACCGGCGCGGAAGTTCCGCTGGCGGGCAGCGACGGGGATGCCTTCAACCCGCGCTGGTCGCCGAACGGCGATCGCCTCGCCTATGTCTCGACCGAGAATGGCGGGCCGCAGCTCTGGGTGCGGTTCATGGAAGGGGGCGAGACGGTGCGCCTGACCGGTCTGCCGACCAGCCCGTCGAGCCTGGCATGGTCTCCCGACGGACGATCGATCGCCTATAGCATGCTGGTGAAGGACGACGGCCCGACGCTCGGTTCCGCACCGTCCCGGAAGCCAGAGGGTGCCGAATGGGCGGAGCCTCTGGAGATCCGCGACCTGCTCACCTATCGCGCCGATGGACAGGGTTATATCGAAGCGGGGTTCGAGAAGATTTTTCTGGTACCCGCGACGGGCGGAGCGCCGCGCCAGCTGACCTACGGCCGGTATCACGATGGCGGTCCGCTCAGCTGGGCTCCCGACGGATCGAAGCTCTATTTTGGCGCGAACCGCAGCCCGGACTGGGAAAGCGATCCGGTCGAAAGCGAAATCCATGTACTGGACGTGGCGAGCGGCGGCATCACCCGGCTCACTGACCGGGACGGACCCGACAGTCATCCCGCCGCTTCTCCCGATGGGCGGCTGATCGCCTATCTCGGCTTCGACGATGCGCGCCGCGCTTACGAGAATGACGATCTCTACGTCATGAATCACGACGGATCGAACGCAAGAAATCTCACCAGCGACTGGGATTTCAGCCCTGCGGGAATCATCTGGGATGCCGACGGGCGCGCGATCTATGCGCAATACGACGTCAGCGGCGAAACCCGCGTCGCGCGGATCGCTCTCGACGGAAGCGTGCGCGACGTCGCCAGCGGACTGTCTGGCGGCGGCCTCGACAGGCCCTATACCGGAGGCAGCTTCTCCGTTTCGAAGGATGATGCGATCGCCTTTACCGGAGGCACCGCGACCCGCCCCGCCGAAGTCCGGATCACGCGCGGCGGGGACGCGCGCTATCTTACCGATCTCAACCGGTCGCTGCGCAGCGTGAAGGCGCTGGGCGAGGTGCGCCGGATTGCAGCCCGGTCGAGCCTTGACGGTCTGGAGATCGAAGGGTGGCTGACGCTGCCGCCAGGCTATCGCGAGGGCGAACAGGTGCCGCTGATCCTGGAGATTCACGGTGGCCCCTTCGCCGCCTATGGCCCGCACTTCTCGACCGACAACCAGCTCTATGCCGCTGCCGGATATGCCGTGCTGTCCGCCAATCCGCGCGGGTCGACCAGCTATGGCGAGGCTTTCGCCAATCAGATCGACAAGGCCTATCCCGGCAATGACTATCTCGATTTGGTCAGCATCGTCGATCATGCCATCGCGCTGGGCATTGCCGATCCCGACCAGCTGTTCGTCACCGGCGGTTCAGGCGGCGGCGTGCTGACAAGCTGGATCGTCGGAAAGACGAACCGCTTCAAGGCTGCCGCGACGCAGAAGCCGGTGATCAACTGGACCACGCAGGCACTTACCGCCGACAATCCGGCGTTTTTCGGACCTTACTGGATCGGCTCACTGCCCTGGGAAGATCCCGAAACCTATTGGCGCCTCTCCCCTTTGTCGCTGGTCGGCAATGTCGAGACGCCGACGCTGGTGGTGGTCGGCAGCGAGGATTATCGTACGCCCGTCAGCGAGAGCGAGCAATATTACACCGCCTTGCGCTTGCGCGGCGTTCCCACCGCGCTGGTGAAGGTGCCGGGCGCCAGCCACGGCGGATTCGCCGCACGGCCTTCGCAATCGGCGGCAAAGGCATCCGCGATCCTGGCCTGGTTCGAGCGTTACCGCAGTGGTTGGATACGGCCCGCCGCGAACAGGTGAGCGACATTGCCGGTAAGGGCGCTGCCAGTCCAATCGCAATTCGTTTCGAGCAACTTTATGAAGCGCGATTAGCTTTCGCACAATGCTTTTCGGGCCGTCCTGTCGCGGCATAAGACCCAGACAGGAGAATGCGGCCAGTTAGAATCCCGACGCACAGCAAAGCCGCCGTCGCTTCTCCACCGGGTAGCGGCGCAAGAAAGCTGCAGACGCGATCCGCACCATATCCCGGAGTTCATGTGAGGCGCCCGGCCCTAGGCCATCGCGTTCTTCTTCACCGTGATGACCTGCGGGTAGGTGAATTCCTGAAGGCCTTCCTTGCCATATTCCGCGCCAAAACCGGACTGCTTGTGGCCGCCGAAGGGGGCGAAGGGAGAGAGGTGCAGATATTCATTGACCCAGACGGTGCCGGTTTCCAGTCGTTCCGCGATTTCCACGCCCTTGTCGGTATCTGCCGTCCAGACCGCTCCGGCGAGGCCGTATTCGGAAGCATTCGCCCGTTCCACCGCCTCGTCCACGGTCGCGAATTTCATCAGCGGCATGACCGGGCCGAACTGTTCCTCCGCCACGATGCGCGCATCTTCGGGCGGATTATCGAGGATGGTGATCGGCACGTAATAGCCGGTGCCGCTGGGATCGCCCTCCTCACCGCCGGTCAGGAACTTGTAGCCATTGTCCCTGGCATCCTGGATCAGTTCCTTCACCCGTTCGAACTGCTTCTTGTTCTGAATGGGGCCGACGCCGGTGCCCTGTTGCGATCCGTCGCCGACGGTCACGGTCCTGGCATATTCGGCGATTGCTTGGCTGAGATCGTCATAGATATCCTCATGGATATAGATGCGTTTTGCCGCGACGCAGATCTGGCCTGCATTGGAGAAGCTGGACCAGAACAATTGTTCCGCCACTTTCCCCACATCCGCATCGGGCAGGACGATGCTGGCATCGTTGCCGCCCAGTTCCAGGGTGATGCGCTTCAAATCCTTCGACGCGCCTTCCATGATCTTCTTGCCGGTCGCGGTGGAGCCGGTGAAGGTAATCTTGTCGATATCGGGATGTTCGGTAATCATTGGGCCCAGCGCATCCTCGCCGGTGATGATGTTGACCACGCCTGCGGGAACGATGTCCTTGATCAGTTCCGCGATGCGCAGGGTGGCGAGCGGGGTGTAGGGAGAGGGTTTCAGCACGATGGTGCAGCCGCTGAGCATGGCCGGCGCGATCTTCTGCATCGCCATCATGACCGGGAAATTCCACGGCACTATGCCGCCGACCACGCCGACGGGCACGCGGCGGGTGCGCGACAGGCGGGTGTCGCTATCCTCGTTGATCTCGTCGTCGAGCGACAGGGTGGACTGCGCCGCGACCATGCCTGCCGCGCCGAAAATCTCGCCCTTCGCCTGTTCGTGTGGCTTGCCCTGTTCCTGGGTCAGCAGGCGGAACAGTTCGTCGGCATTGTCCTTGATCGCGGCACTGATTTTCTGGATCACGGCGCGGCGATCGTCGATCGAGGTTTTCGACCATGCAGGAAAGGCCTTGCGCGCGGCGGCGACGGCGCGGTCCAGTTCCTCCTTGCCGCAGGACGGAACGATGCCGATCACGTCCTCGTTCGCGGGGTTGAGCACCTCCATAGTCCTGTTGGTGCTGATTAGTTCGCCATCGATCAGGTTCTTGTAGGCGGTGGTCATGCAGTGCTCTCCCATATCGCGCCCGCCCGGTGGCAGGCGGTCCGTTTGCGTTTCGATGCGCAACCTAACATATCTTCGGTCGCTGCGCTAAATTTTCCGTCTCCATCTTTGGGGGCGGAGGCCGGAAGGTCGTTGCGTGCGAATGACGCATGCCGCTACTGCTCCGCTGCCATCCCCTTGTCCTCGTTCGCACGGTAGATGATCCATTCGCGCACGGCGTCCATCTGTTCGCGGCTGAGCGAGTCCCTGAAGCTGGCCATGCCGCTGTCCTGCAGCATGCCGTCATGCACGATGCTCATCCAGGCGGCCTTGTTCTCCAGCGCGCCGCTGCGGCGCAGGTCGGGCAGCACGGTCGATCCCACCGCGCCCGGGCCATGGCAGACGGAGCAATAGCGGGCATAGGCCTTGCCCCCCATCGCGATGGTCGCCGCCGAAGCGCGGCTGGGCGGCGGGTCGAGCGGGGCCTTGGCGAAGCTTGCCTCAGCAGGGAGTTCGCCATCCGCGCCCAGCTTGAACACCAGCAGGCGCGAGACGTTGCGCACCGGGCGGTCCTTCGCGATCAGTTGCCCGTCCGCCGCCAATGCGTACGCGCCGCCCCAGCCGGCCAATACGGCGACATATTGTGTCCCGCCGACCGTATAGGTGATGGGCGGCGCGACCACCCCCGTCTGGGCGGGGAAGCTCCAGAGCCTGTCGCCCGTCGCGGCATTATAGGCGTTGAACTCACTGCCCGCAGTGCCCTGGAACACCAGCCCCCCGCCGGTCGCCAGCAAGCCGCCGTTCCACGGGCCGGGATATTCCACGATCCATCGGGCGCGGCGCGCCACCGGATCCCAGGCGATCAGCTTGCCGTTGATGGTGCCCGCGACCTCCCGCCGGAAGCCTTCGTCCGCTGGCAGGTCGCCTGCGCCCATGTCGAAGCCGATGTTGAAGCCGCGCGCACGGTCGGGCTTCCAATCTGCCTGCGGGGCGTAAAGCATGCCCGCTTCGAAAGCGGGGATATAGACCAGGCCTTCACCCGGGTGGAAGGCCATGGGGTGCCAATTGTGCCCGCCCAGCGCGCCGGGCGTGACCAGAGCCGGCTTGCCCGTGCGGTCGATACGTGTTTCCGGGTTCTCGATCGGACGGCCATTTGCGTCGATGCCGCTCGCCCAATTGACCGTGACGTAGGGATCGCCGCTGATGAACTCCCCCGTTTCGCGGTCGAGCACGTAGAAGAAGCCGTTCTTGGGCGCCTGCATCAGCACCTTGCGCGTGGTGCCGCCCAGGTCCAGATCCGCGAGCATGATGTGCTGCGTGGCGGTGAAGTCCCACGTTTCGCCCGGCGTGGTCTGGTAGTGCCAGACATATTCGCCGGTGCCTGGCCGCACCGCGACGATGCTGGAAAGATAGAGATTGTCACCCGTGCCCCGCCCATCCGCACCGGGGCTGCGATAGGCGCGACTCCACGGGGACCCGTTACCGACGCCGACATAGAGCAGGTCGAGATCGGCGTCATAGGCCATCGCGTCCCATACCGTGCCGCCGCCGCCGATCCCATCCTCCCCGGTCAGCGTGTCGCCTGACCAGGTCCTGGCGGCCTTGCGCAGGTAAGCGGGCGCGTCCGCCCCTTCATCCCCTTCGGGTACGGTGTAGAAGCGCCACAATTCCTCGCCGTCATCCGCATCATACGCCGCGAAATAGCCGCGCACCCCGAATTCCGCGCCGCCATTGCCTATCATCACCTTGCCGTCGATCACGCGCGGGGCGCCGGTAATGGTGTAGCTCTGATCCTGGTCGACCGTCACCTTCTCCCACACGACCTTGCCCGTGTCCCGGTCGAGCTTGACCAGCCGCCCGTCCAGCGTGCCCAGGAACAGCGCGTCGCCCCATGCCGCCAGCCCGCGATTGACGACGTCGCAGCACGCCTTGACCGCAGTTTCACCGGGCACTTGCGGGTCGTAGGACCACAGCTCCGTCCCCGTGGCGGCGTCATAGGCCTTCACCTTGCTCCACGCGGTGGTGAGATAGAGTTTGCCATCCATCACCAGCGGCGTCGCCTCCTGCCCGCGCGCAGTGTCCATATCGGCATACCAGGCAAGGCCGAGATCGCCGACGCTGGCCGTATCGATCTGATCGAGCGGCGAATAACGCTGTTCTTCGTAATTGCGGCCGTAGGTGATCCAGTTCGCATCGTCCCCTTGGGCGGCAAGCAGGCGGGCGTCGTCGATGTCGTCTCCCGCGGCGCGGTTGCAGCTGGCCAGCCCCAGCCCAAGAGCGAGAGCGATCAACGCGGCGGTCGCACGGTTCGTCATATGGCATCCTCTCCCAAGGCCGGGCACCGTTCTTCGGGCATCCCGTTTGCACAAAGGTGCATCACGAACCTCGCACTGTCCATCTGAATGTCGTGTCGGGGCAGCGAGCGACCTTCGCAGATCTGCGGGCGGGCAGCTCGACCTGCCAGGGCTTCAACGTTCTGCATATTCCGGCATAGCGGATCACGGCCAACGCGCCTCTGGAAAGCATTTGCCTGCGTGAATTCTCGAGCACAACCCGACGCTCGATTTCCATCCGAACCTTTCCAAAGCGCCACTCGATCTGCTGGACGGCGGCTTCGATCCTTGCCTTTCCTGAACCTCGCCGCAGCAGAAATATGGCTGAAACCATGATCCAGGACGGCCTAAGCTGCTTCCATGGCGCCAAAGCCAGCTTTCAGGGCAGCCGCAATCTCTGCGCGCGCCGCATTTGCAGTAGGGATAGCGCCAACGCTGGCGAATGACGTGTGGATCTGCCCCGGACAGGTGATGCAGCGCGCGTTGTTCCCCGCGGCGGCCAGAGCCTTCGCATAGGCGATTCCCTGGTCCCGAAGTGGATCGAATTCTGCAGTGACGATCAAGGCAGGCGGCAGGTTTGCCAGATCGTCCGCAAGCAGAGGCGAGGCCCTGGGGTCATCGCGCTCGGCTTCATCGGCGTATTGATCCCAGAACCAGTCCATCAACGCTCTGGTCAGCACGAATCCCTCGGCATTGTCATGCATGGAGGGGCTGTTGTCGGTCGCATCGACGACCGGCGTTATGAGCACTTGCGCTTGTATCGCCAGGCCGCCTGCATCGCGGGCCAACTGGCAGACGACTGCCGCGATATTGCCGCCCGCGCTCCAGCCACATACGGACAGCTCGCCAGGGATGCCGCCCAGGACTTCGGCATTGTCTGCAACCCATCGCAGGGCCGCAAAGCCGTCCTCGGCGGCGGCAGGAAACCGCGCCTCCGGCGCGTGGCGGTAATTGGCAGAGACAATAATACTGTTCGATTGCTTGCACAGATCACGGCAAAATGCGTCATCCGAGGCATGATCACCCAGAACCCATCCGCCGCCGTGAAAATACACCGTGACCGGATGTGGGCCGGGCGTGTCGGGGCGATACAAACGATAGTCCAGATCACCGTCCGGGCCAGGGAATCTGCCATCGACAACCTCCCCGACCGCCGGGCCTGGAGGGCTGCCGGCGCCAATCGCTTCCGATGTCGCGCGCGCTTCTGCCGGCGACATGGTTTCGAACGGCGGCAGATCCATTCCGGCCATCAATTCGAGCATTGCGACGACATCGGGCTGCTGGCGGCGAATGAGGCCATCGTTGCAGCGTGGGCCGCCGACACCATCGAATGCGAAGCCAAGATAATCCTGTGCGGCGACATCGTCGCAAACCCTCCGGTAAGCATCGACGCCGCCGGTATAGGGCAGGCAAACGCGCGGTTTGCCCGGAACGTTGGCACCCATGTACCACGATTTCGCCAGGGGATAGAGGGTAACGTCAGCGGTCGCCGTTCCATATTCGACCCAGCCCGTTTCCGCAGTCGGTGTCGCTTCGATAGTATCGAGACCTTCTTCGCTCATATAGTTCAGACAATCGGCAATCCATTCGACATGCTGTTCGATCGACAGGATCATGTTGGACAGGACCGATGGACTGCCGGGGCCGGTGATCGTGAAGAAATTCGGGAAACCTTCGACAGTCAGACCGAGATAGCTGACTGGCCCATGCGCCCATTTTTCTCTCAGGGTCCGGCCGTTTCGACCGACGATATCGACCGCGAGAAGCGCGCCTGTCATCGCATCGAATCCTGTCGCGAACACGATGGTGTCGAATTCGAAGACCCCGTTTTTCGTAGCAATCCCGTTCCGGTCGATCTTCAGGATCGGATCTTTCTTGATATCGACGATATCGACGTTGGGATTGTTGAAGGTTTCGAAATAATTCGTGTCGAGGCACGGGCGTTTGGTGCAGATCGGGAATTCCGTGGGTGTGAGGATCTCGGCCTTTTCCGGATCGTCGATCTTGCTGCGAATTTTCTTCCTGGCGAATTCCGACAACGTATCATTCGCTTCCAGATTGATCATCAGATCGGCGAATTCCAGCGACAGGTGAGTGATCGCGCCTTTCGCCCACAGCGTTTCATATCGTTCCTGACGCTCCTCGTCGGACACGGTCAGCGCGAACTCCGTTCCCACCGGGCCAGGCACTCCTCCCTTCGTCCAGCGCGCTTCTTCGCGATAGCCCCCGTAGCGATCCTTCACCGCCAGCCTGTCCGGGTGAATCGGTCCGTTGCCGGCAGGGATCGAATAGTTTGCGGTCCGCTGGAATACGACGGTGTGTTCGGCCTCTTCGGCAATCAGCGGTATCGACTGGATGCCCGACGACCCGGTTCCGATAATCCCGACACGCTTGCCTGAAAAATCGACCCCATCATGGGGCCAGCTATGGGTGCGGTAGATTTCGCCCTCGAAGTCCTCGATGCCTTCGATGTCGATGTCCTTGGGCTGGGAGAGGCACCCGGTTGCCATGATGAAGAAGCGGCAGGTCGCAGCATCGCCATCCGTGGTTGTCACGGTCCAGCGCGAGGCGGTTGCATCCCAGACTGCTTTTTCAACGCGCGTACTGAAGCTGATATCGCGCCGCAGATCAAAGCGGTCGGCAACATGCCGGGCATAGCGCAGGATTTCAGGCTGGGTGGCGTATTTCTCGCTCCATTCCCATTCCTGCTCCAACTCGGGATCGAAGCCGAAAGAATAGTCGATGCTTTCGATGTCGCAGCGCGCACCGGGATAGCGGTTCCAAAACCAGGTTCCGCCGACATCGTCTGCGGTTTCACACGCGTGGACGGACCGGCCCAGCTCACGCATTTTATGGACGAGATATAGGCCGGCGAACCCTGCGCCCACTACGATGACATCAAAGCTCTTCGTGTGCGATTCCATGCCAATTCTCTCCCGATGATGCAGTAAATCCGACAGCAGCTAGGTGATTTTCATCATGATCTTGACCTACCTGACCGAAAATTCGATCGGCAGGGTTTTCGGGCCGACGACGAAATTGGATTTGAACAGCTTGGGTTCGCCGGCCAGCCGGACCGAATCCAACCGCGGCAACAGTTCTTCCCACAGAACGCGCATTTCCATCCGTGCGAGATGCTGGCCGATACAGGCATGCGGGCCGGTTCCGAAGGCGATCTGCTTGCGCCGGGGGCGAGTGATGTCGAACGTGAACGGGTCGGGATAGACGTCCTCGTCCTGGCTGGCACTATGATAGGACAGCATGATCCAGTCGCCCGACTTCACTTGCTGGCCGGCGATTTCAGCATCCTCGACAGCGGTTCGCATGAAGGTCTTGACCGCGCTGGCCCAGCGAACCGATTCCTCGACGAAGCCGTCGATACGATCGGGGTGTTCTTGCAACTCGGCCAGCAATTCGGGCCGCTCGGCAAGCGCCCACATGGCGGAGGAGACAGTGTTCGATGTGGTATCGTGCCCCGCGGTTGCGGCGATGATGTAGTAGCCCATGAGCTGGCGATCAGTGAGATATTCGCCATCGATCCTGGCATTGGCGATCAGGCTGTTGAGCCCTTCGGTTGGCCGCTCGCGAGCCTCCTTGGTGACCTTGCCGAAATAGTCCTCCAGATCTTTCATGACGGCACTGACAGCGGCCAGCCGCTGTTCCGGGGTGACTTCCGTTTTCGACCGGTTCAGATCAGGGTCGTCTGCGGCGAAAATTTCCTGGGTCAGCCTGAGCATGAAGGGTTCGTCTTCAGCCGGAACGCCCAGCAAACTCATCACGACGCGAAGCGGATAGTTGAGAGCGATATCCTCGACGAAGTCGCTATGTGGAGCGTTTTCGACAAACCTGTCCACATATTCCCGGGCGATGTCCCGGATATCGGCTTCCAGCGCTTTCAGCGCCTTTGGCGTAAAGGCGGGAAAACCAATTTTTCTCAAGGCCTTGTGTTCGGCGCCGTCAACGGTAACCAGAGTGCGGATAAGGTTGTTCTCACCAGTCGCAGCCTTGACCATATCGACACTCGATCTTGGCGCCAGATTGTTCGACCCGGCACCATTCAGAAAGATATCAGGCTGCGTTTCGATGGCGATCACATCGGCATGCCTGGATGCCACCCAGAAAGGATCGAAACCTTCAACCCTGGCTTTTGCGAATGGATAGTTCCGCCGGATCTCGGCAAATGCGGCGTTGATCTTCGGCGGGTCCGCATAGGTGGCCGGATTGACGATCGACGCTGCGAGTGCAGCGGGTATCTCCGAAGGCATGAGTCTCTCCATTCGCTTTTTCTTTTGCTGGAAGATGTACGCCTCGATGATAGTCAGTCAACTAGTAACTTGGGCAAAGCCGGGCCTCGTTCAAGCATGAAAAGCCTATCCCAGATCGCGATTTGCAAGGAGCATCGCTGCCAAGCTAGGTGGGCGCAATCGAAGCTGTTACAGGCATTGCCTGGCCGGCAGGGAAGGTTTGCATTGAAGAAAAGAGAACCGCAAAGCGTTCGCCGGGAAAGGTCCGACAAGGCGCTCAAGGATGCGGGTGCCCAGATCACCGTCACCGAAGGATATGAGGCCGTCACCTTCGAACGGATCGGCAAGTCGTCCGGCTACAGCCGCAGCCTGATTACGCAAAAATACGGGTCGAAGGAAAAGTTCATATCGTCCCTGCTCGAAGGCATCGCCGAAACGGGGAGAAAGGAATATGTCGCCTGCCTGGAAACAGACGTCAGCGCGCTGAGAAAGATCGAGATCTATGTCTCTACGCTGTTCAATCGCATCCTGCACGACAAACAGGTCAATGCCCATTTCATGCTGTTTGCCGATGCCTTGGCCAACCGGCTGGAGCGGCAGGAGTTCTTTCGTAACAGCCACCAACTAACCAGGGTCGATCTGATGCAGATCATCGAACAGGGCCAGAAGGAGGGCGACATCGACCCCGCTTTGGTTCCTGAAGTGGCTGCCACGATCGTCGGCAGCCTGATGCTGGGCGTCGTCATGCAATCCCTGCTCGAGCCCGATGCAGATTTGCAGACGATCACTCAAGCAGCCATCGTGGCGATCAAGAGGGCGCTGTCCCCCGCTTGAGGCACATGACCGCCTCGCGCGGCTATTCAAAAGACAGTATGGGCTTGATGCACTTGCCTGAATGTTGGTCCGCAACCGCCTCGTTGATCTGGTCCAGCCTGTATCTGCTCAGCAGTCTATCGACGGGCAGGTCGCCCGCCAGAAAATGCTCCATCAGTTCCGGGATAAAGGCCGATGGTTCGCTGTCCCCTTCGATGATGCCCATGACCTTGTGACCGAGCGATATGACCTGATTGACCTCGCCCGGCAGCTTGCTGCCCGGTGCGGCGATGCCGACCAACCCCAGAGTTCCCTGCGGCGCGAGCCCCTGCATGATCGCTTCGAGCACATCGGCGCGGCCCGTCGTGTCGAGAGCGTAGTCGACGCCGACCGTTGAGATTTCGCGGATGGCTGCGGCAAGATTGTCTTGGGCCATCGGATCGATCGTGTGCGTCGCGCCCAGTTCCACCGCCATGTCCCGCCGCGCCGCGATCGGTTCGACAACGATGATGGTCGCACATGTGCGCAATTTCGCGCCCATCACCGCGCTCAGTCCCACCGTGCCGCCACCCGTTACCAGCAACGCGGAGCCAGCTTCGCAATCCATCGCGTTCAAGATGCTTCCCGCCCCCGTCTGGACGCCGCAACCCAGCGGCGCCGCAATCTCGAACGGCACGTCGTCGGGAATTTTGACGATGTTGCGCTCATACGTCAGCGCATGGCTGGCGAAGCTCGACTGGCCGAAAAAATTTCCCGCGATATCGTCTGGACCCTTGTGGATCGTACGGGACCCATCCGTGCGCATTCCGCCGTAATTCAGCGCAGGCATGGTGTGGCAATAGGCCGGGTGCGCATCATCGCATTTGGAACACGCACCGCATGAGCGGAAGGACAGCGCCACGCGATCTCCCGGTACGACCCTGGTAATGTTCGCGCCGACCCTGCGAACGATCCCCGCCCCTTCATGGCCCAATACCACCGGCAGGCCGAAATCGAATGCGCCCGCCTGGGCGACGACATCTGTATGGCACAGGCCAACCGCCTTGATCTCCACCAGGATTTCATCGTCGCGCGGGGCATCGAGTTCGACCTGATCGATGATGAACGGCCCGCCTTCGGGCGATGCAATGGCTGCGCTGATCGACGTCGTCATGCTCGGCTCCTGTATGCTCTCGTCACTCGTGCAAACCTCGATGTCTTCGAGCATATTGCCCGCAGTGAAATCGGTATCCGGTTGCGGATCGAAATGCGTCATTGAGCCTGCCACCTCATCCCTCGTGATTGATGTCTTACCCGGCGATTGCCTCGACGAAGTTGCGGCCATCTTCATGTTTGATGGCGATCCGGCTGCCGATCATACCGGGTTGATCCAGAGCCTTCATCGTCGTGAGATCGCCGGACCGGCTGCGGGCAATGATGCGACCCTTGTCGGACCTTGCAACTACCACGGCATGGCTCGGATCACCGCGTCTATATGTTACGGAGACGGATTCTATTTCCGCGTTCGCATCCTCCGAAAGGCCGCAATCCAGCCGGGCCTCGTCGATCTGCGCCTGCAATCCCTCGCTGGATATTGGCTGCCAGTCCTGTTTGGGGCGCGCGGAATAGACCCCTGCCGCTTCCTTGGTCAGGAAGCCGCCATTGGCCAGGACGAAGCCGAACTCGGCAGGCTCTGCGCGCAGTTTCTCGACCATCGCGGCGATGGCATGCATCGAGTAATTGTTCCCTGCCCCGCCGGCGAATTGCAGGCCGCCGGTGACAGTCGCAGGAGTCTTGCGCCAATCCAGATCGAGCGCCTCGGCGGCGAGAAAGACTGCGCAGGGGAAACAGCTGTAGAGATCGAAATGCTTGATTTTACCCGTCGATGTGCCGGCACTCTCCACTGCGTGCCTGGCAACCAGTTCGATGGGTGGGGACTTCGACAGATCCGGCCGCTCGGAAATATTGTGATCGTGCGCGTGCGCATAGCCGTGCAGATAGATCCATTTTTCCGGCGAGATCCCCATGCGCGCTGCTTCTCCGACAGAGGTCAGCACGACAGCCGCGCCCTGATTGACTCCGTCCTGTGCCACGTGCCATTTCAGATAAGGCGATGCGATACGGAAGTTCTCCTCGCTTTCCGTAGACAGAAACTCAGCCGTGCGTGCTTGCGGGTACTGGGCGTATGGATTGTCCGCGGCAATCCGGGAGAATTCGGCGAGCAATTCCGCCATCATGGCATCGTAATCCCGCTCGCTGAGCTGCCAGCGGTGGCGCAGCGCGTTCTCGAACAGGGGGTAGGTGCTGATCGGCTTGCCCAGGCCATTGTCCGTTTCATATTCGGTGAGCAACCGGGCCCCCATGCCGCGATCCGTCAGATTGCCTTCCGCGCTGTCCGACCAATCGAGCGCAATGCCATTTCGCAGCGCATTTTTCATGGCGGCAATGGCTTCGCTCCCGCCGATCAGCACGGTTCGCGCCCGACCGGAAAAAACGTTCTCCGCGGCCTCGTTCACCAGCTTTTGCGGCTGATCGCCGCCGACGACGGAATAGATATGCTCCGCACCGTCGACGCCAATATCGGCGGCGAGCGACGCAGGTGGGTTCTTGCAGCTTCCAAACGGCGGATTGCCGGGCATGGAATCCGCAAACCGGCGCACGACATGAACCTGATCGATCGAAGCCAACACCTCGGCCGGTGCACCCGTATCTTGCACGGCGCGCCCGGCCGCGATGCTGAGCAAACCACGCGGTGACGGTGCCCGAGAAGCATCCTTGCCGTCCCAGTGATCGACGCATTGGCCGACGCCGACAAGAACGGGCGTACGCGGATGAACTGCCATAGTTATACCCCTTCCCGATGCCTCCCGCTCTGCTGAAGGTCGCGACGGTATCGTTAAGTTACTTATACTAGTCATTCAACTACTATCCTGGGATCGGACTTGCCAGCCTTGGTTGCGCCACCTCGGCGCAGCCGTTGCATCAGATCCACACCGCCTTCGGCATCCCTTCAGCGGAACCTGGGCGTGGACTGAACGAGCTACTTTTCCCGGTTCAGAAATCCGAACATGTCACCGCCAATCTTGCGCATCTGGATTTCTTCCGCGCCTTCCGTGATGCGATAGCGCCGGTGGTGGCGGTAGATATGCTCGAATGGCTTATGCCGGGAATAGCCCATGCCGCCGTGAACCTGCATGGCCCGGTCGGCGGCATCGCAGCACAGCCGGTTTGCGCGGTAGTTACACATGCTGATCTGCGCCGACAGATATCTGGCGACGTCGGGCTTGGGCATGGTGTCCATTTTTGCCGAGGTGGCGTATATCAATTGCCGGAGCATCGCTGCTTCGGTGTGCAGTTCGACCAGCGGAAACTGGATGCCCTGATTGACGCAAAGCGGTTTGCCGAAGGGTTTGCGTTCCCCGGCATGTTTCACGGCTTCGTCGATGCAGTATTGCGCCGCTCCGAGCGAAGACGCAGCTTGCCTGATCCGGTTCTCATGGACGAAATGCTGCGCGCAGGCCAGGCCCCTATCGAGATCGCCCAGCACGTTGGCTGCGGGAATCCAGACGTTCGTGAACGAGCATCTGGGATGATCGGTGGGCATGTTGAACGTCCACAGATATTCACCGATTGCGAAGCCATCCGCTTCCACGGGAACCAGGAAGCAGCCGATCCCTCTGGCATCGCGATCCTTGCCGCTATGGCGGGCGAAGGTCATGACATGGGTGGCCTTGTGCAAGCCCGTGGTCCACATCTTGTTGCCGTTGATCAACCAGCCATCCACGCCGTCGCGCCTTTCAGGGACCGCGCTGGTATCCATCCAGGTAGCGTCGGAACCATGATCCTCTTCAGTCAGGCCGAAGCACCAGCGCATTTCCCCTTCCAGCAGGGGCGGAATATATGCAGCCTTCTGCTCATCCGTCCCAAAATCCCGCACCATCAGTGGCAGGACCAGATTACCGACGATGGAACTTTCATTCTGCAGATCATTATGCAGGCCAAGGCCTTTTCCGGCGAGATGCTCGCGTATGCGCGCCATTGCCAGATGGGAACCGTTCCTGCCGCCATATTCCTTGGGCAGAGCGAAGCGATAATGGCCGGCGGCGTCGGCGACCCGGCGCATCTCCGTCAGCAATTCTTCCCATTCTTCATCAGGAAGGCCGCCATTTTCCCAATCGGTTCGCGCATCTTCCCGGCGGTGGTCGAAGAAGCGGATATTGTCATCGCGTCGTTCGATCGGTCTGATCTCGTCTTCGATGAACCGGTCCAGAACGCGCAGATAATCCTCGATCTCCCGGGGGATTTCAAAATTGTTCATCTTGAGGTCCAATTCTCTAAGGCTACTTGCAGGCCGGCATATCCGGGTTGGTCGATCGACAGTCTCTCAAGCGCTGTATGCCGCAGATGATCCCACACGTCGCGATCGTCGATGGCCTTGCTCCCGCCCCGCAACGCGGCGCAGAGATCGACGTTTGACAATCCGAGGCGCGCAAGCCGCGCAGCCGATTGCTCGGCATATTGCCGACCCCAGGCGGCATGGCGTTGCGCGATGCCGAGCGCATTGTTCGCAACGCGCGCCTCGAACAAGGCGTGCCCCTGGCTTTCGGGAAGAATCTTTTCCCGGTTCCATTCGATCAGCGCATTGAGAATCTCGGCATATTCGACTTCTCCATGTTCCGGGAGAAGACGCGGCGTCCCGAAGACAAGCGGAGCGCCCCCGGCAAGGTCCATCTGCTCGAACTGTAACAGCAGGTCTGTCTCCACTTCCGAAGATCGGCGACCGATAATCGTCCGTTCCAGCACATGCACCGTACCGTCACGATAGCTGTGCCCCATACGCAGGCAGGTGACGCCCCACCAGAGCGTGTTATACATCAGCCACCAGTCGAACCGGTTGCGGTCAACCCTGGTGCCGCTGGCTCTTTCATAGGCTGCGATCAGATTATCCGCGCTGTCGAAGCCGCCTGCTTCGCGGTGATAATGTCCGAAACGCCAGCTGGGCGTGCACAGATAAGCCAGATCTTCCATCGGATCACCAATATGCGCCAGCTCCCAGTCCAGAACGGCGCTGATGCCCTGCTTGTCGACCATGAGGTTCCCCATGCGGAAATCGGCATGGAGAAGTTTTGGCTGCTCGACTTCCGGAATGTTGTTTTCAAGCCATCTGAATGCATAGTCATAGGCAGGAAGTGCAACTTGCAGGGTGCGGTAGGCTTTTTCCTGCATATCCAGAAGGGCAGCAGCATCGATGCATCGAATTTCCGCTGGCAGACGATCGAGACCGATCGCATGAATGGCAGCCAGCTCGCGCGCGCATTGCTCCGATAGCGTGGAAACGGCATCGGCAAGGTCCGGATCGCCGAAAATCTTTCGCGGCAGCGTTTCACCGACGCTACGGACCATCATGAATCCTTGGCCAAGCCCATCTTCATCGGTCAGCCTGGCCAGCACCCTTGGAGCACTGACGCCAGCCTTGCAGGCAATCTCGATCAGGTCGGCCTGCGCATCCAGCGAAATCGCGGATGGCGTCGCGGCGTCACCCTGCTCGCTCGCCATGCCGACCGGCATCCGCCGCAATACGATGTTCTGCTCACCATAGGTAAAGGCCCAGCTTTCCATGCTGGCCCCGCCCGAAAGGCGCTCCAGATCCGTGACGGCCCCCATGGGGCCCAGATGCCTGCGACAACAGGTCTCGATCTTCCTGACCAGATGATCGTCATTCACAATATCGCGCCTATCTCGCCGAGTTATCATTCGCGACAGCTTGTCTCGAAAGCCCGGTGGGCGCGGATAAGCCCAAATCCATGTTACCTATACCTCAATATAAAAGTCCGTTCGCACCTCGCATAGAGCACCTCAGGCCAGCAACCCGGCCATGAGTACATCGAGCGTATGTTCCTTGTAGGTCTCGTGCAGCTCGGCATCGGCGGCGTCCCGGCCTAGGCCGAACACAGCCTGCAATGTCAGGCGATTGGCATAGAGGCCATCCGCCGAGCCGGTGATGGTAAAAAAGAACAGCCTGGGGTCGACCTTGCGGAACTCGCCGGTGGCGACGCCCTTGTCGATGATGCGTTTCTGCGCGTCGACCAGCGGTTCGAGCAGCGTACTTATGATGTGGTCCACCCTGCCAGGCTTCGCTCCCCGGACCATGTAGTGGATCAGCCGGTTGAGATAGGGGATCTCGTAAAACGTATCGACCACGCCGCCGAGATGCCGGCGCATCTGTTCGGTCGCGGTGATGTCCAGCGCAAGCAGCCTGTCCAGTTGGTCGATGCGCGCGAGAAGATCGCGTTCAAGCAGCGCCAGCAACAATCCTTCCTTGTTGTCGAAATAATAGCGGATCATCCCGTGGTTCACTCCGGCCCGCTTCGCGATATCGAGAATGCCGATCTCCACCGTGTCCCGCTCGCGCATCAGAGCGCCCGCGGCCTGCAGCAGGGACGACCTGATGTCAGGCTTCGACCCGTGCTGATCGGGCAATGACAGGGCAGCGACATTCATATTCTCGTTCTTCCTGCGGGCCTTGGCCAAGACGTAAACGGGCTTGCTCGTGTTATCAAGGCTGATAATAAGGGGTTCTACCGGCCGTTCAAGAGTCAGGGGAGGAGAGGACAAATGATAAGAAAAACTATCATTGGCGCCAGTGTCATCGGTTTGGGTGCAGCTTTATGCGTCCCGGCAGCGGCGCAAACGGTTGCCGACGCACCCGACGCGCTCGACAATGCCGAGGTCGACGATCAGCAGGAAGACCCGATCGATAATTCCAATGTCATCATCGTGACGGCAACCCAGCGTGCCAGCGATGTGCAGGATATCCCCATCGCGGTAACCGCGGTAACGCCCGCGCAGCTCGATCGGCAGGGGATCAACAATATCCAGTCGCTCGGCGCCGTCGCTCCCAGCTTCAATGTCCAGAGTTCGCAGACCGGATCGCAGGGCACCTCGATCCGCCTGCGCGGTATCGGCACTACCGGAAACAATATCGGTCTGGAATCGGCGGTCGGTGTGTTCATCGACGGCGTTTATCAGTCGCGTCCGGGTGTCGCGCTCGGCGAACTGGTCGATGTCCAGCAGGTCGAGGTGCTTCGCGGGCCGCAAGGCACGCTCTTCGGGCGGAACACGACGGCTGGCGCGCTGGTCATCCGCAACAAGGCGCCCGATCTCGACGAGTTCGGCGGATTCGTCGAAGGCTCCTACGGCAATTACGACTTCATCAATGTCAAGGGCGCAATCAACGTGCCCATCGCCATCGATACGCTCGGAATCCGGGCGACCGCCGCTTATCGCAAACGCGACGGTTTCCTCATCAATGCGCTCGGTCAGGATGTGAATGACCGTGATCGCTATCTCTTGCGCGGCCAGCTCCTGTGGGAGCCGAATGCGGACATCAGTCTGCGCATCATTGGCGACTATCAGGAAACCGACGAACGGTGCTGCGATTCAATTACGCTATCGCCCGGTGCGAACATCAACGGCGCCCTGTTCAACGAATTATATCCCAACGGCGTGATCGCCGACTTCGCGAACGCCAATCCGGCGCAGAACAGGCTGCCGGTGATCGACGGTCGCCGCGACTTGCGGTCCAATGGTCAAGTCATCGACAACAGCATCGAACAATGGGGCGTTTCCGGCGAACTGGTCTGGGATTTCGGCGGTCCTTCGCTGACCGCATTGGTATCCTATCGCGATTTCCGCGGTGACAGCATCCAGGACGATTTCCAGGCGAGCCAGGTCTATTCGATTGCCGGAATTACCGAGGACGTGCTTCCGCCTCTGTTCGATGACATCAAGACCTTCACCGCCGAAGCGCGGCTGCAGGGCAATGCCGGACCGCTCGATTACCTGGTGGGTGTGTATTACGCCGACGAGGATATCGTCGAGGAGGCCAGCCTGACACTGGGTCCGGACTTCCAGCGCGTGGCCGGAATTGCCAATTTCGGCGGGGTGCTCGGCGAAGCATTTGCCGGTCAGATCCTCGGCCTCGTGCCGCAAGCGGGTGCTTACATAAATTCGGTGCTCGCCGGTGCGCCCAACCCGGGCGTTTTCGCCACGCCGATCAGCTCGGACAACAGTTTCGGATATAACCGGTACGCACAGCAGGGTGAAAGCATCTCCGTCTTCACGCATAACATCTTCAGCGTGACCGACGAGTTCGCGATCACGCTGGGGGCACGGTATGTCGATGACCGCAAGGAAGGCAGCTATGAACAGCTGGCCGCCAACAACCCGGCCTGTCTGGCTGGACTGACGCTTGCCGGTACCCCGCAGGCGACGGCATTCCAGTTGTTGCAGCCGATACTTGGAACCGCGGTGGCGGGTGCGCTTTCCACGCCTGCTCTCAATGGCGCATCGGCGTTTATCAACTGCTTCCCCTTCGCCGCTCCGGCGCTCGGCGTTGCCTTCCTGCCAAGAGAATTCGACCTTGTCTTCGAAGATGACGAGTTCATCTACACCGCTCAGGCAAGCTGGGAACCGAACCCCGACCTGCTGCTCTATGGCGGTTTTACGCATGGTTACAAAGCAGGCGGTTTCAACCTCGATTCCACGGCAGCGGCGGGCGGAGCCGATCCGCGCTTCCGGTCTGAGGAGATAGATTCGTACGAGCTGGGGTTGAAGGCGACGATCCTGGACGGTCGTGGACGTGCCAACTTCGCGCTGTTCTACAACGAGCTTTCGGATTTCCAGGTCCTCGAATTCACCGGGACGCAGTTCCAGACGTTCAATGTGGATGACGTTACGGCGAAGGGCATGGAAGCTGAATTGTTCGCCCAGTGGAATCCTTACGTCAGCAGTTCGCTCTCGGGCACTTACACCGATGCGGAATATGGCGATGATTGCGACCAGCGATTCGTAGCCGCCGGCGGACCCAACCCGGCCTTCGAACTGTGCGGAGCGCAGCTGACCAACGCCCCGAAGTTCACCGGCGTTGCCGGGATGACTTATGACGGCCCCATCGATTCGGGTATGGCTTGGGACTTTCTGGCAAACTTCAATCTCCGCTACGAAAGCTCGCGCCGGACAAGCACCAAGGCTTTTATCGATGGCACGCGGACACCTATTCCGTTCGATTTGCAGGAAGCGAACTTCAAGATCAATGCGCGGCTGGGCGTCAAATCGCCAGACGAAAGGATCGCCATCGAAGTCTGGGGGCAGAACCTGACCAATCAGATCACGCGGTCCATTACCTACAATACGCCATTGATCGCCGGCGCGCGCGCCGCCTTCATCGAGGATCCGCGCACATATGGCATCACGGTCCGCTCACGCTTCTGAGCGCTGGCCGGTAATCCGGCCCCGACGCGGAAGACGGTTTTTTCGTCCTTCGGTGTCGGGGCCGCGATATTTCGCGGCTCGACAACATTGCGACATGATCTTAATCGGACCAGAAAATCTTTACGCCCGTGGCGGGAGACGCTCGCGAACCACTTGGGTCGTGACGGGTTGGCCCGCGCAGCCTCACCAGTTCCGCCACTTTGCGCGGCAGCCCTGTCACCGGAGATGAGTGCTGGGGGTGTGTGGCGGAGAGGGAGGGATTCGAACCCTCGGAACACTTACGTGCTCAACAGTTTTCGAGACTGCCCCGTTCGACCACTCCGGCACCTCTCCGCAAAAAGATCGCGCGCTCGGGGCCTGGTGGCCCAGCCTGTCGGGAGCGGGGCGGTTAGCGCACCGTCCGGACATTGCCAAGCCCCTTTGCACGCCGCAGCATAAAGGGCTGCGCGCTTGTGCGATGCGGCTCATGCCCTATATTCCCTTGCATGATCGACCGCGCGAAGTTCTTTTCCCCACAGGCCGGCCGCACCATCGATGTGCCGCGCCATGTAAACTCCCGCTTTTCCATCGGCGACGTGGTTCGTCACGCCATGTTCGATTTTCGCGGAGTCATCTTCGACATCGACCCGGTCTTCGCCAACAGCGATGAATGGTACGAAGCCATTCCTGAAGACATCAGGCCCCTTCGCGATCAGCCGTTCTATCATCTTCTGGCCGAAAACGACGAATCATCCTATGTCGCCTATGTCAGCCAGCAGAATCTGCGCCCCGACCCCGAAGGCGGGCCGGTCGAACATCCGCAGGTTTCCGAATTGTTCGATGCCTTCGAAGGTGGCAAATACCGGATGCGCCGCGCGCTGACGCATTAGGTCGCAGCGTTCATTCCTTGATCTTCCAGCCGCTTTTCAGGACGCGATAGGTCACAAAACCCAGCAGCAGCACGAAGATGCCGAGGCCCAGCGCGCTGTGGATCACGGCTTCGTTCGTATCGCCGATGTCGCTTTCGCCCAGAAATCCGAAGCGGAAGCCCGATATGACATAGAAGAACGGGTTGAGGCGGCTGATCGCCTGGAAGAACGGTGCCAGATTGTCGATGACATAGAAGGTGCCCGACAATAGCGAGAGCGGCGCGATCACGAAATTGGTCACGGCCGCATTGTGATCGAATTTCTCGGCCCAGATCGAGGCCAGAAGGCCGAGCAGCGCAAGCATGGCCGCACCCATCAGTCCGAACCATGCGATGGCCCAGGGATGCGCCGCCCCAAGATCGACACCGGGGTAGAGCGACATGGCAAGTGCGACGGCAAAGCCCACCATGATGGCGCGGGTCATGGCGGCGGCGACGATGCCGGTCATCAATTCGCCTTCCGAAAGCGGCGGCATCAGCAGATCGATGATCGTGCCCTGGATCTTGCCGGACAGCAGGCTGAAACTGGAATTGGCGAAGGCATTCTGCATCATGCCCATAACGATCAGGCCCGGAGCGACAAAGGTTGCGAAGGACACGCCCAGGACCTCCCGCCCCGACCGGCCCAGCGCGACCGTGAAGATGACCAGGAACAGCAGCGTCGTGACCGCAGGCGCCCAGACGGTTTGCGTCTGCACCTTGAGAAACCGGCGAACCTCCTTACAATAGAGGCTCCACAGGCCGATGCGGTTGATGCCCTGAATGACGGGTACGCCGCGCGGCGCGAAACGGCGGGTGATTTCGCCTGAATTATCGACCATCGCGGGATCCTTCCGGGGAAACTGCGTCTTGAAGTGAATGGCGCGTCGGCACGGGTGCAGACTTGATCGGCCAGCCCG
Source organism: Pseudopontixanthobacter vadosimaris (assembly GCF_012979275.1). Lineage (GTDB taxonomy): Bacteria > Pseudomonadota > Alphaproteobacteria > Sphingomonadales > Sphingomonadaceae > Pseudopontixanthobacter > Pseudopontixanthobacter vadosimaris. The sequence continues at coordinate 46,718 of NZ_JABASZ010000043.1, forward strand.
CCGCGCCTAGGCCCTGCCATCCCTCGTGGCAAGATCGATGCCGGGAAATCGCCTTCAGGCATGAGGGGCGGCGGGCCGGGCTGCCGGAAGTAGAACTGGAACGAGCATGAGCTGGACTGAAGAACGTATCGCCACGTTGAAGAAATTGTGGGAAGGCGGCAATACCGCCAGCCAGATTGCGGAAGAACTCGGCGGCGTCAGCCGGAATGCCGTGATCGGCAAGGCGCACCGCCTCGGGCTGAAATCCCGGCCTTCTCCGGTCAAGGCCAATGCGAAGGGTTCTGCCAAGAGCACTGGCAAATCAGCTGCAAAGGCCGAGTCTGCACCGGCCGAAAAGAAATCGGCGGCGCCCGCGCAATCCGCCAAGGACCAGCCCAGAGACGTTCCTTCCGCTGCTCGCCCGGCAGAAAATCCGGCGCCTGCCAGCCCTGCGCCTGCTGCGCCGAAAGCTGAGCCTGCGCCGACTGCCAGGCCGGCGGACGAAAGCGTCAGCCCTGCGGCAGTATCGGGCGAAGCAGCGCGACCTGTTGCCGATCAGCCCGCACCGGCGCGTTCCGGTCAAGGCAAGGTCGTGTCCGTCGGGCCCGGGGGGTTTCTGCGCCAGGGACCGGGCGATCAGCAGCCGCCCATCCCCCCTGCTCCGCCGCGCCGGCTGGTGCCTGCGCGTCCTGCTCCCGAAATTGCCGACAAGACCAGCCTGCTCGACCTGTCCGACAAGGTTTGCCGCTGGCCCATGGGTCACCCCGGCGAAGCGGATTTCCATTTCTGCGGAACTGCGGTCAATCCCGGCTTCCCTTATTGCGTCGAACATTGCGGCCGCGCCTATCAGGCGCAACTGCCGCGCGGTCAGCGTCGCCCGCCCCCGCCGCTTCCCTTCGGTGGCCCGCGGGTCCGCTGAACCGCCGCTGCCTGCGCCGGCCGTACCATGGTGAGAACATCGCGCGTGTCTGGCGCGTTTTCGGGCGAACAGTCCTGCATGTGTTCCGCCAGTGGCAGCGACTCTGGCGCCATATTGGCGGCCATGGTCGCGTTCGGTCTTGCGTGTCTCCTGATTTTGCAGGCATGCGCGCCTGATCCGGAATCCCGCGGGCCTGTGGTCCTTGCGGCGTCCAGCCTGCAGGGATCGCTGGAGGAAGCAGCGGATTTGTGGACAGCGCAGGGGCATGCCCCGCCTGTCCTTTCCTTCGCATCATCCTCTGCGCTTGCCCGGCAGATCGAGCAGGGCGCGCCTGCCGACCTGTTCATATCCGCCGATATCCTGTGGATGGACAGGCTGGCAGACATGCGGCTGCTCGGCGCACCGGGCGCGCGTATCCTCATGGGCAATCGCCTGGTGATCGTAAGGCGCGCGGGCGAGTCTGCTTCCACCCGCAGTCCGCAAGCTGTGCTGGCGAATCTTGGCGAGAAACGCCTCGCAATGGGCGATCCTGACAGTGTTCCGGCGGGCCGTTATGCCAGGGCCGCGCTGCAGAAGCTGGGGGTCTGGCCGAGGGTGGAACGATCCGTCGCAAGAGCCGAAAACGTCCGTGCCGCGCTCGCGCTGGTCGAACGCGGAGAGGCCGCGCTGGGCATCGTCTATGCGACCGATGCCGCCGCTTCGTCGGCAGTAAGCATCATGGCCGAACTGCCTGCCGACAGCCACCCGCGCATCGCCTATCCCGCTGCCCTGCTGGCGGGATCGAGCCATCCCGACGCTGCCGCCTTCCTCGACTTTCTGGCGAGCAAGCCGGCCAAGGACATTTTCGCCCGGCATGGCTTCTGCACGGCAGCGCTGCCTTGTTGAGCGGCGCGGAATGGGAGATCGTCCGGCTGTCGCTGAAGGTCAGCGTGGTTGCGATCCTCGTCACCCTGCCCCTCGCCTATGGCCTGGCATGGGTTCTGGCCGGACGGGCGTTCCCCGGCCGCGTATTGGTCGACGCGCTGGTCCATCTGCCGCTCGTCCTGCCGCCGGTCGTGACTGGCTGGCTGCTGCTGCTGCTGTTCGGGAACAATGGTCCCGTAGGCGCATGGATGGGGGAGAACCTGGGGATCGGCTTCGTCTTTCGCTGGACCGGTGCGGCGCTGGCGGCTGCCATCATGGCATTGCCGCTGATGGTGCGCGCGATGCGCCTGTCGATCGAAGCGGTGGACCGCCGGCTGGTCGGTGCGGCGCGGACGCTCGGGGCTTCGCGCTGGCGGGCATTTGCCACCATCACCCTGCCGCTCAGCCTACCGGGCATCGCTGCGGGCACCATGCTCGGCTTCGCCCGTTCGCTGGGCGAGTTCGGTGCCACCATCACCTTTGCCTCGAATATCCCCGGCGAAACGCGAACCCTGCCGCTGGCGATCTATTCCGCCTTGCAGGTGCCGGGCACGGATGTTGCGGTGGCAAGGCTCGCCATCATCTCCATCGTCCTGTCGCTGGTGGCGCTGGTCCTGAGCGAATGGCTGGTGCGCCGCAGCGCGCTGGGCCAGGCGGAGGGCACGCGCCTGCATGCCTTCTGACCTTGCCTTCGACATCGATTGCCGCCTTCGCGTCGGCGACGGGATACGCCACTACCATATCCGTTCGGGCGCTGCACTGACATCGCTGGTCGGCCCGTCGGGGGTGGGCAAGACCAGCCTGCTGAACTGCGTCGCGGGGCTGGCGAGAGCGGAAAGCGGCCATGCCATTATCGGCGGGCGGCACCTGTTCGACATGGGGGAGGGCCTTTTTCTTGGCCCCGAAATGCGCGGTGCCGGTTACGTGTTTCAGGATGCCCGCCTCTTTCCGCATTTGCGGGTGGCGGCCAATCTCGCTTACGGCGCGAGACGGAAGCGGCTTTCTGGCGGGCCGCAGATGTTGGACGAGACGGCGATCATCGCCCTGCTCGGAATCGGTCACCTGCTCGGCCGCTGGCCCGCCACATTGTCCGGCGGCGAAATCCGCCGTGTCGCAATCGGGCGCGCCCTGTTCTCGCGCCCGTCCTTTCTCCTGCTCGACGAACCGCTCGTCTCGCTCGATCCCGCCCGTGCCGAAGAAATGGCGCAACTGATCATCAGCATACGCGACGAATTGCGCCTGCCGATCCTGCATGTCAGCCACGACCGCGCCGAGGTTGAGCGTCTGGCGGGAGAAGTGATAGAGATCGCCTGACACAGCAAACCACCGAAGGAAGCGACAATATGCCCCTGTCCCTACACGAAGCCACCGTCCCAAGCTGGCTGCAGATACTCGGATCGGTCAAGCTGCTGGTGGACAGAGCGGAGGCGCATTGCGCTGACGCGGGACTGGATGCGGCAGACCTGCTCCACGCGCGCCTTGCCGATGACATGGCCCCCTTCACCTACCAGGTTAAAAGCTGTGCAACCCATTCCGCAGGGGCGCTTGAAGGTGTGCGAAAAGGGGCGTTCTCGCCCGACATGACCAGCCCGCCGGACAGTTTCAGCGGCTTGCGCGATGTTCTTGCTGCCGCCGAACAGGCCCTCGAAAAGGTGACGCCGCAGGATCTGGAGGCCATCGCCGACAAGCCCATGGTATTTTCGATCGGTGAAAAATACCGGCTGGACTTCACGGTGCGCGACTTCCTGCTGAGCTTTTCCAATCCCAACTTCTATTTTCATGCCACCACCGCTTACGCCATCCTGCGCATGAAGGGGCTGGAGATCGGCAAGCGGGACTATCTGGGCGGGCTGCGTATCCAGACCTGAATTTCGGGTCGATTTAACCTAGTCGGGGCGGCGGGCGAACCAGATCGTGTGGCGCGGCCCCTTATTGTTGGGCCTTGCGCGCACATAGCGTTCTTCGACCAGGAACTTCGCGTCTTTCAGCCGCCGGACGAATGCCGGGTCAGGCGCTGCCGACCATACCGCCAGCAAGCCGCCCGGCCGGAGGGCTTCACGTGCAAGCGCCAGCCCGGTGCGTGAATAGATGCGGTTGTTTTCCTTCCGCACCAGGCCGTCAGGGCCGTTGTCGACATCGAGCAGGATCGCATCATAGGCGCTGCTGAAGCCGTCTGCTGCATCGCCGATCACGTCGGCCACATCCGAAAATTCGAGCTTGAGGCGCTTGTCGTCGAGGCTGTCGCCCGTCAGCGACGCCATCGGCCCCCGCGCCCATTCGACGATCTCGGGCGCGATTTCGGCTACGACCACTTTCGCATCGGCGGGCAGCCCGCCGAGAGCGGCGCGCAGGGTGAAGCCCATGCCGTAGCCGCCGATGAGGACATGCGGCGCCTTCGCTGACAATCGCTCCAGCGTCAGCAGGGCAAGCTGTTCCTCCGAAAATTGCATCCGGCTGCTCATCAATTCGTCGCGGCCCACCATGATGATGAAATCGCGGCCATGGGTAACCAGTTGCAACTCCTCCCCGCCGGGGATTTGCGCGGTGGCGATGGTTTCGCGGGGTAGCATCGCTGAATCCTTTGCGTTCGGGTGGCAAGAAAAGGGGCCGCGCAGGTCATCCCTGCGCGGCCCCCTTCGGTCAATGGCTGATTGGCTCAGTCGTCTTTCAGAAAGTCGGGCAGGTGGTCGGGGTTGCCGCCTTCCGTCCGCGCGCCACCCTGATTACCGCCGTCCTGATTGCCGCCGCCTTGATTGTTATCCCGGTTGCCGCCTTCGCGCCGGGGACCACGGCCGCCGCCGCCGCGATTGCCGCCGCGGTCATTCCCGCCGCCGCGGGGACCACGACGGTCGCCGCCGCGGTCACCCCGGTCGCCACGATCGCCGCGCGGTTCACGCGGTTCGCGGGCCGGACGGGTGTCTTCAAGTTCCTCGCCGGTTTCCTGGTCGACCACGCGCATGGACAGGCGCACCTTGCCCCGCTGGTCGATCTCGAGAACCTTGACCTTCACTTCCTGCCCTTCGGACACGACGTCGGTCGGCTTCTCGACACGCTCGTTCTTCATTTCGGACACGTGGACGAGACCGTCCTTGCCGCCCATGAAGTTCACGAATGCGCCGAAATCGACGATATTGACCACCTTGCCGGTGTAGACCTTGCCCACTTCGGCTTCCTCGACGATTCCTTCGATCCAGCGGCGCGCCGCTTCGATCTGGCTGGCGTCGGACGAGCTGATCTTGATCACGCCTTCGTCATCGATATCCACCTTTGCGCCGGTTTCCGCCACGATCTCGCGGATGACCTTGCCGCCTGTGCCGATAATGTCGCGGATCTTCGACTTGTCGATCTGCATCGTCTCGATACGCGGAGCATGTTCGCTGACACTGGTACGGGCGGTGCCCAGCGCCTTGGTCATCTCGCCCAGGATATGGGCGCGGCCGGCTTTCGCCTGATCCAGCGCCTTCGTCATGATCTCGCGCGTGATGCCCGCGACCTTGATGTCCATCTGCAGGCTGGTGATGCCTTCGCTGGTGCCGGCCACCTTGAAGTCCATGTCGCCGAGGTGATCTTCATCGCCCAGGATGTCGGACAGGACGGTGAAATCGTCGCCTTCGAGGATCAGGCCCATTGCGATGCCCGATACCGGGCGTTCGATCGGTACGCCTGCATCCATCATCGACAGGCAGCCACCGCAGACCGTCGCCATCGAGGACGAGCCGTTGCTCTCCGTGATGTCGGACAGGATGCGGATGGTGTAGGGGAAATCCTCATGGCTTGGCAAAACGGGGTTCAGCGCGCGCCATGCCAGCTTGCCATGTCCCGTCTCGCGGCGGCTGGTGAAGCCGAAACGGCCCACTTCGCCAACCGAGTACGGCGGGAAATTATAGTGCAGCATGAAGGGTGAATAGCTGAGGCCCTCCAGCCCGTCGATCATCTGCTCGGCATCCTTGGTGCCCAGCGTGGTGGTGCAGATCGCCTGCGTCTCACCGCGCGTGAACAGGGCCGAACCATGCGTGCGCGGCAGCAGGCCGACCATCGCCTCGATAGGGCGGATCTCGTCGGTCTTGCGGCCGTCGATGCGCTGGCCATCCTTCAGGATCGACTTGCGGACGATGTCGCTTTCCAGCTTCTTCACCAGCTTCAGCTTGCCGAGATATTCGGCGGGATCGCTGTGATCGAGGCTCTCGTAATGATTGCGCGCCTTTTCGCGGGCGGCATTCACGGCATCCTGGCGCTGCTGCTTGTCGGTCGTGCGATAAGCCGCCTGGAGGTCGGAACCGATAAGGCCGCGCAGTTCGTCCAGCGTGGCGGATTTATCTTCGACCTTCGCGAGTTCCCATGGCTCCTTGGCGGCCTGCTCGGCCAGATCGATGATCGCGCCGATGACCTTGCGGCTTTCCTCATGCGCGAACATGACGGCGCCGAGCATGTCTTCCTCGGACAGTTCCTTCGCTTCGGATTCCACCATCATCACCGCGTCCTGCGTGGCGGCGACGACCAGGTCGAGACGGCCTTCCTTGCATTCGGAAAGGCTGGGGTTGAGCTGATATTCGCCATCGCGGAAACCGACGCGTGCTGCGCCGATCGGGCCCATGAAGGGCACGCCCGAAATGGTCAGCGCGGCGCTGGCAGCGACCATCGCCAGAATATCGGGCTCGGTCTCACCATCATAGGACAGGACCTGGCAGATCACGTTGATCTCGTTGTAGAACCCTTCGGGGAACAACGGGCGCACCGGACGGTCGATCAGGCGGCTGGTCAGCGTTTCCTTTTCGGTCGCGCGGCCTTCACGCTTGAAGAAGCCGCCCGGAATGCGTCCGGCGGCGGAGAATTTTTCCTGGTAATGCACGGTAAGGGGGAAGAAATCCTGCCCTTCCTTCACGCTCCTGGCGGCCGTCACGGCGCACAGCACCACGGTTTCGCCATAGGTCGCCAGCACGGCGCCATCGGCCTGGCGCGCGATGCGGCCGGTTTCGAGCGTGAGCGTCTTGCCGCCCCATTGGGTGGTTACGGTCTTGGTATCGAACATCTGTTATCCTTGCTGAACCCGCCCGCCAGATTGCACGCGGGGCCTGTAGTTCCGGGCAGTTCCGTCCCGGTCCGGTGCGGGGCCTTGATCCGCCCCAAGGCCCCCGTGCCGAATGCAAGGGATGCCCGTTCACAGGCGCCTGCGGTGTTCTGCCAGCGCCTTCATGCGAAAAAGGCGGCTCCGTCTTCAGGAGCCGCCTCATCCGCGAAACTCTTATTTGCGCAGACCCAGTTTCTGGATCAGGCTGTTGTAGCGCGCCACATCCACCTTCTTGAGATAGGCGAGGAGGCTGCGCCGCTTGTTGACCATCATCAGGAGACCGCGGCGGGAATGATTGTCCTTGTGGTTCTTCTGGAAATGGTCGGTCAGGTTGCGGATACGTTCGGTCAGGATGGCGACCTGGACTTCGGGAGAGCCGGTATCACCGTCGCTCTGCGCGTGTTCCCTGATCACTTCCTGCTTTTTTTCTGCGGTAATCGTCAACTGTCATGCTCCGCGACATCGGGTAGGTTGAAACCCCTGACGACTTTCGCCGACCCGGCGGAAACATCCATCAGCGCAACCGGCACATCGCCAAGTTTCGCCAGAACGATCCCGTCGTCATGGGGCAGTCCGTGAAGAACGCGGCCCTGGCGGACCGCTTCTGCCTGTTCGGACGTGAGGGGAAGAGCCGGGATGTCGTCCAGCCCTGCCTCGATCGGCAGAATTACGTCTTCTAGCGGTGCGCCCTTGCCCAGATCGTTCAATTTGTCCAGCGAAATCGCGGTGGCATCCTCAAACGGTCCTGCGCGGCTGCGGCGCAGATAGGTGACGTGGCCGACCGTGCCGAGCGCATGGGCGATGTCGCGCGCCAGGGACCTGATATAGGTGCCCTTGCTCACATTTGCCACCAGCGTGATGCTGTCGGCAAGTTCCAGGGGAGCGGAAGGGTCGTAGGGATCGGGGCGGCCGGCAGTGGTGGCAAAGGTCGATTCGACGCGGTCATCCCGTTCGCCGCCTGCCAGTTCAAGGCTGTGGATGGTGACGCGGCGAGAGGTCATGGTCACCTCTTCCCCCGCCCTCGCCCGGTCGTAGGCGCGGCGGCCGTCGACCATCAGCGCCGAATATTTCGGCGGCACCTGTTCGATCTCGCCGGTGAAATGCGGCAGGATGCCCGCGATGGCGGCGATGGGCGGACGGCGACCTGTGCTTCGCGTCACCTCGCCCTCGGCATCCAGCGTGTCGGTTTCCGTGCCGAATTGCAGGGTGAAGACATAGGTCTTGCTGGCATCGAGCATCCGCCCGGCGAGCTTGGTCGCTTCGCCCAGCGCAATGGGCAGCAACCCTTCGGCCAGCGGGTCCAGCGTGCCGCCATGCCCGACCTTGGTCCTTGCGTAACCGGCCTCGCGCAGATTGCGTTTCACTGCACCCACGGCCTGGGTTGAGCCAAGACCCGGCGGTTTGTCCAGGATGATCCAGCCCGATGGCGGCACGCTCTTGTCCATGGTTCGGCTCATCCGCCGGCGATCGCGATCGAAAGGTTTAGATATTTCTCCTGCAACCACTCCACCGGCGGCAGGACGACCGCCTCGATCACGCCGCTGTCGGGGAAGATCCAGGTGATGGCGATCAGTCCGATGAACAGCACCATGCCCAAGGGGCGCAGCCGCTCATAAGCCCGCGCCGCAGAAGGCGGCAGCAGTCCTTCGAGAATGTGCGAACCATCGAAGGGGGGGATCGGCAACAAGTTGAACAGCGCGAGAAAGATGTTGATGAGGATGAAATAGCGCAGGCCCTCGAACAGCCCGCCCGCAAAACCTTCCGGCGGGGCGGTCAGCGATCCGGCAAACAGGCCCAGCGCCACCGCCCCGACAGCTGCGAGCAGGAAATTGGTGGCAGGCCCGGCGAAGGCCACCGCCATCATGCCGAAGCGCGGATTGTCGAGCCGGTGTTTCATCACCGGCACCGGTTTCGCCCAGCCGAAGATCGGCCCCCCGACCACGGCCAGGAAGCCCGGCACCAGCAGCGTGCCGACCGGATCGACATGGCGCAGCGGGTTGAGGCTGAGCCTGCGCTGTTCCTTCGCGGTCGGATCGCCGAGCGACAGTGCCGCCCAGCCATGCGCGACCTCGTGAAAGACGATGGCGACGATAAGGCACGGTATCAGGATCGCGGCGAGAATGAGGGTTTCTGTCATGGCGGTCAGATAGGGGGCTCAGCCCTGACGCGCCAGCGCGGCGGTGAAATGGCGGCGGCACAGGGCGACGTAGCGATCATTGCCGCCGATTTCCGTCTGTGCGCCTTCCGCCACCGCGCCGCCGCTTTCGTCCACCCGCAAATTCATGGTGGCCTTGCGTCCGCAATGGCAAACCGCCTTCAGTTCGGTCAAGGCATCGGCAATGCCGAGCAGAACGGCGGACCCAGGAAACAATTCGCCGCGAAAATCGGTGCGCAGGCCATAGCAGAGCACGGGTATGTCGGCATCGTCCGCCAGACGCGCGCATTGCCAGACCTGCGCGGCGGTGAGGAACTGCGCTTCGTCCACCAGCACGCAGGCGAGTGGCTGCCTGGCGTGATGTGCGCAGACTGCGTCCCACAGATCGGTTTGCGCGGTGAAGCGGTGCGCATCCGCCCCCAGCCCGATGCGGCTTTCGATGGCGCGTTCGCCCCCGCGAACATCCAGCGCGGCGGTCCACAGCATGGTGGCCATGCCGCGTTCGCGATAGTTAAAATCGGCTTGCAGAAGCGTCGTCGACTTGCCGGCATTCATGCTGGAATAATAGAAATACAGCTTGGCCACGACTGGTGCTCAGGCGGCTCCGCCAGCGGTATCATCCCCGGTATCGTTCTCGGCATCGTCCAGGTCACGGGCAACTTTCGGGTCGGACAACAGTTGCTCGATGCGGCTGGCCTCGTCGAAGCTTTCGTCCGCGCGGAAGGACAGGCGCGGCGCATATTTCAGGCCCAGACGCTTGGCCACCTCGCGCTGAAAGAATGCCGTATTGGCCCGCAGCGCCTTCAGCACCACGGCCTCGTCCTCGCCCAGCAGCGGCTTAACATAGGCCTTCGCATTGCGCAGATCGGGCGACATGCGGACCTCGGTCACGCTGACGGTGGTCGCGCTCAGCACAGGATCGTGCACCTCCTGCCGGGTGAGCAGTTCGGAAAGGACGTGGCGCACCCTTTCGCCCACTTTCAGCACGCGAACCGATTGCTGTTCGGGGGTGGATTGTTGCCTCGCCATCTCAGTTCTCGTCCATCTTTTCCGCTATGCGCTGGAGCTCGCCTATCCGCCGCATCGTCCCCCGGCAACCCAGCCGCCTCTCGATGAAATCGGCGTCGAGCAGGCGTTTCTTCGGCCCGTCAGGATAGGCGCAATGAAGCGCTCTCGTGCCGGGTGCCACAAGTTCAGGCCCCCTGCCGGCGAACTGGCTTTCCAGAAGGGCGAACTGTTCGGGAAAGGGCTGCTGGGCAAGGAACATCGTGCGCGCACGCCGGGGGCCGAAGCGTTCGGTAAACGGGTTCTCCGCAATCGCAGCCTGCAATTCCTCACGGCTGCGAACCGGGGCGACATTGTCGATCTCAAAGCGGTCCAGCAGGATATAGGCAAGCTTCTCCGACAGGCCCGGCGTCGGCCGTTCCTCGTGACGGAACAGGATGTTATCCTCCGCTACGACGGTCTGCACATCGTCGAAATCCTCACGCCACAGGGCGCGGCGCAGATCCTCCATCAGCAGGCGTTCGCCATTTGCTGCGATGCTCCCAAGGAAAGCTGCGTACAAGGCCATGGGTCGGCGAAACCGTCTGCGGCGACGCCCCTTTCCCGATCATCCGGAAAAGGGGCGCATCGTCACAGGGTCCGTTCGCGTTCCTCGACTTCGAAGACTTCCAGCATGTCGCCAGCCTTGATGTCGTTGGTGTCTTCCAGAACGACGCCGCATTCCAGCCCGGTGCGGACCTCGTCGACATCATCCTTGAAGCGGCGAAGCGACTGGATCGTGGTCGCCGAAACGATGACATCCTCGCGCGTGAGACGGGCGAACAGCCCCTTGCGGATGACGCCTTCGGTGACCAGCAGACCGGCCGCCTTGTCCTTCTTGCCGGCGGGAAACACCTGCTTGACCTCGGCACGGCCGACGACATGTTCGATCTTTTCGGGGCCGAGTTCGCCGGCCATTTCCTTCGCGATCTCTTCGGTCAGATGATAGATGACGTCGAAATATTTCATCTCCACCTTGTCGCGCGCGACCAGGGCGCGGGCCTTGGCATTGGGCCGCACGTTGAAACCGATGATCGGCGCGCCCGAGGCTGCCGCCAGTGTCACGTCGCTTTCCGTGATCGCCCCGGCACCCGCATGCAGCACGCGCACCTTGATGAGATCGTTGGAAAGATTGTGCAGCGCAGTGTTGATCGCTTCGACACTGCCCTGCACATCGGCCTTCACCAGAACGGGGAATTCGACGACATTGTTGTTCAGATTGGTGAACATCGTATCGAAGCTGGTGGGGGCGAGCGCGGTGCGCTGCTCGGTCGCCTTTTCCTGGCGGTATTCAGCCACTTCGCGGGCGCGCTGCTCGTTTTCGACGACCGACAGATTGTCGCCCGCCATCGGCACGCCGCCAAGTCCCAGAACCTCGACCGGAGTCGATGGGCCGGCTTCCTTCACCTGCTTGCCATTGTAATCGACCAGCGCACGAACGCGGCCGCTCTGCGTACCGACCACGAAAGTGTCGCCGCGCTTCAGCGTTCCGCGCGTGACCAGCACCGTGGCGACAGGGCCGCGGCCCTTGTCGAGCTGCGCCTCGACCACGGTCGCTTCCGCATCCCGGTCAGGGCGGGCCTTCAGTTCCAGCAATTCGGCCTGCAGGGCGATCTTGTCGAGCAGATCGTCAAGGCCGGTCTTTTTCAGGGCAGACACTTCCACGTCCTGCACATCGCCCGACATCGATTCCACGATGACTTCATGCTCGAGCAGGCGTTCGCGGATGCGCTTCGGATTGGCATCTTCCTTGTCCATCTTGTTGATGGCCACGATCATCGGCACGCCGGCCGCTTTCGTGTGATTGATCGCCTCGATCGTCTGCGGCATCAGCCCGTCGTCGGCGGCAACCACCAGCACCACGATATCAGTGACATTGGCACCGCGCGCACGCATTTCCGTAAAGGCGGCGTGGCCCGGCGTGTCGAGGAAGGTGATCATGTCGCCACCCTTCGTCTTCACCTGATAGGCGCCGATATGCTGCGTGATCCCGCCCGCTTCGCCGCGCACGACATTGGTGCCGCGCAAGGCGTCGAGCAGGCTGGTCTTGCCATGATCGACATGGCCCATGATGGTCACGACCGGCGGACGCTCTCGCAGCGTTTCTTCCGGATCGACATCGGTTTCGGCCTGAATATCGACGTCGCTTTCGGAAACGCGCTGGATATTGTGGCCGAATTCCTCGACCAGCAGTTCCGCCGTATCCTGATCGATCGTCTGGTTGACGGTGACCATCATGCCCAGGTTGAACAGGGCCTTCACCAGTTCCGCACCCTTTTCGGCCATGCGGTTGGCGAGTTCCTGCACCGTGATCGCCTCGGGCACGACGACATCGCGCACCTGCTTCTCACGCGGCTGGCGCTTGCCGCCGCCGCCCGATGCACGGCGCTCCTTCTCCCGCGCACGCTTGAGCGCGGCGAGCGAGCGGGCACGGGCGCCCTCGTCCTCGTTAAGGGCGCGGTTGACGGTCAGCTTCCCGCCACGGCGGCGGTCGGCCTTTTCCTCGCGCTCCGTCTTGACGGGCTTGGCGTCCTTCTTCTTCTCGACCCGCTTCGGTTCGGGGCGCGCGACCGGCGTGAACTTGCGGGCGGCAGGCTGTGCGGGAGCAGACGCGCTGGTTTCGCTTGCGGTAGCAGCATCGGGCTTACCCTCCGCTGCATCTTCGCCCCCATCAGGAGCAGTGTCGCCAGGAGCAGCGGCGGCAGGAGCAGTAGCGGCCTTGGCAGCTGCGGCCTTCTTCGCGGACTTTGCCTCGGCCTTGCTGGCCGCCTCGGCTTCAGCTTCGGCGCGACGGTTCTCTTCTGCCCGGCGCTTTTCGTTCTCGGCCGCCTGCTGGCGCTCATCTTCCTCGCGGCGGCGCGCTTCTTCACCCAGGCGCAGGCGATCTTCCTCGGCCTCTCGCTGCAGACGGGCCACGCGCTCCTGCGGTGTTTCGTCCGACGCAGTCTTCGGCGGCGCAGTACGCTTCGCGGCAGGTGTCGGAGCGGGCCTGGGAGCCGGAGCGGGCGCCGGGGCAGGCGCGGGTGCGGGCGCCGGAGTCTTGGCTTCGGGTTCCGGCGCTTCGCCCGGCTTCACGAGCTTGCGGCGGCGCTTCACCTCGACCGCGACCTTGTTGGTGCGGCCGTGGCTGAAGGTCTGCTTGACCTCGCCCGCTTCCACCGACCGCTTCAGGCCCAGGGGCTTGCGGGTGCGGGTCGGTTTGTCTTCACTATCGCTCATAAAGCTCGTCAATCCTTCAAAATCTCATTCGTCGCCGCGATGCCCCGGCACCGCGTATCATCGCGCAAGTCAGGGCGCCTCGGCCATTCGTCCGCCTGCCGGATCAGTCAGCGCCATTCTCCGGCGCAGCCCTTCCCGGTTCCGGTCCGGACCTGCCGGCATAGTGCAGCAATCGTTGCAGCGTCTGGTCTATACGCGCCGCCAGCTTCCCGTCGCCAATCGCGAGATGCACGACATTGTCGCGGCCCAATGCCACAGACAGAGCCGCGCGGTCCAGTGGCAAGCGCACACCGGCTGCACCGGAACCTTCTGCGTCCTGCCCCACGCGCCAGGCCTGATCCAGCTTGGCGTTTCCGTCCGCGCTGGCATCGCTTGCATGGGCCAGCCATGCAACGCGCCCGGCGCGCGCCTGTTCAGCAATCCGGTCGGAACCCAAGATAAGCGCTCCGCTGCGCATTGCGAGTCCCAGCCGGTCGCTGAAGTTGCGGGTCAGCGCCTGTTCGATCAGTTCGGGCAAGTTCGCCGGCACGTCCAGCTTCGCGCCCTTGTAGGCCCGGGCCAAAGCGCCGCGGAGGCGCCCTTTCTGCATCGCCTGCTCAAGTTCCGCCCGGTTCACGCCCAGCCACGCGCCCCGCCCCGGCGCACGGGCCAGCGGGTCGGGCAGCACATCGCAGGCACCATCCGCCTTTTCAGGCGAGATGGCGAGGCGCAGCAACCGGTCGCGCGGCAGAATGTCGCCCGACAGGATACAGCGGCGCTCGGGCCCGGTTTCCCGGGCCTGCGCGCTGTCCGAAGATTCGGAAACTAGCGGTTCATTGCGAGGATTCCGCAAGGGCGGCCTCCTCTGAACTGTCGCCCGAACCCTCATTGCTGGCCGGTGCCACCGTTTCGGCGACGGCGTCGTCCTCGTCCTCGAACCAGTGGGCGCGAGCGGCCATGATGATCTCGTTGCCCTGCTCTTCGCTCAGGCCATATTCACCCAGCACGCCGCCCTTGTCCTCGGCCCGCTGCGGCGGGCGGCGGGTCGGCGGACCGGCTTCGGGATTGGCGCGGCGGCGGGGCGCCTCGCGCTTCCTGGCGATGAGCTCGTCGGTCGCGAGATCGGCCAGATCGTCCAGCGTCTTGATCCCCGCCTTGCCCAGCACGACCAGCATCTGTTCGGTCAGATGCGGCAGTTCGGCCAGATCGTCCTCGACACCCAGTTCGCGGCGCTGTTCGCGCGCCGTATCCTCGTGCCGCTCCAGCGCTTCCAGCGCGCGGGACTGCAGTTCTTCGGCCAGTTCCTCGTCGAACCCCTCGATCGCGCCCAGTTCTTCCAGTTGCACATAGGCCACTTCCTCGAGCTCGGCGAAGCCTTCGGCGACCAGCAGCTGCGACAGGGTTTCATCGACGTCGAGTTCTTCCTCGAACATCTTCGATCGTTCGGAGAACTCCTTCTGCCGCTTAACGCTCGCCTCTTCTTCCGTCATGATGTCGATCTGGTGACTGGTCAGCTGGCTGGCGAGGCGGACGTTCTGCCCCCGCCGGCCGATGGCCAGGCTGAGCTGATCGTCGGGCACGACGACTTCGATGCGGCCTTCTTCCTCGTCCAGAACGACGCGCGCGACCGTGGCGGGCTGGAGACCGTTGACGACGAAGGTCGCGGTATCCTCGCTCCAGGGGATGATATCGATCTTCTCGCCCTGCAATTCCTGCACCACCGCCTGAACGCGGCTGCCCTTCATGCCGACGCAGGCGCCGACCGGGTCGATGGAGCTGTCATGGCTGATCACGCCGATCTTGGCGCGGCTGCCGGGGTCGCGGGCGGCGGCCTTGATCTCGATGATGCCGTCGTAGATTTCCGGCACTTCCTGCGCGAACAGCTTCTTCATGAAATCGGGATGCGCGCGGCTGAGGAAGATCTGCGGGCCGCGGTTGTTGCGCTCCACCTTGGTGATCAGAGCGCGCACGCGTTCGCCGACGCGCGCGGCCTCGCGCGGGATCTGCTGGTCGCGGCGGATCACGCCCTCGGCCCGACCGAGATTGACGATCACATGGCCGAATTCGACCGATTTGATGACCCCCGTGATGATCTCGCCATCACGGTCCTTGAATTCCTCGAACTGACGCTCACGCTCGGCATCGCGGACCTTCTGGAAGATGACCTGCTTCGCGCTCTGCGCGTCGATGCGGCCAAGATCGACCGGCGGCAGCGGATCGACGATGAAATCGCCCAGCTTCGCATCGGCATCCAGCTTCTTCGCGGCATCGAGGTCGACCTGCTTGAAATAGTCCTCGACATCCTCGACCACCTCGACCACGCGCCACAGGCGCAGATCGCCGGTCTGCGGATCGAGCTTGGCGCGAATGTCGTTTTCCGCGCCATATCGGTTGCGCGCCGATTTCTGGATCGCTTCTTCCATCGCTTCGATCACGATGGATTTGTCGATCATCTTCTCGGACGCGACCGCATTCGCGATTGCGAGCAGCTCGGCCTTGTTGGCGGAAATTGCAGTGGCCATCAGTCGTCAGCCTTCTCTTCTGTTACTTCGTCGATTTCGTCGGCGCCGCTGGTATCCAGCGGCTGTGTCGCGGCAATCAGCGCATCGGTGAGGACGAGCTTTGCCGAATGGATGGTGGAAAGCGGGACGCGAATGCGTTTTTCCGTGCGATCCTCGATCTCGGCCATGGGCGTATCGCTGTCCTCTGCCAGTCCGATCAGCATGCCGCGGATGTTGCGCTGCCCGTTGACCTTCTCGATCAGCGAGACCTTGACTTCATGCCCCGCCCAGTTGGCGAAATCCTGCTTGCGGGTCAGCGGCCGGTCGATGCCGGGGCTGCTGACCTCCAGGTGATAGGCACCCGCGATGATCGTCTCGCCGCCTGCCTCCAGTTCGTCCAGCCGGTCGGACACGCGGCGCGACAGGGCGGCGCACTGGTCGATGATGAGCTGTCCGGTCGCCGGGTCTTCGGCCATGATCTGCAGGGCGCGGTCGCCATCTCCGGCTTCCGACGATGTCATCCGCACGCGCACGAGGTCGAAGCCCAGCGCGCGCGCTTCGGGTTCGATCACTTCGTTCAGGCGGTCGATATCGGCCATGTGTTCTCCGGTCGCAGATCAATTTACCGGCATCGGGAACAAGGCGTTTCGTGCCGGCCCCTTGCGGCGCCAGCCCGGTCTTGCGTCACAATGTCGGGATGCATGTCCAGTTAGGCGCTGCCTGCGGCTTTGGCAAGCCTTGGCTTACAATTCACTCCGAGACGCTTGCGCCGTCGGTGACGAGGCCGTGCTTCCTGATGCAATGGCGCAGCTGGTCGTAACTCAGCCCCAGCGCCTTTGCCGTCTGCCGCTGGTTCCAGCGATGCCGCCCGAGGGCGTGCTCGACGATGGCCCGTTCATGCGCATCGACCGCCGCCCGCAGATCGGCGACGGAATCGAAATCCTGCGCTCTGCCGCTTTCCGGGCCGCTTCCCGGCCGATCCGGCACCGCCTGGGCGAATTGCGAAGCGGCCGGCGCCGGGGCATCGGAAACCGGCAGCCATGGCGAATCGAAGGGGTCGAACTGCACATGACCGACCGGGCTGGCCGCATCGTCCCAGCGATAGACCGCGCGTTCGACCACGTTACGCAATTCGCGCACATTACCGGGCCAGAGGTGGTCCTCCAGCTGCGCCTCCACATGCTGGGCAAAGCCGGGCCAGGCATCCCATTCCAGTTCCGCCGCCATGCGCCGCCCGAAATAATCGGCCAGCACGCCCACGTCGCCCTGCCGGACGCGCAGCGGCGGGAGGGTAATGACCTCGAAGCTCAGCCGGTCGAGCAGATCGGGACGGAAGCGGCCCTCTTTCGCCATGCGCGGCAGATCTTCATTCGTCGCCGCCACGATCCTGACATCCACCCGGCGCGGGCGCGACGAACCGATGCGCGTGACCTCGCCATATTCCACCGCCCGCAGCAGCCGTTCCTGCGCGCCGGTGGAAAGAGTAGCCAGTTCGTCGAGAAACAACGTGCCTTTGTCGGCTTCCTCGAACCGGCCCTCGCGCATTTTGGTAGCACCGGTGAACGCCCCTGCCTCGTGCCCGAACAATTCGGCCTCAATCAGCGTTTCGGGCAGTGCGGCGCAGTTCATGGTGACGAGCGGTTCGTCCCAGCGGGTGGAGAGGCGATGCAGACGTTCGGCAATCAATTCCTTGCCCGTTCCCCGCTCACCGACGACCAGCACCGGGCGGCGCAGCGGCGCGGCGCGGCTCGCCCGCTCCACCGCGTCGAGAAAAGCCCCGGATTGCCCGATAAACTGGTTTTCGCGCTCCATTCCAGCTTTATAGCGAAATACGCCAAGTGTTGGCAAGATGCGCCATGTTCATTTGGCAACCCTATGCAGGAGCACCTCGTAAATCCGGCATTGTCTGGTTTGGCACACCCTTTGCGAGACAGGGTTCGACAGCAAATCGGCCAGCTTCGATAGGGAGTATGCAGCATGGACAACCGCAACAAATTCACGGCCACCCGGCGCGGTGCGATCGGAGCGGGGCTTTGCGCGTTGATCACCGTCGCGTTGCTTTCTGCCCAGAGCGTGCCCGCAAACGCGCCTCTCACGTCAAGCGGCAGCGGATTTGGAATTGGGATGGTGGAACTGGCATGAACGATTTGGGCCCCGGCAAGAACGGTCAGGACGACAAGCGCGACGACGATCCGCTCGGCATTGAAACCGATGCAGAGGACCGGGCGCGCCAGCAGCGCCTGACCCGCCTCGACGCCGAGGTGCAGCGCCTTCGCCAGGCGCCGAAGCAGGCCGTGTCGGGGCGCCCCCGCGACGCTATCCGGCGCGATCCGGGCCGGGGCCGCCCCGATTCATCACCTTTCAATATCGGAGTTCCCTTCATGGGCATTTTCAGCCGGACGCGCGACATCGTCGCCGCCAATTTCAACGAGATTCTCGACAAGGCCGACGATCCCGCGAAGATGATCCGCATGATCATCCTCGAAATGGAGGAAACGCTGGTCGAAGTCCGCGCCAGCGCCGCGCGCACCATCGCCGATCAGAAGGAAATGCACCGCCACACGCTGAAGCTGGACAAGCTGCAGGGCGACTGGGCGGAAAAGGCGCAGCTTGCCCTGTCGAAGGACCGCGAAGACCTGGCGCGTGCGGCGCTGGTCGAGAAGCGCAAGGCAACCGAAATGGCGGACCAGCTGAAGGAAGAGATCGCCGTGCTGGACGATGCGCTGCGCGCCTATGAACAGGATATCGAGAAGTTGCAGAACCGCCTGCGCGAGGCCCGCAGCCGCCAGACCGCCATCGCCGCCCGCCTGGAAAGCGCGGAAAACCGGGTAAAGCTGCGGACGCTGCTCGCCACCGAACGGGTGGACGACGCCATGGCGCGTTTCGATCAGCTCGAACGCCGGGTCGATTATGCCGAGGGCCGCGCCGACGCGCTGAACATTTCCGACGGCAGCAGGAAGCCCAACCTCGCCGATGAGATCGCCGCCCTGGAAGGCAGCGACAAGGTCGATGACGAGCTGGAGGAAATGAAGCGGGCGCTCGGCCACAAATCTGGCGGCGATAAGGAGAGGAAGTAAGTCATGGAAGAGATTTTCGCCGTAGTCGCCATCTTCATCGCGCTCCCGTGGATCGTGCTGCACTATGTGACCAAGTGGAAGACCTCCGCCACGATAACCACAGACGACGAACAATTGCTGGAGGAACTCTACAATCTGGCCAAGCGGCTGGATGAACGGATGGAGACGGTCGAACGGCTGGTGGCAACCGACAGCCCCGATTTCAAGCCGGCCCGGCTGGTCAGCGACCATTCCGAAGACAATGAGAAACTGCGCGAGCTCGACCGGATGCTCAGCGAAAAGAAAGGAATGATGCGATGAGCAGCGAGAGAACGACACTCTACCGCGACAAGCAGAACGCGAAATTGATGGGCGTCTGCGCGGGCATCGCCGATTACACCGGGGTCAACGCGATCTGGATCCGACTGGCCGCCATTGCACTGACCTTCATGACCGGCGGATCGACCATCCCCTTCTACTTCATTGCCGGCCTGCTGCTGAACAAGAAGCCGCCGCATCTTTACGGCGATCAGGACGAGCAGAAATACTGGCAGCGCGTGCGCCAGTCGCCGCAGCGCACCGCCCGTGAAGTGCGCGCCCGGTTCCGTGATGTCGACCGCCGCCTGGCCGCCGTGGAGACCCATTACGTGACCAGCAATCCGCGCCTTTCGGCAGAAATCGAACGGCTGCGCTGACGAAAAATCGAACGGGGGACGGATTATGGAAGGCATACTCGCATTGATGATCCCGCTGGCACCCTTCATCATGGTGGTCGCGATCATCTGGATGAAGAACCAGCGCAAGCTGGAGGAAAAGCGGCTGGACGCGGCTGCCAACCACAGCGCCGAGGCAGCGGCGCGCCATGCGAACCAGGTGGGCGAACTGGAGCAGCGCGTCCGCGTGCTGGAACGCATCGTCACCGACAAGGGGTATGACGTCGCCGCCCAGATCGAGGCATTGCGCGACCGGAACACTGTCGAGGATCAGCCGGGCGATAGCCTGCAATCCTTCGATCGGGAAAGTGGTGTCCCGCTTCGTATCAAGCAAAAGGAGAGCTTCTGATGGTCTGGATCGATCTGGTGCCCTATCTGCCCGTGCTGATCGGCGGCGGCCTGGGCGTGGTGGGCCTCGGCGTGTGGGGGTGGGTGCATACCACCAAGATGAAGATCCAGGCCGGTTATCCGCTGGAAGGCATGTGGGGCCAGTCACTGCACCCGCGCACCGATCCCGAAGCGAAGAACCGGGTCACGCTGCTGACGCAGGAGAACGCGCAGCTTCGTGCGGAAATGGGATCGCTGAAGGACAGGCTCGGCAATGTCGAGCGGATCGTCACCGACAGCGGCTACCGGCTGACGCATGAGATCGACAGTCTGCGCGATGGTTCGACCGGGCTTGAACTCGTCCGCGACAAGACGAACGATGATGGGAGCGCGCATTGAGCATGTGGACCGCAATCTTCCTGATCGCCTGCATCATCGCCGCCGTGCAGATGTACAAGGCGAAGCAGCGCGCCGACAACGGCATCATCGCCGACCGGCAAGGCAACGAACGCTATATCGAGCGCAGTGACCCCGACATGCAGCGTGAAATGGAACAGCTGCGTGAACGCGTCCGTGTGCTGGAGCGCATCGCCTATGATGCGAACACCGGCAGCGGGCGGCAGTCGCGGGAAATCGCCCGCGAGATCGAGGCGTTGCGCGGCGATGCCGACACTCCGGAAGCTGCACCCGACGACGGGATGAGCAGCGAAAGCCCGCGCCGAAAGGGCTGACGCGAACCGCATCTAAACCTTTCTCCATGGACGCCTGGCAAGGAGGATTACCGCTATGTCTGACCAGATCGTACTGCCGCTGACAGCCCTCCTCGCGACGATCATCGTGACGACTGCCATCCTGCGCGGCTGGCAGGGCTGGCTTGCGCTGAAGGAACGTGAACTCGACCGCACCTCGGGCGACGTGCTCCACACCCCGGCCGCCGGAAAGATCGAACTGGCCGATCTGAAGGAGCGCGTTCGCCAGTTGGAAGCGATCGCCAATGGGGTGGAACTCTGACGTGCTGCTGCTATTGCGTAGCCCATGCGCACTTTGGACGACATCCGCGAAGAATATGAATTCCTCGAAGGCGACGAACGCTACCGCCTGCTGATCGAACTCGGGCGCGATCTGGAAGAGATGCCCCAGCCCCTGAAAACCGATGCGACCCTGGTGCGCGGCTGTTCGGCCAGCGTCTGGGTGTATCCGGTCGAAACGACGGGCGGCACGCTGCATTTCCTGGCCGACAGCAATGCCGCCATCACCAAGGGTATCGTCGCTCTCGTCCTGTCGGCCGTGCAGGACAGGCCGGCGCAGGAAGTCGCCGCGATGGATATCGCGCAGGAACTGGCACCCTTCGACCTGAAGAACCAGCTCAGCTCAAACCGGACGCAGGGCGTGCCCAACATGATCGCGCTGGTGCAGGACCATGCGGCGCGGCTTGCCAGCGCAGGCTGAGGCGCCCTCCCCGGTATGCGTGAGGCCTCTCAGGCCTCGGCGCTGTCTCGCACCACGGCGAGGCCGGCTTCGCGCTGGCGCTTCAATTCCGCCTTCAACCGCGCAGGATCGCGCGCGAACACGAAACCGAAGCTGACCCCGCCCTCGCGCCCGATGGTGGCATGGTGCAGCTTGTGCGCCTGCACCAGCCGCTTGGCATAGCCGCGCCTTGGCACCCAGCGGAAGAATCGCTGATGCACCAGCCCGTCGTGAATGAAAGTGTAGATCAGGCCATACAGCGTGATGCCGAAAGCGGTCCACCATAGCGCGTCAGAATAGTAATAGCCGCCCAGGAACATGAAGAACACGATGGTGCCGAAGACCACGGCGAACAGATCGTTCTTTTCCAGCACCTTGTCATGCGGTTCGTGGTGATCGCGGTGCCAGCCCCAGCCCCAGCCATGCATGATGTATCTATGCGCCCACCAGGCGAAGATTTCCATGCCGATCAGGGCTGCAAGCACCACGGCTGCGATCTGCCACAGGGTCATGGATCAGCATCCTTTCTGCAAATTCTCGCGCCGCACGCGGGGCAATGCCCACCAGGGCACATTGGCGCGGCAATGATGTTCGTGATGATAGCCGAAATGAAAACAGCTGGCGAGACTGGCCAGGGCGCCGAAACCTTCGCTGCGTGCATTGTGCCGGTCGGCGAAACCGTGTTCGTCATGCCGGTGCGGGCGATAGGTGCCGAAATAGAACAGCTGCATCGATGATGCGATGGCAGGCAATCCATAGAGAAGGACGATGTTCTGCACCGCCACGTCCAGCACCAGCCAGTAGATCAGCACGACGCTGGAGACGAACAGGGCGGATTGCCAGCCGAAATAGCGTTTCAGGAACGTACCGTACCAGCGCCAGAAATGGCTCGGGTTGTCCTCGTCGAAATCAGGGTCTCCCGGCTTACCCGCCAGCCGGTGATGATCGAAATGCGCCGAGCGCATCCGCTGCCAGGAAAAGCCGGCATACAGGAACAGCAGCGCCGCTCCGATAGCGGAATTGATCCGTCTGCCGCCCGGCACCAGCGATCCGTGCATCGCATCGTGGCTGACGATGAACAGCCCGACCGACAGCCAGCACTGCACCGCCGCCAGCAGCAGGGCGAGCGGCAGGGCTGCCCAGGTCAGTTCGAGGATGAACATCGCGAACACGTGGATTGCCAACCAGCCCATCACGATTGCCGCCGCCAGGGCGAGGCCGATCGCCGCCTGACGGCACCGCGCCATGGCAGGCGAAGATCGGCTGTCTGCCGGTAAGGACGATCGTGTTGCCATCGGGGCTATATAGGCGCTTTCGTACCGGCGCAAAACAGCCGGCAGCTCGGCGGCAGAGCCATCGCCTCAGTCGCGGAAGAAGAACTTCGAGATTTCCTCGCCAATCCGGGCCGGCCGCAGCGTTTCCGCATCGATGCAGCACCAGCTGGACTGGATTTCGGCGAGGACTTCCTCCCCGCGCTCAATGACCGTGGAATAAAACGCCCGTGCGCCCTTGATGCTTTCCAGCACGGTGCGGGCGACCACATCATCTTCCAGAAAGGCGGGTTTGCGATAGGTGATCTCGTGCTTCAGCGCCACCCAGGCGCGGCTCGCCACGGCATCCGATGGAGCGATATCGCGCCAGTGCGACAGGACGGCATCCTGCACCCAGCCCAGGTAACGGGCATTGTTCACATGCCCCATGAAGTCGATATCGTCCGTGGTGATGGCGATGAGGTGAGTGTGGCTGGCTGCTGACATGGGTGTTAGTTAAGCATTCAATCCTTTCCTTTCCATGACAATGTTTTTCTAAACGGCATAAACCTTGCCAGCGCCTGCTCGCACGGCATAGTTTCCGCCAATGGCCAGCCGACCGCGCACCTTGTACGAAAAGATCTGGGACGCCCATGTGGTGGAAACGCGCGATGACGGGACCAGCCTGATCTATATTGACCGGCACCTCGTTCACGAGGTGACCAGCCCGCAGGCATTCGAGGGCCTGCGCCTTGCCGGGCGGACGGTACGCCGCCCCGATCTGACGCTCGCCGTGCCGGATCATAATCTGCCCACCACGGCGCGGCTTGATGCGAAGGGTGCGCGCCTGCCGATCGCCGATCCGCAATCGGCGGCGCAGCTCGCGGCGCTCGAGGCGAATGCCCCGGCTTTCGGGATCCGCTATATCGACGCCTCGGCAGCGGAACAGGGGATCGTTCACGTGGTCGGGCCAGAGCAGGGTTTTTCGCTTCCCGGCGCGACCATCGTCTGCGGCGATTCGCATACTTCGGCACATGGCGGCGTCGGGGCGCTAGCCTTCGGCATCGGGACGAGCGAGGTCGAACACGTTCTTGCCACGCAGACCCTGCAGTTGAAGCGCTCCCGCACGCTGGAGGTCAGGGTGGAAGGGCTGCTCGGCCCCGGCGTGACGCCGAAGGACCTGATCCTGCATATCATCGGTGTTCTCGGCACCGCCGGCGGCACCGGCCACGTGATCGAATTTACCGGGCAGGTGTTCCGGGAGATGAGCGTCGAAGGCCGCCTCACCGTCTGCAACATGAGCATCGAAGCGGGCGCGCGAGCCGGTCTGGTCGCGCCTGACGAGACCACTTTCGCCTATCTGAAGGGCAAGCCTTATGCACCGCGCGGCGAGGATTGGGACCGGGCCGTGGCGTGGTGGCGGACGCTGGCGAGCGATGACGGCGCCCGCTTCGACAAGTCCGTGACCATCGACGCTTCCGCGATCGAGCCGACCGTCACCTGGGGCACCAGCCCGGAAGACACCGCGCCCATCGGCGGCACCGTTCCCGATCCCGGCAGCTTCGCCGACCCTGCCAAGGCCGAAGCCGCGCGCAAGAGCCTCGCCTACATGGGGCTGGAACCGGGCCAGCGGCTGGACGAGATTGCCGTCGAGAACATCTTCATCGGCAGCTGCACCAACAGCCGTATCGAGGACCTTCGCGCCGCCGCCGCGGTGCTAGACGGGCGCAGGAAAGCCGATGGCGTGAAATTGGCCATCGTCGTACCCGGCTCCGGACTGGTGAAGCGGCAGGCGGAGGCCGAGGGGCTGGACCAAATCTTCAGGGCGGCAGGCCTCGAATGGCGCGAACCGGGATGTTCCGCCTGTCTTGGCATGAACCCGGACAAGGTGCCGCAGGGGGAACGCTGCGCCAGCACCAGCAACCGCAATTTCGTGGGGCGACAGGGTCCGGGCTCCCGCACCCACCTCCTTTCGCCCGCCATGGCCGCCGCCGCCGCCGTCACGGGCCGTCTGACCGATGTGCGCAAACTGCGATGATGCGCGCATGAGCGAGGCGCATACGAACGAGGATTGCCGCAAATCATCCTTCCCTCCGGTCGTGGACAGTCGCACCCGCATTCTCATCCTCGGCAGCCTGCCGGGTGAACGATCGCTGGAGGCCAGCGAATATTACGCGCATCCCCGCAACGCGTTCTGGGGGCTGGTCGGCCAGGCCATCGCTGTCGACCTGCCTGCCGAGACCTATGCGGACCGGCTCGCCATACTTCGCGATCACGGCATCGGCTTGTGGGACAGTATTGGTTCGGCGCAGCGGCGCGGCAGTCTGGACTCCGCGCTGCGGGATGTTGCCCCGGCCCCGCTGACGCAACTGGTCGCGACCTTGCCCGAACTGCGCGCCGTCGCCTTCAACGGCAGCAGGAGCGCGCAGATTGCGCGGCCCCGATTGCGGGGTCATACGCTGGATCTGATCGACCTTCCATCCAGCAGTCCGGCTTTCGCGGCCATGAGTTTCGCTCAAAAGGCATCGCAATGGGCACGGCTGGCCGAATTCACGGCACAATCTTGCAACCATGCGCGTCCGCGCGCATTGAAACGGGCATGAGCAAAAGCGATTCCCCCAGTGGCAAGGTCGCCCTTGCCGGTGCCATCGGATCGGCAGCCATTGCCGCCGCCCTTCTCTATGCAAGCAAGCGGCGCACGCGCGCAGAAGATCAGGCGGCGACACCCGTGCGCCCCGTGCCGCCCGAAACGGATTGATGCAGCCGGTCAGCACGATCGAAGGGCGCGCCATTCCGTTCGGCCGCAAGAATGTCGATACCGACGTCATCATCCCGGCGCATTGGCTGAAGACCATCAGCCGCGAAGGGCTTGGCGCGGGCGCGTTCGAGACTATTCGTGCCGAGGCAGGCAACGTCTTCGACGATCCAAAATTTACAAACGCACCGATATTGATCGCTGGCGACAATTTCGGTTGCGGTTCCAGCCGCGAACATGCCGCCTGGGCGCTGCTCGACCTTGGCATACGTGCGGTGATCGCTCCCAGCTTTTCCGATATTTTCGCAGGCAATGCTTTCAAGAACGGCATTCTGGCCATCGAACTGCCGCAAGCTGAAGTCGATCGGCTGCTGGAGATTGCCGAAACCGACCCGATCGCCGTTGATCTGGAAAGCCAGACGGTGACCACGCCGTTTCAGGATCGCTTCGCCTTCGCGATCGACCCCTTCCGCAAGCATTGCCTTGCCGAAGGGCTGGACGAAACCGGGCTGACCATGGCGCGCGGCGAGGCCATACAGAACTATGAAAACCGTCAGTCGGCCGAAATGCCGTGGCTCGCCAGAGCCTTGGCGCATGAAACGGAGGGAATCGCATGAAAGCATTGCTGAACAAGGAAGTCGGCGGCCCCGAAACGCTGGTACTCGAAGAGATCGACGATCCCGTCGCCGGCAAGGGTCAGGTCGTCGTGAAAATCGCCGCCTGCGCCATCAACTTCCCCGATACGCTGATCATCCGCGATATGTATCAGGTGAAACCGGGCCGTCCCTTTGCCCCCGGCAGCGAGATTTCCGGAACGGTGGAAAGCGTCGGTGAAGGCGTGACGGAATGGCAGGTCGGTGACCGTGTGCTGGCGGGCATCGGTTATGGCGGCCTTGTGGAGAAACTGGCCGTCGACACATCGCGCCTGTTCCGCATCCCGGAAGGCGTGTCGTTCGAAACGGCAGCCAGCCTGCTGATGACCTATGGCACGACCATCCATGGCTTGAAGGATCGCGGACATATCAAGGCAGGGGATACGCTGCTCGTGCTGGGCGCGGCGGGCGGAGTCGGCCTTTCCGCCGTCGAACTCGGCAAGGCGTTCGGCGCCCGCGTCGTGGCCGGCGTGTCGAGCGAGGCAAAAGCGGACGCCGCGCGCAAGGCAGGCGCTGACGAGGTAGTGATCTATCCCCGCGCGCCTTTCGACAAGGATATGTCCAAGGATCTGGCCGGCAAGTTCAAGGCCGCCTGCGGCCCGGAAGGTGCGAATATCGTCTTCGATATCGTCGGGGGCGATTATTCCGAACCGGCGCTGCGTTCCATCGCCTGGGAAGGCCGTTTCCTGGTGGTCGGATTTCCCGCCGGCATTGCGAAAATGCCTCTGAACCTGACGCTGCTGAAAAGCTGCGACATCTGCGGCGTATTCTGGGGCGCCTTCACGATGCGCGAACCGGAAAGAAACGCACGGAATATCGAGGAATTGTTCGATCTTCTGAAGGCCGGGAAAATCGACCCGCTGATCTCCGAAACCTACCCGCTGGAGAAGGGCGCGGATGCCATCCGCGCGCTGGAGGATCGCAAAGCCATCGGCAAGCTGGTCGTAACGATGGAATCCTGATCGCCGGAATTGATCGGGGCCGCTGTTACCGCGCTTGCCGCAGGGCCGCGCCCCGCCTATCCTGATTGCCGATGATCACGAAAGGCCTGCCATGACCAGTTTCAATGACCGCGAACGCGGAGAGGAATCGAAATACGCTTTCGATGAGGAAAACGCCTTCAAGATCGCCGCGCGGCGCAACCGCCTGCTGGGCAAATGGGCCGCCGACATGATGCATCTGACGCCCGAAGAGTCCGAAGCCTACCAGAAGGCCGTGGTGCAGGCGGATTTCGAGGAGTCCGGAGACGAGGACGTCATTCGCAAGGTGTTGGGCGATCTGACTCAGGCCGGATGCGAAATTGACGAGGCTGCCGTGCGCGCCGCTCTGGAAGAAAGACACGTCGAAGCCCGGCGGCAATTGATGGCGGAAAGCTGAGCCATGGCGATGTCCGCACAGGAAATAGAAGGTATGATCCGGGCCGCCCTGCCCGATGCACAGGTGGAGATCCGCGACCTGGCGGGCGATGGTGACCATTATGCCGCCAGCGTCACCAGTCCGTCCTTTGCGGGCAAAAGCCGCGTTCAGCAGCACAAGATGGTCTATGACGCGCTCGGCGGAAAGATGGGCGACACCCTCCATGCCTTGCAACTGACGACTGCGGTTCCCAAGTGAGAACCAATCGAACATCCGAAGTTACAAGGTATTTCTGACTATGGCCGAAATAAACGAACGCCTGTCCGGCATCGTCGCCAAGGATGATGTCGTGCTGTTCATGAAAGGTACGCCGCTGTTCCCGCAATGCGGATTTTCCAGTCGCGCCATCGCCATTCTCGACCATTGCGGCGTGGCTTACGAGAGCGTGGACGTTCTGCAGGACATGGAGATCCGCCAGGGCATCAAGTCCTTCTCCGACTGGCCGACCATTCCGCAGCTCTATGTAAAGGGCGAATTCGTCGGCGGCAGCGACATCATGATGGAGATGTTCGAAGCGGGCGAACTGCAGGAATTGATGGCTGAAAAAAAGGTTGCGCAAGCTGCGGATTAGGAACCGCGCCGCTATCTGCCTGCGTCAAGACTGCCTGCTTTAAAAATGGCCCGCTCCGGATGATCCGGCGCGGGCCATTTTACGGGTTGGGCGGAACTCACTACCAGGATCGTTCAGCCGCAGACTTTCTTCCAGAGACATGGGTGGCGTTGCACAGTTCGTGCCAGACCTTCCACATCACGCCGGAGCGCGGATCTCGATGGTTAGCAATCCCTTGGCGTGGACCGGGGGTTGTAAACTGCTCCGACAGGGACTTGGCAAATCTGCAGTATACCGCCATCATCCGCGCTGTGGATGATGCAGCGTCAGAACCGGAAGCCATACCCGCAGCGACGCTGGTCATTTTTCGTCACGGAAGAACAGAGGGCGCACCGCCTGAACTTCTGATGGTCACGCGGTCCAGAAAACTTGTTTTTGCAGGTGGTGCCGCCGTCTGGCCCGGCGGGCGGATCGATCCTGCCGATCGTGATCTGGCTGCCGCCGTCGCACCTGGTCTCGACGGGGAAGAAACGGCCGCGCGTATCGCGGCGATCCGCGAAACGCTGGAAGAGACCGGCCTTGCTATCGGTATAAGGGGCGCGGTGAACGGAACCGTTGCCGGCGAAGCGCGCGCCATGCTCCTTCAAACGGTGGCCCTCGCTCCCGTGCTGGAACGTTTTGGCTGGCAGCTCGACCTCGACGCGCTCGTGCCCTTTGCCCGCTGGTTTCCCCGCGGCATGGCCCACAAGCGGCTTTTCGACACGCGGTTCTATCTCGCCGATATCGGCACCGGATCGGTCGATATCGCGGTCGACCGTACCGAGAACACGCATCTGTTCTGGACCAGTGCGCAAGGCGCTCTGGACATGGCCGAGCGAGGCGAGATCAGCGTCATATTCCCGACAGCGCGCAATCTTGAACGGCTGGCGCAGTTTGAAGATTTTGCAGCGGCAAGGCGGCAGGCAG
Source organism: Pseudopontixanthobacter vadosimaris (assembly GCF_012979275.1). GTDB lineage: Bacteria > Pseudomonadota > Alphaproteobacteria > Sphingomonadales > Sphingomonadaceae > Pseudopontixanthobacter > Pseudopontixanthobacter vadosimaris. The sequence goes on from NZ_JABASZ010000043.1 coordinate 75,638, forward strand.
AAACCATTCCCGTCCGCACGATCGTCCCGCAGATTGTCCAATCCGGCGGAACGCGCTGGCTGACCATTCCCGATGATGCCGGTTATCCGGTGACACGGCAGGCGCTGGAGCGCATCGACCGGGGTTAGGAATGGCGCGCCTGGCAGGACTCGAACCTGCAACTCCAAGCTTAGAAGGCTCGTGCTCTATCCAGTTGAACTACAGGCGCGCATTCGCATTCCCGCATAGCGCGGTATGCTTGCCGGGACAAATCCGGCGCTGAGAAAATCCACGACAAAAGAATGGCAGCCTTCATCGGAAAAAAGGGGACGGACAACTCGCCCGGCCCCCTGGTTCCAGGCGTTCAGTTCCTCAGAACTGCACGCCCACCGCCACGCCATAGCGCCGAGGGTCGAGTGTGAATACATTCGTGAACAGGCCCGATGCGGCGTCGGTCAGATACAGGCCCGTCACCGAGCTGCTGTCGAAGATATTCTGCACGAAAGCCCGCACGAAATAACGTTCGTCCGGCCCGTTCAACTGCACTCTGGCATTGGCCTGCACGAATGAGTCGATCGAATTGACGTTGCCGTTGAAGATGCTGCCGAACTGTTCGCCGGTAAAGGCGAGATCGGCACGGGGCACCAGTGTCATGCCATTATCGAAGGTCACGGTATATTGCGCCCCGACCGATGCCTTGAAACTCGGTGCCTGGGGCAGATCGTTGCCCTTCAGATTGACCGCGACGCCAGGGCTGAGAACCTGGATTCCGCCAAAGGCGCCGCCAATGGCTGCGGCTTGCTGCTGCAATGCGCTGCAGATGCTGAACGCGCCGGTTGCATTGATATTTCCGTCAGCCGGAAACGCTCCGGGGGCCCGAAGCCCCAGACCGGCGTTGATTGCACCGACAAAGGCATTCGCACCCGCCCCGTTCCCGGCAATCGTCGGAACGACGGCACAATTCGCGCCATTGGTGATGTCCTTGATGATGACGGCATCCGATCGGCCGCCCGCAGGATCGCGCGGGTTGCTGAAGAATTCGTCTCCGGCGACTTCCGATTTCAGATAGCTGAAGCTCAGGTTCACCAGCAGCGCGGGATCGGGGCGGATGACCGCCTCGAGTTCCAGACCATAGACATTGGCGTCGATGGTGTCGTTCACCGCAGTTCGCGCGATGATGCGGCTAAGCTGCAGAGCCTTGTATTTGTAGTAGAACGCCGTGGCATTCAGCACCAGCTGACCATTGGCGAAAGTATTCTTGCTGCCGATTTCGAACGCGTCGATCGACTCTTTCTCGAAGCCTTCGGGTACGGCGAAGATCGGCTGCAACGGTGGGTTGATACCACCGGACTTATAGCCGCGCGAATAGGAGGCATAGAGCAGATTGTCCGGCGTCAGTTCATAATCGGCGACGAAGCGTCCGGTGATGGCATCGAAGGACACCTCGCGCGCCTGCACCAGCTGGTTGCCCGGCGTTCCCAGGTCCGCATCAAAGGTCGACCCGACAAACGGCGAATTGAACGGGTTGTCCTGCAATGCGTAAGGCACGAGGAAGCTGATGAGGGTCGAGCGTGCCACATTTGTTTTTTCGTCATTGTTGTAGCGCAGACCGGCCGTCAGCTTCAGCCTGTCGTTCACGTCGAAATATGTTTCACCGAAGATGCCGTAGCTATCGAGTTCGAAATCGAGCGTATTGTTACGGAACATCGACGGGCCGAGATAGGATGGCGGCAGGTCATTGGCGGGATTGGCGTCGGTGACCGTCGCGAAAGTGTTGAACGAACCCAGCAGGCCGCCGATGTAGTCGATGGCGAATGTGTTGATGAAATAGCTGTTCTCGCTCACCTGCGAATTGGCGTAGATGCCGCCGAGCAGGAAGTTGAACGGCCCATCGAAATTGCTGCTGACGATCACCTCGCCTGAATAGGAACGTCGGTCCTCGTTGGACCTGTCGAACGAGAGAGGCGAATCTCCGCACAGGCGCTCGCCTTCGAAGGCACCACGATTGTCCAGACTGGCTTCCGAGGTGCAGAGCACACCGTTCGGCCCGTTCGGGAACAATGCATTGGCAATCGGTGCGAAATATGCACTCGACCCGGGCACGAAGGGCGGGAACGGCGCCGGCAGGCCCGTGGGCACACCATTGGCTGCAAAGAAGGCTGCCTGGTTCAGCGCCGGGGCGAAGCCGCGGCGGTCAAGAACGCCGAGGTTATAATCCTGCCGGCTGTCGACGCTGGTTTCCTGGTAGATGCCGGACAGGGACACGTTGAAAGCGCCCAGGTCCTGATCGACCTGCAATTGCACTTGCAACTCATCCGCGAAATATTCCGGGGTGAAGGCAGTCGCCACCTTGCGGAAATCCGCTGGCTCCTGAAAGTTCGAGAAGGCATCGGGACCATAAAGGCTGTTCAGGCCGAAGCCTGGCGGCAATCCGTTGATAGCCAGGAATTCATCAGAGCCCAACGTGCCGGTGAAGGCTGAATTGAGGTTGACCTTTTCGAAAGCCAGACCACCATTCAGGCAGCCGAGAACCCCGGTCGGATCGCGCTGACACTGCTGCTTCTGTATGCGGAGCCGGTCGTCATCCTCGCGAAAATAATAGCCGATAAGGTCGATCGTGGTTGTCGCGGCAGGTTCCCAGCGCAGCGAACCGCGCACTGCATACATGTCGCGCCCGTCGATGCGGGTGTCGTTGAACAGATTTTCGGTATAGCCGTCGCGGTTCAGGTAGAAGCCTGCAACGCGTGCGGCCATGGTGCTGCCGATTGGCAAATTGACCATGCCGGTGGCCTTGATCGAATCGTAATTGCCATATTCGAATTCGCCTGAACCGCGGAAGTCGCCCAGCACGGGCTTTGCCGTCACGACGTTGACCACGCCGGAGGTCGCATTCCGCCCGAACAGCGTTCCCTGGGGGCCGCGCAGAACTTCGATGCGTTCGAGATCGAAATATTCCGTTTCGAACAGCCGCGTTCCGAACAGGGGCGCGGAATTGACGTGGATCGCCGTGGCGCTGTCGCAAGTGACGCCGACGCAGAGATCGCCGATGCCGCGGATGGTGAAGCTGGAGGCGGTAAAGTTGCTTTTGGTAAAAGAGACGTTCGGCAAGGTAAGCTGGAGATCGGCCGCATTTTCGATCTGCTGCGCCTCCAGCGCTTCTGCATCGAAGGCGCTGACGGCGATCGGCACGGCCTGCAGGCTCTGCGCCCGGCGCTGGGCCGTCACGATGATCTCGGGGGTGTTGAAATCCGGCGGAGTGTCGGGCGGGTTGTAAGCGTCCTGTGCCTGTGCCTGCACAGGCATCATCATGGCACCGGCACAGATCCCGGTCAGCAAAGCGGCCTTGCCCCTCATAGCATCCTCTCCCATGTGCAGCCGTCTTCATGCGGTCTGTTGGTCGGAGAGTAGGCGCGAAGAAGATTGCATTGCAATAGAGGAGCTGATTGCTCCGCAACTTTTGCAATGCAGCATATCGTTTTACGCAATTTCCGTTGCCGCGCGGCCAGAGCCTGCCCGTTGACGGCGACGCATCCTCCTATGCCAGCGGGTATGTTTTCTCTTCGTATATCTCTGCCGTTTGCAGGCATGGCGAACGAAAGACATTTCCGTGCGTTCAGCGAACGAACTTCACCCCTTTTGCCGGAGCGATCATGCCGTTTTTTGCCGAAACCTTTCCCATGCTCCCGATCCGGGCTTTCCTGCTGATGGCTTTGGTTCTGTTTTTCGTGGTGGCATGCGTGCGGGTCGCCGGGCTGCGCAGCTTTTCGAAGATGACATCGTTCGACTTCGTGCTGACGGTTGCCATGGGCACATTGCTGGCGGGCGCGGTTACCGCAACGTCATGGGAGAGACTGGCCTATTATCTGTTCACCGTCGCGTCGCTGTTCACACTGCAATTCTGCCTTTCCAAGCTGCGGGTGCTGAACGATACGGTGGAAGATGCGATCGGCAACGATCCGCGCCTGCTCATGTTCGACGGGCAGATGCTGGATACCGCCTTGCGGGAAACGCGGGTGACGAAGGCCGACGTGATGGCCAAGCTGCGCGAGGCGAATGCGCTGGATTTTGGAAAGGTGCGGGCAGTCGTGCTGGAAACCACGGGCGACATTTCGGTGCTGCACGGCGATCAGTTCGACGATCGTCTGCTCAAGAATGTCCGGGGATATCCGGATGCCGTTTCAAGGCAGCGATAGCTTCCTGCTCATGTGCCCTGCGGTCTGGTCACCAGGGTTCTCTCGGCCTGCGTGAAATCGACCGAGGCCAGACTTTCGGCGAGTGCGCAATTGCCGGCACGGACCGGCACGCCGCCGATTCCGACCGTGCCCGACACCGGTATGACAAGGCAAGGTCGGCTATAGTCCGTCAAGATATCGTCGCCGGGTGTACCGACAATCTGATCGAGCAGGAAATGCGGGCCGTTCACCAGCCGAGCCTGCTCTTTTGCGCCGATATGTCGGTGCAGAGCAGGATCGTAGGGCATACCATGCGCCACTTCCACGCCGGCATCCAGATGCAGTTCGCGGGGGCGGCCATAATCATACAGGCGATAGGTGATGTCGCTGTTCTGCTGGATCTCGATCAGGCTGATGCCGCTGCCGATGGCGTGGACCGTGCCCGCCGGGATGTAGAAGAAGTCGCCGGCAGATACCTCGTGCCAGACCAGCAGATCCTCGATCGACCCGTCCAGCGCCGCTGCACGCATCCGGTCCGCCGTGATCGGCTCGTGAAATCCTATGCCGAGACGCGCGCCCTCCTCGGCATCCAGGACCAGCCAGCATTCTTCCTTGCCCTGGCGTCCCTGCCCTGCGGCTTCCGCCTGATCGTCATCGGGGTGAGTCTGGATCGAGAGCTTCTCGCTGGTGAAGATATATTTGACGAGCAGTTCCTGCGCTTCTGGCGGAGGCTCGAACCAGATCTCTCCGATCGCCTCGGCGCAAGACTTGCCGAAAGGCGCAGGCAATTGCTTGCGGCCCCAGACTTTCGCAACCTCGCGCACGGGCAGCAGGGCGTTCATCGTTCGGTAACTCCCGACAGTTTGCCCACTTCCTGCACCCCATCCTTGGTCGTGACCAGAATTTCATCGCCATCGACGATAATGACAAGATCCTTGAGGCCGATGGCAGACACGCGCGGGCCGTCGCTGTCGATCATGATGTTGCGGCAATCGACGATCTCCGCTGCACCCCTCGCCAGATTGCCTTGCGCGTCGGCACGGTCGGCCGAACAGGGCAATTGCTGCCGTGCCGCATGGACAGCGTCCCAATTGCCGATATCCGACCAGCCGAAAGCAGCGGAAACCATGGCCGCCCGATCCGTATTTTCCATGATGGCATAATCGACCGATTCGCTTTCGATTTCGGCGAACGCCGCCGCATCGGGATGGAAGCGCCGGCCGTCCGAGGCTCCTCCTGCAACCGAACGCATCACCGCTGCATGCAAGGCGGGGCGAAACCGTTGGAGTTCATCGAGATATTGATCGGCCCGGAAAGCGAAAATACCGCCGTTCCAGCTGTATTCTCCGCTTTGCAGGAAGCGCTCGGCCGTCTCGCGATCCGGCTTTTCGACGAAGCTCGCGATGCGGTGCCCGGAACCTACCGGCTCGCCCTGCCTGAGATATCCGAAGCCGGTTTCGGGCGTTCTGGCCTCTATGCCAAAAGCGACAAGCCACCGGTCTTCGGCAAGGGCGGCGGCGGCCCTGGCCGTTTCGAGGAAAGCGGATTCGTCCGGGATATAATGATCGCTCGGGCAGATGAGCATGATCGCATCGCCGGGCAGCCTTGCGGCGGCAAGGGCGATGGCCGCTGCCGTGTTCTTTCCTTCGGGCTCGATGATGATCTGCGCCTCCCTGTCCTCAGTGCCGAGCTGAGCCTCGACATTGGCCAGATGGGCGTCGCCTGTCACGATCACCGGAGCGGCAAAATTCTCCCTGTCGCGGCAACGCCGAAGAGTGGCTTCGAAAAGGGTGGTTTCGCCCACCAGCGGCAGGAAGGGCTTGGCTTTGGCGGCGCGGCTACGGGGCCACAAACGGGTGCCGATGCCGCCGCAGAGGATGACCGGTACTATCACTGAAGCATTGCTTCCCTGCGCTTGAAAGGACAACCGGCACTGCAATGCGGTTTCCCTGGTTCGTTCGCATCATCAACGCATGATCAGACCATTAGTTGCAGCAGCCGGTCGACTTCTACCGTTGCAAAACCGACGGCGCTGTCGGAAATTCCATAGGGAATCAGCAGCGTCCTGCCCACTTTCATCGCGCCGCAGGTATAGACGACATTCGGTACATAGCCTGCCCGGTCGTCATCCTGCGCGGTGAGGATGGGGTGCCGCGTCCTGCCGATCACCCGGGACGGATCGTCGAGATCGAGCAAAGCGGCGCCGAGTGCATATTTACGCATCGCGCCCACACCATGCGTCAGCAGCAGCCAGCCTGAATCGGTGCGGATGGGACTTCCGCAATTGCCGATCTGTATGAACTCCCACGGATAACGCGGCTCCATCAGTAATTTGCCTTCGTCGCTCCAGCGATCGACCCGGTCCGATTTCAGCAGATAGAGATTCTTGCCATCCTGCCGCCCGACCATGGCGAAAGCGCCATCGATCGGTTCGGGAAACAGCGCCATGCCCTTGTTCCGGCCGGCCTCACCGGTGATAGGTTCAAGCTCGAACGAGCGGAAATCACGCGTGCGCAGCAGTTCCGAGCGGATGCTCGATCCGGAATAAGCCGTATAGGTGCCGATCCACTCGAAATCCTCCTGCGGCCCTGCGCCGGCGTGATTGAAGCGGGTGAGCCGCAGATCTTCCAGCCCGCCGCGTTGCTGTTCGGTAATCGGGAAAATGACGGTGTTCGAAAGATTGCTGTCCGGATGGCGCGTGACGGTCACGGCATCGTCGCAATCGGTCAGGGTTGCGTCCTCAAGTTCGACCGAGGTGGCGCAGGAACTTTGCGGCCATAGGGCGAACTCCCCGTCGTCATGCATGATGCCTTCGCGAAAGGCGATGGAACTGATGTGCCCTTCGCCCACGGCGCGCAGGCTCATGACGAACCGGCAGGCCCCGCCTTCCAGCCCGCTCTGGTCCGGGTGCGGGACGATGGAAGGGTTCATCAAAGCCGCAGCGGCATAAGTGTATTCATGGCAGAAATAGGCGCCGATCAGCTTTTTCTGAATGTCGGAGAACTGCCGGCCAGACAGGTCTACCGAACGCTCGACCTCGGCGAAGCGTTGTTCGAACATGCTTTCCGTCTGCCAGTGGCGTTCATCGAAATCGGCCAGAACCTTGGCATATTCCTCCGCCACTTCCGCGGGACCGAGGGCGAGAATATCGTCCACCAGCTTCAGCGAACGCCCGCCCGGCGCATTGCGGGCCTGCCAGCCAAGGTGGAACGGCCGCAAAACGACCCGGGATGGGTCGGCATGCAGCCGCGTCTCCAGCAATGTCAAAGGGCTAATTGATGTGGACGATCTCTTCGTCAAATTGCTGTCCTGCTTCTCGCTGCCGGGGATCCTCTGACAGCGCTATCATCGAATAACAGGACAGTTGGAAGGCCAGAATGCTCTCTGCTCCACAGTTTGCATTCGCACCTCGCGGCGTGATGCCGTCGCGGCAGCGTCCGGATGCGGGGTCGGCCAGCACCACGCCGCGGTCGTTCCGGCCGAAGAACCACTGCCACGTCCGCTCCGCCGCATCGCGATAGAAGCCATCCCCGGTATGACTGTAGGCAGCGCGAAGGGCATCGATGGCGGCGCTGGCTTCCAGCGGCTGCTGGTCGAAGGGAAGAAATTCGCCTTTGCGCCCGAAACTTTCCGAACCGATCGGACGGAAATGACCGCCTGCCGACGTCTGCCGATCATTTATCCAGCGCAGGGTTTCGAGGCCCGCCTTGCCTGCAATTTCGTCGCCCGTAAAAGCCGCCGCTTCGATCAGCGCCTGACTGATGCGCGGATTGTCATAGGCAAGCATGGTTTCGAACCAGGTCCAGTCCGGCCGGCGGCCATGGCCGAGCAGGGCGACCATCATTGCACTGCCCCTTTCAAGTACATCGCGCGATGCCGCATGGCCCGCATCGTGGCGCAGCATCGCGGCGGCGCCCAGCATCGTGAAACTGATCGCTCGCAGTGAACCGAGTTCGGCGATGTGTGGGAGGACATGACCATACAGATCCACGGCCCAGTCGCGAATTTCAGGAAAATCTGCATTTTCGATCGTATGGCCCAGCGCCCACAGGGCGCGGCCGTTCGAATCCTCCGACCCGATATCCTCACACCATTTCCGGTCGTAGGACATGAAATTGCGGAACCGCCCCGCATCCTCGTTCCAGGCATGCTGGATGAAGGACGCATAGGTCTGGCTCAGCCGCAGCCGTTCGTCTGGGGGCAGCCGCGTGGCGACATTCGCGACCATCAGGGCACGGGCATTGTCATCGATGCAATAGCCGTGCCTGCGGTCGGGCACGATGCCGAGGGCATGCTGCGCGATACCGGTGCCATCCGTCATGCCCAGCACCGCGGACATGCCGGGCGCGGCGACTGCCGGCGTGCCGCCCTGCCGCCCCGCAGCCGAAACGCTGCGATTGCGGGCGGCAGCCTTGACGATCAACCCTGCGGTCGCATCGGCGAAACGCGGCCAGATCGTTTCCCGCCCCTTGGCATAGGCACGGCGCTGCAATCGCTCCAGCCGCTGCGGTTCTGCCAGCAGGCCCTTTACCGCTGCAACGATTGCAGCCGGTGAATCGGGTTCGATCAGCAGGCCGACCCCATCGCTCAGCAACTCGCTGGCATGCAGATAGGGCGTCGAAACGACCGCCTTGCCCAATGCGACCGCGTAGCTGAGCGTGCCCGACGTGGATTGCTGCAGATTGAGGTAAGGGGTCACATAGATGTCGCAGGCTTCCAGCTGATCGAGCAGTTCGCCAGTGTCGAGAAAGCGGTTTTCCCACGCGATGCAATGCGACACCCCGAGCTCTTCCGCGCGCCGGATCAGGCTCTCGCGATACGCCTCTCCATCGCGGGCGACCAGATTGGGATGTGTCGCGCCGACGATACGGTAAAGAATGTCGGGATGGTCGCGGGCGATGGCCGGCAGAGCCTCGATAACCTGCCCGATGCCCTTACCGGGGCCGAGCAGCCCAAAGGTCATCATCACCGGACGGTCCGGAGCAAGCCCCAGAGCCTCCTTGAATTGCGCCTGTCTGCCGAATGGCCGATCCGGAGCGCCATGCTCGATGATCTCGATGATCTCGTTGGGCGCGCCATAGCTTTCGGTCAGCAGATCGCGGGAGTGGCTGGACATGACCATGATACGCGACGCCCGTCCGATCAGGTGCCGCATGATCTCCTCCTGCTTTGCAGTGGGTTGCCGCAGAACCGTATGGAATGTCAGGATCAGCGGAGCCGCAACTCGGTCGACGAAATCGCACGCCATGTCGCCGCTGTCGCCGCCGAAGATGCCATATTCGTGCTGCAGCCACACCGCATCGGCGCCGCTGGCGTTGATGGCGCGCGCGGTTGCGGCGTAGCTTGCGGGATCGTCGCTGCGGATCAGCCCGCTGACACCCGGATAGGCAAGATCGCCCTTGCCATCGTCCAGCGCATAGACATCGACGTCCATTTCCGGATGATAGATGCGCAGATTGTCATGGATGTCGGTCGTGAAAGTGGCGATGCCGCATTTGCGCGGAGCGAAAGTGCCGACCAGCGCCACCTTGAAACCTGCACCCCGCGAATTTCTGCCGGCAGGGGTTTGAGAAGCTCTCACCATGTGCAGGTCAGCCACGCGCCTTTCGGTTTCATGTTGCATCTGCGAAAGTATCCTCGGCAATTCGGGAGCTACGGTATTAACGGCAGAGAAAGGCTTCCGTTCCCTGACGTTAATCGATTTCAAGTCCGCAAAGGCAGCTTCACGAGTCGCAATCACACCTGGCAGGATCCAGCGCCCGCTGCGCACTTGCGAAATTTTATGGTGCATTGCACAAGATCCGCGGCCGCAATGCCGCGCAATTTTTCCGTGGGAACTTGGTCGCAAGAGGTTGGGCCGGGAAGTGGCTGTCGCTACCCCTTCCTGCGTGGACACTCATATCATCATAGGCGAAGATGCGGCCGGCCATCCGGTGCGGATCGACATGGAGGAGCTGCTGGCGACTCGCCTCCTGGTGCAGGGCAACAGCGGTTCGGGCAAATCGCATCTCCTGCGCCGGTTGCTGGAGGAAAGCGCCGGCATGGTGCAGCAGGTGGTCATCGATCCCGAAGGCGATTTCACCTCGCTTGCCGATCTGTTTCCGCATGTGGTGATCGACGGGGCGGCCCATTCGGCGGCGGAGATCGAGGCGCTGGCACGGCGGGTTCGCGAACACCGCGCCTCGATCGTGCTGGCGCTGGAAGGGCTCGATGTCGAACAGCAGATTCGCTGCGCGGCGCATTTCCTCGGGGCCCTGTTCGACGCGCCCCGCGAGCACTGGTTCCCCGCGCTCGTCGTGGTGGACGAGGCGCAGATGTTCGCTCCCGCAGCCGCAGGCGAAATCGGCGAGGACACGCGGCGCATCGCGCTGACCGCCATGACCAACCTGATGTGCCGTGGCCGCAAGAGGGGTCTTGCCGGCATCGTCGCGACGCAGCGTCTCGCCAAGCTGGCCAAGAATGTGGCGGCCGAAGCATCGAATTTCCTGATGGGCCGGACCTTCCTCGACATCGACATGGCCCGCGCCGCCGATCTGCTGGGAATGGAGCGGCGACAGGCTGAGAATATCCGCGATCTCGAGAGGGGCCGTTTTCTTGGGCTTGGCCCGGCCATCAGCCGAAGGCCGGTACCGATCCGCATCGGCAGCGTGCAATCGGGCCACATCCGCAATGCCAGCGGCCTCGTCCCCCTGCCGGACGCACCTGCCGAAGATATGCAGACGCTGCTCCATGCCGAGCTGGACAATCAGGTGCAGGACGCGGCCAGCCCTGCAGGTGCGGGCCATGCACCTGTGCCCGCCATGGCGCGGCACATGGAAACGCTTGAACCTGCGGCGAGTTCAGTGATGGAAACCGGCGCGGCAGCGCCGTTGCAACAGCAGGCGGAGGGAGAGCAGACCGAAGCCCTCAAAGCCATTCTGGCCGCGATCGCATCGGACCCGGCGGCCCCGTTCCAGCCTGCCAGCCGCCTGTTCCAGAATTTCCAGCGTTCCTGCCGCCAGAACGGCGTGCGGGCGATGATCGACATGTCGGCGTTTCGGCGCAAATTCGCTTATGCGATTGCCGATATCGACAGCCTGGACGTTGCGGCGCAGGCAGCCATACGGAAGCTCGCCGGCAGGGTCGAAGACGATGTGCTCGCGCCTTTTCTGCTACTGGCGCGGGGCGCGGCTGCGGGCGACACAATGCCCGACGAAGATGCGCTTGCCCGCGCTTACGGGACCAGTTCGCCGGGCAGGATCAGGCGCCTGCTCGACCATCTGGAGAGCATCGGCCTGATCGTCATACGCGAGGAATATGGCGGCGGACGGACCGTGCTGGTTCCGGAGCTGGAATTTGTCCGGGCCGATTGAGACAGGCGCATTCGTGCCGGAATGCGGTATCCGGCAGACCGTATGACAGGAGGATACATGATCTACAGGACTGTCCTGAGCCTTGCCGCGATGATCGCGTGCCTGCCCTCGCCCGCAGCGGCGTGGGGCCAGATCGGTCACCGGGTCATCGGGGCCATCGCCGATGACCGCATCAGCGGCAAGACCAGGGCCGAGATCGCATTGATCCTGGGTGCCGAAGACCTTGCCGAAGCATCGACCTGGGCAGATGAGGAACGATCGAACCCTGCTACCTTCTGGCAGACGGAAGCCGGTCGTTATCACTACGTGACCGTGCCGGCAGGTAAGGTTTACGCCGACCTGGGACCGCCGCAGGAAGGCGACGCGCTGAGCGCATTGGAACGGTTCTCCGCCACGGTTCGCGACCCGATTGCATCACAGGCGAACAAGGCGCTCGCCTTGCGCTTCATCGTCCATATCGTCGGCGACGTGCATCAGCCTCTGCATGCCGGTAATGGCGACGACCGGGGCGGCAACGATGTGAAACTGCGCTGGTTTGGCGAGGACACGAACCTGCATGCCGTCTGGGATACGGAGATGCTCGAGGGGCAGAAGCTTTCCTACAGCGAATATGCAAACTGGCTGGGCCGGCAGATCGACCCGGCACGTACCATCGAATGGTGGGACTCCGATCCGCAGGTATGGGTTGCCGAGAGCACGGCCATTCGCGATATGATCTATCCCGAGGCGGGCGAAGAAATGCCGGACCTCGGCTATGCCTATCAGTACGAACATCTGGCCACCGCGGAACAGCGCCTGCAGCAGGGCGGCATCCGATTGGCAGCCTATCTGGACGAATTGTTCAGCACAGGCTCGTGACCTGAAACCGGGCAGCGCCTATCGTCCCCCACAGTTCTTCGATGCCGCTTGCCGCCTCCAGATCGCACTGCACCCGTGCGGACCGTGCTTGCACCTGCTGTCTCGCAGGCCGCCTGCCCGCTAACGGGTCACGGTGGGCGACCACAGAAGATCGCAGCCGGCCTTCGCCGCCAGTTCGGCAAGTTCCAGTCCGATACCGCTCGAAGCTCCCGTGATGACGACGAAGCCGCTCAGTTACTCAGTTCGTGACTCATATCAGTCCGTCATTCCGGGCTTCAGCACGACCTTGGTCCAGCTATCCTGCTCCTCGCGGAAGCATTTGTAGCCCCGCGCCGCATCTTCCAGCGGCAGACGGTGCGAGATCATGAAAGTGGTATCGAGTGTGCCCTCCTCGATCTTCTTCAGAAGATCCTTGGTATAGCGCTGCACATGGGTCTGACCGGTGCGGACCTGCAAGCCCTTCTCCATCAGCGCGCCCAGCGGGAACTTGTCCGTCATGCCGCCATAAACGCCAGGGATCGAAACCCGCCCGCCGGGGCGCACGGCCAGCAGCGCCTGTTTCAGCGCACTTGCCCGATCCGCTCCGACGCCGACCTTCTGCTTCACGATGTCGATCATGTTGTCGATGGCGAAACCATGCGCTTCCATGCCAACGGCATCGATCACCGCATCCACGCCGATCCCGCCCGACATTTCCATCAATGCTTCGCGCACGTTCGTCTTGCGGAAGTCGATGATCTCGGCACCCATCTGTTTCGCCAGTGCGAGGCGGTGGGGATAATGATCGATGGCGATCACCTTGCTCGCGCCCATGTGGATCGCGGATTGGATCGCGAACAGGCCCACCGGGCCGCAGCCCCAGACCGCGACGGTGTCATCCGGCTGAATTTCGGCGTTTTCCGCCGCCATCCAGCCCGTCGGCAGGATGTCGGACAGGAACAGCACCTGATCGTCCTCCAGGTGATCGGGCACGGCGATCGGCCCGACATCGGAAAACGGCACGCGGACATATTCCGCCTGTCCGCCGGAATAGCCGCCGGTCAGGTGGGAATAGCCGAACAGACCCGCCATCGGATGACCGTAGAGCGTGGCCGACATATCCTGTTTTTCGGCGGGATTGGAGTTTTCGCAGGCCGAGAATTGCTGCACCTTGCAGTGGAAGCAGCCGCCGCAGGCGATGGTGAAGGGCACGACGACTCGCTGCCCCTTTTCCAGCGTGCTGTCCTTGCCGGTCTCGACCACCCGGCCCATGAATTCATGGCCGAGGACGTCGCCGGGCCTTACGCCCGGAATGACGCCGTCATAGAGATGAAGATCGCTGCCGCAGATCGCGGTGGAAGTCACCTCGATGATCGCGTCGCGCGAATTGATAATTTCCGGGTCGTCCACCGTATCGACGCGCACGTCATGCGTGCCATGCCATGTCAGGGCTCTCATTATCCGTTCTCCTGCTGCTTGGCTTTTCTGGTTTCGTCCTTCGTCCGCGCGGAGGTCGCGATCTCGCCCGTTTCCATCAGCATCTTCAAACGTTTCAGATCGTGGCGCGCCTGCACTTCCGGTTCGCGCATGAACAGCTTGGCGACCGCACGGCCAAGCTCACCCGCCGGCGGATCATAGGACATGACGAGCGACACCCGCGTGCCGCGGTCGCCCGGCGCGTCGGTGAATTCGACGCTTCCGCTCGTCTCGATGTCGGAGCCTTCGACCGATCGCCACGCGATCCGTTCGTTTTGCGTGTCTTCCGACACCTCGGTCCGCACATCGACCGTCCGGCCTGCGGGTGCCTTGATCGTCCACACCCGGTGGTCGCCTTCGCTGCGGATCGTCTCCACATTCTCCATGAACTGCGGAAGATTGCCGAAATCGCGCCAGAACTCGTATAATTCGGCGCGCGGCTTGCGGATGGTGACGGTGCGCCCCAGCACGGCATCGTCGCGCTCGGGGCTCTTGCGCGTGTAGAACGGCGCATCGTCCCCGCCGCCCTTGCGGCGCTGCGTCAGGAAGGCTCCGAAGGCGAGGCCGCCCAATGCGAGCCCCACACCGACAGCCGCACCGGCCAGTCCCTTGTCCCGGTCATGTCTCATGTCAACTCCTGTTCAATCTGGCTTCTTTCCCGCCCTGCGGCCGGGAAAATCCGACTGCCTGCACCTCGACATCGGGCGAATACGCGCAGATTGCCGCATCCTGCGAAATACTTGCCCGGTCTCTGGGGGATCAACGAGAAGGACAGCAATAGGTTTCAAGGCAGGAAAATTACGCCCGGTTCCGTCAGCCTGCACCGCAGCGACGCACCTGTTACAGCGTCAATCCGCAGGAGCGAAGATCGAGGCGATCACCTGCTGCAACTGCTCGTCGCTGAAGGGCTTTTCCAGCCGCGCGACCATTTCGTCCTTTGCCCCTTCGGGCAGTTCGGCATATCCGCTGGCCAGAACGACCGGCAGATCGGGCCGCAGGCGGTGGATTTCGCGCGCCAGTTCCACTCCCGTCATATTCGGCATCGCCTGATCGGTTATGACGAGATCGATTTCGGGATGATCGTGCACTATGGCCAGCGCGTCGGGACCGGAGCCAGCTTCCAGAACCCTGTGGCCGAGATCTTCCAGCAGCGCCACCGTCCCGAACAGGACGAGACCATCGTCGTCGACCGCCATCACGGTGAGAGTTCGGGATTGCGAGGTCGCCACGACCTCGGCGTCGGCCGTCGGAGCAAGGTCGGTGGCGGGCGTTTGCGCCAGGGGCAGCCACATCTGTGCAACGGTCCCTTCCCCCGGCGTGCTCGACAATTCGAACGAACCGCCAAGCTGGCTGGTGAGGCCGTGAACCATCGACAGGCCAAGGCCGGTTCCGCGTCCCACGCCCTTTGTTGTGAAGAAGGGTTCCGCAGCGCGCGCCAGGGTTTCGGCGTCCATGCCCTCGCCCGTGTCCTCCACCGCGATGCGGACGTAACCGCCGGTGCCGCCCGCCGCATGGTTCCCGGCGGCCGCGCGGTCCGCCTCGTCCGCCGTGAGCCGGATAGTCAGCCTGCCGCTTCCATCCATCGCATCGCGGGCGTTTACCGCCAGGTTCAGGATCGCCATTTCAAGCTGGTTTTCATCCACCAGCGCATGCGGAACCCGGTCGTCGATCTGCAGATCGATGTCGATCTGCGGCCCCAGCGAGCGTTCCAGCAGATCGCGCATTCCGGGCAGCAGCCGCGCCACGTCGACTGCCCTGGGGTCCAGTTCCTGCTTGCGCGCGAAGGCGAGCATCCGCTGCGTCAGCGTCGCGCCCCGCGCGGTACCCGCCAGCGCGTTGTCGAGATAGCTTTGCGCCCGCCGGTCGCCTTCCGGCAGGCGGCGGCGCAGAAGTTCGAGGCTGGAGCGCACCGCCATCAGCAGATTGTTGAAATCATGCGCCACGCCGCCGGTCAGCTTGCCGACAGTCTCCAGCTTCTGGCTCTGCCGCAAGGCTGCCTCGGCGGAATCACGTGCCGCTTCCGCGGCCTTGCGCTCCGTCACGTCGACGATGGACGCCATGATCCGCCTGATGTCGCCGTTCTTCTCGCGCGTCGCCCGTGCCGATACAAGCACCTCGGCCCGTTCGCCCGTCCTTTTGACCAGCGTATAGGGCAGATCGTAAACGACATCACTGCCCAGCAATTGCTGCCGGTGGGGTCCGGTATGGTCGGGCAGATTTTCCGGCGCGATGAAATCGGTGACGGGGCGGCCCAGAACATCCGCTGCATCGTCATATTGCATGAAAGCCAGCCAGCGTTCGCTGGCGCTGACCAGCCGCTCTTCCCGGTCCAGGGACAGCAGGGGAACCGGCGTCTTCTGATAAAGGTCGAGCAGTTCCCGCGTCCGTTCGGCCACCGCGATCTCCAGCATGTTCTGCGATGCCGCCAGTTGCTGCCGTATCTGCACCTGCTCATGGATGTCGGTGCAGCTTCCGTACCAGCGGGTGATCCGCCCTGTTCCGTCCCTGACGGGCTGCGCCTTGCCCAGCACCCAGCGATAGTGTCCCGACCGGTGACGCAGCCGGTATTCGATTTCATAGAGCGTGCCGTTTTCCAGCGACGATTGCCAGCGGCTGCAGGCACGCTCCTGGTCTTCAAGGTGGAAGAGGCCGTTCCACTGTTCGCCGTCCGTCGATCCTGCCAGAACGCCGGTGAATTCGTACCAGCGATCGTTGTAGTAATCGTGATAGCCATCTGCACGGGCGGACCAGATCATCTGATCCACCGAATTGGCGATCGCGTGAAACTTGCGCTCGCTGCGTTGCAGCCTGGCTTCCTGTTCGCGCAATTCCTCGATCCGCGCGCGGGCTTCGAATTGCCGCTGCCGGGCCTTCAATGCGGACCGTGCCGCACGCACGATATCGTCGCGCTGCAGCGGGCGCGAGAGCAGGACCACGTTGCCGAGGCGGTCGAACCGCTGTTCCTCGGCCGTGGTGCGACTTCGCGACGTGCCGGCGGTCAGCACGATGAAGGGAATGTCGGACCATGCCGGCTGGCTGTCCAGCGCCGCGCCGACGGCAGGCAGTGCGTCGGCCAAGATGGCTTCTTCGGCAATCAGCACTGCGCCGATATGCTGTTCGATGATCGTGCTCAATGCACCGAATTCGCCCAGGATCAGCGAAGGGATATCGTTCTGACCCAGCAGTTCCTGCGCAACCTTGGCATCGCGCCCGCGCGGCGCGAGGATCGCGATGGTGCGATCGTAAGTACTATCCGGCACCTTCAGCCTTTCAGCAATTCGTCATTGCCGGCGAGATATTTCGGATTGCCGCTGAGAACCTGACTGAACCTCGTCAGCGGTTCGCCGATGCAGATGCCGGTCGCGTCGATCTCGAATTCGCGGATCGTCCGTTCATGGTCCAGCGTGCGGGTCTTGATGACGGCCATGGATTTCCTGACCTTCCCCTCCACTTCGAAGAAGCGCAGCAGCATGACCGTATCGGCAAGATAGCTGATGTCGACATCCGAGCGCAGTTCCCCGGTCACGCCGTGCTGGCCCAGGATCATGAGCGAGATAATCCCCTGCTGGCTCAGATAGCTGAGGATCTCATGCATCTGCAGCACCAGGAAATCGTCGCTGGGCATGGCATGCAGATAGGCGTTCAGACTGTCGATCACGACCACCTGCGCGCCGTCCTGCTCCACCGAACGCTGGACGGCACCGGAAAATTCCCCCGGCGACAGTTCGGCCGGATCGATCTGGCGCAGGGTCAGCAATCCGCTGTCGATATGCGGCTGCAGATCGTTGCCGAGCGCCGCGCAGCGATGCAGCAGCGTCCCCAGCCGTTCATCGAACAGGAAATAGGCTGCGGGCTGGCCGCGCTCCAGCGCCGCCACCAGGCATTGCACCGCAGTCGTCGTCTTGCCGACGCCGGCGGGGCCGGTGAGCAAGGTGTTCGTGCCCGGAACCAGTCCGCCGCCAAGCAGCGTGTCCAGTCCCGTCAGCCCGGTCGTCACCGGATCGGTGGCGAATTCGCGGTGATGTTCGGACGCCACGAGCCGGGGATGCACCGCCAGTCCGCCCCGCTCGATGGTAAAATCATGATAGCCGCCGCGATATTTAAGGCCGCGCATCTTGACGATGCGGAGCCGCCGCCGTTCCGATCCGAAATCGCTCGCGCTCTGTTCCAGCGAAACGACCCCATGTGCGATGCTGTGCAATTGCAGATCGCCCGGTTCGGAAGTGCGATCGTCCAGCATCAGGACAGTGCAGTCGCGCTTGGCGAAAAAATGTTTCAGCGCGAGAATCTGGCGGCGATAGCGCAGCGGGCTTTGCGACAGGAGCCGCAGTTCGGATAGGCTGTCGAGCACCACCCTTGCCGGGTTCACCTTCTCCACCTGTTCGATGATGCCGCGCACCGTTTCGCCCAGCTCCACCTCGCTCGGGTGCAGAAGCGATTGTTCGTTCTCGGCGCTGAACTCGTTTTCCGCAACCAGTTCGAACAGGTCTAGCCCGTCCAGCGACCAACCGTGCGAAGCAGCTGCCGCCTTCAATTCGTCGGGCGTTTCCGACAGGGTGATATACAGGCCGCTTTCGCCGCGCCTCCTGCCCTCGAGCAGGAATCCGAGCGACAGCGTCGTCTTGCCGGTGCCGGGCGTGCCTTCAACAAGATAGAGGCGGTATGCGGGCAAGCCGCCGCAGAGGATATGGTCGAGGCCCTGTATTCCGGTGGATGCCGGTTGCGGGCCGTCGCGGCGCATCAAGTTGTCGGTCATGCGAATCACCCTGAATTCTCCCGTCGATTTCCGCAAGCCGAAACGGTCACAATTCCTGTGACTTCGGATTCAAGCTATGCGCCCGTCATTCGCATTTGCGCGCGGTCGTTCTCAGGTTTAAGCCTGCCCAGCCCCGTGCAGCAGCTCTGCCGCCTTTTCACCGATCGCCCGCGCGATCACCCGGTAACTGTCGCCATAGGCTGCGCCGCACCGCCAGACGGCGGCGATCGATCGGCTGGCGGACCAGTCGGCGATGTCGAGGCGCCGCACCATGTCTTCGCCGCCCACTTCGGATTGCAGGTACAGTTCGGGCAGGATCGCCAGACCCAGCCCGGACCCGGCCATCTGCCTCAGGCTGTCGAGACTGGTGCCCTCGTAATCGCGCAGCAGATCGGCGTTCAGTTCCTGACAGATGTCGATGGCCTGGCGGTGGAAATGATGGCGGCGATCAAGGCTGAGAATACCGCTGCCTGCAACATCCGCTTTCGTCAGCACCGTCCTGCCGACCAGCGGATTGTCCGGCGCGGCGACCACATGCAGAGGTTCCCGGAATAGCGGAACGATTTCCAGGCCCGCGCCCGCGACGGGCAGCGGCGCCACCACCATGTCGAGCGCCCCGCGGCGTAATACGGCCAGCTGATCGTCCGGAATGCCTTCACGCATGTGCAGCCGCATATCGGGATATTCCCGGTGCAGCCGCGCCACTACCGGCGGCAGCAGATAGGGTCCGATAGTGGGCGTGACCCCGAATCGGACCGTACCGGCAAGGCCCGTGATGCTGCGCCGTGCCATGCCGCGCAAATCGTCGACGCCGATCAGGATATCCCGTGCCCTCGCCGCGATCTCGCGCCCGACGGGCGTAAGCTGGACCGGTGTGTCGCCCCGCTCCACCAGAGTGATGCCTAGCCTTGTCTCGAGCGCCCGCAACTGCTGGCTCAGTGTCGGCTGCGACACATTGACCGACGCGGCGGCCCGGCCAAAATGCTGCATATCGCCCAGCGCGACCAGATATTGCAATTGCCGCAGGCTCGGCATGCGAAACTCCTCTTCGATAGGCTGGGCCTATCGGGAAAGGGCCACCGTTTCAATTGGCCTATCCCGTCACGAACCGTCAGGTTGATTTCACGCGCCGGCCCTCGCTCTGTCCCCTCCGGTTTCCCGGCACCCTACGCCGCCTGCCCCGTATATCGTGTTGTCAACAGGAGTGAAATGATGATGTCCAGACGAAATATTCTCGCCGGAGCAGCCGCTGCCGGCGGTGCCGCAGCCGTCAGCGGCGTTGCGACAGCGCAGTCGCCCGTCGCTGCGCCGCTCGCCCCCGTTTACAAGGGCAAGACCATGCTTTCGCCCGATGAAGCGCTCGCGCTGCTGATCGAAGGCAACCGGAACTTCCTCAACGACGTCCCGACGGCAGCGGCGGTGGGGCGCGAACGGCGGCTGGAAATCGCCAAGGGGCAGGCACCCTTCGCGGCCTATGTGACCTGTTCCGACAGCCGGGTCTCGCCGGAAATCCTGTTCGGGCGCGGATTGGGTGAACTGTTCATCATCCGCAATGCCGGTAACACCGTCGATACCGTCGCCCTGGGCTCGGTCGAATATGCCGTGGCCGAACTCGGCGTGCCGCTGGTCGTCGTGATGGGGCATGAAAGCTGCGGCGCGGTATCGGCCGCGCAGGCGGTGGTGACCGACAATGCCACCTATCCCGGCAGCATCGGCCAGATGATCGAACCGATCATTCCCGCGGTTCTTTCCGTGCGCGGCAAGGAAGGCAACATGCTCGACAACGCCATTCGCGCCAATGTGTCGCGCGTGGTAGGCCATCTGCGCACCTCGACCGATCCCCTGCTTCTCGATCCGCAGAAGAGCGGCCAGCTCAAGGTCGTGGGCGCCTATTACAATCTGGCAACCGGCGCGGTCGACTTCTTCGACCGGCCCTGAGGCCGGTGTGAACGGGCGGGCGGCTGGAGCGATCCAGCCTCCCGGCGTTCATCGCCGGTGCAATGCGCCGCCTGTCTGCCGGTGGGATTTCAGTCGCGCTTGCCGGTCCATTTCGCTACGATCTCCGCCCGTGGCTCGTCTGAAATCATCTTCCCCAGGGCGACGGGGCGATGGTGGACGCAGAGGATCGTGAGAAAATGCGTTCCGCCCTCATGTTGCGCCTCGATCCGGTCGCCCGGCGATGGCAGGCTCAGGAAGCTGAACTCTCCCCAATCCTGCGACGGCGCATTGTAGGAGCCCCGTTCCACCAGCAGCTTTCCCGAAATCGTCATGGCGCTTTTCCTTGCTTCAACAGAAAACTTATCCTCCGATCGGGATGGTTTGTGCAACCTCAAACATTAATGGCTGAAACGCGTCTCGTCTGAGCCCCCGCGGTCGCGCCAGGTGCAGGAGAAGACGTCAAGAAGATGCTGGAACAATTTGCGGGCCGCGACAATTTCGACGTCCTGCGATATAGCGTTCGCGGGTTCGGTATTTCAGGATAGAGGAACGGCGGGGCAGCGGGCAGGTCCGGCCGTTCTGAAGAGGAGACACACATTTGCCGGATTGGCTACCCTATTGCGGTCAGGCGCCCTTACCGGCCGAGTGGCTGGCGCGGTGGAATTTCGACCCCGTTCTGATCGCGGCCTTGCTGCTGGCGGGCCTTGCCGCCGTCCAGTGGCGAACAGAGCTGCGCCCGCGGGCCATGGCGGCGGCAGGGGGGATCGCGGCCTTCCTCTACATTTCCCCTTTCTGCGCGTTGGGTTCTGCGCTGTTCACCATCCGCATCGTGCATGATGTCATCCTGGTGGCGGCGCTTGCCCCTCTGCTGGTGGCCGCACTGAAGCTGGAGCAGCGGAGCATCCCCGGATCGCTGTGGGTCTGGACCGCCTTGCACGCCATCACCTTCTGGCTGTGGCATGCTCCGCCGCTCTACGAAGCTGCGATGAGCAGCGACGCGATCTTCTGGGCAATGCAGGCCAGCCTGACGGGCACTGCGGCGGTTCTGTGGGCGAAGATCATCCGTGCGCCCGCTCCGGCGGCGGCGGCGATGCTGCTGGCCACCATGGTCGCAATGGGGGCGCTGGGCGCGCTGCTGACCTTCGCGCATCGCCCGCTTTATGCCGTTCACTGGCTGACCACGCAAAGCTGGGGGCTTTCCGCGCTGGAGGATCAGCAGATCGCCGGCATCGTCATGTGGGCGCCGGCCAGCCTCGTCTACCTGCTGGCCGCGCTGACGATCCTCTATCGCTCCTTCGGCCGGGAAGTGGCCGCATGAAGCTGCATCGCCTGGTCCGCCAATGGGCGGTCAGCTATACCGAGGATGGCAAATATTCGCCCGTAGGCATCTGGTTCCACTGGATCATGGCGGCGCTGGTGCTGTTCCAGCTGGGCTATGGCTGGCTGCTGTCGCGATATCCGGTGGGCGGCGACAAGCTGGCCGCCTATGCGCTGCACAGCCAGATCGGGCTTTCCATCCTGCTGCTGGCCGTGCTGCGCTTCGTCTGGCGATTGTTCATCCCCGACCCGATCAACGATGCCGACGCGCCCGGCTGGCAGAGTACGGCAGCGCATTACACGCATTACCTGTTCTATACATTATTCGCGCTGCTGCCGCTGAGCGGCTGGGCGATGTGGTCGGCCATCCAGCCTGTCGAACCGCTGCGACTGGCGGGTCTGATCGATATTCCGGCCATGCCGTTCCACACGCTATCGCCTGCATGGCAATACCAGGTGCTGGACTGGGCCGAGAGCCTGCACGTCCTCGGCGTAGTAGGGCTGACGCTGCTGGTGCCGCTGCATGTCGGCGCGGCGCTGAAGCATCATTTCTGGGACCGCGACGACACCGTCACGGGCATCCTGCCGGAGATCCGGGACGACGAGGCGGCGCCAGATCATACGCGATATAGTCCGCCAGCGGCCTGATCTCGTCCTCGCGCAGCTTGCTCGCCGCTTCATGCATCACCTGCAATGGGTCGCCGTAACGCCTGCCCTGCCGCCAGTCCTTCAATTGCTTGGCAAGATAGGTGCTGCTCTGGCCGGCGAGCGACGGATTGCCCGCGCCCAGCCCGCCCGCCTGTGGCCCGTGACAGGCGGCGCAGGATTGCAGGCCGCGTTTCGGAATGCCTATCTGATAGATCGTCTCGGCTTTGCCGAATTCGCAGCGCAGGTCGGCGGCAAGAGCGATCCGCCGGTCCAGTGAATCAGGAGCAGGCATCGGCATCTCGGCATAATATTGCGAGACGGCGAGGCGTTCCGCCGGATCGAGCCGCGCCGCCAGCCAGCTCATCTGCGGATGCTGCCGCTGCCCTTCGGCAAAGAAGGTCAACTGCCGCACCAGGTAGCCGCTGTTCAGCCCCGCGATGCGCGGCACCAGCGCCCCGTCCCCGCCGCCGTTCAGACCGTGGCAGGTGTGACAGGCCGCCTGCGCCCCGGCATCGCCGCCTGACAGCGCGATCAACTCGCCATTGTCGTCAAAGGGATCGGCCACCGCATCGGGGCTGCAGGAGGCAAGCACCATTCCCATCGCCAGCAGGAATGCGGGGGCGAGCACCCGGACGGCGGAAACGATCTGAAATGACATATTGCCCGAAACGATCAGCGCATTTACCCGGTTCCCATGGACATGGGGCATATCTACAGGCGAGCGCCGCTGGCCAGGGCCATGGCGCTGATGGCCTGCGCCTGTCTTTCCGCCTGCAAGGATCCGGTGCAGACCCGGCGCGAACCTGCGGCGGAAACGGCGGCGCGTGGCCTGATTGCCATCCGGGATGCCGGATGCGGATCGTGCCACGAGATTCCGGGCCTGGACTGGCCGAAGGGCCGGCTCGCCCCGTCGCTGAACGGCTTCGACGATGTCGGGCTGATCGCCGGGCAATTGCCCAATCGCCCCGAAGTGCTCGCCGCCTTCATCCGCAACGCGCCGCTGGTGAAACCCGGTTCCACCATGCCGCCCATGCCCGTCACGCGGCAGGAAGCGCGGGACATAGCATCCTATCTTTATGGAATTGATCATGATTGACGCGCTGTGGGGCTGGCCGCCGCCCGTCCTCGACCCCGCAGGCCCCTATGCCGCCAAGGTGACGACGCTTGCCTGGTCGCTGTTCGCGCTCGGCGTGATCGTCACGCTGGTGGTGATCGCCGCGCTTTGGGCGGCCATCAAGGGGCCGCCCAGGGTGCAGGCGATGCTGGGCGGCGAACGGGCGATCTGGATCGGCGGGGTCGCCTTTCCCGGTGTCGTGCTGACCGCCCTGCTGATCTGGGGGCTGACGCTGACCGCTACGCTGACCGATCCGATCGAAGGCGATGAAATGCGCATCCGCGTCACCGGCGAGATGTGGTGGTTTCGGGTGCAATATCTGGGCGATCAGGGCCGCGTCATCATGGAGGACGCGAACGAGATCCATATCCCGGTCGGCCGGCCGGTCGTGCTGGAGCTGGAATCGGCCGATGTCATCCACAGTTTCTGGGTGCCGCATCTGTCGGGCAAGAAGGACATGATCCCCGGCCGGCGCACATTGCTGCTGGTCGAGGCGGACAGGCCGGGCGAATTCGGCGGCGTGTGCGCGGAATATTGCGGCGCGCAGCACGCCCTTATGGGCTTCGTTGCCGTGGCGCATGAACCCGCTGCATGGAACGACTGGCGCGACGCGCGGCTGGCGCGGATCGCCGCTGCGGACGGGCCGAGGGGGACGGACCTCGACATGGCCCGAACCGCCGCCGCAGGTGATGCGGCACGGGGTCGCAACCTGTTCATGGATGTCGGCTGCGCCGCCTGCCACCGCGTCGCCGGAACCGACGCGAACGGCCTCGCCGGGCCGGACCTGACCCATGTCGGATCGCGCCGCACGCTGGGCGCGGGCATTCTGCCCAATCATCTCGGCACGATGATGGGCTGGATCGGGGACAGCCAGTCGATCAAGCCGGGCAACCGGATGCCCAGCTACGACATGCTCAGCGCAGGCGAACTGGAAGCCATCGCCCTCTGGCTCGAGCAGCAGAAATGAAGTCCGAAACCGGGTTCGACCACGCGCTTTACGACCGCTTCCCCACAGCCAGCCGCCCGCAGAGCGAAGTCGACGAACTGAAAGAGATCTGGAAGGCGCCGAAAGGCTGGCGCCGCCTGACGGCGGTCAACAATAATTACGTCGGCTTCTGGTATGTCGTGACCGCTTTCGGGTTCTTCCTGGCGGCGGGGATTCTTGCGCTGGGGATGCGGGTGCAGCTTGCCGCGCCCATGCAGGATTACCTGGGTGCCGAAACCTACAACCAGTTCTTCACCATGCATGGCACGGTGATGATGTTCCTCTTCGCCGTGCCGATGGTGGAGGCGATCGGCGTCATGCTGCTGCCACAGATGCTGGCGGCGCGCGACCTGCCCTTTCCGCGCCTGTCGGCCTATGCCTTCTGGGCCTATGCCGTGGGCGGAACGCTGTTCTTCCTGTCGCTGTTCGTGGGGCTTGCCCCCGATGGCGGATGGTTCATGTATCCGCCGCTCACCAGCATCGCCTTCAGCCCCGGCATCAACACCGATTTCTGGCTGCTGGGCATCGGGTTCATCGAGATTTCCGCGATTGCCGGGGCGATCGAGATCATCGTCGGCGTCCTGCGCACCCGCGCGCCCGGCATGACGCTGGACAGGATGCCGATGTTCGCCTGGGCCATGCTGGTGTTCGCCGTGATGATCGTGGTCGCCTTCCCCAGCGTCATCCTGTGCACCCTGCTGCTGGAGATCGAGCGGGCATTCAACTGGCCCTTCTTCGATGCGACGCGCGGCGGCGACCCGCTGCTGTGGCAGCACCTGTTCTGGTTTTTCGGCCATCCGGAAGTCTATATCATCTTCATCCCGGCGGCCGGGCTGATGTCGATGATGGTGGCGGCGGTCGCCCGGACCCCGCTCGTCGGATACAGGCTGAACGTGCTGGCCCTGGTGGCCACCGGCTTCATCAGCTTCGGCGTCTGGGCGCACCACATGTTCACCACCGACATGCCGCGCGTATCCGCCGGCTATTTCTCCGCCGCCAGCATGGCCGTCAGCCTGCCCGCCGGCATACAGGTATTCTGCTGGATCGCGACGCTGGCCAGCGGCCGGATCAGATGGACCACGCCGGCTTTGTTCGTGGTGGGCAGCGTCGTCATCTTCACCATGGGCGGGCTGACCGGCGTGATGGTCGGCATGGTGCCGTTCGACTGGCAGGCGCATGACACCTATTTCATCGTCGCGCATCTGCATTACGTGCTGATGGGCGGCATGGTCTTTCCGATGTTCGCCGCCTTCTATCACTGGCACGGCATGACCAGCAGCAGGGCGCTGTCGGACCGGCTGGGCAAATGGGTGTTCGGCCTGATGTTCGCCGGGCTCCACATCACCTTCCTGCCCATGCATCTGACCGGCCTGATGGGGATGCCGCGCCGGGTCTATACCTATCTGCCGGGACGGGATCTGGACCTGCTGAACATGGTGTCGACGGTGGGCGCCTTCGTCCTTGCCGGGGGCGTGCTGCTGTTCCTGTTCGACTGCGCGCGCAATTTCCGTTTCACTGCGACGGACGATGCCGGCAATCTCTATGACGGCGGCACGCTGGAATGGCTGCCGACGGGGCTTTACTCGACCCGCTCCATCCCCCTCGTCCGGTCCCGCCAGCCTTTGTGGGACCGCCCGGAGATCTGCCGGGAAGTGGAAGAGGGCCGCTATTTCCTCCCCAATTCGGCAACCGGGCAGCGCGAGACGCTGATCACCTCGACCGTCATGGCCGAGCCGCAATATGTCCAGTTGATGCCTGGCCCCTCGCCCTGGCCCATGTCCGCCGCGATCTTTACCGCCGGCTTCTTCCTGTCGCTGACCGTGCAGGCCTATGCTTTCGCCATCTTCTGCGGGATCGTCGCGGTGCTCAGCACCCTGCGCTGGTTGTGGGAAACCGATCGTCCGGTGAGGCAGGACACGGCCGACATCGGCGGCGGTATCGAGGTTCCGATCGCCATCACCGGTCCGAAGAGTCATGGCTGGTGGGCGCTCAACACGCTGATGGTCGTGATCGGCATGATCGGCTTCATGGCCCTGTTCGCCTATTTCTATCTGTTCGGCATCAATCCGCAGGTCTGGAGCGCCCCGCCCCCGATCGGTCAGACGGCAGTGATCCTGGCGCTGGAAATCGCAGCGCTCGCTGCTGCATGGGGCGGCAGGCGGGTTCTCGCCGGCCGGGGAGGAAAGCAGGCGGGCGACCTGCCGTGGATACTGGAGGCGCTGGCCACCGCATTGCTGGTGGGCGCGCTTTGGCTCGATATTACCGGATGGCTCGGCACTGGCCTGTCGCCTGCGATGAACGGCATGGGCGCGACCGTCTTCATGCTGACCGTGCTGCAGGCGCAGGTGGTCATCATCGCCTGCATCATGGCGGCGTATCTTGCCATGCGCGAGGCGCGCGGGATCATGACCACGCCGACGAATGTCACCATGGACATTGTCACCCGCTTCATCATGTTCTGCGCCATGCAGGGCTTGATCTTCACGCTGGTGCCGCGAGTATTTCCCGGTGGCTGATCAGGGCGAACCGATCGAGCAGCCGGCGGTCTATCGCAGCCTCGTCTTCGCCTTCGCCATCTGGGCCGCGCATTTCATGGTGGCATATGGCGCCGCGCTGGTCTTCCCGGGGCAGATGCTCGCGCGCGGCATTGCCATCCTTGCCTTGCCTGCCGCTCTGGCGGCGCTGTTCCTGTGGCTGCGGCGGCTCGACCAACCTCGTCCATTCCTGGCAATGGCCGCGCTGGGGCTTTCGGCGGTATCGATCATATACGGCACCCTGCCGGCCTTCATCGGGTAATGACCACGGTCTCTTTCCAGCTCCGGCCAGCCTTGTTACCAATGCTTTCGACCGATATTGGGAGCCATGCATGATCGAGGCACTACGCACACCTGACGAGCGTTTCGCAGGTCTTCCTGATTACGCTTTCGCTCCCAATTACCGCGACGATCTGCCCGGTTTCGAGGGTTTGCGACTGCATTATCTGGATGAGGGCAGGCGCGATGGCCCGGTTTTCCTCTGCCTGCACGGCCAGCCGACATGGTCCTATATCTATCGCAGGATGATCCCCGTCTTCGCGCAGGCGGGCCGGGTGATCGCGCCCGACCTGTTCGGCTTCGGGCGTTCCGACAAGCCGGTGGAGGACGAGGTCTACACCTTCGACTTTCACCGGGATTCACTGCTCCGCTTTATCGAAGCGCTCGATCTCGACGATATCACGCTCGTCTGCCAGGACTGGGGCGGCCTGCTGGGCCTCACCCTGCCGGTCGAGATGCCCGAACGGTTCGCACGGCTTATCGTCATGAACACCGGGATCGGCACCGGCGAACGCCCGCTGGGCGACGGGTTCGAGGCATGGAAGGCCTATAACCGGTCGCAGCCGGACCTCGCCGTCGGCAGCCTGGTCGCGCGGGCGACTCCGATCCTGTCGGATGACGAGATCATGGCCTATGACGCACCTTTCCCCGACATCCGCTACAAGGGCGGCGTGCGGCGTTTCCCCGATCTGGTGCCGTCCACGCCCGATGCTCCGGGGGCGGAAACATCCAGACGCGCGCGGGATTTCCTGCGGGATGAATGGACGGGCGCAAGTTTCATGGCAATCGGCATGCAGGATCCCGTCATCACGCCCAATGCCATGCAGGCCCTGCGCACGCAGATCCGCGGATGCCCCGAACCCATGCTGGTGGAGGATGCCGGCCATTTCGTGCAGGAATGGGGTGAATCCGTCGTCCGCGCGGCGCTTCGCGCCTTTGGCGATACCGCCTGACGGTGGCGGTGTTCTTCACGGCGGATACCCATTTCGGTGATCACCGGACCATCAACATCCATCGGCGGCCGTTCGATACCGTCGCCAGCATGGACGAGGCGCTGATCACGAACTGGAACGAAGCGATCCAGCCGGATGACGAGGTCTGGCACCTGGGTGATTTCTGCCGGAAAATGGCCGATGCCGATGGGTTCCTCGCCCGGCTTAACGGCTGCAAGCATCTGATTTGCGGCAATAACGATCCGGCGGCACTGCGGGGATCGCCCGGCTGGGCCAGCGTCCATGATTATCACGAGCTGATCATCGACGGCAGGATGATCGTGCTCTGTCATTATCCGTTCCGTAGCTGGAACGGGCAGCACAAGCGGTCGATCAATCTGCACGGCCATAGCCATGGGCGGATGAAGCCGATCCTGCGGCAGCTGGACGTCGGGGTGGATGCACAGGACTTCCGGCCCGTTTCGCTGCACGCCATCCTGCAACGACCAGCATTTGCCTGACCCGCTGCAAGGCCGGTCACCCGTTCCCCTTGCTGTAAAAGGCGTGATGCACCGGCAGCTGCCTTGCCGATTTGCCTAAGCTGCAATCAACAGCTACGCGCCCAATGGATTATGTCGAACAGCCGATCACGCCTCACATGACCTTGGTTCTGCTTACTGTCCTGCCCTTTGCCGCGGCGATCCTGATCGCGCTGCTGGCAGACCGCGGCAGGGGTGTTCACGCCATTATCGCAGGGGGTGCGAGCGCGCTTGGCCTGGCCCTCGTGCTGTCGGTCGCGCCGCTCGTGCTGGCTCAGGGCAGCATCGCGCTTTCCGCCAGCTGGGTTCCCGCGATCGGACTGGATTTCTCGCTGCTGATGGACCCGCTCGGCCTGATGTTCTCGGGCCTGATCCTCGGCATCGGTCTGCTGGTGATGATTTTCGCGCATTTCTATCTGGCGGCGGGCGAGGCGACGGGGCGCTTCTTCGCCACGCTGATGCTGTTCCAGGGTGCGATGCTGGGCATCGTCCTGTCGGGCAACGTCCTGCTGCTGCTGGTGTTCTGGGAGCTGACCAGCCTGTCCTCCTTCCTGCTGATCGGGTTCTGGCGGCACAGCCCGGATGCGCGGCAGGGCGCGCGCATGGCGCTGGCGATCACCGGCGGCGGCGGTCTGGTGCTGATCGCGGGCATGGTGCTGCTGGGCGTGGTGGCCGGATCGTTCGACCTGATGATCATCCTGCAAAGCCGGGATGTCGTGCAGGCATCGCCGCATTATCCGGCGTTCCTGATCCTGATCCTGATCGGCTGCTTCACCAAATCGGCGCAATTCCCGTTCCACTTCTGGCTGCCGCACGCGATGGCGGCACCGACGCCAGTCAGCGCCTATCTCCATTCCGCCACCATGGTGAAGGCGGGCGTCTTCCTGCTGGCGCGCCTGTGGCCGGTGCTGTCGGGCACCGAACTCTACACGATCATCGTCACGACAGTTGGTATGACGACCATGCTGTTCGGCGCGTGGGTGGCGATATTCCGGCACGATCTGAAGGCGATCCTCGCCTACTCGACGATAAGCCAGCTCGGCCTGCTGGTCATGCTGCTCGGCTTCTCGCTCGAGGCGGCAGCCGTGGCGGCGGTGCTGCACGTCCTCAACCACGCGGCGTTCAAGGCGGCGCTGTTCATGACGGCAGGCATCGTCGATCATGAAAGCGGCACCCGCGACATCCGCAGGCTGGGCGCCTTGGCCAAGGTCATGCCGGTCACCGCCGTCATCGGCACTCTGGCGGCAGGCGCCATGGCGGGCATTCCTCCGCTGGGCGGGTTCATCTCCAAGGAGATGATGCTGTACGAGGCGCTGAACGTCTCGCTGTTCGGTATCGACTGGCTGGTGCCGGTCGTGGCGACGATCGCCGCGAGTTTCTCCGTCGCCTATTCGCTTCGTTTTGCCGTGCATCTGTTCTTCGGGCAGGCGCGGGACGATGCCGCGCACCGCAAGGCGCATGATCCCGGTGCAGGGATGCTGGTGGCACCGGCCGTGCTCGTCATCGTGGCGGTGCTGCTGGGGCTGCTGCCGATGCTGCTGGCGGGCACCGTCGTCTCGGCCGTGGCGGGCGCGGTCATCGGCGGACCGGCACCAATTGTGGAACTGTCGCTGTGGCATGGGGTCAACCTGGCGCTGGGCATGAGCGTGCTGGCCATCGGAGTCGGTATCGCCCTGCTGTGGCGGCATGCGGGATTGCTGCGCTGGTATGCGGCAAGGCGTCACGCCGATGCACGGGCGATGTTCCAGCGCGGCATGACGGCCAGTGACGTTTTCGTGCGGAAAATGATCGTGGCCGTGCACCGCCCTTCGCTGCAGCGCATGCTGTTCGCCACCTTCGCCGTCGTCCTGCTGATGATCGTCGACGGGACAGGCTCTGCCACCGGCGGCGGCGCGATCGGCCTGACCGGCCCGCGCGAGCTTCTGCCCGCGCCGCTCTTCGCCATCGTCACCTGGCTGCTGCTGATCGCCGCCACCATTGCGGTCCTGGTCGAGGAACGCCAGCGGTTCCGGGCCCTGATCTATATCAGCGTGATCGGGCTCGTTATCGCCCTTTCCTTCGTCTATTTCTCGGCACCCGACCTCGCGCTGACGCAGATCTCGGTGGAAGTCGTCACCATCCTGCTGCTGCTGCTGGCGCTCAATCTTCTGCCGAAACGGCCGCCGCTGCTGTCCAGCTCCGGGCTTCGGGTACGTGACGGATTGTTCGCGGCGTTCGGCGGGCTCGGGGTAGGCGGCGCGGCCTGGGCCATGCTGACGCGCAATCCGAACGATCCCATATCCTCGTTCCACATCGCCAACAGCTACAGCGGCGGCGGCGGGACCAATGTGGTGAACGTGACCCTGGTCGATTTCCGCGCTTTCGACACGATGGGTGAAATCATCGTGCTCGGCATCGCCGGACTGGTGATCTACGCCCTGCTGGACACCACCGTTCGCGGTGCTGCGGGCGCAAGGTTGCGATCGTGGCAGGAAGACATGCCGCATTCGCCCGAACGCCACCCGATGATGTTCGTGATGTCCACCCGCATCCTGCTGCCGCTGGTGCTGGTGGCAGGCATTTTCATCTTCCTGCGCGGCCACAACGAACCGGGCGGCGGGTTCATAGCCGGGCTGGTCGTCGCCATCGCCCTGCTGCTGCAATATCTCGCCTCCGGCTACGACTGGACGGATTCACGGCGCCGGATCGGCGAACATGATCTGATAGGCTTCGGCGTCCTGATCGCGATCCTCACCGGGATTGGTGCGCTGGCGTTCGACGCCAATTTCCTGTCGACGGCTTATGATTACTTCACGCTGCCGCTGGTCGGGAAATTCGAACTGACCACCGCCCTGTTTTTCGATCTCGGCGTATTCTCGGTCGTGCTGGGCGCGGTGGTGCTGGCGCTGGCGCAATTGAGCCACATCGCCCAGCGCGCCGCCCGTGCCCATGCGCTGCAGGAAGCCGAAAAGCATGAGGACGCCTCGTGATCAGCCTGGAATTCCTGGTCGCCAGCGCCATCGGCGTACTGGTCGCGGGCGGCATCTATCTGACCTTGCGCGGGCGCACCTTTCAGGTCGTCCTCGGGCTGACGCTGTTCTCCTACGCGGTGAACATGTTTCTCTTCGCGTCGGGGCGGCTGGTGGTCGACCGTGCGCCCATCTGGTCGAAGAGCGTGACGGAATATGCCGATCCGCTGCCGCAGGCGCTGGTGCTGACCGCCATCGTCATCACTTTCGGCATGACGGCGCTGACCGTCATCCTGACGCTGCGCAGCTTTCTGGAAAGCGGCAGCGATCAGGTGGACGGCGATCCCAGCGGCAATCACGAGGATGATTCCGCGTGAACCCGGTCGATCAGATCGCCATCGCCCCCATCGTCGTTCCGGCCCTGGCCGCGCCCCTGGCGCTGCTGGTGATGCGGCGCAGGCGCTGGCTGGGAGTGACGATTTCCTTCACCTCGTGCCTGCTGATGCTTGCGGCGGCCGTATCGCTGCTGCTGCTGGCGGACGACGGGACGATCCGCACCTATGAGGTGGGTGGATGGGAAGCGCCCTTCGGCATCGTGCTGGTCGTCGACCGGCTGGCGTCGATCATGCTGGTGCTGGCGTCCACGCTGGCCCTGCTGGCGCTGCTTCATGCCACCTTGACCGAGACCGACCGCGATGGCTGGCATTTTCATCCCCTGCTGCAATTTCAGCTGCTGGGGCTGAACGGTGCTTTCCTGACAGGCGACCTGTTCAACCTGTTCGTGTTCTTCGAGGTGCTGCTAATCGCGTCCTATGGCCTGATGCTGCACGGGCAGGGACCGGCCCGGCTCAAGGCGGGGGTGCAATATGTGGTGGTGAACATCGTCGGATCGTCGCTGTTCCTCATCGCCCTAGGGCTGCTCTATTCGCTGACCGGCACGCTGAACATGGCGCAGATGGGTCTGCGCGTCGCGGCGATCGGGGCCGACGACCAATGGTTGCTGCGGATTGCCGGCCTGCTGCTGGTCAGCGTCTTCGCCCTGAAGGCTGCAATCGTGCCGCTGCATCTATGGCTGCCGCGAACCTATGCGGTGGCGACGCCCGCGGTGGCGGCGCTGTTCGCCATCATGACCAAGGTGGGTGTCTATTCGCTGATCCGCGTGGTTCCGCAAATCTTCGGCGACGGTGCGGGTGCGGCGGCATGGGTGCCTTCGCCCTATCTGCTGCCGGCTGCGATGATCACCGCCATCCTGGGTTTTTCTGGCGTATTCGTGGCGCGACGGCTGTCGGAACAGGCCGCCTATGCCGTCGTGGGATCGACCGGAACCTTGATGATCGCGGTCGCGGGCTGGCAGGCGGACACGATCGGGGCAGCCCTCTATTACCTGGTCCATTCGACCCTTGCGGGTGCGGCACTGTTCTTCATCGCCGATGTGGTGGCCCGCCGCCGGAAAAGCTTCGGCGATACGATCAGTTCCGGTCCCGTTTCTCATGACCGGCAGATGGTCGCCCTGCTCTTCCTGTGCGCAGCGATCGGCGCGGTAGGGCTGCCGCCGCTGTCAGGCTTCATCGGCAAGCTGCTGATCATGGGTTCGGTTGCCGATGAAGCTTGGTGGGCATGGGCCTGGGGCGTCATTCTCGGCACCACGCTGATCGGCGTGATCGGTTTCGCACGCGCGGGCAGCACTCTGTTCTGGAAAGACGGGCCGTTGCCCGAAGGGGCCGCCCCCGCCCGCACCGCAAGGTTCGATTTGGCGGCCGCAGCAATCGCGCTGGCCCTCATGACCGCATTGTCCGTCGCTGCCGGCCCGGTCACGGCCTATGGTGAAGCCGCCGCGCGCCAGGTGATGAACAGCCCGGCCACCGTCGATACCATTTTGGGGGCGCGGTGACATGCGGCGCCTGATTCCCCATCCCGGCCTGTCCGTCCTGCTCGCCGTCGTCTGGCTGCTGCTGGCGAACACGCTGTCGTTCGGTGCCCTTCTGATCGGCATCATCATCGGGATATTCCTGCCGATTTTCACCGCACCGTTTTGGCCCCGGCGCCCGCAGGTACGGTTCCGCCACGCGATCCCTTACGTCGCGCTGCTGCTGTGGGACATCATCGTGGCGAATTTCCAGGTCGCTGCCATTATCCTTTTCCGCAAGGATGACGATCTGCATGCGGCCTGGCTGCCGATACCGCTGGAACTCGACACGCCGGAGGCGATAACCGTGCTTGCCGGCACGATCAGTCTTACGCCCGGCACGGTATCTGTGGATGTGTCGGCCTGCGGTAAATGGCTCCTCGTCCATGCGCTGGACGCGCCGGATCCCGCCGCAGAGATCGCGCGGATCAAGGCGCGGTACGAAGCGCGTCTAAAAAAGGTGTTCATATGATCAGCTATGCGATCTATTTCGGCTTCGCCTGCCTTGCCCTCGCCTTCGCCTTCAATCTCTGGCGACTTCTGCGCGGGCCGACGGTGGGGGACAGGATCATCGCGCTCGATACGATGGTCATCAACGCCATCGCGCTGATCGTGCTGTTCGGCATCGTCACCAATGACGGTGTCGCTTTCGAGGCCGCCCTGTTGCTGGCAATGGTCGGTTTCGTCGGCACTGTCGCCTATTGCAAGTTCCTGCTTCGCGGAGACATCATCGAATGATCGAGCCCGGCTTTCTTGCGGAACTGTTCACGAGTTTTCTCATCGTCCTGGGTGCCGGTTTCGCGCTGGTGGGCAGTTGGGGCCTAGTTCGCCTGCCCACGTTGATGGAACGGCTGCATGGCCCGACCAAGGCGACCACGCTCGGTCTCGGCGGCATTCTCCTCGCGTCCGTCATGTTCTTCCAGTTGACGCAGGGTGCCTGGTCGGCGCATGAACTCCTCGTCTCCATCTTCCTGTTCATTACCGCGCCCATTTCCGCCAATATGGTCGCCAAGGTTCATCTGCACGAGGAACGGCTGAGCGAAACTGTCAGTGTAGGAAGTGCCGCCGGCAAGGTCCCCGCCTCCCCCGGCGCTGGCGACTGGGCGACTTACGAGGCACCCCATCGCGATACTCCCGTCACGACATCGGACAAATGACCTTCCGCCATCGTGCGAAGCTGCTCCCGTGCATTAACCACCGCGAAAGCATCGATCTGGTTTAAGCAGGGGCACTCGATGCGGTGTCGGGCGTTCGGGTGGCAGGCGCATCACCGATCCGCATCTCGTCCCTTCGCCATTCTTGTCAGCGCCGCAGCCGGCGACATGGGGGCAAGGGACTTATTCAATACAGGACTGCATGACACAACAGGCACCCATCGATACGCGGCAATTGCTCCGCGACCTGGCCCCGTATGCGAAGCCGGACACCAGGCGCAGCGTGGCGGAAGTACTCGTCACTGCCGTGCCTTTCGTATTGCTGTGGGCGCTGATCCATGCGGCGCTGTCGCGCGGCATCTGGATCGGTTTCCTGCTGGCCCTCCCGGCGGGCGGCCTGTTGCTTCGCCTGTTCCTGATCCAGCACGATTGCGGCCACGGTGCGCTGTTCCGGCGCAGGCGCGTCAACGACTGGGTGGGCCGGACGGTCAGCGTGCTGACGCTGACCCCCTATGATTACTGGCGCCGGTCGCATGCCAAGCACCACGCCACGTCCGGCAATCTGGGCAAGCGGGGGACCGGCGACGTCGATACGCTGACGGTCGGCGAATATTCCGGACTGTCCGCCAGGGCGCGCTGGCGTTATCGCCTGTATCGCAATCCCGTCGCCCTGCTGGGCATCGGGCCTGCCTATCAGTTCATCCTGCGCCACCGGTTGCCGATCGGTTCGATGCGCGGGGGATGGTCACCGTGGCTCAGCGCGCTGGGCACCAATGCGGCCATCGCGCTGATCGCCGGGGCCATGATCTGGTCGATCGGCCTCGGGTCGTTCCTCATGGTGCATATCCCTGTCGTTCTGATCGCCGCATCGGCCGGCGTCTGGCTGTTTTATGTCCAGCACCAGTTCGAACAGACCTCGTGGGAGCAGGACGAGGGCTGGTCGTTTCACGAAGCCGCCATCTACGGCAGTTCGCATTACGATCTTCCGCCGGTGCTGCGCTGGTTCACCGCGAATATCGGCGTGCATCACGTACACCATCTGGCGAGCCGCATTCCCTTCTACCGCTTGCAGGAGGTGCTTCGCGCCTTCCCCGAGCTGCGGGATGTCAGCCGTGTGACGATGCGGCAAAGCCTGGGTACGCTCCGGCTGAAATTGTGGGACGAGGACCGGCAGCGCCTCGTGCCCTTCAGCGCCGTGCCCGCGGCAAAGCGCTAGGACGCACGGGTGCTGACGCAACCTGCACGCGGCGCTGGGCAAATGGCGGGCCCCATCAGCGTGGCTGCTCTCTATCGCTTCGCTCCCTTCGATGATCATGTGCAGCTGCGCGGTCCGCTGGTGGAGATCTGCAGCAAGCAGGATCTGCGCGGTACCCTGCTGCTGGCTGCCGAAGGCATCAACGGCACCATCGCCGGATCGCCGGAACAGGTCGCCTGCGTGCTGGACCATATCCGCGCCCTGCCCGGTTGCGCCGAACTCGATGTGAAGATGTCCAGCGCGCCCGTCATGCCGTTCAAACGAATGAAGGTGCGGCTGAAGGCCGAGATCGTCACCATGGGTGTCGAAGGCGTGGACCCACTCGCAAGCGCCGGCACCTATGTCGAGCCGGGCGAATGGAATGCGCTGATTTCCGACCCGGACACGATCGTCATCGACACGCGGAACGAATATGAGGTGGCGATCGGCAGCTTCGCCGATGCTATCGACCCCAAGACCCGCAGCTTTCGCGAGTTCCCTGCCTGGTTCAGACAGGCGCGCGGAGAACTTCTTGCCAGGGGGAAGACACCGCGAATCGCCATGTATTGCACCGGCGGGATCCGTTGCGAGAAATCCACCGCTTTTCTGAAGCAGGAGGGGGTCGAGGACGTCTATCATCTGAAGGGCGGCATCCTCGCCTATCTCGAACAGGTGCCTGAGGCATTCAGCCTGTGGCGCGGCGAATGCTATGTTTTCGACGAGCGCGTGGCGATCGGCCACGGCCTCGCTCCCGGCACCCACGTGATGTGCCCCGATTGCGGCCGCGCAGTGAACGGCACCGCCGTTGCCGCGGCAGGCGCAGACGTTGTCCGCGCCTGCCCCGTCTGCGGCCCTGCTGGCGCGCAGCCGTCATCCGGCGCCGCAGGATGATGCCCTTGACCGGACTGCCCCACCCCATCCTCTACAGCTTTCGCCGCTGCCCTTATGCGATGCGCGCCCGCATGGCGCTGACGGTCAGCGGCACATGCTGCGAGTTGCGGGAGGTCAGCCTGCGCGACAAGCCGCAGCCACTGCTGGAGGCCTCGCCCAAGGGCACCGTGCCGGTGCTGGTTCTGCAGGATGGAACCGTGCTGGAAGAGAGCATCACGATCATGCGCTGGGCGCTGGAACAGGACGATCCGGAGCAGTGGCTGGAGCGCGGCGACGCGGAACTGGTCGCCCGCAATGACGGGCCGTTCAAACGCGACCTCGACGGCTATAAATACAATGAGCGCGGCAGCGGGGAGGCACTGTCTTTTCGCGAACAGGGTTACGCCTTCCTGGAGATCCTCGACCGGCGACTGGCGACGAAGGGTCAGCTCTGCGGATCGCGGCGCGGTTTCGCCGATGCCGCCATCATGCCGTTCATCCGGCAATTTGCCGCCGTGGACAGGCCCTGGTTCGACATGCAGCCATTGCCGCATCTGCAGAAATGGCTGGGCGGTCACCTTGGGTCTGACCTGTTCGGCAGGATCATGGTGCGCCACGATCGGTGGCAGACAGGACAAGCGAAAGTATTCTTCCCGGCGCGCTAGAACAGCTGCCGATGCCAATCCGCGTCAGATAAGCGGCTTGCCGCCCGTTACGGCGATGGTCGCCCCGGAGATGTAACTCGCCTCGTCAGTGGCGAGCATGACATAGGGCGCGGCAAGCTCTGCGGGTTGGGCGGGTCTGCCGATGGGATAATTCTTGCCGAAATCCGCTACCGTTTCGGGCGGCATGGTCGAGGGGATCAGGGGCGTCCAGACCGGCCCTGGCGCGACGCAGTTCACGCGGATCTGCTTGTCGGCAAGCAATTGGGCAAGGCCGGCAGTGAAATTCTGGATTGCACCCTTCGTCGTGGCATAGGGCAGCAGGGTCGGATTGGGATCGTCCGAATTGATCGACGCCGTATTGATGATCGAGGCGCTATCGCTGAAATGCGGCAGCGCGGCCTTCACCAGATAGAACATCGCATGGATGTTGGTTGCGAAGGTCTTCTCCCATTCCTCGTCCGGAATATCGGCCAGCTCCTTGTAGGTCATCTGGTGCGCGGCATTGTTCACCAATATGTCGATGCTGCCGAACTCACCCACTGCCCTGTCGATGATCGTGCGGCAGTGATCCGCCCGGCCGATGTCGCCAGGTACAAGAATGCAGTTGCGGCCCGCCTTCTCTACCCAATCGGCGGTTTGCCTTGCGTCATCGTCCTCGCACAAATAGGAAACCAGCACATCGGCCCCTTCCCGGGCGAAGGCGATGGCGACTGCCCGGCCTATCCCGCTGTCGCCGCCGGTAATCACCGCGCATTTCCCCTGCAGGCGCGCCGAACCGCGATAGCTGTCTTCTCCATGGTCGGGCACCGGATTCATGTCACCGGTTCTGCCGGGCACCTCCTGCTGCTGTTCGGGCAGGGGCGGCTGCGGGGCGGCGTCAGTGGGATCGCTCATCGGATTCACTCCATTCGTCATCGAAGCGAACTTCACGGCTGTTCGGTTCCGAGCGGTCGTTATTCTGACGCTTTCGCGCCCACATGGCAATCCGTTCCACTGCCCATCACCCGTTTCCGCGGCACGAACAAGACCCCGCCGCGATATCACGGCGGGGCTTTATTCGGCCTTCGGCATTATCAAGCTGCATGAGTCAGGTGATCGGGGCATCGGATTGCCCGTCTCCGTCCGCGGAATTGGAACCGGAACCGGTATCGGTGCTGATCTCGATCTTCCGCGGCTTCATGGCTTCCGGCACCACTCTGGACAGCTGAATGCTGAGCAGTCCATGCTCGAAGCGGGCCGAGTCGACCTCGATGTAATCGGCAAGCTGGAACCTGCGCTGGAAGGAGCGGGTGGCGATCCCACGATGCATGTACTCGCCCTCCTCTTCCGGCTCCTTCCGCTCTCCCGAAATCGTCAGCTGGTTCTGATGCGCGACGATCTCGACCTCCTCCGGTCTGAACCCGGCGATAGCAAGGTCGATGCGGTAGGAATCTTCATCATGCCGAATCAGATCGTAGGGCGGATAGCTTTCCGTGCCGCCGTTCCTGCTTCCGCTTTCGAGCAGGTCGAACAGGCGGTCGAATCCGACCGATGACTGTCTGTAAGGGGTAAAGTCGATGTCTTTTCTCATTTCCAAATCCTCCTTATGAGCAATCTGGGCATAAGATGCGCCGGTAACGAGAGCCGACGCCCTCTATGTCCCACCGGACCCGAACGGCGCCCGGCAATTCGGATTTATGTAGCCAAATCAAGTCGTCAAGGGTTTGGATGAGTCATTTTTCGGTTCCACGCAGAGGCTGCTGCTGGGTATCGCTTTTGCTTCCCTCCTTCTGTGGCAGACGAGCTTCGGCCGCATTCTGCTTCATCCCTTCACCATACTGGCCACCTGGTTTCACGAGATGGGTCATGGCATCCCGGCAATGCTGTCGGGCTCCCGTTTCGAACGGCTTCTCATCTATCCCGACGGGTCCGGTGTTGCACTTTCGCTCCGCCCCCGCAGGGCATCGCGGCTCACCGAGGCCATGATCGGTGCAGTTATCAGCGCGGCGATCGTGGGGCTGCTGTGGTGGAGCTTCACCGTGGCTTTTCGGACGAGCCGGGCCGCCTAGTCCGCATCCCTGAAGCTTTCGCCCCAGATCGTATAGATGAAGGTGGCCGACCAGGTAATCAGCATGAAGCCGCTGAGCGAAAGCATCATGACGAGAAGCCGGATCGCGCCATGCGCTTCGAGATTGGTATATCCCAGGGTGCTGAACGATGCGCCTGCGAAATACAGATAGTCGACCGCGGTACTTCCGAATCCGTCGCTGAGCGAACCGTAATCGGGACCAGACAGCAGATAATAGAGCAGACCTGCGCCAATCGCGATCTCGACCAGATGAAGGATGGCCAACCCCCAGAAAGTGAACAGCAGCCCGAAATGCCGGTGCCTTTCCTGCCGCGGCTTCGCCCAGCGGATGAGTTCGAGGCCGAACATGTGGAACAGGCCATAGGCAAACAGCAGCCCTGTTCCCCAGGCCAGGACGATCAGTTCATATTTGTTCATAGTCCGAACAATGACTTGGCTCACCCGCCGTTCCACGATCGGCTACAACGTCAAGATCCAGATTTTTTGGAAAATATCAGATTGTCGGCAAGCGCGGATCGGAATGCCCGATTTAAGGTGCCCCTCTATGGTCATCATCATGACTATTTCTGGGTGGGAGCAGAAGGGCGGCTCTCGAAGCCACATGAGCGGGTATGGCGAAATTTAGGTCGGAACCGGGCCAACGACCTCTAGCCATTCGGCTTGCGTCCGCGGTTGCTCAGCAAGTGCAGGAACCCCGTCGGGAAGCGTTACCCATGCTTGTTTACTGCTAACCCACAGATGAGCGGCGGGGACGACCTCAACGCTCCGATCTAGCGTGCCGCAGCGCAATGATGCAAAGCCGGGACGTGTGTTGTTCTCGGCGAAGACACGGACCTTGCACTTGGCACACCCCCAGATTGTCGGGAGAGCACCACTAGGCTGTTCGTATGAGCCGCTGTCTAAAACGCCCTCTATCTTAAGATTCTGCTTTGCGAACAGCATGTGTTCGCTGAAGGCGCCGCCGGTTCGTGTCTGACAGTCTGTGCAGTGGCAGGCATACGGCCGATATCGAAAGCCGTCGCGCAAGGTGTAGCGCACTGCACCGCACAAACAGCCACCCGTCAAATCGCCCTTCACCGCGTCGTCCTTATGCACTTCTGAAAGGCAGTGTAGCAAAGCCTCGAATGGCGGCAGTGGGTCGTGAGCTGCCTGTTCATCTTTCGCAAGCTGACGGCTGCCGCATTCGAAGCTGGGCGGGAAGACCCCCGCCGAGATTGCCGGCAAATCCTATCAACATCAATCACGAAGGAGCCGGACTATACCAAGAGCCGGTCACATTTCACGGGAGCACGT
The DNA here is from genome assembly GCF_012979275.1 of Pseudopontixanthobacter vadosimaris. GTDB lineage: Bacteria > Pseudomonadota > Alphaproteobacteria > Sphingomonadales > Sphingomonadaceae > Pseudopontixanthobacter > Pseudopontixanthobacter vadosimaris. Next base: position 116,634 of record NZ_JABASZ010000043.1, read on the forward strand.
CAAGCGGAAGGGCAGAATTCTTGCCCGCAGCCATGGAGCCGATGCGATTTTGTTGGAAGATCAGGCGACGTATGTACGGACCTCACACGGACAGCCCGACTGGTGTGGGCTAGGTTTCGTGGACAAAGGGTATCCAGAGTTTGATTGAAGCGAGGGCGACGAAGCCAAGGTAGGATTCTTTGGTTTTGTCGTAGCGAGTGGCGACCCGGCGCCAGTTCTTCAGCTTGTTGAACAG